>JAMWCX010000001.1:708257-732676 GCA_023818895.1 Candidatus Omnitrophota bacterium | reverse complement strand
TAACTGGACAGAACTCTGTTGGTGGGTTAATAGGATTTTTAGTCAGCGGTACCGTATCTGGTTGTTCCGTAACGATAAATGGTGACGAAGAGGTTTCAGGAAGTGATTATGTCGGCGGGTTGGTGGGGTATAGCAGCGGCACAATTGACTCCTCAAGTATAGATGTATATGGGACGGTTTCAGGAAATGAGTATGTCGGCGGGTTGGTGGGGGAGAACGCCGGCACAATTGACTCCTCAAGTGTAGATATATATGGGACGGTTTCAGGAAATAATTGGGTCGGCGGGTTGGTGGGGCGTAATTACTCCTCCGCCACAATTTACTCCTCAAATGTAGATATATATGGGACGGTTTCAGGAAGTGATGATTATGTCGGCGGGTTGGTGGGGTCTAACAACGGCATAATCCAAAACTCCTGCAGCGTCACAATAGAAAGTGGCGGAGAGGTTTCAGGATACTGGTATGTCGGCGGGCTGGTGGGGCATAACGACTATGGCACCATCCAGGACTTCTGCTCGGTAACCATAGAAAGTGGCGGAGAGGTTTCAGGAAATAATTATGTCGGCGGGTTGGTGGGGCATAACTATTCTGGCACCATCCAGGACTTCTGCTCGGTAACCATAGAAAGTGGCGGAGAGGTTTCAGGAAATTATTTTGTCGGCGGGTTGGTGGGAGAAAACCAAAACTATGGCACAATCCAGAGCTCCTGCAGTGTCACAATAGAAGATGGTGGGACGGTTTCAGGAAGTGAGCGTGTCGGCGGACTGGTGGGATATAACTCTAGCACAATCCAGAACTCCACTGCTACTTTCTTTAGCGGTGCCAGTCTTAATGGCTTAAGTGCTGCCGGCGGTCTTGTAGGATACAACTATTACGATTACGGCGAAAGCGGTATCGCGCGCATCACCGACTCCTACTCCAACTGGATTTACAACGTCCTTGACCTTCAGCTCATGAAATATAACCTCTCCGGCACCTACACAGTCCAGAACAACATCGACGCCTCGGACACCGCAAACTGGAACTCGGGCGCGGGCTTTGAGCCGGTCGGTGGTGATATGACCTGGGAACCTACCAACTGTTTTACCGGCACCTTTGATGGCAATAATCACACTATTTCTCATCTCTATATCAACCGCAATGCACATGCTGTTGGTTTGTTTGGGGCGATAAATAACCCTGCCATTATTCGTGATGTAGGCCTTATAGATATACACATAATAGCGACGGGCCAAACACAGATAGTAGGCGTAGGAGGGCTAATCGGCGGCGCACCTAATGACGATGATACATGGGGAGCTTTTGTTGAAAACTGCTATGTCACCGGAACTATTGACGCGCAGTCAAACGCAGACAATTCCTTTATAGGTGGTCTAGCCGGTTGCGGCCATTTTATAACATTTAGCAATTGTTATTCCACTGCGCAAGTAAAAGGTGATTTACATGTTGGCGGCCTAATTGGCTATGGAGCAGTTATAGTAAATAATAGCTATGCCTCAGGCCCTGTCAGTGGTGAAAGTTATATAGGCGGCTTTATAGGAAATCTTGCCCCCAATTCTGGAGTCAGCGTTAACAACTGCTACTCTACCGGGACAGTAACTGCCACAGGCAGTTACTTAGGTGGTTTTATCGGATACAGGCAGGGGGGGGATGTAACTAACTGCGGCTGGTGGACAGAAGCAGCCGCCCAGCCGATAGGTAACGGCGGGAGCATAACCTATAATGAAGCTAACAAAAGCGCCTTTTATTCCCCTGCTCATGGTGTCTATGCCGTAGGCACTGCTAACCAGTGGGACTTCTTTACGCCTGTCTGGGATACTTATAAGACTACCTATCCGCACCTGTCTTGGGAGAACTATACTGGCGATGCGGAAAACTACATCTGGACTGGCAATACCTCAACAGAATGGGATGCTTCAACCGGCTCCAACTGGTCGACCGGATTAGTGCCAATCGCCACATCAAATGTCTTTATCTTTGATCGCCCGAATGACCCGACTTTGACGGCCACTGCCAATATCCACGACATAACGATTGTATCAGGCGTCCTCACCGCAGGCTACCAGATCATGAATGTCTCAGGCAACTGGACGAATAACGCAGGCCCCGCTGGGTTTATTGCCGGCAGCTCGATCGTAATCTTCGTCGGAGCCGCAAACCATACGATCAAATCTGGCGGTGCAGCGTTCAATAACCTCGAGATATTGGCGCCTGACGGTCAGGCGATCGATCTAAACGGCGTGAACCAGTATATTGATTCTATTATTATAGACCCAGATAATTATGGCGGGACAGGTTTCAGTATAAGTTTATGGGTCTATCTTAGGTCGTATGGGTCGGCCACCTGCGTGTATAGTTGGGCAGAATCACCTCCTTACTATGGAGGCGTATGGTGGGGTATAAACTCCAGCGGGATAACCGGCGACTTAAGGTTCGGTAATGGGCGCTACAACGGATATCTACCCTATACCAATCTCACCACCGTCATTCCTACCAACGAATGGGTTTTTCTCACCGCGACACACGGTACGGATGGCTGGAACAGCGCCTATATTAACGGTAATTGGATAAAAGACTGGTATACAGGGCCGTTAGCCAATAATGATAGTATGTTGAAGATAGGATTGCGTTCAGACGCAAGCTGGTACACCAATGGTTTAATTGACGAAATGGCCGTATATGCAAGCGAGCTTTCGGCGGGAGAGATCGCTTCCATGTACTCCAACCACACATATGGAACGGCGCGCCCAGATCTCATCGCCGGCTGGCATTTTGACGGCAATACGAACGACTATTCAGGCAACGGCAGGAACGGCACGCCGCGCAACGGCCCGTCATACGGCCAAGGAATCATCTCCCAGCCTGCCTCTGCGACGCTGGGCGATCCTTTGATCGTGGCTGGCAACCTGATCATCGACAGCGGCGCGACGCTCAATGCGGACGCGAATAATATCACCGTCGCCGGCAACTGGGTCAATAACGGTACCTTCACTCACGGCGGCGGAGCTCAGACCGTTAATCTTAATGGCAGCGGCACTATGTATGCGGGTTCAAGCTTGTTCAATAATCTTTCCGTTATATCCGGCGACCGTTATGTGATTGGCCCGCTCACAGTCAACAATTTGTTTGATCTTACAGGAGGCACCTTTATAGCCGGCGGCAATACAGTAAGTGTGGGCGGCTTCGGTCGTTCCGGTTCGGGGTTCCTTAATATAGACGATTCCACATTTGTCATTAAAGGAGACGTGAACCTAACAGGCGGCGGCGGCAGTATAAATAATTCCCTTGTCATAATGGACCTATCCGATCGTGATATTACGGTTAATTCCGCGGCGGGATTTGTTATTTATGACGGCATCATCCGCAATCTATCGTCCCAGACACGGCAGCTAACCTACAATACGCCTTATATATATCAACTGGGGGACGCAGAGATAACAAATACCGGTGGAGGTTCTCTTATTGTTGATGCCAGGACCAATGATACTGCGATTACAATCTACGGCGACTATACACAGACAGGGGGTGAGGTGCTTCTGGGTTCAGGCGCCCTCACGATAAGCGGTAATTGCAACATATCGGGAGGCCTCTTATCGCAGGATGACGGCAATGTCGTATTTGATGGTTTATACAAGACGGTTAGTCTTGCACCAGGCACTTACTCCGCCGGATCCGGCCAGTTGCGGCTCTATGGTTACCTTGAACTCGACTCAGATGGCAACAATCTCGGCCATGTAGTCGTCGGCTCGAGCCCTGATACAGTCATTCTCACAAGCGACCTTAACGCCATAGATCTAACTATATCAGCTGAAGACTGGCTTGCTACAGACGGCTATGACATTACCCTTTCTCATTTCCTTACTATATACGGAGGCCTTGATGCTTCAAGAGGTACGGATGCCGACACTATCATTACATTGGGCGGCGACTGGACTAATTCCGGGGGAGCGTTTACGGCCGACAATAGCACGGTAATATTCAATGGCACCTCTGCCAATACGATCACCTCCAACGCTGACGATAATTCAAACCACTTCAATAATGTCATATTTGCTCCGGGAAGCAATTATACGCTGGCCGATCCTCTTTATGTAGATGGCGACCTTGCCATACAAAAGGAAAGCGGCATATCGGCAGGAGCGCCGGGCAGCTGGCCCGAGAGTTATTCTTATCGTAAGACGATCACCATAGATCATGCCAAGGTAGGAACAGGCGGCGTATCTGGCTTCCCGGTGCTATTTAGCGTAACCGACGACGAGCTTACCGCGGCAAACGTCAAGAATGGCTCAAATTACACCATAAGGTTCAGAAACGCCTCCGGCGATATAATCCCGTATGAAGTTGAGTATTACAATGACGGCGGCCCCGGCGCGAGGACGCTCGTTGCCTGGGTCAAGGCCGACCTCTCAGACACGCAGGATACGCGGATATACCTCTATTACGGCACCACGAATCCGGCCTCTACCGAGCAGAAGACGGCGGTCTGGAGTGAGGGATATGCCGGCGTCTGGCACATGGCAGAGACAAATGCGACTGATTCTACTATAAATAATAACAACGGAACCGCCTATGGTAATGTTATTTATACTGACTCAGGTAAAATCGGTGGAGCAGATAATTTTAACGGAAGCAATAGTTATATCGATTTGGGAAATCCATCTACCTTACAGTTAGTTTCAAACTTTACTATCTCTGCATGGATAAAACCGGCGACTAACCATTCTGGTTGTATTATGTCTAAAGGTAATCCCACTCAGACACAGACTAGATCGTGGGATTTCTTTTATGGATTTGGCCCGCAAAATGACAAGATGGGCGGTTATTTCTTTAGACCAGAAGGGTCCTTTTTTTCCGGTTCCTCTGTAGATAGCGTGAGTGCAACCGATTGGCATTATGTAATAATGCAGCATGACAGCTCTTTAAGCAATTTTCAGATGAGGGTCTTTGTGGACGGTGCAGAACTAACTATGAATTTTAGCTATTATTCGACAACTTCTGTACCCACCTTAAGGCAAACTTCCGCCCCAATTTATATCGGAGTGCATGGGGCACAAACATATTTTAATGGAATACTCGACGAAATGCGCATTTCCACCGTATTAAAATCTGAAGGGTGGATAACTACCGAATATAACAACCAGTCCGACTCGGCCTCGTTCTTCATGGCGAATGGGACATTGAACGCCCTCACACATGATATTTATATCAAGGGTAGTCTCACCGTCAACGGGACGCTGAACACCTCCGGCATGGTAACCTTTAACGGTAGTGAGGCCGGCAAGACGATATACGCGCCCACTACCGAGTTCAATAACGTTACGGTAAACGGCGCAGGCGGCGTCTGGACAATGGAAAGCGACCTAGACGTGAACGGCACACTCGCTATAGATGAGGGCGCGCTGCATGCCGGCATGAATAACATCACCATAGCTGGTGACTTCGTCAACACAGATATCTTCACGAGCGCCGCAACGGTCACATTCGACGGCACCGGCACTCAGCATGTATCGACCGGAGACGCGAGCATATACGATGTTGTTATAGACAAGGATTCCGGAAGCGTCGTTCTGCAGGAGCCCATCGATGTCGGTAATGACCTTGCGATAACGTCTGGCGCGCTGGATGTCAACGCTAATGGTATTTCAGCAGGTAACGACATTATCAATCATGGGCTCATCACAAATTACAGCGGTGATATCGTTCTGAATGCCATGAATATATATCCGGGGACCATCGCCAATAATGCCTTAGCAGGCAGTATCAGCGTCAATGCCGCGGCATGCTATCTTGACCAGAACGCGTCCTTGGCCTCAAACGACGGAGCGATAGATATCAATGCCCCGGTGAGCGGCGACTATGAGTTAGCGCTGGACGCTGGCAGCGCCGGCATTAGCTTACAGTCAGTCGACGTAGACACGCTGAGCCTCTCCGGAGGAAACCTGCACCTATTCGGACCCGTTTTAACGGATAAAGGCCTAAATTTTACAGGCGTGGGAAGCATCGAGATCAACGATGACATCTCGATAACCGCCAACGACGGCGGATCCTCGCCTAAGGATATAACCTTTGGCCCGGCTAACGTCATTATAGGTTCTCATTATCTTACGCTGGACGGAGCGAACATTACCCTCTATCAGGTCGGCGACGGCGCAAGCGATCCTACTGGTCTTGATATATTCGGGTCCAATAATATTCTGCTCTACAGAAACATAACGGTGGATGGTCCGGTTAACTTCTATGGCCCTGTAGAGCTCGGTAACAGCATCACTATCAACACAAGCGGCGCAAACGGCTCAATCCTTTTCAGCGAGTCGCTGGATGCCTTCGGCAATCAATCGCTCATATTAGAAGCAGGAAGCGGTGTTGTGACGTTTATGGGACGGATAGGCAATATAGGAGGGCTTACGACCGAGTTCTATATTAGCGACCTTGGTACTGTCTGGAAGTACTTTAACGGTGAATGGATATCTTTGGGTGTCCCGACCGACGGCTTGGTCTATATGAATTATATCTATGGTATTGCGGCCGCTAACGGCGTCGTGTATGCATGGGGCTGGAGCAACTATCTCGGCAACTATTGTGTATACCGGAATGACGGAAACGGCTGGCAAAATCTGTACTACGATTACAATTATGGCGAGGCCTGGCGAGGCGCCGCGGATAGTGACGGAACATTTTATGTAGCCAATGGTTATTTGATCCACAGGTTCGATCCGCTCGGCGGCTGGCAATATTATTATGCGCCACCCGTTATGAATTTTGACATTTATTGTATCGCTGCCAATAACGGGATAGTGGGCGCTGGCGGCTATCCATCAGACGGAAGCAACGCGCTGAAGATATATGATCCGTATTACGGATATTGGCTTGATTATCCGCCTGATGCCGGCTTTTATTATACTTATTACGGGGGTGCGGGCGGCAGCAGTATTTATGCGGTTGGATATGATTACGGCGGTTATGAAGCTATAAAGAGGTATGACATCGGTTATGGGATGTGGGAGTCGATAGCTGCTCCATTCAATGTGAGCGGAAATATTGCCGTCGGCCCCGGCGGCGAAGGGTATGCTCCCGCCAACGGCGTGATATATAAGTACGAGCCCTTCTCATACCAATGGAATTATCTGGACCTTGGCAGTTATCCTGTTTATACATATTCTGTGGGGTTCAGCGAAAGAGACGTACCACCGGCCTTACTGGGCAGCCTTACCGTGACGAGCGCAGGCGCCGTCAACTTCAACGCGCCGGTCAATGTTAGCGGTGAGTCCGTTGTGGCCGGAGAGGTCAACTTCAACGATGGCGCCAGCTGGACGCTCAATGACTCATTGACAGTGAACGGTGACCTGAACCTTAAATCGGGATCGAACCTCGCGGCCGGCATAAACAATATCTATGTCGCAGGCGACTGGATTAATAACGGCGGCTCCTTCGTTGCGGGCGCGGGCACCGTGGAGTTTAATGGGCCAGGCACAAGCCGCATACTCGGCTCGACCGAATTTAACGTGTTGACATGCGATACGCCCGGCAAGACGCTGGAGTTCGATGCCAACGGCATTCAGACGATAGCCGAACTTGCGATAACAGGCGCACCCGGCAGCCTCGTTAACATACGCTCTTTGGTGAATGGTGTAGGCGCGAATATCAGCGTTTCGAGCAGCTCGATTGCCTATGTATCGGTGAAAGATTCCCATAACACCAACGCCTCATATGATATCCCAGCATCCAATAGCCAAAACCTTGGCAATAATGAACATTGGGCCTTTGGCGATATTACATATACGGGCACAGGCGTGTGGACGAACGCCGCTAACTGGTCTTCAGGCGTCGTGCCGGGTCAGTATGACAACGCTGCCATCGGGTATGCCTCAGGCGCTTTCGGAGCGTGCACGGTAGATACTGCGGTAGCGGTCAATAACCTCACCATAAATGCGTCGAGCTCCACGTCGTCACTTATTACAGGAGCTAATACTATCACCCTTACCGGCAACTATACAAATCTCGGCGGCACGCTCACCTCGACAGGCGGGACCTTTGTCTTTGCCGGAACCAGCCCGCAGACCATCGATACGGGTGGGACTGGGACCGCCAAGGATTTTTATAATGTCACTATTAAGGATGGAGCAATTGTAAGCCCCGTTACCAACCACCTGTATATGAATGGAAACCTCATCATAGGGGAAGGCACGAGCGGCGTTCTCGATACAAACTCGAAATGGGTTCGAGTGATAGGGACGACCCTAATCAATGACGGCGCGATACTGTATCTCGACGCTTCGTCAGCCGCATCGAGATTCGGATTTTCCAAGGATGTTACCAATAACGGATCTTTCATCATTGAGAGTGACGCCAATCAGGCGCTTCTGCTGGGATCGGGCTCGCCGCGTTCGCAATTCAAAGGCAATCCCATAACATACAACGGAAAAACTGTGTATTTCGGAGGCATCTTCGATTATGTGCCAGATGTGGTCCTTGCAGGAACGGGCGACACCATCTCAATAACATCCGGAAGCATATATTTTAATAACGTCTCTCTCGGCGTCGGAGGGGCCGTTTCTGGGTTGACCTTGGGCGGTTCTAGCGCCTATGCGTATATTGCGGGTGATTTTACGAATACAGCCAGCGGTATATTCAACTGCGGCACCGGAACGGTTACCTTTAATGCGGATGCGGCAGGCAAGACGGTCGTGAGCGCGGGCGATCCGTTCTACAATGTGGTTTTCAATAGCCCGACCGGCAGCGGCGCCTGGACCATAGACGACGCAATGACGGTCGGCAACAATTTCACGCTTACGAATGGTTCCGTTACGCAGGCGGCAGGCCTCACGATATTGGGAGGTTATGCGCAGTCCGGCGGCATCTTTACGATACCTGACCCTAAGGACCCCGAGTCCCTGCCGTTCAGCGCGGCAGCGAACTTTGTCATCAGTGGTGGTGTCTTTAACCGTTTCAGCGGCAGCGGGACGAGCATCGACCCCTATATGGTCCGCGACATTTACGACCTGCAGGCTATAAAGTGTTATCTTGCCTCCAACCTCGTTTTCAAACAATATTGTGATTTCAGCGCGGCCTCGGCGTCGTTGTGGAACGGCGGCACTGGATTCATTCCGCTTGGTGATGCAACAACAAAATTCACTGGAACCTATGACGGCAACAACAAAATCATCAGCGGGCTTTCCATGAGTAAAAACGATATAGCGAACCTCGGCCTGTTCGGTTATGTGACAGACTCCGTCTTAAAAAATATAAATCTAACGGGCATGACCGTGACAGATACCTCCTATTCTATCAGCGTCAATGTGGGAGGCCTTGCAGGCAGCATCGAGTCCTCTACAATCGACAACGTGCATATCGCAGGCGATATTTCGGGTACTGCAAATCCAGCCAATGTAGGCGGGCTTGTGGGATATGCCTATCGGACGAATATATATGATTCGAGCGCGGATGTGTCTGTTGCCGCGACAAATCCTTTTCCCGGCGGCGCCAATGCCGGCGGCCTTATCGGATATTCCTATGCGTACTGGTCGGTAAATTCCACTATAAGCGGGTGTTATACGACCGGAAGCGTCATCGCTTCCGGCAGCGGTTATGGTAACCGGGTCAATGCCGGCGGCATCGTTGGCTGTCAATATGCCAACGTTTTCAGCACCGCGTTGATTCTGGATAGCTATTCGACAGCTAACGTGTCAGGCACCTGCCCGGGATACGAAATTAACGTGGGCGGCATCGCAGGATTCCTGCTCGCCGACAATGGCGGCCATTCAAACATCACCAATGCGTATGCGACCGGCGTGATAACTGGCTCGGCGACATATCCTAACATCGGCGGCCTCGTAGGACGACGCTATGGGTATCTTGGAGGTTCAAGCGAAATCGTTACCCAATCATATTGGGACATAGAGACCTCAGGGGTCTTTATAAGCGATGGCGGCACGCCCCTCACCACCTCCCAGATGCGCGGCGAATCCAACTACACCGGATGGGACTTCCATACCACTCCTATCTGGGACGCCTTTGCCTCAACATACCCGCACCTGCACTGGGAAGGGTATGTGCCAGAGGGCGCGGTGACGGTAAGCGGAACCGCTGGTTCTGCGATCGGTGCCAATAAACAAGTGGCACTATCTTTAAACGGTGCAGGATTTGTAACGGTTAACACAACGGACGCTAACGGTAGCTTCTCCTTCTCTAATGTAGTTTTGGCAAGCGGGGACAGATTACTCATATTCGTCAATGACGCAAGCTATAAGGCAAATATGGCCGCGGTTACAAACGGCAGTGCGGCTATATCCGGCCTTACCCTGCAAAACGGCAGGTTCGCCATAGGCGATACTGATGCTGCTATCTCCAAGGCCCTGACCAATGCCGATCTGGCAGCGGCATATTACAACAATTCCAATGTCCATTACAGCGTTACAAGCGGAAACGCCAGCTTCTTAAACTCCATTGACCTGTGGCTGCCTAGCTCCATGACTTATGCGCCTGGCGGCAATGTCAGTGCCTCTCAAGACTTAATCAATGAGGGGACCTTTACCCAGAATGGCAATGTGGCAGTGACTAGGGACTTTCTGCTTAATTCAGGAAGCTTTACCTGCAGCGCTCCTACCACCTACACCTTCTCCGTAGGCAGGAGTTTTACCATCACCCCGACCAATCAGGGTTCCTTCAACCGCTATGAAACCGACGGTAGCGGCTATAAACTTATTCGCGATGTCTATGACCTGCAGGCGATGAAGTGCTACCTGTCTTCAAACTTTAAGCTCGAGAACGATATTGACGCCACCCCGACCACCAACTGGAACTCTGGCGCAGGATTTGAGCCGGTGGGGACCTCATCCACTTCCTTCATGGGCAACTTCAACGGCCAAGACTATACAATTGATGGATTATATATGCATTGGAATATCTCCAACTATACGGTCGGATTATTTGGCAAGGCAGATTATGCCACTTTAAGCAATATTCATCTTACTAATGTGGATATCACTTCTGATCTGGGTACAGCCGCTGCGCTTCTGGCTAATAGCGGCAATTGCAGTATACAAAACTGTTCGGTTTCTGGGGGCAGTATAACTGGAAGCACAACGCAGGCAAGCTGGGCAGGTGGCTTGGTTGGTTATCACGGTTGGAATAACAATATGCAAAAGTGTTTCGCTTCTGTTTCAGTCTCTGGTTATTTTGCAGGAGGTTTAGCGGGAACAGCCGACCATTCCTCAATAAGCAATTGTTACGCCACCGGAGATGTTACGAGCACATATATAGCAGGAGGATTAGTCGGCAGGCATTATAATAACGCTTCTATTACGAACTGTTATGCTACTGGAACAGTAAGTGGTTCTTCTGGCGCTACCGGAGGATTAGTAGGATATAATGGGGTTTATTTCCCAGGGTATCCTAATATCCTTGGATCTTTTTCCGGGCATAGTTATTGGAACATTACTCATAATCCTCATCTTGATCCGCAGGAAGGGGGGGTGGGGAATACAGTCGATCCTTCCAATGTACATGGTTTAAATGAAGTCAAGATGCACGGTGAATCCAACTACACCGGATGGGACTTCCATACCACTCCTATCTGGGACGCCTTTGCCTCCACCTATCCTCACCTGCACTGGGAAGGGTATGTGCCAGAGGGTGCGGTGACGGTAAGCGGAACGTTTAATGAACAGGGCGCAGGAATACCGATAGCATTTGCCTTGAACGGCGGCGGGTTTGTGGTAGTGAATACCACTTCAGGCGGGGCTTTTAGCTTTGAAAACGTGGTGTTGAACGCTTCAGATAAGCTACTGGTATTTGCTGACAGCTCAAGTTATAAGGCAAATCTGGTAGGCATTGCCCAAAATTCCAACGCTATAAGCAATATCACTCTAGAGAACAACCAATTCTCCATAGGAGATGCCGACGCCAATATCGGAGGCTACTTCTCCAACGTTGACTTGGCCGCAGCTTACACACCCGACTCGGACGTGCATTACTCCGTCTCAGGAACAGGCCCCAGCTATACCATTTCCTTCACTGACGGCATAGGCCTGCTTATTCCTTCAGGTATGACCTACGCGCCTGCGGGCGACATATACGCAAGCGGCGACTGGACGAATGACGGCGCCTTCATAGCCGGCGATTCATGGGTTATATTTGATAGCGGCAGTGCCCAGGCCATATACTCCGGAGGATATGACGAATCCAAGAGCTTCTCTAACATCGAGATACAGGGTCAGGGGACCAACGTGACGGTATGCGAGCACATAAGGTTAACCGGCAGGCTCCTGATAGGCGCTGCCGGTATGGATAATCCCGCCACATTGACACTATCCGACGGCGTCCAGGTGTGGATAGACGGCGGCAGCCTTGACCTTAGCTTCAACTCCAACTTGTCTCTGGCAAGCGTAAGCTGTATCATCGAGGACGGCCTGTACGGATACAATTACTACGGCGGCGATACAGGAGTAAATTACAGCGACCTTTTGAAAAAGTTCGATTCCACAGATGATGTATGCGTGAAGATGGGAGTGCTTCCCCAGCAGGACGCAGAGGCCTACTGCGGCTCTCTTACCATAGCGCATATACCGCCATATCCAGCGGGCGAATACACGATCTCAGGCGGAAGGCTATATGTGGATGGCGGCCTCTTTATAGAGTCCAGCGGCGCCCTAACGGTCCTCGACAGTTCAAGCCAGATCCATATCGGAGGCGACTGGACCAATAACGGCGGCACATTCACACACGGCGACGGCACTGTATATCTTACAGGCGGAAGCGAGATATTTACCAATAGCGATCCATTCGGCTACCTTACGATAGAAGGCGCCTATACACTACAGGATCCGCTTTATGTCGACTATGACCTCGACTTCTCGGCCGGCACGCTTACTACAAACGGCAATGTCATCACCCTCGACGGCGGCACCTTCAACCTGGGCCAGATCAACGATGACGCCTATCTCGAAGGCTCCGGCTCTATTCAGTCCAACTACAACCATTTCATCGGACTCTATCTGCAAAACGGCTCATCTTACACCATGGCCGATGAGATGTTTGTCGATAGCGAACTTAACATCGATGGTTCGAGCTCACTCGACCAGGCTGGAAGCGCCCTTTACGCTTATTACATAAATATCGCAAGCGGCACATGGCGTAATTCCGGCGGCTCCATCACCATAGGCGAAGGCGGCGTCCATAACGACGGAATGATAGACTTCACCGGCTCCGGATATACCATCCGCTCAGACGTAGATGGCGAACAGCGCGACTGGTATGGCTCCGGTTCATTCTCAATAGACGGAGCCGATGTCAAAGACCAGGTCAGGCCTCTCGGAGAGACGCCCGCATACATTCTTGTCACAAACGGCACCGACTCCGGTAACAATATCAACTGGGTATTCGGATTAACCGGCACCGAAATATCCGGTACCTTCTATACCGCCATCGACGCTTCAACAGCGCTTGGTGAAGGACACCTTGTTGTGATAGCCATAAACGGCACGCCATCACTATTCCAGGGCTACACCGATCCTAACGGCCATTTCTCGATTATGGTATCAGATGTTAAAAACGGCGATGTTGTCGGTGTGTATTCGGCATCCACAATAGGCGATATTCCACCTGAGGCCGCCACCATTACGAAGGCGTTAGAGACCACATCTATGGGTTTAAACCTTTATGCCAATACTGTGGCTGTGCGCAGCGAAAATCCACTTAAGGAAGTTATCAACAACTGGGACCTGCAGGCCATAGAGCTTAACCAAGCTGTTGACACTTCAAAACTCAATTATATAACGAACATATTTGCCGATATCGAAGTAGAAGGCGGCTATCTCTATTACGTAGAGGCAGGTAAGTATGCTCCTCAGGCGAGCGTGTATGTTAATAGCGGCATGACGATATCATCCTATGCCGAGCTCGATGTTGCCCACGATAACGCCTACATCGAGGTTGTGGATGCCTTCGCCAATTACGGGACGCTTTATAACTCGTTAGGTGATGTTGTCGTGATTGCCGATACCATAGATACCGTCGGCATAACAAACGATTACGGCATATCGCTTACTTCCGCGACTACTACTGCCGTAAACGGCGCGCTGGGGGCCTCCACCTATGTAGGCCTCTACGGCACCGGCTCGGTGACGGTAAATGGCGATATCACCGCCGGTACGTATATCGAAGTCGGCGATGATGATAGCGGTATCTATCCTCTCTCCTTTGACGCAAGCGGATATAAACTCGATGCCGGAACCTATATAGAGCTCTATACATGGGGACCTGTCGAATTCGGCAACCACACAAACGCCGCCACAGCGCTCGGCTATATTTGCATCGATACAACCGGAGTGCCAGCCGGTGATTATCTGACAGCGTACGGATCTCTTAGGGCCGGCACGCTTGTGGAGATATATTGCGACGGTGATGTTATGGTAACCGGCAATATCGACGTAAACGCCGGCGGCATTATTATAGGAAACAGCTCTTACTGCGTCGGCTCTCTCGACGTAGGCGGATATCTGGATGCGGCGGGCGATATCGATATATACTGCGCCGGCGCAGTAGGCATTGATTCGTATGTCTCCTCTGACGGCTACGTCTATATTTATACCGATACCGGTGTAACTGTCGGCGAATATATAAGCTCAGCTGATACCCTAGATATAGAAGCCTCCGGCAAGGTCGAAATCGCAGATTCCGTGACTGGCGCCTTGCGCGTCTACATCGGCACCTCGGATGATGTTACTGTAACCGGCAGGCTTGAATCGACTGGCAGTTTTGTATCGGTCCAGGCACTGGGAGGCGCAACAGGACTTGTAACTCTTTCCGATGTAATGGCATACGACGCCGTCATTATCGAAGGATATGGACTTAACATCACCGGAACTGTAACGAGCCTTATAAGTTACGTATGGCTTGACGGTTACCAAAGGCCTGTGAAAGTGGATAGCGCTATCTCATCTGCCGCTAGTACGACAGTATTGGGGTCCGATGTATCATTAAGCGGCATAGATGCCGGCACATCTCTAAAAATAAACGGAAGTCTTATTACACTTAATGGCAACACCTCTTCCAGCTCAGGCTCCATCGACATCACCTCGACCGGAGACCTTATCATAAACGGGCTTCTTGACATTGATTACGCCTCAAGCGATATCGATATCGGCGGCTCTGTCACGATAGGGTCTAATGCCACGGTGAACGCCGGACCGTCGTACTGGACTATTGACGGAGACTGGACATGCTACGGTGAGTTCAACGGGGAAGGCTCTACTGTCGAGTTCATAGGAGATGATAATTCCAACTCCACTATACTTGGAAGCTCCGAATTCAATGTCTTAAAATGCGACACCGCCGGCCGAGGCATTACCAATAAGACGCTTGAATTCGACCATACAGACGGCCAGCTCCAGGACATAACGACCATAGTCCTGAAAGGCCGGAAAGGCGACCCAATAAATGTCCACTCCACGCTTAGCGCTGATCAGGCGGAGATCCGTGTGTATACGGTCTGCGAGGTCGAGTACGTGGCTGTGCAGGATATGAACAATAATGTTGACCAGGCCGGCATCCGCGACATCATTGCCCACCACTCGACGGACCTCGGCAATAACTACGGTTGGTCGTTCGACGATATCACCTGGACAGGTGAGGTATCTGGTGAGTGGTATGATCCTCGCAACTGGGATCCATGGATAGTGCCCTCGCGCTACGACACTGTATTCATCGATCATATAGCGGATCCAGCACAGTTCCATCCATTCTTCAACATTACCGGAACGATACGCCTGCAGGCCCTGACTATAGACGACGAGATCTTCGGAGGCGAGAAGATATCACTCGACCTTAGAGGAAATGCCCTTGAGCTCGATGAGTGGCTCTTAAACAGCGGTATTATAAAGAATACTATAGCAGGCGAGGCCATAAATATCACCACAGGACTGGGTGCAAGGACAGGAGACCTCACCACAGGCACCATTGAGAACCTAACCGATAGGATTAATCTCACCTCCATGATAGGCAATATCGAGGTTGACTCGATAATATCAGGTGATAACGTTACCCTCGACGCCAGAAACGGCAGCATACTGGACGCAAATGGCATATCCTCTACAATAACAGCCGATAACCTCACGATGACATCTGCCGGCCACATAGGACAGGCCACAAATCCCATCAATGTGGCCATAGCCGACACCATCGATCTTACGGCAGGCGGCGCAGGTGAGATCGCCTTGACATCTGACAAGCTTAATATAGGCAAGGTTATTACCGCAACAGGCACCGTTACCTTCAATGGCGACGTAACATTAAAAGGCGATTCCACTAAGGGTGAGACCTTCGAGCTCAACTCAAAAGTCTTAGATATAAACGGCAGTATCACCATCAATAACAAGGCCTCTCTCAATGTCAACGCCGCAGATAATAAGATATTTATATCTAAAGGCTGGAAGATGGTCAATGGCGGCGCTTTCGATCACAATAATAACGAAGTCATCTTCGATACCATAAATAACGCGACTATAGAAGGCGAGACGACCTTCTGGAAGTTCACCTGCGACATGACAAACACCGTCGGACAGAAGACCATATACTTCGAGGCGAATAAACTCCAGACCATAGACTCTGTCCTGACTCTCAAAGGCACCCAGGAAAATAAACTCGTCCTGCGCAGCACCCAGCCCGGTACGCAGTGGAAGATCGATCCCAATGTCACAACCTGGAACGGCCTCATAGCCAACGTGGATGTACAGGATTCCAACAACACAAGCGGTGTTGACATCAATCCGGAAAACTCCCTTGGCGGCTGGGTAAAGTCAGGCAAGAAGTGGATCAACCCTTCAAATAATACCAGCTGGTTCACAAAGCCGCAAGACGATAAGGATGAGGAAGAGTGGGTAGATCCAATATACATTGTTAATCCATGGCTTGACATATTCTCCAATCTATCCTGGACGAGTTCCATCGCATTCGCCACTGACTTCGTAGATAGGGAAGATCTCTACAAGAAGAGATATGCAAAAGGCAAGTACAGGACTGTAGTCATAGTCATGGAAGGCAAAGTTGCTGTGGCAGATTACAGCGAAAAGGGTGTCGATTACGAAAATGCCAAGATGGTAACCGACGGCCAGAAGATCGAAGTAAAAGGCGAGGTGAAGTAAATGATAGCACGATCGGAACAAAATAAAAGTATCAAATGGTACTTTTTAAAATTCGTCTAGGGTACACCATCCAAGGCAATCAGGAACCCGTCTCCAGCAGTGGTTAGAGACGGTTTCCAATCGCCTCAGGAAAATGTCTGGGTGTAAGAGTAGAATCGGTCTGAAAATGCAAAATGAAATATAGCTTACATAAATAAGGTTATAAAGAAAAAAGGTTGTTTTTGCATATTGAAATTCTATCATTATATGATATAATCAAATCGTAAGGAAAAAGATCTTTCTTATTTAAATTAATCGCTTTCTCTTAAGCGACAATAGTACACCCGGAGAAATCCGGGGTCACAAAGCTAAAGGGTCCTCGCGAAAGCAGGATAGCCAGTTGCCGAAATAAGAGATTTTTCGTTTGTCCACCTCGTCGGTGGGCAATACACCCGCAAGTTCGGCAACATGAGCTTTGCGGGTTTTTTGTTTTGGGTGTTGCGGAAAAGGGTTCATACAATGGGAAATATTCTGAATTCGAAAAAGCTCAGTACTCGATGCGAGAAGCGCATTCTGGCAGGAGTATGCGTATTTAGCCTTTTAATTTTAAATATCTTTTATGCAAATATCGTTCATGGGCTACCCAGAGACTACGAGGTCGTTTCAGGGACTGCCGAATTCCAGCAGGCTGAAAACACACTTACCATCAACGCATCCGATAAGACAATAGTTAATTATGGCTCTTTTGATATTGCAGCCCATGAGAAGGTAATTGTTAATCTTCCGAGCTCGACATCCGAGATATTGAATAGGGTAAACTCGCCCTATCCTACGCAGATACAAGGTATTCTTCAGTCCAACGGTATCCTTATTCTGGTCAATGAGTCAGGCATATATGTCGCGTCGAGTGCGAGCATAACCGCAAGCGGAATAATACTTTCGACTAGGGATATTACCAATCAGAACTTTCTGGCAGGTCAACACCTTTTCCAGCGTATCACACAGAAGGAGCTGGATCTCTTGCTCTTGAACGAGGGAAATATCACACTCCAAGATGGTGGCTTCGGCGTTCTCATAGCCGGAGCAGTTGAGAATAAAGGTGTTATAACCGCGAGAGCTGGCACTATTGCTCTTGCGGGAGGAAACGGAGTGAGACTGGAATTTGACGGAAAAGGCCTTATTTCGGTGGTGTTATCCGAACCGGTTGCCAAACAGGTCACCGATTATGAGGGAAGACCGGTTCTTGACCAGGTCAAAAATACAGGAACGCTTTTTGCCGAAGGCGGTACGGTTATTCTCGCAGCCTCAAGCATAAACGAAATTTTCAGACATAGCATCAATTTGCAGGGAATGGTTAAGGGCAGCCGCGTGGAGAATAAAAATGGTGTGATCAAAATCGTTGCTGACGGCGATGTCTCAATAGGAGGGGACGTTGAAGCCGGCGAGATAATCGTCGAGGATGTCGCGCCTGGAGAGCCTATCCGAGCGGTGTCCGAAGCCCCTGCCACACCGGATGTAAATGTTTTTCTCAACAGGACGCAGGAATTCGCACCTGCCAAAATTACTATTGAACCCGCTGCTCGTATTAAAGCAGTTGACGTGATTGCGCTTGTCTCAAGAGAGGTAATAGATATAGGGGTTACTATCGAAGCACCAATAGTGGTTCTTATCACAGGAGGTGACATTGTAACACGCGACTCAGCTATCATCCAGGCTCAGAATCTGACAATGACCGCCCACAGGTTCGGCGCTTTAACCACTCCAGTGAGGGTGGAAGCCCAGAATATCCATGTGAAGCGGTTAAACGGAATTATTGATATTCGCGAATCACTCGGAATCGGTTCAACTGTAGTGATCCGCGGGCCTCCGGATGAGGGCCAATTTGGCTCAATCGAGTACAATAGAAGTTGTCAGCAGCTTACGCTGGAAGGCGCAAGCGTAACCATTTCCGGTGAAATCCCTCTAAATCTTTACGGAAACATCACCTTTTATAACTTTATCTGCACAGTTCCGGGCAAAACCATATATTTCGAGTCGGGGAAGAGCTATACCTTCCTTGGTATTACCGAAATACATGGCGCCATCGGCCTTGCCAATACCATAATGCTAAAATCAAGCATTGAGGGATCAGCCTGGTATGTCTATATGGACTCAAGTAGTTATTCCCTCGAATGGGTGGGTATCCAGGATTCCCACAATATAGGCGAAAATACCATATACGCCAAGCCAAAGTGCGATTTTGGCGGAAATACCGGCTGGGCTAAGAACGAAACTTACTATATATCGAGTTGGTATGACCTTAATAACATGCGTTACGATTTATACGGAGATTATTACCTCGAGGCGGATCTTTCCTCATCCACTTCAGGTTATGCGGGAATAGGGGATAACTGGGCGCCGGTAGGCGCTACCACCGGATCGCCTTTTGCCGGCACATTTAACGGCCAAAATCACACCATATCCAATCTCAGGGTCAATGGAGGCGAGTATTCTGACTGCTTTGGGCTATTCTGCGTTGTATCACCAATCGATGATTCGGTCACTATCTCCAATGTAGGGCTCGTCAATCCCATAGTTACCGGAGGCTCCTACGTCGGCGCCCTAATAGGGAAAGTTGAGATCGCCATAGGATACTCATACCAGGTGAATATATCCAATTGCTATGTCAATGGCGGCAGTGTAAGCGGCTCCAGTAATGTAGGCGGCCTTATAGGGGGCATGGAGCAGGGCGGTTCGGGTGCGATCACCATCTCGCAGTGTTATTCCACTGCCAGCGTCGTTGGTACAGGTGAAAATGTCGGCGGGCTGGTGGGAAGCGCTTGTGATTATGGGCGTTCAGAGGGCGGCGGCGGGGCGTCCATATATTTTAATGATTGCTATGCTACAGGCTCGGTAAGCAGCTCATCGTATGCGGCGGGCGGCCTTATAGGCTTCGCATTAGCCGACGGCGCCTTATCTCTTGCGCATGTTGACGTGGTAAATTGCTTTGCCACAGGTGATGTGGTCGGCTCCAGTGACGCGGGCGGCCTGATAGGCCTTTGCATGACCACCAATGCCCCCAACGATTATATATATATCCATAATTCCTACGCGACCGGCATGGCAAATGGTACGACGACCGGCAATCTGCTGATAGGGCGGATAGAGCAGCATTACAAAGGCAGTAACGGCGGGCCTGTATATGTGTCTAACAGCTATTACATAAGTGACATGCTTCCAGGCGGCAACGAAAGC
Organism: Candidatus Omnitrophota bacterium; assembly: GCA_023818895.1. Taxonomy (GTDB): domain Bacteria; phylum Omnitrophota; class Gorgyraeia; order 2-01-FULL-45-10; family 2-01-FULL-45-10; genus JAMWCX01. The sequence continues at coordinate 712,325 of JAMWCX010000001.1, read as the reverse complement.
TGGTTTTTTGACCCCACAAGCGCTGTTTATACCGGCGAACCTGACCCCTGGGACTTTACCGATACCTGGGATAGCTTCTCCGGCGTCACATATCCGCACCTTGCCTATGAGAACTATGCGCCGCCTTCAGTCGGCATCACCATCTCAGGCTATGCCTACCAGGCTATCGGCGGTAGCGCCATAGCAAACGGAACTGATATCGTCTCCCTCGTGGTCATGGGAACGGCCGCGGGAACCGCCTCTACTGCTTCAGACGGCTTCTACATCTTCTCCGGAATCTCTATGCCTGAAGGAAGCGAGATAGCGATCCTCGTCTACCTGAATAGTGCCACCGCTTACAGGGGGAGCGCGATAACAGTCACGGACTCCACGACCTCCAATATCGAGAACCTGAATATCTACGCGGGCGCTACGGTCACAGTCAAGCACGAGGCCTCAAGCGGCCTGACCTCGATCGATAATGCTAATCTTTCGGACGCCAAAGGTTCCCAGTCCGCCGCTGAGATACTCTATTCCGTCGCGGGCGGTGCTCTTATACTCGGCAATGAAACATATCCGATAGCCAGTTTGCACATACCCAGCCAGGCGGCATTTGCTCCGGGCGGCAATGTCACCTTAAGCGGCGACTGGACCAATTACGGAGTATTCTCATCAGGCGGCGGTACACAAACAGTTATCTTGAACGGAGGCAATCAGTCGATAAAAGGCTCCACCACCTTCAATAACCTGACCAAGACAGTAACTGCTAGCGATACCCTGAGATTTGAGGCGCTCTCAACCCAGACCATCACCGGCACCCTGACCCTGCAGGGAGTTTCCGGGAATCTTCTTAGCCTGCGCAGCACATCTGACGGCTCCAAGTGGTATATCAATCCGCAAGGGACAACGACATTGTCCTACCTTGATGTGAAGGATTCAGTCAACACCAACGCCACACTCATTGATGTACGCACCGCGAATTGCGTCAATTCCGGCAATAACTCAAGATGGCTCTTTGTTACCCCTGTCAGCTATACCTGGATCGGTGATGCTGCTTCCAACCTCTGGAGCGTGGCTTCCAACTGGTACGGCGGGGTGGTTCCCGGTTCAAGCAATGTGGCAGCATACAATCCAAATGTCTCCAACGAAAACTGCAACATAGATATCTCTACTTCTATCTCGGGGATGAACATCAATGCCAACTACACCGGAACTATATACCTTGGCGATGACTCAACTGCCAGGACCCTAACAGTAGGCACAGGTAATTACACCCAGGCAGGAGGAACCTTTGACGGCAAGATCGGCACATTGGATATCAACGGAAGCTTTACTCAATCAGGCGGGACGTTTATAGCTCCTGTAGCGGGGTATACTGTTGAGGTAAACCTAACTTTTTCAGGAGGTACTTATAGTCCCTCAAATAAAGTCACTTTTGACTGTAGAAGCAATGCCCCAATAAGAAGCTCTACCATTACTGCCAATGGTGTCTTAGGCGGAACCGTTATCATTAACAAGCTCTACGACTCAAGTTCTGTCATCATAACTGCAGGAACCTCAATAAATCTCGGAGATAATCCTCTTACTAATATCTGCGGCAATCCTATTATCAACAACGGCACAATTACAGTCAATTCGGGAACATGGACGATCAAAAATAATTACACTAACTGGGATTGGAACGGCGCGGCCCTTACCAACAACGGCACCATTACACATAACGGCTCAGGATGGATACTGACGGCTATCAGCGGCGGATGTTCTGTAAATTTTACCAATAACACCGGCGCCACTATCACCTATGCCGGAGATACCCTTAGCCTTAACGGTAACCTGACCCAAAATGGCACCTTCGATCTTAGCGGGAAAACAATAACGATTGAAGGGATCAGAGGTTCAACAATCACGGCTCAAGGAGAACTCGGCGGAACCGTTATCATTAACAAGCTCTACGACTCAAGTTCTGTCATCATAACTGCAGGAACCTCAATAAATCTCGGAGATAATCCTCTTACTAATATCTGCGGCAATCCTATTATCAACAACGGCACAATTACAGTCAATTCGGGAACATGGACGATCAAAAATAATTACACTAACTGGGATTGGAACGGCGCGGCCCTTACCAACAACGGCACCATTACACATAACGGCTCAGGATGGATACTGACGGCTATCAGCGGCGGATGTTCTGTAAATTTTACCAATAACACCGGCGCCACTATCACCTATGCCGGAGATACCCTTAGCCTTAACGGTAACCTGACCCAAAATGGCACCTTCGATCTTAGCGGGAAAACTGTTATATTTAACGGTTCGACCCAGAACTCCATTTTAACATACTCCGGAGGCACGATTGGCTCGATAATTATAAATAAGAGCGACTATGGAACAGTTGCATTTACTACGGACGTTACTGTAAACGGCGATTTTATTCGTACTGACGGAGTGGTTTCCAATCCTTCTAGCGCCATTGTTATCACCATAAACGGCAACTTCTCGATGTCGACTACTGATGCCTTTGGGGGAGCTAACCTAACCCTGGTTCTGGGCGGCTCTAGCGATAAGACATTCACTCAGAACGCCGGCACTATATCCTCGCCGATTCAGATCTATAAGAGCGATGGCGCAAAACTGATACTTCAGACCACCATGGTTACCGCTTCAACTGTCGATGTAGCTGAAGGCAGTCTCGACCTCGCCGGAAAGACCATATCGGCAGGTGGCGCATTCACAATCCAGGACGGCGCAAGATTGCGGCTCCTGGGTTCCGAAACAGTCACTACTCCCAACTGTCAGACCAATTCAACCGTAGAATACTACGGTACGGGTGACTATACCGCATACGGCCTCAAGGCGGGTAGCTACTACTACAACCTTGAATTCACTGGTTCAGGCGGCCGTTGGAAGATGGCTACCACCATAGACGGAGACTGGACGATCGCTGAAGGCGCGACCGTTACTATGTCGGATAATGTTATTGTGAGTGGCGATATATATCTTGGAGGCACTCTGAACGACGGAGGTTACACGATTAATCTTGCTGGTAATTGGTACCAGTCAGGATTAGGGGCGCTCAATGCTACGGGGCTTGTGAACTTTAACGGTACTGACCAGGCCATATACGGTTCGACTACGTTCCACGATATTGAGAAGATGACAGGGGGCGTTACGCTCACATTCGAAAAGGGTTCGACGCAAGTTATCACAGGTGAGATGAAGCTGCAGGGCTTTGCTGCCACGCCTGAAGGCAGGCTGAAACTTCGTTCAAGCGAGGATGATGAGGATGGGGCTATCGACGACAGATGGTACATCGATCCGCAGGGCAGCCGCGCGATCCAGTATCTGGATGTAAAAGATTCCGAGTGTATTAACGCCACGCCTATCATTGCCTCTGGCACAGGAAGCCTTAATTCCGGAAATAACGTCGATTGGATATTCGGCTATACGTTCTACTGGAACGCACAACCTGGCTACACGGACCTTTACTGGTGGAATGAGAATAACTGGGTTGGCGGCGATCCTACCCACACCAGGCCTGACGAATTCGATAACGTCATTTTCGACGCCTCTTATAGCAACTACAATTCGACAATCGATAATACCTGGCTTAATACCATTGGATTTGGCAAGATTGCGTCGCTTACCATAAAGGCCAACTACACAGGCCTCATTACTCAAGGCAGTTCCATAGCTGTTCGCGGCGACATGGAGATAACAGGCGACTTTATTATCGAGGACCATGCTGCATCAACAACTGTATATACCTTCAAACAGGACCAGCTTGGTGACCTAATTGTCGGCGGCAACATCCTAGTTGGCGCCAATAGTATCATAAGCGTGACAAGAAGCGCCAATCAATACAACGTTGCTCCCTATGGCGCAGGACGAACTATTGCGGTTGGTGGTGATGTTTATATTTCTAACAGCGCGGCAATTAACGCCTCATATAAAGGATTTACCGGCACATACGGCCCAGGCAAGTATGACTGGGGCGGCGCCACGTACGGCGGACAGGGCGGCAATAACCCGCTGGCCACTTATGGCTCGGTTACAGAGCCCATAAGCCTTGGTTCAGGCGGCTATGGA
>JAMWCX010000001.1:705791-708157 GCA_023818895.1 Candidatus Omnitrophota bacterium | reverse complement strand
AACGCTGGCGGTTGGGGCGGCGGCGGAGGCGGCAGGATCGCGATCTATTACACCGCTGTAGGCGGCTCCTATGCTAACGGCGACGGCTCGTTCAATGATGCCAACGTGACGGCATACGGAGGCGCGGCGGGTAGCTCGGCAACGGTGGCTGGTGCCGCAGGAACAATATATCTGAAAAATCCATCGCAGACATACGGCGATCTTATAGTCAAGAATGCCGCTGGCCGTGATTCTAAGGAATACTCATCAGGCCTGAGAGATGGGACCTTCCGGTTCGACTCGATCAATCTAAGGTCATACGGTAAGCTCTCAGTGGAAAGCGGAGCTACGCTTGATATCACTACCACAATAATCGGGGGAGATGCCACAGGTTATCTTATTGCCAAGCCGGGCTCATACATGAACATACCCTCCGGAATATGGACGATAAATAATTATATATTCTGTCCGATTGCGAATGCCAGTTACACAAGCTATCCGACATTTAATCCTGCGCCTACTACCGTTGTCATAGGTTCGGCAGGCAAGATAGAGAGCCTGCCCAACTTCAGCTACGAACAGTATAAGCTCTACTTCACATGTACAGACCTTACCATTAATGCCGGCGGGGCAGTCAACGCTTCATACAAAGGTTATCGCGGCACATACGGCCCAGGCAAGTATGACTGGGGCGGCGCCACGTACGGCGGACAGGGCGGCAATAACCCGCTGGCCACTTATGGCTCGGTTACAGAGCCCATAAGCCTTGGTTCAGGCGGCTATGGAGGCATAAGTCAGTACGGCGGCGGCGCCATCAAGCTGGTCGTCACAGGCACCCTTACAAATAACGGCACTATCGAAGCAAACGGCGTCGGTGGCGGCAGCTACAGCCCAGGCTCCGGCGGCTCGATATGGATCGACTGCGGCACGCTCACCGGCAGCGGTACCATAACGGCTAATGGCGGCAACGCTGGCGGTTGGGGCGGCGGCGGAGGCGGCAGGATCGCGATCTATTACACCGCTGTAGGCGGCTCCTATGCTAACGGCGACGGCTCGTTCAATGATGCCAACGTGACGGCATACGGAGGCGCGGGCAGTTCTAATCCTGCAGGGGCGGCGGGTACTGTTTATCTTAATAATAAAACTGATAACACAGATACTCTAATCGTTAAAAACTACAACCGCAATTCTTCTTCGGCTAGTACACAGCTTAATACTTTAACAGGTAATCCCTATGATTTTGACAGTATTATTATCCGGGACCGTGGTCAACTAGTTTCAGTAAGCGGTGTTGCGCTGGCCATTGGGGATATATCAATCGGAATGAATTCGCTATTCAATATCAATAATAATACAACAACAGTCAGAGGCGACTGGACGAATTATGGTACGTTCTCGCAGAGCGGTTCCACCGTTATCTTCACCGGCACCGGCTCTTCCGAGATCCGCGGCTCTACCACCTTCAATAACCTCACCTGCGTAGAGCCGGGTAAGCATCTCTATATCGAGGCAGGCTCCACTCAGACCATCAATGGCACACTTACCTTGAACGGCCAGTCTGACACGACGAGGATAGTATTAGATATTATCTCAGGCGGCACGGGCAAGTTCATCTTCAACACCGCTACCGCCGCCGAAGTGTACTACGTTGATGTAGCAAACGCAGAAGCCAATCTTACGAACGTCAACGCCCACTATTCTCGTAATCTCGGTAATACCGATTATCTCGAGTCAAGCCCTAATTGGGTATTCGAAGAATACATATTCCACTGGGCGGCTACAGCCGCCGGTAATTGGTCCACGGCCTCTAACTGGCTCGGAGGCGATGCCGGACACCCTGTTCCGATGGCGGGAGATATCGTATATTTCGATAACCACTCCAACTTCAATTCCACCATCGACAATACCTGGCTTAGTACCTACGGCAGTATCGCGTCACTTACCATAACCGACGATTACACCGGCACCATCACCCAAGGCCAGAGACCTCTTGCCACAAGAAAGGACCTCACCATAACAGGAGACTTTACACAATACGCAGGCACCTACACATTCGCTCAGGCCGAATCCGGCCAGGAGGTCTTAACGGACCTTATCGTAGGCGGCGATATGCTTATTGACGATGGCGCCACCATAAGCTGTACACGCAGCTCTCTTACCGCAAACAGCGGCACAGGCGCAGGCCGCACTATAACAGTCGGCGGCAGCCTCACTGTGGCCGCAGGCGGTAAGATCGAGGCGGACGGTAAAGGGTTTGGTCCCACCCAGGGCCCGGGAGGCTCTACTTACGGCGGAACATACGGAGGCAAAGGAGGAGGAAATAGCGAGGATGCTACCTATGGCTCATTCGATGAACCGGTTTCATTAGGTTCAGGAGGCCAGCAGGA
>JAMWCX010000001.1:409788-705691 GCA_023818895.1 Candidatus Omnitrophota bacterium | reverse complement strand
AAGAGGCTCCGGCGGAAGCGTCTGGATAGATGCCGGCACGCTGAGTGGAAACGGAATCATAAGGGCAAACGGTGGCGGTCCTACCACAGGATATAGTTGTGTTTACGGCGGAGGCGGCGGCAGGATAAGCTTCAAAGGAACCACCACCTACAGCTTCACAGGCCTTGTGCAAGTAATTGGCGGCTGGGCGTCTATTGACAGAGGACGTGCCGGAACGATTTACTTTAACGACCAAGTAAGAAACGGAACATTTCAGTTGTGGAATACACTGTATTTGGGCAACGATATCTCTTACGACTTTAATATCCTGACATTAAAAGCAGAACCGTTTATTGACTCAAATAACAACAGACAATGGGATACCGGAGAATCTTTTACCGATTTAAACGGTAATGGGACGTTTGATGCCGGTAAGCTATATATAGACGGGGATGTCTATGACAATTTGAATCCGCAGACAGGGCTGTATGAAGGATCGGGAGGAATACTGAACATCTCGGGAAGCCTCACGGTAGAGCTTGGCGCGATGATTAGCGCAGACGGTTTTGGATTTACGACCACCCAGGGCCCGGGAGGCTCTACTTACGGCGGAACATACGGAGGCAAAGGAGGAGGAAATAGCGAGGATGCTACCTATGGCTCATTCGATGAACCGGTTTCATTAGGTTCAGGAGGCCAGCAGGATTATGGATACGGCCCTGCTTACGGCGGCGGAGCGATAAAGATAGTAGCAGCCGTAGTCACGGTAAATGGAATTATCAGCGCCGATGGCACCCATACGATTTTAGGCAGAAGAGGCTCCGGCGGAAGCGTCTGGATAGATGCCGGCACGCTGAGTGGAAACGGAATCATAAGGGCAAACGGTGGCGGTCCTACCACAGGATATAGTTGTGTTTACGGCGGAGGCGGCGGCAGGATATCTATCGTCGGGAATGATTTAATACCGTCATCTCTAACTATGACCGCTTACGGCGGATCGGGCACAATTGCTAGCGGCGCCGCAGGGACAATATTTACGCAAACAGCTTCGCAATATCCTACCGGTGGCGAGCTCATCATCAATAATAATGTCGCTACAGCCGCAGGCACCGTCACGGAACTGCGCTCCGCCGGCCTGGGCGATATAAGTAACGTCATCGTCCGCCTGCAGAATAAGGGAAAACTCACCATTATCGATGATGTGACCATCGGCTCGATTTCCATTGAGACATCAAGCGCTGACGCGGCCCTCAATATCACCAATAGGACCATTAAGCTTACCGGCGACTGGTCTCGCACCGCCGGGCCGACGGTAACTACAACCGGCTCGACCGTCGAATTCATCGGCACAGGCTCCTCCGAGATCCGCGGCTCGACCATGTTTAACAACCTCGCCTGCCAGACAAAGAACAAGACCCTGATATTCGAGTCCGGCTCGACCCAGACCATTAACGGCACTCTCACCTTAGGAGATCCTTCGTGGTCCGAAGGCGACGAGATATTATTGCGCAGCACGAGCTCCGGCGACACGCCGGCCGACCGCTTCAAGATAGCCAACCCAAACAACGTCCAGACGGTATTCTTCGTCGATGTGCGGAACTCTGAAGTTATATCGGGCAATAATATCTTCGCCCGCTACTCGATAAATAGCGGCAACACAGACTGTCGCGAGGGAGATCCGAGATGGATATTCGGAGTCGATGTATCCGGTATCATCTATTTAAGCCCGGGCGTATTCCTTGCCGATGGTTATGTCATGAATATCTACGTCCACGACGGCACCGAGAATACGTGGATTGATTCGATCCTGACCTCGGACGAGGGAAGCTACAACTTCAAGTTCGAAGGCGTTCCCGTAGAGGCCGACCACAGGATACTCATTTATCTGAACTCAGGCCTGTACGAGGCGAACCTTGTTACGCTTGCGTCTGATTCTGTTACCGATATCACCGGCCTTGAGATGTACGTTGGCCGCATAGCGCTGCGCAGTGAGTCGACAACTGCGATGACGAACGCCTATCTTGCGGACGTGGCGATAGCCGATGCCAATGTCCATTTCAAAGTACGCTCAGGTACGGCTACTTTTGCGGATAATCAGACAGTCTGGACTCCCGCCGGATTTACCTATTTACCGGCAGGGCAGGTAGATATAGAGGGAAGCCTCCTCAACGAAGGTACCCTAATAGCAGGAGATAATACCATTACGATAACCGGCGATTGGGACAATAAAGGCACCTTCGACAAAGGGGCAAGTAAGGTTATATTCACAGGCACCGGCCTTTCCAGGATATCCGGCCAGACCACCTTCAATGACCTTGAGTGCGTGGCAGCTGGAAAGGAGCTGCGCTTCGGCTCAGGTGAAAGGCAGACGGTTGCCGGTACCCTTACTCTCACCGGAGACGATATAAATAACCTCCTTATCTTAAGGAGCTCCACAGATGGCGTTCAGTGGGAGATCGAAGCCTCATCAGTTGTCGTAAGCTATATCGATGTAAAAGACTCCAAAAACGCAAGCGGCATGACAATTATAAACGATAACTCGCGCGACTCAGGAAATAATACCGGCTGGTATCTCGTCCACCACTTCACTGTCGAAGGCGCATCCGAGATGGAGGCGGGAAAGACAAACGAGCTCACCGTGCGGGCGTTCGACGGCACCGGTGGGCTTGCGCTCTCGTTTACGGGAACTCAACAAATGAGGTTCTACGGCCCCGGCATTGCTCCCGACGGTGTAAGCATCCCGACGGTCGAAGGCGTCAATGTGGGCGGCTGGGTCAATATCAACTTTACCGAAGGCGTCTCTGATCCTGCCTTAGGAGCCGCTACGCTTATCGCTTACAGGGCAGAGACAGTGAGCGTTGACGTTGAAGACTCAAGACGCAACTCGTTCGGCGATGAAGCCTATGACCTCGACCTTCTGGTCAAGCCGACAGACTTAAACTACTTTACAATAGAGGATATCCCGGATCCGATAGTGGCGGGAGTTGCTGCATCGCCCAAGGTAAGCGCGTTTGATATTTATCAGAACCTCAAATACGACTATCAGGGCATTGTAACATTCAGCGCCACAGACACTTCCGCGACCCTGCCGTCTGACTATCAGTTCTCGCTTTCCGACGCCGGTATCCACGTATTCGCGAATTCCCTTATATTGAGAAAGGCCGGCGAGCATACGGTAAGGGTAGAGGATACGGTCGGCCACCAGTTCGGCGAGGATACGGCTATTACCGTTGAATGCGCCGGCCTCCACCATTTCGGATGGGTCGCGATAGAAAATCAGGTTGCAGGGACGCCCTTTACAATTGTAATCTCCGCCTATGATATCTTCGGTAACATCACGATAAAGGATGTCGACGCAAGTTACTTTACCGACCGGGAGATATTCACTTATACGACTAGTGCTACAGTATCGCCGAACGGAACAAGGCCTACGCTCGGAGCCGATGATGACCTACGCGACGGCGCGCTTGCGCTTGTGGACCTGAGAACAGGAGTCTTCGAGACATCCCATATAACATTCTTCAACTCGTCCGAGACGCCCGTTCTTACCGTCGAGCATGACGGTGTGATAAAGACCACTGATCCGATCCTCGTTCTGCCGGCGCGCCTTGCGAGCTTCACGATCTCCGGCATCACGAGCGGCCAGGTCGTGGGAACTAGCCTTTCGTGCACCGTGACGGCGTTCGATCCGTATGCGAACCTGAAGACAAATTACGCCGATCAGGTCGCCTTCAGCTCAAACGGCTCAGGCAGCCTGCCGGCCTCGGCAGCCTTGAATAACGGAACTGGACAGTTCGGAGGGATTGTCTTCAGCGTGGCGGGGGTATATTCTCTAACTGTTGCGGATCCCGCGACAGGAATAAGCGCCACACATTCAGGGATCGTGGTGATCGATCCGTATATTCCGCCTATCGTCATAAATCCGCCTCAGCCTCCAACGCCTGATGTTGTAAAACCGATGACCATAGGACCCCAAATATCATTTTCCGTTGATTTTGTGGATCGCGAGGAGGTTGGCAAGAGATATAAGAATTACCCTCGCGGAAAATACCAAACAACAGTAATAGTTTTTGAAGGGAAGGTTGCCGTGTCGCCTTACGACGAAAAAGGCATCATAGAGGATAAGACGGTGCTTTTGACAGATGGCAAGAAGGCGGTTCATACGGGCGAGGTTAGATAGTAGTTAGCGCAGAGCTCAAAAAAATTTGAATATTAACACAACCGGTTTTTCATGATATACTTAAGGAAAAATATATGAATAAGTTATCGCTTTCACAAAAAATCCTCACAACAGCGATTACCATTATGACATTGCTTGGCCAAACGGTTTATTCGCTTCCCACCGATCCAGCTGTTGAAGAAGGTTCCGCCATCATAGAGGTCAGCGGAGGCACTATGACTATAAATGCCTCTGACAAGGCGATCATTAACTACTCGTCTTTTAATATAGGGACCGGTGAGTCCGTTATTATCACCTTGCCCGGCGCCTCAAGTTCGATATTAAACAGGGATGTCGGTGGGAATTTTAGCAATCTTGCCGGCATGCTGCAGTGTAATGGGCTTTTCATCCTCATAAACCCAGCCGGCATTTATGTGGCTCCCACTGCGAGTCTAAACGCAGGTTCGGTCGTTCTTTCCACTCGCGACATAAATAGCCGGGATTTTCTGGATAGTAAGTTCGTTTTTCGTAAGGTAAGCGCCCAGGAACTCGACTCGCTTCTTGTAAATGCTGGCACAATAAATATTTCGAATGGCGGCTTCGGTGTCCTTATATCGGGCGCAATAGAAAATTCAGGCACAATAACGGCTCCTATAGGCAGGATACACCTTGCTTCCGGTGACGCCATCAGGCTTGACATTTCAAATAATGGACTTGTCTCAGTGGCGATAGAAGAGAAGGCGGCAGGTACTGTTTATGATTTTCAGGGTCGCCCGATCACGGAGGCTATTAAGAACACCGGTTTGCTGAACGCCGAAGGCGGCATCGTTACTCTCGACGCCCAGAGCATTACCGGCATTTTCACAAAGGCTATTAACCTCAGCGGAAATATCTCAGCTGATGAACTAAAAGTACACTCAAATGGCGAGATATCGCTTTCTGCAGCTGTGAGGGTGCGTAAGTCGGAGTATGACGCGCCAAAGACGGTGCTTAACGGCGCAGGCTCTTATAATTTTTACGGGGATGTGACTGTTCTTGATTTTGAATGTATCGTCCCTGGAAGAGAAATATATTTTGAGCCTGGCAAGATATTTACCGTTCTCGGCAACCTGAAAGTGAAAGGTGCTTACGCGGAACTCGTAAAACTTGTTTCTGCCGAAGACGGAAGACAATGGTTTATCGATCCACGCGGAATCCGTGATCTTGAATATGTGTGGGTCAAAGATTCATACAATTTAAGCGATAAAAAAATAGTTATGACTAATTCGTCGGGACGCGGCAATAACTTTAACTGGGATCCTACCGTCTACTGGTGGGGCACGACTTCTGATCTGTGGTCTGTTGGCACCAACTGGTCTACCGGTGTTACGCCGGGAGCCGATGACGATGTCATCTTCAATGCCGCACAGGGTTCGGGCAGGCTTACCACCGTAGTGGATAGCGATTTCTACATCAATTCCTGCACCGTAACGGATTGGGGCGGTACTTCTATGACATTCAGAGCCAATCTTACCGTTGATGGCGGCAACATTGTGAACCATTCGGTTCCTATCATCATAGATCCCTCAAATGCCGCCGCCGATGACATTATCATCGAGAACGTTTTTACTGGCGGCTCTATCGAGCTAGCAAACTGGGGCAGCACCATAACACTCAATAATGGCGCAAATCTTGTCGTTAGGGCATCAAACGGCACCATCGGTCTTGGGGATGTGCACGGCACAGGAGCCAAAGACCTTACAGTGAATGCCGGCACCGGTAATATCTTTATAGGGTCTATCGGTACCGCTTTAGGTGATAATATAAATGCAGTGAGTCTTGCTGGCGCGGAGGCACATCTTTATAACAATATCATAACAGGATCTGCTGCCGGATCCACCTTTAACGCGAGCGGCACCGTATATCTGGAGGGAGATATTACCATAGATACCAGCGCCTCGGATGGGGATATATCGCTTGGCACCATCCGCGGCGCAGGTTCCCACAGAGACCTTGCCGTGAATGCGGGGGGAAACGTTTTTGTGGGCACTATAGGCGCGGGAGACGAAATAAATACGGTGGAGATAGAGGCCACCGAGATACATCTCTATGGCAATATTACCACTTCTAACGCTGTTGGCAACACCGTGACGCTAGAGGGTACTGTAAAGGTGGAAAACGATCTTACCATAGATACCGACACCGCAGGCGCCGACGGTTCCATAGCGATTGACGGCAAGATAGACTCCTCAGGTGGAAGCGCGCGTAATCTTACGCTTACCTCAGGAAGCGCCGATATTACCGTCACAGGCGCTATAGGAAGCTCAAGCGCGCTTTCATCTTTCACCGCAACAGGCGATGAGATATCGCTTGCGAACATCGGCACCTCGGGTGCGGCGGGCGTAACGGGCGACACGTCCGTGACAGGTGTAACGGCGGTCACCCTGGCTGGGACGAATTATAACGCAAACAAGCAGACGTATGACCCGACAGGCGACGACCTGAATATAAGCGGTAATGCCGCCACTACCTTTACATCTAGCGGTGACGATATTTTGTTTCAGGGCACGATTCATCTTTCCAACGGTTCAGACCTCATAGTTAACACGGCTGGCGGAAATGTCTCTCTTGGGACACTGCGAGGCACCTCGTCAGAGAATGTTACGGTGAACGCCGGTTCAGGCACCATCTACGCGGGACAGATTGGTTCCGGTAATGAGATACACACTGTGGGCCTGGCAGGGGGCCAGGTGCACCTGTTCGGCAATATCACGACCTCCAACCTTGCGTCAAATAACGTCAACATAGCCGGAGCTGTGCAGGTGCGCAATGCCCTTACCATAAATACAGGAGCCAATAACGGCGCTGTCACAATGAATGCCGGAACGACTACTTTGAGCGACGGGGCGGACCTTACTATAACTACGGGCGGAGGCAATGTAGCTTTAGGCGCTGTGCGCGGCACCTCAAGCGAAGACCTTTCGGTCAATGCCGGCGCAGGAGCGGTCTCTGTAGGCGCTATAGGCTCGGGCGACGAGATAAACACGGTTTCCCTGAGCGGTGGGACGATAACTCTCGCAGGCAATATAACGACTTCTAATGCCGCCGGCAACACAGTTACCCTTACAGGCAACACACAACTTGCATCGGACGTTACCATAGACACTAACACGGCTGGCTCGGATGGCGCAATCACTATTACCGGCACCCTCGATAGTTCCGGTTCAAACCGTAATCTTGCGCTCGATTCAGGAAGCGCGAATATATCTGTCACAGGCGCTGTAGGAGGAAATCTCGCTCTTAATTCGCTCGACATACTTAGTGCGAATACCGCCGGCTTCGGCGGTAACGTGACGCTTGCAGGGTCGCTGTCGGTAGGCGCAGGGGTGATAGTAAACGCCGCGAATGGCTCAACATGGACGATAGGCGGAAATTGGACGAATAACGGCACGTTCAATGCCGGCACCTCAAATGTCATCTTCGCCGGCGGCGGCACATCCACTATCTCGGGTAATGACAATAACTTCAATAACCTGACGTGCACGACCGCGGGAAAGACGCTTTCTTTCCAATCCGGTTCAACCCAGACATTGACAGGCGCCCTTACGCTTACAGGAGCGGCCAATAACTACCTGACGCTTTCAAGAAGTGGCGGAGCGGGAGTCGACCAGTGGACTATAGATCCGCAGGGTGCGGCAAGTGTGTCGTATGTGAATATCTCAAATTCTAATAACGCGGGGCCAGCCGTGACCGCTCAGAACTCTATAGACGGAGGCAACAACACCAACTGGATTATTATAGCGCCTCCGGCACCGCCCGCGCCGCAAAAGCAGGATGAAAGCAGCCTGACAAGCTCGAATTCCTACGAGCGCGATACTACGCCTGGCAGAAATAATCCCGGCTCCACAATTATTAATACTCTTTATCCTGCCGCGTCAAAAGATGTCGCTATTTTAATAGCGGCAAATGCCGTTAATATAGTAGAGGAGAGGGGGGAATAGGAAAGCATAAACAATCGGTTCACATACGGAGATTTTGATTTAAAGGGAGCGCCTTTTAAGAGGCGCTCTTTTATCGGAATTTATTTAATTCTTCAAGAAATTCTGGCTTTACTTTTATCCCCAGCCGCACAGCCTCGTCGCAGTGCGCTATCGCCCTCGCATATTCTCTGTTATAATAATATATAACAGCGAGGCTTATGTGCGATAAACCATGCTTATGGTTTGCGGCAACGGCCTTTCTGTATTGAACAAATGCCTCATCAGTATTTCCCATCTTCGAGTACAATAATCCCAGGTTATAGTAGGCGTCAGCAAAACGCGGATCTATTTCTATCGCCTTCCTGAATGCGGCTATCGCCTCGTCATTTCTTCCCAAAGACGAATAGACGCTTCCGAGGTTTGACCATGCGCCAGCGAAACTCGGGTTTACCTTTATCGCCTTCTTGTAGAGTTTTATCGCGTCTTCGCTTCTTCCGGCCGCGTTATACGAGACCGCCAGGTTGTTCAATGCGTCGCCGTAGTTTGGATCGAGTTTCAACGCCTTTTCGTAAAGGGGGATTGCCTCCTCATCTTTACCAATATTATGGTAAAGGACCGCAAGGTTGTTATAAGGAAGGGGGAACTTCGGATCAGTCTCTATCGCCTTCTCGTAAAGCGCCATCGCTTCTTCGACCCTTCCTTCGGCCTCGTATATTCTGCCGAGGTCATTGAGGGCGTGTATCGACCGCGGCGAAAACTGCAGGGTGCGCTTGTAGAACGTTATGGGGTCCTTCCAGTAGGTATTCTGTCTTACCGTAAGGTATGACCAAAACGCCACCACCATCGCAGCTGCGACGATGGCGAGGATTCCAACACCTTTCTTCTTTGCAAGATGGCTTATACCACTTGCGGCCAGAAGAAATATGCCTATAGAGGGCAAGTATAACCAGTGTTCCGCCATATAGGCGTTTATAGGATATAGGTTTGACATGGGAAGAAGTGTGATTAGGAAAAATCCGATGCCGAATATTACCAAACTCCTGTCTTTGTTTTTTACCATAAGAGTTATGAGGCCTGCTAGTATAAGAGCGCCGGTTGCCGCCCTCCAGTCTAAAAAAGAAAAGAGAACATTACCATATTCCATGTGAAGACCGACAGGCGCAAGTAAAAGCCGCGTATATTCGACGATGGCGACCAAAAAACCCGGCAGTCTTTGAAGTAGAGTCGTCTTAGCCTGGGCTGTTGTGCCGAACGCGAGCGTATAACGCAGGACCGTCAATCGCAAGGCGATATATATAAGGGGCAAGATTACCATTGGCATGATATACCATACCTTGATCTTCCGCTTGAATGAGTAATGATATAGTAGTAGAAGTAGCGGAAGCACAAGACTCAGTTCTTTTGAAAGCAGCGCGGCCGCGTAGCAAAGAATCATCGCCACGTAAGCGAAGGCATTTTCGCTATCGATATTCCTTATATATAAGATGAGGGCAAGGAAAAAGAAGACAGCCGCTAGTGGGTCGGCCCTTCCCGATATGTAAGTGACGGCGGCCGTCTGCAGGGGGCTCACCAGGAATAGGGCAGATGTGAAAAAAGCCGCAAGGTCGTCTTTAAATAGCGTCCTGACCAGGGCCATGACGCAGAGAGCGGCCAGAATGTGCAGGACAATATTAGTAATGTGATACCATCTTTCGTCCAGTTCACCGAACCGGTAATTCAATGCATAAGAGGCCATCTGCAGAGGTCGGTAGAACCCGAACCACCTTCCGGATCCGGCACCGATATCCGTGAGGAATAATATGTTAAGGCGAGAGAGATTGCGTATAAAGCCGTTAAATTTTATGAGGTATTCATCGTCCCAGACGAACTTACCTGTTATCGAGTTTCCGTATACCGCGAACCCGAGGGCGATAATAAGCAATACAGGGACGAGTAGGGAAGAGATATTTTTTCTAGCGGGGGCCGGTTTCACTGCCTCCTCATCTATTCTATTCGTTCGACCTTGACGGAAAACGAGGCGCTGTCGCCTTTGACCGCGACTATGGAGGTCGGGGTCTTGACGTCGAATTTGGATTTCTTGCCGCCGAGGTTCTTCGCCTTGACCATCACCTCTCCGGCGTACATATCAAGTAGCGTCCTCGTCGCGCCGGTTTTCTCGTCTATCGAGAGAAGCGAAAGCTCCATGTTGGAACTCTCTTTCAGCTCGACAGAAGCGGTCTCGCCAGAGTCGTCTATATTTATCAGGACCCAGGAGTCTTTGCCTGTCTTTATAAAGTCGCCCTCTGCAAGGGTTGTGTTGGCCTTTGCCGGTACCCATTCGCCTTTCAGGGGCTTAACCTCAACGCTTCCCCGCACGGCGGCAATCACAGCGCTTCGTTTTGCGTTGGCCGCAAAAGATGGGACAGCTGCGAAAAAAATGAGTATGATAGTTATAGTGACCCTAATCACTTTCATCGTATCAATCCTCCTTTTTTAATTTACTAAGTATACCACATAATTTGCTAATCGCCTATCTTGTAGTGGACAATGGTAGTGGTAGGCGAGGAAATGGTTATTGGCCGTGCAAGTTGACTTTATATTTATTATTTGTTAATATATCCCGCAATTAGCCCACAGCATATTATATTATTTTTTATTTTTATAGAAAGGCAATCTATTATGAAGACCATCATTACCTATTACTCATTTAGCGGTAATACGGATAGAGTTATCAACTTATGGGCCGAAAAGCTCAAGGAAAAGGGCGAGGTCGTTATCCAGAGGCTTAAGCCCGTTAAGGAGATAATGACATTCGGTGCTCAGTGTTACGCGGCATTTACCAGACAACGAGCTGAGCTTCAGGACGGCATAGATTTTGATGCCAGCAATTATGACCTCATAGTAATCGGTTGTCCTGTCTGGGCATTTGCCCCTGTGCCAGCAATGAATACATATTTGGATAAGGTAAATGGCCTGCACGGCAAACGCGCGATCGTCCTTCTTACTTCCGGGAGCGGTCTAGGTGTGGGGAAATGCTTCAGAAATATAAGAGTTGTCCTTGAGTCGAAGGGCATAACCCATGTAGACGAGGTAAATATACCTGACAGAACTCAAGGTAATACCGATTTCATAGTAAAAAGCTTAACAAAATACATATAATAGCCAATCGCGCAAAGATCCTAAGAAGAGCCGCCGGCGCTAAAATAAGATATGCTAACTTATCGTAGCCTTTGGCGCTTTGCGACATAGATTGCAAAGAGGGCAAAACAAGATGCGAGTTGCAATGTACTATTCCAATAATGATATTCGTATCCAGGAGATGGCAAAGCCCGAGATAGGCGATAGCGAAATGCTCGTCCGGGTCGAGGCGAGCGGCATTTGCGGATCCGATGTCATGGAATGGTATCGCAGCCACAAGGTGCCGCTCGTTCTCGGTCACGAGATCGCGGCCACCGTTGTGGCAACAGGAAAGCGTGTCAGAAGCTACAAGGCCGGCGACAGGGTTGTCGTTGCCCATCACGTGCCTTGCGGCGAATGCCGCTACTGCCGTGACGGCCACGAAACGACCTGCGACACACTGCGCGCGACAAATTACGACCCGGGCGGATTCTCCGAATTTGTGCGCGTTCCCAAGATAAACGTCGAGAAGGGAATATTCCTTATACCGCGCAGCGTCTCTTTTGAGGAGGCCACGTTCGTCGAGCCTCTCGCCTGCGTGCTGCGCGGCCAGAGACTTGCCAATCTAAAGAAGGGCAAGACGGTTCTGGTTGTGGGAAGCGGTATATCAGGCATCCTTCATATAAAGCTCGCGAAGTCGAACGGCGCAAGGCGCATAATCGCCACAGATATTTCCGAATTTAGGTTGGAAATGGCCCGAAAAGCCGGCGCTGAGCACGCGATACACGCCGACTCATATAAGCCGCAGAATCTTAAGGAGCTCAACGACGGTTATCTGGCGGATCTGGTGATAATCTGCGCCGGCGCGCAAAGCGCTTTCGAGCAGGGCCTGCGTTCGGTTGAACGCGGCGGCACGGTCCTTATTTTCACCGCGGCGACAAAAGACGCGATGATGCCGGTTCCGATAAACGATATCTTTTGGCGAAATGAGGTCACCGTCACGAGCTCTTACGGTGGAAGCCCGCAGGACCATATTGAGGCGATGGAAAAAATACGCTCGCGAAAAGTTAGCGTTTATGATATGATTACACACCGCTTACCGCTGGCGGAGACCGGAAGAGGGTTCAGGCTTGTGGCGGAAGCAAAGGATTCGATGAAGGTTATAATAGAACCGCAAAAATAGGAAAAGATATGCCAACACCACTTGAAAAATGGGTCGATGAAGTAGCAGGGCTGACAAAGCCTGATAGAGTATACTGGTGCGATGGCTCCGAAGAGGAGGCTCGCCGCATCGTTGAGGCCGGTTTGAAAGAAGAGAAGATAGCCGGAAAGCCCGTATTCTATGAGCTAAACCATAGGACATATCCTAATAGCTACCTCCACCGCAGCCATCCGACAGACGTCGCGCGCACCGAGCATTTGACATTCGTCTGCCATCCGGACAGAGAAACAGCAGGTCCGAACAATAACTGGATGGACCCGAAAGAAGCGAAAGAAAAAATGACGAAGCTGTCCGACGGTTGTATGCGCGGAAGGACTATGTATGTGCTTCCTTACATGATGGGCCATCCCAAGTCGCCGTACGCTAAGGCGTGTATACAACTTACCGATATCTCTTATGTGGCAGTGAGCATGCGCATAATGACGCGCATGTCAAAAGATGTGATCGCTAAAATAGGCTCGTCCGAAGATTTCGTAAAAGGGATACATTCTGTAGGGGATTTCGACCCCAATAAGCGTTTTATCATGCACTTTCCGGATGAGCATCTCGTCTGGTCGATCGGTTCCGGATACGGTGGTAATGCCCTCCTCGGCAAAAAATGTTTTTCCCTTAGGATCGCCTCGTGGCTGGGTAAGCAGGAGGGTTGGCTGGCTGAGCACATGGTCATAATGGGCGTTGAGGATCCGAAAGGGAATATTACCTACATAACGGCGGCGCTTCCGAGTGCCTGCGGCAAGACAAATCTGGCGATGATGCAATCAACTCTGCCGGGATATAAGGTATGGACGCTTGGCGATGACATCGCTTGGCTAAACGTAGGGCCTGACGGCAGACTGTGGGCTATAAACCCCGAGACCGGTTTCTTCGGGGTCGCGCCCGGAACCTCGATGAAGACCAACCCCAATATGCTAAAGACGCTGCTTAAAGGCACGTTTTACCCGACACTATTTACCAATACCGCGCTTAATGCCGAAACAAACGAACCATGGTGGGAAGGTATGGACGGTAATCCGCCGGCGCACCTTCTGGATTGGCAGGGGAAGAAGTTTGATCCGGCATTGGGACAAAAAGCGGCGCATCCGAATTCCAGGTTCACAGCTTCCGTATACCAGTGCGACATGCTCTCAAAAGAATTTGACAATCCCCAAGGCGTGCCTATCTCTGCTATCCTCTTTGGCGGAAGAAGGACTCACACCATACCTCTCGTGACAGAATCGAGAAGCTGGACTCATGGTGTGTTCCTGGGCGCGAGAATGGGTTCTGAAACAACAGCGGCGGCCATCCACAAGGAAGGTGTCTTAAGACGCGATCCTATGGCTATGCTTCCTTTCTGCGGCTACAATATGGGAGATTATTTCAGGCACTGGCTTTCCATAGGCAGGAGGCTTAAACACCCTCCCAAAATATACTCAATAAACTGGTTTAGGACAGATGAGAACGGAAAATTTATGTGGCCGGGATTTGGCGATAACATACGTGTCTTCAAATGGATCATTGATCGTGTGAATAACAGTGTGGGCGTCAGGGAAACTCCGATCGGATTTTTGCCGCATCTTTCAGACCTGGACTTGAGCGGCCTTTCGATTTCTAAGGAACATCTGGAAAGATTATTCGCGATAGACGTTCACGAATCGCAGAAGGAAGCCCAGGACGCCGAAGAGTTCTTCGGCAAGTTCGGCGATCGTTTCCCGACGGAATTGATGGAAGAACTGCACGGCCTTAAGGCAAGGCTTAAAGGAAGATGACCAAATGTCTTTGGTTACGATTCTCGCCTTCTTTAAGGTATAGTCAGGAGGGGAAAACATGGACTGGGGAATGAAGAACAGACTCTCAAGACTGATGAAACCCAAGGACGGCAACGCCGTCTGGCTTGCGGTAGACCACGGATATTTTCTTGGACCTATCTCAAAGTTGGAGGAGCCGACTAAGACTATAGCGCCACTTATCCCATACACCGACGCTCTGATGCTTACGCGCGGAGTCCTGCGCAACTGCGTAGACGCCAGTATCGACATGCCATTTATCCTGAGAGTGTCCGGCGGCAATTCCATAATAGGGCCGGCGCTCTCCAATGAGAGCATACATACCGACATGGAAGAGGCGATACGCCTGAACGCAGCCGCGGTGGCGTTTTCGATATACGTTGGGACAGAACACGAAAACCAGACCCTCACCTGCCTGGGAAAACTTGTGAATGAGGGGCAGCGCTACGGCATGCCAGTCCTCGCGGTCACGGCTGTAGGTAAAGAGCTTGAAAAGCGCGATTCAAGATTTCTGGGATTGTGCTGCCGCATAGCCGCGGAACTGGGTGCGCAGGTTGTCAAGACGTATTTCTGTGACAATTTCGAGAAGGTTGTCAGATCGTGCCCTGTGCCGCTTGTCA
Organism: Candidatus Omnitrophota bacterium; assembly: GCA_023818895.1. Lineage (GTDB taxonomy): Bacteria > Omnitrophota > Gorgyraeia > 2-01-FULL-45-10 > 2-01-FULL-45-10 > JAMWCX01. The sequence goes on along the minus strand of JAMWCX010000001.1, from coordinate 690,893 downwards.
TAGCCGGAGGCCCTAAACTTGATACGGAGATGGATGCTCTTGAACTTGCGTACAAAGCGATGCAGGCAGGCGCCAAGGGCGTAGATATGGGCCGGAATATATGGCAGTCGCCAAAAGCAGTAGGCATGATAAAGGCCATAAGGGCGATAGTCCACGATGGCGCGTCGGTCGAAGAAGCCGCAAAACACATTAAATAAAATTACATTTGCATTTTATAATTTACTATCGTATACTTTTAAGTAAATCATTAAATTATTGTTGGAGGGAGAAGGATATGGGAAGAAAGATCGCACCTTACGTTTTGATGGGGATGCTGACAGTTGTGATGATTTCGGGATGCAGCACCACCCCTAAAAAAATGAAAGAGGAAGTCACCGGGATTAAGACAAGAGTGGATACCTTGGAGTCGCGAGTAGAGGGTATCGAAACAAAGCAGGCAGAGGTTGAACGCATGACAGCCGAACAGGCGCAGGCTCTCGAAGAGATAAGGTCTTCTAAAGAACCGGTGATGTCCAGATCTAACATCAGCATAAAGACAAGAGACGAACGCTCAAGCCAGAAGATGAAAGATATACAAATTGCTCTTAAGAACGCCGGTTTCTACACAGGAAGCATAGATGGCATAAAAGGTAAGGCTACCCGTAAAGCTATACGAGATTTCCAAAAAGCCCACGGCCTCAAGGCAGATGGCGTTGTTGGCTCTAAAACATGGGAAGCATTGAACCAGTATTTATATTCAGCGCGGGCGTCTTCTGGTAGGGATGAAGGGGCGGATATTAAATAATTGCTAGTTATTAATTATTAGTTTTGGAAGGGGCGCCCTCCTATGAAGGGAGCCCCTTCTAGTTATTGGTCGTTAGTTTTTACTCTGGAGTAAGGAGAAAGGACGATAGATGAACCAGATACTTGAAATACTTGAGAAGGACGCCAGAACTACCCCCGAAGAGATAGCTAGGATGCTCAGGATGACGCCGAAAGCGGTGAGAGCGGCTATTGCCAAGCTCGAAAAAGACGGTGTCATACTGAAGTACAAAACTATAATAAACAAGGAGATGGTCAAGGACGAGCACAGGGATGTGCGCGCCTTGATAGAAGTAAAACTTACTCCCCAGAAGAATGTCGGCTTCGACCATCTAGCCGAACGCATCTATCAATTTCCAGAAGTGACAAGTTGTTATTTGATGTCTGGCACGTATGACTTGCTAGTCGTGGTCGAAGGCAAGGATATACATACCGTGTCAAGCTTTGTTTCGGAAAAACTGGCCGCTATGGAGAACGTTCGTGGCACAGTGACGCATTTCATATTAAAGAAGTACAAGGAAGATGGCGATATTTTAAAGCAGCCGGAGAGATCGAAAAGACCGGCGATATCTTTGTAAAGTTAAAAATCAAAGCCCAAAGATAAAGTTTAGCCATTTGAATTGAAAAATGAGAATATCAAAAACAGTCGAACAAATGCCTCCTTCGGGGATACGGGTCTTTTTTGATCTTGTCCTCGGCATGAAGGATGTCATCTCTCTTGGGGTGGGAGAGCCGGACTTCATCACGCCATGGAATATCCGAGAGAGGGCGATATACGCCATCGAAGAAGGCCATACCTCCTACACTTCAAATAAAGGGCTCATAGAGCTGCGGCGCGATATATCGAAATATCTTAAACAAAGATACGGACTTGACTACGATCCGGAAGAGGAGGTGCTTGTCACCGTTGGAGTAAGCGAGGCTTTCGATCTTTCCTTGCGCGCCTTGATAGAGAGGGGTGATGGAGTTCTAATACCAGAACCGTCGTACGTTTCGTATGGTCCCATTACTATGTTATGCGGCGGAAAGCCCATATATATGAGGACCAGCCCCGATAATGGTTTCAAGGTTACCCCGAAGGACATAGCAGCATACTGTGATAAGAATCCTAAGTTGATGATCTTAAATTATCCTAATAACCCCACAGGGGCTTCTTATTCGAAAAAGGAGCTTAGGGCCATAGCTGCTGAGATCGTCAGACACGATCTTGTGATGATATCAGACGAGATATACTGCGATCTCACATATGATTTCGATCATACGCCTTTTGCTACTCTGCCCGGTATGAAGGAGAGGACTATATACTTGAACGGCTTTTCTAAGTCTTTCGCGATGACCGGCTGGAGGATAGGTTATGCCTGCGGTCCTGCGAACCTTATTAGCGGCATGACTAAGATACACCAGTATACAATGCTTTGCGCATCCATCATCTCCCAAATGGCAGCACAGGAGGCTTTGAAGAGCGGCGAAAGAAGCGTTCAGGAGATGAAGCGCGAATATGCGCGCAGACGCGAGTTCGTTGTGTCGCGGCTTAATGAGATAGGTCTAACTTGCCACAGGCCGGAGGGCGCATTCTACGCTTTCCCTTCCATTAGGAAAACAGGCCTTTCATCAATGGATTTTGCCAGGGAGCTTCTTAAGAAGGAAAAGGTGGCCGTTGTCCCCGGGACGGCCTTTGGCTCTCTCGGCGAAGGATATCTGAGGATATCGTACGCCTCAAGTTATGATAGGCTTAAAGAAGCGTTTGTGAGGATGGAAAGGTTTGTTAAGTCGTTGAGGTGATTACAGGATAAATTAAAAAATCTAAATTTTTGTTTATCTTTTTGACTTTTAGGGTTTGGATTTTAATTTAGAGAGGTTCTTACTTTTTGGAGGTTATGATGAATAGAAGACTGGCGCTATTCCTTGTAGTGTCAAGCTTGTTGTTTTTAGTATCTGTAGCATTTGCCCAAGAACCGCCCGACGTAATAAAGCTTAAGAAAGACATGCAGATAGACAAGGACATTACTGTCAACGATGTTATAGTCATCGATGGCCATGCAACTATCATTGGTCGGGTGGAGAAAAACGTCATTGTGGTCGGCGGCTCGGCTTTCCTGAAAGACGGCTCTTATGTAGGCGGCGATGTCATCACGGTCGGCGGTAAAGTTTTTAAGGATCCATATGCGATTGTGGCAGGAAGGATAACCCAAATATATGTGCCGGTCTTGATACCGGCACTTATCAGCATTTTGCATGGCGGATGGATCTCGATCTGGTTGGCCCTCGGCGCGCTTATATTTTTAGGGCTTGCCGGCCTTGCTCTTATCCTCATAGCGATAATACCACAGCACGTGAATACAGTGGTCGGGGCGCTGGAGAAGTCCTTTTTGGGAATGCTCGCATGGGGAATTCTCGGAGTGATGCTCATAGTGCCGGTGGCCATACTTCTCGCCATAAGCATCGTGGGGATATTCCTGATACCGCTTGAGATACTTATCGTGGCCCTCGCGATGATAATGGGATGCGTATCAGCCGCCATATTTATAGGCGATAGGATATTCTTGTCTACCAGGAAGGCGACGATACCTATTTTTAACGCCATACTAGGCATAGTGATATTGTATCTGATAGGTTTCGTCCCCGTAGTCGGGACATTGGTGCGGCTTTTCTTGCTGGTCGCCGGTTTCGGAGCGGTGCTAGTGACAAGGTTCGGAACATCCAAACGATAAGCGGCTTTTATATCGTTAGGAATAGCGCTTGACAAAGAAAATGGTGGCGGTATAATCGGGTTTACGAATATTATCGAAAACTTTTATTATATAGACGTTTCTTGAAAGGAGGAAGAAGATGCAAATGAGATTTTTACGGCTAATTCTGGCGCTTCTTTTTGTGCTGCCGCTAGCCGTTCTCGGGTGCAAGGCCAAGACCGAGAAGCCGGCGGAAGATACGATGATGGATACCGCCGAAATGATGGCGCCCATGACAGAAGCCGCTCTGAAAGCGGACGCAACCGTCATAGAGCCGGCACAGACAGTGGCGACGGAGACCATTCCGCCTACCGCGGCCGCACCCCAGATTGCCGAGAAGCCACTTACCGCAGTCAGCCAGGCGGCGCTGGATAAGAACAAGCAGATACAAACCGCTTTAAAGAATGCCGGATTCTACAACGGCGCCATAGACGGCAAGATAGGCCCGAGGACCAAAAAGGCGATCCTTGATTTCCAGCAGGCCAACGGTCTTAAAGTTGACGGGAAAGTCGGGCCAAAGACGTGGGCAGCGCTTGAAAAACATCTTATAAAACAGTAAAAGGCCTAAAAATATATGGGGAGGGTAGCAATTAGATGAAGAAAAATATAAAGTCAATCGCGCTTATCTGCGTAGTCATTTCTTTGGTTGCCATAATTGGCTGCGGCGTGCCAAAGGACAAGTACGAATCTCTTCTTAATGAAAAGATTATGCTGGAAGAAAAAGTTAGCGTTCTGACGAAAGCAAAAGAGGCTCTTAAGAAGGAATACGATAACCTGCTTGCCGAAAAGATGGATCTTGCGATGAAGCTAGAGACGGTCACGAATGAAAAGGCCGCGCTCAAAAGCGAATACGACAAAATACTGGACGAAAAGGTGGCCATCAAAGCCGCTTATGATAAGCTCCAGGCGGAAAAGGGGCTGTAGTCGAAGCGCTTCGTCCTAAATATTTTTAAAAGATCTTAAGATAAATATTACAAGGTAGGGAGCACGTCCAGTGTTCGCCATGATAACGAGGCGTGCTCTTGTTTTTTTGGTGACTGAGGTCTATCATGCTTAATGGGAAAAAGATAGTTGTCGTGATGCCAGCCTACAACGCCGAGAAGACGCTGCGCAAGACTTACGACGAAATCCCCAAAGATATAGTTGACGAGATAATCCTGACCGATGACAAATCGGCAGACAGAACGGTGCAGGTGGCGCGCTCACTTGGACTAAAGGTATTTGTCCATCCCGAGAACTTAGGTTACGGCGGAAACCAGAAAACCTGTTACGCTGAGGCCCTGAAGGCAGGAGCCGATGTCGTGGTAATGCTGCACCCCGACTATCAATATCCCCCCAAACTTATAACGGCGATGGCCGCCCTTATTACATCAGGCATGTTCGATGTTGTGCTTGGCTCAAGGATACTTGGAAACAAAGCGCTGGAAGGCGGTATGCCACTTTACAAATATATAGCGAATCGTCTGCTGACACTGATCGAGAATAATATGATAAGCCAGAAGCTTTCCGAATACCATACCGGCTACAGGGCATTTTCAAAAGAGGTCCTGCTGAAGCTGCCTATCCTAGAGAACTCAAACGATTTTGTATTCGACAACCAGATGCTGCTGCAAGCGTTTTACTTCGGATACAGGGTGGCTGAGATTACCTGTCCGTCCAGCTATACAAAGGAGTCGTCCTCAATAAATTTTCCCAGAAGTGTGATTTACGGCCTGGGCGTCTTGAGCACGGCGTGGAAATATATGCTTCAGAAACATCATTTAGGCAAATGGCGCATATTTGATGAAACAGGCAGGAAATTGACTTTTTAAATCATTGACTTTTATATTATAATCTGATATAAAGAAAAAGAGGAATCTGTGACAGATACATTTGGTGTCATACATGCTGCGTCTGGAATTATGAAAAATTAAATTTAGGAGGGCAGGATGAGGAAGAATTATTTCATAGCTATATTGGTTGCCACAATCTTTACCGTATCTTTCGCATTAACGGCATCGTCGCAGACCGAGGACAAGGCGGTAAGCGCTGCCACGGCGGCGCCAAGAGAGATAGCGATTTATGGCGAAATACAGGCCGTTGACACAGCAGCGGGAACAATAGATATCCAATACTATGATTATGATTCAGATAGCGAAAAGACCGCCACTATCATCGTGGATAAGGAATCTAAGCTGGAAAACGCTAACACATTAAGCGATATAAAAAAGGGTGACTGGGCGGATGTCACTTATGTCATCAACGGTGGGAAAAATGTCGCGCGGCTCATAATGGTCGAAAAGGAAGAGGTCCAGCCGGTTACAGAGCCGGCAGGAGAAGGGCCAGCAGCTGTACCGCCGGGAGAATAGGGACTGTTACGTTAAGTTAAAGCAATGTGCTGCGAGATCTGTCCTCGCTATTCTGTTTGCGAAGAAGACAATCATTTAAGCGATCTATGCTACCTCAGTTGCCCTGACTATTCTGTGTGCCACGGCGACGGTAAGACAGGCGGCGGCTTTAAACGACGAAGTAACTATATACAAGAAGACGAGGAAGAAGGTGTCTGAGCGGGAGGGCATGGGCCATGGCAAATAAGACTGCAGGCACAAACAGTGTTTATGGTGTTAAGGAACGCAGGGAATTTCGTTTTCCGCCGGGTTATGGCGACAATAGGATAGTAATACTCGTCAGAGATCCTTGGTGGATATTCGCTTACTGGGAGATCCGTAGGGACAAAGAAGAAGAGGTTGTAAGGAAGATCGAGCATTCAGGCGAGAGCATGGTAAAGTCCGTTCTGCGGGTCTATGATGTTACCGACATCAATTTCAACGGCCATAACGCCCATTCATACTTTGATATAGACCTGCGGGGCCTGGCGAACAACTGGTATATCAACGTTGGGAAACCGGACCGCTCGTGGATAGTAGATATAGGTATTGTCACAAAAAAAGGCGATTTCCACGTGCTGGCGCGTTCAAATATGGTCAAGACACCTCGGTTCGGGATGTCCGACCAACTTGACGCGGAGTGGATGATTCCAGAGGAGGAGTACTGGAAGATGTTCAGCCTCTCCGGAGGTTTCGGCGTGGGCAAGGGCTCGCTTGAGGTCCGGGAATTGATAAAGAGGCGGCTTGAGGAACAGATCTCTTCCGGAGGGATATCAAGCGGCGCGTCCTTCTACAGAAAGCCGATAGAAAGAAAATTCTGGCTCGTGGTAAATTGCGAGCTTATAGTATACGGAGCTACCGAGCCCGATGCTAAGGTGACCGTTCAGGGTAAGCAGATCAATCTCCGGTCCGACGGGACGTTTACTCTGCGGTTTGCTCTCCCTGACGGAAAGCAGGTTATCCCTGTCGAGGCGACATCTAACGACGGTATCGATAAGCGCCGCATAACGCCGATAGTTACGAGAAAGACAGAATAACCCTTTATGCCAAAAGGTTACCTAGCGATAGTCCTCCACGCGCATCTTCCTTTCGTGCGCCATCCGGAGTTCGAAGATTTTCTTGAAGAAGATTGGTTGTTCGAGGCCATTACCGAGACTTACATTCCCATCATAAAGGTCCTTCAAGGTCTTGAGCGCGACAAAGTCGATTATAAGCTTACCATATCCTTGTCGCCGACGCTCATGACCATGCTGATGGACGAACATCTTCAAGATAAATACCTAAAACACCTCGATAAGCTTATAGAACTTTCTGGAAAAGAGATAGAGCGGACTGCATGGGAGCCTCAGTTCAACAGGCTTGCCCACATGTATCACAACAATTTCTGGGAAGCCCGCCACATCTTTGTAGACCAATACCACCGCAACCTCGTGAACGCTTTTAAACACTTTCAGGAGACAGGCAATCTCGAAGTCATAACCTGCTGTGCCACCCACGGATATCTGCCGCTCATGGAGGTTGAACGGGCCGCTTCGGTAAGGGCGCAGGTGAAGGTCGCCACCGATATGTATCAGAAGGTGTTCGGCAGGAAAAGCGCCGGCATATGGCTGCCCGAGTGCGGTTACGTTCCAGGAGATGACGAATTCCTCAAGCGGGAAGGCGTAAAATATTTTCTGGTCGATACGCATGGCATACTTTTCGGAACTCCGCGTCCCAGATTTGGCGTGTTCAACCCTTATATGTGCAAGTCAGGGGTGGCGGTATACGGAAGGGATACCGAATCATCAAAGCAGGTATGGAGCGCCGAAGAGGGTTATCCTGGCGATTACAATTACAGAGAATTTTATCGCGATGTGGGATTCGACCTTGATTATGAATATATCAGGCCGTATATAAACGCCGACGGTGTAAGGATAAACACCGGTATAAAGTATTACAGGATTACAGGTAAAACCAATCACAAGGAGCCGTACAACCCAGACGCGGCCCGCGAAACAGCGGCTTCGCATGCAGGTAATTTCATGTTCAACCGCGAAAAACAGATAGAATACCTTGCGGGTGGTATGGGTGACAGAAAGCCGATTGTCGTGGCTCCTTACGACGCTGAGCTTTACGGCCACTGGTGGTTTGAAGGACCTATGTGGCTTGACTTTCTTATAAGGAAGATACGATATGACCAGAAGAACATAGCGCTTACGACTCCCGGCGAGTATCTTAAGATGCATAAGAGTTACCAGGTGCTGACGCCGGCTTTCTCCAGCTGGGGATGGAAGGGCTACAGCGAAGTGTGGCTTGAGGGCTCGAACGACTGGATATACCGGCATCTTCACAAGATGGTAGAACGGATGGTCGAGGTCGCGAATGAAAATCGCAACGCGAAAGGGCTTTTGGCAAGGGTCTTAAACCAGATGGCAAGAGAGCTTCTTCTGGCGCAATCAAGCGATTGGGCCTTTATAATGAAGACAGGCTCCCATGTACCCTACGCCGTGGAGCGTTTTAGGGGGCACGCGGAAAACTTCACGAATCTCTACGAAGACGTGAAGAGCGGCTCTCTCGACGAGGAATACACCAGGCGCCTGGAATGGAAAAATAACATATTCCCGGACATAGATTACACAATCTACTGTACCTAGTTTAAAATTTAAGGTCCGCAAAATCAGAGCTACGGCGTAGAATCAAAAAATTCCGAATTTTAAAAAAGTCATTTTGATGATTGATTTTTGATGTTTGGATTCATTTATGAATATCTCCAAACGACTCGGGGTCGCATTCCTCTGGCACATGCACCAGCCCTTCTACAAAGACCCCCTGACCGGAAAATACCAGATGCCGTGGGTACGGCTACACGGCGTCAAGGACTACTACCCGATGGCCGCCCTTGTGGAAGATTTCGCGCCGGTCAGGGTGACATTCAACTTGGTTCCCTCTCTTGTTGAGCAGATAAACGATTATGTCCATAATGAAACAAAAGACACCTTCCTTGACCTGACTGCCGTCAAAGCCACCGCGCTCACATTCGAACAGAAGGTGGCTATACTCAATAACTTTTTCAAGGTAAACTTCAAACAGTTCATCGAGCCGAACAAACGCTATGAATCTTTGTTGCTTAAGAAAGGCGTGAAAACACTCGCCGGCTCCGCCTTAAAGAAAGTGGTCAAGAGTTTCTCGAGCCAAGATTTCCTCGATCTCCAGGCGCTTTTTAACCTCGCGTGGTTTCACTCAATAAATATAGAGGAGGATGTTAACCTAAAGGAGCTAGTCGCCAAGAAAGAGGGGTACACGGAAGAGGATAAAGAATACATCATCGCGTGTCAGAAAAAGATAATGAGCCGTATTATACCGCTATACAGGAAGCTGCAGGATGAGGGTCGCATAGAAATAACAACAACGCCTTTTTATCATCCGATACTGCCGCTCATCTGCGACACCAACGACGCCAGGCCGTCACTGCCTGGCAGTCCGCTGCCGAAGAGATTTTCGCACCCTGAGGATGCGGAATGGCATGTCACGGAGGCTATAAAATATCACACAGAACAGTTTGGCGTTCCGCCGGCCGGCATGTGGCCTTCGGAGGGAAGCGTTTCAGACAAGGCGCTCGACGTCCTGATAAGAAGCGGCATAAAGTGGGTTGCTACCGATGAGGACATACTTTTCAGAAGCCTTTCGCTTTATGACAAAAAGTATAAAGGCGTAACTCAATTCGACAGGCGAATAATATACAGGCCTTACCGGTACGAAAACGCCTCGGGCCATATTACCATGATATTCCGCGATAAGAACCTCTCGGATATAATAAGCTTCAATTACAATGCCTGGGACCAGGATGAGGCGGCATGGGATCTCATCAATCACTGCAACAACATAGAATCCAGCCTGAGGCGCGATACAGATAGAGGACTTCTTACCATTGTTATGGATGGAGAGAATGCTTGGGAATATTACAAGGATAACGGCAGGCTGTTTTTTGAAACACTTTACGGCAATATCGACAAGGAAGAGAATATAGGAACTACCACCATAAGCGATTTTCTATCGCTCGAAAGTCCTAAGAGGTCCATCTCCAACGTGTTTCCAGGCTCATGGATCAATCACAATTTCGAAATATGGATAGGCCAGGAGCAGGATAACATTTCCTGGAGCTACCTGGACAGGGTGCGTAAGGATCTGGTTAGGTTTACACGCCAGGCTCAGAAGAAGGGCATTAAGGCAGACGACGCGAAAATACGCCAAGCGTGGAGAGAGCTTTATATAGCCGAAGGGAGTGACTGGAATTGGTGGTACGGCGGCAAGGCCCATGTGGGCAATGAAAACCCATTCGACCGGTTGTACAGAACGCATCTTAAAAACATATATACCCTCATGGGAAAAGAGATTCCGGATTTCCTTAAGATTTCTATTGCATAATTCTTTTCTGTATGTATAATTGATTACGCTTTAAATTCCAGAAGAAAGGAGGAGGTAAATATGCCAAGAACGCCCTCATTCAAATTAGGAAAGTCATCCAATCCTGTCATGTCCAAAGAAGATCTCAACGCTCTCATAGCGAAAAAGGCCTATGAACTTTATGAAAAGAGGGGCCGCAGAAGTGGCCATGCCTTGGACGACTGGCTAGAGGCGGAGAGAATAATAAAGGGGAAGCTTTCCAAATAGGTTGCATTAGGCATAATGATGATGGGGCCGGACCGGAATGAGTTCGGCCCTATTTGTTTGTGCAACTGAGCCAATACCCTTTGTTTTTGCGAGATTATATGATATAATTTCATGTAATTATATAATATGATAAAATCATTTCTTCTTTCCTTCATACCAATATTTGTAGCCATGGACGCCATCGGCGTCATGCCGATGTATTTGGCTTTTACGGAACATCTCAAGAAGCGGGAAAAGCGCCGCATAATCACTCAATCGATGATTACAGCCTTCCTAATCGGGATAATATTTCTGTTTCTGGGAACGTGGATATTTAAGGTTCTCGGCGTCATGGTATCCGATTTCAAGATAGCCGGCGGCTCGGTTCTTTTGGCGATAGCGCTCAGAGATATCCTACAGCGCGGGCCTCAGCCGCGTCTTTCAGCCCAGACAATGGGGGCTGTTCCCATCGGCACGCCGCTCGTCACTGGTCCGGCTGTCCTTACCACCATCGTCATGATGGTTGATACCCATGGCCTTTTACTAACAGTATCGTCATTTATAGCCAATCTCGCTATCACGTGGGTCGTTTTTTTATATGCCGATAACATATCGAATATCCTGGGTAGGGCGGGTTCCAAGGCAGTATCGAAGATAGCGCACCTGCTCCTGGCGGCCATAGCCGTTATGATGATACGTAAGGGCCTTGTCGACAGCATAGCGTATTTTCTTGCACAAAAAACGGCTTAAACGATGGATAATATTACTTTGTTATCAGCGTTCTTTATAGGCCTTCTGCATGTCCTTGAACCGTGCGAGGATAAAGCAGTCGCAAGCCTCTATGCCACCATATTGGGCAGGGGCACGAAGAAGATATTGTTCCTTGTCTTCTTGTATGGTCTGGGCATGATGATAGCCGACACAGTTCTCGGTGTTGTCTTTGGATTCATAGGGGCGCAATACCTTGCCAAATTCTCAAAACACCTTGAGATAATCGCATCCTCTTTTACAGTGGCTTTCGGAATGTTGGTCTTTACTCACACCCATCAACTGGAATCGCATTGTTACCTAAAAGGTTTCGGCGGATTGAAAGGGGATATTTCGATGCTTCTTTTCGGTATAATAAGGGGTCTGCCGCCGTGCCCCATAGAGATGGCTATATTAGTTATGGCGGCTTCCACGAAGAGTGCGTTGTACGGCGGCCTTCTGGTGGCGGTCTTCGGTCTTGGAACAATGATATCTCTTTTGCCGTTTGGTTTTGCAGTAGGCGGCATACTGACGTTGGTTAGGAACAGGTACGGCCAAAAGGCCGAGCATCTGATTCCAAAACTGAGCGGTGCGGCTATATCTCTAATAGGCCTTTTTATGCTGTTTGGGGCTGTTTTAAAGAAAGGATAGGATTAAGATATGTTTTGGGTGATAAAAGGTGGGCCGGTGATGATAGCGATACTTCTCGGCTCGGTGCTCGGTCTTGCCATAATACTGGATAAGCTTTGGATGCTTTTCAGGATTCGGATGGACTATGAGGACTTTACATCGTCCGTTTTATCGAAAGTGGCCGAAAAAAAATTTGATGAAGCGAAAAAACTATGCGAAAAGTACTCAAATTATCCGCTTGGCGCCACGCTCAAGGCAGGTATAGAGAAAAGGCATCTTGCCCCGCATGAGATTGAGAAGGCTCTTGAGCGGGCCGGTAACAGCCAGGTCCACTCTCTCGAAAAGCATATAGGCGGCCTTATATCAATAATAGGCATAGAACCGCTTCTCGGTTTTTTAGGTACTATAACTGGATTGATCAAGGCGTTCATGGCTTGGGAGAGGGCCGGCTCCGCCATAACGGTTTCACAGCTCGCCTCCGGCATTTACGAGGCCATGATCACGACCGCGGCGGGCCTTACGGTGGCTGTGCCGTATTATCTTATCTGCAATTTCATAATATCCAAGATAAAATATATATCTTATGAGCTGAACGATGCATCGACGCGGCTTGTAGAGGTTTTGGCTGAGATGAGGAAGCAGTAGATGATAAGCATTAAAGGCACCAAGAATTACCTTGTAGCCCTTGAGTCTGTCGCGATGACGGACATAGTGCTTAATATGTTCATATTCTTCTTTATATCTTTCAGTCTCCTCTACACGTTCAGCGAGACTCGAATGTCCAGGATAGAGGTAAAACTTCCGAAGGCATCGAGCGTAATTGCCCTTGAAGGCTCAGAAAAGGTTATTCTCGCGATAAACAAGAAGGGGGAATATTTCATAAACGACGAGAAAGTATCGCGCGGAAACCTCAAAAACGCGCTTAAATCAAGGATTAAAGATAATCCGGAGATAGCGGTAATGTTAAAAGTTGACAGCTCATCACGGTTCAACAGTGTTGTGACAGCGCTTGATGTCATTAACGAGCTGAATATACGGAAGATCAGCGTGGCGGCGGTGAAGGGAGTTAGTAAATAGTAAAAAGGAGCTCGTCGAGCCCTGGACGCACAAAGTTTATCAAAAGACGAAAATCACCGAATATGCTTTACGAATTATATATTGATAAATATCTTTTCGGAGGTTATTGGCGATGAATATCATGATAATAGGATGCGGTAGGGTCGGTTCACAACTTGCGCTTCTTCTTTCCCAGGAAGACCATAACGTCACAATAATTGACAAAAACCCTGATTCGTTCAAGCGACTTGGCGGCACGTTTAACGGTATCACAGCGACGGGTAACGCTTTTAACGAGAGTTTGTTGAGGGAGCTCAAGATAGAAAAACAGGATGCCTTTGTGTCTGTCACCAGCGGTGATAACACAAACCTTATGGCTAGCCAGATAGCGAAGAAGATATTCAAAGTACCGCGTGTCATCGCGCGTGTCTACGACCCAAAACGGGCTGATATATTCAGAAAGCTCGGCCTGGACGTCATAAGCGGCACGTCTCTTGTGGCTGCCATGATGAGGGATAAGATAATAGAAAACCGTTTTACCAGCTATCTGGTGGAAACAGGTGAGCTTGGCGTGATAGAGCTTGTCGTGGGAGAAGACTTTAAGGGTAGGAAGGTGGAGGAGATAAACATGCCCGATGAATTCCTCGTAACTGTTATCGAGAGGCGTAAAAGGGTTATAATTCCGCAGCCGGATACGAGGCTTGAGGTGGATGACAAGGTGATGGGAGTTGTCAGAACGTCGAGTTTGGACAAGGTGAAGAAGATATTTAGATTATAAGTCGCCGTGTAGCCCAGGCGCATCTGAGGAGATCAAGTTTTATGTACATAGTCATTGTAGGAGCAGGGAAGATAGGGTTCAGTCTCGCGCAGAAATTGGTGCAGGATAAGCACACCGTTACCGTTATCGAGAAAGATCCGCAGCGTTGCGAACGGATATCTCAGGCGCTAGACGCGCTGGTCATAAACGGCGATGGCTGTGAGCCGCGTTTTTTGGAGGACGCCGCGGTCGGCAGGGCAGATGTCGTGGCCGCGGTTACGGCGGATGACGAAGACAATCTTATAATATGCCAGCTTGCCAAGGAGGTATTTGGCGTGCGCCGGACGGTCTCGAGGGTTAATAATCCCCACAATGAGCACATCTTTACAGAGTTAGGTGTTGATGTGCCGGTGAACGCTACCAAGATAATAGCCAAGATTATCGAAGAGGAAGTGTCTTTCGAGGATTTCATAAATCTTGTGACATTCAAAAGGGGTAAGCTTGCTCTAGTGAGGGTGGATATCACCGCTGAGTCGCCGGTCATTGATAAACAAGTGAAAGATATAAGCCTGCCGGAAAATTCGGTCTTAGTTTCAATCCTGCGCGGAGATAATATAGTGGTCCCTAAGGGCGATACGGTATTGAAAAAGGGAGATGACATCATAGCCCTTACCATGATCGAGAACGAACAGCAGCTTCTTGACACGCTCGTCGGCAAGGTAGAATGATGGCGAATCCCACGATAAGGCATTTTTTAAGGTCGATATTTAACGGGGTGATGGGCATCTGCCTCGAAGTCCTCATGACAGTGTTATTCATCTTCGCGGCGTTCGCCGTCTGTATTTTATGGTGGGGTATATTCACGTGATATTAAAACCCACGACCGAAGATTACAAAATCATAGGCTACTATCTCGGCAAGATAACTATAGGACTGGGTCTTTTGATGCTAATTCCGCTTGCCATCGCTTTTATTTACGGTGAGATAGCGCCCGCGATCGACTTTCTATTAAGCATGGGAGCGACTCTTTTGGCAGGCACATTGCTTTCAGGCCTGTTCCATACCAAAAAAGATATGGGAACAAGTCATGCGATGTGTGTGGCGGCGCTCTCATGGATAGCCGCGATGTTCGTTTCCGCTATTCCTTTATACTTAAGCGGTCACTACAGTTGTTTTCTTGACGCGTGTTTTGAGACGATGAGCGGTTATGCCACCACAGGCCTCACTCTGACATCAGATGTTGACCACATGGCCAATTCGTATAATTTCTGGCGGCACCTCACTATGTTCGTCGGCGGCCAGGGCATAGTAGTGATAGCTCTAACATTTCTGTTCAAGGGTTCGGCAGGGGCGTTCAGGATGTATGTCGGGGAGGCGCGCGATGAGAGGATACTGCCGAATGTTATAGAGACCGCGCGGTTCATATGGCTTGTGAGCTTGGTGTATCTTGTGCTTGGCAGCGCCGCCCTTACCATTGCCGGTATATGCGGAGGCTTGAAGCCGGCGAAAGCCGCTTTTGATGCTGTGTGCTTGTTTATGGCGGCTTTCGATACAGGTGGCTTCACCCCACAGTCACAGAATATCCTTTTCTATCACAATTTTCCTTTCGAGCTTATTACGACATCTCTTATGATGCTGGGTGCTATTAATTTCGCGCTGCATTATGTTCTTTGGACAGGCAACCGTAGGGAGATATACAGAAATATTGAGATAATAACGCTCTTCATGAGTATACTTGTAACGCTTTCCATAACGGCTTGGGGGGTGGCAAGCCGTCTCGTATACCCCGATGCGGTTCCTTTCTTCAGGAGGGTATTCTATCAGCTTTTTTCTGGCCATACCGGCACAGGTTATACGACGCTTTACGCCAGGCAGTTTGTTAATGAGTGGGGGCAACTTGGCATGTTTGGGTTGACGCTTGCCATGGCCGTTGGAGGAAGCATGTGTTCCACCACCGGCGCGATAAAGGTGCTACGCCTTGGAATACTATACAAAGCCCTAAGACAGGATATAAAAAAGTTACTGATACCTGAAAGCGCCGTTTTGGTCCAGAAACTGCATCACATAAAGGACATGATACTCGAAGACAGGCATGTTAGGATGGCCGCTCTGATACTCCTTTCCTACGCGGCGCTCTATCTATTTGGAGCTATAATAACGATGTTCTATGGCTACAGCTTAAGCGAGGCCGCTTTCGAATCCGTATCGGCGGCCGCCAACGTCGGGCTTTCCTGCGGCGTTACATCACCATCCATGCCCGCTGTTTTGAAGGTCGTTTACATGTTCCAGATGTGGGCAGGCAGGCTTGAGTTCATCGCCATACTTACTTTAGGTGGTCTTGTCATTGCCACGCTGAAGGGGAAAAGATGATTGATGGACGGCAGATTCATTATTTTCGGTTAAAAGTCGTATTGATTTTAATTTTTATTTTCACTCTCCACTCTTTTTGCTCAACCGCCGCGTCTTTTACTAGCAGGGACCTTATAGAGAACTCAAAACTCCTGGACGGCAAGCTTCTTACCTATAGGGGCGAAGTGATAGCCGCGATAATGGGACGTGGCGATTATTCATGGGTTAACGTCTATGATGGATATAATGCCATCGGCGTGTGGTGCAAAACGTCGCTTCTTAAAGACATACATTTCCTCGGTGATTATAAGTGTCGAGGGGATGTGGTAGAGGTTGAGGGCGTCTTCAGCAGGGCGTGTTCAGCCCACGGAGGCGAACTTGATATACACGGCATAAAGATAACCGTTATTGAGAGAGGGTTCAGAAAAGAAGAACGTATAGATAAAAGGAGAATAGGCCTTGCCGTGGCGCTTTTTGCGTTGACGCTGCTCATGGTCAGCGTATTCAGAAAAAGGCTATAATCGCGAATCAGCGTCTACGGACTTTTTGACCGGGCAATGACCTATTATTATTGTGGGGCAGATCATGCAGCCGCAGTTGAATAACTCGAAAAAAGTCAGGGTCTTATCGCTTTTTCTTCCGGAAATAAAGGAATTGATCGCGTCAAAGAATTTCGCTGACCTGAAAGATATACTGAGAACTATTAATTCGATCGATATGGCAGAGGAATGGCGTCTTTTGAGTCCGCAAGAGAGGATTATAATTTTCAAGCTTCTTGGGCCCAAAAAAGCTGTGGAAGTCTTTGAGGATTTGAGATTTGAAGATCAATCTTATCTTCTAAATAACCTTAACAATGAGGAAGTCTCGTCGTTATTGAATGACATGGCGCCGGACGAAAGGACCAAACTTTTCAAAGACCTTCCCGCCAAAGTGATGAAAAAATTCTTAAACCTGCTTAAAAGCGAAGAGGCCTACAATGTAAAAACACTCCTTAAATATAAAGAAGGCACAGCCGGAAGCATTATGACAACCGATGTGATAGAGATTAAAAAAGATATGACAGCCCGCAAGGCCCTTATGACGATGCAGGAAAACCTCACCATGGGCCACGCGAAGGACATTTACTCGGCTTACGTTACTGACGATAAACATGTCCTTATCGGAGCTGTAAGTCTGCAAGTCCTTCTGAAAGCGCCTCAAGACATGCTGGTCAAAGATATAATGACAGGCGCGCAGAACATCAGGATACCGGTTGACATGGATAAAACCGAGGTGGCAAAACATTTTTCAAGATATGACCTTCTTGATGCGCCTGTCGTGGATCCGGACGGCGTGCTTTTAGGCGTTATTACGATCGACGATATCGTAGAACTGATGGAACGTCAGGCGACGAGCGAGATGTACGAAGTCGGTAAGATGAGTCCCCGCGAGGGCGAGATCATAAGCTACAAGACCGCAAACGTCGCGGAACTTATAAAGCGAAGAGCGGGATGGCTGATAGCGCTCCTTATATTTGATTTCTTGACAGGCACTGTTCTCAAGAATTTTGAGGCGACACTGAGTAATGTGATAGCGCTTACATTTTTTATTCCCATGCTTCTTGATACCGGCGGAAACGCCGGCGCGCAGACGTCCATAACCATAATCAGGGGGCTTGCGACCGGAGATGTCACATTAAAAAATGTATGGAAGGTTATAAAGCTTGAGATGCTGACGGCTCTGGCGATGGCTTTTATAGTGGGAGTTGTGGCGCTTGGCAGAGCTTTTATGCTGCAAAGGGATTTTTATCTCGCATTTGTTGTAGGTCTGACGATGTTTTCTATTGTAATGCTGGCTATCATAACTGGTATCAGTCTTCCGCTTCTGTCTAAAAAGGTCGGCCTTGACCCAGCCGTACTAGCAGGCCCCATAACGACTAGCATCGTTGATGTAGGCGGTCTTATCATATATTTTAAGATAGCCCAGCTTTTCATACCAGCTCTTAAGTTTTAACCGCGGCATTACCAAAGAGGAGAAAAATTATGTCGGTCACCGCAAAAGATTGTATGTCCAGGGATGTGAAATATGTTTCACCGGAAATGAACGCGAAAGATGCGCTTAAGGTCCTTATCGAAAGCGGCGCGAGCGGCCTGCCGGTAATGAATCCCGATGGAGAGATTCTCGGTGTTTTTACCGAAAAAGAGATCCTCAAGACGATACTGCCATCGTATCTTAAAGGCGTTGGTAATTTCGTCTACGGGGATGATTCTAAAGTTACGCTTAAGAAGCTCGCGAATCTGGATAAGTTTCAAGTGAAGGATATTATGCGCAAGGAAGTGCCTATTGTCACCGAAGATACGTCAGTAGCGGAGATATCGCGCCTAATGCTGGCCAGAAGCGAGCGTCGTGTGATGGTCGTAAGGGAAAATAAAGCGGTGGGCGTTGTCACGCGGGCCGATGTGGTCAGGGCGCTTGCGCGGCAGGCAGGACTTGATTTCTAAAAGGATACCAGTACCAGGGCTATGGAAGAGAAGAATATATTTAAAAAATCAGTGATACTAATAACGATATCGCTGTTGATAGGTTTACTGGCCTATCGGTGGGGATTGTCGTTTCATCAGTCTACCGCCCTGTCGATATTTTTCGTGTCCATACTAGGTACTCTCTTCTTTTGGCATTTTCGCCTTACCTTCGCTTTCTTAGGAACCTCTGTTCTGCTACTTACCAAGACCATTGACATGGATCACATAATAAAATTCGCCTCTCTTGAGGTCATCCTCTTTTTGATAGGAATGATGGTGCTGGTTGGGATGCTGAAAAGCGCCGGTTTCTTTGCGTGGATCGTTACGCTGATCCTTCGGATAAAAAATCTTACCGCTCGTCGATTTCTCTTTATAATATCTGTAGTCTCCGCGCTGTTGGCATGCGCCATCGACGAAGTGACGGCCATAATATTTGTCGCCGCCGCGATATTTGAGATATGCGATTATTTCGAGGCCGACCCGACGCCCTTCCTCATGATAGCCGTATTCGCCACGAACATCGGTTCCGCTGGCACGGTGCTGGGTAACCCAATCGGCATACTCATAGCCACCAAATCAGGCTTGACGTTTGAGGATTTTCTCATGAGGGCTTTTCCGGTGATGGTGATCTGCCTTCTTGCGCTCATTTTTATCATGAGAGGATGGTATAGTAAGGTTCTCGACGAGTTAGATGAAAAGATCCGGCTTTTTGGCGAAAATGATATCTTGACACGCCTCATATCGGTGCCTCCGGCGCGGGACCTGAAAATAAGCCTCGGTGTCTTTGCCGCTACGATATGCGCGATTGCCCTACATCACCGGATAGAATTGTGGTGGAACCTTGAACCTAACACGGTTCTGTTGGTGTTGCCCCTTATTTCAAGCGGAATAGTTATGATATGGAAACATGGGCGCGCCCGAAATTTTATTGAAAAGGATGTTGAGTGGTGGACGCTACTGTTTTTTATGCTCCTATTTGCCCAGGCCGGCACGCTTAAATTTACGGGAGCGGCCGACACGATAGCTCAAAAGATAATAAGCACAACCACCCATAATGTCGCGGCGCTTACCGGCGTGATATTATGGATTTCGTCGATAGGATCCTCCATCCTTGACAACGTTGTCCTTGTGGCGGCGGTTATTCCTGTAGTGCAGAGTTTCAAGGATCTGGGAATAAGCATACAGCCGCTATGGTGGGCCCTTCTTTTCGGAGGATGCTTCGGAGGCAATATCACGCTTATCGGATCAACAGCTAACATCGTGGCCTTGGGGCTATTGGAAAAGGAAGAAGGCGTCCATATGAGTTTCTTTCGTTGGTTCCGGATAGGTCTTGTGGTAGGAGTGGTTACCACACTGATCGCGTGGACCATCCTCCTTGTGTTTCCGATGTATAGATAAGGAGAGCGATGAAACTTAAGCATTATTTCGGAGCCGGGCTTCTTGTAATATTACCGGCATTTATAACGATTTACGTTCTTTTTCTGATCTTTCGCTTTATAGATGGTATATGGGGAAGAGTAATAAATAGCTATCTTCGGCAGAATTTCGGATTGGTAATACCGGGAATAGGCATTATCATAGGTCTTTGTACGGTAGTCATCATCGGTTTTATAGCAACTAATTTTGTCGGGAAAAGATTTATACATATCCTTGAGAATTGGTTTCTGAGATTTCCGCTCGTAAAGCAGGTCTACCCCGCCATAAAGCAGATAGTGGTATCTCTGATATCACAGGAACATAGCGCCTTCAAGAAGGTGGTCATGGTGGAGTATCCATCTAAAGGTATATGGTCGGTGGGCTTCCTGACGAACGACAGCTTTAAAGAGGCGCAAGAGAAGACTGGCGAAGAGTTGTTGCACGTATTTATCGGCACTACACCAACGCCATTATCGGGGTTTCTCATACTAGTTCCAAAAAAAAGCGTAAAAATACTTGATATGCCGGTTGAGGAAGGAATTAAGCTTATCGTTTCAGGAGGTATAGTAAAACCGGATTCTTTATGAACTTTATCTTAGATATCTTAATACTGGTTTTTCTGATTCTACTTGCGGCGATTACGGCGGCGTCTGAGATCGCCATTATGGCTGCCAGCCGCCTGAAGCTGCGTAAGCTCGCTTCCGAAGGATCAAAAGCGGCCAAGGTGGTTATCAAGATTCGAGAAGTGCCGGAGCGATTTTTCAGCACGATCCTGGTTTCAAACAATATTATTGATGCGTTGATAGCGGTTTTAATAGCCGCTGCCATAATACGCATCGCTGGTGGAGAGAAAGGTTGGGCGGTGCCGGTTGCGACGCTTATATCGGCGTTTCTTATCATAGTATCGGAAGTCACAGCAAAAACCCTTGCGGCGCGGTATCCTGAAAAGACAGCGCTTCTCATAGCTATGCCGATGCAGACGCTTATAAAAATATCGAAACCCGTTATCAGGGTGCTGGAATTTATTACCTCAGCCCTTGCTAACTTTCTGGGCGGGAAAGCGCCTGCTAAGCCTTCATTGGTCACAGAGGAAGAGATAAAAGCGATTATCAAAATAGGGGAGGAGGAAGGCGTCCTGCAGAAAGAAAAGTACAGGATGCTCACCAAGGTATTTGATTTTAGCGATGCGATCGTCAGAAAAGTGATGACGCCGAAAAAAGAGATGGTAGCGATAGATATCAACGCGAAGCCGGATGATATCATTACCAAGGTTATAGAGTGCGGTTATTCGCGACTTCCGGTCTACAGGGATAATCCCGAAAACATAGTAGGTGTAATAAACATGAAGGACCTATTGATCCTTTTCTACAATAAGGATCTTATAGTTATGCAGGATCTGATGTATCCTGCCACTTTTGTTAACGGCTCGAAGAAGGTAACCGAACTCTTGACGGAATTCCAGAAGGGGCATACGCACCTTGCCATCGTCGTTGACGATAAAGGTATGATCGAGGGGGTTATCACTCTCGAGGATCTGGTCGAGGAGATCGTAGGCGAGATCGAGGATGAATACGACATCCGCGCTTCCAATTACAAATCCAAACACCTCAAATAATCCTGCCCGCTCATATTTTTAATTTTTACCACAGCGGTATTTAGTTTCCGATGTTGCTTCTGCTTTAATTTGAGCAGGCCCTTGTAGGTCGGCTGCCTTGCGGGAGTGTGAAATCTTTTCAGCGAGGAATATTTTACGCTGGAAAATTAGTCTCACTCCCCATTTATTATTTGTACTGAGCCTGCCAAAGGACGAAACGCGACCGGATGAAAAAAGTGTAAAAATTCGGAAGAAGGGTAGTAAAGCCCATGCCTGCGCGTCGCCAGTTTTTGCCGGTGCAAGCCGCTCCCAACCGGTTTATCTAAAGTTTGCTTTGAATATCGAGAAAACCGAAAAAATTTCAGAGCCCTTTTTCTTGACAATGCATTGCACGTAGTGTATACTTTATACCAAAAAGTGGTAGAAAGTGGAGTAAAAGGGAGTAATATTTCGAATGTTTTACGGCGAGTATGAGCATACCATAGATAAAAAGGGCAGACTCATCATACCTTCTAAGTTCCGCGACGCTTTTAAAGAATATGATATAGAAAAATTCTATATAACGCGCGGTCTTGATAAGTGCCTTTTCATGTTCACCGAGAACGAATGGAAGACCCAGGAATCGAAGTTCAAAGCCATCCCATTCACAAAATCCGAAGCACGGAAATTCAATAGGATATATTTTGCCGGCGCTGTCCAGATCGAATGCGACAAACAGGGCAGAATACTCATTCCGAAATATCTTAAGGACCATGCCGGCATAAAACGCGATGTCATGATAATAGGAGTTTCCAACAGGATAGAGATATGGGCCAGGGAGGCCTGGCAGGACTATTATAATAAATCCAAAGAATCCTTTGAGGACATCGCCGAACGGTTGATGACTCAGGAGGAAGGGGCGTAATTTGCCTAACAGATACGCGAGGGCCGGGAAAAAAGCGAAGCATCAGGAAGTCGGAATAGATACAATAATCGAGCGTCTCAAAAAAGTAAGGGCCTTAAACTGTAATCCTTCGGATGTCGGACTCGACAGCTATGTCTGGAAGAGCTTCTTTTTTTCTAATTCCAGGCACGGTATAGTAACAAAACTTTTTTAAGGCGCAGCATCGAGGTTCGTGGCAGGTGCACCAGAGCGTGATGCTCGATGAGGTTATCAGTTCTTTAAACCTTAAGCCGGGCGATAAAGTATTGGACGCGACCATCGGCGGCGGTGGCCATTCCATTCAGATCCTCAAGAGGATCCAGCCCGGCGGAAAATTGATCGGTCTTGATGCAGACGCATCGGCCGTAAAAATAGCGCGGCAAAAGCTTGAGAAGTTTGGCCCTTCGTGTGTCGTGGTCCATTCGAACTTCAGGGATCTTGACAAGGTTCTTTCACAGCAGAATATCGAAACGCTGGATGCGGCGCTTTTTGATATAGGCGTATCATCTTTCCAGCTGGAGGATGCGGCAAGGGGGTTTAGTTTTCAGCAAGATGGAAGGCTCGACATGAGACTGAACCCAGAACTTTTAACGACCGCATACGATATAGTAAATCGCCTTAAGGAAGAGGATCTTTCTAGCATCATAAGAGAATACGGCGAGGAGCGGCATCACAAAAGGATAGCTCGCGCTATAACGCGCGCGCGGGCTGGGAAGCCGATCGAGACAACTCTCGAGCTGAGGCGTATAATTCACGGGGCTATTGGATCGCGGCGCGGAAGGATGCGGATAGACCCCGCGACGAGGACATTTCAGGCCATCAGAATAGCGGTAAACGATGAACTGGCTGCCCTGGAGGAAGGCCTGCATAAGACCATAGCCAGGCTCTCACCGGGCGCAAGGATCTGCGTAATATCTTTCCATTCCCTAGAAGATAGGATAGTCAAAAATATTTTCAGGGAATATGGGCGATTGGGCGCTCTTACGGTAATAACTAAAAAACCAGTAAGACCATCACAGCAGGAAATGGCGGCTAACCCGCGCTCCAGGAGCGCGCGACTAAGAGTGGCTCAAAAAAATAACTTTTTATATAATTATGAGATTTCTTAGGCTAATAACTTTTATAGTTTCAGTCACCATTGTCGCCCTTCTTTATGTGCACCAACAGGTTGAACTTGTGAAGATTAGCTATGTGATCGAGTGTAAGGAGTATTTGGTCAAGGAGATGCTTGACCGTAATGAGAGGCTGGGATATAATATCAAAAATCTTGAAGCGCCTTACCGTTTGGAGGAGGCGCTTTTGGCAAAAAGCATAGAAGTGGCTTTCCCGAAACAGTGTAATGTCGTGAGGACGGCGAGCCCGAAGCCAGCCAGGAGGGGAATTCTACTAAGTTCGGCGTCAACGAAGACTCCCGGTCTACTGGATTTTTTAATGTCCAAGGCAAGGGCTCAGACTCACGTAAAATAAAATGCCTTAGCCTGCCTGGCAGTTCAAAGTGGGCTGAAAAAAGGCTTGTTTTAAGTCTGAGGATTTGTTGATTCGTGCATAGCGGAATTTACAGGGCGCGACAGTTATTAGTCTTTCTTTTTTTTCTCCTATCACTATCTATTCTCGCGGTACGCCTCTTTTACCTGCAGGTTATCCAGAGCGGCTTTTATTACAAAATAGCTAACGAACAGCACATAGTATCAACGGAGATTCAACCAAAACGAGGCACTATATACGATAGGAACATGCAAGTTCTGGCTGTCAACATCAGTGCCGACTCGGTATTTGCCAATCCGCGCTTAGTAAAGAATAAAAAGGGAACGGCCGCAAAGCTGGCGGCCATTCTTGGTCTGGATGAGAATTTCGTGCTCGAGAGACTGTCCCGCGATAAGGGATTTGTTTGGATAAAGCGCCGGATATCGCGGATAGAGTCAGAGAGGATAAAAGAACTAAAGATAGAAGGCATTGAACTCATCGAAGAGTCAAGGCGCGTCTATCCTGATAAAGCGCTGGCCTGTCATGTGATCGGAACAGTAAATATAGACAATGTCGGCCTTGAGGGCGTGGAATTGTATTATGATAAGTATCTTAGGGGGGAGAGCGGCTGGCTCATCTCTACGCAGGATGCGAGAAGAAAGCTTCTCAAGTCCTACCAGTTCGATTTCATCCCGCCGAAAAACGGCCTGAACCTTGTCCTGACGATAGATGAGGTCATACAGTCTATTGCCGAACGAGAGCTCTATAAATCCTATAAGAAAAACAACGCGAAAGCGGCTTCGATAGTTGTTATGGACCCGCGCACCGGCGCGGTCCTTGCGCTTGCCAACATACCGAATTTTGACCTCAATAACGTTAACAAAAGAGAAGAAGAGGCGATCAGGGACAGGGCGGTTAACGATTTCTTCGAGCCAGGGTCTGTTTTCAAGGTGATAACAGCCAGCGCCCTTATAGAAGAGGGCCTTGTAAAATTGAATGACACCTTTTTCTGCGAGTATGGCGAATGGAAGACCGGCAGCAAGATATTGCACGATGTCCATCCTTACGGAAATCTCACCTTCAAGGAGGTGATCGAGAAGTCGAGTAATATCGGTACCGTTAAAGCTGCCAGTCGACTCGGCCCTGAAAAGATGTATAAGTATATAAAAGAATTTGGCTTTCTCGACAAGACGGGCATAGATTTGCCAGGGGAAGTGGTGGGTATCAATAGACCTCCATCGAAATGGTCCAAAGTCAGTATGAACGCTATACCGATGGGGCAGGAGGTGACCGTCACCGCCATGCAGCTTGCGTGCGCCATATCGGTCATAGCCAATAACGGCTTTTATGTAAAACCGCGTATTGTTAAAGAGATTATCGATGATAATGGCGAGGTCATTAAGAGCTTCCCACCTGTTATTGTGCGTAAGGTGCTGTCGCCTGAGACCGCTGTCAGGGTCAGGCACATCCTAAAAGGTGCTGTCGAAAATGGCACAGGGAAGAAGGCCAGGGTGGAGGACTTCAAGGTTGGCGGAAAGACTGGTACGGCGCAGAAGATTGAGGGCGGCACATACTCACATAGCAAATTTATAGGTTCCTTCATAGGTTTTGCGCCTGCCGATAAACCTCTATTGACTGCGGTCATATGCATAGACGAACCACATCCAGTTTATTACGGCGGTGATGTTTCGGCTCCTGTCTTTAAAGAAGTCGCGGACCAGGTAATCAAATATTTGAACGTTAAGGGATTGAAGGCGATCTAAACTTGAGATTGAAAGATATTCTTAAAGGGGTAATTGCAAGTTACCCAAAATGGGCGGATAGCCTTGAGATATCAGGGGTTACGGACAATTCCAGACAGGTAAGGAGAGGATATCTTTTTATCGCCGTAAAAGGACATACGCAGGACGGAAGGTGTTTCATAAAGGATGCGATTGGGAAAGGCGCGTCCGCGATAGTGGCTGAAGAGGATTTTGGATCATTTAAAGGAGTTGCGAATATACTTGTGCCAGATTCAAGAGCCACCATGGCGGTTATAGGGGATAACTTCTATCACCATCCTTCGCGCAAACTTAAAGTGATTGGCATAACCGGAACCAACGGAAAGACCACCATAACCTATATACTCGAGTCTATCTTGAAGGCGGCGGGATGCGAGCCGGGAGTGATAGGCACCATAAATTACAGGTGGAAGGGTAATTTCATCCCAGCGAAGAACACTACGCCGGGATGCCTAGATTTACAAAATATGCTCGCGCAGATGGTCTCTCAGGGCGTGAAAGCCGTAGTAGCGGAGGTCTCGAGCCATTCGCTGGATCAAGGAAGAATCGGCAAGATACACTTCGATGCCGCAATATTCACAAACATCACAAGCGACCATCTCGATTATCACAAGACCACCTTAAGGTATTTCCAGGCCAAAAAGAAGATTTTTAACCACCTTAAAGCGGGTGGATTCGCTATATTGAATAACGATGACCGGAAGGTTGCGTCGCTTAAGAAGTCGTTAAAGAAAAAGGTTCTGACTTTTGGCGTCAAAGAAAATTCCGATTTTAGCGCAACTGCTGTGGACTTATCAATAAGCGGCACAACCTTTAAGATAAATACTCCAACAGGCGCTTATCCCGTAAAAACATCACTTATAGGGACGCATAACGTTTCGAACATCCTGGCATCTGTCGCCGCTGCTTACGCTCTTGGCATCTCTAGAGAAGAAATTGTGAAAGGGATCGAGTCGGTGAAGATGGTGCCGGGGCGGCTTGAGGCGGTTGATGTCGGCCAAGCCTTCAAGGTGTTCGTGGATTTTGCTCATACGGAGGATGCCCTTTACAATATTTTAAGCCTCCTGAGACCGCTAGCCACCAGGCGGATAGTCACGGTATTTGGATGCGGCGGTAATAGAGATGTCACAAAGCGGCCGGCGATGGGAAGGGTGGCCTGCAGGTTCTCAGATCATGTTATTATAACATCTGACAATCCGAGGTTTGAGGACCCGCGTGTGATAGCAGGAGAGATCGAAAGCGGAGTGAAAGGAACGTTTTCCAATTATGACATAGTGATAGACAGGAGAAAGGCTATAGAGAAGGCGCTCAAGCTGGCTGCCGAAGACGATATAGTTGTTATAGCCGGTAAGGGCCATGAGACGTATCAGATAATCGGAAATGAAGTGGTGCCTTTCGATGATCGCGAGATTGCAGCTCAAATCTTAAAAGATAACCCCACGCCTTATCAATGTAAAGGCGGCGACTAAAGAAAGCGCTGGATGAAGATAAGAGAGATATTAAAGATAACCGGTGGTAAGCTTATATCGGGCGTTCTCGATAAGGATGTTGACCTTGCGAGGGTTTCCACAGATTCGAGAAGTATCAAAAAAGGAGAGTTTTTCCTTGCGCTTAGCGGGCCGAATTTTTGTGGGACCGATTTCGCGATGGATGCGTTTCGTAAGGGCGCGGAAGGCGCCATCGTAGAGCGCCCGATACCCATACCCGATAAGAATCTTAACGTCATTCAGGTAAAAGATTCAAGGGCTTCCCTGCAGGCGATAGCCGCCTGCCACAGGAAGAGATTTGCTATACCGATGGTATGCGTGACAGGTTCTAACGGCAAGACAACTGTCAAGGACATGACGGCGGCGGTTTTATCCGCGAAATACAGGGTTCTCAAGAATGAAGGAACGAAGAACAATCATATCGGTGTGCCGCAGACGCTTCTGAAGCTTTCGGCTGATCATGACGCTTGTGTCTTGGAGATCGGAACTAACCATAGAGGCGAGATAGAGACGCTAAGCGAAATAGCGAAGCCCGATATAGCCGTAATAACAAATGTAGGACCATCGCATCTTGAGTTTCTCGAAAGCCTTGAGGGTGTTTATGAGGAGAAAAGAAGCATATTGAATTCGCTTAATGACTACGGATTCGCGGTGATAAATGGCGACGATGAATTCCTGTCGCGTATTGATGGGCCAAGGGTATTGCGGTACGGCTTTAAGCCCTCAAACGATCTTGTGGCTGAGATGGTACAGTCGACAGACAAGAATTTAAAGTTTCGCCTTAATGGCAGGGGCGTGTTTGAACTGAACATGCTTGGAGTTCATAACGTCTACAACGCGATGGCGGCGATAGCTGTCGCTGTGACATTGGGGGTGGGGTGTAAAGCTATAGAGAAAATTCTCGCCGGTCATAAGCCATCCTCCATGAGGCTCGACCGGCTTATTATAAATGGCGTTGAGATTATAAACGATTCATATAATTCGAACCCATTGTCTATGCAGGCCGCGCTTCAGGCGATTCGGAATTATCCGGCCCGCTCGAAGTGGGTGGTTTCAGGGGATATGTTGGAGCTCGGGTCGGACGCCGCTCGTTTTCACGAGATGACCGGCAGGCTTGTCGCGGGGTGCGCCGTGAACGGCCTTCTGACTTTTGGCGAGCTTTCTAAACATACCATTTCTGGCGCGATTAAATGCGGTATGAATAAAAACAGCATCTGGCATTGCTCCTCTCACGAGGAGATAGCATCCTTGCTTAAGAAATTGGTTAAAGAAGGGGACTTAGTGCTTGTCAAGGGATCGCGTAGCATGAGAATGGAAAATGTGATAGAAAAATTCAGAGGGTAGGGTGCTTTACTACATATTTTATCCGCTGCGTGATATCTGGTTCGGGTTTAACGTATTCAAATACATAACCTTCAGGGCTGCGATGGCCGCGCTCACGGCATTTTTTATTTCGCTTGCGCTCGGCCCATTAATCATAGGATGGCTTAAGCGGATAAAATTCGGCCAGTATATCCGAAAAGAATATGTCGAGTCCATACACGCGATGCATAAGCACAAAGAAGGCACGCCCACTATGGGAGGACTTCTTATTATACTCGCGATAACCGTTTCTACATTTCTGTGGGCCGAGATAGCCAATCAATATGTGCTAGTTACCCTTGCCGCTTTTCTGTGGCTCGGCATGGTAGGATTCGCCGACGATTATATAAAAATCAGAAAAAAGCGCAATCTCGGAATAACGGCGGGTATCAAGCTTCTGAATCAGATAGCGCTGGGGATGGTTTTGGCAGTGTACATAATGCTGTTTACGCCGATACCTCCCAGCATTGCCGTTCCGTTCGTTAAGCATTTTACTGTGAATCTCGGCCTTTTATACGCGTTATTCGTCATTATAGTGGTAACGAGCGCCTCGAACGCCGTTAATCTTACCGATGGGCTGGATGGACTTGCGATAGGCTGCACCGTTGTGTCGGCTATAGCTTACGCCATCCTAAGCTATATCGCTGGCAATTTCAAGGTGAGCGATTATCTTAACGTCTTCTATCTGGAAGGCTCAGGCGAGCTTGCGATATTTTGCTCGGCCATGGTAGGAGCGGGGCTGGGGTTTTTGTGGTTCAACGCGTATCCGGCGAATATATTTATGGGAGATACAGGGGCGCTGGCTCTCGGTGGGGGGCTCGGCGTGGTTGCCATATTAATAAAAAAGGAGCTTCTTTTATTTCTCGTAGGTGGAATATTTGTTATAGAGGCGCTTTCGGTGGTATTGCAGGTGATATTGCTTAAGCTTACCAAAAGAAGGCTTTTTCTGATGTCGCCAATACACCATCATTTTCAACTTCTTGGGTGGTCAGAGTCGAAGATAACGATAAGGTTCTGGATAGTCGCGATAATGCTTACATTATTCAGCCTCGCGACATTAAAATTACAATAGAGAGCCGAAAATGGATATAAAAAATAAGAGGGTGACTGTTATAGGGCTTGGCAATAGCGGTTTGAACGCGGCGCTTTTGGCAAGGGAGAAAGGGGCGGAAGTCTTTGTTACAGATTCGGCAAATACACCGGAGCTTAAGAAAGCAAAGCTCGAGCTCGAGTCGAAAGGGATAGAAGTCGAGATAGGAGAGCACACTGAGTGTTTTGTGAAGGGAAGCGATCTTGTTGTTGTCAGCCCAGGAGTGGAGAATTCGTCCGCTGCCGTTAAGTGGGCTTTAAAGGAGAAGATTCCGATAATAAGCGAGATGGAATTGGGTTACGCTTTTTGCAGGGGGCGGATAATAGCTATAACCGGAACGAATGGCAAATCCACAGTGACCACGCTTATCGGCGAGATTCTGCGGGCCGGCGATAAAAGGGTAGTGGTGTGCGGCAACATAGGTAACTCCCTTTGCGGAGAAGTCTCTAAGATAAAGGATGACACATGGGTTGTTCTTGAGGTAAGCTCGGCACAGCTCGAGAGGATAGAACGTTTCAGGCCACATATAGCTGTTATACTGAATATAACGGATGACCATAGGGATCGTTACAGGACTTTTTACGAATATTTTAATTACAAGCTCAGGATATTCTCCAATCAGCAGGCCGATGATATTCTTGTTTTGAATTACGACGCCGAGAACCTGAGGCGCCTTAAGGGATTGACGCGCTCGCGCGTGGTTTTCTACGGCAAGCAGAAAGTCGCCGGCAACACCTACAATATAAGCGCTTATGTAAAGGATGAGTGGGTATGCTGCCGGCTTAACGGGAAGGAAAGGGAGATAGTGCCTGTCGTCGCCATAAAGCTTAAGGGTGTCCATAACCTGGAAAATGTCCTTGCGTGTAGCCTGGTCGGTGCCCTTGTCGGTGTGGAGGACGGGCCTATGAGGGAGGCGATAAAGAATTTCAAGGGCCTTGAGCACAGATTTGAAACCGTTGACACCATTAACGGCGTAGAGTATATAAATGACTCCAAGGGTACGACTGTGGATTCGGCTAAGCGCGCTCTTGAGTCGTGTGAAAAGCCGGTCATCCTGATAGCGGGCGGCAAGGACAAACATAGTGATTATAGTGTGGCGCGAGATGTGATAAAGAAAAAAGCGGCCCATGTTGTCCTAATGGGAGAGGCGGCGCCGATGATAAAGAAGGCGCTTAAAAATACTGTTGAAATACATGAGGCCGATGATATGTACGACGCCGTTGAGACAGCCCACAAACTGGCGAAGGAAGGATGGATAGTGCTGCTGTCTCCAATGTGTTCGAGTTTCGATATGTTTAAAAACTACGAAGAGCGCGGCCGCGTTTTCAAAGACGCCGTTAAAAGGCTTAAGAACTCGCTGCATGGCGTAAAGACATAAATGATGAGAAGCGTAAGAATATCAATATTTACTATAGTCGCGATTCTGGTATGTGTCGGAGTAGTTATGATATATTCCGCCAGTGCCATTTACGCTTACAATAACATGGGCGACAGCCTCTATTTCCTAAAAAGGCACTTCATATACCTTATTATCGGTTTAGGATTTATGTTCGTTTCGATGTCTGTCGATATAAATGTTCTCAGGAATGCTTCAAGGCCGCTTTTGATATTATCACTCGTTCTTTTAGTTCTGGTTCTTATCCCGCATATCGGCAGGGAGACATTCGGTGCCCGTCGCTGGTTTAGGATGGGGATGGTCAATTTTCAACCATCGGAATTTGCAAAAATAGCGCTTCTTGTCTACATGGCCGATATGATTTCCCGGAAAAAAGACATCATCAAGGGTTTTTGGAAGGGATACGTTCCAACAATGATTGTTCTCGGCCTGACCGTTGGGCTTATTTTACTGGAACCGGATCTTGGCACGGCAGTGACTCTATTCGTGGTAACAGTGATGATGCTTTTTGTGGGAGGGGTGAGGGTTTTTTACATTATAGGATCAGTTCTGGCAAGTCTTCCGGCGCTCTATATGCTTCTTTTCAGCGTTCCATACAGGAGAAAAAGGATGATGATATTCCTTAATCCCTGGTCGGATAAAAGGGGAACCGGTTTTCAGGTGATACAATCGTTCATAGCGCTTGGCTCGGGCGGAATATTCGGGGTGGGTCTTGGCCAATCCCGGCAGAAGCTTTTTTACCTTCCGGCTTCACATACCGACTTCATATTTTCAATTATAGGCGAGGAGATGGGATTCCTGGGCACAGTCTCTATAGTTTCACTTTTCATTCTATTTGTCTGGCAGGGAATGAAAATATCGTTTCACTCGCCTGATACATTCGAGAGGCTTCTAAGTTTCGGAATAGTTTCGCTTATAGCGCTGGAGGCGATCATCAACATAGGGGTCACCGCAGGCGCTCTTCCGACTAAAGGGCTGCCGCTTCCTTTCATAAGTTACGGGGGAAGCGGGCTTGTGTTTCATCTTATGGCCGTCGGCATCCTGCTTAACATTTCAAGAAGCTGTGATGCGGTAAAATAGACGGCGATATACACCTGTATCTTATTTAGGAAAACTATCGGTTTAGGAGAGAGTGTGGGGCTTAAAATAATCATAGCTGCCGGTGGTTCGGGCGGCCATATATTCCCGGCCATAGCGCTCGGTCGAGCCATAAGGGCTAAAGATAATGACGCGGATATATTGTATATAGGAAGTGATAAATCGCTGGACAAAAGGATATTTGAGAAGGAGGGGGTTAACTTTTTTGTCCTTTCAGCTAATAAATTACCTTATAGGCCTTCAGTTGCGCTGATACCTTTCTTTGCCAAATTATTTTCGGATGTTTGGAGGTCCTTGGTTATACTCTCAGCCCAAAAGCCTGATGTGGTAGTCGGTTTCGGCGGCTATATATCTTTTCCGGTATTACTTGCCGCTCGCTTAAAAGGCATTCGCTCAGTGATTCACGAGCAGAACGTGGTGCCAGGCAGGGCAAACTCAGTTCTTTTCCGGTTTGCAGACAGGATAGTCTTGAGCTTTGAGGAGACAAGGCCTTATTTGGGGAGGAATGCCGCGAAGGCCGCCTTTATCGGAAACCCCATCAGAACAGAGAGATTTAAGGACGATAGGTCGTGGGGGATTAGGAGGTTTGGCCTCGATATAAATAAATTCACAGTTCTGGTTATAGGCGGAAGCCAAGGTTCCCACGCGTTAAATAGGACCTTCATAGACTCTTTATTTAGCCTCCACCCCAGCGTCCGGCGATCGTTGCAGGTGATACACATTACAGGCGTCAAAGATTACGAGTGGGCGATAAGCGCTTACAGCGAGACGGGTATCGATTACAGGGTACATTCTTTTGTTGACAGGATAGAAGAGGCTTACAGCGCCTCAGACCTGGTCGTTACGCGTTCCGGCGCTTCGGCGATATTTGAACTCGCGTTTCTCGGGAAGCCGATGATACTTATTCCGTACCCTTTTGCCATGAGCCATCAGACAGAGAACGCCTTGGTCTTTTCAAGGAAGGGGGCGGCGGTGCATATAGATGAAAAAGATCTTTCCGCGGAGTCGTTTGCAAGGGCCATTGAAGGTCTTTTCAATGACAGGAAAGCTTTGAAGAACTTGGGTCAGGCCGCCAGGCAGCTTGCGATTCCTGGCGCATCAGAGTTGATGGCGCAGGAAGTGTTCAAAGTAAAGAAAATATGATAAATCTAACAGGTAAAAGAAAAAAGATCCACTTCGTAGGTATCGGAGGCATAGGGATGAGTGCCATCGCGCATGTCGTGCTGGATATGGGCCACGACATCACAGGTTCGGATATCCAGGCAAACCACCTTACGAAGAAGCTCGAGGCAGAGGGCGGCAGAGTGTTCGAAGGCCATAGGGCGTCGAATCTTCCTCCAGATATCGATATAGTTGTGTATTCCTCTTCAATCTCCAACGATAATCCAGAGATGAAGGAAGCTTTGAGGCGTGGGGCGCGTATTATGCACAGAGCACAGATGCTCGGCTGCCTTTTTAACGGCAAAAAGGGAATAGCCGTAAGCGGTACGCACGGCAAGACCACCACAACCTCACTTATAGCGGTGATGTTCGAAAAAGCAGGTCTTGACCCGACAGCTATCATAGGCGGCGAAGTGAGCGTATTCAACGGCAATGCTAAGCTGGGTAGGAAGGAATACGTTATAGTAGAAGCCGATGAGAGCGATAGCTCCTTTCTTAATCTAAAACCATTTTACGCCATAATCACTAACATAGAGATGGAGCATCTCGACCATTTTAGGTCACTTGACCATATCCGCTCTTCCTTCCGCGCGTTTATCAATAATCTAAAACCAGGAGGATGTGTTTTTTATAATATAGAAGACCTTAACTCTCGCATCGTGCTTAATGGCTTCAGGAAGCAGGCGGAGAGCTTTGGGTTTTCAATAGACGCGGATATGTATCCTGTTGATATTCGCATGGAAGGTTTCAAAACATCATTTAAATGCGTGTATAAGAACAATGTGTTAGGCGCTGTGAGTCTCAGCATACCCGGCAGGCATAATATTCTTAATGCCATGGCCGCTATACTTGTCGGTTTAAAATCCGGTATCTCTTTTAAAGAGGCGGTTCGCGCCATAAAGGATTTCGATGGCGTCAAAAGGCGTTTCCAGCTCAGGGCTGATTGCGGTGGCGTGATGTTGATAGATGATTACGCGCACCACCCTACAGAAATAAAAGCCGTTCTCGACGCCTGCCGCACCTGGAAGGGCCGGCGCATAATAGCGGTTTTTCAACCGCACCGGTACACGCGGACTAAACTTTTGGCCGATGAATTTGGGAAATGTTTTGGGGGAGTCGATAAGCTTATACTCTCCGACATCTACGCTGCCAGCGAAAAGGCAATCAAAGGAGTTTCCGTTCTGAATATTCTTGAGAGAGTGAGGTCGAGCGAGCTTGATGATGTCCTTGTGATGGATAAGCGCAAGATACCGGAATACCTCATGCGAATCAAGCGAAAGGGAGATATCATATTGATACTAGGCGCGGGCGACATAAAGGTGGTAGCGGATCGGCTCGCGGAAATGATGACCGCGGAGCCTGGCGATACCAGAAAGTTTTCCCTTGCCGGCAATCTGGTAAAAGAGACGAAGTCGTTTATTAAGGGAAGGGTCAAGCCAGACGAGGAATTGTCTCGCCATACTTCGTTCAAGATAGGCGGACGCGCCGCCCTGTGGGTGGAGCCTAAGGATGCCGATGACCTAAAGAAGATCCTCGTATTTGCTAAGAACAGGAAGATCCCGCTATTTGTTATTGGCAATGGTTCTAATGTGCTGGCCAGCGATAACGGATTTGATGGTATCGTAATCTGCCTGAATTCGCCGGCGTTTAAGACGCTGTCGTTCCGAGGCAGACGGGCATTTGTTGGAGCTGGTTACAGCCTTCCTATGCTGGTAAGGATTTCATGCTCAAAATCCCTTGCCGGTCTTGAGTCGCTTATAGGAATACCCGGGACTGTCGGTGGCGCTATATACATGAACGCCGGCGGTTATAATAATCCCGTGTACAGAAATATAGGTGAGATTGTTGAGTCGGTCAAAGTCATGGATTTTGACGGCACGCCTCGCGTTATAGGAAAAAAAGATCTAAAGTTTGGTTACCGCTGTTCAAATCTGGATAAGTATGTGATACTGGCCGCGGAACTTAAATTTTATAAAGGTGACAAGAAAAACCTTCTGGCGGCATGCGCGAAATTCTTAAAGATAAAAATGGAAAAGCAGGTTCTTGATAAGCCCAGCGCGGGCTGCATATTCAAAAATCCTGACAACTTTCAGTTCACCTGCGGCCAGATGATAGACATGTTGCACCTGAAGGGTAAAAAGGTGGGAGGGGCGCAGATCTCCGAAAAACACGCCAATTTCATCATCAATAACGGCGGCGCCACGTGTAAGGACGTGCTTGAGCTTGCCGCCATTGTCAAAGAGAGTGTAAAGAAGAATTACGGTATCGATCTTGAAATGGAAGTCAAGGTTATATGAAGAATCTTAAAGAAAGTTTAGGCAGAGTCGGGGTTCTCGCAGGAGGGCCGTCGAATGAGAGGGAGATAAGCCTAAGGTCCGGTAAGGCCGTTTATAATGCGCTCATAGCCAAAGGTATTGATACGGTGTTTCTGGATGTTGGTGAGGATGTTTACGACGTGATTAAGAAGAGCGCGATAGATGTAGCCTTCATAGTTTTGCACGGAAGGTTTGGCGAGGATGGCACTGTCCAGAGCATACTTGAAGAGTTAGGTATTCCATATACGGGCTCGGGAGTGGAATCTTCCCGGCTTGCGCTTGATAAGATAGCGGCCAAGAGAGTGCTCGCAAAGGCCGGCATACTGGTTCCGCGGCATATAGTCGTTGACAAAGAGTCATGCCGCGAGATTAATACGGATTCGATCGGCTTTCCGCTGGTCGTCAAGCCGCATCTTGAGGGCTCAAGCATAGGGCTTTCAGTTGTAAGAGACAAGAAAGGCCTTGCCGACGCTTTGGAAAAGGCCCTGTCTTTTAGTGAGAAGGCATTGGTCGAGGAATTTATTGACGGCCGGGAGCTTACTGTAGGCATCCTGAATGAAGAGCCTTTGCCTGTCATAGAGATAGTCACAAAGGCAGGCGTATACGATTACAGCGCCAAGTACAATGATCCTGAAACAAGATATCTGGTTCCGGCCCCTATAAAGGTCTCGCAATCCAAGGAATCGCAGGAGATTGGTAGGCGATCTCACAAGGCTCTCGGCTGCAGTTGCTTTTCGAGAATAGATATGATCTTAAACTCCGATGGAAGGCTGTTCGTGCTGGAGGCTAACACCATACCGGGCATGACCGAACGGAGCCTTCTTCCTAAGGCGGCGGAGGCGATAGGCTTGAATTTTGGTGATTTGTGTATTACATTAGTGAAAGATGCCGTTAAAAGAGGACCTCGCGGATGGGAAGGCAGAAAAAGATAAAGATTCCGGCATTAGCCGAAGGTATAAAACAGACAGTGCTGCCTAAAATAGTCATGGCAGCCGTCATATTACTTTTCATCGTCGTGGCCGCTACCTTAGTGAAGGCCTTCTTGTATCGTTCAGATTATTTTAGGCTGAGAGCCGTGGAGACTAGCGCCTCATTTATTGATAAGAGGGTCTCCCTGGCGATAGCCAACCAAGTTCTGAACGCCTACAGGGGCAGAAATGTTTTTAAGATAAACCTTAAATACATAGCACAAACAATACAGAATTCTTACGGCGATATTAAAGATGTCGTTGTCAGAATATCTCTTCCTGATAAACTGGTTATTAGCATGAAGCTAAGAAAGCCTGTCGCGCTCGTAAAGAACGCGAAGTATTATCCTGTGGATGAAGAAGGGGTTGTAATACCCGGTGTAAGCAGGGCGGATGCCTTAAAGGACTTACCTATAATAGAGGGGGTAAATCTGAGGCAGGGCGCCAAGAATGTAAATCTTAGATTGGCGTTGCGGCTTTTGAAGGAAATAGACGAGAGCCGGTTCATGGCCGCTTATGGAGTGAGCCTTATAATAGCGAATGAGCCATCGAATATGTCTTTTTACCTGAAGAACGGCCTCGAGGTAAAGATAGGAGGCGAAAGTTTTCGCCAAAGGCTTGACAAGCTTGGGAGGACGCTCAGAGATCCGCGGCTTTTAATAGATAAGATAAAATACATCGACGTGCGCTTTAAGGACGTCTACATAGGTCCTAAATGATTGATCCTGCGCCTTCCTGCTATCCAACGTAACTATGGATAAGGCATCAGGACGGCTCGGATTTTTTTAATGATAGATATCGCGAAGAAGGATTGGAATGAAAAGACCATATGTTATCACAGGTGTTGATATCGGCTCGCACAAGATAGCCGGTGTTACCGCAAAGGTTGCCAGGGATGGGATCCTTGAGATAGTGGCGCAGGCGAGTGTGCCTTCCCAGGGCGTGTCACGCGGCGTACTCGTCGATCTTAACGCAGCTATCAGCTCTGTCTCAAAGGTATTTGATAAGCTGAAATCCAAGACACATGGCAGGCTCGGCGATATATACGTCAATATAAGCGGCGAAGACGTAAAGGGGACGATGTCAACGGGCATGATACCGCTTGCTTTGCGAGGGAGGGAAGTAACCGCCTCTGATATGGCAAGGTGCCTTGATGTCGCGAGCACCATATATCTGCCTTTCGATCGTGAGATAATCCATAAGGTAGTTCAGGGCTATTCCATTGACGACCAGCCATGGATAAATGACCCGATAGGTCTTTATGCCGCAAGACTCGCCTGCGAAGTTTTTGTCATCACCGCCAATGCCAACCACATACAAAGCATATATAAGTGCGTGGACAATGCCGGACATGATGTGAAGGGGGTTATATTCAGTGGTATGGCGGACGGCGCGAGTTTGCTTGAAAAGCAAGATATCGAAAAAGGGGTGGGGCTCATAGACATGGGAAGCTCGATTACTGAGCTTTCGATATTCTCCGGCGGATCGCTCGCGGCGCTTGATATAATGCCGATAGGCGCGCAGGATATAACCGGTGATTTCAGGGATAACGTTGCGTTCAGGACCCTATACGAGACAATCGATTCCAGGATAAAGGACTTTGGCAAGGCTTGCGGGAAAGTCTCATCGCTTGTGCTTACAGGGGGTCTGGCGTTTACGGACGGCATAATAGAATTCCTCGAGGAAAAGATAGCATATCCGATAAAAATGGGGATTGCCAGAGAAGTTAGAGGAGAAGTTTCCGGCCTTGACAGCGCTCGACTTTCGACGGCGATAGGGCTCGTTAGGTATATACACGAGAAAAGAGCGGCGGAAGATGTATCGCTTACAAAGCGCCTCACCGAAAAAGTGGTTGAACTCTTCAATAATTACTTCTAAGAATCGCGTTTTCGAATTTTTTCGATTTCCTTCCATCCTACCCTTGCCACCTTGCCAGTGGGTTGAGCTGAAAAATTTTACCCCTTCCAACTGGAAATGGTATAATACTCCCGCCATATGGAGCAGAAGCGGTATAAGATAATATATGAAGATGATTACCTCATAGTGGTCGATAAGCCCGCTGGCATGCTGGTAATACCCACCCCCAAGAAAGAGACTAATACGCTTACAACTATTTTGAACAAGGAGCTCGATAGTCGCGGGATAGAGGCGAACGCCTATCCGTGCCACAGGATAGACAGAGATACGTCCGGCCTTATCATTTACGCAAAAGGTAAGGCCACCCAGCGGCTAATAATGGAAAAGTTCCGTAGCAGGGATATCAAGAAAGCGTATATAGCGTTCGTGCAAGGCCGCGTGAAAAAAGATTTTGATACAATAAAGACTTCGATTTATAATAGAAAGAAGGGCCGCAAGGAAGAGGCGGTTACCGCTTACAGGGTTCTTCAGAGAAGGAATGGTTATACTGTTATCGAAGCGGAACCGGTTACTGGCAGGACAAATCAGATACGTATTCATATGAAGGGTATAGGCCATCCTCTGGTCGGCGAGAGCGTTTACGCGTTCAGAAAAGATTATGCCCTGAAGTTCAAGAGGGCGGCTTTGCATGCGGCGCGCCTTGAGTTTACGCATCCTAAAGGCGGACACCCTATCGTTTTAGAGTCGCCTCTACCAGCAGATATGGTTAACTTTTTGGCAAGCACCGATAACAGGCAAGAAGCAAGGAGGGTTAAATGAGCGGCATATTCGGCGTGGTCTCAAAGAATGATTGCGTAAGGGATCTTTTCTACGGCACCGACTACCATTCACACCTCGGAACTGAGTTCGGTGGCATGGCGGTGCTTGGGGATGCGATAACACGCCAGATACATAATATAAGCCAGACGCAGTTCAAGTCGAAGTTCTACGAAGATTCGCGCAACATGCGCGGAAAAAGCGGCATCGGCGTCATAAGCGCCTATGACGAGCAGCCTATATACCTTAATTCGAGGTTTGGGCCTATATGTATCGTCACGAACGGCCTGATAGAGAACGCTGAGGAGCTTGCCGCATCACTCCTTCGAAAAGGCATATCGTTCAGTGAGGTTACGAAAGGCACAGTCAACACCACAGAACTAATTGCAAAAATCATAGTCGACGGCTCCAGTATCGTAGACGGCATCGAGAAGATGTTCGATCTTATAAATGGCTCATGCTCACTTCTTATACTGAGCAAGGAAGGCATATATGCGGCACGCGATAGGCATGGTTATACGCCGCTTGTCATCGGCAAGAAGAAGGACTCTTGGGCTGTTACTTCGGAGACAGCGGCATTCCCGAATAACGGCTATGAAGTTGTAAAAGATATAGG
Source organism: Candidatus Omnitrophota bacterium (assembly GCA_023818895.1). Taxonomy (GTDB): domain Bacteria; phylum Omnitrophota; class Gorgyraeia; order 2-01-FULL-45-10; family 2-01-FULL-45-10; genus JAMWCX01. Next base: position 650,985 of record JAMWCX010000001.1, on the reverse strand, counting down.
ACCAGGCGAAATAATCCTTATAGACGAGGACGGTCCTACCCAGAAACGGTCTTCCGGAGCCCTTGAGCAGATATGCACGTTCTTGTGGATATACACCGGCTTCCCAGCCTCAACCTACAATGGGATAAATACCGAGACGGTGCGGGAGCGCTCAGGAGGTTTTCTTGCAAGGCATGATAAGGATATTACCGTTGATTTAGTTGCTGGGGTGCCGGATTCAGGGGTGGGACACGCCATAGGTTACGCTATGGAGTCCGGCAAACCCTATCGCAGGCCGCTCGTGAAGTACACGCCGGGTTACGGAAGAAGCTATACCCCGCCTTCTCAAGAGACGCGTGATCTGATCGCTACAATGAAGCTTATAGCGATAAAGGAGATAATTAAAGGAAGGCGTATCGTCCTTTGCGAAGATTCAATAGTGAGAGGCACACAACTTAAGAATTTCGCGATAAAGAAACTGTGGGATGCGGGAGCTAAGGAGATACATGTCCGCGTCGCCTGCCCGCCGCTTATGTTTCCATGCCGCTTCAATCTTTCGACGCGCAGCATTAGCGAGCTTGCGGCCCGCAAGGCTATCCGGGCGATAGAAGGCATCGATGTCGAGGACGTATCGAAGTATATAGACGATACTTCGCTCGAGCACAAGAAGATGGTCGAGTGGGTCGCAAAAGATATAGGGGTTACTACCCTTAGATATCAGACTGTAAACGATATGGTAAAGGCGGTAGGACTTCCCAGAGAGAGGTTGTGCCTTTATTGCTGGACGGGGGAATGTCCGAAGAATAGTTCTTGTGGCGCAAGAACTCATGCTTCTGTCGCGGGCGTAAAATAGATACCTTAGCGGAGGGGATTATGGCCAAAGGTTCCTACTATCTTACAAGAGAGGGTTACGAGAAGCTACGCAGAGAACTCGAAGAACTTAAGAAGGTAAAACGCAAGCATCTTTCCAAGGCCATAGGCGAGGCGCGCGCCCACGGCGACTTAAGCGAAAACGCGGAATATGAGGCCGCCAAAGAGGCGCAGGCGCTAAACGAGAAAAGAATAGCGGAGCTTGAGAGTAAACTGGCCAACGCTCAGATGCTCGACGACGAGCAGATGGCAAAAGACGAGGTGCTTATAGGCGCCACGGTAAAACTCCGCGACGAGAATTCCGGAGAAGAGCTTGAATACACTCTTGTCTCCGAAGAAGAGGCGGATTATTCCAGAAATAAGATATCTGTATCATCTCCCGTGGGAAGCGGCCTTTTGGGTTACAAGGAAGGCCAGGTAGTCGAGATTAGGGTGCCGGCGGGCGTCCTTAAATATAAAATACTTAAGATAAGCAGGTAGTTTACGATCAGGAATAAGTGGCCGATGGCTGACAGAAAAGCCATGCTGGAAAGGATCCGAGAATCTTTTGATATCTCCCGGCGGGATGCCGCACAGATCGTAAAGAATTTTCATGTTGAGATGAAAAGAGGCCTTGAGGGGCGCCAAAGCTCGCTCAAGATGATACCCACCTATGTAGACAGACCCACCGGCCGGGAGAAGGGGAAGTTTATTGCCCTCGATCTGGGCGGGACCAATTTCAGATTGCTCGCGTTGGAGCTTAAGGGCGGAGGCAGGATATCGGTTCGCCTTATCAGGAACTTCGCCCTGCGCAAAGAGCATATTACTAAAAAAGGCACAGGACTCTTCGATCTTCTTGCCTCATCCGTAAAAGCATTCCTTAAAAAATCCGGATTCGCGAATTCTCGCGATATAAACCTTGGATTCACCTTTTCATTCCCAATCGCCCAGAGCGGGATAGCGAGTGGAACTTTGGTGGCTTGGACAAAAGGTTTTAACGCAAAAGGTGTAGTCGGAAAAGATGTCGTGAGTCTTCTTGAGCAGGCCCTTGTCCGCAATGGTATCTCGCACGTGAAGGTAAGGGCTCTCGCCAACGACACGGTGGGGACTTTGATAGCCCGCAGTTACAGCGACCATGATTGTGATGTCGGCGTGATAATAGGAACAGGCACCAATGCCTGTTACGCTGAGAAGGTCAAAAATATAAAAAAATGGGAAGGCCCTGCGCCGCGGACAGATAACATGATAATCAATATAGAATGGGGGAATTTTAATAAGCTTAAACTGAGTTGTTATGACAGACTGCTTGATGGTAAGTCGGGAAACCCCGGCGAACAGATTATGGAAAAGATGGTTTCCGGAATGTATCTTGGTAAGCTGTGTGGCATAGTTCTCAAGGATCTTGTTGAAAAAAAATATATTTTGCATTTTTTGCCTCGGAAGGCGTCGTCAAAGATCGCGATGCTTAGAAGCGAGGATATTTCAGCCATACAGGCCGATAAGACAGGCTCTCTTGCCGGTGTCCGTAACATTCTGGAAAATATAGGGATACGTTTATCCAGCCGCGAAGATAGGAAGATTATAAAAGAGGTTTGCGCGATAATTTCTCGGCGTGCCGCTCGCATATGCGCAGCCGCAGTTGTCTCTGTCATAAGAAAGATAGACCCTTTTATTTTGCGTAAACATACTATTGCCATAGATGGCAGCGTTTACGAAAAATATACCGGTTTTTCTTCCAATATGCGATCCTTTGTGAAAGAGATATTAGGTGCGAAGGCTTGCCGCTTGAGGCTTGTATTGTCAAAAGACGGATCCGGCAAGGGCGCTGCTATAATCGCGGCGGTAGCGAACTGTGAGGGGGCGTAAAATGTCTGATAAAGGCATGAATGCCAGCCGGCTTCTTAAAAGACTTGAATATCTGCTTGGCAAATCAAAGATAGGCATTGATATAATTGATTCACGCTTTAATATTCGGTACATCGATCCGGCATGGAAAAGGATATACGGCGAACCGGCGGGGCAAAAGTGCTATAGGTATTTTATGGGCAGGAAAAAGGTGTGTCCCAATTGCGGGATAGTCAATGCCCTCAAGACCAAGAAGATCTTAGTAAGTGAAGAGACCCTCATTAAGGAAGGTAACAGGCCGATACAGGTAACGACAATTCCGTTTAAGGATGAGAATGGTGAATGGCTGGTGGCAGAAACGAATGTCGATATCAGCAAGATTAAAGCCACTGAGGAGAAACTGCGCGAAAGCGAACAGAAGTACAAATTGCTGTTTGAGGAGAGCAATGACGCCATCTTTATCGCAGATGCTCGTACTCGCCGTCTTGTCGATTGCAACAAGAAAGCGCGGATAGTAACAGGTTATTCCAAAGACGAGGTACTTTCCATGCGCGCCGACCAGCTTCATCCTAAAGATATCGTGCGCAAGACGATGAAAGGCTTCAAAGATCAGGTCCGCGGGAATATAAAAATAGTTGATTCGCAACTTTTGACTCGCGACGGCCGCAAAATAGACGTCTCGATAAGCGCCGCCGTATTAAATATTCAAGGAAAGACCTACCTATTAGGTGTGTTCAGGGACATCACTGAACACAAGAAGTATGAAGAGATCCTGAGCCGTGACAATAAGGTCCTTGAGGAGATCGTGGCCGAAAGAAGCCGCGAACTTTTAAGGACGCAGGAGGAACTGGATAAGGCTAAGCACCTTTCAGGACTTGGTCTTCTTGCCGCTACGGTGGCGCATGAGCTGAGGACACCGCTTGCGGCCATCAGAACCGCGGTGTATAACATAGACAAAAAATGCAAGGATCCCGCTATAGACAGCCATGTAAACAGCATAGAAAATAAGGTGGCGGAATCGGACCAGATAATAAAGAACCTTCTTGCCTATTCAAGGTTAAAACCACCTCATTATCAAACCGTCAACGTGTGCGAATTGATTGAAGAATGCGTGGCTGGTTTAAAAGATATGTTCGGTGATTACAACGTGCTGGTTTATAAAAAGCTTTTAAGGTCGGATCGCTGTTGTATAGAAGCTGACCCGTTGCAATTAAAAGAAGTTTTCAATAATATCTTGCGTAATGCTTACGAGTCATTTGCGAGTAAAAAAGGGAAGCTATCGATAATGATGCAATCCAGAGGCAGTTATCTCAAAATAATCTTCAGAGACAATGGCTGCGGTATTGCCAAAGAGCATATAAGTAAGGTATGTGAGCCCTTTTTTACAACAAAGTCAAAAGGAATAGGGCTGGGATTAGCTATTTGCCGCCAGATATTAGAACTCCATAAAGGAAGGCTTGAGATAGGAAGAGCTCGTCCTAAAGGAACAATAGTCACAATGATTTTGCCTTTGAAATGGGTGCCCGCGGTGCAGATAGTAGAAAAAAGTCGAATAAAGTAGATTAGCCACCTTTACTTTTTTATTTCAATATGTATAATTTTAAAAAATCGGATTTAAAACCCACAAAATGCGTATGGTAGGGAGAAAAATTTTAATAGTAGATGATGATAAGGAATTTCTTAAAGAGCTAAGGGAGATGCTTATCCTTAGTGGGTATGAAGTTACAGAGGTAAGCGACGCGAAAGCAGTAGTCAGAACGGTACGGATTACCAAACCCGATGTAATACTTCTGGATCTGCGAATGCCCTCGATTAGCGGTTTTGAAGTTGCCGATAAGCTTAAAAGCTGCTTTGAGACCTCAAACGTTCCGGTTATAGCTATGACCGGTTACTATACACTAAAGGAGCATGTCTGGCTTATGAATTTTTGCGGAATAAAGAGATGCCTTAAAAAGCCGTTTAACCCGCTGGATGTGATAGCCGAAATAGAAAATATTGTTGGCAAAAAGAATGAATAAGTGATAGAATATAAACATGGCGATTGAGGGGGTGATGAAAGATGGCAAGAACAAGCACCGTGACTAGAACGAGTTCCTCAAAGGGCCAGGATCTGACTGACGCGATCCGTAAGAAGGCTTACGAACTGTATGAGAAGAGAGGCAAAAAGCCGGGTCACGCATTGGACGACTGGTTGGAAGCAGAGAGAATCATAAAGCAGAGGACTTTCTAAAGAGTCAGTGGTTAGTCCTACCGAAAGGACGGCTCGATTTTTTTGTCGAAACATCGGCAAGGAGGGGGCCGTCCTTTATTTGTTCAGTATCCCGTGATATAATCATTTCAAGCATATGATAAAAAAAGGTAAGGCTCACAAAATGGATCAGATAAGGTCTCTGAAAGCCAGGATGGAGAGGCTTGAAAGACTAAGGTCTGAGAAAGCTCTTGCCGAGGAAAGGCTGAAGAAGGAAGAGAGTTTTCTTTCCTCAGTATTCTTCAGCATCCAAGATGGCATAAGCGTCCTCGACAAAGATATGAACATCGTTCTTGTAAATCCCACCATGGAACATTGGTACTCTCACGCTATGCCGCTTGTCGGGAAAAAATGTTATACGGCCTATCATTCAAGGAGAACTCCGTGCGAAGTATGCCCTACAAGAAGGACTCTCCGCGAAGGAGGGGCTGCCCGCCAGATAGTGCCAAGGCGTGGAACTGGCGGAAAGATTACTGGCTGGCTCGATCTATATAGCTTTCCGCTGATAGATGCCAAGACAAAAAAAATCATCGGCGCCATAGAATACGTGCGCGACATAACCGATAAAAGAATAGCCGAGGCGAAGATTAAGGAATTGCTGATGAGACTTGTGGCGGTAATAGAACATATAGATGAAGGGATAACCTTGACCGATTCACAAGGCCACTTTGTGATATACAATTCGAAGATGGGCGATCTAACCGGTTATTCTGTGGAGGAAGCGAATAGTTTCAAAGATTTTATGATCAAATTGATACCGGATACGGAAGGGCGCGATAAGGTGCGTGAAAGCGCGGAAAAAGCGCTGGAGAACGGAGGGGTACATGAATCAGAGGTTTTGATAAAGGCCAAGGATGGGACCGAGAAGACGCTGCTTATTTCAAACTCTCTTACGCGTCACAGCGACGAAAAGATGCTGCTGAGTGTTTACCGGGATATCAGCCGATACAAGGAACTAGATCGGTTAAAAGACGATTTTATAAGCATGGTATCGCATGAATTGCGCACACCGCTGTCTATAATCAAGGAGGGGATAAACATTATTATAGATGAAATCCCCGGCAAAATAAATGAACAACAAGTGAAGATACTCGCTAGCGCAAAGGCGAATGTGGAAAGGCTTTCTCGCATTATAAACGACCTTCTCGACATATCAAAGATCGAGGCCGGCCGGCTTGATATAAGCAGAGAGAAGACCAGTCTGGAAGGATTGATAAAGCAGGTCTTGGGGTATTTTGAAAATAAAATAAAGGGCAAAGGTTTGGCTACTGGCACCAATTTTCCGAAAGAAGGAAGCGATGTCTACGCCGATGCGGAACGAATAACACAGGTAGTGACTAATCTGCTGGATAATGCCGTGAAATTTACCGATAAAGGACGCATCGATATTACTATAAGGCGAAGCGGAAGAATGATCGAATGCGCTATCTCTGATACCGGTATTGGCATCTCAAGAGAAAATCTGCCGAAATTGTTTACCAAATTCCAGCAGTTCGAGAGGGCGCGCCGGCCCGGCGATCGAGGGACGGGGCTGGGGCTCTCGATAGCAAAGAAGATTGTGGAGATGCACGGGGGGAAGATCTGGGTCGAGAGCGATTCCGGCAAGGGAACGAAAGTGACATTTACTTTGCCCAGAAGTTCCTAGAAAGGAAAAGGTTATGGAGAGAAAGAAAAAAATACTCGTTGTGGACGATGAAATAGAGTTTCTTAACATGATAAAGCTTCGGTTGGAGGCAAGCGGTTACGATGTCGTAACAGCTACGAATGGCAAAGAGGTCTTTGACAGGATAAGAGAGCATAAACCGGATGCCATACTTCTTGATATACTCCTGCCGGGCATGAACGGTCTGGAAGTGCTTAAGAGAATAAGAAACGAGAACAAACAAATCCCAGTATTTATAATAACCGCCTTTTCCAGCCAGGAACGCTTTGAGCTCGCCAACAAGTTCAATGCCTCAGGGTTCATAGTCAAGACTCAGGATATTAAGACAGAGATAGATAATATCACGAGTATCCTGAGAGTATCAGATAAATACAAAGGTTAAATTAGCTATAATTACATGGCTATCCGCTGCCATTCGTAGCTATATTAAGCTGTTGACAGAGTGGTTCATGCTTGATTGACTATCTTTTTGTAAAATAAACTTTATGAAAAAAATATTTATCCGGACTTTCGGTTGCCAGATGAACGTCCGTGACTCGGAATTTGTGGCGGGAATGTTGCTAGAAAATGGGTTCGAGCTTGTCGATTCTGTCGAGAAGGCGGATGTCGTGCTTTTTAATTCATGCTCCGTTCGGCAACATGCCGAGGACAGGCTTTTTTCCAATATAGGTGACCTTGCTCGCCTTAAGAAAAAAAAGCGGGATCTTGTCATCGGCCTTATGGGCTGTACCGCTCAAAAGTATAAAGATAAAGCGATTGATAGATCTCCGCTATTAGATATTGTGTGCGGCCCTGGTAATGAGGCAGATCTTGCCGGCATACTCAAAGATTTTATGGAAAACAGGTGCGCCATAGTCGCTGTTGACAAAGTTAACGAAAAAAGACCGGAGATATTTTCGATCTATCGCGAAAACGATTTCAAGGCTTACGTGTCCATAGGCGAGGGGTGCGACAATTATTGTTCGTATTGTATAGTGCCGTATGTGAGGGGGAAAGAGCGGTCGCGGGATGCGAAGGATGTTATCAGGGAGGTGGAGGAGCTCGCTGCCCGGGGATTCAAGGAGGTGACGCTTCTCGGGCAGAATGTCAACTCTTACGGTAAGGCCGTCCGGCCCTCAGGCCGACAGGCCGTGAATTTCGTGAAACTGTTGGAGAGAATAAACAAAATCAATGGAATTGAGCGTATCCGGTTTATGACTAGCCACCCGAAAGATGTTCATACAGAATTATTCAAGGCGATGCGCGACCTGGAGAAGGTTTGCGAACATCTTCATCTGCCATTGCAATCAGGTTCGGACAGAATACTTAAACTGATGAATCGGGGGTATACGGCAAAAAGGTATTTGAAATTGGTAGAAGATTATAGGAAGATAGTATGCGGAGGAAGCCTCACGACTGATATCATTGTAGGCTTCTCCTCTGAAACGGAGGCCGATTTCAAAAAGACCCTAAGCGTTATGAGGTCTATCGAGTTCGACAGCGCGTTCACGTTCAAGTATTCGCCCAGGCCGCCGGCCAAATCGGCATTTCTGAAGGATGATGTACCGGCAGCGGCTAAGGAGAAGAGGCTTCAGAGCATAATAGGCCTCCAGGTCGCTTCTTCCAAGAAGCGCAATGAATCACTTATCGGCAGTGTTGTTGAAGTGCTTGTTGACGGCCGAAATAAAAAGGATGAAAAATCGCTAAGTGGCAGGACAAGGACAAATAAAGCGGTGATTTTTGAGGGAGATAGATCTTTGGTTGGTAGTCTGTTGAATATCGAGATAAGATCAGCTACCTCGTTTGCCTTGAGAGGCAGGATTGAAGCCGGTAGCTCTACTTTTTTGTCTCCAACTCGCCAAGCCGTTTCTTAATATATTCTGATTTTGGATCCAATGATAGGGCCTTCCTTAAAAGTTCTGTGCCTTTTGCGGGGTTGCCCATCTTGATATGGATTTCCGCCAGGGTGTCTATAAAGGAGGGATGGTCTTTTACCAATTCATTGGCTCGCTCCGCATAATTAAGGGCACGTTGTAGATTTTCACCTTTCTCGGCGTAAAGCCAGGCCAGATTATTAAGCGCCGCCGGCGTGTCCGGTGATATGGACACAGCCTTTTCATAGCATCTTATCGCCTCTTCTATTTTTCCCTGTTTGTTGTAGATATCGCCAAGAAACCCCCATGCCGGTGCAAAGTCTTCATAAAGCGCGGTTAATTTTACGAGGTAGTTTTGTGCTGAATAAGGCCTGCCGGCCGCGTCACAGATCCTGGCCAGAGTGAAAAGCATGGCTTTATTGGTCGGGTCCTTTTCCAGAAGTTTTTCATGCAACCCTATTAGCAGTTCGGGGTTCATCTCTTTTAGGTATCTTGCCGCCACAAAATAGGGGATCAGTATATCCGCCTTTGATTTAGGATCCGGGCCCTTACCCATAATCTCGAGAAGTTGTGGTCTTCGTTCTTTTATCATCTTCAAAAGCTCTTGTCTGATAGCGGATGCCTTTTCTGGTTTATCGTCGATTATATTCTTCAGTTCATGCTGATCTAGCGAAATGTCGTAAAGTTCGGGCTGCGGCGCCTCCATATACTTATACCGATCCCATACCATCCCGGCCAAGGGGCTCCACCCGAATGTATTATAGCTATTGGTGGCTTCAAGGTATAATCGCCTGTCGGCTGTCTTGCCATTTCCATCCTGTGCCAGAAGGCTTTGCCCGTCAAAATCATTTTTATCGTATTTTGCGCCGGCTACCTCAAGCACGGTGGGGGCTATATCCACATGTGAAGAGATAGTTTTGATTTTTCGGCCCACGGATAGTTTGGGCAATTTGAACATAAGCGGAACCCTCGTTGTGGCATCATAGAGGAATATACCGTGAAGAATTTCTTTATGTTCTCCCAGGCTTTCGCCGGTAGCAGAAGTCATTATGATAAGGGAGCTTTTGACCATTCGGAGCCTCCGAAGGCCGTTCAGCAGTCTTGACAATTCTTCGTCTAAGAAAAGCACCTGCCTATCATAAGGGAACTCTTCTTTTGCCTTTTGGAAGCTGGCGGGCACGTCGTAAGGATATATCGGCAGGGAATAGGAAATCCACGCGAATACCGGTTTTCCTTTACGCTTGAGCTTTTTGAGGGTCTTTAAGGCGTTATCGGTCAATATCCTGTTTTTCGACGCCGAGTCTTTTTCTGAAAGCTTCGACGATGAATGTAAAAATATATCGAATCCTTTCGCGTAATCTCCGGAAAGCGGAAGCAGGGAAGGATCAGCCGCGATAAGAGCCGTGGAATAACCCTCAAGGCTAAGTCGCTCAGCCAAATTTTTTACGGAATCATTCATCAGCACTTTATTGTCTTTTTGGGTGACGGCAAAAGCCGGAATCCTACCGGTTATTATGGAGGCGTATCCGTAAGCCGGTATGGGAGTGGTGCAGTAGGCCCTTTCTGAGACAGTGCTTTTTGAGGCAAGGCTGTCGATGGCAGCTGTATCGATTCTTTCATAACCATAGGTGCTTAGATGATCGGGACGAAGGGTATGCGCTGTTATGAGGATTATATCGGGCCTGCGCGGCGCGCCATATATCACAAATCGTATGTACAAGAACACCGCCGCCAGGACCAGGAAGGCGGCTACGAAGCTATTTACCTTTTTCATCTTTACCATCTTTATTAGAGTCAATCTTTTTTAACTTGCGTTCCACGGCGGCGAGTAAGCCGTCAGGCATATCGACGCCAGCGGCCTTTGCCTTTCTTAGGTTGTCCAGAGACTTTTCGAACTCTCCTTTTCTAAAGTATGCTATGCCAAGCAAGACGTAAGCCTGAGGCACGTTTGATGTTCTGCTTATAAGAGAATTCATTGCGGAGACGGTTTTATCTAAAAGGCCTATTCTGAGACATAGACGCCCGAGCTCAAGATATCCTTCCGCGAAGTCCGGGCGCATCTTTATTATCTTTTCCAACTGGGATACAGCGTCAAAGAATAGGTAACATTTTTCGTATAATACTGCCAGGGCAAAATATGACCTACTCGCGATTTCAAGATCGCGGGAAGTTTCGGCCAGTTCCGCGGCTGTCTTGTAAGAGGATATCGCTTCAGGCAGGTCATTGTTTTGCTCGAGCATAACGGCCCTCAAAAGATGGGCCCGGCTGTAACGAGGTATTTTTGATATGACCAGATCAGTTGTTTTTAAGGCATCATCTTTTCTGCCGCTTAAATAGTACAAAAACGCGAGGTTTAATCTATGAGTCATATTATCCGGCTCTTTGTCGATAAGTTTTTTAAATAGCGATTCAGCCTTGGCTGTATTTCCCTTCCAGGCGTATATTGTCGCCAAACCAGCAATTGCCTCCTTCTGCTCGGGGCTCGACTTTAATATGTCCTGATAGTGTTTCATTGCTGTATCAAAATATGCGCTCTGGGTGGGATTGGCTAACCCTTGCTGCAGGGAAATGTTGGCGATCTCGAGAATATCTTCCGTATCCTTAGGCGGCTCGATAGGCGGCGTCGTTACGCGTTCAGCAGTTATTTTGCTTGATATTTTGACCTTTTGCTCGTCGGCGTACCCTGGATCCAGATTTTTAAGCTTGTTATATACTTCTTCGGCCATGGCGGCATTACCTTGTCGGGCGTAGATCTCCATCATGTCAGAAAGCGCGGACTTATGCCGCGGGTCTGTTTTAAGTATCTCGTTATATAGCATTAAAGCCTTTTCGAAATATACAGGATCCTTTGGGTTGGATAACCCTTGGAACATATAAGACCGGGCTAAGTCCAGTCTGTATGAGGTATCGTCCTTTGCCGGCATCTCTTTTCCGGTTCCAGCTGATTCAGCGACAGGTTTTGCGAGGGCTTTCTTTTTTCGGTAAGACGCATACGACGGGTCCAGGCCAGCAAGTTTTTTATACAATTCTTCGGCCTTAGCAGAGTCGCCTTTGAAAAGGTATATATCCGCCAGGTCCGCGATCGCTTCCTTGCGGCGAGGGTCGGCTTTCAATACTTCTTCATATTTTTTTATGGCGATGTTGAAATATTCCGGATTCTGGGGATCAGTGAAGCCAAGGTTCAGGTAGTATCTGGCCAACTCGAGGTTATAATTTACTTCCTCTTTGGTGTCTTTTTTTTCGCTTTTTTCATCCGCGCAGAGCATACACGGCATTATGATGGCCGCAAGGATATAGAATAGGCATGCCGCCAGATGAATTTTTTTAACGTGTCTGATAAGGGCTATTTTTTTCACACGTAGATTATATCATAAATCTGGATATTGGAAATTCATTTCATAATAGAGAGATTGCATTTTTAGTGGTTTGACATTATAATATCCAACAGATGGAATATATAAAACTCGCAATAACTTTTTTATTCTTCGCCCTGTTATATTTACCTGTCGTCGGGCCACTTATTAAGGAATGGATATCCGTTGAAGATTATTCCCACGGTTTTCTCATACCGCTGATATCGCTTTATTTTCTTTGGCACAAAAGGGAAGACCTTCGCAAGACAGCGGTATCGCCGTCTTTTACGGGCCTGGTCTTTATGCTTAGCGGCGTAACGCTTTATCTTTTGGCCCGCGCGGGCTATCAGTTTTTTCTGCAATGTTTTTCCGCCCTAATAGTGCTATTTGGTATAATCTACGCCAGCGCCGGCAAGGAAATGGCTAGGAAGATGGCGTTCAGTATAGGTTATCTTATATTCATGATACCGCTACCGCAACTCGTGTATAATAACCTGACATTTCATCTGCGACTTTTAAGCACCAAGCTGGCTTATCTTGTGCTGATGCTTTTAGGATCTAATGCTACAAGGGAAGGCAATATTATAAACCTGTCCACCTGCAGTCTGGTGATTGCCAATCCATGCAGCGGGCTGAGGGGCCTGATAGTGATGATAGCCGCCAGCCTCGCCGTCGGATATCTTTTCCAGAACGATATCAGAAAACGCGCCATACTGTTCGCGTCATCTTTTATTATAGCAATAATTGTGAATACAGCCAGACTTGTTGTGACGGCGATTACTGTTGATATCATTGAAGCCTTCAGTGTTCCAGCGGTAGTGCATGATGTCACAGGATTCATCGCGATGGGAATAGGTCTTGTGGCGCTTTTCTGGTTAAACGATATCCTGAGGAAGACAAGATGAGAGTATCGAAGGACGCGATAGCTTACCTTATGTGGATACTGCTGGCCGCCGCTACGGTCTGGGTATATTTTGCGCCGGGAATAACCCCCATACCGCCGAAAAAACCTCTCGGATATCTACCTTTTACTATAGATGAATGGAATGGGGTGGAAAAACCGGCTTCAGACTATATGGTCGCCGCTCTCGGCGCTGATTCTATACTCCTCAGAGAATATCGAAGTCCTTCAGGCGCGAATGTAGAACTATATATGTCCTATTTCGCCTATACAAAAGAGAAGAAGACTCCTCACGCTCCGCAGCTATGTTGGGTAGGCTCCGGATGGGCGCTTAAAGATTTGGGCGAAGAGAGATTGGCTCTTGATTCGGAAAAGTGTTCCCAGGCTGTTGTAAAGAAGATACTGGCGCAAAAAGGCGACCAGCGGATACTCTTGATTTATACCTACAAGATAAACGAGCGTTATGTTACAGACCTTTTGAGTTTCAGGGTACTGAATGTGCTCGACTCGATCTTCAAGCGAAAGAGCAGCGCCTTTACCGCACAGGTGTCATCAAACATTACGGGCGGTGATTTTGTATCTCAGCAGACATTCTTAAAAAGGTTTATGTCTAAAGTCCTGTCAGCAGCAGAGAATACCCTTCTACCATAAAAGAAAGGTAAAATGAGCATACGATTTAAATGCGCCATTTTTGCAGCGTCCGTATTCATTTTTATGTCGTATTCTTGCGCGGGGGCGGCTGTTGATAGAAGTATAGGACGCGCCGAAAACGCTTTCCTGCAGGGACACTACGATACCGCTGTCAAAGAAGCTGACGCTGTTATAAGAGGGCGTTATGGCAAGCTGGATGAGGCCTATTATATTAAAGGGCTGAGTGAGCTTAAGCTTGGGCGCTTTGCTGATAGCAGAGAAAGTTTCGGCCATATAAAGAACCGCTACCCCTATTCCAGGAGGCTATTTGATGCTTACCTGGGAATAGCAGACTCTTATCTTCTAGAAGGGGAGGCCGGCAAGGCTCTTGGTGTATACAACGAGATTCTTGCGAAATTTTCGAACGATAAGAATATAGCTATAGCATACTACCGGCTCAATGACTGCTATCAAAAGCTTGGTTTGAAAGATAAGGCCGCCGAGTATCTGGCGATGGCTAAGAACGTGTCCCCGATGAGCCTTGAAGGGGGCTTATTGTCCAGCCAGGGTCCTTTGTCACGAAGTGTCGCGACTACCGTTTCTGAGAATAGAGCCATTGCGGTATCACAGCCATCTGTCGCCGGAGGCAATGCTGCCGAAGTGTTTTGTGTGCAGGTAGGTTCCTTCAAAAGCAAACGCAACGCTGATGCTCTTGCGAAAAAACTTGCCGGGTATGGGTATGAGGCCAGGGTGGTTATACCAGTTACCGCCCAAGATAAGCTTTACAGGGTAAGAGTAGGCGCTTTTGACTCAAGACAGGGGGCTGAATCTCTTGCAACGCGCCTTAAATCTATCGGTTACAAGGTCAGGATATGCGTCGAACAATCTTGCGACTGAAAGGCCCCGTTAAGCATAAGATAATATTCATAGTTGGCCCCACCGCAACAGGCAAGACGGATCTTTCGATAAAGCTAGCCCGTCTTATTAAAGGCGAGATAATCTCTTGCGATTCTATGCAGGTCTATAGAGGCATGGAGATCTTAAGCCAGGCCCCATCCTCCAGAGATAGGAGAAAAGCCCCCCATCATCTCATAGGCATTCTCGATCCTCGCAGAGAATACAGCGCGGCATCTTTCAGGAAAAGAGCGCTAGATTTAATCAGGTCCATAATAGAGCGGAAGAGAATACCGATAATAACGGGCGGAAGTGGGCTCTACGCGAAGGCGTTGGTTGACGGCTTATTTCCTTCGCCGCCGGCTGACATTAAGTTTAGAAGAAAAATGCAAGCATTTGCTCTGAGGCATGGAAGCGCAAGGCTTCACCAAAAGTTGGCGGCCATAGACCCAGATTCGGCAAGGACGATACACCCCAACGATACGCGACGCATCATAAGGGCTCTCGAAATCTATCATTCCACTACACGTACTATGACAGAGCTGAAGTCGAGGACCAAAGGGCTGGGCGCGGATTTTGATGTAAGAATGTTCGGCTTAAATGCGCCAAGAGAAGAACTGTATGCTCGGATCGAATCGCGAGTCGATAGGATGTTTGAGCGCGGTGTCGTGGCTGAGGTAAAAAAACTAAAGGAAAAAAAATTATCGAAGACAGCGCGTTCGGTCCTTGGGTTCAAGGAAATATCCGATTACCTTAACGGCAGATATGGACTGGAAGAGGCAAAGGCGTTCTTGAAGAGGAATACACGCCGTTTCGCAAAACGCCAGTTAACATGGTTTAAGGCGGATAACCGGATAATTTGGCATGATATATCTAAGAACGATTACGACAGCATAGTCAGGGACGTCGTCAGCCGGCTGGGAATAGCTAACAAGTCAAGAGCCAGAAAATAGTTTTTTACTTTTGGCGGAAACTAATGGAGCGAGCTTTACTGGTTACGGTAGATTCTGGTAGGGACGAGGGATGGAGCGCCGAGGAACGCTCCACCGAGCTTGCAGAGCTGGCGATGTCGGCCGGCGCGAAGGTGGTGCGTCAGGAGATAGTGCGGCGCCACGAGCTGAATCCAGCATGTTTCATAGGAAGCGGAAAAGCTCGTCAGTTTGCCAAGACTTGCGCCGATGAAAATATAGATATAGTAATATTTAATAATGAGTTATCTGCTTCTCAACAGAAGAATCTCGAAAGCATAATGCGCACCAAGACCATAGACAGGACACAGCTCATCCTCGATATATTTGCTCGCCGTGCCCATACTAATGAAGGCAAGTTGCAGGTAGAGCTGGCGCAGCTTTCGTACATGCTGCCCAGGCTCACCGGCAAAGGAGTGGCTATGTCGAGGTTGGGAGGAGGCATCGGAACGAGGGGGCCGGGCGAACAGAAGCTTGAATATGACAGGCGCCGAATACGGGCAAGGATATCTCACCTCAAGAAGGATCTCGAAAGCCTTCATAAGCGGCGCGACATGATGCGTAAGAAGCGTTCCAGATTTTCGGTACTTACCGTGGCCATAATAGGGTACACTAACGTTGGTAAGTCGACGCTTTTAAACGCGTTGACCGATTCGGACGTGATGGTCTATGATAAGTTGTTTGCCACACTTGATCCGACAGTGCGAAAATTTACAATGCCGAACAACCAGAAGGTACTGTTTGTTGATACGGTAGGGTTTATAAAGGAACTTCCGCACCATCTTGTGGAGGCCTTCAAGGCCACGCTTGAAGAAGTCATAGAGGCCGATCTTCTCCTGCACCTTGTCGACGCAAGCCACCCGAAGGCTCTCGAACAAGCGGAGGCGGTCTATAAGGTGTTGGGGCAAATAGGCGCTGAGGAGAAGCCGACGATAACCGCGCTTAATAAGATAGACCTCGTGGAGAACGCAGAGGCCGTAAATCGCCTGAGGAGCCATTTTAATGATGCGATTATGATATCTGCGCTAAAGAGGCGTGGTTTTGACATTTTGATAACGCATATCATGAATCGCATAAAAGGCGCTACCATGGTTGTCAAGTTGAAAATACCCGCCGCTGACGCAAGGACACTTAATCTGATTCATGAAAACGGATTTATCCGCCACCAGGAATATGAGGGCGACTGTATTTATATCGAGGCTGAGATTTCGATCCGGCTTAAAGACCTTCTTAAGGGGCACATCTTGTCGCAATAACCCAATCATTGACCTTCACAATTTTCTTGACAATTAGCACTCGTTGTTGTAGAGTGCTAATGATACAGAAAAGACAGGAGACATGACTCAGATGAACGTAAGACAGCAGGAAGTGCTCGGGATGATCGTGCGAAAGTACGTGGAGACGGCCAGGCCTGTCGGTTCGCGTTATATTTCCCGCAAGCTCGGCCTTTCAAGCGCGACCATCCGAAACGTTATGGCAGATCTTGAGGATATGGGTTATATTGCCCAGCCGCATACCTCAGCCGGCAGGATACCGACTGACAGGGGATATCGATATTTCATTGATTCACTCATGCGGGTAAGAAGTCTGAGCGAGCAAGCGGCAAAATCCATACAGGACGAATATTCTCATGCGGTGCGCTCTCTGGAGGGAGTGCTTGAGAGAACAGCGCATCTTATCTCAGATATGACTAATTATGTCGGACTGACTCTATTCAGCCAGTATGACAAGGTGTATCTTGACGGAGCCAGCCATATAGTTGAACAGCCCGAATTTCAGGATTTGAGGAAATTATATGCCCTATTGCGATGCCTTGAGCAAAAGAGGGATCTGTTGAACCTGCTTAAAGAAGACTTCACTACCGACGCGCTGACTATTCACATAGGCAAGGAGAATGTAGCGTCATCGCTTTCTGATTGTAGTGTAGTGACCAAGGGCTATAAGGTAAAAGGCAAGGTTTCCGGAAGGCTCGGTGTTATAGGACCTAAAAGGATGGTGTATGAAAAGGTTATACCGGCGGTGGAGTTTCTTGCCGATACGGTGAGCGATTTACTGGATGAACTTGAAACTAGGTGAAAATGTCGAACAAAGAGCATAAAGAAAACAAAAACGACAAACAAGATTCCACTACTGAAGAGGTGAGGCTTTCTAAAGAAGAATATGAGGCTCTAAAAGCAAAGGCCGGTGAGCGCGATGCTTTTTACGATAAGTATCTGAGGGCTCACGCGGATTTCGAGAATACAAGAAAAAGGATGGAGAAAGAGAAAGCCGACTTCGCGCAGTACGCCAACGAATCTCTAATAATGGAATTTTTGCCTATAATTGACAACTTGGAGACGGCGGAAAAACATATCGCGGAGGCCAAAGACTTCAAATCCGTCCGCGAAGGTGTTGATATGATACAACTCCAGATACAAAAGTTTTTGAAAGATATCGGCATAGAGAAAATAAAGACGGTGGGAGAAAAATTTGATCCTCACCTGCATGAGGCCGTTGAGACCGAGGAGGCTAAAGACAAAGAGGAAGATGTGATAGTCGCGGAGTTAAAGCCGGGTTATAAGCTGAACGGTAAGCTTCTCAGACCGGCGATGGTAAGAATTGTAAAGAATACCGCATAGTGCTGAAGATAGTGGATAGAAACATTTGATAAGGGAGGTTGCTATGGCAAAGGTGATAGGGATAGATCTTGGAACGTCAAACTCCGCCGCCGCGTATATGGAGGCCGGTAGGCCAGTTATCATACCGTCTGCTGAGGGCGCCGGAGTTGCGAGCGGCAAGGCTTTTCCGTCATATGTTGCTTTTACCAAAGATGGCCAGCGGCTCGTTGGAGAGCCAGCGAAAAGGCAAGCGTCGATAAACCCGGAAGGCACCATATTTGCGGCAAAACGCAAAATGGGAACAGATTTTAGATATAAAGTATATGGCAAGGAGTATACGCCTCAGCAGATCTCCGCCTTCATACTGCAGAAGATAAAACAGGACGCCGAGGCCTACCTTGGTGATACCGTAAACGAAGCCGTAATCACCTGCCCCGCGTATTTTAACGACAACCAGCGTCAAGCTACAAAGGATGCCGGTGAGATAGCAGGCCTGAAGGTATTAAGGATAATTAATGAGCCGACCGCCGCCTGCCTTGCCTACGGCCTTGATAAGGCCGGCAAAGAGCAAAAGATAATGGTGTTTGATTTCGGCGGCGGCACTCTTGATGTCACGATACTTGAGATGGGCTGGGATGATGAGCACAAGGCCGCGACATTTGAAGTAATGTCAACATCCGGCGACACGCAGTTAGGCGGAACGGATATGGATAACGCCCTGGTTGATTACATTACAGGCCAGTTCAAGCGTGACACAGGCATAGATTTAAAAAACGATAAGATGGCCCTGCAGCGGATCAGGGAAGCCGCCGAAAAGGCGAAGGTGGAGCTTTCAAGTACGCTTTCGACCGATATCAATCTTCCGTTTATAACGGCGGACCAGGCTGGCCCCAAGCACCTTACCATGTCGATTAACCGCTCTAAGCTGGAGGAACTCGTCTCACCGATAATCGACCGTTGCCGGGGACCGATCGAGCAAGCGTTATCGGATGCCAAGATCACCGCCAAAAATATTGACAGGGTGATCCTTGTAGGAGGCCCGACGAGGATGCCGATAGTCCAGAAGTTCGTAGAGGACTATGTGGGCAAGAAGATAGAGCGTGGGGTTGATCCTATGGAGTGCGTCGCGCTCGGCGCGGCTATACAGGCTGCTATCATGAAGGGTGAAACCAAGGAGGTGCTGCTCCTCGACGTCACGCCGCTTTCGCTCGGCATAGAGACGCTCGGAGGGGTAAACACAAAGTTGATAGAGCGCAATACGACTATTCCTACCAGAAAGAGCCAGATATTCTCGACTGCAGCGGACAACCAGACCGCTGTTACGGTACGCGTTATACAGGGCGAGCGGCCCATGGCGGATGCCGAAGGCAACGTCGAGTTGGGAAGATTTGACCTTATAGGGATACCGCCGGCTCCGAGAGGCGTGCCGCAGATAGAGGTGACTTTTGATATAGACGCAAACGGCATAGTTCACGTATCCGCCAAAGACCTCGGCACCGGCAAGGAACAGTCTATAAAAATAACCGCGCCGAAAAAACTCTCAAAAGAAGAGATAGATAAAATGATCAAGGAAGCTGAGAGATTTGCTTCTGAGGACGCCAAGCGCAAGGAAGAGGTTGAGACGATAAATCAGGCGGATTCCCTTGTATACGCGACTGAAAAGTCTCTCAAAGAATTCGGCGATAAGATAAGCCAGAGCGAGAGGGCCGAGATAGAGTCGCGCATAAATGATCTGAAGCAGGCCATGAAGGACAAAAATATCGCAAGCGTAAAGCGCGGCATGGAAGAGCTTACCAGAGCTTCTCACAAGCTAGCCGAAGAGGTTTACAAGAAAAGCGCCGGCCAGAAGACGGGTGCGGGCGGCCCACAAGGTGGCCCGCAAGGCGCATCGTCAGGGCCGCAAGAAGGCGCCGGTCAGGCCGGAGGCGGCAAGCAGGATGACGTCATTGACGCGGAATATACCGCGGAAGATGAAGGGGACAAGAAACGCTAATATAATTAAATAGCGCTAAGGCTAAGGCTCGAGGTTAAGACTTAGCTGGAAATAAACTTATCCTTGACCTTAGCCTTAAACTTTATGCGGAACGATAATCTATACTATGAGCAAACGTGATTACTACGAAGTTTTGGGAATCCCGAAAACCGCGAGCGCCGACGATATAAAGAAGGCGTACAGGAACCTTGCGCTCAAATACCATCCTGATAGGGTGCCGGCTGACAAAAAGAAGGAGGCTGAAGAAAAGTTCAAGGAGATTTCCGAAGCGTACGAAGTTCTGGTGGATCCCAAAAAGCGCCAGGATTATGACCAGTACGGACACGCCGGCGTTGAAGGGGCTTTCAGGCAGGGAGGTTTTAGTTGGCAGGATTTCCACCACTTCGACGACCTGAGAGATATATTCGGAGGTATGGATTTAAGCGACCTCTTCAGGGGGTTTGGTTTTGGAGACGACATATTCGGGGAATCATTCGGCACTTCTGGTAGGCGTAGCGCCTTACGCCGCGGCTCAGATCTTGAGTACCAGCTCGAGATAAGCTTTGAAGAGGCGGCTTTTGGCACCGAGAAGACCATATCGATACCGCGTTATGAGACTTGCCCAGAGTGCGGCGGCACCGGTGCCAAGCGCGGATCTAAACGCGAAGAATGCTATGAGTGCGGCGGCCGTGGTCAGATAAGATCCTCGAGCGGATTTTTCAACGTTGTTCAGACCTGCCGCAAGTGTGGTGGCGAAGGATCCGTCGTTAAGACGCCATGCCCGACATGTGGCGGCAGAGGCCGTGTAAAGACAAAGAGAAATATCAAGGTTAAGATACCGGCTGGTGTTGACTCAGGCTCACGGCTGCGGATACACGGCGAGGGCGAGGCCGGTGAGCGAGGCGGCCCGCACGGCGACCTTTATATACTTCTCTATGTAAAACCTCACGAACTATTTGAGCGCCATGGATATGATATCTATTGCGAGGTGCCGATCAGTTTTACGACAGCGGTTTTCGGTGGGGAGATAGAGGTGCCGACGCTCGGAGGCAGGATAATGATGAAGATTCCAGCCGGTACCCAGGGCGGAAGGATGTTCCGACTAAGAGGCAAGGGGATAGCGCACCTTCACGATTCCGGTATCGGCGACCAGCTCGTGAAAGTCCAGATAGATGTTCCTACGGATCTTAATCCGGAGCAGCGAAAGGCCCTGAAAGAATACGCGAAAGTATCGGCTAATGGTTTAGGCCCCTTTGCTAAGTCGTTTATGGAGAAGATGAAAAGAATGTTCAGATAGTCGGAAGTCGGCAGAACAGGAGCCATTAAGATTAAACCAAAGGCTTCTTGCGAGGAATTATCGACTTCCCATAATCTTCAACAAGGAGAATCAAATGCCTACATACGAATACCAATGCGATGGATGCGGGTATAGTTTCGAGAAATTCCAGAAGATGAATGATGAGCCCCTGAAGGAGTGTCCAAAGTGCGGCGCCAACGTTCACCGTTTGATAGGTACAGGCGGCGGCATTATATTCAAAGGCAACGGTTTCTACCAGACCGATTACAAGAAAAAACCTGAGCCGAAGAAAGGCGATTCCTGCCCGGAACCTAAGGGCGATGGCTGTAAGGGCTGTTCTTTAAACAAAGACCAAAAGTGAGGACCTTGAGGACGATATTTATCTTCTGGGTTCCTCTTATCGCCTGCCTCTTGATTATCTACAGTATCTCATCTACCCCAGGCGAGGACCTGCCGCATCTCAATATTCCTTATAGCGATAAGATATTTCATGCTCTTGAATATTTTATTCTAGGCGCCCTTCTAATTAGGGCTCTGGATCATTCTCGCTTTAATCTTAGTCTTGCAAAAATGGCCATTTTGGCTATAATTATATCACTATGTTGCGGAGCCGCTGATGAATTGTATCAACGGCTTATCCCGGGAAGATCATCCGATATATTTGACTACCTGACAGATTGTGCCGCTTCGCTAACCGGTATATTTGTCTATATAGCGGATAAGAAGAGCCAGAGGGCCCAATATTGCCAAAGATAGCGCCTTTCAGAGGAATTGTTTATAACGCAGGTCGAATAAAAAAACTGGAATCTGTCATAGCCCCGCCTTACGATATAATATCTGAAAAGATGCAGGACGAGCTTTGTAGGTTGAGCCCTTATAATATAGTCAGGTTGGAGCTCAACAAAATAGAACCATCCGATGATGTGAACGAAAACCGTTACACCAGGGCAAAGAAGTTTTTTGAGTCATGGCTTGAGAAGGGCATACTTGTGCGGGACAAAAAACCGACGTTTTACGTCTATTCACAGCGATATAAGGATGGCGCTAAGCATGTCGATAGGATAGGGTTTCTCGCGCTTATGGAAATAGATGCTAAAGGGTCCGGTAAGGTCTTGCCCCATGAGAATACTTTGCTCGCGCCCAAAATAGACAGGCTTAATTTGATAAGGCAGGTTAGGGCAAACCTAAGTCCTATATTCGTTCTTTATGATGATTCCTCTCATAGAGTGCTTTCTCTTCTAAAGAAGATTACCGCAAAGAAACCTTTTATCGATGTAATGTTTGAAGGCGTGCGGAACAGGGCCTGGAGAATGGACGATGAGCGTGATATAAAGAAACTGGAGCGCTTGATGAATGGCAAAAGAACATTTATCGCGGACGGCCATCATCGTTTTGAGGTATCGCGAATGTATTCAGCTGAGTCACAAGACACAGGCTCAAAGTATGTTATGGCATATTTCGTTGAAGCGAATGAGAGGATGCTTACGGTCCTGCCGGCGCATAGGCTAATCGTAGATGTGGGAGGCCTCAAGGTAGAAGAGATATTGGAGCGCCTTGGAAAATTTTTCAGAGTCGCAAAGAAGCCGACCCTCCAGGCCATGATTAAGGATATGGAAAGACTTAAAAGCCATCATGCCTTCGGAATGTATGCGCCTGCCAATGGCTTTTATCTGCTTGTCCTTAAAGACGCGCGAGCGGTGGATGAGGTAATAAAGGATAAACCAAGGCAGTGGAAAAGGCTTGATGTTTCGATACTGCACCTTTTCATATTTCAGCACTTACTCGGAATAAGGGATGACGATGACAATGTCGAGTTTGTGAAGAGCCCCAAGGAGACGGTCAGTCTGGTCGACAGCGGAAAATTTGCCTTGGCATTTTTTCTAAATCCAACGGAAGTATCGCAGGTGAAAAGCATCGCGCGGCTCGGTGAGAAGATGCCAAGGAAGGCTACCTATTTTTATCCAAAACCGGTATCAGGCATAGTCATAAATAAACATTAGAGAGGATTCTCAGGATGGAAGAGAAGGTGTTGCAGAATATAAGAGACGCGATCATGAACGGTGATCGCGCCGCCGTTGTAGCCCTCACAAAAGCGGCTTTGGAAGAAGGTATCAGTCTAAAAGATGTAATGGACAAGGCGCTCATAGCCGGGATGGAGATAGTGGGCGGTAAGTTCAAGCGTAATGAGATATTTATACCAGAAGTCCTTATCTCGGCCAAGGCGATGCAGGAAGGAATGGCGCTACTCGAACCGCATTTTACAAAGCACGGCATCAAGCCGGTAGGTAGGGTTCTCATCGGGACGGTCAAGGGCGATCTTCATGATATAGGCAAGAATATAGTAAGCATGATGCTTAAGGGCGCGTGTTTCGAGATAGAGGATCTGGGTATAGATGTAAGCCCGCAAAGATTCATAGACGCCGCGAAGGCCAAGGAAGTGGACGTTATAGCCATGTCGAGCCTTCTGACCACATCAATGGGCGCGATGAAAGACACAATAAACGCCCTCAAGGAATCGGGTATACGCCATAAGGTAAAGGTCTTGGTGGGCGGCGCGCCTGTCACGCAGGATTTCGCATCGGCGATAGGGGCGGACGGATACGCAAAGGACGCGGCCGGCGCCGTTGATAAGGCCAGAGAGCTTTTGAGGAAATGATATGCCTTTATTCCCAAGAAAACCGAAATATACCATTGTAAAAGTCGCGAAGAAACGCGATATCCCGGGCGGACTTTGGACCAAATGCGAGGAGTGCGGAGAGCTCATCTATAATAAAAAGCTCGAGGAGAACCTACGAGTCTGCCATAAATGCGGTTTCCACTTCACGCTCGGAGCTCATGAAAGGATAAAGCTTCTCATCGATGACGGGACTTTCAAAGAGATGGATGAGGGCATGGAATCGCTCGATCCGCTCTCCTTCGAAGGACCTAAGACATACAAAGCGAAGATGAAGCAGGATCAGGAGGCCACGGGCCTTAAAGAGGCTGTTGTAACAGGAACCGGTAAAATCTATGGCAAGAGCGTGGTTTTCGGCGTAACCGACTCACGCTTCATAATGGGTTCAATGGGTTCGGTGGTCGGCGAGAAGCTTACCAGGGCTATCGAGAAGGCGACCAAGGAAAAACTGCCGCTTATAATAGTATCTGGCTCCGGCGGCGGCGCGAGGATGTATGAGGGGATGTTTTCACTTATGCAGATGGCCAAGACCTCAGCGGCCTTAAGCCGCTTGGACAGATCGGGCGGGCTTTTTATTTCTATTCTTACCAATCCGACCATGGCAGGGATAATGGCGAGCTTCGCGTCATTAGGAGATTTCATAATCGCTGAGCCAAAGGCGCTCATAGGATTTACCGGCCCAAGGGTAATAGAGCAGACGATAAGGCAGAAGTTGCCTCCAGGGTTCCAGAGATCTGAGTTTTTGTTAAGCCATGGCCTCATAGATATGATAGTTCACAGGAAAAATATGAAGGAGATGCTCTCCAAGCTTTTAAGTTATTTTTAGATTTACATATTGCCATTTGCTCTCTTATGATAAGGTATAAAGCCATATGGCGCAGGTAAGCCTTAAGAATATTTCAAAATCTTTCCCTGGAAATGTCTGGGCGATACGTGATATTAACCTTGGCATCGAAAACAGGGAATTTGTTGTTTTCGTAGGCCCTTCCGGCTGCGGCAAATCCACTACGTTGAGGATAATAGCCGGCCTCGAAGAAGCTACGACTGGCGATATCTACATAGGCAACCAGCGCGTAAACGACGTTCCTCCAAAGGATAGAAATATCGCCATGGTATTTCAGAATTACGCCCTTTATCCGCATATGTCAGTCTATGAGAACATGGCGTTCGGTCTTAAGTTGAGGAAGTATCCGAAAGCCGAAATCGACAGCCGTGTCAGAGAAGCCGCGGCGATTCTTGGGATAGAGAACCTTCTTCATCGTAAACCGAGAGAGCTCTCAGGCGGGCAGCGACAGCGTGTCGCGGTAGGCAGGGCGATAGTTCGCAAGCCCCTTGTCTTTCTTTTCGACGAACCCCTTTCCAATCTCGATGCGAAGATGCGCGTCCAAATGAGGACCGAGATCAAGAAACTGCACATAAGACTGCAGACGACGATGATATATGTGACACATGACCAGGTTGAGGCGATGACGATGGGAAACCGAATCGTGGTTATGAAGGACGGCTATATACAACAAATAGCCGATCCCATAACTTTATATGACAAGCCTGCCAACAGGTTCGTCGCGGGTTTCATAGGAACGCCGCCGATGAACTTCGTAAACGGCACAATTATAAAAAAGGATGGCAAGTTTTATTTTAACGAAGGGAATTTCCAAGTCAGGATAATAGATTCGATGATCGACAAACTACAGTTCTATGTTGACGAGGAAGTCACATTCGGTATAAGGCCTGAAGATATATACGATAAACTTTTTGTCTCTGAGGCGTCGCCAGAAAATACTATACGGGTTACCTGTGAAGTCATAGAACCGATGGGCGCGGAATCATACCTTTACTTAAATACTGGAAAGAATTCACTTATAGCTAAAGTCGGCGGTCATGACAAGCCGGCGATTAATCAAGATATGGATGTCGTCTTTGATATGTCCAAGATCCACTTCTTCGACAAGGCTACCGACAAGACCATCATCTAATGTAGTTTTTGATAGACCATGATATTTTTCCGCAGTAGACCTATTGCCGGTGCTGTATCGCTTATTCTGTTTGCCGCTTTCTTTTATCTTTCCTCCGCTATCTCTTTTAAAGTTAATTCCCAGGAGCCTTCCCATCAGACACTGATGGTGACTGCTATCTCGGCCTTTAACGCGCCGATTCTTCTGGCATGGGTCGGATTCGGCGTAGTCGGCGGCGTATCGATGACGTTAATTTCGTTTCTTCTTGTGCTGTTGCTGGACTTCAGAATGGGGTTTTGCGGATATCATATATTCGCCGCGCCTTTCTTCCTTACGGCCTTTCTAGGGTATTTGTTTTGCAGAGAGAAACATAGGCTGGATCAACTCTATGTTCTTAAATCAGAAAAGTTGGATGAGGAGATAAATATACTACTGGAGGAGATAAAGCAGAGAAACAAAACTATCAAGTCATTCGAGGAAAAGCTCGCGAGGTATTCGATGCTAAAGGAGGTTGCCGAGTCCTTTAGCACTGTCCTATCGCTTGAGGATATCGGATCGTTGATAATAAAAAAGGTCTTGAGCACGATCGGGAAAGCCGGCAGGGTGCTCCTTTTTCTCGTCGACATGGAAAGGCAGGAACTGATGCTGTCGTCCTCAAGCACGCAGGACGAAGCGGTGATAAAGACCAAGAAAGGCGACATATTCGATCTCTGGGTTTTGCGACACAGAAAGTCCCTCATCATAGAAGATGTCGCAAGGGACTTCCGTTTTCCCGTGAGCGAAGCCGATGCCGCAAGGACTACGTTCAGGTCGCTCATAGCCACGCCGCTTGTCAGCGAAAATAAGATCATTGGAATCCTGCGGATGGATAGCCCTATGGAGCTGGCTTACACGCAGGACGACCTCCGGCTTTTGGATATCATCGCGAACCTTGGTGCCGTGGCGGTGGAGAATGCCTATTTGTATGCCAGGACACAGGAGCTTGCCATAAGAGACAGCCTGACCGGCCTTAAGGTGCGCAGATTCTTTATGGAGAGCCTGCATCGTGAGATAAAAAGAGCTTCCAGGAAGCGGGAAAAACTTTCTTTGCTGATGCTTGACATAGATCACTTCAAGGAATACAACGATAAATTTGGCCATACCGCCGGTGACCTGATATTGAAGCATCTGGCCAAGTCAATAAGTGCATATGTTCACGAAGATGATGTTGTTGGCAGGTACGGAGGGGAAGAGATAGCTATACTTTTGTATGGTAGAGGCAGGGAAGAGGCCGCGGCCGAAGCCGACAAGATACGCGCTCTTATAAAAGAGAAGCCGCTGACGTTGCGGCGCGAGGAAGCGAGCCTGACCGTCTCGATAGGAGTTTCTACTTATCCAGATGACGCACTTTCAGAGGAAGAGATGATCAGGGTCGCGGATATGAGGTTATACAAGGCCAAATCCCAAGGGAGAGACCAGGTTTGTTCAAATTGAGAATATTATACGCCTTTTTCATACCGGCGGCGCTCGGTACATTCCACATCCTTTACGAAAAGGGTGTCATACCTTATGCAGCCGTCAATTTCCTTTTTCTTATGATAGCTCCGGCCGGATATGTCTTCACTGAAAGTTTTTCACTTATCCTGATCGTTTGTTCTTGGTTTGTGGCGTGTGTCCTGTTTGCCTTTATCTACCACACGGATCCTATTAACGCCGCATTTCCAGTCTTTATCTTTAATATTCTAGTCCTCATCTTTATGTGGCATAATCGTATATTCCGTTACGAGAATAAGCGCAGGGCCGTTGAATTGAAAGGTATGGAGGGGAGGAAATCGGCCCTTTCAGAAGAACTAGAAAAGGCCTCAAGATTCGAGAGCGGCATAAAGGCAAAAGAGTCTTCCATCGTAAATCTTTACGAGATAACCAGGAAGATGTCCGAACATCTTAAGTTCGAGGATATCTTCGCGGCTTTCACATCCTCACTTAAGGACAACTTCGATTTTCGCAAGTGCGATCTCCTTATACTCGGTCGTGAGGGCGATAAGGCGGTAATCGAAAGAGAATATAGCGTCTGGGGTGATGACGAAAAAACCGGCAGCGGAAAGCGCATCGATCTTAACAGGCTCATAGGCCTTTTTTTAGGAGGCTTTAGAGACATCTTTTTTACCGCCGATAATGACAGCCATATTTTAGAGGGTCTCGGCTTGGACACAGCTGTTGTAAAAACGCTGGCGGTTATCCCGCTTCTGAGCGAAAAAAAGATGGTTGGGATGCTGGTCGTTGAGAACCTGCCCAAGAGCGATCTCGAGAGATTCGTTATAGTCTCGATGCAGTTTGCCCTAGAGATAAAAAAGGTTCTACTTTATGAAATAGTCGAAAAAATGGCTATAACTGATTCGCTCACAGGGCTTTACGTAAGGCGCTATTTTTATGAGCGATTTACGGAAGAACTGCAAAGGTCCAAAAGGCACGGCTTTCCTTTTGCCATCCTTATGCTGGACATAGACGACTTCAAGCAATGTAACGACAGGTACGGCCATCTCGTCGGGGATTTTGTTCTTAAAGAGATAGCCCATATAATCAAGGAAAACGTTCGTGAAATAGATATAGTGGCGCGTTACGGCGGAGAGGAGATAGCTATTGTCCTCCCTGAGACAGCGGAAGAAAACGCGCGCCTGGTGGCTGAACGCCTGCGAGCCAAGATCCAGGAGAACATCTTCAAGGCTTATGACGAAAGGCTAAGGCTTACGGTTAGTGTTGGGTTTTCGGTATACCCACAGGACGCGGCAGATATAGACAGCCTTATAGAGATGGCCGACAAGGCCCTTTATGAAGCAAAAAAATCTGGCAAAAATGTTGTGTGCAAATTCAAAAAAGAGTATAATATTACAACTTAACCTAAAATGAAAATATTCATAGATACGGCGAATATAAACGAAATCAGGGACGCCAATTCTCTCGGTATAATAGATGGCGTGACGACGAATCCCACCCTTGTCGCAAGGGAGGGTAGGGACTTTATAGCGGTGGTCAAAGAGATCTGTTCCGTTGTAGACGGCCCCATAAGTGCGGAAGTGGTCAGTCTCAAGGCGAATGAGATGATTAAAGAGGCAAGGACCCTTGCGGCGATCCATAAAAATATAGTCATAAAGATACCAATAACGCCGGAAGGCCTGAAGGTGACTAAAACTCTGTCCTCCGAAGGCATAAAGACCAACCTTACGCTATGTTTCTCGCCTACGCAGGCGTTGCTTGCCGCAAAGGCCGGCGCGACCTATGTGAGCCCGTTCATAGGCAGGCTCGATGATATAAGCGAGATCGGAATGGACCTGGTGCGTGACATAAAGGCCATCTTCTCAAACTATGGTTTCAATACCCAAATAATAGTGGCCAGTGTAAGAAATCCAATACATGTTCTCGAAGCCGCAAAAGCAGGAGCGGACATAGCCACTGTGCCATATTCTGTGATAATGGCGCTCGTTAGACATCCATTGACCGATATAGGCATCGAAAAATTCCTCAAGGACTGGCAAAGTGTCCCCAAGAAATAATAAAACCCATATATTAAGGTTTCTAGCTTCATGGTGCTCGTGTTGCGCGGCAATGTTTTTTCTTTCTGTATCATGCGCCTCCGCACAAGGTTCCTCTTCCAAAGAGCCCATCGTTGTAAACGGCGATAGGGTCGAGTATCTTCAGGATAAAAAAGAGGTCATAGGCACCGGCAATATATCCATCACCTACCACGACATCGTGCTCACCTGCGACAAGGTTGTCGTAAACTTGGAGACGCATGATGCCGAGGCAGTCGGCAACGTAAAGATTACCCAGAAAGACGCCTACTTCACCGGCGACAGGATCATTTATAATTTCGAATCGCGCAGAGGTTCCGTCACGAATGGTTATCTGAACGCTAGGCCCTTCTACGGCAGGGCTGAGGACCTTGCCAAGGTCGCCGACAAAGACGAGTATTCGATGAATAACGGCTATGTAACCACCTGCGATTATGACAAGCCGCATTACCGCATACAGGCACAGCAGGTCACTCTATATTTGGATGAAAAGATAGTCGCCAAGAACGTGTTATTCCTGGTAGGTGACTTTCCCATAGCCTGGCTTCCGTATTATGTGCAGCCATTGGGCAAAGAGCGCAAGACGCATATAACCGTCATACCCGGCCAGAGCAAAGATTGGGGTTATTACGCCTTAACTGCCTACAGATATTATATCAACGATGATTCGAAGGGCGACGCTCTCCTCGATTACCGTTCAAAGAAAGGCCTCGCCGTCGGTGTTAACCATTATCTCAATAATAAGGATATAGGCAAGGGGGCGTTCAAGTTCTATTATACCGAGGAGAATAACAATCTTGCCTTCGATAAGAGCGGGGAGCAGTTAAGACGGTACCGTTACCAGTACAGGCACCGCTGGGATATGAAGGACCTTGATACGAGCGCCATCGTCGAGTTCAACTACTTAAGCGACCCTGACGTAATAAAGGATTACTTTTACAATGAGTATGAGGAGCTTGGTTCTCATCCCGATAACTATATATCCGTGGTTACCGCGAAGCGCGACTATACGACCCAACTTTTATTCCGAAAACGTTTTAATAAATTTTACGATGTGGTTGAAAGGCTGCCGGAATACAAGATAGATATCTTAAACTACAAGATCATGAACACAAATTTTTACTACACTGCCAACGCAAGCGGCGTATATTTAAATCATGCCTATCCGGCGACAGTCCCTCCGCAAAAAGACGTGAGCACAATACGTTTTGACGCCTATAACGAGATATCATATGCAGCGAGATTTTTCAAAGCTGTGAGTGTGAGGCCATATGCAGGGGTGCGCACAACATATTATTCAAGAAATAAGTGGGGGGACACCAACCTTACCCGTGTGGCATTCAGCGAAGGTGTCGATGCTTCCATGAAGCTTTATAAAGTCTATGATGTTGAATCAAACTTCATGGGTCTTGATATACATAAATTGCGCCATGTGATAACACCGTCAGCGAAATATTATCATACACATCAACCAACGATATCCCCGGATAACCTCAACCAGTTTGACAATATTGACGCGATAGACACGGCTAACGGTATAAAACTGGCTCTGGAGAACAGGCTCCAGACCAAACGGGGCGAGGCCGATAACATGAAGTCGGTTGATCTTGCCACGTTAATTGTAAGTACGGATTATATGTTCCGCCTGAAGCAGGACAGCCTCGCTCTTAAATCGAACAAATTCGATGGGATAGACTTCAGGCTGGAGCTCATACCATACTCATGGCTGTATTCGGTGGCAACGGCCCATGTAAATACGAAGAAGTACCTTATAGACCAGATGGCTGTAGATATCGTCGCCCATCAGGATGAAAAGTGGTCGGTCGCGGCAGGCCTTAGATATGAAGATACCGAAAGTCTCCATAGCACGCTTGTTACGATGGACATCAGGTATAAGATCAATGACAAATGGTCGTTGCGGGCTTACGAAAGGTTTGACCTCTTCTCAAAAAAGCTGGAAGAGATGCAGTATACGATATCCAGGGATCTTCACTGCTGGATAGCCGAACTTACTTATAGCATCGGCAATAATCTCACCACACAGGGCCTTTATTTTGTCATGAAGCTTAAGGCCTTCCCAGATTATCCCATCGGCCTGCAGCAGACCTACTCCAAGCCGAGTTTTGGCCAGGCGGGAAGAGAGCAGTAATCTTCTTCGTTGGGCCATTGCCTATTCGGTCGGCCTATTTTTCACTTGAGTATATTATTTATATTATGATATAATTTTCAGAAATAAGTCTAATGACGAAAAAAGTCCGTATTTTGTGGCGGGCGGAAAGAGGGCTTGAGTGAATATATCTCTAATAGGCTCAGGCTATGTGGGCTTAGTCACCGGCGCGTGTTTTGCCGACCTGGGCAACAAAGTTATATGCGTTGATAACAATGCGGCCAAGATAAAGGATCTAAAGGCCAACCGTATGCCCATATATGAGCCGGGGTTATCCGATCTGATAAAGCGAAATGTCAAGGAATCCCGGCTCTCTTTCACTACAAACCTGAAGGAAAGCGTTAACCGTTCTGATATCATCTTTATAGCGGTGAATACCCCACCGAAGGAAAACGGCGAGGCAGATCTTGTTTATGTAGAGAAAGTCTCTAAAGAGATCGCCCTCTCCATGCGTTCTTATAAACTTGTGGTGGAAAAATCCACCGTCCCTGTAAACACCGGTGAGTGGGTAGAACGTACCATAAAGACTTTCAACAAGCATAATATCAAGTTCGATGTCGCCTCAAACCCGGAGTTTCTAAGGGAGGGGTCGGCCATCGAGGACTTCATGAATCCTGACAGGATAGTTATAGGCGTAAGCTCAAGCAAAGCGCGCGATATACTGACCAAGCTTTACAGGCCGCTTAAGGCGCCAATAATAGTTACCGATATAAAGTCCGCGGAAATAATAAAGCACGCTTCAAATTCATTTCTTGCAATGAAGATATCTTTTATAAACGCTGTTTCTGATATCTGTGACAGGATAGGCGCGGATGTGGTCGAAGTGGCGAAAGGGATGGGACTTGACAAAAGGATAGGAGAAAAGTTTCTGGCCGCCGGTATCGGTTTCGGCGGTTCTTGTTTTCCAAAAGACCTTACGGCGTTCATAAAGATGGCTGAGCGGGCAGGATATGATTTCGCTCTTCTTAAAGAAGTCGCGAAGATAAACAGGGACCAGAAGGCGCTTGTCATAAAAAGGATAGAGGAGCGTTTGTGGAATCTGCCTGATAAGGTGGTCGGCGTATTGGGGCTTTCTTTCAAGCCCAACACGGACGATATCAGGAACGCTCCGGCTTTTGATATAATATCGGCGCTCGTCGGGCAAAAGGTCAAGGTAAAAGTTTATGATCCTGTGGCCATGCCCAAGGCCAAGGCCGTATTGAAACACGGCGTGAAATTCTGCAAAGATGCGTACGAAACCGCGAGGCAGAGCGATTGCCTTGTGATAGCGACCGAATGGAACGAATTTAAAGAACTTGATTTTAAAAAGATAAAGAGGCTTATGAGGCAGGCAGTGATCATAGATGGCAGGAACATCTATAATCCTGACGATATGAAGAAACTCGGGTTCAATTACACTGGAATAGGTAGAAGATAATGATAGATGGAGTAAAGGTCAAAAAACTGAAGCTCATACCGGATGAGCGTGGTAGGCTCATGGAGATATTGAGGGCTGACGACCCCATGTTCGAAAAATTCGGGCAAGTTTATATGACGACAGCGTATCCTGGTGTCGTAAAGGCCTGGCACTACCATAAAAAACAAGATGATAACTTCACGTGTATAGCCGGTAAAATGAGGCTCGCCCTTTATGACGCGCGAAAGGCCTCTCCCACATTCGGCGAGATCAACGACTTCCTAATCAGCCTCGATGATCCTATGTTGGTGCATATACCTAAAGAGGTATATCACGGTTTCAAGTGTGTAGGCGATACCGAGGCGATTGTGATAAACACAGTCACCATACCCTATAACCGAAAGGAACCCGATGAATTCAGGGTGGACGCCTACCAGAACGATATTCCCTATGATTGGAGAAAATAGCATATGGGCCTAAAGGGCGTGATACTTGCCGGCGGGCTTGGCACGAGATTATATCCCCTAACCAAGATTACCAATAAGCATCTGCTCCCTGTTTTCTGCAAACCGATGATATATTACCCAATTCAGACGCTGGTTGACGCAGGTATAAAGGATATACTGATAGTGACCGGCGGTATGCATGCTGGAGAGTTTCTGCGGCTTCTCGGCAACGGAAAGGAGTTCGGTCTCAAACATATCAATTATACCTATCAGGAAGGGGAGGGCGGGATAGCCGACGCGCTCAGTCTTGCCAGATATTTTGCCGATGATGATAACATCGTTGTAATCCTGGGTGATAATATCGTGGAGAGAAGCATCAAAAGGCATGTAGACGCCTTTAGGGCTCAGGGCCGCGGGGCGAGGATACTTATAAAAGAGGTGCCGGATCCTGAACGTTTCGGCGTGGTCGGTTTTAAAGGTAAGAAGATAGTCTCGATAGAGGAAAAGCCGAGGAGGCCGAAGTCAAAATACGCGGTGACCGGCATATACATGTATGACAACAAGGTCTTTGATATAATCAAGACGCTCAAGCCCTCCGGCCGCGGCGAGCTGGAAATAACGGACGTCAATAACGCCTATCTCAAAATGGGCCAGCTTGAATACAGCGTGATGGATGGGTGGTGGACGGACGCAGGGACATTCGAGTCGCTTTTGAGGGCGAACAATCTCGTTGCCAGGAAGGAGAATAATCCTAAATCCAAAAATCAAAGCATTAAAACGACAACCTAAAATTAAAAACTTGGGATATTTGTCTATGATTTTGATTTTTGGATTTTGATTTTTGGATTTGAGCTATGAAAAGAATATTGGTTACCGGCGGCGCAGGATTCATCGGCTCCAATTTCATACGATACCTTCTCGATAAACATCCGGATTACAGGATTGTCAATCTCGATAAGCTTACCTATTGCGGCAATCTTGAGAACCTCCGCGATATAGAAGATAATGAGAATTATGAGTTTGTAAAAGGCGATATAGCGGATTCGTTTGTGGTGGAGAATCTTGCCAAGGATTGCGAGGTGATAATAAATTTCGCGGCCGAGTCTCATGTCGACAGGTCCATAAAGGATCCATCGGAGTTTATAAGGACCAACATATTCGGTACCTATACGCTTCTCGAAGCGGCCAGGAAGTTTGGCACGAGGCTATTCCTTCAGATTTCCACAGACGAAGTCTATGGTAGCGTAGAGGAAGGTTTGTCCAAAGAGACCGATCCCCTTGAGCCTAATAGCCCTTATTCCGCGAGTAAGGCGGGGGCAGACCTTTTAGCCAGGTCATACTTTGTAACTTTCGGGGTGCCGGTCATAATAACCCGCAGCTCAAATAATTTCGGACCGTATCAATATCCTGAGAAGATAATCCCTCTTTTTATCACAAACCTGATGGCCGGCAAAAAAGTGCCTCTATATGCTGACGGCATGAATATCCGTGACTGGCTTTTTGTTATCGACAATTGCGAGGCGATAGATGTCGTAATGCATAAGGGAAAGCCCGGCGAGATTTACAATATAGGCGCTGGCGGCGGTATCACTAATATAGAACTTACCAGAATGCTTCTTTCAATTCTCGGCAAGGACGAAAGCTTTATTGAATACGTAAAAGACAGGCCCGGCCATGACAAGCGCTACGCTCTCGATGTGACCAAGATCAAGGCTCTAGGATGGAGGCCGCGCCATAAATTCAGAAAGGCGCTTGAAGAGACGGTCGCATGGTATTCCGGTAATAGGGCGTGGGCCGAGCGGTTGATCGCATGTCGAAAAGAAATAAGATATTGATCGTGGGTTCGAGCGGGATGCTCGGGTGTGATCTTTGGAAGGAACTATGTGCCGACTATGAGGTTGAGGGCACTGATTTGGTCGAAAATCGGCAATCGACGATCGGGAGATTTTATAAGGAGGATATCACCGAGAGGGAATCCATCGAAGATGTGATAGCCGAGGCTGATCCGGATTTTGTTGTGCATGCGGCGGCCATGACCGATGTAGACGGTTGCGAGCTCGCTAAAGACAGGGCATATAAGATAAACTCAGAAGGCACTAAGAATGTGGCGCTTGCCTGCGAAGCGGCGGGGGCGACGTTGATATATATAAGCACCGATTTTGTGTTCGACGGGAAAAAGAGCTCTCCTTATAAAGAAGATGACAAGCCGGCGCCCTTGAACGTCTATGGCGACTCAAAACTCAAAGGAGAAATCGCTGTCCGAGAGAATGTCAAAAAGCACTATATTATCCGGACAAGCTGGTTATACGGTAAGAACGGCAAGAATTTTGTGGATACGATAGCCGCGAAGGCCAGGGCCGAAAAGGTCCTAAAGGTAGTGGATGACCAGGTAGGGTCGCCGACATATACGGTGGATTTGGCCTGTGCCATGCATGCGTTGCTCAAAAAACTGACGAACAGCGAATCGCGGCTGAATGGTTACGGCATTTATCACGTATCTAACTCAGGAAGCGTTTCCTGGTTCGAGTATGCCAGGGAGATAGTAAGATTATCCGGCTCGACGGCGCGGGTTTTGCCGATATCTTCGGAAGAGCTTAACAGGCCGGCGAGGCGTCCCGCGATGTCGGCCATGGACTGTTCAAAGTTTGCTGAATACACGGGGTATAGGATGCGTAGTTGGAAAGAGGCGCTGAAAGAGTACATGGTGCTTAGTATTAGAAAGGAAAAGGTAAGGGATCGACATGATAAGTGAACTAAAGAAAAAGATATCAAGCAAAAAGGCAAGAATAGGTATTATAGGACTTGGTTATGTAGGGCTTCCGCTTGCGATCACGTTTGCCAAAAGCGGGTTTCATGTGTGGGGCATAGATATCGATGAGGATCGTGTGAAGAGGATAAAAAGGGGCGAATCATATATACTCGATGTGCCAAAATCGGATATAGCCCTTGTCAAAAGGTCGAAATCACTTTGGGTAACCACCGATTTTAGCGTGATAAAAAGCCTCGACGCTGTTATCATATGCGTGCCCACGCCGCTACACAAAACAAGAGAACCCGATGTCTCCTATATCGTATCCGCCGTAAAAAATATCAAGCGGCACATGAAGCGCGGCCAGATCGTCGTTCTCGAATCAACAACGTATCCAGGAACAACAGAGGAGGTGATGCTTCCCATACTCGAGAAAGACGGCATGAAGGAGGGGAGGGATTTTTATCTGGCTTTCTCGCCCGAAAGGGTCGATCCCGGCAATCCAAAGTATGATACCAAGAATACGCCGAAGATAATAGGAGGGATATCCGCTCATTCAACGGAGATCGCCAAGCTTCTTTATGAACAGGCGATAGATACGATAGTGCCTGTATCATCGGCGAAAGTCGCTGAGATGGTGAAGCTCCTTGAGAATACGTTCCGGATCGTCAATATCGGTCTTGTAAACGAGATAATGCTCATGTGTGACAGGCTTGGCGTAGATGTCTGGGAAGTCATAGACGCCGCGAAGACCAAACCTTACGGATTCATGCCGTTCTATCCCGGCCCGGGTGTCGGAGGTCACTGCATACCGGTTGACCCGATATATCTTTCGTGGAAGGCGAGGGTGCATGGTTTCGAGGCGCGTTTTATTGACTTGGCGTCTTACGTGAATTCGCAGATGCCGCATTACGTGATCACAAAAGTGATCGAAGGCCTTAATGATCGCGGAAAAGCGCTCAAAGGCTCGAAGGTAATCGTCGTTGGGGTGGCATATAAAAAAGATGTGAAAGATCTTAGAGAATCGCCGGCATTGGAAGTGATTGATATACTGATGCGGAAAGGATCGCATGTTTCTTACTATGACCCCCTGTTTCCATACTTGAAGATAAACAATATAAATCTTACCTGCGCCAAATTTTCTGCGGATACCTTCAAAAATTCAGATTGCGTGCTGATAGTCACAGACCACAGCAGCGTAGATTACGATACAATTGTTGCCAATTCGAAGCTCATAATAGATACACGCAACGTGCTTAAAGGCATTAAAGAAAGAAAGAACATAATCAGGCTATAACTTATGGCAAACTATCTTGTTACCGGCGGCGCCGGCTTTATAGGTTCAAATATTGTCGAGGAGCTTGTAAGAAAGAAAGATCTGTCAGAAAATGGAATTGCTCTTAAGGTCAATAGGGTCAGAGTTATCGACAATCTGATTACCGGCAAGCTGGAGAATCTTAAGCCTTTCCTTGGGCAAGTGGAATTTATAAAGGGCGATATCCGGAGCGCTAAAACGCTGGCCAGGGCAATGAAAGGGATTGATTATGTGATACACCAGGCCGCTTTGCGTTCCGTCCCGAAATCGGTTGAAGACCCTTTTACTACAAATGACATAAATGTTTTTGGGACATTGAATCTTTTGATGGCGGCGAAGAAGGCCGGCGTTAAGAGGGTCGTCTACGCCTCATCGAGTTCTGCTTATGGCGACGCCAAAAGCTTTCCTCAGAGGGAAACAGATCTGCCCAAGCCAATATCTCCTTACGGCGTATCTAAGCTCGCCGCGGAGAACTATTGCATTACTTTTGCGAAGACGTTCGGCCTGGAGACGGTCTCGCTTAGATATTTCAATGTCTTCGGCCCGCGACAGAACCCCGAATCCAAATACTCCGCTGTAATACCAGCTTTTTTATTCAGAATGATGGAGGGCAAAAGCCCCATCGTTGAATGGGATGGGAGACAGTCAAGGGACTTTACGTATGTGGGTAATGTGGTTGAGGCGAACCTTAGGGCATGTGTTATGCCTGGTATATCGGGCGAGGTATTCAATGTGGCATGTGGCTCCACGATATCGATTATCGACATAGTAAAGGAACTAAACAGGATACTTGGAACAGATATAAAGCCTGTTTTCGCGCCAAAGAGGAAGGGCGACGTCCGAAAAACTCGCGCCGATGTGAGCAAAATGAGAAGGCTCCTTAAGATGAAAAAGACAGTCGGTTTTACCGAGGGACTGGAGCGTACGGTTGAATGGTTCAGGAGCAGGCGATGCGCGAAAAAACCGTTTTGATTACCGGCGGCGCCGGCTTTATAGGTTCTCATCTCTGCGACCTTTTTCTAGAAAAAGGGTGCAAGGTTATCTGCATGGATAACCTTATAACAGGCAAGATAGAGAACATTGCCCATAATCTTAAAAATAAGAATTTCGAGTTCTTGGAGCATAATGTAACCAAGTACATAGACATAAAATGTGGTCTTGACTATATACTTCACTTTGCATCGCCCGCAAGCCCCGCCGATTATCTGAAATACCCCATACAGACGCTCAAGGTAGGGTCGTTAGGGACTCATAACGCCCTTGGCCTTGCCATGAAGAAGAAAGCCACGTTCCTTCTTGCCTCAACAAGCGAAGTCTATGGCGACCCTCTAGTCAATCCTCAGCCTGAAAGTTACTGGGGCAACGTTAACCCTATAGGCCCCCGCGGCGTTTATGATGAGGCGAAACGTTTTGCCGAGGCTATGACGATGGCCTATCATCGCTACCACAAGGTTGATACGCGGATAGTGCGTATATTTAACACATATGGCCCTCGGATGCGTGAGCATGACGGCAGGGCTATACCTAATTTCATAAGTCAGGCGCTTAAGAATCGCCCCATTACCGTTTATGGAACTGGCAGGCAGACAAGAAGTTTCTGTTATATATCAGACATGGTGGATGGAATATATAAACTTATAAATTCCGGTATTACTGAACCGGTCAATATCGGAAATCCGCACGAGATGACGCTTTTGGGATTGGCTAGGACGGTGATAAGGATATCAGGTTCCAAAAGCAAAGTCATATTTAAGGAACTGCCCGTTGACGATCCTAAGGTCAGATGCCCCGATATTTCTATGGCCAAAAAGGCTCTTAAGTGGGCTCCAAAAGTTGCCCTCGAGTCTGGTCTTAACCGGACTATAGCATACTTCAGGTCAGCCGTCAGATAAAGACATGAAAGTAACTTTCATCTATCCTTCCATAGCGCTATCTGGCTTTAAGGCATCCAGCGGGGAAACACTGCTCAGGAACATCCACCATGGCCTTTGCTATCTATCAGCCTGTGCAAAGATGGCAGGTTTTGCGACAGAGTTAATAGACTTAAGCATACTGAGCGGATGGGATCATTTCCGCCGCGAGGTCGAATCAAAAAAGATCGAGGTAGCCGCTATTACCATCATGAGCCCAGATTTTCCTTATGCGATTAAGGCGGTTGATATAATAAAAGAAGTAAATCCACGGGCCGTTATCATAGTAGGGGGTATTCATCCCACAATAGCCCCAGAAGAACTTACGTCTAATCCCAAGATTGACTACATAGTACGTTGCGAGGGGGAAAAGGCCTTTGTATCTCTCTTGGAGAGTATAAAAAGCGGTAAGAAGGCCCAGAAAGTTATCTTTGGCGAGCAAATGCCGATGGACGAGCTTCCCTATATCGACAGGTATCTTTTTGACTGTCTTGAGTCCCCGTGGGATTTCTTCATGCCGATGCCTTTTTTCACCATCATGGCCGGACGTGGCTGCAGTTATAACTGCCGATTCTGCGCCCCTGCAAGCAAGATGGTTCATGGCAAGGGTTCTAGACGCAGGAGCATAGCCTCTGTCATGGCGGAGCTTAAAGAACTTGAGAATATTTACGGAATGAAAAGTTTCATGTTCCATGACGACTGCTTTACGGAGGACGAAAAATGGGTTATGGAGT
The DNA here is from genome assembly GCA_023818895.1 of Candidatus Omnitrophota bacterium. GTDB lineage: Bacteria > Omnitrophota > Gorgyraeia > 2-01-FULL-45-10 > 2-01-FULL-45-10 > JAMWCX01. Next base: position 611,042 of record JAMWCX010000001.1, on the reverse strand, counting down.
TTTGCGATGCCTACAGGCAAGCCGGTTTTAGGCTGCCCTTCATATGCCAGACGCGGGCTGACATCATCTGCAGGCACCCTGATATGATACGTAAGCTTGCCCATGTTGGCCTTAGGATGGCCCAGATAGGGTTTGAAAGCGGCAATGATCGAGTCCTTAGGTTTATATCAAAGGGAGTCACATTAAAACAGAACCTTGAAGCCGCTAGGATATGCCACTCAAACGGCATCAGGATATTTGCCAATTACATGCTCGGCCTTCCGACGGAAACGAACGCTGAGGCGTGGGATACGGTGAGGATGATAAAGAAGATAAAGCCGTACAGGGCGAGCGCCGCTTTCTTCACTCCTCATCCGGGAAGCTATTTATATGATTACTGCAAGGAGAAGAACCTTTCGCTTATCGACGACCATGAGGACGTCGTGCCTATACCGGAAGAGGACAAGCCGAAGATAAAAGGCGTCGATTATGCGTTCCTCAAAACCGCTGTTGCTGAGTCTCGGAAGCTGCCGTTAAGAACGAAGATCATGGAGCGGATGGATAAGGCGTTGTTTAACAGGCATAACAGGCGATTCCTGCGTATGTTCAGGGATTTGGTAGGCAGGTATCCAGGAAGACATAAACTGGACCTGCTTAGGATGATAAAGGAAGGGCGTATCTGATGCCGGCGGTGAGCGTCATAATACCAACATATAACTGCGCCCACTATATCGCGGAGGCTGTTGATAGTGTTTTGTCGCAGACCTTTGGAGATATCGAGATTATCATCATCGATGATGGTTCTACAGACGAAACTTCAGGAGTCTTAGAGCGTTACAGCGGAGAAGGTAAGTTAAGATGTATAATACAGAGACACGCGGGGCTTCCAGCCAGTCGCAACAGAGGGTTGGAAGAGGCGACAGGCGAGTACATAGCTTTTCTTGACGCGGACGATATGTTTTTGCCGGACAAGATAGAGCGACAAGTGCGAGCGTTCCAAAAACATCCTGGTTATGATGTTATTTATAGCGGCTGGCGGTATTTTTACGACGGCAAGAAAGAAGAGACTTTTCCTTCCACATATGCCCGGCTTTCCGGAGACCTTTTGTTTTTCTTGAAGAGAAGTAATTTTATACATGTTTCAACGGTAATTTTGCGGCGCGTCTGTCTTGACAGCCTGAGGTTTGACACATCGCTTGAGAGCCATGAGGATTGGGATTTTTTTCTTAAACTGGCGTTTGCGGGTCGTCGTTTCCTCTGCCTCGATGAGGAGCTTGCCATCGTACGGGTGCGCAGGACCAGTATGACGGCATCGCGCCCAACCATGGATTCTTCGCGCGTTATAGTCGGAGAGCGGGCAAAAACGATGTGGAAAGAGCTTAAAGGCGGTATCGGTTTGAGCGGGAAAGAGGGAATAGGGCGGTTGGCGCGTTATCTTACCTTGCGGACCCGAGCTGCCCTCATGGGTTTCCCGGCCTCGCCTCGTTTCAACAAACCGCTTCCGTTCTGGAGGTAGCCGGCATGACGCAAAAGAAAAGCCTCACCTTAAGCAAAAAGATACTATTCGCGTTCGTTGTTGTTGTGCTGTTCTTTATGCTTCTGGACAGATGCCTTAAAGTGTTCGAAAAGATTGCGGAGAAAGCCAGGGAGAACAAAGAAAATAAGGCCATCTCAGCAATGCTCTCACCCCAGCAGATAGCTGAGTATAGGGCTGCAACAGACCTTGTGGTCGTTCCGTATCTTGCTTTTCGCATGAAGCCGAATTTTCATTCGCACACGATCAATATAAATTCTTTCGGTTTTCGCGGCGCTGAGGTGTCAAAAGAAAAGCCAGAAGGCACCTTCAGGATAATCATTGTCGGAGGAAGCGGTGCGATGGGATACGGTTCATCAAGCGACGAAACAGCATTTCCCAGAGTTCTTGAGAAGTTGCTAAACACCGAATCCAGGAACAAAAAGTTCGAGGTGATAAACGCCGGGCTTGCCTCGGCGATTTCTGCCCAGGAGCTCGTTCTTATAGTTACCGAGCTTATCGACCTTAAACCGGATATGGTGGTAATCTTTGATGGATTCAATGACATAGTCGGCTCTGTAATAAACGACAGGCGGCCAAACTATCCATGGCGGTTTGAGATGATTGAAAAAGCCCTTAAGGTTTCGCCGACCAAGCTTTTCCTGAACAAGCGATTGAAGAATTTTAGACTTACCAAGCTTATTATGAATAGGCTGGAAGAAAAAAGGAAGGCGGAATCTATTAATAAACTCTCCTCAAATCCGGCGGGCGTCGATGCCTACCTTAGCAACATAAGAAAGATGGTAAGGATACTGCGCGGTTTAGGAATAGAGCCCGTCGTTATACTGCAGCCAAACCTTTATTTTAAAAAAGATCCATCGGAGGACGAAAAATACATCCTGGCTTCAGAACCGCCGGCTCTTCAGCCCATCGTAAAACCCATGTTTATAAACGCAAGGGAACGCCTCGCTGAGATGGCCAAGTCAGATAAGTTCGCTTTCCTGGATTTTATGGCTCTTTATGATCCTTATCCCGATACTATATTTTTTGACGCTGTCCATGTAGGCGATAGAGGGCAAGCGATAATCGCCTCGGCCATATTTGAGGCGATAAAAGGCTTTCCTTTCGCAAAAGAAAACTTATATGGCAGCAAAGAGTAAGAATTCGATCTTCGCCATCGCAACATTCCTTGCTTCTGTCGTACTTTCCATGGCCTTATTTTTAACAGGACTGGAATTGTATCTACGTTTCAGGGTCCATCGCGATGAGAAAAGGACTATATATCTTTCTAAAGATATATTTGCGCGCGCTCCGAGCGGAAAAGGCTACAGGCTTTTGCCTAACAGACAATACCGTGTGAAAGGAAGGGAGTTTTCATACCTCATAAAGTCCAACAGTAAAGGGTTCCGTGACAGGGACTTTACCTTTGATGTGCCGCCGCAAACAAAACGCATCATAATATTGGGAGATTCTTTTACCTTCGGGCACGGCGTGGAAAATGACCAGACCTATCCCAAGGTATTTGAAAAAGAACTTGCCAGCGAAGGTAAATACGAGGTCATAAATGCCGGTATCCCGGCTAATTCATTGGTTGATTATATCGAGCTGGCGAAGGAACTGGCCGGCATATATAAAGCGGATGTGATAATGATGGGATTACATGGCGGTGATATCTTGGAAAGCTTGGAAGACGAGGGGTTAGCTAAATCTGCTGTTGAAATGGGGCTTCCGGGGCTGAAAATAAAAGCCGCGGAAAAGATAAAAAGGCATTTTTTCATAGAGCTTAAAGATTATCTTCGCTACCATCTTTTAAGTTACGGTTTCATAATTGATAAGGTCAAAAGAAACAAAACGCTTTCAGAACTGGCCCTCAAGTTGGGGCTAATAAGCTCTTGCGACACTCCCTGCACTCTTAATGACGAGTTCTCTGATATCCGTCTTCTTGAGTTCTTGCGAAAGAATCTTGGTGAGTATTCACGTCTTGCGAGAAAGCAGGGCATGGTGGCCGCTCTTTTCTTTGTTCCCGATAAATGGTATGTTGCGTCTAAAAGGTTTTATTCAGGTGGTAAGGATAGGCTCGCCGAAATCACAAATATCTTACGAAGCCTTTGCGCGGAAGAGGACGTAGAATTTGTTGATGTTAGTTCTATTAGGGAATATCCTGATGCGGATTCAGCCCTCTATTATGATTATGATTATCACTTCAACCGTAAAGGTAACGAGATATTTGGCAAAATTCTATATCAGGCAACCCTGCGCAGCAAATGCCTCAAGCAGTAGTAATCCTATATAGCCTACTCTTATTATACGCATAAAGGCAGGATATTATAAGAAAAAGCCAGTATTTAATTGACACGAAGCTTAAAATATGGTAATATTTCAGCTTCCTATATATGAAGAAATATAATAATATATTGTTATAATATAATAAAAGGAGAGCGCAATATGGAAAAGTACATGCTTACCCAAAAGCAGAAAGAGGTATACGACTATATCAAGGCATACATAGAGAAGAACTCTATCTCGCCTTATATAAGGGAAATACAAGAAGGGTGCAGCATTCAATCGTATAAGTCAGCGGTTGATAAGTTATTAGCCCTTGAAAAGAAAGGTTATATAAAAAGGTCACTTAACAAACATCGCAGTATCATTCTTAACGGGATGAGGGAGGGAGCTTGATGGTTACGTCCGCAAACCAGGTATCTAAAGAAAAGACTTCTATGAAAGTCTCGATATTGGACCTTAAAAAGCAATACCAGTTCATAAAGTCCGAAGTCGATAAGTCCGTAAAGAACGTTATAGATAACCAGAATTTCATACTCGGCGAGGATGTTAGCGCGTTTGAAGCCGAAACGGCCGCTTATTGTGGCACAAAATACGGTGTCGGCCTTGCCTCGGGCACAGATGCTCTCATATTGGCGCTGAAGGCGCTGGGGATAGGCACCGGAGACGAAGTCATCACTTCTCCGTTTACCTTTTTCGCCACCGCTGAGGCTATTTCAATAGTCGGCGCCAAACCGATCTTCGTAGATATAGACCCGCAGACCTACAACATAAACCCCGCGCTTATCGAAAAGGCGATCACCAGCAAAACAAAGGCAGTGATACCGGTTCATCTCTACGGGCAGTGCGCTGACATGGACCCGATATTGTCGATTGCCAGGAAACATAAGCTTAAAGTCATAGAGGATGCCGCGCAGGCTATAGGTGCTACCTACAAGGGCCGAAAGGCCGGATCCATGGGAGACATAGGGTGCCTCAGCTTCTTTCCGTCGAAGAACCTCGGGGCTTTCGGTGATGCCGGCATGGTGGTCACCAATGATAAAAAGGTTGCGGATAGGATTAGGATGCTCAGGGTGCACGGCAGCGCCCAGAGGTATATTCACTCAGAGATAGGAATGAACTCAAGACTCGATAACCTGCAGGCCGCGGTCCTGCGCGTTAAGCTCAGGTATCTCGACAGATGGCTCGAAGCCCGCCGGAAGAACGCCGCCTATTATAATGAGAAGCTGAAGGATCTGCCAGTAGTATGCCCTTACGTCCCAGAATACAATGTCCATACTTACCATCTTTATGTGATAAGACTCAAAAACCGGATGGAGGAGCTGTCCAGGTACCTGAATTCAAGCGGCATCGAAGCTAGGACATACTATCCGGTACCGCTGCATCTGCAAGAGTGCTATCGAAATCTTGGATACAGGAAGGGCGACCTGAAAGAGTCGGAGAAGGCATCGGAGCAGACCCTTTCATTTGCGGTGTATCCTGAGCTCGATAAAGCGGAAATGAATTATATCGTTGAGAAGATAAGAGAGTTTTTAAGGGATAATAGATGAGAAAAGGCATCCTTCGTTTTTTAGGGATACTGCTGTACATAGCTGTTCTTCTGATCGGCATCGAGATTACCTGTCAGATAGCCTACAGGGTAACGGCAAACAAATGGTTGTTTTTGGCCGAGGAGGAACCACACCATTATTTATTCAAGAAACATCCTTATCTTGTCGGGGTTCCGAAGCCTGGCGCAACGTTTACCTCAAAGAACGGGATAACTTTTACCAATAATTCTCTGGGGATGCGCGGCGCGGAGATTCGGCAAACCAAGGATGAGGGCAGGGTAAGGGTGGTTGTACTAGGCGGGTCATCTACCTACTGCATAGGCGTTTCCGATGACCAGACATGGCCATATTATCTGGAAAAAATACTCGGCTCTAAGTATGAAGTTATCAATATGGGAGTTCCCGGCTATACGACGGTCGAGAATCTAATTCAAACGGCGCTTTGGCTTTCTGATATCTCACCCGATATATGTGTTTATTACGAAGGCTGGAATGACATGCGCAATATGCACGTCAAAGGCCTTAAGCCGGATTATTCTGATTTTCACGGCCGCTCACAATATGACAATCTTGTACTATATTTATTCAAATTTGGGAATAAATCAGCGACATTGAGATTCCTGCGAAAAATCGTTAATACCTTTCTAATTAAGGATCCAGACGGCGGCTATAGTATAGAAGGCACACCTTCGAAATTTACTGTCGAGCCGGACAAGAGGTCCCTCCTTTTATATGCTCGTAATTTGAAACTCATCTTAGCGCTATGCAGGGCCCAAGGTATCCGGCCCATAATGGTTCCCCAAATAATAAATGAACAGAGGTTGGCGAGGGATGCTATGGAAGGAGACAAAGTTTTTTTCTGGATACCATATGTCAAGATGAGAGATCTTGGTGCTACTATGAAATTGTATAACAATGAAATGAAACAAGTTTGTGCCGCAGAAGGTGCGGATTTTGTGGCTGAAGTTCTGGATGAAGATTTCGACGATTCCTGCTTTTACGACTACGTTCATTTTTCTAAAAAAGGTAATGAAAAATTTGCCGCGATCTTGGCAGATTATATAACGAAACATCCTACACCATGATAAGTGCGGGGCAAAATAGTATGAATTGTATCCTGTGCGGAAAAGATGATTCAAAATATGTAGAGTCGTATGAGGGCAAAAACGGCCGGATCTACAGTCTTTATAAATGCCCGTCGTGTTCAGTTGTGTTCTCAGATCCGATGAGGCCTCTAAGCGATGAAGAATATCAGAACATATCACCCGAAGATTACTACATCGACAGGTGGGAGTTCGGTAAGGCCGTGGGCTTCTTGCACGGTAAAAAACGGATATTCGAGGCGGGCTGCGGCGATGGCCGCTTTCTTTATATCGCCAAACAGAGGGGGCATGACGCTATAGGCGTTGATATCAATGAAAACGCTTTAAGGATAGCTAAGGCGAGGCTCGGAGACGAAAAAGTCTATAAATGCACCCTCGATCAATTTGCAGCGAATTTTCCCCGCGAGAAATTTGACGCTGTATGTGCATTCCATATAGTCGAGCACCTGAGCGATCCCCTTGGGTTTGTCAGGGCCGCCGCGAAGATGATGAATAAAGACGGCTTGTTAGTTTTATCCGTGCCTAGCCAAAGCCGTCAGTCCCTATGTTATTCGACGCGGGAAGAGTGGGACAGGCCGCCTCACCATCTCTCTTGGTGGGACAACAGAAGCCTGCGCAAGCTTATGGAGGCGGCGGGATTTGAAGTGATTGTCCGCCTCTATGAGCCTCTGACGGTAAAGAGTACGGTCAACTCACTGATAAAGAAGGTGCGTTTTGGAATTATCGCGAAGATCGAGAAAAACCGAGCTGGGACAGCGAAAGATGGCGGCAGCGGCAGCGAGGCAAGTCATCTAACGTGTATACTAGGGCAGCTGAAAAGGGCGATGGTGCTACCGCTGGTGCCTTTTTGCCTGGTCTACGACAGGGCGCGAGGCTTGACCGGACGGAATGTGCTTATAATAGCAAGAAAGAAGAGCGAAAAGTAATGTGCGGAATAGCAGGTTTGTTAAATCTGAATAAATATCCAGCATCCGAAATTGTGTTAAGGGCAATGGTAGATATTCAGCGCCATCGCGGGCCTGATGATACGGGCATGTATGTTGACGGTCCTGTGGGGCTTGGTCACGCGAGGCTTTCTATTATAGACCTTTCCAAAGACGCCTCTCAGCCCATGACAAGCGACTCCTCAGGCGCTGTTATAGTGCATAATGGTGAGATATATAACTATCGCGAACTTCGTGATGAGCTTATTAGGCTCGGTTTTACGTTTAAGTCTAAGAGCGATACAGAGGTAATATTACATGCCTATGAGAAGTGGGGAACTAACTGCCTGAACCGCTTTAATGGGATGTGGTCTTTCGTCATATACGATCCAAAGAAACGCGAAATATTCTGCTCGAGGGACAGGTTTGGGGTAAAGCCATTTTATTATTATTCTGACAGGGATATTTTCATATTCGCATCCGAGATCAAGGCTCTCTTGGCCCATCCGCAAGTCAAGGCGGAGCCTGATGATAAGACGATATATAATTACGTGGCATCCGGTTACGGTTATATCGATATATCAGAAAGGACGTTTTTCAAAGGTATCAGGCAGTTGAAAGCCGGCCACTATGCTAAACTTAGTCTTGAAAATGGGAAGTTTACGCAGGTCAGATACTGGAGCCCCGATCCTGCCAAAAGGCTGAGATTCAGAGATGAGGAAGAGGCCTTCCACCGGTTTTATGAGCTTTTTGAAGATTCCGTAAGACTGAGGCTGCGAAGCGATGTTCCGCTTGGGGTTAGCTTAAGCGGCGGGCTTGATTCATCTTCGATAGCCTGCGTGGCAGCGCGTCTGTTGGAAGGATCTCGGCTTGAGGCTTTTTCATCCTGCTTTGATACCGAAGAGGAGTGTGACGAGAGGCGGTTTATCCGGCCGGTCCTGGACAGAACGGGAGCGCACGCGAATTTCATATTCGCCAAGCCCGAAAGGCTTTTTGACGATATCGAAGATATTATCTGGCATCAGGATGAACCTTACAGCACGCTCAGCATCTTCCCGCAGTGGTATGTTATGAAACTCGCAAAAGAAAAGGGCGTTAAAGTTCTCTTGACGGGTCAGGGCGGTGATGAAACACTTGCGGGATACAATAAGTATTATCTATATCTTTTTGCTGATCTTATTTATTCCGGTAAGTGGGCTCAGGCAAAGAAAGAGATGACAATTTACAAGGAGACAAACGGCATTAGAAAAATAGCTGCTCCCGTAGCGAGGATTATGTTGTCTTATACGATGCCGGAAAGAGCCAAGGCGCTGGTCGGTGCCGGCGCGGGTAAAGCCATACCTGACTATTTGAACAAGGATTTCGCGTCAGCCAGCTTTAACAGAATATCGACAGAGAAGAGGTTCAAAGGTATCTTGAATAACGAGCTCTACAACGCGTTCAAGATATCGCCGCTTCCATCGCTTCTGCATGTTGACGACCGTTCAAGCATGGCGCATTCAGTAGAATCGCGCGCGCCGTTTCTTGATTACAGGATCGTTGAATTCATGTTCTCGATCGGGCCGGAGTACAAGATAAGGGACGGCGTGACAAAATACATTCTTCGTCGATCCCTGAAAGATATTCTTCCGGCCGAAGTCAGAAACAGAACCGACAAGATGGGATTCGCCGCGCCTCTAGCAAGGTGGTTTAAATTCGATCTTAAAGGTAAGGTATTCGAACTCCTTTCGTCCAGTGAGTTTGCCAGGCGTCCCTATTTTGACCAAAAGCAAGTACTCGAAAAGTTTGATCGTTTTGTAAAGGGGTATGAGCCGGATGCCCATTTTACAATATGGAGCTGGGTAAATCTTGAACTCTGGCTTAGAAAGTTTATAGACAAAAAGCCATGATGAATAAAGTAAAAGACATAGCGGGCGTATTGATGCGAGATCTAACCTTTTCGCAAAAGTTCAACTACCTAAAGTATAGAATGTCAGCGCGGAAAGAGATTCTCGACTATGATCCCGTTACCATCTCGATAGTCGCGACTTCACGCTGCACGTTTTCGTGCGATATGTGTCCAACTCACTCGAAACGAGTGCCAGCTGATTACGAGCATGCCCAGACGACTACCAGGGACATGGATTTTGCCATGTTCAAGGAGATCATAGACCGTTTTGAAAATGCGTTGAATGTGCAAATAATAGGTTCCGGCGAACCTATGCTTAATAAGAACTTCTTTAAGATGGTCGACTATGCCGCGATGCGTCATATGACGGTTAAGACCTTCTCGAACGGCACTACAATAGAGGATAATCTCGACAATATCTTAAATTCTAAATTAGACGGGATAACAATAAGTATAAATGGCCATAACGCTAAAGAATTCAATAGAATGACAGGTATGGATGAAAATTATTATGCCAAGATATACCGAGCTATTAAGAATTTGGTAGATGAGAGGAATAGGCGCAATTCGCCACTTAAAGTTAAGTTGTCTTTCATAGTAGATAGGCAAAATTATAAGTACATACCAGACATGATCCAAACGAGCCTGAATCTGGGCGTCGACCATACCTTCTTATGTAATTTTCTGCCATGTCCCGTTGAAGGGCTGACCGCTGAAGAGCGCTCTCTCATGGCCGACCCAAAGATAAGAAGGGAAATTAGATCTATCATGAACGCATATCCGCCTTTGGTACGGAGAAAATTCACATTGCCGCCGCTTATAGATAAGACGTTGCGTCAAAATAAGTGCGTTTCACACTTCTCGCAGGTTCGGTTTGACGGGGATGGCAATATCTCCAGTTGCTCTATGATGCTGTTAAATATGGAAGGCAATGGAAACTACCGCGATGAAGAGATTTGGAATAATGCTTTTTTCAGGCGCATGAGGAACGTCTTCCTCTCATCAGACGCCGAAAAGCTTCCCGGTCCATGCAGAGTATGTCCAGATAATAAAGGGGTGTTGATCTAGGTCTATGAGCGTAAAAAAAGTGTTGATGATATCTTACGCATGGCCTCCTATGGAAGGCGTTGGAACGATGAGGGCTTTCAAATTCGCGAAGTTTCTGCCCGAGTATGGGTGGAGTCCTCTTGTTTTAACCGTTAAGGCGGGCAAGCCTTTGGCCGGTGATGCGGAATCGGAATACGCGCTCAACGGAACCAAGGTTTTCAGGACCGATTATAAGGATGTTATAGGAAGCCTCAAGCGCATCGTGTCAAGAATTACAACCGCTGACGATAGCGAGCTTAAGACATACTTGCGTCCTAAAAAGCCGGCCAAAAGAGTTTCGTTTGTGCGAGAAATGGTGACTATGCCTGATGACCAAATAGGCTGGTACTCTCTTGCCTTGGAGGAGGGTAAGAGGATAATTGAGCAGGAGCGCGTTGATGTGATATTCAGCACATCTCCACCCGAAACTGCCCATCTTGTCGCGCGAAAACTGAAAACGCTTTCCGGAATGCCATGGGTAGCTGATCTTCGCGATCTTTGGGCAGAGGACCATTTCAGGCCCAGGTCATTTATAAAAAAAGCCGCTTTGAGAATAATGGAGAAGAGCATCTTGAAGGATGCCGATTCCGTTATCACGGTCTCTGAGCCTTGGGCTGAGCGGCTTAAGAAGTCGCTTAGAGATAATAGGGGCGTGGTCAGCGTGATAGAAAATGGTTTTGACGAAGAGGATTTCGGGCGAATAGGTTTTTCTAAAAATGCTAAGTTTACAATAAGTTATACCGGCAAACTTCATAAAGATCATCAGCCGCTTGAGCCTTTTTTCAAAGCGGTCGCTGATTTAGTTGCGCATGGGAAGATCGATAGGCGGAAAATAGAACTTTATTTGTGTGTATTCGGTTATGATAAACCTGATGTGGAGAAGCTATCGCAATCTTTCGGTTTGCATGATATTGTTAAGGAATCCGGCATGGTCTCTTACGAAAGATCATTAGAGATACAGAGATCTTCCGACGCGCTTCTTTTTATCCAGTGGCGGGGAGAAGGCGGGGAAGGATGGTATTCAGCGAAGCTTTATGACTACATAGGCTCAGGTAGGCCTATACTGGCCATGGCGGCTAAAAGCGGTATAGTAGCGGATCTTATAAGAAGAACCAAAAGCGGTGTGATCGCCGAAAATGAAACCGAATTAAAAGACGCTATTTTGCAATTATATGAGGAATACATCCTCAGAGGAACGACTGAGTGCAGAAGTAATCCGGAGGAGATAATCAGGCTCACCAGGAGGAATAGGGCGGCCCAGCTGGCTTGTATATTGGAGTCGCTATGCGCTCGTAGGCAATAGATGAAGACATTAATAAAAGCATTGGATATAGCAGCATTTTTCGTGTTTGCCATTCTCTTTGCCGTCTGTGTATTGGCGGTAATGGGAGTGTCGGCTCTTCTGGGCAAAAGGCGCTTTAAACCAGGTATGCCTGTAAATCGTTTTTCGTTTGCTATATGCGATCTTATAAGCAATAAATACGACGGCATGTTCGAGGATCTTTTCCTCGATGATTACATTAATGAGGACCACTATATATATTTTGATTACGCAAATGGGCATGACAGATTTGAAATCTTGAATGAAAGGGTGTTCTTCCATAGCTTGGCTGCCCACCCTGATAATGCGATCTATAAGGCTGGATTTTGTAGGGTCAGCATGCTGCTTGTGGAGCTAAAGGCTCTTGGTATAGCCTTCGGGACTATATGGCGCTCTAATATAACTTTTGTGAAATCGCATGACCCGCATCTTTTGGGTTTGAATGCCCTTATCATGGCGAGGCTTTTCAGACTGCCGTATGTGCTTCATCTAAATTCGGATTTTGATATGAAGTATAAAGGGCTGGGCAAGACGTCTTCTCCGATATTCTTTTCCAGAGGCCTGGAGAGGTTTTTCGAAAGGATTATTATGAGAGCCGCCAATTTGATTATGGCCGACAGGAATCTTTACAGGAATTCCCCCTATTTTCCTTTCTCATGTACCGGGAAATACAGAGCCTTCGGCGTGCGTGTTGCCGAAAGGCACTATGCGGCGGTCTCTTCAAGAAAAGACCGAAGAAAAGAACTGGGGATAGAAGGTAAAAAGGCCCTGTTTTATGTGGGAAGACTGCATCCCGTGAAATATCCCGAAGACGCCATCCGGGCAATGGCGTTAGTTAAGAAGGCTGTTTCTAACGCCGTGTTAGTTATGGCGGGGGACGGTCCTATGAAAGAAGAGTTAAAGACGACCGCGAATTTTATGGGCCTTGGCGATAGCGTGCTTTTCCTTGGCAGCCGAAACAACGATGAGCTTACAGACCTTTTCTACACCGCAGATGTGCTTCTGGCTCCGCATGGAGGCGTTACGCTTTTGGAAGCGGCGCTTGCTTCAACGCCTATTGTGGCCTATGATTTCGACTGGCATCCGGAATTTATCGAAAACGGTAAGATGGGTTATATTGTGCCGTTTCGTGATATTGATGAACTTGCCAGAAAGGCGATTGCCATACTGACTAATGAGTCTCTGCGTAATGATATGCGGGCATACTGCAGGCGGTATGCCGAATCGCGTTATCCCAGAAGGTATTCTATTGAGAATGAAAAGAAGATATATGATGAGCTTATCGGCATATTATGAAGAAGATACTTAAAATAACATCTGTGATGGGTGTGGCGACTCTGATCAAGATATTCGCTGGCTTGATACGCGCCAAGTTCCTTGCCTGGCAGCTTGGGCCTATAGGCATAGGCCTTGCCGGTCAGGCCCAGATGTTTTCAGTCTTTGCCGTGCAGCTTTGCTCTCTTAATATAGCTATGGGAGTCACAAAAGGCGTGTCTGAGAGACTGGCAAAAAATGACAGGGCCTCTCTTCCTTTGGTGACTGATAGCGCCAATACCTTTCAGTTCATAGCGGCGATGCTTTTTATAGTAGCCGTTTTGCCATTTACCGTTCCGCTCACAAAGTTTGTGTTCGCCGACGCCAAATACTGGCCGTATTTTGTTGGGATCGCGCTTACAACTCCTTTTGCAGTGTATCTTCTAGGGATGGCCACCCCGATATTCTATGCATTTGGCAAGATAGCTGATTATACGAAACTCACCATATTGTATACAGCAGTCGGCCTTGCGATTCTTGTCGTTTCGGTTTATTTCTTTGGGCTGGATGGCATATTCGTTCAGATAATAACGCTTGGTCTTTTAAGCTTTCTTTTCTCGCTATATTTTTTGAGGAAGCGGCTTTCGTTTGTGCCAGGATATAATTTTTCGCTTCTTAGAGGAAGAGAAGCAAGAGCGGCTTCAGTTGAGCTTTTTAAGTACAGCGTGATGTCTTTCCTACCGGGGAACGTAACAATGCTCGTCATGCTTTTTATACGAGGCCTTTTCCTGAAACAATACGGCATAGAGGCGAACGGTTTCTTTCAGGTAGCGTATGCTTTAAGCGCATATTATCTTCCTTTTGTCACCAATGCCCTCTGGGGCCATTTCTATCCCGAGATGTGCGCCTTAGGTGAAAAAAAGGATGTAAATCGCTCTTTGAACGAGTTTGCTCGGTTTGCGATATTCGCTTCCACTGCCATAGCGGCTTTATGCATAATATTCAGAAGATATATGATCCTCATACTTTTCTCCAGCGAATTTATGAAGGCCTACGATCTTTTAGCCATACAGGCTATTGGTGACATATTCTTTGTGCTTTTCTACATGTTTAATACCTCGTTAATCGCGCGGAAAAAGTTCGATGGTATTATATGGATACAGACTATAGGGTACAATGTAGCGCTTCTTGGCTCCTATTTCGTCTTGAGAATTATTCCGTTTGTGGATTTCAGGAGTTTCAATATAGCGATAGCCCTGACGAATATATTATTTGTCGTAGCTCAGGCAGCATATTTCCATCTTGATACAGGTTTTTCATTTACTAAACATAATATAAGGAGCCTTGTGTTGAGTTTAGCAGTTCTCGCTTTATTATTGGCTATACCGGATGGTGACTTACTTGCTTTTTTAATCAAGATTGCTGTTTTGCTTGGTTGGATTTTCCTTTCGGTGACGAAAGAGGAGATTAGAAGCCTTTTTAGTTTTATGGCCGAATTTTTTAAGAAGGACAATGTTCCGGCATGAATAAGGTAAAAGATATAGCGCTCATATCAAATTATTCATGGATTTACACGTCTCTTGAGGCTGTGAAGAAATATCTGCCATATAGCCATATTACACTTATTACCAAAAACACACCAGGCATAGCGAAGGCATACGATTTCGGCGTTGAGGTTATAGAGCAGGGAGGTATTGCAGGGCTTAAGGGAAGGAAATTCGATGCGATTGTAGTTGACCACGGCTTCAGTTTAAATACGATTATCCTTGCCAGTCATCTTAAGTACAAAAAATTGTTTTTGGTAGATGTTTCCGGGAAAGGTTCTGTCGCTGAGATTGGACGTATTGGGTTTATCGGCCTGATATTTAAGAAAGCGCCGTATTTTATAAATAAACTCCTTATACAGCTTTCGAAAAAACTCAAACTGTCTATAGGGATCGGACGGCCCTCGGAATTTTATATCGAGACAGCCTCTGTCTGTAATTTAAAATGCAGAGCATGCCCTACAGGCTTAAGCCAGCTTACAAGGCCGGCTATGCTGTTGTCCGAAAGCGTCTTTGATACGATAATAGATAAGAACAGGAGTTATTTTAGATACGTTGATGCTATCTATCCATTCCTTTTTGGTGAGCCGCTTCTTAACAAGAAAATATTCAGCTTTCTTAAAACTCTGCGTGATGTCTCAGGCCCTTATACGAGGATAGAGCTGCATACAAACGGAAGCTTCGCTGAGGGAACTGAAATCGCCTCAAAGCTCCTCGAGACCGATATCGACTTGATAAGCATCTCTGTGGATGGGACAGACAGTTCGGCGTATGAGAGTTTCAGACAAGGCGGCGATTTCGACAAGGTATGTAATTTTGTTAGAAACCTCGCAAAGGCCAAAAAGGAAAGAGCTCTTGTAAGACCTGAGATAGTGATGCAGATGGTAGTTACCAAGTATACAGAAGGCCAGATTGACTCATATAAGAAATTCAGGGAAGAACTGGGGGCAGACCGAATACTCTTCAAGGGCTATTTTTATGAGTTCACCAACCTTGGCGATGAGGCCGGCTCGGCGCTGGCACCGACCGACGGCGGGCTTGCTTTCGGCAAAGAGAAGAAAAAGGTCTCCATAGAAAAAAAGAAAAGTTTGTGCGGATGGCCTTATAGGTCTGTAGCCATAATGAGTAATGGGAATCTTACGCCATGCTGTATAGATTTTGACGGGACTCTTTTGAAGGGGCTGCGCCTTGACAATGGAGCAATAGGTAAGGTATGGAACTCTAAGCGCTACAGGAAATTCCGCAAAGCTATGGTGAGCGGCAAGATAGACCTTTGTAATAAATGTTTTATGTCCTGATGGAGACAGCTTGAAGATATCGCTGGTCGTGCCTTTAAAGGATGAGGAAAATAGCGTTGGGAGGCTTTTGAGGTCGATAGATGCACAGACACGTCGTCCCGACGAATGCATATTTGTCGATGCGGGATCGGCCGATGCTACGGTAAGCTTTCTCAAAGATGCCGAAGAGGGAAGGCACAATAGGCTGATAATCTTGGCGGAATCTGCTTATCCGGGGAAGGCCAGAAACATCGGTGTGGAGAAGGCATCGGGCGATATTATCGCTTTCACGGACGGCGGAATCGAGCTCGACAAAGACTGGCTTAAAAATCTGGCAGAGGAGATGGAGATAGCATCAGCGGATGTTGTATACGGACATTATGCCCCGCGGGCAGATACGATTTTTAAAGAATGCCTGGCGCTCGTTATGATGCAGCCGCAGGTGATGGTGGATGGTAAATGGATGCGGAAGCGCTCGATCGCCTCTTCGCTTATGCGAAGATCGGTATGGCAGGCGGTTGGCGGCTTTCCGGATGAGAGGGCCGGGGAGGACAGGGCCTTCATGATGAAGATAGACGAGGCCAACTTTAAGGTTAGATATTGTCCTTCAGCGATAATTACCTGGGATATTCCTAAAGACTTTAAGGACGTATGGAATAGGTTTTCTACATATTCTTTCCATAACGCCAATGCCGGAAGAATATGGAACTGGCATGTGCCTGTGCTTGTGATGTATATGGGTGCGATTGTTCTTATCGGTTTGGGAATTTTTGTGTCGCCAATATTCTACGCGGTGTTAGTCGGCGGTCTTTTGATAAGGATAGCGAAGAAGATATTTGGAAACCGGCGGGAGTCTTATCTACGGGCTACTCATATGCCGGCTTATTTGGGGCTGGGTTTGCTTTTGATGATTTTTATAGATGCGGCGACTTTTGCAGGCTGGTTTAAAAGCTGCAAGTCACGAATTATTTCACGAAAAACTATAATTTCATGAGAGAAAAATTTTATCTTATATTTTCAGCGATAATCTTGGGTGTTTTGGGATATTTTATGACTGGGGCGATGTTTTTGTTTCTTGTGTTCGGGGTAATTTTATATGCTATATATCGCAACACGCCTCTTGAGGACAGGAAATTCGTAATCGGTGTCCTTATTGCTGGTTTTACGCTAAGGGTCATCCTGGCGGTTGCGCTTCATGCGTACTTTTATACGAAAGGGTTCCATAGTACTTCGGGCGATGATCTTTTGTATATTGTAAAGAGCTTGGCACTTGTTCATAAATGGGAAGGGAGGCCATATACTTGGGTATGGGCTATAACTGGTAAATCCTTCCAGTATGGGTCAAATCCATTTACATATCTGGTAGCATTATTCTATAAAATATTCGGCTTTCATCCAGTAGTGTCTAAACTAATAAATTGTATTATCGGAACTCTTGTAGGATGGCTCTCATATTTAATTGCTAAGAAGACTTTTAACAATAGCGCTGCCAGAATAGCCATGCTGGTGACGGTATTCTACCCCTCGTTGGTAAGATGGTCGGTAGCAAATCTTAAAGACCCCTTGTTAATTTTTTTATTTACGGCTTGTATTTACTTATTTATTGACGCTATTTATGGGAGGGTGTCTGTTTGGAAGATGATAATTTTGGTCGGTGCTATGACTACATTATACTTTTTTTCACAGATTTTCTATTTCACTCTTATCGTACTTGGCGCTACGATGATGTTAGTGTTCAAGATATATGCGGCATTATGTTCCAAGATACAAAAGGGTATTTTTACAACTTTAATGGTTCTGGCTGTCATTATTTTAGTAGGTTATATGCTGTTTGTAAAGTATGATAAGATAATTGACGCAATTTATCTATGTTATGATACGCAGATAGCCATTTCCCAATCAGATTTTGCTGGTTATCAATTCTATCCAGGCGAATTTATGGTCAAACTCAGCAGGGGTGTGATAGATGTTCCTCAATTAATCATGATTATGGCCGTTGACATAATCTATTTCATGTTGTCACCCTTTCCATGGCAGATGATTTCGAGGTCCAGGATATTTGCTTTTCCCCAGATGCTTTTATGGTATATGGTGCTTCTTCTTTCAATCCTGGGATATTTCAGGCTTTTATTAAAAAAACCTGATGTTGCTGTGCTTGTCGGAATGTTGCTTGTCATAGGAATCGGTGTCAATTCCATGGCCGAAGGCAACATAGGTTCAGCTTTTAGGCATCGAGACCTTTATTCACCATTATTCATAGTTCTTGCTTCGGCGATCTTAGACGAATTTATCAGGACAAAAGAACTCAAATTGGAAGGGTGAAATGAATATAACCCTTATATATCCCTTATTATCAAGGCGCAGAAGCCGGATTGACGAGAATAAGCAGTTTTGGCCGCCGCTGGGGCTGGCTTATATAGCGGCGGTCCTCGAAAAGGGCGGCCATCGCGTCCAAATAATAGATCGTGACATACTCTTGCGTAAAAACGGAATGGATTTTGATAAGGTTGACAGCATTATGATGAACGAAATTCGCTCTTTTGGCTCGACTCTCATCGGTATTAGCGCCACAACGCCTAATATGTCCGACGTTGGCCATATCTCACGTTATATAAAAAAGTCTTTGAAAGAAGCTTTCATAGTGCTAGGTGGACCGCATGTATCTGGAGAGCCTATTCTTAGTCTAGTGGAAAACCCAGAAATAGATATAGCGGTAAAGGGGGAAGGTGAATTTGCGCTGCTTGATATAGCAAATGGCAAGGCTACGGAAAACATAACCGGCATATATTACAGGAAAAACGGTGAATTCATTGCTAACGCACCGCGTGATCCAATAAAGGATATAGATGAACTACCAATGCCGGCCAGGCACCTTTTGGATATGAAGTTTTATACCAGGCCCAGCCGTTTTACATCGAGAAACTTAAGTCTTAGAACAACTTCAATATTCACAGCACGCGGATGCCCATACCGTTGTAACTTCTGTGCAGGACCCTTGGTCTTCAGCGGTAAGGTGAGATTTCATTCTCCAGCGAGGGTGCTTAAAGAGATAGAGTATCTTATATCGAATTATAATGTCGAGGCGCTTTATTTTGCTGAGGATATGTTCCTGAGTTCAAAACAGAGAGCCGAAGAATTGCTCAATCTTTTCATAGATAAAGGAATAAATAAAAAGATAAGATGGTTTGCCCAGGCCAAAGCAAGCATTATCACAAGTGAGCTGTTGCAGCTTATGAAGGAGGCCGGATGTGTCGGTATAGAATATGGCTTTGAATCGGGGTCTCAGATGGTGCTGGACCTTATGAATAAACGCCAGAAAGTGGAGGAAAGCCTTCGGGCGGCGGAACTCACACGCCGGGCGCGCATGAGGTTTCAGGCGAATATAATCGTCGGTTACCCCGGTGAGCGCGAAGATGACTTCAAGAAAACGATAGATTTCATCAGGAAGGTGCGGCCAAGCATGATAGGATTCAACGTATTTATGCCGTTACCGGGAACGCCGAGTTACGAAAAACTGAAAGATGAAGGAAAGGCACTGCCTAAGTGGGATGATATAGGAGATCCTGAGGCGCCTCAGATTAACTACGCTGATATGCCTAAGGAGACCTTTGAGAGGCTATATCTCGAAGCGCGCCTTAAAGTGATACTGCCGATGAACTTAAGATCGTTCTTAGCGGATAACTGGCGTAATCCTTTCCGTCTGGCGAAGGTGGCGATGACGCAGTTTAAGGGTGTCATCGTTAAGACCTTTAGGTCGATCCGACGGCTTAAATCATTCAAAAAGGTATCGGCCTCGCGCAAGAAAGTGTTGTTCCTCTCTTATAACGGCCTTCTTGAGCCTATCCTTCCTTCTCAGGCAGTACCGTATATGAAGGAACTGTCAAAAAGAGGATACGACTTTATCTTGATGACCTACGAGAAGAGAAGGGACCTTAATGCGGCTGGTCGCGATAGGATAAAAAAGTTGAAACAGGAGCTAAAAGTTCACCATATCGAATGGAAGTACCTTATCTATCACAAGAAACCGCCAGTGCTTTCTACCTTTTTCGACCTTTTTTTAGGGACGTTTGTCGCTTTGTGGGTGATTGCCCGTAAGCGTGTCAAGATAATCCATGTGCGTGGTATTACGCCTGGAGTTATGGTTATGGCGATATCGCGACTTTTACTTTTAAATGTTAGAGTTCTTTTCGATATGCGTGGCTTGTTAGCAGAAGAGTATGTTGGGGGAGGATTGTGGAAGGAAGACAGCATTCAGTTTAAGCTTGTCAAGAAGGCGGAAGAGAGGATGTTAAAGACAACCGACGCCATTACGGTGCTGACCAATAAGCACCTTTGCCTTAACAAGACCCTTGACTATGTAGTACGCAGAAATGTCCCTATGGATGTGATTCCCTGCTGTGTCGATACGAGAAGGTTTGATTACAACTCCGGCGAAAGGTTAGAGCTCAAGAAAAAGCTTGGAGTGGAGAAGAGTTTCATTCTGATGTATCCCGGGAAGATAGGTACTTTCTATATGATAAATGAGATGATCGATTTCTTTAAGGCGGCATCCGATAGCATTCCGGAATCCGTTTTTATTGTCGTTACCAACGATGAACCATCTAGCCTTCTTGAAAAGGCTCGCAAGACCGGAATAGATATTCAAAGACTGAGAATAATACAGGGAGTGCCTTTTGAAAATATGCCAGAGTATTTAAGAATCGCTGACGCCGGGCTTTTCTTTATAAATCCATATAAGAAAATAGGGTCATCACCCATAAAGCTGGGAGAATTTCTTTCCTCGGGCGTTCCTGTGATAATAAATCCGGGCGTAGGCGATACGGAAGAGATAGTGCGCGAAGGAAATGTGGGGGTGGTGGTTGAGAATTTCACAGCCGATGATTATAAAAAAGCGGTTGAAAGACTGCTTATTCTCAAAGAGGAAGGTGAGGTATTAAGGCGTCGCTGCAGAGATATCGCCAAAAGATATCTTTCGCTCGATGAGGCAGTGACAAAATACGCCAGGATATATGATGCTCTGCTCGGCGCTTCTTAGGAAGGTTGATGTGATGAAGAAAAGGTTGCTTTTGGCGGCATTTATTATCGCCGCTGCGATGATTATCCTAAACTGGCCGCTTACTTACCGCGTAGGCGTGGACGGAGTGGTGTCGGAGAAAAAGATTCCTTTATACGCAAAGGCATGCGGCTTTCTATACCGCGACTGGATGTATAAGGATATAGTGCGCAGCATAGTAAATGACAAGATGTCCGACGAGGAAAAGGCGCTTGCCATAATGCGGTGGACAACCGAGAATATCAAAGGAAAGGTTCCAGTCGGCCTTAAGACGGTAGATGACCATCCTCTAAATATAATAATACGGCAATACGGCCAGGAGGATCAGCTGGAGGACGTGTTTACGATACTATGTTCTTACACTGGCGTATATGGCGGAATGTATAAGTGTTACAATGACGACAAGTCAAAATTTATTATCCTGTCTTTTGTGAATACGAAGACCGGCCAATGGCTGATATTTGATGTTTCAAAGAACAAGTACTTTCTAAATGATAAAGGTGGCGTAGCCAGCGTGAGCGACTATTTAGAAGGAAAGATCATCCTATCCGACGAGGATAAGGCTATGTATGGTGATTATTTTGATGATATAAGAAATATAGATTTCTCGTCCATGACAAGGGCGTCGGAACAGATGCCTATACGGCGTGTCATGGTGGAGATGAGAAAAATTTTTGGCAAAAAATAGTCAGACGACTAAGTAATTTTTGCAACTTCTTTAATATATGTTAATGATATAATAAACCGTATATTTAAAGCGGAGAGTTCCATATGCTTAAAGTCGGTGTCATAGGATATGGTTACTGGGGGCCTAATATAGCAAGAAACTTCAATGCCATAGACGGCGTTAAGGTCGAGGTGGTTTGCGATAAAAATCCAGCGGCCCTTAAGAAGGTAAAGAAAATAAACGCGAACATAAACACTACAAGAGACAGCCGTGATATTACGCGCTCTCCCGAAATAGATATTGTTGCCATTGTGACGCCCGTTTCAACTCATTATCAGCTGGCCAAAGATGCCCTGGAGAATGGAAAACACGTATTTGTTGAAAAACCTTTTACGGCGACCATATCGGAAGCTGAAAGGTTGATAGATATTGGTTCCAAGAAGAAGCTGCAGATAATGGTGGACCATACCTTTATATTTACAGGGGCGGTTAGAAAGATAA
This sequence comes from Candidatus Omnitrophota bacterium, assembly GCA_023818895.1. Classification (GTDB taxonomy): domain Bacteria; phylum Omnitrophota; class Gorgyraeia; order 2-01-FULL-45-10; family 2-01-FULL-45-10; genus JAMWCX01. Next base: position 589,100 of record JAMWCX010000001.1, on the reverse strand, counting down.
AAGAACTCGTTGAGAAGAATGAGCTGGGAGAAATCTATTATTATGATTCGACGAGAGTCAATCTCGGCCTTTTCCAGCACGATGTCAATGTTGTGTGGGACCTTGCGCCGCATGATCTCTCGGTTATGGATTATGTGATGAAGCCCAAGCCGGTAGCGATAACTGCTAACGGCGTTGATCACTTCGGGAGGTCGCTTGAGAATATAGCCTATATATCCGTGTATTTTCCGAACAATTTGATTGCGCACTTCAACGTAAACTGGTTATCGCCCGTTAAAATACGTACCACCCTTATTGGTGGGGCTAAACGAATGCTTGTTTGGAACGATCTTGATACCGATGAGAAGATTAAGATATATGACAAAGGCGTTACGGTAAGGAATAGAGAAGGCGTATATAACCTTCTCGTTGAATACAGATCTGGAGATATGTGGGCGCCTAGGATTGATCATTCCGAAGCTTTGAGGACGGAGCTTGAGTATTTTATTGATTGTATCAAGAAAGAAAAATCTCCCATAAATGATGGGAAAGCTGGCTTGAGGATAGTAAAGATGCTGGAAGCCTCCGATAAATCGCTTAAGCAAAATGGGAAGATGATAAAACTATGAAAGAATATGTGTGCGTCGCCGATGATGTAAGGCTGGGTAAAGGTGTCAAGCTTTCAAAATTCGTTAATCTGTACGGATGCTCTATCGGTGACAATACCAAAATAGGGGCATTCGTTGAGATACAGAAAAACGCTTCTGTGGGGAAGCGCTGTAAAATTTCGTCTCACTCATTTATTTGCGAGGGGGTTACCATCGAGGACAACTGCTTTATAGGTCATGGCGTTAAGTTTATCAATGATAATTACCCGCGGGCGGTTAATTCAGAAGGTGAGCTTGAGGAGGAGAAAGACTGGGCTCCGCGTTTTGTCAAGACGCGTGTCGGTAAGGGCGCATCAATAGGAAGCAATGCGACTATTCTGGGAGGTATCCATATCGGCGCAGGAGCCCTTATAGGAGCGGGCAGTGTCGTTACCAAGAATGTGCCTGCTGGCGAAATATGGTTCGGTAATCCGGCAAGACGTATTAGGAGAGCGGGAGAAAGTAGAAGGCGGTGAAAAAACATCGTATATTGATTACAGGCGGTGCCGGATTCATAGGTACCCACCTTGCGGAAAGGTTTTGCGAAAGGCATAAAGTTGTCCTATATGACAACCTGCGGAGAAATTCTCTGAAGGATGCTCCGCTGTTGAGACGGCATAGAAATGTGAAATTCATCAAGGGCGATATCTTGGATAAGAAGCGTCTTGAAGCAGCAGCGAAGAGTTGTAATATAATAATACATCTTGCCGCTATTGCCGGTGTGTCTAACTATTACAAGGATCCAACGGAGACCCTCAGAGTCAATATTATAGGAACCATAAATCTTCTTGAGATTTGTAGAAAGCATCGGATAAGTAAATTTATTTACTTTTCGACAAGTGAGGTGTATGGTAAAAAAGCGATAAAGGTCAATGAGGAATCGATTTATAAAATAGGTCCTATTTCGGACTACAGATGGAGTTACGCAATAAGCAAAATAGCCGGAGAGAACCTTGTAGTTAGATACGGAGAAAAGTATGGCTTCAAAGCTTTTTTGGTAAGACCTTTTAATATATATGGCCCGCGACAAACAGGGGAAGGAGCGATAAGTAATTTCCTGCGATCGGTTGCTAATGGGCAACAGATTATTATAAACGGAAACGGCTCTGCCATAAGAGCGTGGTGCTATATAGATGACTGCATCGACGCCGTGGAGGCGCTTATAAGGAAAAAAGGTATTAAGAGCGGTGCCTTCAATATAGGAAATCCTGGGCAAGCGTGCTCGACGCTGGAGCTGGCGCGTCTCGTTAAAAAAGTAACTGGCGGACGGGTGCCGATAGTCTTCAAAAAGATGAAAAGAACCGAAATAGCAATAAGGATTCCTGATATCAAGAAAGCAAAGAGGCTCATAGGTTTTGATCCTAAAATAGGGCTCAAGGAAGGGCTGAAGCTTTCTTACAGGTATTATGAAAAAACGCGATAAGATTACTAAATTAACGGTTGTGGGTTGTGGCAAAATGGGTTTTCCGCTTGCTGTGCAGGCGGCGTCTCGCGGATTTAACGTAACAGGCGTTGATACCAATAAATCCGTTATAGACTTGATAAACAAAGGCAAATGTCCTGTAGACGAACCATTTGTTAAAGATCTCGCAAAAGACTTAATTCTAAATGGTCATCTAAGCGCTTCTATGGACCTTGAGGGTTCTGTTGCGTTGTCCGATGCGGTAATAGTTATAGTGCCGGTGTTGCTGGATGAAGATAACGAAGCGGATGTTAAGAATGCGGTGAGTGTTGCCGAAGGAATAGGTCGTTCTGCTAGGAAAGGTACTGTGATTAGTTTTGAGATGACGCTACCTGTCGGAACTATGAGAAACGTTATAGCACCTATACTTGAGAAAAGCGGGCTTAGGATTGAGAAAGACATTTATCTGGTATATAGTCCCGAAAGAGTAAAGTCTGGTATCGTTATGAAACAAATGCGTTGTGTCCCTAAGGTGGTAGGTGCTTTTGGACCAAAGTCATTAAGAAAAGGAATAGAATTATACAGGTCAATTTTTCCTTCCAAAATCATTAGCGTTAATACGTTGGAGAATGCTGAGATGGTAAAGTTGGTAGGAATGATATACAGGGACGTTAATATTGCTCTGTCGAACGAAATAGCTAGATACTGCGAAAAAGTTGGAATCGACTTAGATACCCTTATACCGATTATAAACACAGATGGAGAGGCAAACATGCTGATGCCGGGTATAGGTGTAGGTGGGCATTGCACGCCTATTTATCCCTATTTTATGATAAATGACGCATACAGAAGAAAAGCGCCTCAGTTATTGGCGACCTTGGCTAGAGAAATAAATGATTCACAGGCCGAGTATGTTACTCATAAACTTTATTCTGAACTTGGCAGTATAAAAGGTGCGAATATAATGCTAATGGGGCTTGGATTCCGCCCAAATGTAAAAGAGGATACAAAATCACCTGCCTATCTTGTTAAGTCCTCCGTCGAACGATATGGTGGCAGAGTTTTCCTACACGATCCTTTATATTCACACAAGGAGCTTGAGAAAAAAGGATTTAATCCAATTGATCTGCGGAGCACTAGACGTCTTGATGCCGTGGTTTTGATAACGGCACATAAAGAATTTGCTAGGATGAATTGGCAACTTTTGAAGAAAAAAGGCGTAAAAGTATTTGTCGATGGCCGCAATAATTTTATGCCAGATGAGGTAACTAAACATGGCATTAAATATATTGGAATAGGAAGGGGCCTTTGTAAATAATGGTTAAAAAGATCCCTATAGCAAGGCCATATTTAGGAGAGGAAGAAGCTATTGCTGCTACCCAGGCCATACTTTCCGGTTGGGTTACACAGGGTCCAAGGGTGGAGAGGTTTGAAAAAGAGTTTAGTCGCTACGTAGGTGCTGAATATGCTTGTGCAACCTCTAGTTGTACCACGGCTTTGCATCTCGCACTTCTTGCTGTTGGAGTCAGGCCAGGAGATGTTGTTATAACTGTAAGCCACTCGTTCATCGCGACTGCCAACAGCGTGCGTCTATGCGGCGCAGAACCGATCTTTGTAGATATAGATCTCCGGACATTTAATATTTCATGCATCGAGGTCGAGAAATTCTTGAAAGAAGAGTGTGAGAAGAAAGAGGGAAGACTTTATTATAAAAAGGCAAAAGAGCTCGCCAGGGGCCAGTCGCCGGTTGTTTTTTATTGTACAGGACGCGTTGCGGCGATAATGCCGGTTCACCAGATGGGAATGCCGGCTGATATGAAGTCCATTCTTTCTCTTGCTCGTCGGTTCAATTTGCCGGTTGTTGAGGATGCTGCCTGTGCGGTGGGAAGTGAAATATCGATGGATGGCGGCATAAGCTGGGAGAGAATCGGCAAGCCTCACGGCGATATAGCATGTTTTAGTTTTCATCCTCGAAAGGTTATCACTACAGGCGACGGGGGTATGCTCACGACGAATAATTCGGAATACGATAAGGTGTTTAGGCTTTTAAGGCACCATGGGATGAGCGTTTCCGACACAGCAAGGCATGCGGCCGGCAAAGTTATATTCGAAGAATACCTGACCACAGGCTACAATTACAGGATGACCGATATACAGGCTGCTGTTGGCATGGAGCAGTTGAAGAAACTACCAAATATAATGGCAAATCGCAGGAAGATCGCTGATCTATATCGGCGCGAGCTTGAAAAAATTTCTTGGCTTAAACTGCCCGAAGAACCGGAATATTGCAGAACGAACTGGCAGAGCTATGCAGTTACAATATTAGATGGGGCGCCGCGCAGTAGAGACGATCTTATGCAGTATCTTCTGGATAATGGCATTTCAACAAGGCGTGGCGTTATGAACGCGCACCAGGAAAAGCCCTATGCGAACTCCAACTTTGATCTGAAGAATTCAGAGAAGGCGCGGGACTCGGTGATACTGCTACCTATATTCTACGGTCTTAAGGAGTCGGAAGTTGAAAAAATAGCGGAGCTTATGAAAAATGCCTGATAAATTAATTATATTCCCGTTCGGCGGTAACGCAAGAGAGGCGGCCTCCTGCGTTATGGCAATAAATGAAACTGGCAGGAAATGGGATTTAATTGGTTTTATTGACGATGATAGGTCTTTGATAGGGAAAGAAAGCTGTGGCGTTAGAGTTTTAGGTGGCATAGAGATCCTTAAACGGTATCCAGAAGCGCGTGTTTTAGCCGTGCCTGGCAATCCGAACACCTATTTGGCGCGTAAAAAAATCATAGACGACCTTAAAATCGAAGAGAGGCGCTTTGCGACAATCTTGCATCCATCTGTCTCGTTAGCGCCGGACGCAAAAATAGGGTACAATACGATAGTGATGCAGAATGTCGTGGTTAGCTGCGGTGCTCAAGTGGGGAACCATTGTGTAATATTGCCTAACAGCGTTATTTCGCACGATAGTGTAATCGGCGATTATTGCTGTTTAGGTTCCAACGTTTCAGTATCGGGAAGGGTTGTAATAGAGCCTGTGGCTTATATCGGCTCCGGTGTCAAGATACGGGATGGCATTAGGATAGGCAAAAAGGCTCTAATAGGAATAGGCTCAGTTGTTATCAAGGATGTCGGTTCCAAGATGATAGTTGCAGGCAATCCTACTAGAATAATTCGCGAGGTATCAGAATGAATTTATCTATTGTAATACCAGTGTACAATGAAGCTGATAATATCGTTTCAGTAATTGAAGAAATATTTTCAATGGTCGATAATATTTCCGATATTAAACAGGTACAGATGGTAGTTGTTGATGACCATTCTTCAGATAGAACATATGAGGTTGTAGATGCCATTAAGGATTCGCGGCTTATGTGTATTAGGTTAAGCAGACGCTCTGGCAGTCATACTGCTCTGCGGGCAGGTTTGCGTGAAGTTACGGGTGACGCGGTGCTATGCATATCAGGTGATGGTCAGGATGATCCTTCAGTGCTTAAAGAGATGTTGGAAAAATACAAAAAGGGCGCTTCTGTGATTTGGGCGCTCAGGGAAGACAGGAGAATAGAGCCCTGGCACATCAGAAAGCCTGCCGAGATTTTTTATCGCCTCCTCTTCTGGCTTGCGCGCACCGAATACAAGAAGATAGATTTCTCAAAGGCTGACTTCTTTTTCCTTGATCGAGAAATGGTCAATGCCGTCAATGCTTGCGTCGAGCGAAATACATCTCTTTTTGGCCTAATAGCATGGGCAGGCTTTACGCACGATTCCGTAAGTTATAAGCGGCGCCATCGCCTCTCAGGGAGGTCTAAGTGGAGTCTGCGGACCCGTCTCGTTTTAGCCAGAGATTGGATTATTGCCTTCTCAGGCCTACCGCTCATGTTGATTATGCTGATAGGTGTGGCAATTACGATTATCGGCATATTCTGTGCGCTAATTTTGTTCATAATGACCGTAGTTGGCCGAGTAGTATCAGGGACGGCGATTATAGTAGTCGCCATACTGATGGTATGCGGTGTGCATACAAGCGCGCTGGGCGTGATAGGTGAATATCTTTGGCGCAATCTAGATGAATCCCGCAGACGGCCACTTTTTTTTATAGAGAAAAGATCCGATGCCAAAGAGGGGAGATACTGATGAATTTGAAAACTTTTTTGCTAACCTGGGGGATGATATTAGTAGGTGTCATCATGAACGTGCTGGGTATGTATTTTGTAAAGATGAGGATGAACGAATTGGGGGCTATTGAACTAACCTCGGTCAAGGCGGTTACGGGTTATTTTCTATCGCTTGTAATGTCACCTCTTGCACTTGTTGGATTGATATTGTTCTTGCTAGCGCCTTTACCATCTGCCATCGCTCTTTCTCGCATGGAGCTATCTATCGCATATCCCTTGTCGATAGCGCTGAGTTGTCTTATAATTGTGCCTCTTGCATCCATATTCTTCGGCGAAATTGTTAATATGAATAAGATATTAGCTATAGTAATGATCATAGCTAGTCTGTATTTTATGTATAAGGTCTAAAAGGTATATGGGAAAATATATCAAAGTAGGTATGGGGCAATTGCTAGTCGAAGGGGGTGAGCCCGACCGTAACCTCAATCGTGCTGAAGAAATGATAAAGGAAACGGTTCAGAAAGAGTGTGATATCGTGCTTTTGCCGGAAACACTTGATCTTGGGTGGACCCATCCGAGCGCAAAGACAGAAGCCAAGCCAGTGCCAGGGCCTTATAGCGACAGGCTTTGTAAATTAGCTAGCCAGAAAGGTATTTATATTTGCGCAGGTCTGACAGAGAAAGCACGAGACCGCGTGTACAATACTGCCATATTAATTGATTCCGCAGGCGAGATTGTTCTAAAATATCATAAAATCAATCTTCTCGTGGTAGAGCAGGAATATTATGCTGTTGGTGACCGCCTGTTAGTTGTGGAAACACCCTTTGGCATTGTAGGTGTAAATATATGCGCGGATAATTATCTTGACAGCCTACATATAGGCCATGCTCTGGCCAGGATGATGCCGCAAATAATCCTCACACCATCATCGTGGACCGTCGATTATTCGGTTATTGAAGGAGAGACCCGTATGGAGAAAAGTGGTTTAAGCCATATTTTACTCTCGCGAACCTTTACAATTTGGTAATTATTAGTGCTACTAGCGTTGGTTATATTGTTGGTGGGCCATACGAAGGCAGGAAGATGGTAGGATGCTCACTTGCTGTCGGTCGTCAAGGCGTTGTCGCCCAGGGGCCCTACAATGAGTTTGCGGGGGAGCTTGTTGTTGCCGAATTTGAAGCACCTCGCAGGATAGAAAAAGGCGTGCAAATCGGAGAGATGTTGCAAAAAAAGGTTATCTCAAAAATGGAATATAAGGTCTGTTCGCGGTGCATAATAGATACTACCGTCCCAGGAGTAACATTTGATGAAAAGGGTGAATGCAATTTCTGCAAGCTTCACGACAGATTGGAACGCGCGTATCCGCTTACCCCTGAAGGTAGCCGTAAGCTTGCGAGGATCATCGAAAAGATAAAAAAATCCGGAATAGGGAAGAAGTTTGATTGTATCGCTGGTTTGAGTGGCGGACGTGACAGTACCTACACACTATATCTCCTGAAGAAATTCGGATTACGGCCGTTAGCGGTTCATTTTAATGACGGATTCGGTAATCCGGTTGCCGGCGAGAATATGCGTAAGGTTACCGCAAAGCTTGGGGTGGAACTTAGGACCATTACCTCTGATTGGCGTGAATCGAAAGATATTAAGATAGCGTTTCTAAAAGCTTCCACTCCAGATATGGAGGAGGGGACGGATATAGGAATAGCAAGTGCTCTGTATGGAACCGCATTCAGGGAAGGTGTAAAATATGTTATAATCGGCCAGTCATTCAGAACTGAAGGTATCAGCCCGCTCGTATGGAATTACCTAGACGGTAAGTATCTTAAAAATGTTCATCGCAGATTTGGCTCTGTTAAGCTGAGAAGATGGAAGCCCGAAGACCCGGGGTTTAATTTGGATCTATGGCATCTTTTTTATTATATTGTATTGAGAGGTATCAGAACCGTACCTCTATTGTATTATGTACCCTATGTGAGAAAGGAAGCGGAAGCCATTATAACAGAACTGGGGTGGAGATATCCGGGAGCTCATTATTACGATGATCTCTACCAAAGTCTCATGACGTATGTGCTGCGTGTAAAGTTTAATATAGATAGGCGTAAGTTCAATTATTCGGCTCTAGTAAGATCCGGCCAGATGACCAGAGACGAAGCATTAGAGAGAATTAAGGAAGTATATGTGATCGAGGATCCAAAAATCATTGATCTATGTATAAAGAGACTCGGAATAACTCACCAAGAGCTGGACAAATACCTCGCGGAGGCGCCAAAGACATTTCGTGACTATCCCACAAGCTATAACTATATACGCTTCCTTAGGATCCCTCTCAGGATATTGTCTACCATGAATATCATTCCCGCCATTGTTTACGATAAATATTTTAACTGTGGCTAACGCATTTATGGAAAATCTCTGGAAGAACGATCGCCTTCTTTTCCTCTTATATATTCTTATTATCATATATCTCATGTGGAATACAGGTCTGGTGTCCGATGATTTTGATATCATGGCACGTGTTAAAGGGAAGAGTCTTGTAGAAGCGCTTATCCCAAAAAGCACCATAATGTTCGTCGAGACTCCATTAGGCTACCTCTTTTTCTATATCTGGTATTATTTTGCCTCTGCCTGGAATAGCGCTATTGTCGATGTGATGAAGATCGTATACATTATCTTGGCATTTTATATGATCTACAAATTCTTCAGCATCTATTTTGATAACCGACACGCAATGCTAACCTCCTTTCTGTTCTTGTTTTTCCCGTCTCACGATGCTACCGTGTATTGGTTCATGGTTCAGTATCTTACATTATCTTTTGCTTTCTATCTCTATGCATACTATTTGACACAGCGGGAGCAATTACTGCCGGCATTCCTATTTGCGCTTGCAGGTTCATTTATATCATATGGGTCACCTATAATAGCTGTATCGCTTTTCATGCTAACCGTCTTAAATAGACATGTAAAGAAAGGCTTTATTCTTCTAGTTCCTAACGTTATCTATAGTGTCTATTATATCGTAATAGCTAAGATGATTAGTATAGGCGTAGACAAGCTTCCTAAGAGGCCCGATATTTATGCTATTGCTAAACAGTTTGTTCTACAAATGGCTACATTTGCAGATGCGGTCTTGGGTCCTTCAATGTGGTTGAAAATATATTATGCGTTTGTACAACTTTCATTTGCCTCGGTTATTATCGGTATATTGGCGACGGGTCTTTATTACGCACTTTATGATAAAATAAAAACACAGCGTGATACGAAACTTGTTATTAGCCTTTTTTCAATGACTATAGTGGCATTTTTTGTGTTATCGCTAACCGGCCTTTATCCCCAATTGGCTTTTAATCTGGGTAACAGGGTAACTATATTTGGGTCATTACTTGTTGTATATCTTCTCATCTCAGCTGGTATTCAGCGCGGCATTGGCGCTATCTTATTTGCGGTCTTCATTTTTGCTATCTTGGGCATCTCCGACCACTGGAAATCATGGAATGCGCATCAGCAAACAGTGATATACAAAATGGCCACCAACAAGGACCTTGCCGAATATTCCGGAACTGAGATTGTGTTTATATCGGGTAACCAGTACAGTAAATATGGCCCCATCAGCAATATCGAGTTTTTGTCAGAATGGTTTGTTGCCGGCCCTGTTCTTAAACTTGCGTTAGGTTCTCAGGCGAACGGCGCGCCTATCAATAAACGATTCAGATACGCCAATAATCTGCTTACGGATCCAAAAAACGATGTTGCAGTCAAGGTGAGAGAATATATAAACGTATATGATTCAGAGAATGATATTTTTTTCAAACTTTATGCAAAAGACATAAATTCATATATAGCTTCTCTCCCTTATGATAAGCGGCATTGGGTAGAATTAGTAGATTCTTCTTTATTAAGAGATATGATAAAATGGCTTATGCCACGCCTAAAATACGAATTATAAAATATGCATATATTGTTTATATCTTCAGTAGATGATATTGCAACCCCCGAGCGCCCTCTACGCACACCAGAACAGATGCAGTTTGGTATCTCTTACATCTCGTCTCTTCTAAAATCGCAAGGGCATAATACAGAGCTTGTGGTATTGAGCAGGATGCTGGGAGCTCGCAATAAGACATTGATCCAAGAGGCGATAGGGAGGTTTAATCCGCGGCTAGTATGTTTTACCGCCGTGACTAGTGAATATACTTTTATCGAGAGAGCGGCCCGTTATATAAAGAAAATGCATCCGGAACTTTTCCTCCTTGTCGGCGGAGCCCATGCATCGCTCAACCCCAATGATGTGGCGAAAGGACCCTTCGACGCCATATGTATAGGTGAAGGCGAATATCCCACTCTTGAGCTTGCTGAGAAACTTACGAAGGTAGAAGTGCCATCGGGAATCCAAAATCTATGGATCATGAAAGACGGCACCGTAGAAAAAAACGATCCAAGGCCTTTCGTAAAGGATATCGACGGTCTGCCTTTTCCGGATAGAGAGATATGGCAAAAATGGATATCCGGTGGAGAAGATGTATGGCAACCCGTTCTTCTCGGCCGCGGATGCCCTTTTAACTGTACATATTGCTGTAATCACGCGCTCAGGAGGATTGCCCAAGGACAATACGTGAGGCTTAGATCAGTGGATAGCATCACGCGGGAGATAATTATGATCGTGGAAGCTTATCCGCGGACAAAGCAAATATACCTTGAGGTTGAGACGATAGGAGCGAATATGGCATGGGCGAATGAATTATGTGCAGCCTTGAAGAGAGTTAATACATCACTAAAAGAGCCTCTTTTATTCGGTACAAACCTCAGGATAACTCGCGGATCAGACTTCTCAGGCCTTTTTAGGTTATTCAAGGAGAGTAATTTTAAATTCGTAAGGATAGGTGTTGAGTCCGGAAGCGAAAGGGTCAGGAAAGAGATTCTTAAGCGCGATTATTCGAACAATGATATTATCAGGGCGGTTGCCTTGGCGAGGCAAAATGGTATCCAGATATGTTTCTATAATCTAATAGGCGTTCCCGGCGAAACTTATGATGATTTTAAAGAGACTATCGCGATAAACAGAGAATGTCTTCCCGATCAAGCGTTTGCCCATATATTCTTCCCTTATCCTGGCACTGAACTCTATGATGTATGTCGTAAAAAGGAACTATTTAAACGCATGCCTTCAGGAGAGCTTGAAAGATGTAGGGCAGTTCTTGACCTGCCAGGCTTTCCTAAAAAGAAGATACAGAAAGCTTTTATATGGTTTGATTACAATGTCTATAAAGGGAAGAGGTCCATGATTAGCCTTATGGCAAAGACCCTAGTTTCAAAATGTAGATCCAATCTCGGCCTGCATGCCATATATCGGAATTTGAGTTGTTTTCACCTATTTAAATACCTAAAATCCGCAATACGCGTTAGATAAATAGCGGTGCTTCGCCTCCCTAAATAATGTTAAAATTATATTGACATTTATAACTTTAATTGTTATCATCTTTCAAAACGTTCTAAACGTTAAAAACAACCCTAACTATATATGGGCGATAACTATAAGAAAGCTATATTCAGCAATTATATAGATAGTAAGGATTCCGATTACACAAAGGTTCACAGGTCTAATCAGGAATCATATTCCGACAATTTCAGAGATCTTTTGCCTTCCGATAAGCATGCTAATATACTTGAGATAGGGAGCGGGGCAGGCCAGTTTCTTTTCTATCTCAAAGATAAGGGATACTCGAATATCGAAGGCATAGATATTGGCGAAGAGCAGATAAGGTTCTTGAATAAGCTCGGCATTAAGGGAAGCGTAATATCCTCTATCCCTTCCTACCTTGACTCAAGATCAAATCACTACGATCTTATCGTGATGAATCAGGTAATCGAACACTTTTCCAAGGACGAGTTATGGGAGAATCTGCGTTCGATTTATGGTTCACTTAAGCCAGGCGGAATCCTGCTGGTTGCCACGCCGAACATGGCGTGCGTCTCAGGCCTTTTCCAAAGATACACTGATTTTACTCACGAGATAGGGTTTACCGAAAGAAGCGCTTATCAGGTGATGAGGATAGCCGGATTTAAAGATATAGCTATTCGTGGCGATAGGATAAGACTGAAGATGCGGCCGCAGAGGATATTATGGTGGCTACTTAATAGCATGTGGACCGCAGTGCTTGGCTACATATATTATCTTGAAAAAGGTATGGACAGGCCCAAAGTTTTATCGCGGAATCTTATAATAGTTTGTAAAAAATAACCTAAAGGACGGTATATGACTAAGGAAAAACTGATCGAAGCGCAGGATATTTTCCTGGACAGAGTGAACCAGATATGCAGTAAGTTCGGGCTCAATAACATAATGGCCCAACTCTATGTTGTCTTGTATTTTCACAACGGCGCGATGTCTCTCGATGACATGGTGAAGAGGCTCAAGATAAGCAAGGCCAGCGCCAGCGTAAATATAAGGGCTCTTGAAAGGTATGGCGCGGTGCGGCGGGTCTGGGTCAAAGGCTCGAGGAAGGATTATTATGAGGCTGATATTGACATCTCGAAAGTCATAAAAGACAGGATCAAGTCGATGGCGAACAGCAGGTTATCGGCTGTGAATGATATGATAAGATCATCAAGCAATATGATAGATACCGTCGTTAATGGAGACGAGTCCGGAGATGAGTCGGTAAAGGTATTTAAAGAGAGGCTTGCCAAGATAAAGGATCTCTATGAGCAGGCGCAGAGCATGTTCGATCTTTTTAACGCGATGGTGCTGAATAAATCGACAGAGGGCGTTTTGTTAAATGGCAATACCGCCGCTCGCATCGAAGAAAGGGTATAGGAAATGTCGAAAGCGACGAATGTGGTGTGGCATGAGCACAAGGTGGGTAGGGAGAGGCGCCAGGCGATAAAGGATCACAAGTCATGCGTTATCTGGTTTACGGGCTTGCCGTCATCGGGAAAGTCGACGATAGCGAATGAGCTAGAACATTTTCTTAATAATATGGGTGTGCATACTTATGTCCTTGACGGTGACAATGTGAGGCATGGACTTAATAAAAATTTGGGTTTTAGCAAAGAGGACCGCGAAGAGAATATACGTAGAATAGGAGAGGTTGCTAAATTATTTGTGGATGCAGGAATTCTTCCTATAACAGCTTTCATATCACCTTACCGCGCTGACAGAAAGGCTGTCAGGGACCTTCTGAAGGATGGAGAATTTGTAGAGGTATATATCAAGTGTCCGGTATCTATTTGCATGGAACGTGACCCCAAAGGCCTTTATAAGAAAGCCATGGCGGGAGAAATAAAAGGGTTTACTGGTGTAAGCGATCCGTATGAAGAACCAGTCAAGCCAGAAATCATAATAGAGACCGATAAGCTTTCGGTGCATGAGTCGGTCGATAAGATAGTCGATTATCTTATCGCGCATAACATAATAGGCAGGAAAATGGCCAAGGGTGTTAATGCCCCATATGGTTCGAGGGGCTTAATTAATAGAGTAGCTGAAGGCGGTGATAGAGAGGCTTTATTGAGAAAGGCAAGCTCTCTCAGGCAGGTGATCGTAGCGGACCGGTTCCTTTCGGACTGTGAGATGCTGGCTGTGGGCGCGTTCAGCCCATTGAGCGGCTTCATGAACCGAGATGATGTGGATGAAGTGGTCAAGAGATGCGCTCTTTCAGATGGTTTGGCGTGGGGCGTGCCAATAATTCTAACTGTAGATGACAGAGATGCCCGATTAATAAGTATCGGTGAAGAGATAGTCCTCTGCGAGAGCGACAGAAGGCCCATAGCTTTGATGAAAGTCTCGGATAAATTCACCTATCCCAAGGACGCTTTTTGTAAGGGCGTGTTTAAAACTGATGACAAGGCCCATCCGGGTGCTAAGATTATAATGGAAGGCCCAGATACTTTCCTGGGGGGCGAGATAACACTCTTAAACCGTCCTCGCAGAAGCGAAGTAGAATCCTCGTATTATCTCGATCCCCGGCAGACGCGCGAGGAGTTCAGGAGAAGGGGCTGGTCAAGCATAGTCGCGTTCCAGACCAGAAACCCGATACACAGAGCCCATGAATATCTCATAAAATGCGCCCTTGAATCGGTCGACGGGGTACTTATCCATCCGCTCGTGGGAGAGACAAAACCGGACGATATTCCTGCGAAGGTGAGGATGAAGTGTTACGAGGCTCTTATAAAAGGCTATTTCAATAAAGATAGGATAGTTGTTTCTGTCTTGCCCACATTTATGCGATATGCGGGACCTCGCGAGGCGATCAATCACGCGATCATCAGGAAGAATTACGGCTGCACGCATTTCATTATAGGGCGCGATCATGCCGGAGTTGGCAATTACTACGGGCCGTATGAAGCGCAGGAACTGCTTGTTTCGCTGGCCGACAGGCTGGGCATAACGCCGCTCAGGTTTGAAAATTCGTTTTTCTGCAAAAAGTGCGGCAATATGGCGAGCGCTAAAACCTGCCCGCATGACCCTAAGACAGACCATCTTCAGCTCAGCGGTACAAAAGTGCGCGAGATGCTCAAAGGCGGCATCTATCCTCCGGAGGAATTCTCGAGGAAAGAAGTTGTGGATGTGTTGATAGACTGGGCGAAGAGCGGGAAGAGGGTATAAGGTGCGGGACACCTTTGGAGGTATAAAAGTCGAGGAGGTAATAACAATCGCCCGTGAAGCGGGGGAGAAGATTCTAGATATCTATAGAAGGCAAGAGCTTTTCGTGGAGCACAAAGAGGATTCGTCACCTCTTACACTTGCGGATAAGTTGTCTCATGATTTTATAGAGAGCAGGCTTAAGGCACTCTATCCTAACATACCGATTGTTTCGGAAGAGGACGTTGTTCCGTACGAAGTACGACAGAATTGGAACGTTTTTTGGCTTATCGATCCACTCGACGGTACGAGGGAATTTATAATGCGTAACGAGGAGTTCACCATCAATATTGCGCTTATAGAGGATGGTGCACCGGTTGTGGGCGTGATTGGCGTGCCTATTTATAGAGATATATATTATGCGTTAAAGGATAGGGGTGCTTTCAAGATAGCTGGGGATGGTAGGAGGAAGCGGATCCGCATCAGCGATGAAACTCCCAAAGATAAGATAATTGTAGCAGTGAGCCGATCGCACAGGACGGAAGAGCTCGAGGAGTATGTCGAAGGCCTTAAAAAACTATATAATAGGGTTGAATATATCTTAGTTGGCAGCTCTCTCAAGTTCTGTCTTATTGCTGAGGGAAAAGCACATGTCTACCCCAGATTGGGTCCAACTATGGGGTGGGATACAGCCGCGGGCCAGCTAATAGCAGAAGAGGCAGGTGTCATGGTTATCGATGCGCATACAAGGCGAAGACTTTCTTATAATAAAGTGGAGCTGGTTAATGGTCCATTCATAGCCGGCTCAAATTTCTTTTTTAACAATATGATAATGAGGAGGAAAAGTGAGACTTAGTGGTAAGAAGGTGTTCGTGACGGGCGCATGTGGTTTCATAGGCAGTCATCTGGTCGAGCATCTGCTGGATAAAGGAGCTGACGTGCGTGCTTTTGTTTATTATAACGCCTTTAACTCATGGGGGTGGCTCGATACGTTGCCAAAGTCGATTGTGAAAAAAATCGATGTGCACATGGGTAATGCCAAGGACCCGCACGGTGTAAAAAAAGCCATGAAGGGCTCTGCCGTCGTATTCCACCTTGCCGCATTGATAGGGATACCATTTTCGTACCACTCGCCCGATTCGTACGTCGACACCAATATCAGGGGATCACTGAATATCCTGCAAGCCGCGAGGGATCTGGGTGTGGACAGGGTTATCATGACGTCGACATCAGAAGTCTACGGCAGTGCTTTATACGTACCGATCGATGAAAAGCACCCTCTGCAGGCGCAGTCACCGTATGCCGCGACAAAGATAGCGGCGGACAAGATGGCGGAATCTTTCTATCTGAGTTTCGGTCTTCCCGTGGTAATAGCCAGGCCGTTCAATACTTATGGGCCGAGGCAATCCGTAAGAGCCATCATACCCACAATAATTACGCAGGCCCTTTCGGACCAGAAGGCTATAAGACTCGGCAATATTCATACATTTAGGGATATGAACTACGTGAGCGATATATGCACAGGACTAATAGCAGTGGCGGAAAACGACCAGGCTATAGGCAAGACGATAAATATATGTAGTGGAAGAGAGGTATCGATAGAGGATCTAGCCCGGCTAATATTAAAGGCGTTGGGGTCCGATAAGGATATTGAAACGGAAGAGTGCAGGGTAAGGCCTAAAGGTAGCGAGGTGGAAAGGTTGCTCGGAGATAATACTCTTATCTGTTCACTTACGGGCTGGAAGCCACAATGCTCCCTCGAAGATGGTATAGTAAGAACAGTGGAGTGGTTTCGCGCTGAAGGAAAGATGCTGCCGCATAAAGCAGGACTATACGCTATATGAAGAAAGAGATTCCCATATCTACCCCTGTCATAAGGGGAAACGAATGGAAGTATATCAAGGAATGTCTTGATAGCGGTTGGGTGTCCTCGACTGGAGAATACGTCAGACGCTTTGAGAGTTGTGTGGCTGGGTATTTGGGTAGCCGATACGCGGTTGCTACGGTGAACGGTACCGCAGCGTTGCACGTAAGTCTGGTAGCCTGCGGTGTGCAGGCGGGCGAAGAAGTGATAGTGCCTGCGGTTACCTTCGTAGCCACTGCAAATGCAGTAAGATATTGTAACGCAGATCCAGTTTTCATGGATTGCGATCCCCGGACTTTTTGCATTGACATAAAAAAGACTGCCCGTTTTTTAAGGGAAAAGACCCGTATAGGAAATGACGGTTTTACCTACAACATCAGAAGCGGGAAAA
Organism: Candidatus Omnitrophota bacterium; assembly: GCA_023818895.1. Lineage (GTDB taxonomy): Bacteria > Omnitrophota > Gorgyraeia > 2-01-FULL-45-10 > 2-01-FULL-45-10 > JAMWCX01. The sequence continues at coordinate 572,118 of JAMWCX010000001.1, read as the reverse complement.
GAATAGCGGCTGTTATTCCGGTCCATGTCTTTGGTCATCCGGCCGATATGGATGAACTAGTTCGTGTATGTTCAGATCGGAAGATAGATATCATAGAGGATGCGACGGAGAGCCTTGGGTCTGTATATAAAGGCAAGAAGACAGGGACATTTGGCAGATGCGGGTGTCTTTCTTTCAACGGTAATAAGATAATAACTACAGGCGGAGGTGGCATGGTTGTCACCGATGACGAGAAAATTGCCTCCAGGGTTAGGCATCTTACGACGCAGGCTAGGACGGATTCTTTTGAATATTACCATGATGAGATAGGGTATAATTACCGTCTTACTAATATCCAGGCCGCTATGGGCGTGGCGCAGATGGAGAAACTCGATGAGTACATAAAGATAAAGCGCGATAACGCGCGTCTTTATAGAAGGTTGTTGTCTGGCTTAGATAAGGTGGAATTAATATGGGAAGATACGCCTACAGTGAAGAGCAATTTCTGGTTTTATACTATCAGGTTACCACGGGGGTGCAAAAAACCGCTTATGAAATACCTGACTACAATGGGTATACAAGTACGTTCTGTCTGGAATCCCATCAATACACTGCCTATGTACCGAAGATACATGTCTTATAGGGTTGAGCATGCTGTAGAAGTATACGAGACATGCATAAACGTGCCTTGCAGCGTAGACCTGAAAGAATCGGATATACACCGAGTTGTTTCAACGATTGCCAGTTTTTTTGCGAAAGAAAGGCTTAGTAGGAGGGTTAGTAAAGAGCAGATTTGTCTGGGAAGAAAGGCGGTAGTAAATGCAGGGAGCATATTATAAAAGGACCGGCTGTCTTCTCAAAGCGGATCCTAGCAAACCAAAGCATTATTTTAAGGTAGTGGGGGACAAGATACAGGACTTTATAAAGAACAGGAAAGGGTGGTCGCTGCTGGATGTTGGTGGAGCGACAGGAGCGTTTGCCAGCTATATTAGGCATAGATTCGGTGATATTGACATAACGGTGCTTGATTGTGACGAAGTCCTTGTACGCGAAGGACGGGCAAGGATAAAGGAATGCAGATTTGTATTAGGCGATGTAAGGTCTATGTGCCTTGACGATCAGCGTTTCGATGTTACCACCTGCATGGGTACGATAGGTTTTTTTGACAGGTTCGATAAGGTAATCGACGAATTGCTGAGGGTAACTAAGAAAGGTGGCATGGTAGCGATCTTTACCCGTGTTAATGATTATCCGGTTGACTGCCTGATACGGTATAGGTATTCAGAAGACGAGAAACGGCTTTGGCATACAGGATACAATACATTTTCTAGATATTCCTATGAACAGTATTTTAGGGAGAACAAAGATGTCGCATCCTCATCGTTTGATAAATTTAGCATTCCGTTTGATATACCAAAGAGTAAAGACCCGATAAAAACATGGACCGAGATATGTAATGGAGAGCGGCTCATTAAGAATGCGGTGATGCCGCATAACTTTTACTTAATCTCGATATATAAAAAATAAGCTCTCTTATTTTGTTATTACGGACAAACATGAATAAAAGAAAAAATGTTGTCATAGTAGGGGGTGGTGGACACGCTAAGGTGCTCTTGGACGCAGTGCTCTCAATGGGTGTGTACGCTGTTGCCGGTATTATAGATCCTAACAGGAAGACGTCGGATAAGGTGCTTGGATATCCTGTCCTTGGAGATGAAAGTGCGCTTGGTCGAATGTTCGGCAAAAAAGGTGTGCCGCTCCTTGCTATAGGCATAGGTACGGTAAAGGCATCAGTCAGGCGAAAAGAGGTATTTGAAAGGTTGCGAAATGATTTTGATATACCAGTGATAGTGCATAAGAGTGCTATTGTTGCAAAAAGCGCCAGGCTAGGAAGTGGCACGCAGGTTATGGCGGGTGCCGTTATACAAGCTAACTGCACGGTGGGCGAGAATGTCATTGTTAACACGGCGGCCGTAATTGAGCACGACTGCTATATCGAGGACCACGTTCATGTTTCCGTAGGTTCAGTACTTGCCGGTGGAGTAAGAGTAGGTGAATGTTCCCATATCGGCATTGGTGCAATTGTTCTTCAGGGTCTGAAAATAGGAAGGTTCGTTACTGTAGGAGCTGGCGCAGTCGTGACAAGGGACGTGAGCGACGGATGTACCGTCTTTGGTATCCCTGCGAGGGAAAAAAGTGAGCAAGATATTCATAGTTGCGGAGATCGGAGTCAATCATAACGGTTCTGTAAGGACCGCAAAGACGCTTATAGATGTGGCTCGCGATGCCGGTTGCGACGCCGTAAAGTTCCAATCTTTCAGGGCGGATTCATTAGCTACTCGTAGTGCTTCGAAGGCACGTTATCAGAAAAAGAATTTGCCGGAAAGTGGCACGCAGTTGGCGATGCTGAAGCGGTTGGAGCTATCCTGGCATGATCAGAAAGAACTGTATCTTTACTGCAGGCGCCGTGGCATAATTTTCATGTCTAGCCCCTTCGATGAGTCTAGCGCCGATTTTCTTGATAGCTTAGGGATGAAGATATTTAAGGTACCTTCTGGGGAAATTACGAACGAACCGCTCGTGAGGCATATTGCACGGAAGGGTAAGCCGATAATACTTTCTACCGGGATGTCATATCTTTCGGAGGTCGGGGAAGCTGTAGGATGGATCAGGGGCGAAAGGAGAAGGAATAATGCTGGGGATGACCTTGTGCTCCTTCATTGCGTTTCGAGTTATCCGACGCGGATGGGGGATGTCAATCTTTTAGCCATGAAGACTATGGCTTCAGAATTTGGCTTGCCGATAGGCCTTTCAGACCACACGCTAGGCATAGAAGTGCCTATAGCTGCTGTTGCGATGGGCGCATGCGTCATAGAAAAGCATATCACGCTTAGTCGCTTTATGAAAGGGCCGGACCACAGGGCCTCTATAGAGCCGGATGAACTGAAAAAGATGGTCATGGCTATCAGGAATATTGAACGTGCGATGGGTGACGGCGTGAAAAGGCCAGTAAGGTCTGAGCTTGATACTAGACTTACGATGCGGCGCAGCCTCGTTGCCGCCAGAGACATAAAGGTTGGCGAGATGATTAATGGTAGAGACATTTGTGCCAAAAGAGCCGGAAACGGAATGGGTATTGAGCGCTTAAGAGAGATAGTTGGGGTCAGAGCCGTTAAGAACATACAGAAAGATGGGTTGCTGAAACCGGAATATTTCGAAAAGGTCTCAGATAGATAGATCACTAAGAGAAACAAGAGACACATGCATACTGAAGAAGTCAAGAAGCTTTTGATAGGACCTTACACATCTGTAAAAATCGCCATGAAGACGCTCAGTTCCGTCCTTACAAAAGTCATATTCGTTGTAGACGACAGCGATAGGCTAATCGGCTCCGTTACGGATGGAGATATCAGGAGGGCCATTCTTAGCAATGTGGGGTTTGATCGCCCGATAAAAGATATCATGTTCAAGTCTCCTCGATTTGTGAGAAGAGGTGACGCGGACTTCAGGGAGAAGATAAGGCGTTATATACGGGAGGAACACCTTTCTGCTGTACCAGTCGTTAACGAGGCAGGGAAGATACTTGATATAGAAGTCTGGTATGATTTCTTTGACAAGCACCCTCATGAACAGCTCGTGCCTCATTCGATGTCAAATCCGGTCGTGATAATGGCAGGAGGCAAGGGTGAGCGCCTAGACCCATTTACGAAAATATTACCAAAGCCCCTCATACCTTTTGGTGATAAACCTATCTTAGAAAAAATAATGGATAATTTTAACAAGTACGGTTTTTACAATTTCATCCTAACGCTCAATTACAAGAAAGAGCTTATAAAGATGTATCTTAAAGAGAACCAGCTTCCGTATAAGGTCGATTGGGTGGAGGAAGATGAATATCTCGGTACAGCCGGAAGTCTGGGTCTCTTAAGAAACCGCATAAAAGAAACTTTTTTCGTATGCAACTGTGACATATTGCTCGATAACGAGTTCAAGAACATATTGCTCTGGCATAAGGGTGAGAAGGCTCAGATAACCATTATTGGCTGTCATAAGGAGATGAGCATACCTTACGGTATGCTTGAGATAGAGAATGGCGATCTAAAGGCCATCAACGAGAAGCCGGTTTTTGACCTGATAATCAATGTAGGCGTCTATATAATGGAGCCAGGGGTTATGGGGCTGATCGGAGACAGGGAACGGATAGATATGAACCATCTGATAGAACGCGCAATAAAGAAGTCGCTTAAAGTATCTGTATATCCAGTTTACGGTGGGTGGGTGGATATAGGGCAATGGAAGGAATATCAGGATAGTCTGTATCTCCTTCAGAAAGGCGTTTAGGATGCCTGCAAAACGTAAAATAGCCGTCGTTACCGGATCCCGAGCGGAATACGGCCATCTTTATTGGATCATAAAGAGTATAAACGAAGATCCTGGCCTAAGCCTTCTGCTTATAGTGACCGGCATGCACCTGTCGTCTGATTTCGGGAGTACAGTAAACCAGATAATAAAGGATGGCTTTCCAATAGCTGCCAAAGTGAACATACTTTCATCATCGGATACCGAAGGCGCGATCGCCAAGGCTATGGGGATGGGAATTATTAAGTTCGCGCGTATATATGAAAAAATAAAACCCGATATTATCGTCCTTTTGGGCGATAGGTTCGAGATCCTTTCCGCGGCTGCGGCCGCGATGCCTTTTAGGATTCCCATAGCTCACATACACGGCGGCGAGTCTACCGAAGGACTGATAGACGAATTGATAAGACACGCAATAACCAAGATGAGCCATGTTCACTTTGCTTCGAATCGGCAGTACAGGAGCCGCATAATACAGATGGGGGAAAATCCGGCAAATGTATTCTGCTTCGGTGCGCCGGGGCTTGATAACGTGCGCAAGCTGAAACTCCTAGGAAGAAAAGAGCTGGAAGAAGTGCTCAATATACCTCCTGAGAAGAAGATAGGTGTAGTGACATACCATCCTGTAACACTAGAGGAAAGAACTGCGTCGCACCAAATGGAAGAACTATTGCGCTCTCTGAATAGTTTCGACGGCTTATACTGGGTATTCACATCGCCGAACACAGATACAGGATGGACTACCATAGCGGAAAGGATACGCGCCTTTACTAAACGCTTCCCTGAGAGTAGCGGGCAGTTTATCTCTCTTGGGCAGGTGAAATACCTTTCTTTGTTGAAACACGCTTCAGTGATGGTAGGTAACTCTTCCAGTGGGCTCATAGAGGCGCCTTCTTTCAAGTTGCCGGTGGTGAATATTGGAGACAGGCAAAAGGGGAGGATACGAGCCTCTAACGTCATAGATGTGTCGGTGTGTGAAGAAAAGGCCATTACCAGGGCCATAAAAATAGCGCTTTCCCCGGATTTTATTCGTTCACTTCGGTATCTGCGTAATCCTTACGGCCAAGGTAGTGCCAGTACCTATATAGTAGATAGACTTAAGCGCATCGAGCTTGGAGAGTACCTGATAAAAAAGAGATTTTACGATATTACGCGATGAAGAGTTATATATTCATAGGTTCCGTCGAATACAGTGCACATTGCCTGAGAGCATTGCTCAATATGAAGGTGAATGTCACGGACATACTCTGTCCTTACAGGAAAGCTGCAAGGATAAACAGCGATTATTGCGATCTCGGCGTAGTGGCCAGGAACTACAGCAAAAAAGTGCTTTACTTCAATAAGATAAACGAAATGGAGCCGGTAATAAGAATGAAGAAACCGGACGCGGTCTTTGTTCTGGGGCTCTCGCAAATAATACCCCTCTCCATGCTTGACATCCCAAAACTCGGATGGATAGGTAGCCATCCGTCACTATTGCCGAAGAATAGGGGCAGACACCCAATAATATGGGCCATAGCCAACGGAATGAAAAAAAGTGGGGTTACGCTTTTCTGGATCGATGAGAAAGTCGATGCCGGCGATATATGGGCTCAGGCAGAATTTGACATACTTCTTACCGATAGTGCCTCTGACATATACAGAAAGATGATTGAAACTACTATAGCCTTGCTTTCAAGAAAGATACCTGAGTTAGAGAGTGGCATTGTAGTTAGGACGCCGCAGAACCATGCCGAGGCGACATATCTGCGCAAGAGATCTATTAAGGATGGCGAGATAGACTGGAGGATGTCTTCGAGGAGGATATATAACTTGGTGAGAGCTCTTGACAGGCCATATCCGGGAGCGCATTTCATCTATAAAGGGCATTCTGTAAAGGTGTGGAAGGTTGAAGAGGTCTTGGACGGTGAAAACTACGCCGAACCCGGCAAAGTGCTCAAGACATACCCCAATGGGGGATTGCTAGTGAAGGCAGGGGACCATTGCATCAGGATACTTGATTGTGAATTGCGGAAAAATATAGAAGAAGGGGATTACTTATGAGACTATTGGTTGTTTCCCCTCATCCTGACGACGAGACGCTGGGTGCGGGTGGCACTTTGGTAGAATACAGGAAACGCGGATGGCAACTCTTCTGGTTGAATTTTACAGATATGGAAGTCAAATACGGATATGAACATAAGGCCGTGAGTAATAGGAAGAAAGAAATCAGAATGGTTTCGGAGAGATATGGTTTCAGCGGTGTGCGTAATCTCAAACTGCGGCCTGCCGGGCTCGATACGTATTCGCAGCATAAGCTGGTAAAGATGGTTTCAGAATTTATGAACGAAGTTAAGCCTGATACCGTTATCCTACCGTTCAGGAACGACGCGCACTCAGACCATAGGATAGTATTTGATGCGGCCTATTCATGCACCAAAATATTCAGGTATTCGTACTTGCGCAGGATCCTTATGATGGAGATACTTTCGGAGACGGATTTTGCGCCAGCTGGCCCGGTATTTGTTCCGAACTTTTTTGTGGATATTTCCGATTCAATAGATAAGAAGATAAGCATTATGAAAATATACAGTGGCCAGCTGCAAAAGACACCCTTCCCGCGAAGCGAAAATGCCATACGCTCTTTAGCAGTCTGCCGCGGTGCTTCAGCCGGATGCCTGTGCGCTGAGGGTTTTCAAATAATAAAAGAGATAGGGTGATATTTAATGTATAATGGAAGGTCGATACTCGCTATAATTCCTGCCCGAGGGGGGTCGAAAGGCCTTCCTCGCAAGAACGTAAAGGATCTGGCAGGTAAGCCGCTCATTGCCTGGACGATCAGAGAAGCGTTGAAATGCGGATGCATAGACAGAGTTATTGTCACCACCGACGATAAAGAGATAGCGAATATCTCTGCTAGATACGGGGCGGAAATCCCTTTCCTAAGGCCGAAGCGCCTTTCGTTGGATAGAACGGAGACGATAGATGTTATACTGCATGCCATTAACTGGCTTAGAGATGAGGGCTGCGACTATGATGTTGTCGTGGTTCTGCAGCCCACATCTCCTCTAAGAGTAGCTGGAGATATCACTTCGGCCTTAAAGATGCTATTTGACAGGAAAGCTGCAGGTATAGTATCCGTATGCAAAGCAGAGCATAATCCTTTATGGGCAAACAGTATTCCCGTGGATCTTTCGATGAAGGATTTTCTACCAAAGGCCGTTATAAATAAGAATAGACACAAGCTTCCAGAATTCTATCGGCTGAATGGTGCGATATACGTTGCCCTTACTGAGTTCCTGCGCTCGAACAGGAGTTTTTTCGGACCGGGCGTATATGCCTATATAATGCCTAAGGACAGATCCGTTGACATAGATGACGCGATCGATTTCAAGCTGGCGGAGTTGTTGATAAGCGAAAGGTGACACGTTGCCGACACAGAATAATATACGGATAATCGCGCGGCTCGATATAAAAGGGCCTCATGTTGTGAAAGGCATACACCTCGAGGGGCTTCGAGTGCTCGGTGACCCTGCCTATTTTGCAAGGCGCTACTATGAGATGGGTGCGGATGAGCTGATCTACATGGATGTTGTCGCAAGCCTCTACAATAGGAACAGCCTTCACCAGATAATAAAGCGCGCAGGGCGGGAATTATTCATTCCTATGACCGTGGGAGGAGGCCTGCGGACCATCGACGATATACGTGAGGTTCTGCGATCAGGCGCGGACAAGGTTGCTATCAATACTGCAGCGATTAGGAATCCGGGCATCATAAAAGAGGCAGCGAATAAATTTGGATCCTCTACTATAGTCGTAGCCATCGAGGCAATAAGGCAGTCTGACGGAAGATATCTTGCGTTTACCGATAACGGCAGGGAATATACTGGAGTGGACGCAATAACCTGGGCCAGGCAGGCTGAAGAATACGGTGCTGGCGAAATAATGATTACCTCGGTTGATAGGGAAGGCACTGGAGAAGGTTTTGATATAGAGCTTGTGAAGAGCTTGGCTGGTTCGATATCCATACCTCTCATAGCACATGGTGGGGCAGGATCTGTAGAAGACATCCATCGGGTAATAGCAGAGGGTGGTGCTGACGCCGTTGCCATCGCTTCGATCATCCATTATGATCTTATAACTAAAGAGGTAACCGCTGTCGATACGACTCAGGAGGGCAATATCGAGTTCCTGAAAAAGAACTCAGGCTTTATTAAGATAAGACCGGCCAGCATTGCGAAAATAAAAGCATATTTAAAGGATAACGGCATAGTATGCCGTCCTGTATCATGGTATGAGGAGTCATATTCTGCAAAATTTGAAGGGCATGGACAATAGGCCTCGTGTTTCTATAATTGACTACGGCATGGGTAATCTTTTCAGCGTGCGCCAAGCATGTGAACGCGTCGGGCTTGACGCGATCGTTACTTCAGACGCCGCGGAAGTATTGCGTTCAGAACGTGCCATATTGCCGGGCGTAGGAGCTTTCGGTGATGCTATGAAAAATCTTCGATCTCTTGGATTGGTGCAGGCGATAAAGAATTTCGTGAAGAGCGGCAGGCCATTCATGGGGATATGTCTTGGTATGCAGCTTTTAATGTCCGAGAGCGAAGAGTTTGGTCATCACGAAGGGCTCGGAATTATAAGAGGTACTGTACGTATGCTAAAGCCAATCGACAGTTCACGCAAGGCCAAAGTGCCGCAGATAGGGTGGAAGAGGATCCGTGCAGGCCATGGCGGGCATAGCAGCTGGATGGGGACGCCCCTAGAGAACATAAGGAATGGCGAGTTTATGTACTTTGTTCACTCTTACTTTGTCTTGCCTGAGGAGGAAAGGACCATATTGTCGTTGACCGATTATGAGGACTTGTTGTACCCGTCCAGCATAAAGAAGGATAATATATTTGCATGCCAGTTTCATCCCGAAAAGAGTGCTCTATCAGGCCTGGAGATATACAGAAGCTGGGCTGGCATACGGTGATGAGGTAAAAAGGAGACATTAAAATGCAGCAGGAGTTAGAAGTAAAATACGGTCTTCCGGCGAAGGTCATATTCTGTAAAAGGTGCGTTATGTCCAATCAGCGTCCCACCTCCATGCCGGAATTCAAGCACGTCAAAGAAACTAAACATGCGACACTGTTCATAGACGAAGAAGGCGTGTGTGACGCCTGCCGCTACGCCGAAAATAAAGAGCTTATAGACTGGAAAGTCAGAGAGGAGGAGCTTTTGAAGCTCCTCGAAAGACATCGCTCAAAGGACGGCTCTTATGACTGCGTGGTACCTGGCAGCGGCGGTAAGGACAGTGCGCTGGCTGCGCATATATTGAAATACAAGTATGGCATGCATCCTCTTACAGTCACTTGGGCACCCATCCTATATACGGATTACGGCTATAGGAATTTCCTTAACTGGATATCGGTAGGAGGGTTTGACAACATAACGTTTCGGCCTAATGGCAGGTTAATGAAGCTGCTTACGAAATTGTCGATAGAAAACCTGCTGCATCCTTTCCAGACTTTCATACTCGGACAGAAGAACATAGCACCAAAGATCGCGTGCAAGTACCGCATACCTCTGGTATTTTACGGAGAGAACGAGGCGGAATATGGTAACCCGATAGCTGACAATGCCGTCTCGATGCGCGACAGGTCATATTTTGCCTTTGATAACATGGATGAGCTGTACTTGGCCGGAGTCTCGGTGCGTGAATTGAAGGAAAAGTACGGCTTTAGCAATGCAGATTTTGCTCCTTTCCTTCCGGTCCATTACGAGGATCTGAAGAAGAGCAATATAGAGGTACATTATCTGGGGTACTACATAAAATGGACACCGCAGGAGGCTTATTATTATGCTGTTGAGCATACAGGTTTCCAGGCAAGGCCCTTCCGCTCCGAGGGCACTTACTCCAAGTACAACAGCCTGGATGACAAAATAGACGATTTGCACTATTACACAACTTATATAAAGTTTGGTTTGGGCAGAGCATCTTACGACGCCTCTCAGGAGATACGGAACAAGCACCTGACTCGGCAGGAGGCTGTGGCGCTTGTCAGGCGCTTCGATGGAGAAGTGCCGAAAAGGTACCTAAAAGAGGTCCTTTCATACATAGATATGACGGAGGATCGTTTCTTCGAGCTGTGTGACAGAGCTCGGTCGCCACACCTGTGGGAGTATACTGCCGGGAAATGGGAACTGAGGCATCAGGTATCGTGATGCCGGCCATCAGGATAAAATTATTGAGATGGACATGGGCCACAAAAAATCTCTTGCTCCCGTAGTGATATCCGGGGCTAAAAGATCAGGAACTACGCTATTGCAGTATCTTTTCGACTCTGTGCCGAAAGTGCATACGCTGCTGGAGGAGAGTTACTTCCTTGAATATCTTTACGATATTGAAGGGTGGGGACTAGAGCATTTCCTGAAACTACAGAAGTATGCGCCTTTGGATGAGCTCGTGACTGGTAGTATAAAAAGGTCTCTCTTCCACGTTTTCGAGGATGGGTATGCGCCTAAGGGCACGATTAATATGCAGCATATAGATATACGGTATGATATGGAAAGGCTAAGTAAGAGCCTGGAAGAAGATAGAATCTTATTGGATGGTACTGTGAAATCTGTATGGGATATGTGGGTGCGTGCGATGATCAGGGCTCGCGGGTACGACGAGGCGGCGTTTGATTTTGCGGTCGTAAAGAGTCCAGATTACGGCAAGTCCGCGCTTATGGCCCTCAAGTACCTAGATTCGTCCAAGGTCATAATAGTTGTTAGGAATCCTCTATATGCGATAGACTCACTCAAGAAGTCCAGGCAGCTTAGGCGTGAAAAGGAACTACACGCCTTTGAACTATTGCGGGTGACTGCGGATTATGATCTGCTTAAGAGGAGCATGATGTTAATAGACCGCAGCGGCCTTTCCGGTAGGGTTATGGTAATACAGTATGAGCATCTTGTATCCACACCTGAGGAGACAATGAAGAAAGTTGCAGCCTTCCTCGGCATGGCATTCGATCCGTCCATGTGCAAGCCTACCTTAAACGGAAAGGATTGGAATGGAGAGAGTAGCTTCGAGACTTTTAAAGGCATATCCAACAGTCCTCTTAAGCGCGGGATAACGACGCTATCGAAATGGGAGGTAGCATTTGTAAAAGAAGCGCTTAAGGATTTTTGCTCATATTTCGGATATACGGAGGAGAAGGACAATAAATCAGGGCAGGGACCTGATATTCGTGACTAAGGGAAAGATATGAAAAAAGGCGAAAAAGGCGATGTTTACATAGTGCACTGTGTGGATACAGAAGGACCTCTGTATGAGGACAGCGATGCCACCCTTCAGCGACTCGTCGAAGCGCTCAGTATAGATAAGATTACGGCTAATGATATCGTGAGGCGCATTCAGCATGGAGGCGCCTTATTGAGCGAAACCGAAAAGGCGGTCAACGAATTCGTTAAAAAGGACCTCCTGATTTACAACGATACATGGGACAAGATATACAGGATGCACGAGACATTATTCTCGGCTGAATTTCGTCTTCAATTCCCAGATTCTAAAGATAGAGATTATTGCTTCAGCTGGTTTTGTATAGACCATGTTAACTTCAAGAACAACCCGCGTCGCAGGACACTTGGTATCCACGCGATATACCGGGAGTACAGGGACCTGTTGGATAGACATCCGAACGTGCGCGACAGGATATACTGGCACTATCATCCGCGCAGCTTTTCGGGGGATGCTCATCGCACCGGTTCCAATTACAGCTTTTCGAATCTGCACAATGAAATCATTGCAAGACGCATAATAGACTATATGTGGTTTCCCGCAGCGCACAGGCCTACGGTAACTGAGCACATGGATGCCAGTGTTTGGCTGGAGCAGTGGATACCATTCGATTTCGGAAACCTCAACATGGAGCATAATCCAGGCCTTGAAATGCTCGAACGACTCGGAAGAGTTCCGGGGCGTTTCGCCGATTGGCGCGGTGCGCCCACGGACTGGATAGCGTACCACCCTTCTTTGAGGGATTGTCGTAAGCCCGGAGAGATGAAAAGATACATAGCGCGTTGTCTCAACCTGAATTGTCGGCATAGTACGATAACACCGGAGGAACTGGAAAAGGCGTTCCTGGCGGCCGAAAACGGGCAGAATTCGCTTGTCGCTGTGACCAATCATGACTTCAGAGATATGGTTGCAGAGACCTCAAAGTTTATAGACATGGTAAGGAAGATATCTAGGAAACACCCTTCAATCAAATTTTACTGGTCGAATGCCGTGGAAGCTTTCCGGGCCTACCTAGGTATGAAAAAAATGTCCCCGCCTAAAATCCGTTGCCGGCTAGATAAGAACTTGTTGCGTATTGACAGCGATATCGCCATCTGGGGGCCCCAACCTTTCCTAGCCATACGCACAAAAGAAGGAAATTATTATCATGACAATCTGATAATAAACTCCGATAGGGACTGGTCATATGTGTTCGATTCGGAGTCTTTTATGCTGGATATGGTGTCACATATAGGCGTAGCAACGAATGACGCCGTCGGCAATGTCGTAGTGGTAGTGTGTAATTTAGCACGGCCCGCTGAATGGCGGACCAGGGAACACAACTTATCCGATTGGTTGGAGGTATAATGAGAAAAGGACCTATCTTTATTACTGGGATATACCGTTCAGGGTCTACGCTTCTGTCGAGAATACTGAATGCTCATCCGATGCTCGCTGTTACCTATGACAGCATTCAGTTTATGAGATTCTCATATGGAAGATTTGATCCGCTTGATAAGCGAAATGCGGCAAACCTTGTAGAGGAGGTCTACACTAGGATAAGCAAGCGTTTTGGCCTTACGTTCGATAAAGAGGCTGTTATGAAACGCGTTAGTGGGGCGGGAGAGGTGTCTTACGCACAGGTGTATGATGCTATAATGGATCAGTTTCTTCTGCGGAATAAACCTGGCGCGGTGGCTTGGGGGGAGAAGACCAACGTTGCATGGGGAAAGATCCCGTTTTTTCTCAGGATGTTTCCGCTGGGAAAGGCCATAATAATAGTACGCGATCCGAGAGATGTGCTGTGCTCTTTTAAAAAGCTGACCAATGCACCCTGGCCGGATTATCTGGATTCGGTATTTGCAAGCCTTGATGCTCTTCAGAAGGGATCGGAATTCAAAAAGACCCTCCCGGCCGATAGGTTTTTCCTAATCAGGTATGAGGACTTAGTCTCAGATACGGAGGATAGCCTGCGTAAACTAGCTGGGTTCTTGGAGGTGCCATACGATGCCGCCATGCTCGATACGTCGCATTTCCAGGATAGGAAAGGTGACAGGTGGAAATTCGATACAATGTTTAGTGACCCTCTGAAAGGTATCTCGGAGAAAGCATCTTACAGATGGAAGAGGGTTATCCTGAATGAAGAGCTTTTTCTCGCGGAACTCATATTAGGAGAATGGCTTACCGAATATGGCTATGAACCGTCCGGAAAAACATTTTCGATGGCAGCTATGAAAAAGGCTTTTTCAATGATAAGACAGAGTTGTTTGCTGAAAGGTCGTTTTGTAAGGTGGCTTGAAACAGGTTGCGGTGTCGAGGCGTATCCTACGGATCCGCTCAATCCGGCCAATTGGGGAGAACAGAAGCACAATCATCCCGGTGCCATAGCTACGAGGTCTGTATGAACAATAGGGTATTTTTATTAAAACCCCCCACGAAAGAGTTCTCATCCTCTTTTCCGCTAAACCTTGCGTACCTGGCGGCTGTTCTTCGCAAAAACGGCTACGAGGTGAAGGTTTTAGACGCTTCTGCTCGCTATAGTATAGTGGCGCCTTCTGAGATCCTGGGAGAGATAAGGGATTTCAAGCCTCTATTCGTCGGCGTGACGCTGACATACGATTTCATAAAAGAGAAATACTATCTTATCAACATGATCAAAAGGTTAGGATATCCAGTAGTCGCTGGTGGACCTCATGTCAACATAGTCCCAATGGAGGTGCTGGGCCACGGAGTCGATATAGTCTCTCTGGGCGAAGGGGAGGAAGTTGTATTAGAACTGGCTGAGGCTTTTAGCGGGAAGAGAAAACTGGAGGAGGTACATGGCCTGGGGCTTCGCAGGAGCGATGGGAAATTTGTATTCACTCCCAGACGGAAAGAAATACAGGACCTCGATTCCGTGCCTTTCCCAGATTATACTGATTATAAAATAAGGGATTACATCGGTAATGATAATCTCGATATGAACAAGACTTTCTTCGACGTTTTCACTTCCAGAGGATGCCCTTACAGGTGCACTTACTGTTCCGCCAGCCGGACGTGGGACGGCGGACAGCGCCGCAGGTCGGCCAGGAATGTTTTCGAGGAGATGATGATGCTCCATGAGAAATATGGCGCTAAGCACATAGCCTTCATGGATAATGAACCTCTTGTGGATAAAAAAAGAATCTATGAGCTTTGTGACCTGCTTGAGAATAGCAAGGTCAAGATTTTGATCTCGACACGGGCTCGCGTTGATAATGTCGACGATAAATTATTGAAGAGGATGATGGAAGTGGGATTCTACAAGCTTGCTATTGGCGTAGAAAGCGGTGATGACGAAACGCTCAGGATGGTAAAAAGGTTTTATACGCAGGAACAGGTGCTGGATGCGATGTCTAGGCTCGACAGCATAAAATTTCCGGTGGTACATTTCAATAACATTATAGGTTTTCCATGGGAAAATGATAAGCATTTGAACAGCACATTGGAGCTCAATAGGAAGATACCGTCATCTCTCAAGTACTTCGTGAACGTGCTGACGCCGATCCCGATGCCAGGGACACCACTTTATGAAGAATACTATGAACGGTTCAAATTCAAGGATTGGTGGCTGGACTCATCCGTATATGAAAAATTGTTAGGCGGCATGACGAAGGATGCCCCTCTGTTCTACGTATTTATGCCAAGGCTGAAGCTAGATTATTACCGGGTGGATTTCTGGAAATATTCCCCCACCATGAAGAAGAAGATACTGGAACTGCAGTTGAGCCTTCAAAAGATAGCCTATATGAAGAATAGGGACTTTAAGCTGCTTGAGCTCTTCTTTGTATTTCTTCTAATCAAGGTATCGGTCCGGTTGTTCTTGTTGTCACCCAGGCTGGAAAGATTTTTGATGTCGCCCTTTAAGCATAAACGCATGATCGCTTATGCTGGCAAATTCATATTCAAGGAGCAGTAAAGAATGATTTGGACTCCATGGGTCATGATAACGGACGTATGGATACACAATGCGTCCCTTGCGGCACTCCCCACCCTTGTAGCACTGTCTTTTGGCAATAAGTGTCTGAGGGTGCATTACGAAAAGGCCTCTTGGGCTGTCCGGGCGTTTATACCATGTTTTGAAAGGCTGATCAATACCCGAATAGAAATGCTTAAGTATTCGTATTCCCTGGCTGACCTTAAGGTGGACGGTCGATCAATGGGAGTGAATTTTGAGATAGATCTGACGAACCTCGCCCGCAAGATACTTACGAGATTGAAAACCAGGGAGCGTTATAAAGAGATTATCTCCAGACTTCCCGAAGAAGAAGTGGATATATTTTTTGAGCTCAAGATCTGCGAAGATTTGTTCTTTGTAGCGAGGCTTCTGTCCATCGTGAGATGGCATGTTTCTGCAAGTTGCGACAAGACTTTGCAACTGGTCCTATGTCCCTCCACGCCGATTTCCAAGGAGCTTACTTCGTTGCGAGAGAACGAGTATATAAGGGTTAGGACATATTACTCGCCGGCGTATGCCTTGTATGCCCTGAAGAATGCAGTACGGGATGCGTTTAATAAAAGGTTCTTCCTGCGCAGGTTGGTAGGAGAGGGCTTGGATCTATCGGACCGTTCAGGGCGCGTGGCTGTGCATTTTGTGGACGGGGCTGATACTGAAAAAAAATCGGACATTTTCTGGTATAGGCGGTCAGGTATAGGAGCAGGCAGAATGCTTATATATTTCGACCATTACAGGAATGCCAAAGTGCCTATCTCCGGAGCTGTTATTGATGAGGTTGAGCGTACTGGTATTCCGTGGGTATGTCTTTACGAAAGCATACTTCACTTGCAGGGAAGAAAGGTTTCTAGACAGAAGAACCCGGCATTTCGCCTTAACTATGACGAGGTGCCGAAACTAAAAACGGGAGGGGCAAAAGGCGTCGATCGCTGGATAGTGGACAACTTCCGAACATTGTCTGTCCAGATAACCATGGCTCTCAGGTTCTACAAGCTTTTCAATATAAAGGTCGTATTTGATCTGAGTGCTCCGCATCTTGAGTTGGTGGCCGAAAGGATAGCTCTCGATATGACAGGGGGGATACGTATCGGCGCCCAGCGTTCAGCGCTTAAGGGGACCGAGTATCAGTATGCCTTACGTTACAATGCTAATCATCTCCTCTTCGTATGGGGCAGCGTAATTACCACCCACCGCGGCACGAGTAGGGCCTTAAGGGAATTCATTATATCGGGTTATCCTTTCGATGCCGCATTCCAGGATAAGCCCCTATCAGGAAGTATTTTTTTGGAAGATGGGCGTAGAGTTCCGAAGCGCGCCTTTACGATAGCGCTTTTTGACAACGCATATAATACAAAAGGACCTTTCAGTAAGAATATGATGGCGCTTTTCTACAAAAAGTTCCTGGCTTGGCTTATAGAAGATGATGGGCTTGCCATTATCATGAAAGAGAAAAAACAATCCAGCTTCTTCGATAGTCTTCCGGACATAGATAAGGTCTTTTCGGACGCCTTAAAGACGGGCCGTCTGGTAAGGCTTAATAATAGTGCGGGCTATTTTCCGTCACAGGTAGCGCGTCACGCAGATATAGCCGTTGGCATAGGCATATCCTCGGCTGTGATAGAAGCTGTTGTTACTGGTTCCAGGGGAGTTCTGTGCGATTTGCCAGGCCACCGCTCCAACCCTTTATATATATGGGGATACGACAAGATAGTATTTGACGACATAGACAGGTTGATAGATTTCCTGAAGAAGATGAAAAAGGACCCTCAGCGGGAAGCCGGTTATCTGGGCTGGGCGCCGCACATTGATGAGATAGAGCCTTTCAGGGACGGCAGGGCAGGCGAGAGGATCGGGGGATATATAAAGTCCCTCCTGGAAAGTCTAGAAAAAGGCCAGACCCAAGCCGAAGCTATGGACAGGGCCAGGGATGACTATATGAGGCGGTGGGGTAGCGATAAAGTATTGGTCAAATGCGGCGAATAGCCCATCGGATAAAAGTGAAGATGAAAAAAAATTTAAAGTTGCGGCTTGAGATGTTGGAACGGACCAGGGTGGGTGCATACAGAGATGTTTCGTCAGGGCTATACCTCGACCGGAACGAAAGGGTGGTCCCGTTTGACAAAGAGACGATGCATGCCATATGCGACAGGATAGCGCGGAGTAATTTTAACCTCTACCCTGATATAATGCCTTTCTATGATAGGCTGGCCTCATGGCTCGGCATCGGAAAAGAGCGGCTTTATATAACTGAGGGCGTTTCGGGTGCGATAAAGTCTCTCATCGAATCGATTGCAAGCCCGGGAGACAATATCATATTCCCCCTCCCGACATTCGCCTTATATCCTGTCTACTGCAGGATGTTCGGTGTAGACTATAAGACTTTCGGATATACGTCCGAATATAGGCTAGATATTGAAAAAATGATGTCATTGCTTGATGAAAAAACGTCGTTTTTATTCATACCAAACCCTAATGTGCCCATAGAGGGCACTCTTGGAACTGAAGAGATGCGGCACATCGCAAAGAGGTGTCTCGAGAACAACACCTTCTTTGTGGTGGACGAGGTCTATTTTGAGTTTGGTCCCCCCGGCGCAATGAAACTCATAGACGAGTTCGAAAACATTTTCATTATGCGCTCATTCTCAAAGGCATTTGGACTTGCGGGAATACGCTTGGGGTATCTGATAGGGCCTGCGAGATATATAGATTACGTTTCTAAGACACGTACTGGATACGAAACAAATACCCTCTCAATGGCAGTCGCGGGGTATTTCCTGGAGAACTATCATATTGTCAAAAATTACGTGAAAGATATACGTGATGGTCTTGAGTATCTCAAGGGCGAACTAGATGCACTCGGCGTAGAACATAATGGCGGGGAGGCCTCCAACTTCCTATATATAGAAATGCATTCCAAGAAACGTTCCGCGGATGTTGTTGAGGGCTTGCGCCTTCGTAAAGTGTATGTGCGCGGGGGCTGGCCTGCGCCGTATGATACAGGATTCTCGGTTACAGCTGCGCCGAGGCCGATCATGGAAATTTTTGTAAGCCAATTCAGAGATACTTTAATGGCAGAGGATCCGAAATCGATTAGGTAAGACATGGAAACAGACGCAGTAGTGATAGGCGCTGGTGTAATAGGGCTGGCAGTGGCTAATAAGCTGGCTGATAGTGGCCTCTCAGTTGTCCTGCTTGAGAAAGAGGAAAAGTACGGCATGGGGATATCATCGCGGAGCACAGAGACAATACATGCCGGTATGTATTACCAGACAGGATCTCTCAAGGCCTTATTATGCAGGAGTGGTAGAGACCTTTTGTACAACTTCTGCGAAGATAATAAAGTTCGGGTGAAAAAGATAGGTAAGTTATTAATTGCCAGGCGTCCGGAAGAGCTTTCGCGCCTGGAGGCTACACGTAAACAAGCTCTGAGTAATGGCGTGACTGACATTGTGGAGCTAGATAGAAGACAGCTGCGGAAACTAGAGCCGTTACTCGACGGTATAGCTGCGCTACTTTCACCGTCTTCAGGGATATTCGATTCCCACGGTTTTATGAAGGCGCTCTTTAGTATTGCAAAATCAAAAGGCGTGATATTTGCAGGAGGAGCGCCTGTGGTGGGAGCAGAACGTTCTTCGTCCGGTTGGGAGGTTAGAGTAGGTGGCAGGCAGGCTTCGTCTATAAAGGCGCGGCTTGTCGTAAATGCAGCAGGGCTGTACGCGATACAGTTGAGCAAAAAAGTCTTCCCCGGTAGGAAAACAGCCGAACTTTATCCTTCGAAAGGGTGCTATATAAGATTTTCCGGCCCATCCCCCGTAAGTCATATCGTATATTCTTCGATAACACCGGGAGTTATAGAGGAGAGGGTGGATGCAACACCGGACCTTAATGGATCGCTGCGTTTTGGCCCCAACACCGAAGAAGTACGTGATCTTGATGACTTTAATGTACGCGCAAACATCGTTGATGAGATGGCGGCAACGATTAAGAGCTATTTGCCTTCCATAGACGTAACGCGCCTCCATCCTGATTGTGCTGGAATAAGGCCAAGGATATACGGCCCGAATGAAAGAGTGGAAGACTTCAGATTCGAGTGGGCGCCTGAGCCGGGATGGCTGGACTTATGGGGAATGGAGTCACCTGCGCTTACGGCATCTTTGGCTATTTCAAATTACGTTAAAGGTCTTATCGAGGAAAAAGGACTAATTTAGGCCGGTTACGAGGTTGTCTATGAAGTCTATTAATGTTGTTGTAGTCGGTGGTGGTATGTATGTGTGCGGAAGAGGTGTTGAAGGCTATGGCACAATAATGCCCGCTCTTCTTGAGGCAAAACGGCATGACCAAGTTGGTCAAGTAGTTATTGTGACCACCAAGTCGTCAAGTGCTAGGGCAGCGTCAAAGAAAACCATTGCGCTTGGGCGCTTAATGGGTGTAAACGCCGATATCAAATATTATCCTCAAAACGGTTGTGATGTGAAAGCGTACAAAAAAGTCTTGCGGAATATACGCACACCCGCTGCATGCATTATCGCTGTACCGGACTCGCTTCATGCTGATATTGCGGAATATTCGATAGAGCATGGTTTTCATACTCTTGTAGTGAAACCGCTGGCAACTACAGTAAAAGAGGTAAAACGGCTTATAAAGGCGCAAAATGAACACGGGGTTTATTGTGCGGTAGAGTTCCACAAAAGGTTTGACGACGCTAATATAAAAATGAAGGATGTGATAGCCAGCGGAGCGTTGGGCGATCTTCTTTATTTCATCATTGAGTTTAGCCAGAGAAAGGTTATGCCTTTAAAGGTGTTCAGGGCATGGGCAAGTACGACGAATATATTCAATTATCTTGGTGTGCACTATGTGGATATTATATATTATACAACTTGCGCGAAGCCCATGCGTGTAATGGCGATAGGCCAAAAGAACTGGCTATTAAGGCGAGGTCTTGATACTTATGATGCTATAGAGGCGGTGATTGAATGGCACGGGAGTTCCGGCAACAAGTTTAGCTCGCACATCATTACGAACTGGATAGATCCCGACTCTACTTCAGCGATGTCAGATCAGCGCATAAAGGTAATAGGTGCTCAAGGGCGTTTTGAATCGGATCAGAAAGACAGGGGTATAACTATGATAAGTGATAAACGTGGAATAGAGACGTTTAACCCTTATTTTTGTGCTGCATACGGCCGGCCGGGTGAAGTTGAATACCGCGGTTACGGAATAAAGAGTATTCAAACATTTTTGCAGGATGTATCGGACATAGAGAAGGGGGCAGTTACTATAAAAGAATTAGAGGCTAAGAGGCCGACCTTCAGAACATCGCTTATCTCAACGGCCGTCATAGAAGGAGTGGACAGGAGCCTTAAGAAAGGAAGCGAGTGGGTAGAAGTGAAGGGCATATGAAATCTAAAGCGATAGAAGAGATAAAGGTTTCGGCTAAGAGCCTTCATGATTTTATGATGAATATCATGCTTAAGGCTGGCGTTAGGCGCGATGTGGCTTTTTACGTCACAGACGGCCTCGTTCAGACTTCGCTAAGAGGAGTTGATTCGCACGGCTTGAGGCTATTTCCTCATTATCTTAAGGGAGTTAAGGGCGGACGCATTAATCCTGATCCAAAATATGTATTCAAGCGTACCTCCGCCTCGACCGGTAAGCTCGATGCCGATCATACCTTTGGCCATGCGGCAGGTATGGAAGCCGTTCGCAAAGCCATAGAGCTTGCTAAAGAAGCAGGGACAGGTCATGTAGCCGTATATAATTCATCCCATTTTGGTGCCGCTGCCTACTATGCTCTTGAAATTGCGAAACATGATATGATAGGATTCAGTTTCACTAATACGGATGCTCTTATCAAACCTCACGGCGGCAAAGAGCCTTTTCTGGGCAATAATCCAATTGCCTTTACCGTTCCCTGTGAAGATGAGGAACCACTTTGCCTAGATATGGCGACAAGCGTAGTCACTTTCAATAAGATACGACAGCTTAGAGATTCTGGTCTGGAGGCGCCTCCAGGCGTTGGTGCCGATAGGAATGGGGTGGAGACGACGGATCCGCACAAGATAACGACACTATTGCCTATTGGCGGATATAAGGGTTACGGTCTTAGCTTGATGATAGAGGTACTTTGCAGTCTACTAACCGGAATGCCATATGGGCCTAATATACCGAAAATGTTCGAGGCACCCATGAGCCAACATCGCATGCTCGGACATTTCATGATAGCAGTAAGAATAGACTGTTTTCAGCCAGTATCGGCATTTAAGAAGCGAATGTCGCTTTTAATGAATGATCTCAGAAGCTCTCCTGCGATAGACAAACATAATCCGGTTATGGTTTCGGGCGATCCTGAGAAAAAGAAGAGGAGTGAGAGAGAAAAAGCAGGAATACCACTCACCAAAATTGAATATGAAGCACTCATCGCATTGGCAGAAGAATATGGGGTGCCATTTCCATGATTTATTTTATGGGAGAGCGTAGGTTGTGAAAATTCAGCTTATTGTTGCTCCAGCACAAGACTACTCTTTATTCCCACCAGTACGGGAGCGGGCGTTTGCTGATCCGCCATATGGTGCACTCTACATAGCCAGCGCCCTTATCAGGCAGGGTCACGATGTCAGAATTTCTACATGTGATGTTGACCACATGAGTAGCGCTGATCTTCTCAAAGTGATTGATGAATTCGATCCTGATATAGTGGGTATTAGCGCTATCATCTCGACGTCATATAAATATGTAAAAGATATAAGCGCTCTCATAAAATTAAGATTTCCGAAAATCTTAATCGTTGTGGGAGGCGGGCTTGGTGCTGCATGGGATCCGCTGCTTAGGAATTCGCTTGTCGACGTTGTTGTCATAGGGGAGGGCGATTCTACAATACAGGAGATCGCTTCTAAAAACGTATCAAAAAAAGTTTTTAATAATGTGAAAGGGATCGCCTATAAAGATGGCAAAGACCCGATTTATACCGGCTCGAGACCGCTGATAGCTGATATGGATACCCTTCCGTATCCGGCATTCGATTTGGTTGACATGAAGAAGTATTTGTACGAAGTAAAGCGTTTTCTGGCCGCGTCGCGGCATTATAAAAATCCTGATAAACGCTTCTTTGACAAGCATCGGAGCAAGCATCTGTTACGGGTATCCTTAAGCAGGGGGTGCGTCAACAGTTGTGCATTCTGCTATCGCATTACTAAGGGGCTGCGCCATTTCTCCTTCAAATATATGTTTGATTATATAGAATTCCTTATGGATAAGTTCGGAGTAAACGTATTCTCTTTCGGTGATGAATGTTTCGCGGCAGGGAAAGAATGGAATTGGGGATTTCTCAATGAGCTGCACAGGCGTAAACTTGATATTATGTTCCAAATCCTTGGGATGAGGATCGATACAGTCGATTATGACATACTCCGTGCCTACAAGGAAGCGGGTTGTTACATGATTGAATATGGGATTGAGTCGGGTAGCCAGAAGATGCTCGATATGATGGAAAAGAATGTGACCCTTCAGCAGAATATAGATGTAGCGATATGGACCAAAAAAGCGGGTATTTACATGTGTCCGAACTTCGTTTTCGGTATGCCTGGAGAGAATGAGCGGACGATAGAAGAAAATGTGCAATTCCTGAAAGCCATTAATTATGGCCCTTATTGCTATCAATACAGTTATGCATTTGCGTTGCCGGGCTCTCCACTGTATGATTTTGGCAGGCTTACTGGAAAGATCGGGGATGAGGACGCCTATCTTTCCGATATCTATTTTTCTGATATCCATAACCACGTATTAAGAAGCTCATTTATAAATTTTACATCGGAACCGGTTGAAAAAGTGCGAGCCTGGCCAGATATGGTAAATGAAGCTCTACTACGCCATTACAGCAGGAACAATCTGCTATATCTGGTCAGAAAATATTTAAAACCGGACATAGTTTTTCATATGATAAAGATATATGGCTTAGGTAAGACGATACTATTGATATTCAAGCGCCTACTTAAAAGAGAATGTTGGAGTGTTTCGGATAAGCATGGTCATACAACGGATCCCATATCGGGGGTGGCTTGTAATATAATTAACCAGCCTGGTATAGGCCTGCGACAAGTCATAAAACGCTTGAAGGAAGAGGAGCGGTCGATTATCAATCGGGATAGCTCCGTTATGAAAGAAGAAGTTTTAAAGACTTCAATGCGTTTATAGGAGTAAGCGGATTCTATGATAACTGAAAGATTGCTCAGCGCCAAACACAAATTTAGGAAAGATTTAGAACCCGAAGGACTCAGCAGTGCTGAGGTCGAAGCGCGGCGGGTTTTCTTACGTGAAATCTACAAAGATGTCAACTATGTGAACGTTTCGCAATGCCCGTACTGTGGCGGCAAGGATTTTACAAAGATATCCGAAGTAAGCAAGAAGTTTCTACCTTCGGAAGTGGTGATCTGTGATAGTTGTGAAGGCTGCTTTAAATCCCGAATCCTGAATGATTCGGCTGCCAGGCGGCATTATCAGACTCTATCGTATGCGTTGCGCGGTAAAGGGCTATCGGAGCTTGAAATAGAGAATTTATTTAAAAAACGGCTTAGATTGTTTGCCCGTCCCCGACAAAAGTTCATTTCCCACTTTGCTGATCTTGTGCCGGGTCGTGACCTTATCGCAGAGCTTGGATGTAATGACGGAGCTAACCTTCTGCCGTGGAAGGAGCTTGGGTTTTCGGTGCTGGGCATAGAGCTGGATTCCGTCCCTGCCCAATGCGGCAGGCGACACGGTATAGATATAGTTGAAGCTGATTTGATGACCTATGAGTTTGAACTCAGAAAGCCTAAGGTTATTATACTTTCGCATGTCCTTGGCCACGTTTCGGATATAAACCGGTTCATGGCGCATCTTTCTGCAGTAATCGCCCCAGATGGATATATATTTATTGAGACGCCTAACATTCGCTACTACGGTGCCCTCAATACCTCAGGATATTTTGATGTTGAGTTCAATTATTGTTTCGATACAAAAAGTCTTGCTACGGTGCTTGAACGGCATGGTTTCTGGATAATATACATTGATGAATTTAGTCGTGTCTTTTGTGCCAGGCAATCGCAAGTTGGTAAATCGCTAGCTAAAGGCCGAGCCTTACCGGTAAGCGCAGGGACAATTCTTCTTCAACTGGCCATACGGGCGCTTGATTACCGCGAGATAGGCTTATACGATCTCTTGAGGCTGGGATTAGAAGGGGATTTCAGAGCAAGTCTTATTGCGCGGCTGAAAAAGCGATATTTCGACAGATTTTACAGGCTATTTTCCTAATGGAGGAAAGCTGTATGGCGAAATGCTCTACTATTGCTATGATACCAGCAAAGCTTGGGAGCACGCGGCTCTTGATGAAAAATCTTGCGCTTGTTGGCGGCAAGCCGCTTATTTATTATGCGATAAAAGCAGCAATGGAAGCCGGTGTTTTTGACAGGATAATCGTGAATGCCGAAGATGAAATATTCTCAAAAATAGCCTGTAGATATGGGGTAGATTTCTACAAAAGGCCTGATAGTATCGTGAGTCCGACCACCAAGACCGATGTGGTTGTATATGATTTTGTGAGTAAATATCCATGCGATATTGTAGCTTGGATTAGTCCAATTGCGCCTTTTCAGCAGGGTGCGGAGGTGCGAAAGATGGTCGAGTATTTTCGCGCAAAAGGATTGGACTCGCTTATGACGGTCAAGCATGAACAAGTGCATTGTATTTATAATGGTACCCCCGTGAATTTCAAAATCAACGAGGTATTTGCCCAAACACAGGATCTTATACCCGTACAGCAATTTGTCTATTCAACGATGATGTGGAGATCGTCGACGTTCCGGAAGGCATTTGAAACTAGAGGTTATGCTCTTCTATGCGGGAAAGTCGGGTATTTTGGTGTTAGCAAACTTACCTCCTTTATCGTAAAAAAAGAAGAAGACCTGAAATTAGCTGATTATTTAATGACTGCGATGGCATCGTATAAGCGATACGTGCCGAGGTATGATAGGATTATAAGGAATATCGGAAGGAAAAGGTAGAAGTGAAAAAGAAGGTTTCAATAATTGTAAGAACCAAAAATGAAGAACGCTGGATATCTCAATGTCTTGCCGGTGTGTTCGAACAGGATTATAGAGATTTTGAAGTCATCATAGTAGATAATAAAAGTACTGACAAGACAATCGAGAAGGCAAAGGCGTTCGCTGTTACAAGAATATTGACTTGCGATGAATATTTGCCCGGGAAAGCTCTTAATATTGGAATGAGGACTGCTGAAGGTGAGATGCTTGTCTGCCTCTCCGGTCACTGTATACCGGTTAATCGTTCATGGTTGACGTGCCTTGTCAGCAGTCTCGAAGGCGATCCGTCTATTGCCGGTGTATATGGACGTCAAGAACCACTGGACTTTACATCGGATTCGGATAAACGTGATTTGGCGCTTATTTTCGGCCTAGACCGGAAGATCCAGATTAAGGACAGTTTTTTTCATAATGCAAATAGCATTATCAGAAAAGCTATTTGGGAAAAGATCCCGTTTGATGAAACGGTAACCAATATCGAAGATAGGGTTTGGGCTAAACAGGTTCTCAGTGCAGGCTATAAGATAGTATATGAGCCAGAAGCGAGCGTATATCATTATCACGGCATCCACCAGAATGGTAACGAAGAAAGATGCGCCAATGTTGTGAGGATACTGGAAGGCCTCCATAATGATTATAGTTACAAATCGATAGATATAGATAGGCTTAATATAGTTGCTATCATACCCGTGCGCGGCATCGTGCAATATTTGAACGGAAGACCGCTGTTGGATTATACCTTAAAGAGAGTGGTCGATTCTAAGCATGTTAAGAAGATAATTGTATCTACGGATAACCTCCAGCTGGCAAAGATTGCGAAGGAGCTAGGGGCAGAAGTTCCTTTCATCCGCGAAAAAGCCCTATCCGAAGAGCATGTTAATTTAGATCAGGTTCTGCAATATTCTCTTCAAAAGCTGGAGAGCATGGGCATATATCCGGATCTTGTTGTGTCGCTCGAGATCACCTTTCCTTTTCGCGCGAAAGGCCTGATAGATGACATGATAGTACGGCTGACGCAGAGCGGCCTGGATAGTGTTACTGCTGCAAAGATTGAGAATAAAGCAATATGGAAGCAGAGGGCCGGAGGCATAGTGCAACTTGATGAAGGGCTCACGCCAAGAAAATTTAAAGATCCAACTTTCATAGAACTCAGGGGCATAGGATGCGTTACGCATCCAGAATTTTTAAGAAACGGGCGCCTGTTGGGGGATAAGATAGGTATTTATGAAGTGAAAGACAACTGCTCATCAATTGAGGTGAGGAACGAAGAGGATTTCAAAATCGTATCACCACTTATAAAAGAATGGTTCGATTGAATGAAAAAAAATAACAGCGTTATATTTATCGATGATGCCTCTCAAGCGCATAACTGTGTTAAAAACTCGGCAAAATATGGCTGTGACCCCCTAGGCTGTGTTATTGCTATGAACCCGGTGGCTTATGTACGCCTGAAAAGATACGGTATCAAAGCACAGAATACCTTGCCATACCTAACGAATGAATCACATATGCGCGTGGTAAAGAAGTCTGAGCAGGTCATACGATGGTTCAGGGAGAATGCTAAATTCGTTGATTTCGGAATGAATATGGACGAAGCATATCGCAACTCGTTTGTTTTCTATGTTCGCTTTGTTGTCAATGAGTGTCTCTGTTCAATCGAGGTCATTATTAACGCTATTAGGGCTCATGAAGCATGTATGGTTTTAGCCTCATCACGTAGAATAAGTGCTAGAACTGCCCAGATACAAACCTTTGAAAACTATCTCGGATTCTTTGCTGAGAAGATATCATCATACATGGGACTTGAATTCAAAAATATAGACGACGAAAAAATAAAAGACAATGGACCCTATGACTTAGCGAAGGATATTATGCGCTATGTCATGAAATACATATATATCCATATGTGGGCCATAGCTAATACTCGTAACTACGGTCTTCATAAGAGACTAGTATTATTTACAACGCGATATTACCAGATGGGGGCGCTTATAAAAAAACTTCAGGATGAGTTACCTGGGATGAACTTTTGCTTGTTAGAAGGACCTCTCATTCCGACCTTTTCTTTCCCTGATTTGGTTATTCGTGTGTTGTATGGCAAGCATTATAGGATGCTCTCTGAGCAAAAACATTATTTTGATGACCTGGATAAAAAGATAGATGCCGATAAAGACATTTTTTCCTATAGAGGCATACCTTTTGCAGAGCCGATAAAGAAGAAATTAACTGACGCCATATACTCTTACAGCATAGGTGAAATCCTGTGGTCGATAGAACTCGACGATATTCTTTCCAGATTAAGACCATATGCTATTATAAGTAGCGGCAATCGACTCGACGAGACCTCTTTAGCCAAGTTTGGTAAAAAGAAAGCTTTTTCTACTATCCTCATTAGTCATGGTTCTCTTGTGGAGCCCAAGAATGAATATGAAAAAATAGAGTGGGGAGAGCAGGGAAGAACGCTTCTGAGGTTACCCGTTACGTATCTGGCGCTTCAGACGCCTCTCGCCGAGGGCTACCTGAAAATCTTCCCATCGAGTAGCAATCTTCTAAAGACGGGTCCGCTAATATGGGGTGGTAGCGTAAACAGAGAAATAAGTCGAGCTTTATTTAATAGGATGTTCGGTCATGGGCGTAGTCTTGATAGCACTAGGGTAATCGTGCACGCCAGTACGCCAAACACAAATAAATGCTCCCGGCCATATATCTACGAGACTAGTGATGAGTATATAGAGAGTGTACGGCAGCTGGTCGAGGCAGCGAAAAATATACCAGATACCGTAATTGTTGTCAGGTTTCGGCCTGTGCGCGAGATCGGAGTGGCAGAAATAACAGACTTAATCAAATTTTCGGATAATGTCGTACTTAGCGTTAAAGAACCTTTTATTGAAGTGTTGGGTATGGCAGATCTACTTGTCAGTTTTTCATCAACTACCATTGAGGAGGCGCTTCAGAACCATATACCAGTGCTGCTGTTTGGAGGTAATGGTCGGTATTGTCATATTCCGGCGTTTGAGGTAAGACCTGATGCGGATATTAAGAAGAGTGCGGTATATTGGGTAAGGCAAGCGCATGATCTCAACCGGGCTCTATGTGGTATACTGGAACTTGGCATAGATCCAGAAATAGACTTATCTTTATTTGATGAATATATCTATAAGAAATCCGAAAGAGTTAGTCTCAGCGCTCTGTTAGGGGGGGGATAGGTAATATGGAGATATTGCGAGTTGCTTACAAATATCTCAAGAAATATCCTTATCTGACAGGCGCGACACTTGTTATGATCGCAATGGCGTCTTTGTTTGAAGGTGCAAGCTTAGGCATGCTTATACCGCTTTTGCAGGGCATGACCAATGCCGTGCCAAACCCGCTTGCCGATATTCCGCTATTGGGGCACCTCAGAATATTGCACTTTAAGGAAGGAGCCTCATCAGTATCTATAATATTTTCAATCGTCTTTATTCTCATAGCGGTAAAGAACGCATTCTCCTATATTTCAAATGTTCTTATATCAAAATTACGCTTCGCCATTATCAGAGATTTGAATACGGGCCTCATGAATAAGCTTATCGAATACGATCTCAAATATTATGATATGACGAATAGCGGTCACCTTATAAGCGCTCTTACTATAGAGACAACGAGGATGGGCGGTTTCATTATGGAAGCGCTCAAATTTGTAGCCATATCAGGCAGAATTTTGACATACATAGCACTTCTCTTTGCCATATCGATTAAGGCAAGTATTGTGATATTTTTAATGGTGGCCGGAGTTCTATTGCCGCTGGAAATGATTATGTTGCGGTTGAAAAAGCTGGGGGAAGATGTTTCTCGGGCCATTTCGGATTACAACCACAAACTGACCGAGATTTTCAGCGGGATACGGGTAATAAAGACTTTCGGAACCGAGAATATTGAAAAACGCGATTTTGCTAGTTCTATAAAAAAATTGACGCGATTACAATATATAAGCAACAAATATATCAATCTACTTATTCCGCTATCCGAAACACTGATATTTTTCCTTATAGTGGCTCTTTTTCTGTTTTTAGTCAACGTAGTTAGGATAGACATAGCGTCTACATTCCCAGTTATGGCTACATATCTTTTGGTTTTGATCAGGGCCTTGACCCAGCTTAACACCCTGAATGGCTCTCGTTCGGATGCCATTAATAATTTGGCTTCTTTCAAAAGATATGAAGCGATTTACGATGATACAGGGAAAATGGTCATAAAAAGTGGTGTCTTCAAGCTGAAAGAGTTCTCAGACTCCATCGATTTCAAAGATGTAAGCTTTGCATATTTAGAAGGTAAACCGGTTCTTGATAAGGTGAACATAAATATACCGCGGGGAAAAGTGACCGCTATCGTAGGTTCTTCGGGTGTCGGTAAAAGTACGATAGTTAACCTTATTCTCAGATTTTATGACCCATCATCAGGAGTTATATTAGTTGATGGAATTAACCTAAAGGATTTATCGTTACCTGAGTGGAGAAAAAAGATAGGGTTTGTTTCCCAAGATATATTCGTTTTCAATAAGAGCGCGAGGGAAAATATTTGTTATGGTTGTGTTGATGTTAAAAACGAAAAGATTATAGAAGCGGCAAAAGCCGCAGGGGCCCATGACTTCATCATGAGCCTTCCGAATGGTTACGATACGGTTCTAGGTGAGAGAGGAATTACGCTTTCTGGTGGACAGAGGCAGCGGATATCTATTGCACGCGCGATCATCAGCGATCCGGATATCCTTATACTTGATGAAGCAACCAGCTCTCTTGATACGGAAACGGAGCGTTTAATAAAAGGCGCGATAGACCGTCTGACAAAGAACAGAACTGTGGTTGCGATTACGCATCGTCTGTCAACGATTATGGAGGCTGATAATATTATTGTGCTTGATAAAGGTGTTCTGGTTGAAAGTGGTGCGCATAAAGATCTTGTGAAGAAACAGGGCCTCTATAAACATTTGTATGAAATGCAAACTAATATGAAAGACTTTTCCAGAAAGACGATAGAGTGAAGCTTAATATATATAAATTACCGGAACCGAAAATCATTAGCGAAATATTTAATAGGTATTACGGCAGAGAAGATACGGACAAGCGTTTCGTTTCTTCTCATTGGAAATACCACAGCTCCAGGATAAGAGTTAGCATAGACTATAATGGTAATGTGCGGGTACTCAGAGGTAGTGGCTTTGGACTTATGGACAACACTCATATCTTTAATAAGATTGTCCATATGATTTGCAACAACTCATATTTGATAACCCTACCCGATCGCTTTGCAATCAAAAACCTTATGAAGCTTTCGAGTGACTTGTTGAAAGCGGTCGATAGCTATCTTTCATATGAATCTTTCAGGCAGCTCTGTTCTCTTAATGTTATCCTAAAACATTTTAATGCAGATAAGAGAGATTCCATTGCCGTACTTATGATAGGTGATGGATATGGTTTTCTCTCGGCTATGATTAAGGTGCTCTATCCCCGATCGACTATTGTTCTTGTTGATATTGGAAAAGTCCTGCTTTTTCAAGCAATCTATCTACAGCGTATTTTTAGGCAGGCGAGACATCATTTAGTGTTTAGTCCCGAAAACGCTACCTGCTCAACGGGGAGATATGATTTTGTTTATTGTCCATCGGAAAATATTGAGGCGTTGAATGATATAAGATTCGGACTGATAGTTAACATAGCCTCAATGCAAGAAATGGATTACAAAACTATAATGCGTTATTTTGCATATATGCGATCGCACGTGGTAGATGGGGCGCTTTTTTATTGTTTAAATAGGGTAAAAAAAGAACTTCCAGGGGGTGAAGTTATCGAATTTGAAAAATACCCATGGAATAGAAATGATGTGCACCTCGTTGATGAAGAATGCGCATTTTATCGTTACTATCTCTCTTTAAGACCGCCATTTTTTCATAGGTTTGAAGGACCTTTTCGCCATCGGGTGACTGTGCTTTGTCAGAAATAGATATCTAGGAGTCCGCTATTGCATGGGAGTATAAGCGAATTATGAGACAAGTTACACTGGGAAAAACTGAAAATCGTGCCACAAAAATACTATTTGTGAATCCAATGTCTGGAATTGAGGGCTTCCTCCCAATTGGACTTTCATCGCTTATCGCGGTAGCTCGTAATGAAAAATTCCCAGTCGATATATTCGACACGACTTATTATAAGACCACTGAGTATGAAGACCGAAAAAAGAACGAGAAGGTTGGAGAATTTCTCCCAGTTGATATGAAAAAATTTGGAGTTATTAGGGAATCGCGTGATTATCTCCGCGATTTCAATACTAAAGTGAAGCAATATAATCCCCGGCTTATTGCAGTTACCATTCCGACCGCCTATAACTATCCGCTTGCAATTGAGATTATAAACAGCATTTCGGATAAGGATAGTGTAGTGGCTGTTGGCGGCAAATGCGTGACTATGAATCCTGAAAAGTTTATCGATAACAAAAATATTGATATTGTTTGCATCGGCGAGGGGGAGACGCCATTCCGTAATTTATGTGTTAGCCTTGAGGAAGGAAGGCCATATGACAGAATTCCTAATCTTTGGGTAAAGACATCTTCCGGAGTCGTTAAGAACGAAATCGGGCCGCTTGAAGACCTTGATACGCTTCCGTTCCCGGATTGGAGCCTTTATGATAAGCGACATTTTTTCAAACCGTTTTGCGGTAAAGTATATCGATACGGCCATCTGGAGCTCTCGCGAGGCTGCCCCCATAGATGCTCCTATTGTATTAATGAACGATTGCAGCAGCTATACAAAGGAAAGGGGCGCTATTTCCGCAAAAAGACTATACCTCGCGCGATAGATGAGATAGCAACTCTCAAAGAAAGATATAATTTGGAGATGTTGAAGTTCTGGGATGAGGAGTTTTTCCTATATACAGAGGATGAGTTGGAGCAGTTTGCCGAAAGCTATAAGAGAATAGGCCTGCCTTTTCTTATTACCGCACGATTAGATACAGTGACAGATCGTAAGGCGCGGCTTCTAAAAGAGATGGGTTGTGTTAACGTATCTGCTGGAATTGAGTCGGGAAATGAACGTATACGCAGGGAAATTTTAAATAGAAATATGACAAATGATCAGATAATAGAAGGAATATCTATCCTAAATAAGCACGGTATAAGGACGAGTACTTTGAATATGTTGGGTATACCTTTTGAAACTAGAGAAGATGTTTTTCAGACAATCGAGCTTAACAGAAAGGCGAGGGCACAGAACTCAAGTGTTATGATACTTCAACCGTGGGAAGGTACTTCTATAAGAGATATGGCGGTTAAGGCAGGGTTCATGAAAAATGATTGTGAGAATTATGATTATACAAAGACCTGCTTGAACATGCCTCAGCTGTCGCCATCTGAGATTGTTGGTCTGGCAAAGACGTTCAGCCTATATCGTAAGAGTCCCAAGGTTCTTTATCCTCTGGTGAGACTCTGTGAAAAGAGCGGGAGGTGGAGAGACTGGCTTTTTGCCTTATTGCATAAAGTGTTTAAATCGCATTAAATGGGGTGAATAGACAATGATACCAAAAAACAGCGAAATAAGGTTTGAGGTTACCACTAATTGTAATTACAATTGCACCATATGCTGCCGTAGGGCTCTTATGCGACGCCTGGAGTTAATGAGTCTCGAGACTTTTAAATTCTTGTTGGATAGGATAACTAACGAGACAGATCAGTATAGTGCTTGCACCTTTTCGGGATTTGGCGAGCCAATGCTAGATCCTACGCTGATTCAAAAAATAGAGTATGCCACTAAAAGAGGCATGAAAGCCCTTATTTTGACCAACGCTTCATTATTGACTATGGAAAAGTTTCGACAATTTAACGATCTCGGTGTTATATCTATAAGGGTAAGCTTCTACGGAAATTCCCCTACTGTTTATAATAAGATCCACGGCATAGAGGATCCTTATGCGTTTAATAATATTAAGAATACCTTAACAGAGATATGCCGGGCACGCAGGAATACAAAGATATTATTAACTTACAATGTAGAAAAAGGCGTTAATGAAGATGATGAAAAACAATGGATTGAATACTGGAAAGATAAAGCAGATCTAATAGAGGTATGGAGACCGCATAATTGGGTATATGGTAAAGAATACAGAAAGGTGCAAGATAAATTAGTGCCTACATGCGGTAGGCCATTCAAGGGGCCGCTTCAAATACAGGTAGACGGAACCGTTAATATGTGTTGTTTTGATTTTAATGGCAAGCTTACGCTAGGGGACCTAAAGAGTCAGACCTTGAGGGAGATATTTGATTCGCCTATTTATAAAAAGATAGTTCATTGCCATACTACCGGAGATTTTGAGAGCAGCGGACTGATTTGTGAAAAATGCGACCAGAGGAATATGGATAAATCGAATGTCATGATATATAATTCGAAATTCGACATTACAGAACGAGTCAAACGGGTTTCTACCACCTACCAGGAAATCGTAGAGTAGTAGCTCTGGCTCGTGGAATATAGTAAATGAAAGTTGATATTGAGCAATTGGCTGCTAGATTTGTTGCTACTGTGGCCACTTTGGTGCCTAGAGACGTTGTGTCGTTGGTATTTTCATCCAGTGTAAGTACTAGGAGTCCCGATGCGTCCAATCTGTGGCACCGTAGCTATAGGCAGCGGCATCCTTTCAAATTATTATTACAGCTGCTGCTTTTATCAGGAGCAGGTATGCTAAAAGGATTTTTACGAGTATTTCATCCGCCAAGATTGGGGTATGGATTGTACGGGAAGATAAAGGACAGCATATTGATAATCACCTCTGAATGCGGATATCCTTCAGGAAAATGCAGCTATAAAACAAAGTATGTGGATACCGCTGATGATGACGCCTTACTTGTTATCGGCCCAGTTCAACACTGTGGTGCTAATGCTAAGCCGTTTGTGCCGATATCAGCATTCTGCGCCCTGAGGATAATGGGTATTATGATGTGCTGCGGCGTTGAAGCATTTTTTAAAATACCCGGAAAACTTTACAGTAAAATATTGATTTTACTCGAATGGTGCTCCTGGGTTTTCAGCATGCAATGGCTTAGGAATCTTTATCTCGAGCGCATATTATCCGAGATTACCGAACAGTATCCCATAAAAAAGATCGGGTGTATCCACGAGATGCATTCTTATGCGAGAGTTGTCTGGCGTTTTGCATCTAAGCGCAAGATAAGGACATACACCATTCAGCACGCGTCCGTTTCCAGTGATAAGCGATGGTATTTTCCCTATCCGGAAGAGATAGCACAGGGTCTGATGTTACCCGATGTTTTTTATGCATTTGAGAGGAGAGTTGTTGATCTTTTGGCGCCGTATTTTCCAAATACCACGTTTCTGATGGGGTGCAGTTGCCGGTATAAAGAATGGAAGTCTGTTGAGCCTGGACCGGTCGATCAGGATAACGGATATTATCTGTTTGTTTCTGGACTCGCGCGTTTTGATAACGAGGCCGTTGTAAGTTCATTGCGCCAGTTAGTTAATAAAGGTGGTTTGCCGGTGCGGCTCCGATTAAGGATGCATTCACATGCGGATCTTAACAGAAAGTTGAAGAGATGGGTAGATCGCGGCAAGGTTAGCGGTATGATTACCGTGTCAAATGGCGATCCTTTATATTCAGACCTAGCCGGTGCTAAAATTGTTATCGGGATGAGCACGACGGTGATGGAAGAGGCGCTTTTGATGGGCCGTCCGGTTGTGCAGTTGAAACACCCCGACTATTCTTCCTATGTTGACCTAGATGGTATCAGCGGCGTGAAGCATGTTGCGTATGATAAATTATCGAATGAGCTGCTGCAATCTTTCCGCGTTACGGTAGATGCATCAGAAATACGCACAAGGTTCGGGTTGGCGCACTCCCTTGTTGATTATCGACGGCTATTTTCAGAATCGTAAACTCGTTTTTGTAATGTTATCTAAACCGAAAGGCTCATTATATATGACAGAGAAAAAAACAAGAATTTCTATAGTATTTCCGGTATTTAACGAAAAAGATAATATAGAAGAGCTTTATAACCAAGTCCGCGAGGTATGTCATCAGGCTAATCTTGACTACGAAATGATCTTTGTTGACGATGGCAGTTCGGATGGATCTCTCGACGTCGTAAAAAAGGTTCGCGCAGCAGATCCCAATGTTCGGTATCTCTCTTTTTCGCGGAACTTCGGCCACCAGGTCGCGCTTTTTGCCGGGCTGGGTAAGGCAGAAGGTGACGCCATAATAACGATGGATGCCGACCTGCAGCATCCGCCTTCGCTGATCCCGGAGATGGTGAAGCGCTGGCGTGAGGGGGTGGACGTGGTTTATACCACTAAACAGGATGCAAACATCGACCCGATAAAGGGTTTTATAGTAAGGGCTTCGTACTGGTTCATATCGAAGATCTCAGGGCTTTCTCTTGAGTTCGGCCAGTCCGATTTCAGGCTGATCGACAAAAAAATATTGAAACTTATCCTAGATATGCCGGAGTGCCATAAGTTCCTTAGAGGTCAGGTAAGGTGGCTCGGCTTCAGACAGGAGGGGATACCGTACAATGTAGAAAAGCGACATGCCGGAAAGCCGAAATTTTCTTACAGGAGTCTATATCATCTGGCGCTCGACGGCATATTCTCATTCGGCAGGTATCCGCTCCACCTTATAATGCTCTTCTCGCTTATAATATTTTTCTTTTCCTCGCTCTACCTTATGATAGTTATTGGCATATGGATCCTGAAAATTCTGAGAATAGTGCGCATACCGATGCCGCCCGGATGGACAGATCTTATAATGGCAGTCTGTTTTTTGGGCAGCGTCCAACTTATGGCCGTAGGAGTACTGGGGGAATACGTCGGACGAATTTATGAGCAGACAAAAAAGCGCCCCATATTTATAGTAAAAGAAGATTCGGCGAAAGAAAATATATAGGTATGCCGCAAGAAGAGCGAAAAAAAAGATTTATAATATCAGCTGATGATTTTGGCTTGCATGAATCTATAAACGAATCCATCGAGATAGGATACTGCAAGGGTGTTATTACAAATGCCTCTCTTGTAGCTTGCGGTGATAGTTTTGACCACGCTGTAAAGATTGCCGCAAGAAACAGGGGGCTTGGTGTGGGTATTCATCTTACACTTGTCGGAGAACGGCCGCTGGCAGATCCAAAAAAGATAAAAACGATAGTGGGCAAAGACGGCATGTTATTCAGAAGCCATATGGAATTATTTTCAAAAATATGCGCGGGACTGATTGACATGGAGCATATAGCTATAGAGTGCGAAGAACAGCTGACAAGGGTTGTGGAAAGTGGCATATTGCCAACACACGTAGATAGCCATCAGCATATACATGCCCTCCGGCCAGTATTTAAGGCCATAAAGCCGGTGCTGAACAAATTCGGTATAACCAGGATAAGAGGGCTGAACATACCGTGGTTTGATTTCAGCTTTGAGGATCTTAAAAAGGTTGCCTTTTCGGTTTTTGTCATGGCCTCTTGCCCGTTCAGAAAATCAGGATTCAGGACCCCTGATTTTCTTGTTGGATTTTTTAAAAGCGGTAAGATCGGGCCGGAATACTTAATAAGAGTTATTGAAAAAATAAAGCCCGGCATAACGGAGATCAATGTGCATCCGGGTGTCGATAATAAGGTAATAAAGAAAAAATACGGGCATTTGAAGAAGCTGGCCGGGTGGCCATGTGACTGGGAACGGGAACATGCATCTCTTCTCAGCCCGCTTGTGAAAGACGCTATAGCTACTTCCGGTATTTCGCTAGTGAATTATAAGGCAGTTTAAAATTACGACGAGGCGATATGATAAATTATCTCAGTCCTCCTTCCGAATATTCTATGGCAGACGAATGGTATGAATATGCCACCATAGACCATTTCTGGATGAAGTGGCGCTTTAATGTTATTAAAAAAATCATTCCTTCAAGGTATGGGTGGGGGAATACACTGGATATAGGTTCCGGTAATGGTGTGGCCAGAAGCCAGATTGAAGAATACTATAATTGTTCCGTTGCGGCCTGCGATCTTAATAAGCACGCTCTAGAAAATATGCCAAAGGGGAGAGGGAATCTTTACTTCTATAATATCCATCAGAGAAACGCGGAATTTCGCGAATATTTCCAAACAGTGCTTTTATTGGACGTTTTGGAGCATATAAAGGATCCTGTCTCCTTTCTCAAATCAGTGAATTTTCACATGAAGAGCGGAGGAAAAGTTATTATAAACCTTCCCGCCTTTAATTTCATGTATAG
Organism: Candidatus Omnitrophota bacterium; assembly: GCA_023818895.1. Classification (GTDB taxonomy): domain Bacteria; phylum Omnitrophota; class Gorgyraeia; order 2-01-FULL-45-10; family 2-01-FULL-45-10; genus JAMWCX01. The sequence goes on along the minus strand of JAMWCX010000001.1, from coordinate 534,245 downwards.
CCGCTATGATAGAGTTGCGGGGCATATAAAGCGTTACACCATAGCGGGTTTAAGGAAGGAGCTTGAGCTTGCTGGCTTTAAACTTGAAAGAGCTGTTTACTGGGGAGCGTCCCTAGTTCCGTTTCTTCTGGCGCGCAAGTACATAATGCTGTTTTGTAAGGGAAATGCCCGAACGATAAAATGCGGTTTTCAGCCGGTATTTCCATTTGTCAACGACATATTTTTAGCTATTATGAGATTCGAAAACACTGTTATATCGCATCCTTTTATCGGAAGTTCTTTACTCGCCGTGGCAAGAAAAACCTAGATATAAGAATTTAATGAGAGAAAAATGTTATTCATAAATCCAGTTCTGGACAAGATTTCTCAGCCGAAGATCGTCAAAAAATTCACCTATGCATGCTTCCCTACATCCATAGGCTTCCTCTCTGGTTATTTGCGCGCCAAGAATGGTGCTTCTATCAGGATCTTGGACGAGCAGATTAAGGAGGCCTCTTGGCAGATACTCGAAGATGAACTTGGTAAACTCGGTCATCCTAAGATAGTAGGCATCCCTAATCTCACGGCGACGACGAAAAGGGTAATAAGGCTTACCGAAGAGATCAAAGCGATAGACCCCAAAGCTACAATTGTTCTGGGTGGTGTTCATGCAACGGTCTTGCCGGAAGATATGCTCAGAAAGTCCCAGGCTGACATAGTTGTCAGGAAAGAAGGCGAAGTGACGCTCAGTGAGGTATACGACTGCATTAAACAAGATAGAGATTACAGCGGTATAAAAGGGATATCCTACAAAAAGGGTTCCGATGTATTTCATAATCCCGATCGTGAGCTCCTGGAAGACCTGGATGATATACCGCCATTTCCGTATGACTTGTTTGAGGGACACCTCGACCGATATGCTGATTTCGGCACCATCATAAGTTCGCGGGGTTGCCCTTTTGACTGCATCTTTTGCTCGCAGCGCGCAATATCCGGTAACGCCTACAGATTTTTCTCCGTAAATAGGGTGGTGAATGATATTAAAACGCTCGTTGATTTTTATGGGCAGAAGAAAATATGGTTTATAGATGATAGTCTTACTATCAACAAGAAAAGGCTATACGAGCTTATCGATGGGATTATTGCCAGCGGCTATCATAAGAAGGTTGCTTTTATAGGTACAACGCGGGGCAAGGAGGTAACATATGAGATGCTTGAGAGACTGAAAGCCTGTAATTTCATATCGATGGCATTTGGTGTTGAAACGGGGTCAGAGCGACTGATGAAGGTTATTGATAAAAAAGAACTTGTAGAAGACAACATCAAGGCGATAAAAATGTGCCATGAGATGGGCATATTGACGGACGCGTCTCTTATTTTCGGTCTTCCGACTGAAACACGTAAAGAGCGGTACGATACGCTTAAGCTGATGTGCGATTTGCCGCTCGATGGAGCAAGGTTCAATATAGCTATCCCATATCCCGGAACAAAGCTTTACCGAATAGCGAAAGAAGAGAACAGTCTTCATATTCATGAGAACTGGACGAACTGTTGCAATCAGTATTACCTCCAAGGCGACGATCTTCCTTATGTTCCGGAGGGTACGAGAGGGGTGGATCTTATATTTGACACGATATTTGCAAACATAGCGTTTTACCTTCGGCCTAAAATCCTATATAAAACTCTATTTAAATCACCGCTATCAGGTGGTGGAGTCTTATCTCTCCCCAAGAGATGGTATGTAAAGCCCGATATCCTCTTTTCACTCGCGGCTTTCTTATGCCTTGTTATATGGAGAATCGCTTTTATATCGGCAAAAGCCCTTTTCAACAGCATTTTCAATATCAAAGAAAAGCGCGCTAATGAAATACGGGTATGAATATAGAAATTAGGAACGGCGGCCTACTATCCCTGCCAAACTATGCGGTACTTATTATACTCTGCATAGGAAGTCTTATATTGGTAATGCCGACAATCGGGCAGAATATACAAGATCCGAATATGATCGTGTATTTCAATGCCGATGAAGGCGGACTGATGGATGAGATATGGTATTATTATAGCGGCATTAAGCGTGACAGCTTCCAGTGGGATTTCGATTATGGGCTCGAGATGGTTTATCTGGCAGCATTCGGTCGTAGCATTCTTTCGAAATTTATCGATCTTGCACCGGGCCACTTCGTATTGATTCTGCGGTTCATCCATCTGGTAGCGTGGGTATTGTCACTCATTGCGCTATGGCGACTTATTGAGCGTCATTTCGGTTCTGGTTGGCAGCAGGTATTGCCGGTTGCTCTTCTGGCGACAAGACCAGCCTTTGACTACCTATCAAATAGCCTCAAGCCCGAGGGGCTCGTTCTTCTTTTCATGATGATTGGTCTTGACTATACTCTCCGTCTTATAGATTCGCCTTCGCTTAAAAATATCGTAGTTGCCTCGGCGATGGCAGCTCTTGCCTTCATCGTAAAATTTGCAGGTCTATTTTTGGTGCCGGTCGTTATCGTCGGGCTATATCTTTCGAAACGATGCGGCAAGGGGCACAATATGATAATAGAGCGTGTTGGTAAAATGTCATGGGTCCTGCCAGGGATATGCGGGCTTATCATCGCCTTCTTCCCTCTCCTAGTTCTCATATTTTATACCAGAAAATCTACCGGCTTGACTTGGTATGCGCAATACGGATTGTGGGGAAGTATAGTACAAATTCCTGCCATTATATATCTAATCATAATCGGCGCTATCTTGATAGTTATATCGGCGGCTCTGTATGCAATGACAGGCCGCTTGCATGGGCGCATCAAAAAAATATTTGACCGGATCAACGAGATCAATTCCTACGGACTGTTTTCCGTCGGGTTATTTGCCGGTTTCGTGGCAATATTCGGATTAAAGTGGATCGTTAATCCGCGGCACCTGATAAACATCTATGGTCAATTTGGACCTATAGCCATACAGAGAGATCATGCCATAGCCGGCATAGCAGCGAAGGGGTGGTTGGGGTACTTTTTTGAAAAACTGGCGGATAAGATATTGGTCTTTGATCCCGCAATATTGTTTCTCGGTCTATTTTACATTTGTGTAGAACTGGTGTATTGGCGCAAGAGTTTCGTTGCTGATAAAAAAAACTTTTGCAAAAGGGCAACACTTTTAATATTTGCGTCGCCATTGTTTGCTAATCTTATGTTTCAAGGCCGGTTTGAACAGCATAATGTTCTTCCGTTTTTTGCGGCAGCTTCAATACTTGCAGTACAAGGTGTTCTTTTATTTAATAAATATTCACCCTTTCCCTTGTTATTAAAGAACGGATTACTGGCCTTCTGTATTATGGTGCTTTTGGGCGATATCGCAATTAACGGTTCATTGCTAGCGCAAGCCCGTCTTTATCGCTTTTATCAAAATGAAGATGTTGTTTTTGAGCTTGCAAAATGGTGGCGTGATACTATTCCTAAAGAAGCAAGTGTTATCGCAGAACATCATAGTCGTGTTTATATTCCACCTGAGCAGAAGAATATAAAAGTACTTAATTGGAATGGATTAGACAAGGCGAATGAAATGCGGCGGTTAGTAGAAAGCCATTCTCCGCGGTACATCTATTTCAAAGAGGAAGTTGAAGAAAAAGGGGGGATATCGTCTCTTGAGAAACTTTTGCCGGGAAGAAAAACGTGTCTGATTAAAGCATTCAACAGTGCCGGCAGGCGCTACCAGAGACATCCGAACGAGAAATTTGTTATCTATGAGGTTTTATATTAGCTTATGCATAAAAGGCTGCGTAAATTGATATTTAATTACCTACCTAACATAGCGAAGACGGGTGTCCTCTGTGCCATTCCCGTTATGTATCGCAAATTCGAGATCTCGCCGACCTCCTGCAACATAATGCTAACTAACCGCTGCAACCTGCGCTGCGTTATGTGCGGGCAGTGGAGGGAGAAGGCGCGGCGGGAATTGTCGACGGAAGAATGGAAAAGGATAATCGACGATCTGCGACGCAACGGTTTTAGAAATATTCATTTTACCGGCGGCGAGCCGCTGCTGCGCGCGGATCTCGTAAAGCTTGTTGATTACGCAAATGAAAAAGGGATGACAGTCGGGATGACAACAAACGGTATCCTCCTGACAAATAGACTCCTCGACGAGTTAATGGAGGCCGGCCTGAGATCCATGGCACTATCTATGGATGCTGTCGGGCAGGATTACGATAATATAAGGGGGGTTGCCGGTTCGTTTCAGAAATTGGCCGACGCGGCGAAGGCCGTCGCGAAAGCCAGGGCGCGGCACGGCATAGACGCCTATATAAATTTTACGCTAATGCGGGACAACATTAATAAGTTCAGAGAGGTTAAAGAGCTTGCTGATTCAATGGGGCTTCCGGTCACAATATGCCTTCTCGACAAGACTTCAGCGATATTTAATCTTAAAGAAAACAGGGAGAATTTCTGGATAGAAGACGAGGCCGGTTTTAAAGGCCTGGGGGATGTCCTTGAATATGCGAGGCGGGAATTGGCGCGCAAGCCGGGTTCGCTTATCCTGAATTATCCGGCCCTCGACTACATATCGAAGTATTTCAGGGACCCATTGCAGAAGAATATACCGTGCGTGGTTTCTCAGGACAGGATATACGTCGATCCATATGGCAGCGTTTATGGCGGTTGCCTTTCAATGGGTATATTCGGCAATCTCATGGCAACGCGTTTTGGCGAAATAAAAAAATCGGCTATATACAAGAAGGCAAAGAAGAACATGTTCTATAAAAGATGTCCGGGATGCTCCTGTGGATATCTTTTCAACATAAGACACGTCCCTTCTCTGATCGCCAAGGATGCCATGGCGAAGATCTCTGCGGTGTTAGGAAGGTGAGAATATGAGCTCAGGGACTAGTCTCGGAATAATTATTCCTACCAAAGATAGGGTGGAAGGACTGGCAAATATACTTGCTTCCATTAAGGACCAGGACTATAAACCGGCGCGGATTATCGTTGTTGACGGAGGTGTCTTGCCGGTAGAACGGCTAGTAAGGGATTTTCCTGGCATGAAAATCGAGTATATGAGACAATTGCCGGCATCGCTGACCGTCCAGCGAAATGTCGGCATCAGGCGCATATTTAAAGATGTGTCCATTATCGCTTTTTTCGATGATGATGTCATTCTTGATGATGGATGTCTTAAGAATATGATGAAGTTCTGGGAAGGGGCGGCGCCCGATGTGGGCGGAGCTGGATTCAATATCACTAATGTCTCAGAAGGACGTCCTACGGTATTGCAGAAGATTTTCATGGTCAATGCGGATAAACCTGGCAGGATCCTGAAGTCGGGTTTTCAGAGCAGGATACCGCCGATTGATGAGACATCACAGGTCGAATGGGTTGTCGGATGCGCTATGACTTGGAGATCCTCGATATTCAATGAGTTCATGTTTGATGAATGGTTTAGTGGCTATGCCCGTTATGAAGAGGTAGATTTCGGTTATCGTGTGGGGCGAAAGTATCGGATATACCTTGTTGCAGACGCGAAGGTAAGGCACATGAACTCGCTAGAAGAAATATCTTTCAGCGCTCCGCTCGGTAAGATGGAAGTGTTAAACAGACTTTATTTTGTGAGGAAGAATCCGCCTTTGTCACCGGCATTATGCCTTTGGGCTCTTTTTGGCTTATTGCTGAATAATATACTAAAAGGTTTGTTCGGTTTTGATAAACGTTATATCTACAGGGCATTAGGGAATCTTGCTGGATTCAAAGCCGCTCTGTTAAAGCGATAAAATCCTACCTCCTTTTATCGACAAATCTCTGGATATAATATAAATATAATGTTATAATATTATCCTTTGCATAGGGGGTAGTGTGCTCAAAAACGAAGATATTATATGCATCTCAAGCATAGACTGGGACTTTATCTGGCAAGGCCATCAAGAAATAATGACGCGCCTTGCCAGGAATGGTAACAGGGTACTTTTTATAGAGAATACCGGTGTTCGAGCTCCCAGGGTTAGCGATTTCGGAAGGATACGAAAGCGAATAGCTAATTGGAGAAAGGGAGTGCGCGGCATCCGAAAAATAGAAGACGGTCTTTACGTTTACTCACCGATCGTTCTGCCGTTCCCATACTTGAGGATAGCCAGGTTTATTAACAAGAAGCTTATCTCGTCGGTCCTGTTCAGGTGGCTCAAATCGGTCGGATTCTCCGAGCCGATAGTCTGGACCTTCCTGCCGACAGCTCTCAGTCTCGATATAATAGAAAAGATCGAGCCCAAGGCGCTTATATACTATTGCATAGATTCCTTCAAGGCGAGCTCTAAGGGTGCGGAGAAGATAAGGAAAAGCGAAGAACGCCTGATCAAAAGGTCCGATATCGTATTCGTGACAAGCGATGAACTGGCGCGATATTGTAGGCAATATAACGACAGGGTCCACTACTTTCCGTTTGGCGTAAGCATAGAGAACTTCCAGAAAGCCTTCAACCAAATGGTCCCTGTTCCGGCAGACATGGTCAATATAAAAAGGCCGATCGCCGGATACATAGGAGGTATACATAAATGGATAGATCTAGAACTCGTCGAGATGGTTGCTGACGCCCTGAGCGACGTATCTTTTGTATTCTGTGGTCCGATACAGACGGATGTGGAAAAACTAAAAAAACATCCCAATATAACTTTTCTCGGATATAAGCCCACCGAAGAATTGCCGATGTATGTCAAGGAATTCGATGTTGCGCTCATACCGTACAGGATCACTGAGTATACGAGGAACGTGTATCCCACTAAGCTTAACGAGTATTTGTCGGTAGGGAAGAGGGTTGTTTCTACGAATCTACCTGAGGTAGTGAAGTTTAACAGGGAAAATGGTAATATCGTGAGCGTATCATCTAGCGCGCAGGGGTTTTGCGACGAGTTGAAAACCGCGCTTAGCTCCCCGCGCGATCCAAATGAAACGGCCCGCGCTATTGAGGCTGCTAAGAAGAATTCGTGGGCTTCAAAGCTGGAGGAAATGTCATCTCTTATCGAATCAATTCTTGAAGAGAAGAGGAGGATCAAGGAAGTATCGTGGCGGTCCAATCTGGCCAATATCTACAGGCGTACCGGAAAGCGATTTGCCATCGCGTGTGTTGCAATTGCATATCTGTATTTCGCTCTTTTCCATACACCGCTTATATGGTGGGTAGCCAGCCCTCTTGCGGTCAAAAGCGAGCCGGAGATATCCGATGCGATAGTAGTTCTCGGGGCTGGAACAGGTGAATCTGGCAAAGCGGGCCAGGGATACGAGGAGAGGGTATATACCGCGGTAAAGCTATACAAGGAAGGTCTGGCTGGGCGCATTATTTATATAAGCGGCTACAAATATATAATGAGAGAGGCTCATGTTATGAAGGCGCTTTCGGTGTCGATCGGCGTCAGCGAGAGAGATGTCATGGTGGATGACTCACCTTCTAATACTTACGACATGATAAAAAGCCTGGCCGCTATGGCACGGTCGAGTGGGTGGAAAAGCATTATTCTGGTAAGCTCTCCTTACCACATGCTGAGGGTCAAATTGCTTTGCGATAGATACCTATCAGATGTGAAGTTTTATTTTGTTCCTGTTGAACAGAGCGCCTACTATTCAAAGGGTCATACTGTTAAGCTTGAGCAAATAAAAGGCATACTCCATGAGTACGCGGCAATAGTCTATTACAAATTTAAGTATTTTTTATAAAATGATAACAGATAAGGGTGAGGATATGGTAATAATAGACAAGGAAGGGAGATTATTTGGTAAGGTGAATATTTTCGATCTTTTCGTAATTACGACGCTGGCATGCGCTGCCATTCTTGCTATCCAATGGGTGAGGTTGTCCAAAGACCCTTCCTGGGTCCAGCTTGAAACTTTCAACGTACGTTGTATCGGCGTGGCGCAGTTGCCTGAATATACGGCAGGTCTTGTTCGGGAAGGGGATAAGATATTAGATATCGAAAAAACGCCAGTAGGTATTATAGAGAAAGTGATAAGCGTAGAGCCTGTGCCGGCAATTACTTATGTCTCAAAAGACGGCGAAAAGATATTTTATCAGCAAGATATTAGAGAAGTTACGATTCTGATGAGCCTGATAGCGTATAAGAGAAAGGGAGAAACATATCTGGCTGCCTCAAGCGCCCCTTTAAAAATCGGTAATGTGGTGGCTCTTTATACGGATAATGTTACGGCAAATGCGGCAATAATAAAAATATTACAAAAATGAACATTTTATTAAATGAAGACACGTTAAGAGAAAGCTGGCTGTATCGGTTAGTTAGACTATTTGTTAAATCCTTTTTTAAGAGTTGTTTTTTTGCATACATGAGCTATGTTTTATCGAATGTGACGTGTGTGGTTAAATCTGCATATTTGTTGTCTGATAGTAGAAAAATATTTATTGAGATATATAGCGGGTGGAAGAGAATATTAAGCTGCGTATCCTTATCATCACTATCTAGCTATTGGAGATCATCCCTTATTTATAAATTTTTGAGCATAAAGGTTTAATATGGTTAAAGTCCTAAGGATAATAACAAGGCTTAATATCGGCGGGCCGGCGATACATACGGTGCTTCTTTCCAGCGAGCTTAACAAGAACGGCTCGTATAAGGATGTGTTGGTTTGCGGCAGAATAAGTGTCTCAGAAGGCGACATGTCTTATCTGGCTAGAGAAAAAGGAGTTTATCCTATAGTCGTGGAGGATCTTATAAGGGATATATCTCCTGCGAAAGATATGAAAGCGCTGATAGGACTTTATTCGATAATAAAAAAAGAGAAGCCGGACATTGTCCATACCCATACCGCAAAGGCTGGCACGCTGGGTCGAATTGCTGCTATATTAGCCAGAGTTCCAGTGAAGGTTCATACTTTCCACGGACATATATTTGACGGCTACTTTAGCCCATTAAAAGCGCGCCTCTTTCTTATGATCGAGAGGTTCTTGGGGCTTTTTACGGATAAGGTTATTACGGTAAGCGACAGGATCAAGGGCGATATAGTGGCGAACCTTGGGGTAGTGAAAAGTTCAAAAACCGCCGTTATACCGCTTGGTTTTGAACTAGACAGGTTTCTTAATTGCGAAATCGCTAAAGGCTCTTTTAGGAAGCATCTTGGCTTCTCTGATGAAACGTTTCTTGTCGGAATAGTCGGAAGGCTTGTTCCCATAAAGAACCATAAGATGTTTTTGGACGCGGCTAAATATTTTCGGCAAAAGAGGCCTGATGCGAATGTTAAATTTATAGTGGTAGGTAATGGCGAGTCGGAGTTCTCTATCAAAGAATATGCTGCCCAGATAGGGATCCAGCAAGACATTATCTTTACCGGCTGGGTAGACGAGCTGGCTTCGGTCTATGAGAGTCTCGACGTCGTTGGACTAACCTCCCTCAACGAAGGGACGCCGGTATCTATCATAGAGGCCATGGCCTCTGCCAAGCCTGTAGTAGCTACCGCGGTCGGCGGAGTGGAGGACCTTATTAGAGATGGGGAGAACGGATTTTTGGTTAAGTCGGGTGATTTTGCTGCCTTTGCCGAAAGACTTATCTCCCTGATGGAAGATAAGATCTTGTGTCGGAATATGGGAATTTGTGGCAGGGTTTCTGTGTCAAACATCTACTCAAAAGAAAGACTGGTCTCGGATATCAAGAGGCTGTATAACGAGTGTCTTGCTGCAAAAGGGATATCTGCGAGGATGGTGTCATGATGGGTATGAAATGCGTTCTTATCAATCCCGTGCAGCTTGTATGTCCTCCTTTCGGGCTGTTGCAGATAGCAAGTGTTCTTGAAGCGGCAGGATGCTTGGTTAAGGTCAGAGAGCTTCAGGCGCCACAGACGGCAGATTACGGAAAGCAAATAGATGCCACAATCGAATATCTACACAATGAAGACCCTGACATCATCGGAATTACCTGCATGGCCGCCCAGCGTTTCGAGGTAAGAAGTATGATACGCAAGATTAGGGAGTCGTCCCTTCGGGGCAGGATAATAGTAGGTGGAGTTCATGCGTCGTTTATGCCTGAAGAGGTTATGAGTTGGGGAGCCGATTTTGTGGTTATATACGAAGGGGAAGAAACTATACTTGAGCTTCTTGATGTTATTCGCGGTAATATGAGTCCTGAGTCGGTATTAGGTGTATATTACAGAGAGGGAAGCGCGATTATAAAGACAAGCCCGAGAGGACCGGTAGAGGATCTTAGCAAGCTGCCCTTACCCGCTTACCACCTTGTGGACCGAAGACGTTTTACCTCAAGAAGGGGCGAGATACGTGGCAGATGGTCGCGAAGCGGATGGATAATGACTTCGCGAGGATGCCCTTCTACGTGTACATTCTGCTCGGCTCATAAGATGTTCGGTAAAAGGGTTCGTTACAGAAGTATGGATCATATATTTAGCGAGATAGCGCTTCTTGTGACGAATTATAGAATAGAAACCCTTGTGCTTATGGATGATACCTTTACCGTCAACAGGAATTTTGTCGCTGAATTCTGCAAAAGAATAAAGAAAGAATATCCGAGAATGTTTTGGAATTGTCAGGCACGAGTCAACCTCTTCGACGATGAATATGCCAAGCTCTTAAAGAACTCAAACTGTATACAAGTCGATTTCGGCGTCGAATCCGGTTCGCAGAAAGTTCTGGACCGTCTCAAGAAGGGTATTAAAGTCGAAGATACGATCAGAGCATTTGAGGCATGCAGAAAGTATGGTCTGCGTACGGTCGCGACTATAATGGTCGGAAATCCTGGCGAAGACGTGGATGACCTGGAGATGACCAAAAAACTTCTTAGGCGTATTCGTCCCGATTTTTATGCGGCTTATTTCACCACCCCTTTCCCCGGTACCGATCTCTACGAGGAAGCAAAGAATAAGGGGGTTCTGGATTCTGAAGAGCGTTACTGGCATCAGGATGCTACTCCCGTTCCTTTTTCGGAAATTGATATAAAGGAACTTGAGAGGTATGTGCGCAAATTCACAAATCTGAATATAGTAAAAAACTACCTATTCAACCCTGTATTTTTATTTGACATGCTTTATTTTGGCATAACGAATCCTTCCGTCGCCGCAAAGATAGCTTTTAATATCGCTATGGGCAATTCGAAGAAGGCCCTTTCGCTGGTAGCGAATTCAGTTTATTTTAAAATGGAAACTTAGTGGTTGGGTTATGAAGATACTCCTGGTAAATCCAAATTCCCAGTTTTTGATAAGCGAGAAAGTCTTTCCTTCGTTGGGGCTTCTTTATTTAAGCGCTTACCTAAAGAATAACGGTTATAAGGATATATCTCTAATAGATATGAATGATGAAAGGCCTCTGCCGGAAAGAATCGACGCCGACATAGTAGGCATCTATTCAAATACACCGCAATTTCCCACCGCGGACAGAGTGGCGGCAGAACTCAAAAAGCGTAATAATACAGCTAACGCTTTATACGTATTCGGTGGCCCTCACGTATCAGGCAGACCTGAAGATGTCCACGATCCATCGGATATCGTTGTTGTAGGAGAGGGAGAGAAGGCGTTTCTGGATATCGTGCGCGCAAAAGAAGCCGGTATGTCAACGGCCAGAATTTTAAGATACGAATACCTGAAGGATATCGATGCGATCCCATTTCCTGACCGCGAGCTCATAGATATAAAAAGTTACAAATATTATCTTGATGACGAGCTGACCACTACGCTTATCACTTCGCGCGGCTGTCCTTTCGGCTGTAAATTCTGCGCGAACAATGCCTGGGGTAAGACCCTTAGAATGCGCAGCCCACAGAACGTTTATGATGAGATAAGCGACCTCAAAAAAAGATACGGCTACAAGGCATTCATGTTTTTTGATGATACGATAACTGTGAATAAAAAGAGGATGCTTGGGATATGCTCGCTTCTTAAAAAACTCGATATCATATACAGGTGTTTCATAAGATCCGATACCGTGGACAGGGAAGTGATCTCGGCTATGCGTGATTCTGGCTGTGTGGAGGTCGGAGTGGGTATAGAGTCCGGCTCCCAGCGCATACTCGATATAGTTAATAAGGGAGAGTCCGTAAAAAAGAACATGGACGCGATAAAATTGTGCCATGATTTTGGGATACGCGTCAAAGGCTTCTTCATAATAGGGTTGCCGGGCGAGAATAGACAGTCCATTAATGAGACAACGGCTTTTCTTGAAGAGGCGGATCTCGATGACATAGATGTTACTATCTATACGCCTTATCCCGGTTCTCTGATTTATAAGGATAAAGAAAGTTTTGACATTGATTTTAAGGATGATTACGAACATGCTTGGTTCAAAGGAAGGCCAGGGGAATACCGTTCGCTTGTCTCGACGTCTGGCCTGACTTCAGAGCAGATAGTTCAGATAAGGGACGATCTCGAAGCAAAATACAAACGCAAAAAAGCACCCGAAGTTATTTTAGAATCATGAAGATACTTCTCATTAATCCATCTCAGGAAAAAGTCTACGGTAGAAAGATGGCGCCTGCCTATCCGCCGCTCGGCGTTCTTTACATAGGCACAGTCCTGGAAAAAGACGGGCACAGGGTTCGTTTCGCTGATATCGATACGGAGGGGCTCGATGAGCAGAAATTTAAAACACTCTTCACGGAATTTGATCCTGATACTGTGGGAATATCCAGCGTTACCCCAACATTCAAGGATGCCCTCAGATGGGCCAAGATTTCCAAATCGTTAAAAAAAGAAGTTCCCGTTATTCTGGGGGGCATTCATGCTACCATAGCGCCCCAGGAGGCGATATGCGAAGAAAATATAGATATCGTGGTTGTTGGCGAAGGAGAAGAGACGATAAGGCAATTATGCGAAGAACTTAGTAAAGAAAAGCCCAGCCTCCATAGCGTCAAAGGTATCTATTTCAAGAAAGACGGCAAGTCGGTTGCCACAGAAAGAAGGCCTTTTATCGATGATCTCGATTCCATACCTTTTCCGGATAGGAGCCTTCTGAAAAGACCGGATGCGTATATGCCTCCGGACGCTGAAAGACTACCGGCGATGACTATAATCACTTCCAGAGGATGCCCGGGAAGCTGTACCTTCTGCTGTACTAAGCATATATTTTCAAAGACGTTTCGTATGAGAAGTGTCGCGAACATAATCGCCGAGATAGAAGGACTGGTAAATGGGCATGGCATAAGGGAGATACATATAGCGGATGACATATTCACTCTTAATAAAAAACGCGCTCTCGAATTTTGCGATGAGGTAAAAAAGCGCGATCTTGGCGTGCATTTTCAATTCATGAATGGCCTGCGGGCCGATTGTGTCGACCGCGAGATATTAGTTGCTCTTAAGAATATAGGAATAAAGACGGTCGGCTACGGCGTTGAATCCGGAAACGACGCTATACTGAAAAGGATAAAAAAGAACATCCCGCTTGACGTCACCCGAAAGGCTTTCAAACTTTCAAAAGAGCTCGGTTTCGAGACATGGGCATTTCTTATTTTTGGGTTGCCCGGCGAGACAGAGGAGACAATCAAAGACACCATAACTTTTACGAAAGAACTGGATCCGGATTTTGCCAAGTTTCTTATACTAAAGCCATATCCGGGTAGCGATGTCTACGCGGAGCTTTTGCGCGACAATCTTATCTTTAATACTGACTATGACAATTACGGCGTCTATACAGAACCAGTGCACAGATTGCCGGCGCTTGAGCCGGATAGGATGATTTACTGGCAGAAGAGGGCTTTCAGGGAATTTTACCTGAGACCGTCCAAGATACTTACGCATGCCAGAAGAATTAGATCCCTACAACAGTTAAAACTGGCGTTAAACGGCGCATTTTTCGCGTTTTATTGCATGTTTAAAAAGGACAAAACCAAATCATGATACATTATTCGGTCCCATTTATCGGCAAAGAAGAAGAGGCAGCGGCAGCCGCAGCTATCGCGAATAAAAAAATACAGGGCGAAGGTGTTATTTGCAAAGAGGCGGAGGCTGTTTTGAGCCGGGTCTTGGGAGGAGCTTTTGCGTATCTTGTGACCTCCGGCACTCACGCGCTCGAGCTCTCTTTGATGGCTCTCGAGATAGGGCGGGGCGATGAGGTTATATGTCCAAGCTTTACGTTTGTCTCTACGGCCAACGCTATTTTAAGGCAGGGCGCCCGTCCTGTCTTCTGTGAGATAGAAGATCGCACGCTTAATATCGATATCGACGATGCTATGAGACGCGTTACAAAGAAGACTCGCGCTATTATACCAGTACATTATGGAGGACTGTCGTGCGACATGGAGCGTTTGATAAGGGAGGCCTCGCGTAAGAATATACATGTCATTGAAGATGCCGCACAAGCGATAGGAGCTATGTTCAACGGTAGGCCGCTTGGCACCTTCGGGGATCTTGGCTGTTTGAGTTTCCACAGCACGAAGAACATAACATGTGGTGAGGGCGGGGCGCTGGTTGTAAATAAAAGATCTCTATGTGAAGCTGTGCAGATAGGAAGGGAAAAGGGGACAAACCGGTTCCTTTTTCTCGAAGGCAAGATCGATAAGTATACATGGATAGATGTTGGTTCGAGTTTCGTGATATCGGATGTTCTTGCCGCCGTACTCCTGGGACAACTTAAAAAGATCGATTTTATAACAGAACGTCGTCGCGTTATATGTTCAAGATATGCGGACGCCTTCGAGGATATAGCGAAAGAAGGATATATTAAGATACCTCAGCCGGATAAAAGATCGACAGGCAACGGCCATATATTTTGGGCTTTGCTGGACAAGGGTATCTCGCGCAAGGATTTTATAGAAGATATGAAAAAAGCCCAGGTAGAGTGCACGCACCATTATGTGCCCCTTCATAGTTCGCCATTCGCGACAAAGCATCTGGGATACAGGAAAGAAGACTTGCCTGTGACGGAAGATATCGCGGCGCGGCTTGTTAGGTTTCCGGTACATCCGTTGATGTCGGACAGCGATACGGATAAAGTGATTCGCGCCGCGAAAAGTCTTTTTGGAAAGGAAGCCGTATGCCGGAGAAGATAGACTTAAGCCTTATACTCGCCTGTTATAATGATGCCGAGTATCTTGAAGAGAGCGTAAAGGAGATATTCAAGATACTTGATATGACAAGGCTGAACTATGAGATTATATTTGTATACGATTGCGGGACTGACGATACGCTTTCGGTAATAAACAAGATAGAGGACAAGTATAAAGATATAAAGCGCATCAAAAAGATAGTCCACTTAAAGAATGAGGGCAGAGGTAAATCGGTTAGGGATGGGATAAAGATATCAGAAGGAGATGTGGTTGGCTACATTGATGTGGATCTTGACGTTCATCCACGCCACATCCCATACATGGTTAGCACGATAGTCAACGATGGCTATGATGTCGCCACAGCATTCAGGTACTACAAGGTGACATTGAGCCCCCTTTTTATGCTTAGGCATATTTTGAGTCACGGCTATAGGTTTATATCCCGAGCCCTTCTTCACGAGGGTCTTAAGGATTCCGAATCCGGATACAAGTTTTTTAAAAGGGACAAGGTCTTGCCCCTCATAAATATCTCGCGTTATGACGGGTGGTTTTGGGATACCGAGATCATGATGTACTGTTTATATAGCGGTCTCAAAGTAAAAGAAATTCCATGCGTTTTTGAAAGGAGAGGCGACAAAAAGAGCTCGGTACGTATAATTGACACCGTCATTGGCTATCTTGTTGACCTTATCCAGTTCAAAATTTATCTATTGAAGCGAAAAGAAGAAGTATCTGGGAAATTTAAAGGATGACGAGAGAAGTTCTAAGCACAGAAAAATACTGGGAAAAATACTGGGGCTTCAAGCAAAGAGAGTATAGCGCCAGGCTTGTGGAATATGATTTTTTGCGAGGCTCTGCCCAATGGGCAGCGTCTATGGTTGGTCCTTGGCGATATGCGTTCGAGAATTATCATGATTATATACTGTGGAATGTTATTTATAAAAAATTCATGCCTAAAGGCAGCTTCAAGGTGCTTGAGATAGGCAGCGCGCCGGGTTATCACCTTGTCCGTTTATATAAGACATTCGGCTGTATTCCATATGGCGTTGAATGCTCCGCGAGAGGTGTCGAGATAAACAAAAGTGTGTTTAAAAGATACGGAATAAATCCAGATAATGTAATACATGATGATTTCTTTTCTGATAGGTTTCAGAAAGAGTATAAAGATTACTTTAATGTTATCATCTCAAGGGGATTTATAGAGGATTTTGGGGATTCGGACGCCGGCTACGTTGTTGAAAAGCATAAGGATCTTTTAAGGCCGGGCGGCATACTTTTTGCCATAATACCAAATTTTCGAGGCATCAATTATCTCGGGCTTTCTCTTTTTAGTAAGGAACTGCTCAGCGAAGTTAATTTTAACATAATGAAAAAAGAGAATTTCATAAAGATATTTGACGAAAGGCGCTGGAATGTTCTTTATTGCGGCTATTACGGCACTTTTAATTGCGGCGATAGGTTTAGCCCGCGACAGGATTTTCTGATGAAATTCGTCCTGATGTTTTGTAATGGCATGCAGAAGGCTTTGAACGTCATCTTCCGCGTATTGTTAAAGGATAAAGGAGCCGAAACGAGCATCTTTAGCCCTTATCTGGTATTCGTAGGAACAAAGAGGCAGCCATAAATGGCAAACCTGAGTAATCAAAAATATAAAAAAATGAAATGCTATTTCGATTTTGTGCTCGACCCTTTTAACATAAAGAAAGGAGATGAAAAGAGCACTAAGAGGCGCGTGGCCAGCGCTATCAAATGGTATGAGGACTCAAGCGTTCGCTATTCTCATGAATGTATGGGGTCTTTAATCGGTAAGAAGGTTCTCGATATAGGATGCGGAACCGGTGCGCACCTTATTTGGCTTGCCAGGAACGGCGCTATCGTTACAGGCATAGATATATCAGACAAGAGGATTGAGTTCGCCAAAAGTATTATAAAAGATGAGGGATTAGAGGATCGTGTATCTTTGTATGTCCGCAATGGGGAGAGAACTGAGTTCCCCGCAGAATCATTTGATATTATATATGGCCAGGACGTTCTTATGTTCCTCGGAGGCGATTTTAGTCTTTTTATAAAAGAGGCTCTGCGTATTCTCAAAAAAGATGGTACGATTGTTTTTTCGGAGGCGCTAGATCTGCATCCTATCGCAAAATTATACAGAAAGTATATGGCGCCTTCAGAGTGGAAAGAGTTTACTCATTATTTCAGTCTAGGGTATTTAGATGAATTCAAAAAGTCATTCAATATAATTAAGTATAAGACTTTTTATCTTACAGGGTTTTTTATATACCTTCTCAAAGTCTACTTTCCTGTCTACGGCTTATTTAAGTTTTTTGATGCATCATTTTGCAAGGTTGATTCGTTTTTTTTAAAAATGTTTCCTGGTTTAAATAAATATTGTTGGAGGATTGTATTTCAGGCCAAGAAATCGGTATAAAATAATATGGAATAAATTTGCTATGAGTGTAGAATATTCGATAGTCATCCCTACATATAATTCTGCAAAGACCTTGGCAGGACTTCTTGATTCTATACAAAAGCAGAGGTTTGCTAACTTCGAAGTGATTGTGGTTGATGATAATTCCTCCGATGGGACCCTAGGCATTGCTTCACGATATGATTGTAAGGTCTTCTCGCTTAAAAAGAATAGAGGAGCCGCCTATGCTCGTAATTACGGAGCGCAAAAAGCATCGGGCAATATCCTGATTTTTTTTGACTCGGATGTAATATTATATGAAGATGTGCTTAAACGTATTCATGAGCGCCTCTCTAAAGATAAAATGCCAGTATTGATTGGGATGTATTCTGGTGAGCCAGCGAATAAAGGTTTTATACCCGAGTTCAAAGCCCTGCAGGAAGAGGTATGGTATTCAAGGATACCATCCAATAAAGCCACGCCTTTTACTCCGTACGTTGGTATCATCAGGAAAGACCTCTTTCTAAGTCTTGGAGGGTTTGATGTAAAATATAAAGACGCCGATGTGGAGGACTATGAGTTTACGATAAAACTTATGAAAAAGGTACCTAATATATATCTTGATAGAGAAATCAAGGTAAAGCACCATTTCCCTGGAATTAAGAAACTGGTTCGCAGTTATTTTCGAAGGTGCTTTCTTTGGACAGAGATATTTTTGAAGAGGATGACTTTCGAGACGAATGGCACGACTAGCAGGCAGGGGATGATTCATATAATGTACGTTCTTTCAGTCCTTTTTCTTATTGCTTCATTTTTCTTCAGACATATTTTATGGATAGCCGTTGTGTTTCTTGCGGCAGGATTATTTCTTGATAGCGATTTCATAAAGTTAGTTTTTAGGGAAAAGGGGGTTATTTTTACATTTAGGGTGATATTGCTTAATATAATCCTATCTTTTGTTGTTGTAGTCGCCGCCATAGCCGGTTTCATATATCACGGCTTTAAGCTTTTAATTAAAGGCGGGGAGCTTTAGAAAATGATAAAATTGCATATTCTTACTTTTCATCATTATGTAACAGTGCCATTTGTTTTATGGGTGTTTGTTCTTGTGTATGCCTTACTGTATGCCTGGTTAGCCAAAAGAAACATTTTTACAGTATTGAGAATGGCAGTTATCTTAGGTTTTATGCTAAGCGTCTACCCTCACTTGATAGGCCTTGAGAAGGTGATCCAGAAGGGTGTGCCAATGGCGAAGTTTTATGTTTTATATATTAAATCCGTTATCACCTTATTAAATTTTCTAATTGTATTATGGGCTTCGCGCTTGGTCAACGTCGATATTATTCAGAAGCGGTCGCCTTCAAGTATTCTTGAAGAGACGTTTTTTATTCCTATGACCCTGGTGCCTTTTTACACCATTTATGCATATTCGTATCTTGGTTGCCGCCCTGCCGCATTTGTTTTGCTTGCCACTTATCTTGTTTTGATATATGCCTTTTCAAGGCCTCGTGTAAGCATCCTTTCAGGAGATTGCCTGCTTTTTGCAAGAAAGGCAGTTAATTCACCTTATATGCCGATCGCTATTTTCCTTCTAGCTTTCACGCTTAGGTTTTTATTTCTGCGCCATCTTTTGCATGAAGTAGGTTTGTCAAATTATATATATGCAAGCGATGATGGCGATGCTTATGAAAGAATGGCGCTGGAGGGGATGAAGGATATTTCGTATTTTGCAAGAGAGACCCCAGGCATTTATCTTATGTTTTACTCAGTATTTCTCTCGATTACTTATAAGATATTTGGCCATAGCTTTTATGCTATAGGCTGTCTGCAGTCTATGTTGGCATCACTTATGGTGGTGGCTGTCTACTATATAACCCGGATGCTATTTAATAACAGACCAATATCGTTTCTGGCGGGGATAATACTTGCAATAGACCAGCCTCTCATACATCTTACGACAACCTTGAACACGGAGGCGCTTTATATACCATTCCTTACATTTGCAGTTTTATTTCTAGCCAAATACAGGACTGCTGTTTCCGAAAAAAAATCATCATCTTGGATAGCTCTAGGCGGCATTTTCCTCGGCCTTGCGGTTGTAATACGGGAGCTAATAGTTCTTTTAGTGGTGTTCTTGTTTTTTTGGATAATGAAATGGGGCAGGGATTATGACCATAATCGAACGTTGTTTCATTTTCGCGACTTTTTGATTATGATAGCCTGTATGGCTATGCTCATACTTCCGATAACCGTAAAGAACTACTTGAATACCGGTAGATTCTATTTAGTATACCGATCCGGTGGGGATTCTTGGTCGCTTGCCAGCAGGTGGGGAGAAGATAATGATCCGTCTAATAAAGAACTTATAAGGCTTGGCATAGATCCGTTTAAAGATATTAAGGGTTCCATCCGAAGCATAATAGGAAAACCTATCGAAGTTACCGTTGCTGTCTCAAAGCTCATTCCTCTAAGAATAAGAAATTTTTTTCTATGGCCGAAATTTGGATTTTTTGATCCTGTGTACATGTTTAATCCATATAGAATACCCAATGATTATGGTTCTGTGATGATGTTTTACTATATTATTTTGCTCATAGCAAGTTTTGCACTGTTTGCTGTTTGTAAGGCAGATGCCGGCCTTAAATTTCTGGTCAGCCTGCCGATAATTTATTATTGCATATTTCATGGCGTATTTTTTCTTTCGCGGAGCACAAGATACGCGGCGCCAATGACACCATTTCTTTCAATAGTGATAGCCTATGGGATTACCCATATTTTTAGAATAGTATTATATGGGAAGAGTTAAAGGCATAATTTTGGCCATGGTCATAGGCCTTGTGTTTACCTTTTTTCTATCAGAGCTCATTGTGAGAATATTATGGGCGCGCCAGATCATAAAAATGGACAACCTCGGAGTGATAACGTACGAATTTATGCGCGAGCGCAGCGATCCGGACCTTACGTATGAACTGAAGCCCAACCTTGATTATAGGGATAAGGAATACCACATTGTCACAAACAGCGACGGTTTTAGGGATAAGGAATACGCTGTAAAGAAGGCGCCGGGCGTTAAGAGGATCCTTGTTCTTGGAGATTCAATCACTTTTGGATACGGTATTAGAGAGAATGAAGATGTGTTCTATAACGTTCTCGAAAACATGCTTAATGGTTATGAGAAAGGAGAGTCGACGGACAAAAAGTTTGAGGTTATAGGGATAGCCGCGCCCGGATATAACACCTACACAGAGCTTAGCATTCTGAAGAAAAAAGGGGTGAAGTATAGCCCCGACATTGTAATATTTACGTATTGCTTAAATGACGCAAGAGACTCCGTATATTCATATGAATATGCCCATGGCGTGCGGCTGGGTAAATCAGATACCAGCCTTGTTAAGCTGCCGTCGTGGCTTAGGAGGCTTTTGCGCAGATCCGTATTATATTCCTATATAGCGGATAAGGCGAACCGCCTGCGTAATTATCTTAACGCGATGAAGGAGTCAGAGACTATCAGGAAAGCGTCCGCCGCGGCGCCCGAAGCGGCCAGAGAGGCATATTCCAAATCGCTTAACGCTGATGTAGACAAAAAACTTTATTGCCCTGCAGGGTCGCAGTGGTATGAGATATACATAAATAGCCATAAAGGCAGGTATCTCGAGGTCATGGATAATATTATTTTGAGAGATTTGGAAGAGACGGCCAGAAAGAATAACTTTAAAATCTTGTTTGTGATATTTCCGGCTTTCGAGAAAGAAACTGATTATTATCCAGAGGGCGGGCGATATTTATTTACCGAGGTGCACGCCACGCTTAAAGATCTTTTCGCTAAACATGGCTTCTATGTTCTGGACCTTAAAGAGGCCTTTCAGGGCAGGCCTTTTAGTGATGTGGCATTGGATGATTGTCATCCTTCGCTGAAAGGACATAGGATATCGGCCGAGGCGATATTTAATTATTTAAAGCAAAGTTCACTGCTTAACAATTGAAAAAGGAGAGTATTGTGAGAAATCTCGTAACAGGCGGTGCCGGCTTTATAGGGTCACATCTTGCGGAGGAGCTTCTTAAGAGGGGCGAGGAGGTGGTAGTAATAGATAATCTTTCGACCGGAAGCATGGACAATATTGCGCATTTGAAGCCTAATCCCAGATTTTCATTTCATATCGACACCATAATGAACGAAACTGTCATGAGACGACTTGTGAAGAAGTGCGACATAGTCTATCACATGGCGGCGGCGGTCGGCGTCAAGTATATTATAGATAACCCTCTGGAGTCGCTTGAGACCAATGTTAAAGGCACGGAGATAGTGTTGCAGCTTGCCAATGAGCTTGGTAAAAAGAAGGTAATAATCGCTTCGACTTCGGAAATATACGGTAAGGACAGACCCGGCAAGCGTAAATTCAAGGAAGACGATGATAGGGTGCTTGGGTCAACTACCATATCACGCTGGGGCTATTCCTGCGCCAAGGCAATGGATGAGTTTCTCGCGCTTGCCTATTGGAGAGAGAAGAAGCTGCCAGTAGTAATAGTTAGGTTCTTCAATACTGTTGGGCCGCGGCAGAGCGGGATGTATGGCATGGTGGTGCCGCGCTTTGTCAAGCACGCGCTTTTGAATCAGCCTATAACCATATATGGTGACGGAAAGCAGACCAGAAGCTTCTGCCATGTATCAGATGTCGTGAGGGCGGTCATTGAGCTTGCTAAAAAAGATGCCGCCGTAGGTGAGATATTCAACATAGGAAACCCAAAGCCTATATCGATACGAAAGCTTGCTGAGAAGGTGAAGAAACTTACGAATTCACGCTCGCCTATAATACATATTCCTTACGAGAAGGCGTATGAAAAAGGTTTTGAGGACATGCGGCACAGAGAGCCGGATATCACAAAGATAAAAGAGTTTATAGGTTTTAGCCCTAAAATGGGTCTTGATGAGACGCTGAAGAGCATTATCAAGTATTTTGAAAGATAGGTATAAATATGCTCTGGTCAGACATAGTAGAGATATTTGTGATAACAACGGTCATATCGTATCTGATAACCCCGCTTGTGAGAATGATCGCTTTCAGAACAGGCTATCTCGATCATCCTAAGTCTAATAAGGTCCATGCTCACCCGACTCCACTTCTTGGGGGTGTTGGCATTTACATAGCGTTTACGGCCGGCCTCTTCACGACCGTAAATTTGGGCCAGGATCCGCGGCTTTTGAGCATAATTATAGGCGCTTCCATTCTTCTTGTGGTTGGGCTGGTCGATGACAGGATGGGAATGATGCCGGAGGTTAAGCTTCTTGCCCAATTTCTTGCAGCGATGGTTGTAATAAAATCTGGCGTTCGGATAGGCTTTTTGCAAAATTATTATCTTAGCACGATATTGACATATTTATGGATAGTCGGCATAACTAACTCGTTTAACCTTCTCGATAATATGAACGGCCTCTCCGCAGGCATAGCGACGATCGCGGCTGTCTTTTTCGGGATAGTGATGTGGAGCGGCAGCCAAATAAGCATAGCTGTTGTCTCCTTTGCGATTGCCGGATCATCTTTAGGATTTCTTAAGCATAATTTCCCGGAGGCGAAGATCTTTATGGGTGATTCAGGAAGTCTTGTCCTTGGATTTCTTCTTGCTTCCACCGCTATTCTCGGCAGCTGGAGCACTCGCTTTTTGACGACGTCCCTTGCCATGCCTGTCATAATACTTGCCTATCCGATATTTGACACCACACTCGTAACTATTATGCGTATAAAAGAGGGGCGTTCTATATTTCAGGGCGGCAGGGACCATTCGTCGCACAGGCTTGCGCTTTTGGGTTTTAAAAAGAAGCGAGCGGTGCTGGTCGTATACGGCATATGCATCTGCCTGGGTGTTAGCGCCTTATTGATTCAGAGACTTTCGTTAAAGTCGGCTTTTGTGGTTATAGGGATAGTCATAATGTCGCTTTTCGCTCTCGGCGTAAGGCTTGCCATGGTCGACACAGGAAGGTTCGGAAGGATTAAAAGTGTTAAGGAAGCCGGTTGAAGATAAATTTAATACAATATTTTCCTACGCGATGAAGTGGTGCGTCTTTGCCGTTGTTTTTGCCGCGCCTTTTTCGAAATCCATATCTGAAATAGCTATTTCCGTTGGCATAGTCCTCTTTCTCGCGAGGAGAATAATAAATAAGGATATCAGTCTTCCAAAAACAGGGTTAGAACTACCGTTTCTTATCTTTGTTGCAACGATTATTCCGTCTTTCTTCGTTACGGCATATTTCGGCCTTAGCCTAAAAGCCCTTTTCTCGAAGGTCCTGAAGTATATAGCTTTTTACTATGTTATAGTCGAGAGCATCGACACGGAGGCCAAGCTTAAGGATCTTTTTGTTATCGCATTTCTTTCGACAATAGTTATTCTGGCCGACGGGTTCATTCAGCTCTATGGACCGATACCCGATTTTTTGCATCAATATCCGGTATACAAATACAGGGCGCCTAATGACGGAGCCGGCTTTTTCCGGGGATTTCCTACCGCCTGCTTTCCATTTCCTAACGATCTAGCGGCATGGATATTACTTGTGATTATGCCCATAGCCTGCGTTACTATATTTGATCTTAAAGGACTGAGGATAAGGTGGGTGGTGGCGTCTGTATCGCTCGCCCTTTTCTATCTTTTGTTCCTTACCAAGGCGCGCGGCGCTTGGGTGGGGTTTGCTGTCTCGTGTATATATATAGCGCTCGCTAAGAAGCGGTTCTGGTTAATAGCGGTATTAGTCGTGATGCTCGTCATGCCGTTTTTTCTTAGAATGGAGATGGCCAATTATATATTCGGGATATCCAGCGTGAGTGATAGATTTTTCATGTGGGGTACGGGATGGGAAATATTCAAGGTCCATCCTGTAATAGGAAACGGCCTTAACAGCTTCTTCCAGGAGTTCATGAGGCTTCGTAACGATGAGTGGAAAGGCAAGAAAGGCGCGTATGCTCATAACTGCTACCTTCAGATGGCCGCTGACACAGGTCTTGTGGGACTTGTGGGTTTTATATATTTGATGGCCGCCTATTTTGTGGGGGTGGGCAAGAGCCTTAAAAAGATAAAAGACAAATTTTACGAAT
Source organism: Candidatus Omnitrophota bacterium (assembly GCA_023818895.1). Lineage (GTDB taxonomy): Bacteria > Omnitrophota > Gorgyraeia > 2-01-FULL-45-10 > 2-01-FULL-45-10 > JAMWCX01. Next base: position 509,815 of record JAMWCX010000001.1, on the reverse strand, counting down.
CGGTGCTTTTAGGTCTATCGATGGGTGTGCTGGCATTCCTTGTGCTCGGTTTCTTCGATACCAACCTATATTCACTCAATCTTGCGACCCTTTTCTGGAGTTCGATAGGCGTAAGCGCGGCGACAGCCGGGGTGCGCGCGGGAAGGCCCGCATGAAAGATAACCCGCGTATACTCATTATAAATCCGTTCGGCATAGGAGATGTCCTGTTCTCGACTCCTTTAGTGGAATGTATTAAAAAGAAATACCCTGGAGGGTTTATAGGCTACGTATGTAATAAGCGCGCTTACGAGGTTATACGTTCCAACCCCGATATAGACAAGATATTCGTATATGAGAAGGATGATTACAGGGACTTGTGGAAGAGATCGAGGGTCGAATGTATGAAGCGCGTTATAGGATTTCTGAGGGAAATAAAAAAGGAGCGATTCGATATAGCCATCGATCTTTCTTTGGGATATCAATATAGCCTGCTTCTTAAGTTACTGGGTGTCAAAAAACGAGCGGGTTTCAATTTCAGGGACAGGGGCCGTTTTCTGACCGACAAGATCGATATAGAAAGTTTTTCGGGAAAACACGTCATAGAGTACTATCTGGATCTATTGAAACCTCTAAATATAGATAGCGGCAACATAATAAGCGGCCCCAAGGTGTATGTTTCAGATCTTGATAAGAGGGCCGGCGACAGATTTCTTGCCGAGAATGGCGTTGGGACGGACGAGCTTCTCGTCGGCATGCTTCCCGGCTGCGGCGCAAGTTGGGGCCTCGATGCCAAATACAGAAGATGGGATAAAGCAAGCTTCGCCGAAGTTGCCAATCTATTGGCCGAAAGATATAAAGCAAAAATCATATTGTTCGGTGACGTAAGGGAGATAGAGCTTTGCGAGGCCGTCCAAGCCCTTATGAAACATAACGCCATCATGGCTTGTGGGAAGGTTCCCATAGGTATGTTTCTTGCGCTTGCGTCTCGTTGCGCGCTCATCATCACAAACGACGGCGGACCCTTGCACATGTCCGTGGGTCTCGGCGTGAAGACAATATCGATATTCGGGCCTGTTGATGAAAAGGTATATGGACCGTATCCTCCGAGCGAGAAGCATATGACCATTACAAGCAAGGTGCCGTGCAGGCCATGTTACAGAAATTTCAAGTACGTAAAGTGCGTTACACAGAAATGCCTTGATAGTATAAAACCTGAAGATGTCATGAGGGCTGTCGATAAGCTCTTGGAGAAAAGATAGAGTAAGTAGGGCACCCCCACAGGCTTGGCTGCCAAGAGGATTATATGAAATGTGACATCATCATACCGATATGGAACCAGCCGGAGCACACGCGCGCGTGCATTGAAAATCTGATAAAGAACACTCGGTATCCGTATCGCCTTATTCTGGTCGATAACGGTAGTGCTGCTGCGACTGCCGAATATCTGAGGGGCCTGAAAATAGACGGTGTCGAGAAAGTCCTGATACGCAATGAGCAGAACCTCGGTTTTGTCAAGGCTGTCAATCAGGGCCTTCAAGCATCAAGCGCCCCGTATGTCTGCGTTCTGAATAACGATACCATCCCGGCTCCGGGCTGGCTTGAAAGGCTGGTAGAATTTGCCGAAGCGCATAAAGACGCCGGCCTTCTTAACCCGGTCTGCGACGGCCATCTTGACACGCCGATAGAGGAGTACGCCAAGAGGCTCGAAGCCAACAAGGGCCGCTATATGGAGATGAATCAATGCTTCGGTTTCTGCATGCTAATCAAACGCGAAGTGATAGATAAGATAGGATATCTGGATGAAGCCTTTGGAATAGGCGGTTTTGATGATACGGACTATTCCATGAGAGCTCATAAAGCAGGTTACCGATGCGTTTCGGTGCATGATGCCTATGTTTATCATAAACAGCATGCCACCTTTAACGTTATGGGCGACAGAAAAAGGCTTGTATCGCCAGGTGAGAAGACATATTTTCAAAAATGGCCCCGACATTTGCGAATAGGATGGGTTTTTGCGATCGATGATAGCATTAGCGACGCCGATATAAAAAATGTTTTAGATGGTGTGCTTTTTCTGGCCCGAGAATGGTGCTGGGTAAATCTATGGGTGTTCGGCGACAGGGAGGCAAATAAGAAGCGCCTTGCCGCCATCTCGTCGGAAGCTAGAATTCCGTTACATCAGAATATCAAATACAATTTCCTACCCGACATCTTCAGGCAGGCGCAAGCTCTGGCGCGCCTTATAGAACGCTCGTTTGGAACTAAGGCGCGCAAAAGATATGACGCTATGATAGTTGTTGGCAAAGACAATCCGATCTTGCTGACGGCGTTTTACCCCATTCATAGGGCATTTGTTTGCAGAGTGGATATAGGTGAAGACATGAAAAAAAAGCTCCAGGCTATCATTGAGAGGACGCGCACTGCGTGAACGGATTGAAAGCTTGTGACATAATAATACCGGTTTACAACAAAGAAGACCTTACTTCAAATTGCCTTAAGAGTATAGAGGCCAAAACTCATACACCTTACCGCCTGATTCTTATTGACAATGCAAGTGGTCCTTTAACTATGAAATTTCTCGAAGAATATAAGATCACCCATCCTGACTCATTGCTCGTAAGAAACGATGAAAATCTCGGCTGGGTGAAGGCCGTGAACCAAGGTATCGAGCTGTCTCGCGCACCGTATATTTGCGTAATGAATAATGATACCATCATAGAGACAGACGACTGGCTCAAAAGGATGATCGAGGTTGCGGATTCCGAAGAAGACATCGGCCTTGTAAATCCTGATTTTGCGGACAAACTGCGCCACCCGCCGCTTACTAAACCTTACATCGAAGTCGATTTTTGCAGAGGATACTGTGTTTTGATAAAGAGATCCGTGGTAGAAAAGATCGGCGGGTTCGACGAGGCATATGGTTTTGGATATTATGATGACGATGATTTTTCGGTGCGGGCGATACGCGCAGGCTTCCGTTGTGTGAAGGTGCGCGATGTCACGGTTCGCCATCTTCGGGATTCGACATTCGCAAGCCTATTTAAGGACGACAAGCGCATCGCTTTGCACGAAAAGAATAAGGAGCTTTTTTATTCAAGATGGGGACGGCGACTTAAACTCGTGTTCATCGTGACGAGCGATAAGGCTGATTCAAAAATCGCTAAACTTGTTTTAGACCTTGCGAGAAAGCAGCATGTGGTTTATCTTTGGAACACTGCCAAAAGTCTTTTTATCGAACATATAAACGTAAGGGAAAGATTTTTTCCGCCGATATTTTCGGCTGTAATATTCTCAACCATATTGTTTTTCAACAAGATGAAAAATGAAGATAAGCGATACACTGGAATTTTTGTCGATGATCGCGATATGGCACGCGTGCTTTCGAAGATGTTTAAATCCATCCATTATTTTGACGCTGAGAAAGATACCCATAGTGTTATCAAGACAATTGATGCGGCCGCTGGGGTTAAGGCATGAAATGTGATATCATAATTCCTGTATGGAACAACTTATCTTTCACAAAAGATTGCGTTGAGTCCATACGTAATAATACAAAAACAGGGTACCGGCTGATAATAATAGATAATGCCAGCACCGACGATACGAGAAAATACCTCGAAGGCCTTAAAACAGCCGGCGAGATCCCGCTCCTTCTTGTGAGGAACAGTGAAAATCTTGGCTTTATCAAGGCGGTGAACCACGGTATGGCCCTTTCGGACGCCCCATTTGTTTGCCTGCTGAATAATGACACTATTGTTACCGAGGGCTGGCTTGAGGAAATGATATCGATCGCTGAACGCTCTGACGATATTGGAATTGTCAATCCTTCAAGCAATAACCTTGGTCAGAGGCCGGCCCCGGGCGAGCCTCTTGAGCGTTATGCTGAGAGATTGAAACCATTGCGCGGAAAATACATCGAGCTTGGCAGCGCCATAGGATTCTGCATGCTATTAAAGAGGGACCTTATTAGTAAGATAGGTTTTTTTGACGAGATATACGGGATGGGTAACTTCGAGGACACCGATTTTTCGCGACGGGCGGTCAAAGAAGGCTACCGTTGCGTCAGGGCTTGCGGCGCGTATGTTTATCATCGCGAGAATGCCTCCTTCAGGCGCCTCAAGACCTTCGATGAGGATTTTCGAAGAAATAAGGAAATTTACGAATTCAGGTGGGGCAAGCCTAGGCGCATCGCGTATGTGCTTGATACGTATGATCAGAACGTGCTTAAGAAGCTATTTTCAGAAGCCACCAGACTTGCCAGGGCTGGCAACTGGGTATGGTTCTTTGTAAAAGAAAAGGTTGATATCCCAGCCCATTCGAATATAATAGCGGTCAATATGGCGCCTGACAATTTTCATATAAAGACCGCCTTCAGTATACTAAAAAAGAAAAAACGTTATAGCGAGATATGCGTGGGAGATGAGTTTTTCGGCAAGGCCCTCCAGGCGCTCGCGTTCGTCCATAAGGCGAAAGTCACTTATTATTAGTCACTCGAAAGGGATAGGTTATCATGGATAAGGTTCCAGTAAGCGTGGTAGTGATCACAAAAAATGAGGAAGACAATATCGCGGATTGCCTCAAAAGCGCCTCTTGGGCGGACGAGACAGTGGTGCTGGACGATTCCAGTTCGGATAACACCGTTAATATCGCTAAAAAGTATACCGACAAGGTGTTCACCAGGAAGATGGATATAGAGGGCAGGCACCGTAATTACGCTTATAGCCTCGCGAAAAACGATTGGGTTCTTAGTCTCGATGCTGATGAGCGAATTAGTCGTGAGCTTGCCGACGAGATCTCATCTTTAATCAAAGCGGGCCCCAAGGACAAGGCCTATACTATACCCATAAAGACATATATAGGAGATAAATGGATTCGCTGGGGCGGATGGTATCCGGCTCCTAAGGTGAGACTTTTCGACAAAAGGTTTTTCAGGTACGAAGAGGCAGTGGTGCATCCGAGGGTATTTATAGACGGTTCTTGCGGCCACCTGAAGAAGGACATTATCCATTACTCATACAGGAACTTCCACGATTTTTTTACGAGCCTTAACAACCAGACGACCCTTGAGGCGGAGAAGTGGTTTAAGGAGAGGCGCAAGATTAATTTTATCAAGATGTACCGAAAGGCCCTCTCAAGATTTATTAAGGCATATATTCAGAAAGGCGGCTACAAGGATGGCCTTCTTGGATTTACGGTCTCTTGGGCTGGAGCCCTTTACCAGTTCATGAGTTACATAAAATACAAAGAGATGCTGAGTCGCGAATCCGAAAATTCGAAATTAAAGACGAAAGGTTTATGCAAAAGATAAATGTTACAGTTGCGGTGATCGCAAAAAACGAGGAGAAGAATATTTCGCGCTGCCTTGAGAGTGTGAAATGGGCCGATGACATTGTGGTAGTTGACGGTTTTTCGACCGATAGGACTGTCGAAATCGCGAAATCGATGGGCGCTCGCGTCATCCAGCATAGGTTCACGGGATCTTTTGCCGATGATCGGAACGCAGCCAACGATAACGCGAAATACGACTGGGTGCTTCATATAGACGCCGACGATGTGGTAACGGATGATTTTAGGATGAAGCTTGCGGAGGTCATAGCAAGGAATGACGGTGTCGTTGTCTACAAATTCAGGAGGCGTAATTTCTTTCTTGGCCATTCCATGGATTTCGGAGGATTTCATCATTATATACCGAACCTTGTGAACCGCAGATACGCAAGATACGAAGGGGCGGTCCATGAAACTCCCATCTATAAAGGCAACGTGGGGAAGATCGACGCGGATATAGACCATCATCCTTTTGATACGATTGAACAGTTTGTTTCGAGGCAGAACCGATACTCGACCATAGCGGCCCAAAAGCTTCTCGAGAAAGAAGGAGTGCTAGCCACAAAGGCGATCAAGAAAGGCCTCATAGGTAAATCGTTAAAGATCTTTTGGAAATCTTATGTGAAAAAACAAGGGTATAAAGACGGCCTCTACGGCCTCGTGTTTGCTATCCTCTTCGCGTTTATAAATTTCCTCAAATGGGCAAAGTATTGGGAGCTGGTAAAAGATAAGGTTGAAAAATGAAGTGCGACATAATTATACCTGTCTGGAATCAGCTTGAAGCCACGAAAGAGTGTATCGACTCGATACTCAAAAACACCAATACGCCTTTCAGATTTGTAATTATTGATAACGGAAGCGATCTTAAGACATCCTCATTTCTCGATGCTCTTGCTAGTGTGCCTCATCTTGATATAAAAGTATTGCGTAATTCCGCCAACCTCGGTTTTGTAAAGGCGGCCAATCAGGGCTTGGCAGCATCGGACAGCCCTTATATATGTTTGATGAATAATGATACGATTGCCACATCAGGATGGTTGGAGGAGATGCTTTCCGTCCTTGACTCAAAAGAAGATATAGGTATAGTGAATCCATCAAGTAACACATCGGGGCAGTTTCCACCGAAAGGGCTAGTTATCGAAAGTTTTGCCCTAAGCCTTAAAAGTCTTAAAGGTCAGGTTCAAGAGCTTAATGTGGCTCGCGGTTTCTGCATGCTCATGAAACGGGCTGTCCTGGAGAAGGTTGGTTTGTTTGACGAAGACTATAACATAGGATACTTTGAGGAGACGGATTTTTCTAAGAGAGCTCAAGAAGCAGGTTTCACCATCGTGCGCGCAAAAGCTTCCTATGTGTACCATAAAGAAGGCATTAGCTTCAAAGAGCTGGATAGGCGCGAGTCTCTATTCAAGGCCAATGAGAGTATATATTTTAGAAAATGGGGAAGGCGCGTTCGGGCCGCATACCTCGCAGAGGACTTATCATTCGGAGCGAAGGTAGACAAGATAGCGGCTGCCGTAGCGAGGGATGGCCATCAGATGCTCATATTAACCAAAAAGGGTGTTGAATGGCCGATCACGATTGATCACTTTGACGTAAGAAAGCAAGAGGTCGCTTGTGCCCCTTTTGCTCTTGGCTCATTCCTGCAGTTATTGAAGCGCAGGAGAAAAAAGGCCATCGAAGTGGTGCTCACAGACAATCCTTTAATTGGAAATTTTCTTAAAGCATTGTCATTTCTGCATGGCGCTAAAGTTGCGATAAACCCTGAAAAGGATAGCGTTCTTAATATGCTTAGACGACTTTCCAGGAAGCCAAAATAAAGGACTTTGAAAATGAGAGAAAAGATTTTATCTGTGGTGATGCCGGTGTATAACGAGCAAGCCACCGTGCTTAAGATAATAGAAAAAGTGCTTTCTCTTCCGATAGTAAAGGAGCTTATCGTAGTCGATGACGGCTCCAAAGACGGCACGGCCGAGCTTCTTAAGAATACTCATCTCGACAGCCGCGTGGAGGTTATTTTTCACGAAAGGAACATGGGCAAAGGGGCGGCATTGCGAACCGGATTCGCCAGGGCGACGGGCGATATCATCGTTGTGCAGGACGCGGACCTTGAGTATGACCCGAATGAATTCGTGGAGATGGCCAGACCCATAGAGGAAGGATTCGCCGACGTGGTGTACGGTTCAAGGCTTTCGGGCGGCAAGCCGCAGCGTGTGTACATGTTTTGGCATAAGGTTGGTAACGGCGTGATAACATTCCTCATGAATCTTCTTTTTAATTCCACCCTATCTGATATTGAGACCTGTTACAAGATGTTCAGGAAAAGCGCAATCGCGAATATCAGAATTCGCTCTAACGGATTTTCGGTAGAACCTGAGCTTACCGCCAAGATATTGAAGAATAAAGCCTTAAGGGTATATGAGATGCCGATAGCGTATTACGGCAGAACCTACGCCGAAGGAAAAAAGATATCCTGGAAGCATGGTTTCAGCGCTATCGGAGCGATCCTTCTATACAGATTTATAGACTAACTAAATGAAAGTGCTGCTTGTAAAACCTTACAACAGAAGCGACCATATACAACCTTCTTTAGGGCTTGGCTATTTGGCCGCCGCTATCAGAAGTCATCATAAGGTCAGTATTCTTGATTGCATTAAGGAAGGGGTGAGCATTGACAAACTTCCAGGCGCGCTCAAGAGATTCGATCCTGATGTTGTGGGATTTCAGTGTTATACTTTTGACCTGCCGTTTTTACGAAGGGCCCTTGATGCTGCCAAGTCCTTCAGGAAAGATGTGGTTACAGTGGCTGGGGGGCCCCATCCCACGGCCCTGCCGGAAGAGACGCTTAAGAAGGAAGAAAATTTAGATTTTTTGTTTGCGGGCGAGGCTGAAGAAGGATTTCCGCTATTTCTTGATGCTTTGGAAAAAGGAAGCGGGGATTTCTCATCTATCCCTGGCCTGGCGTATCGTGAAGGCGCGGCGGTAAGAGTTAACGCCAGCATAGTTACGGCAGACCTTGACAGACTGGGTTCTCCGGCATGGGATCTTATTCAGCCCCAAACTTATCCTGAGGCGCAGCATGGAGCTTTCTTCAGACAGTTTCCGATAGCGCCTATTATGGTGACGAGAGGATGTCCATATCCTTGCACCTTCTGCGCCGGCAGCCTTGTTTCCGGCAAGAAGATACGCCGTAGGTCCGTAGAAAACGTCCTTTCAGAGCTGCAGATGCTTAAGAATGATTTCGGCATAAAGGAGTTTCATATAGTGGATGATAACTTCACTATGGACGCCGCTTATGTTAAGGAGTTCCTGCGTAAACTCAAATCCCTTAGCCTCGGTATGAGTTGGGCTGTGCCCAATGGGGTAAGGATGGACACACTTGATGACGAGATGTTAAAGTTAATGAAGGACACAGGTCTTTATATGATTTCGCTTGGTATAGAATCTGGCTCTGACAAGGTTCTTTCATCGATGAAGAAGGGTATTACAACGGCGCGCATCAGCGAGTATGTTAACAGGATCGCTAAGGCGGGCATCGATATGGCAGGTTTTTTTATACTGGGTTTCCCCGGCGAGACCGAGGAAACAATGCGCCAGACGATCGATTTTTCCTTAAAATTGCCTCTTAAAAGAGCAAATTATTTTACGTATCTTCCGTTTCCGGGGACTGAAAGTTACGAAGCCCTACGCGCAGGCGGCGAGTTGGATGACGTCGATTGGGAAAGGTTTTATTTTACCAACGCCGCATATGTGCCAAAGGCTCTTACGAGAAAACGGCTTAAAAACATACACCGACTTGCTTTCGCCGCTTTTTATCTCAGGCCGCATATAATTTTTTATCAACTTATGTCAATAAAATCGCCGAGGCATTTTTTCTTTCTTGCCAGAAGGTTCTTTAGGTGGGTTGTAGCTAACTGAAAAACCATATTCTTGTCGCAATAAGTCGTCAGAATAATGTATTGGGTAGAAGACGCCAAATATGATGATAAGACACAGGGTTCTTAAGATACTTTTACTGGTATGGATAATACTGTGGTTGAGCTTTACTGGTCGGGAGCTTTTCATAAAGGGCAATCTTCATGATTATCAGATGCTTATGACGAGGTCTCTCGAAGAAAAGCGCTCCTATGTGACTGGCGACAGTCTTTACGAGTTGCTTACACTTTGCAATGAGAGGACACCGGCTGATGTTACATATTCTATAATCGGCATAGAGGAAGGCTCGCTTGATAAAAGAAGAGCCGCGTATTATCTTTATCCGCGCCTTGAAAGCAATGTTAGGCCTGATATAATTATCGTTTATAATAAACCTGGCGTGAAAAAGGCCGGCTACACCTTCCTTGCCGGCCTGGATGACTCGCGATATGTGCTCAGGATTGTTAAATGACAATGCAGATATTTAATCTGATTATTTCTATAGTGGCTCTGACGTTTATAGGTTTTAATATACTCTGTTTATTTCCGGAAAATTCCAGAAAGTTTTTTCTCTGGGAAGCTATCGCGATATCTTTCGGACTCGGTATCGCCGCGCTGACCATAGAGATGCTGCTCTTTTATTTCCTACAATTCGATTTTAATGTTACAGGGCTTCTTTTAGCGTGGCTTATTTTGCTTGGGGTAAATATTTTACGAATCAGCCGCGGTAGGGAGCTGCCTGTCATAGAAACGCTACCAGGCCCGGTAAAGGCTTATGGCATGCTGGATATATTTCTTATAGCTGGGATTTCTTTTGAAATATTTCATGCCTTCTTCAGGGCGCTAGTGAGGCCCATAGAGGCGTACGATGCGGTGGCGATATACGCTATCAAATCCAAAATATTCTATCTTGCCAATTCCATTCCCCAGGAGTATTTTGCTTACCTCGCCAGGCTCTTTCCGCATCCAGACTACCCTCTTAATATTCCGCTTGCCGAGACTTTCCTGTATATGTGCATGGGAAATCTTAACGACCAGCTGGTGAAAATCATATTCGCCTTATTTTTTTGCGGCATATTAGGAATGTTCTATTTTACTGTGCGGCGCTTTTCAGACCGTACCTACGCTCTTTTGTTCACTTTTCTTTTGGCAAGCGTGCCCCAGTTTAACGCTTATGCCACCAACGCTTATCTGGAAGTTCCTCTGGCATATTATTATTTCGCAAGCGTGCTTTTTCTTCTCCGGTGGTTTGAGGACAGTTCTGACGTTGCGTCTTTAGTGATGTCCGCGTTTATGGTCGCGATGGCGGGCTGGACTAAAAATGAGGGGCTTCTTTATTGTGTGATTAATTCCTTAATGGTATGTTTATTCGTTGTATCGGATCGCCGGAATTTTTCTCTGAAAAGACTGCTTTATCCTATTTTTTATGGCTCGGTGATATTTATTGCGCTGTTTCCCTGGAATCTGGCCAAAGGTATTTGGCACATTTCGAATGACGAAATAAATCTAGCTAATATTAACCCCGCCAACCTCATAAAACAGGCCGGCAAGTTGATGCCGATATTCTACGAGTTGCAGAAGCAGCTCTTCGGACCAAAGAAGTGGAATATATTGTGGCCGGCGTTCTTTCTAGTGCTGGCGATTCATCACAAAAAACTATTTACACGGACTCAGAAATACCTCACATCATCCGTTGTCCTTGCCGTGGGCGGCTACATTATTTTCTACATGATCTCGTACGTCGACGTCGTATTTTTTGCGTCAAAGACATGGAGCAGGTTTCTCATTCATTTTTTGCCAGTCGTTATGTTGCTTATGGCGATGCTGCTTAAAGAGGATAGGATTTCTTCTTATTCCAAACGGCGCCAAGGAGAAGGCGGACAATGAAAGCGATATTCCTGGACAGAGATGGTGTCATAAACAAAGATCCTGGCGGATGGACAAAATACAATTACGTTACAGAGACCAAGGATTTCCATTTCCTGCCGGGTTCACTTGAAGCGCTAAAGCTTCTCTGCCAGAACAGATACAGGATAATAATAGTTTCTAATCAAGGCGGTGTGGCAAAAGGGTATTTTACGAAAGAGAAGCTTGCCGAGATCAACAGCATGATGCTTGATAAGATAGGGGCCGCCGGCGCCAGAATAGAGGAGGTATTTTATTGCGTTCACAAGGACGACGATAACTGCGATTGCAGAAAACCCAAGACAGGTATGCTTGAGAGGGCCATCGAGAAATATTCAATAGATCCGCGCCAGACATATTTCATCGGTGATAGTTTCGTTGATGTAGAGGCGGGTAAGCGGCTTGGCATGCGTACTATATTTGTGCTGTCCGGTAAGGCGACTCTCCAGGAGGTGCGCAAAAAGGGTTTGAAACCGGATTATGTGTTTAGGGATCTTTTGGAATCGGTTAAATGGCTGCTTGGGCGCGACAAGCGCAAGGCTGAAAGAGCTGTGAGACGGAAAAAAGAGGGCAAGGGAAAATAAAAACAGGCGCTACGCTTTCTTTTATATGTGACTTTGGTAAGAAAGCGCGGGGAAAGAAGGCAGTATGGTCAATAAGAAGATATTGGTAGTATACGCTACGGCGGGGATAGGCCATAAGAAGGCCTCTCTTGCCATAAAAGCCGCGCTCGACGAGATTGCTCCGAAGGATGCTCATATCACCATAATAGACTCGCTTGACTATACCAATAGGTTTTTCAAGTGGTCTTATCTAAAAATATATCTTACTATGGTGAACAGACTGCCGACTTTCTGGGGGCTGGGCTATTTTCTAACTGACAATTACTATGTGCATCTACTCGTCGCCAAACTGCGGAGGCTGAACAACTGGGCGAATTCGGGGAGGTTTCGCAGATACCTTGTTGAAACAAGGCCCGATGTTATAGTCTCGACCCATTTTTTCGCGAGCGAGATCATATCGCGCATGAAGGAGAAGGGAGAGATCCAGAGCCGCCTTATAACGGTAGTTACTGATTACAGACTGCATTCATGGTGGGTCGCTCCGAGAACAGACATGTATGTGGTCGCCGGAGAGGCCGCTAAAGAGGACTTGCTGCGTTGGAAGCAGGATCCGGACCGCATAAAGGTTCTCGGCATACCAGTCGAGCCAGTGTTTTCAAAATCGGTCGATAAAAGCACAATTCTGGCAAAGCTCGGGCTAAGGGAAGGTGTATTTACCGTGATGAACATAGGCGGCGGATTCGGCTTAGGTCCGATCGAAAGCATAGTGAAGGTAATAGACAGTATATCTAAGCCGGTTCAAATAATCGCGATTTGCGGACACAATAAAGACTTGATAAAGAGGGTCGAGGGCCTTAAGGCCGGCCTTAAGAACCACCTGACCGTTCTTGGTTTCATAAATAACGTAAACGAGTACATGGCCATATCGGATGTCCTTATATCCAAGTCAGGCGGTATAACGAGCACCGAAAGTCTGGCAAGCGGCTTGCCGCTTATCATCGTCTTTCCTATAATCGGCCAGGAGACACGCAATAGCGATTTTCTCACATCCTCAGGCGCCGCTATTAAAATAGACAAGCTGGACCAGTTGAGGAAAGTTCTTGAAGACTTGGCGACACATCCCGATAAGCTGAAGAAGATGCGTGAGGATATCAAAAAAATAGCAAGGCCGCGAGCGTGTTACGATATAGCGAAGCTAGCGCTTGAGATGTGTGGGGGAAATTAGGATGGATGGGGATCTCGAGGAGATAATATCGGCCGTAAAGTTTTATATAGATCTTGAAAAGGAATCGGGGATGGCGGAGTTCTTCTCGAAAGATGAGTCCCTGCTTGCTACAAAGCCCGTAAAGGAAGACCTTGAGACTCTGAAAAAAGAGGTGCTCAAATGCGAGGCCTGTGAGCTTTCCCGAACAAGGCGCAATGTCGTGTTCGGTTCAGGCAATCCGCATGCCGCGCTCATGTTCATAGGAGAGGCTCCGGGAGAGGATGAAGATATTCAGGGTCTGCCTTTTGTTGGAAGGGCGGGGCAGCTTCTCACCAGGATCATAGAGGCGATGGGGATGAAGAGATCCGACGTCTACATAGCTAATATCTTAAAATGCAGACCGCCTAACAACCGCTCACCTCTTCCGAGCGAGATACTCGCCTGTCGTGAAAACGTGAAAAGACAGATTGAGATAATACGACCGAAGGTTATATGCGCGCTCGGTAAATTTGCCAGCCAGACCCTCCTCAATGCCGATAAGCCGATATCGGCACTGAGAGGGAAGTTTTATGAATACGAAGGTATCAAAGTGATGCCCACCTTCCATCCGGCGTATTTATTGAGGAATCCGCAAGACAAGAAGCTGGTATGGGAGGACATGAAGAAGATAAAAAAAGAGCTGGACAAAAATTGACAAAAATCGGTAAAAGTTTTGTGACCGATCGCTGGTAGCGAATTTCCAACAAGTGCGAATATGCCAAAATACGCTGACATCGCGATAGCGCTCCCTATAGACAAGCTCTTCCAGTATCAAATACCGGAAGAGCTTTTGAGCAGATTGGCCATAGGAAGCCGTGTTTTTGTGTCGTTTGGTTCAAAGAAGGTGGTAGGTTACGTCGTGGGATTCAGCGAGACGGCCGGTCGCGAGGGGATAAAGCCGATCGAGACTGTCATCGACGCGGAGCCTATCCTGAGCTCTGAGATGCTTTCTCTCACTAAATGGATAAGCGATAATTACTTCTGCTCGTGGGGCGAGGCCATTGAGGCTGCGATACCCGGCGGTATCAAAAAGGGTAAGAAAAGCCTTGGCTCGAGGATAAAAGAATCCCACATCAATGTAGAGGACTATTCGAGGACAGAACCTCATGTCCTTATGGAGGAACAGGCCAAGGCGCTAAGGATGATAGCGGACTGCATAGATAAAAAAGAGCACAGGACGTTTCTTCTTCACGGTATTACCGCGAGCGGCAAGACGGAAGTTTACCTGCAGGCCATAGACTATGTTCTAAAAAAGGGTGGGCAGGCGATAATGCTTGTTCCAGAGATAGCGCTTACGCCGCAGACGATAGAGCGCTTCGTCTCCAGGTTCGGCAACCGTGTGGCTGTGATCCATTCACACCTTACGCCAGCAAAGAGGTTTCTTGAGTGGAAGAAGATAAAAGACGGAAGGGCTGATATTGTCGTCGGCGCGAGATCGGCCATATTCAGCCCCGTGAAAAACTTAGGCCTCATTATCGTCGACGAAGAACACGAGACTACCTATAAGCAGGAGGATGTGCCGCGTTACCACGCGCGCGATGTTGCCGAAGAGCGCGCGCGTCTTAATAGCTGCCCGCTTGTCCTAGGCAGCGCCACGCCCTCGCTCGAATCCTATTATAAAGCAAAAGAAGGTCGTTATAAACTTATAAAGCTTACCAAGAGGATAGAGGAGAGGCTGCTTCCAAAGGTCAAGATCGTCGATATGAGGATGGAGCTTGCCACACGAAAGAAGATAACTATATTTTCCAAAGTGCTGCTTGACGCCATCGACAACGCCCTTAAGAATAAAAAACAGGCGATAATATTTCTCAATAGGCGCGGCTTTTCCACTTTCGTCAACTGCAGGAAATGCGGACTTGTCCTTAAATGCAAGAGGTGCGATGCCGTGATGGTGTATCATTTCGAGGAAAAGAAGCTCATTTGCCATTACTGCAATTCAACCCAAAACCCTCCTGATATATGCCCGAAATGCAGGTCAGGCTATATACGCTATTTTGGTTTGGGAACAGAGAGGGTGGAATCCGAGCTGAGCCATGCTTTCAGCCACATCCATATAGCAAGAATGGATTCGGATACGACTGTTAAGAAAGGGTCGCACGACAGGATTCTGGGGGAGTTCAAGTCCGGTGATGCCAGTATGCTTGTGGGTACCCAGATGATAGCGAAGGGACTTGATTTTCCGGAAGTTACGCTCGTTGGGGTTGTTTCGGCTGATGTCACTCTCAACCTGCCAGATTTCCGTGCCAGTGAGCGCACCTTCAACCTCCTTACTCAGGTGGCTGGCCGCGCGGGCCGTGGCGAGGACGGCGGAGAAGTAATCGTTCAGACATACGCGCCTCATCATTATGCGATACTTGCGGCCGCAAAACACGATTATGATAGGTTCTACGAGGAGGAGATAGCCTCGAGGAAGGAGCTTCTCTTGCCTCCTTTCGTGAGTCTCATAAAAGTGGTGGTGAGAGCCAGGAACGAGGAATTTACGCAAAAGACGGCGGCTGCCCTTGCGAATGCCATAAGAGCCGAGGATAAGGATGTGATGATAGGGGGGCCCGCCGCTGCGCCAATTTCGCGGGTGCGCGGGCACTACAGGTATAATATAATGTTGAAAGGTGACGACAAGAAGAGGATGTGCGATCTTTTAAAGAGGGTGCTCGCGAAATTCCACAAGCCACACAGCGTCTTTATAGCGGTTGACGTTGACCCTATCTCAATGTGATAGGAAATTTTTTAGGTGCTGTGAAATGGCAGCACAATTGGGTTAGGGTCTTAGCCGGATGGATAGGGTGGAAAGGCAGTAAGGCGCAAAAATTTGAGGGACGATATGAGAATAGTATTCTTCGGGACATCTGAATTCGCGGTACCAGCGCTTAAAGCGCTCATAGGGTCGCTGCACAAAGTGCCGGTGGTAGTGACGCAGCCGGACAGGAGAGCCGGACGCAGCCTTAAGATGTCACCTCCACCGATCAAGGTGCTAGCCGAAACGCATGGCATACCTGTATACCAGCCTCAGGATATTTCGTCGGCGGAGGCCATAGATTATCTAAAAAATTTGGATGCCGATCTTTTCGTAGTAATATCCTTCGGTAAGATACTCAAAAAGGAGATCATCTCAATCCCAAAGATCTATTCGATAAATATTCACGGGTCGCTGCTTCCTAAATACCGAGGCGCGGCGCCGACGAACTGGGCTATAATAGAAGGGGAGAGGATCACGGGGGTTACTGTTATTAGGATGAACGAGCGCATGGACGAAGGCGATATTATCCTAAAAAAGGAGATCCCCATAGAGGAAGAAGATACCAATATCACTCTTACCGAAAAGCTCTCCGATACCAGCGCGTTGGCGCTCCTTGAAGCTATAGATTTAATCGCCTCGAAAAAAGAAAAATTCGAGAAGCAGGACAGCGAAAAAGCCACCTATGCCCCCAAATTAAAAAAAGAGGATGGCGTGATTGACTGGACTCTTCCGGCAGTTAAGATACGCGATAGGGTAAGAGGCCTTATACCATGGCCGGGGGCTTACACATACTACCGCGGCAAAATTCTCAAAATACTGCATGCCGAGCTTTTCAACGATGCGCAAGACAACAATGCCGACACGGGCGAAGTCCTCGCGGTTATAAAGAATAAAGGCATAATAGTAAATACAGGCGCCGGCACGCTTGCCATAAAGAACCTCCAGCTTGAGGGCGGCAGAATACTAGACTCCGACTCCTTCGTTCGGGGCCACAGGATAGAGGCAGGCTACGTCTTTCCCTCGAAACTATAAAAGTTCAAAAAAGAGTTGACAACGTTCGCTGAATAATGTATATAAAGTCTATATACTTTATAGACATTATGCTATAGAGGCACGGAAGCGCTGCCAGGGCGCAGGCTTTCGGCGATTGTTTGAATTTTTTGTTTTTGGACCTAATTTGGGGAAGCCGTTACCATGAAGATATCAAAGAAGGGTGACTACGCATTGCGTGCCCTTATATATCTTGCGTTACGATATAATACCGGAATGACGCAGATGCAGGATATCGCCCGCAAAGAGGGGATACCAAAGAAATTCCTTGAGCAGATAATGCTGCTCTTAAAAGGCGCTGGCTACCTGCGAAGCAGGGCTGGAGTGGGCGGCGGTTACGAGCTTCTAAAGTCGCCGAAGGATATAAGGCTTGGCGAGATAATAAGGCTTATAGACGGTCCCCTCGCGCCAGTCGGATGCGTTTCTAAGGCATTTCATATCGCCTGTCCGAAAGAGAGGACTTGCGGCTTGCGAAGCATAATGCTCGATGTAAGAAACGTTACGGCGCAGATACTAGACCATATCACGCTTGCCGATATTTGCGAGAGAACAATCGGCCATGCGAAAAGAAAAAAGAAGACGCTTACATATTATGTATGAGTGTATATTTTTAATATAAACACTACTAAACAAGTAGACAATAAAAATGGGAGGCGTGTGATGAAGAAGTATATCGTGAGTGGATTGATGAGCCTGTTGATTCTATTGGCGGCAGGCGCATGTTGGGCACTTGAGTCCGAGATCGATATGCTTATGAACCTGATGGTCAAGAAGGGGTTAATAACCTCGGAGGAAGCTGCCGGACTGAGGGCGGATATAGCTATGAAGAAACAGGAGGAGATGGCAGCCAGGGCTAAAGTCTCCTCTGGGCCTTCTGAATGGACCGAGAGGATAAAGATCGGCGGGGATGTTCGCTTCAGGACGAGGGCAGACTGGGGCAAGACCACAGACGCCACCACCGCCAATACAATATCAAAACAGAGGTGGCAGGAGAGCATACGACCGCGGTTCTATATCGAGGCTAAGGTGAACGAGGTCGCTTATGCCGGCTGCAGGTTCAACGGCGGCGACGCTAACTCGCGGTCCGGAGATATTATCCTGAATAATTATTTCAGCAAGGCTGATGCCATGTTTGATCAGTATTACCTGAGGTTTGAAGCGCCGAAGACCTGGTTAATCGAATACGGCAACTATTACAAGGACTTGAAGTTATGGACGGGCAAATTCCAGAATCCCTACGAGGTATCCGAGATGATGTGGGATCCTGACATATGTCCGGGAGGTATAGCGTTACAGTACGAATCTCCTGAAGTAAAAACCGATATATTGCCAGCATTTGGCCTATACTCTAATATCGCTATGCTATGGATGGATGAGCTGGCAAGTTCTAATACGGATCCTCTCCTTTGGGGTTATCAGGTAGGTATCAAGACCGCTAAGTTTGGTATATTTGATTCGATATTAAACATCGCCGTTACCCTGTATGATTTCGCGAATCTGCAGCATAAGACGCCGAACGCCAACAGCGCGGGCACAAATTCGCGTGTCTGGCGCGGTGATCTCGGCGGCATGGCGGCCAGCGCCGCCAACCCTCTTCTTGGCACATATAAGTATGAGTATGATGTTTTTGATTTATTATGGAAAGTGGATAATCAGAAGGTCATGGAATGGGAGTTTCAGCACGGCTTCTACGGAGACTTCCTATATAATCCTTCTTGTCATGATAATGATACTAATAAGGCTATCCAGATAGGAGGCTATATAGGTAATAATAAATTAAAGGATAACGGCGACTGGAGGACGAAGCTTGAGTGGCGCTATCTTGGCCGCGACTCTGTGCCTGACTTTCTGCCGGATTCTAATTTCTACGGCTTTGGGACGTATGCCGGCATCAACGCGCCGACGGGTGCCAATGGCCTGCCGGCGGCGGGGGGCACCAATGGCAAGGGCATAAAAGCGATGTTCGAGTATCAGCTTTTCAAGAATACGGCCCTGAATTTTTCCTATTACTGGATGAAGCCGATAAAGTCCGACGGCAAGCAGAATCCCTACACTCAGTTTCTGTTCGATGTTATAGTTAAATTCTGATATTTTTAAGGAGGTGCGCATGAGGTTTAAAAGTTGTATTGCGGCAGCGGTTATTTTGCTGCTTTCTTGCCAGTTCGCATGTTCGTCCGATAAGGATCTCGAACGCACCATTACTATCTCGGGCGCATGGGCTATGTATCCTACAGTTATTGCCTGGGCTGAAGGCTTCCAGAAGGCCCATCCCACTGTCAAGATTGACGTATCGGCAGGCGGAGCGGGAAAGGGCGCATCTGACGCCATGGCCGGACTTGTGGATATTGGGATGGTGTCACGCGAGCCGGATCCGGCAGAGTTAAAGAAAGGCATAGTTGCCGTATACGTTTTACATGATGCCGTATATCCTGTGGTTAGTGAAAAGAACCCCGTTTTGAAAGAGCTTATGCAAAAAGGTGTTTCAAAGAACGCATGGACCGCCATCTACATAACAGGCGCGGCAAAGACATGGGACGATATTGCCGGTTCAAAGACTGGCAAACCTATACATGTATACACCAGGTCTGATTCGTGCGGCGCTGCTGCTAGCTGGGCCGCCTTTACGGGAAAAAAACAGGAGGACCTGAAAGGAGTCGGTGTTTATGGCGACCCCGGTATTTTGGAAACGGTAAAGAGAGACCCTCTGGGTGTAGGCTATAATAATTTTAGCTATATATTTACTCGTGAAGGAAAAATAGTGGACGGCGTGCTTATAGTCCCTATAGATTCTAATGATAATGGTAGGGCAGATGCCAATGAGATATTCGGAACGCGGCAGGCCGCAATCAGGGCGATTGAAGATGGTTCTTATCCTGTTGGCCGGAAAAATTATTTATTTGTGAAAGGAAAGCCGAAGAGGTTAGTAAGAGAGTTCATAGAATTCGCATTAAGCGACGAGGGCTCAAAAATAGTTGAAGAGGTCGGCGCGAGCCTGCCGCTTCCCAAGGAAGAACGCCTGAATGTGCTTAGTGGCATTGAATAGAGGGCGGTATTTTTTATGGATACAAGAAGGCTAAAAGATCTGATCGCAAGGAAGCTGATGTTTATGCTCTGTATCGGAATTTTGAGCATTGTGTTTCTGATAGCGGTCGGTCTTTATATACGATCCTTGCCGATTCTTGTCCGCAGCGGCATACGAGACATACTTTTCTCAAGCCTATGGAGGCCGACAGAAGGGCGATTCGGCCTTGCGGCATTCGTAGCTGGGACTGTTTGGGTTACCACGATTTCAATGGTGATCGCCATACCGCTAGGTATTTTCACAGCATTATATCTTTCGGAATATTGCCACAAGAGGACGCGCGAGCTTGTAAAGCCGGTCATAGACGTTCTTGCCGGCATATCGCCTGTGATATACGGATTCTGGGGCATGGTAACAATCGTGCCGCTTGTACGCGATCATATAATGCCTTTCTGTGTCGGCCATTTCCCGTTTTTTCCTTTTTTGTCGGACAACTATACGGGATTCTGCGTCCTGACAGCAGGTATAGTATTGGCGGTCATGGTCCTTCCTATAATAATAGCAATCGCCGAGGAAGTGCTATCTGGCGTGCCTTTTAGCATGCGCGAGGCGTCCCTTGCCCTGGGGGCCACTAAATGGCAGACTGTCAAAGGGGTCGTGCTTAAGAAGGCAAGGCCAGGGATATTCGCCGCCGTAATCCTCGGTCTTTCGCGCGCCTTCGGAGAGACGATGGCGGTTCTGATGGTGGCCGGCTGCGCTATGCATGTGATACCAAGGTCTTTGTTTGATCCGGCATATCCGCTTCCGGCTCTCATAGCGAACACCTATGGCGAGATGATGTCTATCCCGCTTTATGACGCCGCCGTGCTTCTTGCGGCACTGATGCTCTTTTTGGTGACGGTTTTGTTTAATATTGTCGGATGGAAGATACTCGGACGCATGGAAGATGAGGCCTGAAATTTATGGACAGGAGAAATCTAGAAGAAGGTTTTTTTAAAATCATAATGGCGGGCTCTGCGATTATCACCGTAATGAGCCTCATATTCATACTTTCCACCGTCTTTATTAAGGGGTTGCCGGCTCTCAGTATAGATATGATAATAAAAACACCGCAAGGCGGTTATTACATCGGAAGAGAAGGCGGGATACTCAACGCTATATTGGGATCTCTTGCCATAGGGACAGGCGCCACTGCATTAGCCCTTGCTGTGAGCCTGCCCGTCGTATTTTACCTGCACATATATCGAAGGAAAAAATCTAAGTTTTCAAAAATGGTGCGCTTCTTTCTCGATGTTTTATGGGGAGTGCCGTCAATAGTATATGGCGCTTTTGGTTTTACCGTAATGATATTCTTCGGCCTCAAAGCATCTCTTATAGCGGGTATTTTTACTGTCGCCCTTCTGATAATCCCTATCATGGCGAGAAGCATAGACGAGACATTGAGGATGATACCTTTCGAAATGAACGAATCCTGTCTGGCGCTTGGCTCAACCAGGTGGGAGCTCGCCGCAAAGGTCATAACCAGACAGGCCTTCCCCGGCATATTGACAGCGGCCCTCATATCGTTCGGCCGCGGCATAGGCGATGCGGCATCGGTCCTGTTTACCGCCGGCTTTACGGATTATATCCCTTATTCGCTTTTTAAGCCTGTCGCGACGCTTCCGCTCGCCATCTTTTTTCAGCTCGGTACGCCATTTCCTGAGGTACGGCAACGCGGATACGCTTCAGCCCTGGTGCTCACGCTTCTTATCCTGGCCGTAAGCGTTGTGGCAAGGCTTATGTCGAAGAAGTTTGTAAGAAACATAATAAAATGAGGTGATATATGTATTACAGGACTCATATAAGCGTTAAAAATCTTAATGTCTCATACGGTTCCCAGAAAGTTCTTAATGATATCAGTATAGATATACCAGATAAGAAGATAACAGCTATAATAGGGCCATCCGGTTGCGGCAAGACAACACTGCTTAAATCTTTTAACCGGCTTCTGGAGCTGCAGGAGGGGGTTAGCATTAAGGGGCAGGTTCTGGTAGACGGCGAAGACATAAACGATCCGAATGTTGAGGTTACGCATCTAAGAAAAAAAATGGGATTATTGTTCCAGCGGCCGCAGGTCCTGCCGATGTCCATATATGAAAATGTCGCTTACGGGCCGAGGCTTCACGGAATCAAGGATAGGAAGGCGCTGGATGACGCTGTGTCACACTATCTTAAGGAGGCCACACTCTGGGACGAGGTAAAGGACAGGTTGCATAAACCCGCCTCTCGTCTTTCTATAGGTCAACAACAAAGATTATGTCTTGCGCGTGGGCTCGCGGTAGAGCCAGAGGTGATACTTGGCGATGAGCCAACATCCGCCCTTGATCCGATATCGGCGGAACGTATAGAGCGCAAGTTGCTTGATCTGAAAAATAGATATACTATCGTCCTTGTAACCCATATACTAAGACAGGCAAGACGGCTTGCCGACTACATTATATTCCTCTATATGGGAAATCTTGTGGAACACGGCCCGGTCGAGGATTTTTTTGAAAATCCCAAGGATCCTAAGGCGCGGGCGTATATAAGCGGTCAATTTATCGAAAGTTCTGATGCGTAGATAGTGCTTGTATAAAAAGACGCATGTGATATAATCGCTCCTCGTATGCCCAAGAAGATAGCGCCAGCTGAGCTTATTCAACAGGATTTTCATCACCTGAAGACCTCGGAACGGCTTTATACTATCCCGAGGATAGAGGATCTTGTCTTCATGCAGTCGATCGAGGGAAGGGCTCACAACGGCGCCGGCGCCTTCAATAAAAGATTCTACGTTAACACCACCGTAGACGATATCGTCAGCGCCCTCGGCCGCTCGCCAAAGGTAGTAAAGACTAAAAGGCAGGAGCTGATAGATGAGATAGTGGAATTTGTCGACAGCGCCCTGGCGGATGACCCGCGCGAGAAGCTTGTTACCCGCAGCGGCCGGCCGCTTCTCGGCATACCGCAGTTTAAGGAGAGAACGGTAAACTATCACGATATACTTAAAGGTCTTTATCTTGGCGGCCTGAGGGACGAGCCCGAAATTAGAAAAAAGACGCAGGAAATTTATAATATAAATATAGGATATGGTAAATGCTACCTTGTAAACACAAAGGTGATGGACGGTATGGGCCTTGACGGCGAGATGCTGGCGCACAACGAACATGAAGATAGGATCGCTGCCTACCGTTCCTGCGGTCTCATTGTCGATGAGAAGAAGGTGAAGCGAAGCGCTTCGAAGTATATAAAGTATATGTATATACGCCACCATGTAGGACCCGGCCAGTCTGACGACGCCGCCATCGTCGCCAGCGGTCTTCTATATAATGTCGACGTGGCGCTCGGTGTGTTCCTGGCCGATGCGATAGATACCCTTGAGAAATATGTGACCCATTACCGCGACCAGGATGGGGAATTGGCGATGTATATAAAGGAAAACTATCCTTTTTTAGATGTCGGTGAGAAGGAAGTATATGAGCTCTCATACCTTGCCGCCATCCCTGAAGGGAGGACCGATGAAGTTCCTGACAGCTCTCTTCGCTATCTTCTGGCCGTCGACCAGGAAAGCGGCCAATCCACCCTGGAGACTCATCTTAATTTCATAGAAGGAAAACCGTTCATACCCATAGCCATAAGTTACAAGAGGATAATAATCTCACAGCTTTATGACTTTGTGAGGGATAAGCTCAGGTCTATTGATAAAGAGGTAGTCTTCAGGATACCAGAGGCGCTTGCCGAGGAGCTCGATTCTTCTGTGGCAAAAGTCATGCAACGTAAGTTCATAACGGTCAGTCCTCATACTTCGCTTAAATCCGCCCTCGAAAAGGTGGAAGCGCGCAAGGGCGAGCTCATAATCGTTAAGGACGAGTATGGCAATATTTTAGGTGTCGTCAATCCTGCGGATTTCCTCATCTTCTTGCGCGGCAGGGTGTGATTATCGAGCTTGCCTATCTGAAAAAATACTGGAAAAATTTTCCGGAATATTGTATAGTAGCTCCTAATTATTTAAGGCCCAAGAATTTTTTAAGAAAGAGGAGGTTAAAGAAATGGCAGTGAAGATAGGCATTAATGGATTCGGCAGGATAGGCAGGATGGTCGGCAGGGCGATACTTGAAAGAAATTCCAAAGATATCGAGCTGGTGGCCGTCAATGACATAACGGACGCCAAGACGCTGGCGCATCTTTTAAAGTATGATTCCGTTCATGGCAGGTTTCCGGGAGGCGATGTCAAGGCTGGAACCGATTCTATCATAGTGAACGGCAGGGAAATAAAGGTTCTGGCCAAGAAAGATCCGGCTGAACTTCCCTGGAAGGACCTTGGCGTTGAGATCGTCGTGGAATCCACAGGCCTTTTTACCGTAAAAAACGACGGTGTGAACAAAAAGGGGAAAGAGGTAAAGGGCGCGGTAAACCACATAACCAAGGGCGGGGCGAAGAAGGTTATAATATCTGCCCCTGCCGAGGGCGAGGACATAACTATAGTGATGGGTGTCAATGAAGATAAGTATGACCCCAAAAACCATTCGGTGATATCGAATGCTTCCTGCACGACCAATTGCCTCGGCCCTGTAGCCAAAGTATTGAATGACACCTGGGGAATAGAGAAAGGCCTCATGACCACCATCCACGCCTACACTAACGACCAGAGGGTGCAGGACCTGCCTCACTCAGATCCGCGCAGGGCGAGGGCGGCGGCGCTATCAATGATACCGACCTCCACAGGCGCGGCCAAGGCGATAGGCCTGGTCATACCGGAACTTAAGGGAAAGCTTGACGGATTTGCCATCAGAGTTCCTGTTGCGAACGTCTCAGTGGTGGATCTCTCATGTACGCTGAAAAAAGACGCCACCGCCGAGGACATAAACAAGGCGCTCAAAGCAGCTTCAGAAGGCAGGATGAAAGGCATACTGGATTACACTTCCGATGATGTTGTATCTGTGGATTTCAATCATTATCCCGCATCCTCCACCGTTGATTCTAAGCTTACCAAGGTAATAGGCGGTAATTTTGCCAAGGTCATAGCGTGGTACGATAACGAGTGGGGATACTCATGCAGAGTTGTTGATTTGATCCAGTACATGATAAAAAAAGGATTGTAATCACATCATAAGCTTATAAGCGAGAGATTAAGTGGGGCCGGAATTTAACCCGGCCCCACTTGTTTTACGGCAATGCCTTCTTGACAAACCATCATCGTTATAATATAGTAATTAACACAATTGCGGAAAGTTTGATGAAATTTAAATACAGGAGGTACTACCTATACTATCTTGGCCGGTGCGTGGCCTTTTTATTTTATATCCTTCCGATGCGCGTAAGCCTTCGTATAGCGGCTCTCTGTGGCAGGATGGCGTTCCTTCTTCTTGGTAAGTACAGGCAGATAACGATAGATAACTTGAAGATGGCTTTCGGAGGCGAAAAGAGCGATGCCGAGATACGGAAGATCGCCTTGGCAGTATTTGAGCATCTGGGCAAGACGGCAGCAGAGCTTATAAATTTTCCAAAGATAAACGAATCAAATATTGATAGGTTTGTTCACATAAGAAATTTAGAGATAATCGACGCGGCTTTGGCAGCGGGTAAGGGCGTAATTACGCTGACCGCCCATTTAGGTAACTGGGAGCTGCTTGCGCTGACTCTTAGACTCAAGGGATATTCGGGAGTGGCTATAGGCAGAAAGATATATTTTGAAAAGTACGATAAATATCTCAACAGCTTACGCCGGATTCACGATGTAAACGTCCTGGACCGCGACCAGTCGCCCCGCGCATTTTTGAAGATACTTCGGGCTAACAGGATACTAGGCATACTGGCTGACCAGGATGTAGATTCGGTCGAAGGCGTCTTTGTCAATTTCTTCGGCCAGCCCGCCTATACGCCGGTGGGACCAGTAGCCCTTGCCAAGGCGAGCGGGGCGGCGCTGATACCAGCGTTTCTTGTCAGACAGGGGCGCCGGCATGAGTTTTTCATTGAAAAACCTATTGAACTTGTAGACACCGCAGACAGGCAGGCCGATATGGTCACCAATACTCAGAAGTGGTCCGATGTGGTCGAGAGTTATGTAAGGCGGTATCCGGATCAGTGGGTCTGGCTGCACCGCAGATGGAAAACAAAACCATCAAAGGAGACGATGTGAACAAACTCGGACGTTATGCACTGATAGTGCCCTTAGTTACGTTGCTTTTTACCGCATCCTGCGCGAGAAAAGAGCCGCCAAAGCAGCAGAAAAAGGCCCAGGAGACCGCTCCGCAAGCCACAAGCGATCCGGTAGCTCACAAGGTGCTTTCGTTCAATCTTGAGGGCTTAAACGAGAAAGGCTCGAAGAAATGGGATGTGAGGGGCGAGACTGCGGAGGCGATTTCCGAAAATGAGATAAGACTTGATAATATAGTAGCCAAGGCCTACGGCGAGGAAGCGGAAGCCGTTATAACGGCGGACCAGGGCGTCTACGACCGCGCCAAAAATAATGTGCGCCTTGAGAAGAACGTGAAGGCGACAATAGAGTCAACACCGAATTTTACAGGAAGCTTTATAGATGTCGGAACGGCGCCTAAAGATAAGAGCTCCAAGAGCGATGGGAAATCCAAGAAGACAAAGACAGTCATAACCTGCGACGGCGAGGTTCAGTTCGATTACGAAAAGAACCAGGCGTACTTTCTTCAGAATGTCAAAGTCGTCAGCGAGGACGGCGATATAGACGCTGACAAGATAACCGTATATTTGGATCCTGATACAAGACAGCTCAAGGAGATAGTCGCCGAGGGCAATGTCAAGATAACTCGCGGCGAAAATATTACCTACAGCGATAAGGCGAGCTATTCGGAAAAAGAAAAGAAAATAACCTTAAGCGGGAAACCCAAGCTTGTTATATACCAGGAAGGCGGCACCGGTTTCGGCGCCGATTTTCTCGGAGAAGGGAAAAGATAGATGCACCTTTTAGAGACCATAGGCCTCGTCAAGGAATACGGCGGCCGCTGTGTCGTTAATTCCGTAAATATCAACGTTAAGCGAGGCGAGGTCGTAGGGCTTTTGGGGCCTAACGGCGCTGGGAAGACGACCACTTTTTATATGATCACAGGAATCATACCTCCCGATGAAGGCAGAATAATATTCGACAGACAGGACATAACGAAGATGCCGCTTCATATGCGGGCAAGGTGCGGTATAGGATATCTTTCTCAGGAACCCTCGATATTCAGGAAGCTTACAGTCGGTGAAAATATAATGGCCGTTCTGGAAACTTTGGGTTTTTCTCCGCGGGAAAGGGCTCGGAGGTGTGATGAGCTGCTTAATGAGTTGAAGATAGCGCACCTGAGAGACAATAAGGCCTATACCTTGTCCGGAGGGGAGAAGAGGCGAGTGGAGATCACAAGGGCGCTTGTGACCAATCCGATGTTCATACTTCTTGACGAACCTTTTAGCGGAATAGATCCCATAGCGGTAGCGGAATGTCAAGAGATAATAAAAGAGCTCAAAGCCAAAGGGCTCGGCATACTCGTTACCGACCACAATGTGAGAGAGACGCTCACTATAACAGATCGTTCTTATCTCATGGCCGAAGGAAATATACTTATTTCGGGCACAAAGGAAGATCTTATTTCCGATCCCAGGGCCAGGGAGATATACCTGGGCGAAAAATTTACAATGTAGTCTCTTTATGATATAATGCTTTCTTCAAAATTTGGCCAGGTGCCTTCGTATTGAAATCGTTTCAATATTTATGGAGCGCGGAGGAAAGAAGGTGAAAGGTGAAATCAAAAGCGAAATCGCTTGAAGAGTGCTCGACCCTTTTTGAGATAGAGGTCTCAAAAGAGGCGATAGCGCGCGTATTCGATGAAGTTTATAACGACATAGCCAAGGCTGCCAGCATACCGGGTTTCCGAGTCGGCAAGGCGCCCATCGAGATGGTCAGACTCCATTATGCCAAAGATGCGAGACAGGAGGTTCTCAAGCGGCTTATTCCGCAGGCCTACAGGAGGGCTTTACAGGAACACGATATACATCCTGTGTCGTTGCCCGAGATAAGCGATGTGATATTCGAAGAAGATAAGCCGCTTACTTTCAAGGCAAGAGTCGATACTCGCCCCAAATTTAAGCTGAAGGAGTATAAGGGGCTGGCTCTCGAGAAGAAGAAAGTTTCTATCTCAGACGCTGATATTGATAAGATGCTGCAGAATCTCAGGGAGCTTAACGCGAAGTACATATCCATTGACGATAGGGCGGTCAAGATGGGCGATTATGTGGTGGGTGACTTGGAATGTTTCGTTGACGGCAAGCCAATCCACAAGAAAAGAGAAAACTTATGGGTCGCTATCGACAAAGATTCCTTTGTGGTGGGCCTTTCGGAAAATATGGTAGGAATGAAGAAGGGCGAAGAGAAGGACATCGAGGTGACGTTGCCTGAAAAATATCCGGATAAGGCCTTCGCCGGAAAGCGCGCCACATACCATGTCCTTATAAAAGAGATAAAGGAGCGGAAGCTTTCAGACCTGAACGATGACTTTGCTAAAGAGATGGGCAAGGCAAACCTTGACGAGCTGCGGAAAGAAATCGCCAGCGAGATGGAGTCTCACGCGAAGGCCAACGCGGATATCGAGCTGGAAAATAGTCTTTTGAACAAACTTATGGACGACAATGTGTTCAGCGTTCCTTCCGCTTTTGTTACCAGGCAGCTTGATTACATGGTAGAGGATGCCAAGAGGCGGCTTATAGAAAAGGGATTTAAAAAGGAAGACCTTGATAAAAGAGATGCCGAATTCAAAGAGCGCTTCAAGAATGACGCCGTTCGGCAGGTCAGGCTTCTCTTCATACTAGATGAGATAGCTACTCGCGAACATATCAAAGCCGACGAAGAAGACCTGAACAATGCCTACAGGGCGATAGCGGCGCAGAATGGAAAGAAGGAGGAAGAGGTTCGAGCCTATTATGAAAGCCAGGAACTTGTCGATAACCTTGCGGAAAAGATACGTGAGGGAAAGACGATACGCTTCCTCCTGGATAATGCTAAGATCTCCGAAAAAGAATAAGATGGTATCTCGATGAGCATAGCTTTATATATAGGCTATGGAAGCAGCCCGTCTGGCCGTTTTTAAGTTCCGGTCAGTCGGGCAATACATTAACGTTATCTGTGGTTATTTTTTCAATTTAAAGTAGGAGGTTCGCATGAGTATATTGGTGCCCATGGTGATAGAGACGACCGGCAGGGCGGAGAGGGCTTATGATATCTATTCGAGATTATTAAAGGATAGGATAGTATTTATAGGAACAGCTATAGACGATACCGTATCAAACCTTATAATAGCCCAACTTTTGTTCCTCCAAATGGAAGACCAGGACAAGGATATTAATGTTTACATAAATACGCCCGGCGGGTCGGTAACCAGTGGGCTTGCGATATATGATACAATACAATTCGTTAAGCCCGACGTTAATACTTATTGTGTAGGTCAGGCTTCCAGCATGGGGGCCGTTCTTCTTGCGGCTGGCACGCCAGGAAAGCGCTATGCCCTTCCTCATGCGAGGATAATGATACACCAGCCATGGGGAGGAGTGCAGGGGCAGGCATCCGATATCAGTATTCAAGCGCAGGAGATATTGAGGCTTCGCGCCAGGATAGAAGAAATATTAGCCAAGCACACGAAGCAACCAATCGAAAAGATAAGGAAAGATACGGACAGGGATTACTATATGTCGGCCGAGGAGGCAAAAGCATACGGCCTTGTAGATGAAGTGGTGGAAAATATGAAGAAAAAATAAAACCGCAGGAGAGACTAAATGACAAAAAACTATCTGATGACACCAGGGCCGACGCCGGTTCCTGAAGAGATCCGAATAGAAATGTCCAAGCCGATAATACATCACAGGACCAAGGAATATCAGGCGATATTCAAGGAAGTGACGGATGGTCTCAAGAAGATATTCAAGACGAGCGGCGATGTCTTTACGTTTACCTCAAGCGGCACGGGAGCGATGGAGGCTTCGGTGGTAAATGTCTGCTCGCCTGGCGACAAGATAGTCGTCGTGCGCGGCGGAAAATTTGGCGAGAGATTTGGCGAGATAGCTAAGGCCTATGGTATTGAGGTGATAGCGCTCGATATTCCATGGGGCAGCGCTCCCTGTCCGGCGGACATAGAGGGCATCTTAAAGAAGAACCCAGATGTGAAAGGTGTCTATACCACGTTGTGCGAGACGTCCACGGCCACGGTCTATGATATAAAGGCAATAGGCGAGATAGTGAGAAAGACACAAGCTTTATATGTTGTTGACGTAATAAGCGGTCTAGGTGCAGATAACTTCGAAAATGATAACTGGGGTGTCGATATAGCCGTATGCGGTTCACAGAAAGGGCTTATGATACCTCCCGGCCTTGCCTTCTGTTCGGTAAGTGAAAAAGCGTGGAAGGCGGTTGAGGCCTCGAAGTGCCCAAAGTTCTATTTTAATTTCAAAAAGTATAAGAAATCTATGCTTGACACCGATACGCCATTCACTTCGGCGATTACGCTCGTCATAGGGCTGAAGAAGGCCCTAGACGTAATAAACAAGAAAGGTGTCGATAATGTTATTGCTGAACATGCGAAGCAGGCGGAGGCGTTTCGTCAGGCGATGAAGGCCTTGGGCCTTACAATATTCTCCAAGTCGCCTTCAAACGCTGTAACGGCCGTAAATGCCCCCCAAGGGATAGATGCCGACGCTATTATAAAGACCTGCAAGACCGAGTTTGGCGTTACGTTTGCGGGCGGTCAGGAAACTCTTAAGGGCAAGATATTTAGGGCGGCTCATATGGGTGGTATTGACAGAGAACATACGATAGAATCTATAAAGGCTGTGGAGGCGGCCCTTGCTAAACTTGGGTATAAGTTCAGCGCGGGCTCAGGCGTTGCGGCCGCGGCGAAAATAATGGGCTAAAGGAGAAAAATATTATGCCATATAAAGTCCTTATAAGCGACTCGCTTTCTAAGGAGGCGGTGGAGATACTTACGAAAGAGAAAGAGTTCTCGGTTGATGTGAATACTAAGCTCACTCCGGATGAGCTTAAAAAAGCGATCAAGGATTACGATGCCCTTGTCGTGCGCTCCAGCACTAAAGTGACGAAAGAGGTTATTGAAGCAGCCCAGCGGCTCAAGATAATTGGTCGGGCGGGAGTTGGGCTGGACAACGTAGATGTAGAAGCCGCTTCGAAAAAGGGCGTAGTGGTAGTCAATACGCCGGCCGGTAATACTATATCTACCGCTGAACAGACGTTAGCCCTTATGCTTTCATTATCAAGGAACATTCCGCAAGCTGACGCCTCAATGAGGAGGGGCGAGTGGGAACGCAAGAAGTTCATGGGGCATGAATTATACGGCAAGACTCTCGGCATTATTGGGCTGGGCAGAATAGGTACGGAGGTCGCAAAAAGGGCATTGAGTTTCGGCATGAAGATACTCGCCTACGACCCCTATCTTTCGATGGACAAAGCCAAAGAGCTTGGCATAGAGCCCTCGGACTTGCCCGGTCTTTATAAGAACGCAGACTATATAACAGTTCACACGCCACTTACGGACGAGACCAATCATATGATCTCCGATAAGGAGATCGCTATGATGAAAAAGGACGTACGGCTTATCAACTGCGCCAGGGGCGGTATTATTGATGAGGCGGCTCTTGCAAGAGCCCTAGAGGCCGGCAAGATCGCAGGGGCGGCGCTTGATGTTTATGAGGAAGAACCGCCGTTGAAGGAAAATCCGCTCCTTAAGATGGATAAAGTGGTTTTAACGCCGCATCTCGGCGCATCGACCGAAGAAGCGCAGACGAATGTCGCTGTGGAGGTCGCCAACACCGTGCGCGACGCCTTGATGACTGGTTGTATACGCAATGCCGTTAATGTACCGTGCGTGGAAAGCGAGATATGGAAGGTCATAGAGCCATACCTTAAATTGGCAGAGAAGATGGGCTCTATTCAGGCTCAGCTTGTGGAAGGGCATATCAGGCAAGTTAATATTCGCTACGTTGGAGATGTTATAAAGTTTGACATCTCGCCTTTTACGCTCTCTATTATAAAGGGAATGCTCACGCCTATATTGCAGGAGACAGTTAACTTTGTCAACTCGATGGTTATAGCTAAAGAACGTGGTATACGCGTGATCGAGACCAAGATAGACCAGATACAGGATTTCGCCAATCTTATAATGGTAGACGTTGAGACCGACCGAATGAGGAGCTCGCTTACAGGCACTCTTTTTACCAAGGTAGATCCCCGCATAGTGAAAATAGACGATTTTTATGTAGATGCCGTACCCGAAGGTTATATGCTCTTTATGCAAAATAAGGATGT
This sequence comes from Candidatus Omnitrophota bacterium, assembly GCA_023818895.1. Taxonomy (GTDB): domain Bacteria; phylum Omnitrophota; class Gorgyraeia; order 2-01-FULL-45-10; family 2-01-FULL-45-10; genus JAMWCX01. The sequence continues at coordinate 477,746 of JAMWCX010000001.1, read as the reverse complement.
GCCCGGTATAATAGGTCAGATAGGGACAATACTTGGCAGGAACAATATAAATATTGCCGGGATGTCTTTCGGCCGCGAATCGAAAGGTGGCAAGGCCGTAAGCGTGCTTAATATAGACAGCGATGTTCCAAAGAATGTGCTTGAGGAGCTGAGAAAAGCGCAAAATGTCTACGGTGTCAAGCTGGTGAAATTATAAAAAGACATAACGTAGACAACAAAAAGAAGAAGGAACTTAATATGGGAAAACAGAATAAGATTTATATTCTTGATGTGACGAACAGGGATGGTGTCCAGACATCGAGGCTGGGGCTTGCGAAGCTTCAGAAGACGATGATAAACTTTTATCTCAATGACATGGGCATTGCCCAATCGGAGTTTGGATTTCCCGTCACAAGACATGAGACCAACTATATCAATGCGAATCTCGAGCTTGCCAGGATGGGAGTGCTTAAGCCCATAATGCTTAGCGGTTGGATTCGGGCTATACGAGAAGACGTTGAGAAGGCCTGGAAGATGACAAGGATAGAAAACCTGAATCTTTCTATATCGACTTCCGACCAGATGATATCGAGCAAATTTGCTGGAAAATATACCAAAGAGGATGTTATCAGGGAGATGACGGAGGCGGTTCATACCGCTAAGAAGCTCGGTGTAAAGCATGTGGCTGTGAACGCCGAAGACGCTTCCCGGACTCACCTCGACTACCTTATAAAGTTCGCGCGGGCAGCCAAGAAGGCTGGTGCGGTGCGCATACGCTATTGCGACACTCTTGGTTACGACGATCCTTTTACCATCTACGAGAGAGTGAAAATTCTCGCCTCAGAGGTAAAATTGCCGATAGAGCTTCACTGTCATAACGATCTGGGGATGGTGGTCGCAAATTCCGTGGCGGGTGCGAAAGCGGCCATAGATGCAGGCGTGGACGCCTACATCAATACTACCGTGAACGGAATGGGTGAGCGGGCGGGTAATGCTGACCTTGTGAGCGTTATTCTTGCGGTAAAATACGCCAGCGGAATAGCTGGCAAGTATATATTAGATGAGAATGTAAAGCTTAACCATGCCTGGAAGATAGCCAAATATGCTTCTTACGCTTTCGGCGTGCCGATTCCAATAAACCAGCCAGGGGTTGGCGCGAACGCTTTTGCGCACGAGTCCGGCATACACGCTGACGGCGCGCTTAAGAACAGGCGTAACTACGAACTTTATGATTATGAAGAGCTCGGCCGGGGCGAGCCCGAGATCATAGAGACAGGCCGTCAGATAACCGCGGGTGAATACAGCGGTATCAAAGGATTCAGGAACGTATATGACAAGCTGGAGATAAAATTCAAGAATGATAAGGAAGCGACGAAGATACTCGAGCTTGTCAGATACGCCAATGTGCACACGCAGAAGCCTCTCACCGAGGATGAGCTCCGTTTCATCGCGAAATATCCTGACATAGCGCGTAAGATATTCACCATGACGCCGTAGCGCGATAAAGAAGCTTGAGCGCGCGGATAAATAAGGATTAGATAATGCTATGCCAAATATAGTTATAGTTGGAGCGCAGTGGGGCGACGAAGGCAAGGGTAAGGTGATAGATATCTTTGCCGCGAAATCCGACTACATCGTAAGATATCAGGGCGGCAATAATGCCGGCCATACGGTTGTTGTGGGAGATGACTCGTTCATTCTTCATCTTATACCCTCCGGTATATTGCACAAAGGAAAGGTGTGTGTCATAGGTAATGGTGTTGTGATAGACCCCAAAGCTCTTCTTGAGGAGATAGAGATGCTGGCAAAAGAAAATGTCAGCGTCGAAGGCAGGCTGTTTGTAAGCGAAGAGGCACATGTCATATTCCCATACCACAGGACGCTGGATGAGCTTAAGGAACAGAAGAAGAAAAAGATAGGGACCACAAAAAGGGGTATAGGCCCTTGTTACGCCGACAAGGTGGCGCGTTCAGGCATCCGCGTGATAGATCTGCTGGAAGAGGATACCCTGCGCGATAAACTTCAGGCCAATCTGGACGAGAAGAACCCCATTCTTTCCAGGATATATGGTACGGATGAGATTGCGTTCGAGGCGCTTTACAACGAATACCTCGAATACGGCCGACGGATGAGGAAGTATGTATGTAATACGAAGAGGCTTTTAAACGATGCTATAAGGAAGAGAAAGCGCATCCTATTCGAGGGGGCGCAAGGCACCCTCTTAGACGTTGACTACGGCACTTATCCTTTTGTGACATCTTCAAATTCTACGGCGGGCGGGGCCTCAACGGGCACAGGTGTGGGGCCGACAAAGATAGATAAGATAGTAGGCGTGGCGAAGGCTTACACGACAAGAGTGGGTGAGGGTCCGTTTCCCACAGAATTCGGGCCCGATCTAATGGAAAAGATTCGCCAGAAGGGCAAGGAGTTTGGTGCCACCACAGGAAGGCCGCGCCGGTGCGGCTGGTTTGACGCGGTGGTCGTAGGCCATTCCATCATGGTGAACGGTATTGATGAGATAGTGGTTACAAAGCTCGATGTCCTCGATGATCTCGATTCGATAAAGATATGCAAGGGATACCGGTATAACGGCAAGATATACACGGATTTTCCTTCCAGCATTAAGGTACTTACAGGATGTGAGCCTGTCTATGAGGAACTGCCGGGCTGGAGAGAGGATACGACCAAAGTCACTTCTTATGACAGGCTTCCGAAAAACGCAAAGAACTATCTTAAGAAAATACAGTCAATTTTAAAGACGAAGATCGCGCTTATTTCAGTGGGATCTGATAGAAATCAAACGTTTTCGAAAGGAGCTTAGCTATGCAACTCGACCTACTTATCTTGGCCCCCCTCGGTTCTATATTGGCGCTTGGTTTCGCGGCGTACCTTGCGATTAAGATATTCAAGAAAAGCGAGGGGACAGATGATATGGTACGGATAGCCGACGCCGTAAGAGAGGGCGCCCGCGCTTATCTCAAAAGGCAATATATGGGTGTGGCTATCTTTTTTGCCATCATGTTTGTCGTGTTGATGGGATTGTCATTTATGGGCCATCTACCGATATTCGTCCCGTTTGCATTCTTGACAGGTGGTTTTTTCTCTGGGCTTTCGGGCTATATTGGCATGACGATGGCCACCAATTCAAGCGCTAGGACCACAAACGCAGCCAAGAGCACCCTTAACGCTGCGCTTAATGTAGCCTTTTCGTCAGGTGCTGTCATGGGGCTTGTTGTTGTTGGGCTGGGGCTTTTAGATCTTTCTGTCTGGTATTATTTTCTTAACTGGTACTATACGACTCACCCACTACCGCATGGAATGGATAAACTCGGCGCCGTTACCTCCACTATGCTATGTTTTGGTATGGGCGCAAGTTCCCAGGCCCTATTCGCAAGGGTCGGCGGAGGCATATTTACGAAAGCTGCGGATGTCGGCGCCGATCTTGTAGGAAAGATCGAGGCTGGCATCCCTGAGGACGATCCTCGCAATCCGGCTGTTATAGCGGATAATGTTGGTGATAATGTCGGTGACGTAGCCGGAATGGGCGCGGACCTTTATGAGTCCTATGTTGGATCCATAGTTGCCACCTCCGCTCTTGGCGTGGCCGCCTTTGGAAGACTGGGGTTATCTCTTCAGTCTGTTACAATACCGATGACAATGGCCGCTGTTGGCGTCCTATCTTCTATTATCGGAACGTTTTTTGTGAAGACAAAGGAGAAGGCTGAGCAGGCCGCGCTTTTAGCAGCCCTTAGGAGAGGTGTTTTTTCGAGTTCGATATTGGTTGCTATATTGTCGTTTTTCATAATCAAATTTAATCTTGGTATGCAGTATATAGGGGTATACTGGTCGGTTTTGGCCGGTCTTATTGCCGGCGTTGTTATCGGGCTTTCAACGGAGTTCTTCACTTCAAGCACCTATAAGCCTACTCAAGGTGTAGCTCACCAGTCCCTGACCGGTCCGGCGACCGTCATTATAGGCGGGATTGCCGTTGGCATGATGTCCACATCCGTTCCGGTGATAGTTGTTGCTATAGCGATCATGGCGAGCTATTATCTTGCTGGCGGCGCGGCCAGTCCGGACATGGGTTTGTACGGCGTAGCTATATCCGCTGTCGGAATGCTTTCAACCCTCGGTATAACACTTGCGACAGATGCGTATGGACCGGTGGCAGATAATGCGGGTGGCAACGCTGAGATGACGCATCAGCCAAAGGAGGTTCGGCAGAGGACAGACGCACTGGATGCGCTCGGCAATACTACAGCAGCCACGGGCAAGGGGTTTGCGATAGGTTCCGCGGCGCTTACGGCCCTGGCCCTTATAGCGGCATACCGTGACCAGATCCATATATTAGGAGGACAGATAAACCTTTCGCTGATGAATCCAAAAGTACTTATCGGCCTTTTCGTGGGCGGGATGCTGCCGTTTCTTTTCTGCGCCATGACGATGAGGGCGGTCGGAAGGGCGGCGGGTGGTATCGTGGTGGAGGTGAGGCGCCAGTTCAAGGAGATAGCGGGGCTTATGGAGGGGCGCGCCAAGCCCGATTACGCCAGATGCGTCAAGATAGTGACGGCGGCGGCGCAGAGGGAGATGGTCTTGCCGGCTCTAATGGCCATAATCGCGCCGATCCTTCTCGGAATATTGGCGGGCGTTGACAGCGTCACAGGTATGCTTACCGGCGCGGTCGTTTCAGGTTTTGTGCTGGCCATCATGATGGCGAATGCCGGTGGCACATGGGACAATGCCAAGAAGTTTGTCGAGGATGGTAATTACGGCGGCAAGGGATCCGCCGCGCATAAGGCCGCTGTAGTGGGCGACACGGTAGGCGACCCTTTTAAGGACACATCAGGCCCCAGCCTCAATATATTGATTAAATTGATGTCGATGGTGTCGATAGTGTTTGCCTCATTCATAATGGCAAACGCCCTTATGAAGTAGGCGCTATTGGCGATTCTGGCGCGGCCGGTAATTTTTACTCATTACAACTTACTTTTTACCGATCATTGACCTACTGATGACTACTCCAAAAAATATACCCCGCCATGTAGCTATAATAATGGATGGCAACGGAAGATGGGCGGCAAAAAGAGGGCTTCCCAGGATCGCGGGCCATCGCGCCGGTGTCAAGGCCGTCCGGGAAGCCGTTGATGCCGCGAGAGAACTTGGTATTAAGTATATTACTCTTTATACCTTTTCGACCGAGAACTGGAAAAGGCCCAGATCTGAGATATCCGCTCTTTTTCGCCTTCTGGAAGATTATCTTGATAAAGAGTCTGGAAAGCTTGACGAAAACAATATCAGATTAAATGTTATCGGCAGGATGGAAGGCCTTCCGGAGCAGCTTAAGGCCAAGCTTTTAAGGGCTATGGATAGGACGAAGGATAATGTCGCGCTTGTCCTGAACCTGGCGCTTAATTACGGCGGAAGAGCCGAGATCGTTGACGCCGTCAGGGCGATAGCCGATGAGGCCACTAAGGGCAAGATACAGGCGGACGATATAGATGAGGAGCGCTTTTCGCGCTATCTCTACACGGCGGGGATGCCGGATCCAGAACTTGTTATACGCACTTCAGGCGAATTCAGGATATCAAATTTTCTTTTGTGGCAGTTGTCATATGCCGAGATATATATCCTGAAAAAGCTTTGGCCCGATTTCCGGAAAGAGGATTTTAAGAGAGCGATTTCCGAATATCAGTCTCGGGAAAGGAGGTTTGGTGGATAATGCCTCGCTTCTAAGCAGGATAGTCACAAGCGCTCTCATACTAACGCTCGTCGGCCTTATTATGTTCTGGTTCCCCAACTGGGTTTTTACGCTCCTTGCCTCGAGCATGATAGGTATGGCGCTGGCGGAATATTTCGAAATAGCGGAGAAAAAGGGCGTAGAGGTCTACAAGCATTTCGGCATCATAATAGGTATGTGTGTTCCGATAACTGTATATTTCCAGAAAGGGCTAGAAGGGTATTTTACTCTTGAGCCTTTCTTCCTGGTAATAGCCTGCCTCTTCATATTTGTTCTGCAGTTTACGCGGCGCGATGGCTCACAGGCCCTTGCGAGCATATCGGTCACCCTCTTCGGCCTTCTCTACATAGCTTGGTTTTTTTCCTTTTTCATAAAGCTGAAATTTATGCCGGACGGGGCGCTGCTTGTGGCATTTGTTATCCTTGTTACTAAAATCGGCGATGTGGGTGCCTATCTCATAGGTGGCACTATTGGAAAGCATAATCTGATTCCCCGGATAAGCCCGCGCAAGACCGTGGAGGGCACGATAGGAGGTCTTATCTGCAGTGTTGTCGCCGCAGTCGCGAGTAAATCCTTTCTACCCAGTTTTCCGTATGGGCACCTGCTAGTGCTCGGATTTCTTCTTGGCATACTAGCACAGGTCGGTGATCTTGCCGAATCGCTGCTGAAAAGAGATTGTGGGGTAAAGGATTCGGGAGCGATACTTTCCGGTTTTGGAGGAATGCTGGACCTTATAGACAGCCTGCTTTTTACCGTACCTATATTTTATTTTTATGTAGAAATACTGATGAAGAGATAGCCGCGTAAATGACAAAAAAAAAGACGGTCGCGATACTGGGCTCCACCGGCTCGATAGGTATAAATACACTTAATGTTATAAGGCAATCGGCCGACAGATTTAGAGTTGTGGGGCTTTCAGCGGATTCCAATATAGGGCTTCTCGCAAAGCAGGCACATGACTTTCGTCCAAAGGCGGTCTCAGTAGGAAGGAAATCTCTTGTCAACCGTCTGAAGAAGGCCGTGCCGCCAGGAACGTTAGTGTTGGACGGGTTAGGCGGCCTTACTGAGATTGCCTGTGAAAAAGACACAGATATCGTCGTTCTTGCTATAAGCGGGACAGTCTGTCTTATTCCACTTATAGAAGCGATAAAGAAGGGCAAGGCGGTAGCGCTTGCGAACAAAGAGGCCCTGGTGAGCGCCGGACCTCTGGTGAAAAGCCTTGCGCAAAAACACCGAGCTGCGATGATCCCTATCGATAGCGAGCATAGTGCGATATTTCAGTGTATTAACGGAAAGGTCAGCGATGTTTCAAAGATATATCTTACCGGTAGCGGCGGGCCGCTGCTTGACGTGCCGCTTAATAGATTTGACAGGCTTTCGAGAAAGTTTATTCTACGTCATCCCAGATGGAGGATGGGGAAGAAGATATCCGTTGATTCCGCTACTATGATGAACAAAGGGCTTGAGATACTTGAGGCAAAATATCTATTTGGCGTTGCTGAGAAGGATATCGAGGTGTTAATACATCCCGAAGCGATAGTGCACTCGATGGTCGAGTTCGTTGACGGTTCGGTACTGGCGCAGATGGCCGTTGCCGATATGCGCCTTCCCATACAGTATGCTTTGAATTTTCCGTTGCGCGCGAGGGCGATTGTTGAGAGGCTAGACTTTATAAAAATAGGGGCTCTTACCTTCCGCAAGCCGGATGAGGTAAAGTTTCCATGCCTTGGACTGGCGCGGGCGGCTGCCTCTTCGGGTGGCACCGCCCCGGCGGCGCTTTGTGCGGCAGACGAAGAAGCGGTGAAGTGTTATCTTGATGGCAATATCAAGTTTTCCCGAATAGCTGAGATCATAGAGAAGGTCCTATCCCGGCATAGAAACGTGAAGATAGACGCCCTCTCTGTAAAAGATATACTCGATACTGACAGATGGGCAAGAGAGGAGGCAAGGTCGCTTTGTTGTCTTTAATATCATTTCTTGCCGTGTTGAGCGTTCTTGTTCTCGTGCACGAATTCGGCCATTTCATCGTGGCCAAGATTCTGGGCGTGCGCGTCGAGAAATTCTCTTTCGGCTTCGGACCTAAAATAGCGTCCCTCAAGAAGGGGGAAACCGAATACTTAATCTCGGCTATACCGCTTGGCGGCTACGTGAAGATGACGGGAGATGAACCGTGGGAAAAACTGACGCACCAGAAGTGGGAGTTTCTATCCAGAAGTGTCGGTGACAGGTTTAAAATAATTTTTGCCGGCCCTTTTCTTAACTATCTTCTCGCTTTTATCATATTTTCCATTATATTCATGTTTGGCAGTCCCACCTTAACGACCGAGGTGGGTGGTCTTATAAAGGACTATCCGGCCGAGCGCATGGGTATGCGGCCGGGAGATAAAATAGTTTCTGTGGATGGCAAAGTCGTAAAGTACTGGGAAGAGATGACGGAGGCTATATTCAAGCGTACAGAAGGCGATATTGCTATTACGATTGAGCGCGGTGGAAAAGTTTTTGACATGACCATAACGCCCAAGGTGCGCAAAGCCAAAGATATTTTTGGCAATGATGTCAGGATAGCCCAGATCGGGGTGACACCATCTCAGAATATCGAGAAGGTGCGCTACGGTTTTTTCCAGGCGTTTTACATGGGCGCAAAAAAGCTTTTTCAGCTTACTGGTGTAACTTACAAGGCGCTCTGGTCAATAATTACAGGCAGGCTTTCTCTTAAAGAGTCAATGACGGGGCCGATAGGGATGTTCGTTATAACAGGTCAGGCCGCTAAACTCGGCTTGGTCTATATCTTTCATCTTATGGGGATATTAAGCGCATCTCTTGCGATTTTCAATGTGCTGCCGCTGCCAGTCCTCGACGGAGGCCACATGATATTCCTGGCGCTCGAGAAGCTGAGGGGGCGGCCGCTGTCGCTCAAGGCGCAGGAGATAATAACAAATATAGGTATCACCTTTTTGGTGATACTAACTGTTTTCATATTCTACAGCGACATTATGAAATTTGGGATATTTGAAAATATACTGAGATTATTCCACCATTAGGGAGCTTTTAAGTAGCCGTTTACTATCCTGTAAGATTTGAATTTAATCCAACGTTTTGTTTCGGTTCGTTAGCCTACCGCAAAAAGTTATTCCTTTGTCTAATTGCTACTAAAACCGTCTTTTTTTAAGACGAAAAAAGGTAGAAATCTGTCCACAAAAAGTAGATTAAGCACCTTGTCGTTTTATTAATATAAGGTAGACTTATAATAGAAGTATAAGAAGAGAAATATTAATCGCACACCATCCGAAAGGATGGGCCGTCCCTAAAGGGACTGCGGCCTGACGAAGACTCAGGCCGTAGCAAAGCTACAGGGCCCTCGCGAAAGCAGGGTAGCCAGTTGCCGTTTAGAGCTAACATAAAGCTTGTTCTCGTCGAGAGAACGCGTCCCGATCTCCGAGTAGGAGGTCGGGATTTTTGTTGGGGGAGACACCAAAATGAATATAAAACCGCAGAGAGGGGTGAGGGCGATGAGGACGAAAATATTTATAGGCATAATCATATGTATCGTGATCGCGGGCGTCGCCCCGCCCTCTTTCGCTTCATACGAAAGCTCCCTGCGCGATTATTGGAAATTCGATGAGACAAGCGGAACCACGGCGTATGCCTCTAAAGGTACCGACGCGTCATTAGGGGCTGCGAGTTGGACGCCAGGCAAATTCGGTAATGCCCTCATCCCGAGCAGCATAAGCCAGGCCATGGATCCTGCGCCGATGAGCGGCACTATAACAATATGGGTTAAGCCAAACCTTCAAAACACGTATTCTCTTGGGATTTTTGGCGTATATGATGAGACTCACGGAAGTAACTCAATTTGGAATGAATATAATGACTCTTCGATAGCCAACCTTTATGCCTGCATGGGAAATGATACTCAGTACTATAAGAATATAGGGACCGTACCTCTGAATGTGTGGTCCCATATTGCGGTGACCTGGAATACGGTTTTTGACACATGGCATTATGTGAGCAGTGGAACGGTAACGGTATATAATGGTAGTTCGTCATACTCTACGAATTTTGTAGGGTATTGGGATCCTCCGGACGCCTCTACCCCGTTTTTTTATATTGGCGGCGTAATGGGCATAGATGGTAGTAATTATTATCCCTACCCATTCTACCAACCTATGGACGATATGGCCCTCTGGGAGATGCAGCTTACCTCAGCCGAGATCACGCAAGTGAGGAACTTCGGCGTGGAAGCCTTTGAATTTCTGCTCAATGATATGAGCTTCGATACGGATGATATGTCGCAGCTCTACACCGCCTACAGCGGCCAGCAATCCGGTGTCGAGATAGGTGGTTTTACATGGAACTACTACGCCACTGACCCCGACTGGGTGCCTTCCGGTATGAAGGTAGGTGACACCTATTTTGACGAGAATGTTGGATATTATATAAAGCTCGGAAGCGGCATGGGCGGCCCTCTGAGCGGTGGAGGCGTCCCTGAGCCGGCCACGGTTGTGGGGATTTTGGTAGCGGTTATTGCGATAGGGTATAGGAGGATTAGGATAAAGGTTTAACGCGAATGTGCACGAATTGACGCGAGGCGATTCGTGCGAGTGTATGCAATGTGATCGGGGCGCGAATAGTAAATATCGCGCGGCGCGATGATGCGCCGGGCGATATTTTATTTTGCGCGAAGTTAAGGCCATCCTTGATGGGCCCTATTTTTTTACTTTAATAAAAAGGCATTTGTAGTATACTAAATATCAAATGTTGAAAATATCGTTTAAATCTGCCAACTTCCCAAGGCGTTAAGTTTTTTAAAGAACCGGAATTATGATCAAACGGCGTAAGACACGACAGGTAATGGTCGGCAACATCGCGATAGGCGGCGGCGCTCCGGTCGCGATACAATCTATGACGAAGTGCGACACTTCGGATGTCAAAAAGACCGTCGCGGAAATAAGAAAGCTCGAGGCGGCCGGCTGCGAGATCGTGAGGGTTTCGGTGAAGGACCTCGAGGACGCCCGGGCCATCAGGGCTGTAAAGAAGAGATCGCGCGTTCCTATCGTCTGCGATATCCATTTCGATTACCGGCTCGCGCTTGCGGCGATAGAGGCCGGTGTTGATAAGGTGCGGCTTAATCCGGGCAATATCTGGAAAAGATGCGAGATCGCACAGGTCGTCAAGGCCGCCAGAAGGGCTAAGATACCCATACGGGTCGGAGTGAACTCCGGCTCGGCCGGATCAAGCGCGCCTTCTTCGCTTGTAAAGGCCGCGACCGGCTTTATCAAAATCCTTGAAGAGCTCGGTTTTCGTGATATAATCATATCCCTCAAGGCCTCTGACGTTGTTTCGACCGTCGAGGCATACAGGAAAATATCAGATCTTTGCGATTATCCTCTGCACCTGGGGGTGACCGCGGCCGGTCCTTTTGACTCCGGGATAGTGAAATCATCGATAGGTATAGGCAGCCTTCTTCTCGATGGTATAGGGGATACTATCAGGGTATCATTAACGGCGGATCCCGTTCAGGAGGTTATTGCCGCGAAAAGGATCCTGGGCGCTTTGGGCCTTAGGAATTTTGGGCCGGACATAATATCCTGCCCGACATGCGGCCGCTGTCAGGTGGACTTGGCTACCGTTGTGAAAAAAGCGGAAAAGGCCATATCCGCCATCCGCTTTCCACTGAGCACAAAGCGCCATATAAGTATCGCTATAATGGGCTGCGAGGTCAACGGCCCCGGCGAGGCTCAGGATGCCGATATCGGGATAGCGGCGGGCAGGGGGTATGGAGCCCTTTTTGTTAAGGGAAAGATTGTGCGCAGGGTAAAGGAGAAGGATTTCGTAAAGGAAATATTGAGGCAAATAAAAAAATTACGCGTTATTAATTACTAATTACGCATTTTTAAAGTTATGAGATGGACAAAAGCTCTTATTCCCACACTTAAAGAAGATCCTCAGGATGCAGAGGTAATAAGCCACAAGCTGATGATCCGTGGTGGATTCATCCGCAAACTCATCTCTGGCGCTTACACATATCTTCCTCTTGGCTTGCGTGTTCTTAAGAAGGTAGAACGTATCATAAGGGAGGAGATGGACTCAAAAGGGGCGCTTGAAGTGCTTATGCCGGCTATTCACCCTCCTGAGGTATGGAAGCAGACCGGCCGTTACGAAGTGCTGGGTGAGGTTATGATCAAATTCAGAGACAGGCACGGCAAGGAGCTTGTTTTGGGACCTACCCACGAGGAGATCATTACAGACCTTGTGGCCAACAATGTGCGCTCCTATAAAGAGCTTCCGATGATACTCTATCAGATACAGACAAAATTTAGGGATGAGCCTAGACCGCGGTTCGGTGTTATGAGGACGTCAGAATTCATAATGAAGGACGCGTACTCTTTCGACTGCGATGTTGCCGGAATGGAGGAAAGCTACAAGAAGATGTACGACGCCTACTGCAGGATATTTGCCCGCTGCGGCTTGCCTTACCTGGCTGTCGAAGCAGATCCCGGCATGATGGGTGGGAGTGTTTCGCATGAGTTCATGGTGCCTTCGGATGCCGGCGAAGACAGGATAGTCATCTGCGGCAAGTGCAAGTATGCCGGAAGCGTTGATGTGGTCCCCTGTAAGCCAAAAGCAAAAGGGCCATCCAAGGAGAAGAAGCTGCCCATAGCAGAGGTTGAGACCCCCGGCATAACCACCATCGAGAAAGTGTCGGCGCTTCTTAAGGTTGGGCCGGATAAGCTTGTGAAGACTCTTCTCTATAAGGCTGATGGCAAAGTGGTGGCGCTTCTTTTGAGAGGTGACTACGAGGCGAACGAGACCAAGATCAAGAACTATCTCAAGTGCGCATCTCTTGAGCTTGCTGATGCCAAGACGATAGAAGATGTTAGCGGCGCACCAGTCGGATTCTCTGGCCCCGTCGGGCTTAAGAACATAAGGATAATCGCTGATAACAGCGTCTTAGGCATGGCAAACTTTGTTACAGGCGCCAATAAAAAAGACACGCACCTTATAAACGTCAATATGGGACGCGACTTTGAGACTAAAGAGTTCGCTGACCTCAGGATGATAAAGGCGGACGACGGCTGTCCGTTGTGCGGCAAGCCGATCGAGATAAAGCAGGCGATAGAGGTGGGACACACTTTCAAGCTTGGAACAAAATACTCGGATGTCCTTGGTGCGAAAGTGCTCGACAAGGACGGCAAGGAAATCCCGGCTGTGATGGGATGCTATGGCATAGGTGTTACAAGGATCCTCGCCAGTGTTATCGAGACATCTAATGATAAGGACGGGATTATATGGCCCATGGAGATATCCCCTTATAGCGTAATTGTTATAGCTCTCAATATTGAGGATAAAAAGGTAAAGGAATTATCCGAAGACATATATAAAAAGCTTTTAAAATCTGGCATCGAGGTGTTGTATGATGACAGGAATGAATCGGCGGGTATAAAATTCAAAGACGCTGACCTTATAGGAATACCAGTAAAGGTAGTCATAGGGTCTAAAAATGCTAAGAAGGATATTGTTGAGATAAAGGATAGGAAGACAGGTAAGGTTGAGGAGGTAGCCGTCAAAGAGCTGCCCGAGAGGATCAGGACTCTACTCAAGGTCTGAAATTTATAAATTTTTATTTGACATTTAGTATGCTATGTGTTAATATCAAGCGCCTCTAAAGAAAGAGGCTTTTTTTATACGGCCATAATTCTGCGTAGACGATCGATTGGGAAGAAGGTGTTCGGTGAAGACCTATATAGCTAAAGAAAAGGATATCCAAAAGACCTGGTATGTTGTCGATGCAAAGGACAAAATTCTGGGTCGGCTTGCGGCCAAGGTGGCCAGTATATTAAGGGGTAAGGACAAGGTGATATTCTCGCCTCACCAGGATACAGGTGACGAGGTCATAGTCATAAACGCAAGCCAGATAAGAACTACCGGAAAGAAGTTGTCACAGAAGACTTATCAGCGCTACTCTGCCTATCCAGGAGGACTTAACATAGAGAACCTTGAGACTGTATTGAAGAAAAAGCCGGAATATGTAATAAGGCACGCCGTGGCGGGGATGCTTCCTAAGACGAAGCTCGGCAGAAAGATGCTCAAAAAGCTCAGGGTATATCCGGGCCAGGCGCACCCTCACGCTTCGCAGAAACCCAAGGAGCTGGCAATAAAATAAAAAATCATGTGGGAGTATTTTTAACGGATTAAAAGGAAGACTCATAAGATGTCAGAAAAAATCCAATATGCGGCAACGGGACGACGCAAGAGTTCTATCGCGCGTGTGCGGCTCATGTCCGGCGAGGGCAAGATTTTCGTTAATAAGAGGCCTTTCAACGAATACTTCCCAAGGGAGTCTAACCGGCTTGTGATAATGCAGCCTCTGGAACTTGTGAACATGGCCCCTAAACTTGATATACATGCCAACTGCTGCGGCGGAGGCTTGAGCGGCCAGGCGGGCGCCATGAAGCTTGGTATAGCGAGGGCTCTTGTAAAGATGGACCCGAGCCTGAAGCCTCTTATAAAGAAAGCGGGTTTCTTAACGCGGGACCCGAGGGCTAGGGAGCGCAAGAAGTACGGCAGGAAGAGGGCGAGGAGAAGATTCCAGTTTACTAAGAGATAACAAGCGGCGACCGCAGGGATTCGAGGGGCGGTTTCCGACGGCAAAATAGAGACCTACCGGGTCAACTCCGACGACGATTTTAGTTGACACAGTAGGTCTTTTGATTTAAGATAAACTTATAATTTTGTATGAAATTGTCATAGACCGGGTTAGGTTTCGACGGAGAAAGTCGTTATTTATGAAAACCTGTCCAAGAGAAAGTTATATTTTCCGTCGAGTTTTGTAATAAGTTAGCAGAGGTTCCATCGGGATAGTCAACGACTTATGGAACCCTGTTCTAAAGCAGTAATCGTAGGAGTGCGTATGCTCAAAGTAGGCGTTGTCGGCGCTACAGGTTACGCCGGCGAGGAAGTTATAAAGATACTGCTGAACCACAAGGACGTCGCTATCACCGAGCTTTCGGCTATTATAGACAAAGAAGAGCCGATAAGCTCGCTTTTGCCTATCTTCAAGGGCAAGCTCGATATCGTCTGCAAGAAGCCCAATGTGGAGATGGCATCGAAAGTAGATTTGGTCTTTCTGGGGCTGCCGCATAAGGTATCTATGGAGATAGCCCCCGCCTTTCTGGAGGCCGGCAAGCTTGTGATAGATTTAAGCGCTGATTACCGACTCGATGCCGACACGTACGAAAAGTGGTACGGAACTTCACATAAGGATATCGCGAATCTTCCGCGAGCGGTATACGGTCTGCCGGAGCTTTATAGCGATGAGATTAAAAAGGCCAAGCTTTTGGCAAATCCGGGCTGCTATCCGACAGGCATTATTCTGGGCATAGCGCCGGCGTTAATCGGAAAAGTAATAGAGCGTTGCGGAATCATATCGGATTCAAAAAGCGGCGCCACCGGCGCCGGCAGGAAAGCCGATATCGGGCTTATATTCTGCGAGGTCAACGAAAACCTCAGGGCCTATAAGGTAAACGAGCATCAACATAAGCCAGAGATAAACCGTATACTTTCACGTGTCGCTGGGGCGGATGTGGACATCATCTTTACGCCTCACCTTGTTCCGATGAACAGGGGCATACTCTCGACTATATATATGAAGCTGGTCAAGTCGCTTGACACCAAGGATGCGGTAGAGATCTACAGGAAATTTTATGATGGAAAACCATTTGTGCGGATCTGTGACGCTGGCAAATTTCCTCAGATAAGGGATGTGGTCGGCACCAATTACTGCGACATAGGGCTGAAGGTTACAGCTTCGACCCTCATAGCCGTTTCGTGCATAGACAATCTGAAAAAGGGTGCCGCCGGCCAGGCCGTCCAGAATATGAACATAATGTGCGGTTTTAAAGAGACAGAGGCGCTTTTATGATAATAATAAAAGGCGGGGTTACCTCACCGAAAGGATTTTTGGCAAACGGGGTAAAGGCCGGAATAAAATATTCGGGCAGGAAAGACCTCGCTCTTATCTACTCAGAGGTTCCGGCCGTCGCGGCCGGGGCTTTTACTACAAACAGATGCCAGGCCTCGCCTGTCAGAATAAGCAGGACACATCTTAAATATCGCTATCACCAGGCAATAATTGTAAATAGCGGTAATGCCAATTGCGCTAATGGCAGATCAGGTGATCGCGACGCTATTGCCATGGCAAAGAATGCCGCGATGGCATTAGGTGTGAATTACACGGCACTGCTTGTGGCTTCGACCGGTATTATAGGACGGAACCTTCCGATAGAAAAAATAATCAAGGCTATTCCCGGACTGGTATCAGGATTATCCGAGAAAAACGGCTCTATATTCGCTGAAACAATAATGACCACTGATACCAGGCCTAAGGAATTTGCTGTAAAGGTCAAGGCCAGCGGCTCGGTCATAACAATCGGCGGGGCATGCAAGGGCGTGGGAATGATCTATCCCGATATGAAAACAGAAAGACACGCGACTATGCTCGCTTTCATAACGACCGATGCGGCAATTTCTAAGAATATGCTCGAGGCCGCGCTTGATGAAGCGATAGCAGACACGTTTAACATGGTGTCCGTTGACGGCGATATGAGCACTAATGATTCCTGCTTCATTATGGCAAATGGCCTTGCGGGTAATAAGAAGATATTATCGAAGGGGGCCGATTACCGTAAATTTACAGATGCCCTTAAGTTTCTGGCGACGGAGCTTGCCAAGATGCTTGCCGCGGATGGAGAGGGCGCGACAAAACTTGTCGAGATAGAGGTAAAGGGAGCCAGGACCGCTCACGACGCGAAAGCTATAGCGAGAAAGATATCTACCTCTAACCTTCTCAAGTGCGCCATATTTGGGGAGGACCCTAACTGGGGAAGAGTGGTTGCCGCGGCTGGCGCAAGCGGCGTCAGATTCGATATAGACAGAATGGATATATATCTTGGGCCTGTAAAGGCGCTCTCCAATGGCGCCATCTCCGGCAGTTTTGACAAGGAGAGGGCCAGAAAGTCCTTAAAAGACAAGAAGGTCAATATCACAGTTGATCTGAAAAGCGGACGGCTCAAGGCGAAGGCGTGGACTTGCGATCTCTCTAAAGAGTATGTCTCGATAAACTCGGAGTATTCTACATGAGGGAGGCGATCAAAAAAAGCAGAGTCCTCATCGAGGCGTTGCCTTATATAAAGAAATTCTTTGAAAAGACCATAGTCATAAAATACGGAGGCGCCGCCGTTGACGAGAAGGGCCTGGATCCGAATATCCTCGAGGACATAATGTTCATGAACTATGCCGGCATGCATCCGGTAATAGTCCATGGCGGCGGTCCTTTCATCTCTAGGATGATGAAAAAGTACGGCATGGAGCCGAAGTTCATACATGGTCGCCGGGTGACTGACGCTGCGTCGATAAATATAATAGAAAAGGCTCTCCGTGTCATCAATAGAAAGATAGTAAAAACCTTGCGCGATATGGGCGGCAAGGCGTTTGGCCTAAGCGGAAGGGAGAACAACCTTATCCGCTGTAAAAAGATGAGATGCGATATCGATTACGGTTATGTGGGAGAGGTAACATCTGTGGATACCACCGTCGTCAAGCGCCTCATCCGCGATAACATCATTCCGGTCATATTCCCCTTAGGGACAGGACGTGATGGGCACGCGTATAATATAAACGCGGACGATGTGGCGAGTGAGCTGGCCATAGCGTTAAATGCGGAGAAGTTTGTGCTTTTGACCAATGTCAAAGGGGTGTTACGCAATAAAAAAGACCCGTCTTCATTGTACAATACGCTTAAAGCATCCAAAGCGGAGGCGCTTATCAAAAGAAAGGTGATAGATGGCGGCATGATACCCAAAGTGCGCGCGTGTATAAATGCCATACAGGGCGGCGTAAAAAAAGCGCACATACTTGATGCAAGCATTCCACACGCGCTCTTGTTGGAGATGTTCACAGACCAAGGAATAGGGACAGAGATAGTAAAATGACCAAGACTGAAAAGATCGTCAGGATGTATGACAAGTATGTTATGAACACTTATAAACGTGTACCTTTGTGCCTGGACAGGGCTAAGGGCTCGATCGTATGGGATATCGACGGGAATAAATACCTGGACCTTTTCCCGGGATGGGCGGTATCAGGCACCGGCCATTGCCATCCGGCAGTGGTCAAGGCTGTTCAAAGCCAGGCGAAGAAGCTGATGCATGTGTCCAATAACTACTATTCAGAGGCCCAGGCGCTCCTGGCGAAGACTATAATAGAGAACTCGTTTGATGGGAAAGTCTTTTTCGGAAATTCGGGTGCTGAGGCAAACGAGGCGGCCGTAAAGCTTGCCAGAAGGTACGGTCACCCAACAGGCCGATACGAGGTAATAACGATGACCAAGTCTTTTCATGGAAGGACCCTTGCTATGATTACCGCTACAGGACAGGACAAGGTCAAGCTTGGTTTCGAGCCGCTGCCGGCGGGTTTCGTACACGTGCCCTTTGGCGATATAGAGGCTGTAAGGGAGGCCGTAAATGAGAAGACCATCGCGGTCATGCTTGAGCCTGTTCAGTGTGAGGGCGGAATAAACATACCGAGACCTGAATATATGAAGGCGCTTCGCCAACTTTGCGATGAGAAAGACCTCGTTTTGATTTTTGACGAGGTGCAGACCGGTATGGGGCGTTCAGGCAGGATGTTTGCCTTTCAGGTATTTGGCGTGGTGCCTGATGTCATGACGCTTGCCAAGGCCCTCGGTGGAGGCCTTCCGATAGGGGCGGCAGTGGCGCGGGGAAAATTCCAGGATGTGCTTACTCCGGGAACGCATGCTTCGACCTTTGGTGGTTCGCCCATCGTCTGCGCCGCCGCGCTTGCGGTCTTCGACTCCATAAAGAAAGAGAGGCTTCTGGCGAACGCCAATAGGATGGGCGCCTACCTAAGGAAGAGACTTGAGTCGCTCAAGGCCAAATACAAACTGATCAAAGAGATCCGTAACATGGCGCTCATCGTGGGAGTCGAGCTTTCAATAAAAGGTGAGGATGTGTATAAAGAGTGCCTCAAGGAAGGGCTTCTGATTAATTGCACCCAGGATACTGTATTGAGGATAATGCCTCCCATAACAGTTACGAAAGAAGAGATAGATAAGGCCGTAAGCATATTGGACAAGGTGTTAGGAAAATTTTAACGAAGGCACGCTCGTGAAAAAAGATCTTTTATCCGTTCAGGATTTGAAGACCGAAGAGATCGTAGAAATACTGGATCTTGCAGCTGACATTAAGAAGAATCCTCGGAAATATGAAAGAGCGCTCAAGGGGAAGTCAATAGGCCTGATATTTCAGAAACCTTCCAACAGGACCCGTGTCTCTTTCGAAATCGGCATGTACCAGATGGGCGGTTATTCTATCTATCTGGGTTCGAGCGAGATAGGGATGGGTGGCAGAGAGTCTGTTAAAGACGTGGCATGTGTTTTGTCGCGCTATCTTAACGGAATCGTGGCTCGGACCCATGAACACGCTACGGTCGTGGAGCTTGCCAAGCATGCCTCTATACCGATAATAAACGGCCTTAGCGACATGTCGCATCCGTGTCAGGCTCTTGGCGACGTATTTACCATGAGGGAGAGGTTTGGCTTCCTGAAAGGGCTGACGCTGGCTTATATAGGCGACGGTAATAATGTCCTTAATTCTTTGATGATAGCGGCGATGAAGCTAGGCATAAATATGAAAGCCGCCACGCCGAAAAATTACGCGCCTGACAAGGGGATTGTAAAGCTCGCCAGAGCCCTTTCGGCGGAATCTGGCGCCAGACTGGAGATCTCAAGTAGTCCGGAGAGCGCGGCGAAGGACGCGGATGTCCTTTATACAGATGTATGGGTGAGCATGGGGCAGGAGAAGGAAGCCGCTAAAAGAATAAAGGCCTTCAAGAACTTTCAGATAAACGATAAACTTGTCAAGAAGGCCAAGACCATGTCTGTCGTAATGCATTGCCTGCCGGCCCACAGGGGGCAGGAGATTACGGATTCGGTTATGGATTCAAATCATTCGATTGTGTATGACCAAGCGGAGAACAGGATGCATGTTCAGAAAGCAGTTCTCCTTAAGTTATTAAAGTAACAAGGTCAACTATGAGATTGGGCTCGGAAGCTTTACCAGTGGCCTTAGCCTGTGTTTAATTTATAGCGGGAGTTAACCATGAAAGAAAAAGTAGTGCTTGCGTATTCAGGCGGACTAGATACGTCGGTAATAATAAAATGGCTTACCAAAAGAGGTTATGATGTTATTGCGTACATGGCCGATGTCGGGCAGGGCTGTGATTTCGAGGCTTATAGGAGGAGGGCCATTGCAACCGGAGCCAGTAAGGTATTTGTAGATGATCTCAAGAAAGAGTTTGTGGAAGATTTCGTTTTCAGGGCGCTAAAGGCCAATGCGGTATATGAGTCTGGCTACCTTCTTGCGACCGCTCTTTCCCGTCCCCTAATCGCGAATGGGCTTGTCAAAGTGGCGCAGGCCCAGAAGGCCTCTTATGTCGCTCATGGCTGTACGGGAAAAGGTAATGACCAAGTAAGATTTGAAGTCACTATAAGATCTCTCGATCCACGGCTTAAGATAATGGCGCCGGTCAGAGAATGGGAAATGAAGACAAGGTCGGAAGAAATAGACTATGCGAAGAAGAATAATATACCCATTGACGCATCAAAGAAGAAGCCATACTCGCTTGATGTTAATCTTTGGGGAATATCGATTGAGAGTGGGAAGTTGGAAGATCCTTATTACGAGCCTGACGAAAATATATATCAACTTACGAAAGGAGTGAAGGATTCTGCGGCGGAGCCTGTCTATGTGGAGATAGAGTTCAAAGAAGGTGTTCCTGTAAAACTTAACGGAAAATGGATGTCCGGCGTAGACCTGATTCTCAGGCTATCTAAGATAGCAGGCAATGCGGGGGTCGGCAGAAGCGATATTATCGAAAACCGCCTCGTCGGTATAAAATCGCGGGAGGTGTATGAGTCGCCGGCCGGTTGGACGCTTCTTGAGGCGCATAAGGGGCTCGAAAGCCTTGTGCTCGACAGGGAGCTCGCGCATTATAAAGAGGCGGTGGCGCTTAAGTACGCGGAACTTATCTATTACGGCCTCTGGTATACGCCTCTTAGGGAGGCTCTTGATAAGTTTATTGACTATACGCAGAAGCGCGTCAATGGTGTGGTGAGGCTTAAGCTTCATAAGGGGACATGCAGGGTTGTGGGCAGAAAGTCGCCGAACTCCCTATATAGAGAAGAGCTCGCGACCTATGAAGAGGGTGATAAGTTCGATCAGTCCCTTGCGAAGGGATTTATAGAGCTGTGGGGCCTGCCGTACAAAGGGTCATACAAGAATAAAGCATGAGTTTTAAAAGCACGCAAATTACGGCGGGTTTGAGTCCTTAAGTCTGAACCGCGTTTGGCGCTTTAAAAATCGGTTGTTGTTTTTATTTTGCTGTTTTTTATTGGGGAGAAAATATGACTAAGAAACTGTGGGGCGGTAGATTTTCGAAGGAGACTGATCCGCTTGTAGAGGAATTTACCAAATCAGTCCACTACGACCACAAGCTGGCCAGATACGATATCTTAGGGTCTATCTTGCACGTTCAAGTTCTAAAGAAAGCGAAGTACTTGAGTCCGAAGGAGGCGGCAAAGCTCACTATGGCGCTCGACTCACTTTACAAGGCCACCGTTAGAGGTGTGTTCAAATATGACGCTAAGGCCGAGGACATACATACTGATATCCAAAACAAGCTCGAGGCCAAGGTGGGGGATCTTGCGCTCAAACTTCATACTGCGCGGTCCCGCAACGAGCAGGTTGTATTGGCGACAAAGGTTTATTGCAAGGTGGAGCTTGCCGGACTGATTGCGGACCTTGCGGCTGTTGAGGAAACGCTTGCTAAATTGTCAAAAAAGAACGAGGACATGGTAATACCCGGTTTTACGCATATGCAGCACGCCCAGCCAGTGTACTTAAAAGACTATCTGGGTGCCTATATCCGTATGTTTGAGCGTGACAGAGCACGACTCGCTTCGATATCCAATAATATCGAGCTGACGATGGGCGCGGGGGCGCTTGCAGGAACGCCTATACCTTCGGCTAAATATAACGTCAGTATTCAGGGGCTAAAAATTAAATCGGCCGTTAATTCCATAGATGCTGTCAGTGACAGAGATTTCGTCATCGAGATATTGAGTGCGCTAGCTATATGCGGCGTGCATCTTTCGAGGCTGGGGGAGGACCTGATCATATGGTCTACAAAGGAGTTTGACTTTGTGGAGATTGACGATGCCTTCTGTACCGGAAGCTCCCTCATGCCCCATAAGAAAAACGCCGATGTGCTGGAGCTTATAAGGGGATACGCCGGCCACCTTAACGGAAATCTCATAAGCGTTCTCACTATGATGAAGGGGCTGCCCCTTTCCTATAATAGGGATATGCAGCTCGATAAAGAGCCCCTCTTTAATTCGATAGAGACCGTTTCTATGTCACTTAAGGTCCTTTCACGGCTTATTGGAACAATAAAGTTCAAGAAGGTCAGGATAGAGGCGTATTTGGAAGACGAATCGCTCTACGCTACGGATCTGGTTTATTATCTCGTAGATAAAGGCGTGCCCTTCAAGACCGCCCACGCGATCGTCGGCCGTCTTGTGAGGTATTCGTTAGATAACAAGATAGAGATAAAGAGCATGAGCGAAGCCGAATTGCATAAATTCTCAGATAAATTCAAGAGTCAGCAGATATTGAAGCTTTTCAACCCAAAAGCTTCGGTTGATTCCAAGCGTTCGATCGCCAGGAGATAGGATGCACAAGTTCACGTTTAGGGATAACGAACTTTATTGCGAAGACATAAAAGTGTCGGATATCGCGAAGAAGGTGCCGACGCCATTCTATCTCTACAGTTACGGCACTCTTATTGACCATTACCGGAAGCTCAAGACAGCTTTCAGTGCCATTAATCCGCTTATATGTTTTTCCATGAAGTCCAATTCCAATATTGCCGTTGTCCGCGCCCTCGTTAAGAACGGCGCCGGCCTTGACGTGGTCTCCGGCGGCGAACTTTATAGGGCAAGGCTCGCCGGCGTTGACCCGCGCAAGGTGGTATATGCCGGTGTCGGCAAGAAGCGCGAAGAGATAATAGAAGCGATCGATTTTGGGATATTGTTCTTTAACGCGGAATCCGAGGACGAACTTGAGGAGATTCAGAGATGCGCCGAAAAATACGGCAGGAAGGTTAACGTCGCTATAAGGATCAATCCCGATGTTATACCGAAGACGCATCACTACATAACTACCGGTAAGGGCGAGACGAAGTTCGGGTTAGATTTCGAGACGGCTCACAAAATTTTCAATATGAGGTGGAGATATCCGAATCTTCGGATTAAGGGAGTTCACATTCATATCGGCTCCCAGATAACGGATGCCCTTCCGTTTCAGGAAGCGATCAGAAAGGTCATAGATTTCCTTAACTCGAAAAGAATAGAAATAGAATATTTCAATATCGGCGGCGGGCTGGGCATCATCTATTCTGTGGAGAACCCTCAAACGGCAAAGAGTTTTGCCCGAAAGATCATTCCTCTTATAAAGAAGATGGGGGTCAAGGTAATCCTGGAGCCCGGCAGATTTATTTCCGGAAATAGCGGCATACTTGTTACCAGGGTGATATATACGAAGCGCACGCCGCGCAAGAAGTTCGTGATCGTTGACGGCGGTATGAGCGATCTTATCAGGCCGAGCCTTTATGAGGCATATCATAAAATAGTGCCTGTGAAGGTGCCTCATAATAGTTCTGACACAGCCGAGAGGGTAGATGTGGTTGGCCCAATATGCGAATCAGGCGATTTTCTGGGTAAGGACAGGCTTATGCCGCAGGTGGGCCGCGGAGATCTTCTAGCGGTCATGGGCGCGGGCGCTTACGGTTTTGTTATGTCGAGCAATTATAATTCGAGACCGCGCCCGTCCGAGGTTATGGCCATGGGCAAGAAATTTTATATCGTGCGCAGGCACGAGACCTACAAGGACCTTGTGAGGGGAGAGACAATACCGAAGGTGCTTAGGTGAAAATTGAAAGTCTGAAGCAGCGGGCAAGAAGCGCAGCAATAACATTTACCAAGGCGGTTGCGACAGGGAATGATTTTATAATAATTGATAATCGGTCCCGTCGAATAAATGATCTCAATGGCCTTGCCAGAAACCTCTGTGACCGTAAATGGTCAGTCGGGGCTGATGGCATGCTCGTCATTGAACGCTCCAAGAGATCGGACTTCAGGATGCGCATCTTTAATAGGGATGGCAGTGAGGCGGAGATGTGCGGCAACGGCTCGCGATGCGCGGCCCTTTACGCGGCGGTGAAAAAAATCGCGCCGAGGCAAATGACTATCGACACAGTTGCCGGAGAGCTGAAGGCGAGCGTTCAGGGGAATATGGTAAAGGTGCTTCTTACGGAACCGAAAGATATAAAATGGAATCTCTGTCTTATGATCAATAAGTGCCCCTATAAGCTTGATTTCGTGAATACCGGGGTACCGCATGTGGTCCATTTTGTGGATGATCTTGAAAATATCGATGTTAGGTCGCTTGGCTCCCATATACGAAACCACGGTGAGTTTGCTCCGGCGGGAACCAATGCGGACTTCGTGAAGGTGGTGGACAAGAACACCATAAGGGTGAGGACCTACGAGCGCGGTGTCGAAGATGAGACTCTTGCCTGCGGCACCGGCTCGGTCGCTAGCGCGATAATCGCGGCGGAGGCCGAGAAGATGTCATCGCCGATAACCGTCGAGACGCGCAGCGGCGAGAAACTCAAGGTCTATTTTGATTTGATAGACGGGAATTTTAAAAACGTCTATCTTGAGGGAAAGGCACAGCTTGTGTTTGAAGGCAAGATACGTATTTAATGAGGAGATTCTAGTATGTTCAAAGGTTCGATGGTAGCGCTGGTTACGCCGTTCCGCAATGGGAAGGTGGACGAGAAAGCGCTGAAAAATATTATAGAGTTCCAGATAGAGAATGGCACCTCCGTCATAGTTCCATGCGGCACGACCGGCGAGTCCGCAACGCTTTCCTACGAAGAACACGATCGTGTGATAGAGCTTACTGTTAAAATAGTTAACGGCAGGGTGCCTGTCATAGCGGGGACCGGCGCCAATTCCACGGATGAGGCGATAATGCTTACCAAGCACGCAAAAAACTGCGGCGCCGATGCCAGTCTTCAGGTAAGTCCTTATTACAATAAGCCCACGCAGAAAGGCCTATACTTGCATTTTAAGGCTATCGCTGAAGCCGTAAACATACCGATAATACTTTACAACATAGCGTCGCGGACAGGGGTTAATATAGAGCCCGAAACTTTTGCGAAACTCGCTCAAATAAAGAACATAATTGGGGTAAAGGAAGCCTCTGGCAGCCTTGAGCAGATGTCTAGGATGAAGAAGCTCGTCCCCAAGGATTTTCTTCTTATATCGGGTGATGACGCGCTGACTCTCCCCGTATTGGCGATAGGCGGAGTCGGGATCATCTCGGTGGTTGCCAATATAATACCTCGCGATGTGGCCGATATGTGTAATGCGTTTGAAAGGGGAGATATAAAAAGGGCGCAGGAGCTTCATTACAAGATGCTGCCCCTCGTGAAGGCGATGTTTGTGGAGACTAACCCCATACCGGTGAAGACGGCTATGGGTCTTATGGGAATGATAGATCCGCAGCTTCGTCTGCCCATGTGTGAGATGGAGGACTCAAATAAGGACAAGCTGGTAAAGGAACTTAAAGCGTATAATCTTATATAAGGAGCGCGTGATGGTCAAAATATGCGTCAGCGGTTGTAAGGGAAGGATGGGATCGCGGATAGTCGAACTTTCTAAGGACGACGCCGAGATTGAACTTGTCGGAAGTTTTGATGTCGGTGAAGATGCCAGCGGCGCTTTAAACTCCTGCGATTGCCTCATCGAATTTACCACGCCGGAGGCTACAATGGAGCA
Organism: Candidatus Omnitrophota bacterium; assembly: GCA_023818895.1. Lineage (GTDB taxonomy): Bacteria > Omnitrophota > Gorgyraeia > 2-01-FULL-45-10 > 2-01-FULL-45-10 > JAMWCX01. Next base: position 452,049 of record JAMWCX010000001.1, on the reverse strand, counting down.
CCTGGAGATCTGCGAAAAGCGGGGGATCGCGATGGTGATCGGAACGACCGGCCTGTCGGAGACGGATCAGCAGAAAGTGGCCGCCGCGTCTAAAAACATACCAGTTGTGTTATCTCCCAATATGTCGATTGCCGTGAACCTTCTTTTTAAGCTGATAGCCGATGCTGCAAAAGTTCTGGGAAGCGAGTATGCGGTGGAGATCATTGAAGCGCATCACGTTAACAAGAAGGATTCGCCATCCGGAACCGCCAAGGAGATGGCGCGCATAGTCAGAGAATCCAAAGGCAGTGATATCGATATACCTATAGAGTCGATTCGAGAGGACGATATCGTCGGTGAGCATACTATAACTTTCGATTCGGACGTTGATACTTTGGAGATAACGCACAGCGCAAAGACGCGCGACATATTCGCGAGGGGAGCGCTTAGAGCAGCGAAGTTCATAGCCGGAAAAGCGCCGGGGTTGTACACAATGAAGGATGTCCTTTCTCTTTAAGGGGGGGCCATGATAAAGATCGAATGTTCTGAAAGATTAAAGAAGCTGCCGCCCTATCTTTTTGTGGAGATTGACAGAGCGAAGAAAAAGGCGCGTGATGAAGGCCGCGATATCATAGACCTCGGCATCGGCGATCCGGATATGCCTACACCGCGATTCATTATAGAGGCTATGAAAAAGGCGCTGGCCGACCCCAGAAATCACCGATATCCGCTCGATGCCGGACTTCCAGAATTCAGGCAGGCGATCTCAAAGTGGTTTAAGAAGCGCTTTGAGGTGGATCTGGATCCCGCCAGCGAGATACTTCCGCTTATCGGCTCAAAAGAGGGGATAGCGCACATGCCTCTTGCGGTCATGAATCCCGGTGATATATCGCTCGTTCCCGACCCCTGCTATCCGCCATATAAGTCCGGAACATGGTTTGCCGGTGGTGAGGTGGCGCTAATGCCGCTCGTAGAAAACAATCATTTTCTTCCTGACCTAAAAGCGATAAGTCACAACATACTTCATAAGGCCAGAATCATGTACATCAACTATCCGAACAATCCAACCGGCGCCGTATGCGATAAGCGCTTTCTTGAGCACGTCGTGGAATTTGCCCTAAAACACAATATAGTAGTCCTTTGCGACGCCGCATATTCGGAAATGTGTTACGATGGCTACAAGGCGCCCAGCATAATGGAGGTGAAGGGCGGGCGAGATGTCGCCATAGAGTTTCATTCTCTTTCAAAGACATTTAACATGACCGGCTGGCGCATAGGTTTTGCCTGCGGCAATAAGCATCTTGTGGAATCTCTGGCGAAGGTGAAGTCCAACGTAGATTCCGGAGTGTTCTTCGCCATCCAGTGGGCTGGCGTCGCCGCTTTTGAGAATTACGACAAGCACATAAGGACTACGATCAAGATATACCAGGAGCGTCGGGACCTGCTGGTGGATGGTCTAAATAAAATGGGCTGGAATGTGGTTAAGCCGAAAGCCACATTTTATGTATGGTGCAAAGTACCGCCGCGTTATACTTCCGCCACCTTCGCAAAAGCGCTTCTTGAAAAATGCGATATCGTTGTTACGCCCGGCAACGGTTTTGGGGCGAGTGGCGAAGGTTATGTCAGAATGGCGCTGACCGTTGACAAAAGGCGTATCAGAGAAGCGGTGGATAGAATTGGTAAACGATTAGGATAATGCGCGGCGTATGGCGGATGATCTCAACCGGTTATGACCACCTGTTATATAGGTATAGGTTCTAATCTGGGTGACAGGCGTTCTCATATAGAGAGGGCTATAGAGGCCTTGAGGAACACCCCTGGGGTTATTGTAACGCGCCTTTCGTCGATTTATGAGACCGAACCGGTGAGCAATACTCCCCAGGGAAAGTTTCTTAACGGTGTCATCGAGATAAAGACGTCTCTTAGGCCGAAGACGCTTTTAAGCAAGTTGAACGCGATAGAAGACAATCTGGGACGGAAAAGAGACGGTATTAATATGCCAAGGACGATAGACCTTGATATACTCTATTACGGCAACGAGAGAATAGAAGAAGAAGGACTTATTGTTCCGCACCCCCGCATAAGGGAAAGGGAGTTTGTGCTTAAGGGGCTAAGGGAGCTTGCCCCGTCCCTTATCAGGTAGGATGCGGTCTCCGGTGAAGAAGGTGCGCGGTGAAGCTGGTAGATAGCATACAAAGGATGGCCACGCTTTCAAAGATGGTCAGGAAGGAAGGTAAGACCATAGGCTTCGTACCGACTATGGGGTATCTTCACGATGGCCATATGAGTCTTGTTAAAGCGGCGAAGAAGCACACGGATTTTGTAGTTATGAGCATATTTGTAAATCCTATCCAGTTTGGCCCTTCCGAAGACTTCGAAAAGTACCCCCGTGATCTTAAAAGGGACGAGGAGCTTGCCCGCGCCGCCGGAGTTGACGTTATCTTCTATCCGTCCGCAAAGGATATGTATCCGCCGGGCTATTCTACTTATATAAATGTCGAGCGCCTTACAGATAGACTTTGCGGCGCTTCCAGGTCTGGCCATTTCAGAGGCGTTACGACAGTTGTTGCGAAGCTTTTTAATATCGTTAGACCGGACGTGGCGTATTTCGGCCAGAAGGATGCACAGCAGGCGATAGTTATAAAAAAAATGGTCCAGGACCTCAATATGGATGTCGAGATAAAAGTGATGCCCATAGTGCGGGAATCGGACGGTCTGGCCATGAGTTCCAGGAACGTGTACCTTTCCGAAGATGAGCGCAAATCCGCTCTTTCGATTTACGAGGCGCTTCGGAAGGCGGAAGGGATGGTGGCCTCAGGCGAAATTGATTCAAAGAAAATTATCAGAGCCATTAAAGATGTTATATCGCAAAAAGCTTCCATCAAGATCGATTACGTTTCTATAGTTGATACCAAAGAGCTCGAGGATTTGCCGGAGATAAAGTCGGAGGCGCTTATAGCGGTTGCCGCTTATGTCGGGAAGACCCGTCTTATCGACAATGTCATTGTAAGACTTTCTCCCAAAATCCTACCGGACTCAGAGAAAAAGCCCGGTGTTAGGAGATAAAATGCGGGTTAATGACAAGGATGACCTGAAATATAACGAGGCGCTTAAGAAGAAGATAGCCAAACTCAAGAAGAAGCGCAACGCCGTCATAATCGTCCATAATTACCAGCGTGATGAGATACAGGATATCGCTGATATCAGCGGAGATTCGCTGGCTCTTTCACAGGCGGCTGTTAGGACGGACGCTGATGTCATCGTCTTCTGCGGTGTGCAGTTTATGGCGGAGTCAGCTTCGATCCTGAATCCCGACAAAACGGTGCTGTTGCCCGTTATAGAGGCCGGTTGTCCTTTGGCGGATATGATAACTGCGGAAAAACTGCGCGCCAAAAGAAAACAATATCCCAACGCTGCTGTGGTGTGCTACGTAAATTCAAGCGCTGAGGTTAAAGCGGAGAGCGACATAGCCTGCACATCTTCTAACGCAATACAGATAGTCAGATCTCTTAAGGAGAAAGATATTATATTTGTCCCTGATAGGAACCTCGGCCGTTATGTGCAGTCGCAGGTGCCTGAAAAGAACATAATCCTTTGGGAGGGATTCTGTCCCACGCATATAAGGGTTCAAGAGGAAGACATAATAAAGGCGAAGGAGCTGCACAAGGGTGCTGAGGTGCTGGCTCATCCCGAATGTAATCCTGAAGTCCTTGCCATAGCTGATCACGTTTGTTCCACGGCGGGGATGTTCACATATGCCAAGAAATCGACCGCAAAAGAGTTCATAATAGCGACGGAATCCGGTATGCTGTATAAGTTGCAGAAGGAGAACCCAGACAAGAAGTTTTATCTTCCCACGCCGCATCTTGTATGCGCGAACATGAAGCTCATAACACTAGGCTGGGTAGCCTACAGCCTCGAAAAGATGGTATATGAGATAAAAGTTTCCGAAGAGGTAAGGGAGAGAGCCAGGAAGACGCTCGACAGGATGCTCGCGGTCAGTAAATAGAGCGCTGAGGGGCGGGGTGATCTGATGAAAAAGATCAAGGTGGGCATAATAGGATGCGGCGCGATTGGCACCGAAATCGCAAAAGCGTGTCGAGGCCGACTGGCTGCCTCGGTTGAGCTTGTGGCGATATGCGATATAAGCCGCCAGAAGGCCGAGAAACTTCTTGGATCCGTAGGGGCTGATATCAGCGTAATGGATGTAGATGGCTTAGTAAATGCCTCTGATGTGATCGTAGAATCGGCGAGCGCCGCTGTTTCGGCTGTCATACTGGAAAAGTGCATAAATAATGGCAAGGATTGTCTTGTGATGAGTGTTGGCGGACTTATCGGTAAGGAGGAGTTATTAAAGCGGGCCGCCGCCAAAGGCATAAAGGTCTATATACCAAGCGGCGCCATCTGCGGAATAGACGGCCTTAAGTCCGCCTCGGTGGGCAGGATAGAATCGGTGGTACTTACGACGAGAAAGCCGCCTAAAGGGCTCGAGGGGGCGCCATATCTTATAGAAAAAGGCGTTGACTTGGGCAAGATAAAGAAAGAAACGGTATTATTTGAGGGAAGCGCTCAAGAAGCCGTCAAAGGCTTTCCTGCCAATGTTAACGTTTCAGCGGTTCTAAGCCTTGCCGGCCTCGGATCGGCTAAGACGCGAGTAAGGATAGTGACATCCCCCGACTATACAAAAAATACGCATGAGATAGAGATAACAGGCGATTGCGGAAAGATTATGACAAGAACAGACAACGTTCCATCAGAGGTCAATCCCAAGACGAGCGCTCTGGCCATCTTTTCGGCAATAGCTACGCTGGAATCTCTGACAACATCGGTCAGGATAGGCACATAGTCTCCCATGCGGCCTTTGGGCAAAACAGGCAATTATATATCGACACGGATCGGACGGGCGATCGCCGATTACAAGCTCATTGAAGATAAGGACAGGATACTGGTAGCCGTTTCCGGCGGCAAAGATAGCCTTACGATGCTGCATCTTTTGAACGAGCGCCGTAAGTGGGCGCCGGTATCGTATGAGCTGGTAGCAATGCATGTCGAGACTGATTATAAATGCGGTGCCGCTAATCGTAACAGGCTAAAGAAGTTCTTTGAGAAGCGTGGCGTAGAGTATCATTTCGAGAAGTTAGCCATCCGCAGGCCAGGTGAGGATCCGGGGTGTTTTTGGTGCTCCTGGAACAGGCGAAAATCCCTCTTCCTGGCCGCTGACAGATTCGGATGCAATAAAGTCGCCCTCGGCCATAATAAAGACGATATTGTCGAGACGCTTCTTTTGAACATCTTCTATCATGGCGAGTTCTCGGCGATGAATCCCAGACAGGAGCTTTTTGGTGGCAAGATAGTCATAATAAGGCCGCTTTGCTACGTAGAAGAGAAGCACCTGGCGAGGTATGCCAAGGAATGCCGTTTCCCCGTGGACGCGCGCAACTGCCTAGCCGCCGAAGCTTCGAGGCGGCGGCTTATGAAGGAGTTCGTGAAAAAGGTCGAAAAGGATTGCGCTTATGTAAAAACCAACATATTCCGGTGTATAGCCAGAGTGAAAAAGGACTATATCAACATTCTTTAATTTTAAAACTATGGCGAGAGGAGGTGAAATAAAATGGCAGAGAAGGTCGCAAAGGTAGGCATAACGCGTAAGAAAGGATATCTTTATTACGTCGATAAGAAAGGCAACGTCGTCGAAACAAAGATGGCGAGAGGTAAGTCCAAGGGCGGCGGCGGTAAGGTTATCGCGAAGCCCGGGGTGAAAAAGGAGAAAGGTTACCTCTACTTCATCGACAAGAAGGGCGATGTTTCGAGGGCGAAAATGCTCGTAGGCGGAAAGAAAAGGAAAAAGAGATAGCATTTCCGCCACTCGAGGGAATAGGCCTGTGTGGTTGCTTCAGCAGTCGCGCAGGCCTATTTTTATTCAGTCAAAATTATTATCGCGTTGCCTATTTTTTAGTGAACACCACTCCGGGCGATGCTTATTGTCTTCCTGGCCTGCCTGTGCTAAAATTAACCCAATATAATATGGACAAAGACGTAATATTAATAAAAGGCGCCAGGGAACATAACCTCAAGAATATAGATCTTGAGATACCTAGAAACAAGCTCGTTGTTATCACGGGATTGTCCGGCTCCGGAAAATCGTCGCTTGCCTTCGATACGATATATGCAGAGGGCCAGCGCCGGTATGTCGAGAGCCTTTCGAGCTACGCAAGGCAATTCCTAGAACAGCTGCAGAAGCCTGACGTCGAATACATCGAAGGGCTATCGCCCGCCATCAGCATCGAGCAAAAGACCGCCGGTTCTAACCCCAGATCCACTGTTGGAACCCAGACGGAAGTTTATGATTACCTGCGGCTTCTTTTTGCGCGTGTGGGAACCCCTCATTGCCCGAAATGCGGAAAACCAATAACGCGGCAGACCTCACAGGAGATAGTGGAGCAAATATCAGCCTTGCCTGTACAATCCGAGATTCTCATTCTCGCCCCTCTGGTGCGGGGCAGAAAGGGTGAGTATGCCGAGCTTTTTCAGAGAGCCAAGAAAGATGGTTATGTGCGTATGAGGGTCGACGGACGGATATATGAAGTCGATAAACCACCCAAGCTCGACAAGAACAAAAAGCACGATATAGAAATAGTGGTGGATAGACTGACGATAAAAGAAGGGATAAATAAACGTCTGGCTGATTCTGTCGAGACGGCTCTTGAGGCCGGCAAGGGCCTGGTTATAGTTTGTGTCGAAAAAGTGACAGGCGGCGAAGGAAAAGAGCCGGCCGCTAGTGACCTACTCTTCAGCGAACAATATGCATGTGTTGACTGCGGGATAAGCATTGGCGAGATATCTCCGCGCTCCTTTTCTTTCAACTCGCCATACGGTGCATGTCCCATGTGCGACGGGTTAGGGAACAAGATGGAGATAGACCCGGAGCTCGTGATACCAGACAAGTCCAAGCCGGTTATAGACGCTGTTGATGCCTGGAGGCGCGGCGGCAAAGGCCTTTACCTTTATTACCGGCGGCTTTTGCGTTCCCTGGCGAATAGGTATGGATTCGATGTGCAAACCCCATTCAAGAATTTACCGAAAGATATCAAGAGGCTTGTGCTTTACGGCGAGCAAGATCGCGACGACTGGTATGCCTTTGAGGGGGTGGTGCCTAATCTCGAGAGGCGGTTCCGCGAGACGGATAGCGAATTCATAAAGACCGAGATAAACAAGTATATGTCGGTATTGCCGTGTCCGGCGTGCAACGGCGCGCGGCTCAAGCCGGAGAGTCTCGCCGTCAGGATTGGCGGCAAAAATATATACGAAGCCTCGACATTTTCGATAAAGGAACTCAAGATTTTCTTGTCGACACTCTCGCTTTCTGCGACACAGAAGAAGATAGCTTACCAGGTGCTTAAGGAAATAATCGCACGTCTGCAGTTTATGGAAAACGTAGGTTTAGATTATCTTACTCTCGACAGGCGCAGTTCCACGTTGTCGGGGGGCGAGGCGCAGCGCATCCGCCTGGCAACCCAGATAGGCTCGGGGCTGGTCGGTGTAATATACATACTTGATGAGCCAAGCATCGGATTGCATCAGAAGGACAACTCGAAACTTCTCGATACTCTAGTAAGGTTGCGTGACATCGGCAATACCCTCATAGTGGTTGAGCACGACGAGGCTACGATAAGGAACGCCGACTATATCATAGACCTCGGTCCGGGAGCGGGGGAGCATGGCGGAAGGGTGGTTGTCAGCGGCTCCATTGAGGATGTCCTTGCCTCTAAGGAGTCGCTTACAGGAAAATACCTTAGCGGACAGCTCAAGATCGAGGTGCCTTCGCAGCGCAGGAAGCCCTCCGGGAAGAAGTTGAGGATAATAGGGGCCCGGGAGCATAACCTCAAAGGGATAGACGTCGATATACCGCTGGGACTGTTTGTCTGTATTACAGGTGTTTCAGGCTCCGGTAAGAGCACTCTTGTCAACGACATACTTTACAGGGCATTGGCCAAGAAGTTTTATAGATCTCGAGAAAAGCCCGGTATTCATAAGGCCATAGAGGGAGTTCAGTATATAGATAAGGTGATCGTTATAGACCAGTCACCCATAGGCCGCACGCCACGCTCCAACCCAGCTACCTACACAGGGGCCTTCGGGCCGATTAGAGACATATTTTCAAAACTGCCTGAAGCACGGATGCGCGGCTATAAGCCGGGTCGTTTTAGCTTCAATGTGAAAGGCGGGCGCTGTGAGGCATGCGCGGGAGATGGCATAAAGAAGATAGAGATGCATTTTCTTCCGGATGTTTACGTCCAGTGTGAAGTCTGTAAAGGGAGGCGTTTCAACGAACAGACTCTGGACGTCAAATACAAGGGGCGCTCAATAGCCGATTGTCTTGAAATGTCGGTTGAGGAGGCCCTTTCGCTTTTTTCTAATGTGCCGGCCATACGCAACAAGCTCCAGACGCTTAATGACGTGGGCCTCGGCTATATAAAACTGGGGCAATCAGCCACTACCCTTTCGGGTGGCGAGGCGCAAAGAATAAAACTTGCAGCCGAGCTTTCTAAGGCTTCCACCGGTAAGACGTTCTATATACTTGATGAGCCGACAACAGGACTTCATTTTGCCGATGTCGACAAGCTGCTCAATGTATTGCAGGCGCTGGTAAGCCAGGGTAATACAGTGGTGGTTATCGAGCATAATTTGGATGTGATAAAGACCTCTGATTATGTAATCGATCTTGGGCCAGAAGGCGGAGACGCCGGAGGGAGGATCGTGGCGAGCGGCTCTCCCGAAGAGATAATAAAAAATAAGGCCTCGTATACCGGTCAGTATTTAAAAAAGGTGATGCCGTGAAAAACATTTTAGCAGGCCACCAACGACGCTATTTACCGGTTTTGATGCTTGCCGTCTTTATGTTATTTGCTATGGCGGTCTCTTCGCTCTCCTCTGCCCAGGGGACGGCTGAAGCGGATTTCGCGTATGCGAAAAAAGCTTTCAACGACGGCTTGTATGAACTTTCGGGTAAAAGGCTCGAAGAGTTTCTGAGGGATTATCCGCAATCCGAGCTTATTTATGAGGTCCATTCGCTTCTCGGGAGGTGTTATTATAAAACCGGTGATTTCGGAAGGGCGCTTTACGAGTTTAAAGTTGTCCTTGATTCGACGGAGATAGGCGCTCCTATGGACGAGGCGTTTTACTGGACCGGAGAGGTATATTTTAAAAATGGTGAATACCTGAAGGCGTTGGATTACTATGAAAGGGCAGCTTCTACCGCTGGTCCTTCAAGGTATCGCGGTTATGCTCTTTATTCTAGGGGCTGGGCCTACTATAGACTGGGTCTTCTGGAGGAGGCGCTCGGTTGTTTCAAGGAGGTTATCCGCACCTATCCGCTCGAAAAGATCGCGATAGATGCGCAATTCAGGGCCGCCGAGTGCGAGTATCTTCTCGGTAGATATGACAAAGCGCGGCAGGCCCTTGAGAATTTCATAGAGAAGTATCCGCTCTCCGAAAACACCGCCGAGGCCTACTACTTGTGCGGCGAGGTCAGATTCCATCTCGCCGATTACAATGGCTCTTTGGCATATCTTGAAAGGGCTATTTCTATCTCGCCGGCTGCCAAATGGGCGCCTTTTGCTATGTACAGAATGGCGCGGAATCTTTCGCGGCTTGGCGAGCACCATCGCAGCATAGCGCAATTCAAACGATGCCTTATTAGCACTGACAACGAATTTCTCGCCGGGTCCTGCATGCTTGGTATAATCCAGGAGGATGAGGCTCTTGGCCGGCACGAAGAGGCGTTGGCGCTCTGCGATATGGCGATATCTAAATATCCGTCGAGTTACGTGACACCGGAGATCTATTACCGTAAGATACGGCTATTGTACAATGCCAGAGAGTATTCTGAGGCCGAGAAGACGTGCAGGCAGGCTATTGAAAAATTCCCCGACGCCTCTCATGTTGACGAATTTCATTATGAGCTAGGTTGGAGCCTCATGGCACAGGGCCGCTATGACGATGCGATAAGGGAGTTTTTGCGGGTTGAGTCTGCCTCAACGAACGCTGAGTTGCGTTCCAGCGCTATTTGTAAAGTGGGCGACATATATTTTGATAGGAAGGATTATAGGGCAGCCGCCGAAAATTACGACATAGCTCTTGATAGATATCCCGAAAGCTCGTGGGCCGATTACGCGCAATACCAGATAGGCAATATATTACTTCTGACAGATAAATGCGACCAGGCGATACTCGCTTTTCAGACGATCCTGGTGAACTTTCCCGCAACGGACCTAAGAGATAGGGTAGTATCCCAGCTCGGCAGGACATATTTTAGGTTGGAAGAGTATAGCCGCGCGTATTCTGAGTTTGAGAAGCTCCTTTCACGGCCTCTTCCGGAAAATGCGGCGCGCCGCGCGCGGCTATTTCTTGCCAGTTCGTTGTATGGCCTCGGAAGATACGACGAAGCCCTTACGGCCCTTCAAGAGTTGTCAATAAATTCTTCGACCGGAGAATTAGATATGATGGTGGCCTATCAAAAAGCTTGGTGCTATTATCATCTTCGTAGGGAGGAGGAGGCGCTTGCCGCGTTCAAGGATTTTTTAAAAGCCTATCCAGCCTCACCTCAGGCTGCAGACGCGATGTTCTGGATAGGGGAGCATTATAGAGAGAAGAGCGATTACAGACAGGCAAGAGACTATTTTAGCTCGATATTAGAGAAGAGCTATCCGGAGGAAATTGTCGAGGATGCGTTATACCAGCTTGCTGTGACGCTGGCGGAAGAGGGCGATTTTAAGGAAGCGGTGAGACGCTTCGAAGAGCTATCCTCGAAATATCCGCGCTCAGAGCTCGCAAAATCTTCTTATCGCAAAATCGCCGCTATCAAGAGGGATGCCGGTGACTTTGCCGCGGCGATAGAATACTACGGCAAAGCGCTCACCGCGGACAATACCGAATCTAACGCACAGATCCAATATGAGATAGCAGAGGCATATGAACTCAAGGGACAGACCTTGCGGGCCTGTGAGGAATATCTGAAGGTGCCGTCTCTTTACAGCAAAGGTGTGCTCTGGTCGGTCAAGGCTCAAATGAAGTGCGCTCAGGCCTTTGAACGAATTGGAAAATATGAGGACGCTGTGAATCTCTACGAGAAAATCGCGGCAATGAATATAGATGACTCGAAGTTTGCCAAGAAGAGGATAGTCGATATCAAATCGGGAGCCAGTGCTAAATGACGATGGCTTTAGGCGGGCGCGTGGCAACTAAAAGGGCGAGGAGGAAGATATGTGGGAGTTAGTGCAAAAAGGCGGGCCGATGATGTATCTTATAATTTTTTGTTCGATTATCGCTTTTGGTATTGTCATCGAGAGGATATATCATCTTAACAAGGCCAGAATAGATTCGAATAAGTTCATGGACGATATCATTAATGTCCTCAAGCGTAATAAGGTAATCGAAGCTATAGAGATGTGCAATTCCACACCCGGCCCTATAGCGCATATCATAAAGGCCGGCATACTGAAACACGACCGCTCGAAGGCCGAGATACGAGAGGCGGTGGAGGAGGCGGCGCAATTAGAAATACCGCGATTGGAGAGGCATATGAGCGTGCTGGCTACGATAGCGCATATAGCTCCTCTGTTGGGGCTCGTCGGAACGGTCACGGGGATGATAAAATCTTTCCAGATTATACAGCAGAAGGCGATGTCGATGGTGCCGGTCAACCCCGGTGATCTGGCCGCAGGCATATGGGAAGCGCTGTTGGCCACTCTGGCGGGGCTTTCCGTCGCTATCCCTACCTATGTCGCTTACAATTATCTTGCGAGCCAGATCGACAGCCTTGTATACGACATGGAGAAAAGCGCCACGGATCTTGTGAACATCCTTTCCTCCAGAAGGGATACCTATGAAGTTTAGAAGAAAGGTAAAGATAGAGAAGGGCCTGGTCGATCTTACACCGCTTATTAATGTATTCTTCCTGCTTTTCATATTCTTTTTATTCACTTCGAGTTTCATATTCCAGCCAGGAATAAGCGTGAGTCTTCCGAGAGCGATTACAAGCGAAGTTATTCAGCAGGAGAGCGTAGTGATAACCATAACAAAAGACAATAAAATTTATCTGAACGATAGGGAGATATCAGAAAGAGAGCTTTCATCCAGTCTTAAGCTTCTGGCAAAGGACAAGGCACCACTTCTTATAAAGGCCGATAGCCAAGCGTCTTTAGGGCGAGTGGTTGAGGTTTGGGACATGTGCAGGAACGAAGGGGTGCTGCAGATCAATATAGCTACCAGCAAATAGTAAAGGTGTGGCGGTATGATTAAGAAGGTTGAATCAGCGGACTATAAGATCCTTTTTTTAGCCCTCTTGGTCTCTTTAGTCTGGCATCTCTTCTGGTTATCCGCCGTCAAGGTTGTTTCGTCTGGCGAGAGCGCAAAGGCCGTAAAATTCTCAAAGGTATCGTTCCTCGGTCCCATATTGACGCGGGTAGGCATGGAGGTGCGGGCGCATCCAGCCGCTCGTTCTAAGCCGGAGAAGAGGTTCCTAAAGGTAATCGGGGAAGAGCCGGCATATTCCCCGACGGATTTTATTGGGTCGGATGGCCGCAGAGGGAGCATAGAAAGCCCGCCACGTTTGAATGATGAGAAGATGCCATATTACGTAAATAAATTCATAGGCGGATCCAAGTTAGAGCCGGATTTTGGGGCCGATTAAGTTCTCTTGACCTGACATTGTAATTATGATAAGATTAACGATAAGCAGTATAATATTCTTTTATAGCTTATTCTCTGTAGGTATTATTCTCATTATATGGTTGATATTTACATATAATATGCGAAAGGTGCCTCCAAAAGAAATAGATTCTATCTGGAGATGTACCGTTTGTTTCCACGCTTATATCGATTCTAAGCATGAGGATATCTCCGTTTGCCCATTATGCGGCAGTTATAATAAAAGAAATAAGAAAGGGGTGTAGCGATGATAACCGAAATTGGCATTACAGCAGGCGACATTTGGCATTATTTGGATCAGCACGGTAAAAGCCCGCTTTCTAAGATAGTGAAGGGTATAGATACAGAGAGGGACAGGGTGTTGATGAGCATAGGCTGGCTTGCCAGGGAAGGACATGTTATCGTGGAGGGCACCAGTCCGGATTATCAGATTTATCTTAGAAGGTAGAAAAAACGGGCTACGTTTTCTGCGCCTAAATGGAGGTCTTGAGATGGAAGAGAAAAAGAGCCTTAGGGATGAAGAGCAGGTACCGATAGTCCCACCTTTAAAGGTGCTTGCGCAGAAGACCATTAACAAGCGCTTTGGCTGGTGGTCGGCGGTTGTCCTTCTAGAGAGCTACGGCCGCAAGCAGGTCTGTTTTTACCTGTGGCAGAAACGCGAAGAGGGCGGTTGGAAGCGCAAGCAAAAGTTCGCTATTCACAATCAGGAGGACTGGGAGCTGATACAGGACGCGGTGGGCGGGATGATAAAAGAGCTTACGTAAGATTCGCGCCGACTCTTCTTTTAATTCGAAGATGCCCCCCAAGATACGACTTGTATACTCTAAGGATTATGCGGTTGATATAGGAAACCACGTCTTTCCAACCTCAAAATATAATCTCATAAAAGAACGATTATTAAAAGAATCTGACTTCAGGCACAGGATAGAATTTGTCAGGCCTGAGGCCGCCAGCGAAGACGATATACTTTTGGTTCACGATAAGCGGTATCTTGATAAATTGAAGAGAGGTATGCTGACGAAAGACGAAATACTCAGGCTGGAGCTGCCTTATTCCAAGAATATCGTAAAATCTTCTTTGATTTGCTGCGGTGGGACAATAATGGCGGTAGAGATCGCGCTCTTCGAAAAGATAGGATTGCATATCGGCGGAGGATTTCATCACGCTTTTCCGGACCACGGTGAAGGCTTCTGCGTCTTGAACGATATAGCTGTCGCGATACGTTCGGCTATGCGCCGTTCGCTGATAAAGCGAGCCTTGGTAATTGACTGTGACCTTCACCAAGGCAACGGCACCGCCGCTATATTCTCTCGAGACCCCAGCGTATTTACTTTTTCGATACACCAGGAAAATAATTATCCATTCTTTAAGCCGCCATCAAGTCTTGATATAGGGCTGCGTGACCATGCCTCAGATAAGGAATATATGGCCGCGTTATCTGCCAATATTCCTAAGCTTTTGAGCGACTTTAAGCCGGACCTGATAATTTATGTGGCCGGCGCTGATCCGTATAAGGAAGATCAGATAGGCGGACTTGCCCTCACCAAAGAAGGGCTGAGAGCAAGGGATGAATTCATATACAACCAGGCTGTAAATTTCTGCGTACCGATAGCCGTTGTGCTTGCCGGGGGATATGCGGTGCGGCAGGAAGATACGGTTGATATCCATTACAACACTATTATGACGGGGTTAGAGATTTTTTACAAAAATTAAACCATATGAATACGGGGTGTATCGCGATATTTGTAACATGCTCGTCTCTTGCGGAAGCAAGGCGCATTGTAGGTTCGCTCCTTAAAAAGAGGCTTGTGGCTTGCGGCAATATTTTAAGCGGAGCCGAATCGCGCTTTCGTTGGGCAGGAAAGGTCGATAAGGCCGCAGAAGTAGTTCTTATGCTCAAGACGCTGTCAAAAAATTTCAGGTCCGTTGAAAGAGAGGTAAGGCGTATACACAGCTACGAGGTGCCAGAGATAATAGCCTTTCCTATAATAAGCGGAAGTAGGAATTACCTTCGCTGGATAAAAGAAAGCGTGTCATAGTTAGCTATGCCAAGATTTGTCATACAAGAACACCATGCCAGGAAGCTTCATTATGACCTAAGGCTGGAAATGAACGGCGTTTTGAAGTCATGGGCTGTCCCGAAAACTCCCGCGAAGAAGCACAATCTTAAGCGCCTGGCCATAGAGGTGGAAGATCACGATTTGAGGTATATAGATTTTGAAGGCAAAATAGAGGAAGGATCGTATGGCGCCGGTGAAGTCAAGATCTGGGATAAAGGCACTTATGATATAGAGACAAATAGGCCGGATAAAATAGTTTTTCATCTGCACGGTAGAAGGCTCGAGGGACGATATACTTTACTAAAGATGAAATGGGGGGAGGGCCAATGGCTACTGTTCAAGACAAAAAAAGAAGAAAAGATACGCTGACTATAGCGGCGGCAGCATTAGCTATGCTGTTTTTTTCTACGCCGCCGATGTCGCAAGGTGGGGATATGGAAAAGATAACTCTTCCTAAGCCCAAAACGAAGGGCAAGATGTCTGTCGAGGAGGCGATTCAAAGACGACGCTCGGTGAGAAGCTATGCCGCAAAGGAGATTTCGCTTGAAGATATATCGCAGCTTTTGTGGGCTTGCCAAGGCATTACCAGCGAGCGCGGGAACTTAAGATCAGCGCCTTCCGCAGGAGCGCTATATCCGCTTGAGATTTATGTTGCAAAAAATGACGGTTTATTTCATTATATACCGCAAGGGCACCTTCTTGAAAAGGTGTCGGGAGGCGATCTCAGAAGAGATCTTGCCAATGCCGCCTACGGGCAGAGTTTCGTAGCTGAAGCACCGGTGGATATTATAATAACCGCCGTTCATAGCCGCATAACACCACGGTACGGTGATCGCGGTATACGGTATACCGATATGGAGGTCGGTCACGCGGCAGAGAATTTGTTTCTCCAGGCCGTAGCGCTGGGCCTTGATAGTGTTGCCGTCGGCGCTTTTTCGGATACGGAGGTGGGTAGGATATTAAAATTACCATCTGGAAGTAAGCCATTGTATATTCTGCCGGTTGGCTATAAAAAATAGATCTTATTTTAGAAAGTTGGAAAAAAATTCGATTTTAGAATCTCGGTATTTTGCACAGTTTTGTTTTTAAGAACTAGGGGCCGTAGTAAAGCGGGATTACGCAGCGTTCGCAACGCTGAGTCACGGGTTCGACTCCCGTCGGCTCCACCATGAACCATTCGCAAAAAATCCTATCGGATTTTTGCTCAGGTTCATGGCACGGCCATTTGAGATGGTCGGCCACCGCGATTTTGATATGAAAAAACCGCTACTCATAACCCTGTCATTGTTCATTGCCTCCGTTGCCTTCGCATCGGATGTCAAAGATGCCGATCTTGCCGGTAGCTGGTATGCGGCTTCGGGAATGGATCTCGAGAGAGAATTGCGCGGATATCTTGATGCGGCGCAGCCCGACAAGATTGATGGGGATATATTCGCTGTCATCGCTCCTCACGCTGGTTACAAATTTTCAGGAGCCGTGGCGGCATATTCTTTCAAAGCCGCGAAAGCGAAGAAAGTTAACACCGTCGTCCTTATCGGTTTTACGCATAGACTTCCTTTTGACGGTATTTCCATTTATGACCGCGGTTCTTTTCGAACACCCCTTGGCGACATCTCTGTAGATACCAACCTAGCATCCGCCATAGCTATGCGCAGCGACAGAATATTCTTTTACCCCCGGGCTTTTTCGGATGAGAACTCTATCGAAATGGAGATTCCTTTTATTCAGCTCGTATTCAAGGGCGCATCAATCGTGCCGATAGCGTTCGGCACACAGTCGTATAATGATGCCGTGATATTGGCAGACGCGCTGGCCGCCGCTCTGAGGGGCAGGGATGATGTCCTGGTGGTTGCGTCCACCGATATGTCGCATTATCACCCCTATGCGAAGGCCAATGAGATTGACGCCCATGCCATATCATTGATAGAGAATATGAAGGCAAAGGAACTATATGATGAGGCACGGCTTGGGATCTGCGAGCTATGCGGCCTCATGCCGGTGACAGCGACGATTCTTGCGGCACAGAGGCTCGGTTTTGCCGATATCAAGGTGCTTAAGTATGCCAATTCAGGGGATACGTGGGGGGATAAGTCAAGAGTTGTAGGATACCTCAGCGCCGTCATATACAGAAAGACGCCTGCTACCGACGGCGGAGGACCGGTTAAAGAAGAGGAGTCCAAGATGATATTAAACCAGTCCCAGAAAAAAAGGCTTCTTCAGATAGCTCGGGAGTCCATGACCAGTTTCGTGAAGGACGGCAAGAGGAAGGTATTCAACGAAAGCGACCCCGTTCTTAATGAACCGATGGGCGCGTTTGTAACGCTTCGTGAAGACGGCGAGCTTAGAGGCTGTATAGGCAACATGGTGGCCCACGGCCCTCTCTATAAGACGGTGGCCGATATGGCGATAGAAGCGGCTACCAGTGATCCGCGATTCCAGCCGGTTAGTTCCGATGAGCTTGACAGGATAGAGGTGGAGGTATCCGTTCTTTCGCCGCTGAAGAAAGTGGCCAGCCTGGATGAGATAAAGATACCGGGCAATGGGGTTCTGGTTCGGCGGGGTTTTAGGAGCGGTGTTTATCTGCCACAGGTTGCCACTGAAACGGGATGGAGTAAGGAGGAGTTTATGTCGAGCCTTTGCGCGCATAAGGCGGGCCTTCCGGCCGATGCCTGGAAGGACCCTTCTACCGAAATTTATATATTTACCGCAGAAGTCTTTGCGGAGAAGGAGTAGGGATGGTGAAAAAGAAAGAACTGATGATAGTCGCAAGTGTTTTAGTGTTTATTTTGGGGGCGGTAGTGGTTGCAGGGATGTTTTCGGCGAAAAGATTACCTGCCAGACAGCCGGCTATTAAGTCGAAGGATGCCCCAAAACCAGGCGCAGCGCTTAAAGCGACGGCCAAGAGGACGTTTTCAAAAGGGATGGGCGGCCTTACGGTCAGGCTCAAGGGGGCCGATGACAAGGAGATTCTCTCGCGAGTCCGCGCCTTCAAGAGTATCGATACCGGCTCGGCCGCTCTTATGGCTGTTTTCACTTCCAACAGGATGCAGGAGCTTCCGCCGGGTAATTATGATATAGAGGTTGATGGGGTTCCTCAGAAGATATATAAGAATATAACCGTTTCAAAGGATAAGGAAACTATTAAGGATCTCGGTCGACCATCCGGCTCCTTTCTAATAAAGGCCCTTAACTCAAAGAATAAAGAGGCGAACTATCCCATAAGAATATTTTATCCCAAGTCAAATTTTTTAATAACTACCTCGATGGCCAACAGGCCTCTTGAGATCATGGCCGGTGTTTACGATATTGAGATAGGATCATCGCCTAAGATAGTTGAGGAGGGCGTGAGGATAGAACAGGGTAAGGTTAAGGTTCTGGACATGGGTGTTATTACAGGCGCGCTCTTGGTCAAGGCTTTGGACGAGGGGGGTAAAGAAAGACGCTATACCATCAGGGTCAAGAGGCAGGATAAAGGCGATGTTGTGGCGACAGGCGTAACTGGCAGGCCCATAGAGCTTCTGGCGGGGACGTATGTTGTGGAGCTTGTCGCGATGCCTGCCCAGAGTAAGAAAGATATCAAAATTGAAAAGGGCGCAGAGACAACCTTGGATTTTGAGGTCCGGCTCGGTCCTGCCACAACGCCGGCGAAAGCCGCTGCTGCCACCACCTCTTCTGCCGCTACCAAGGCTGCCAGCGGTGTAACCGCTGCATCACCAGATATTAAGGCCGAAGTTGCGCCGGCAACTTCCAAGAAGTAGGGAAAAGTGAGCCGTTTCTACGTACCGAAAGAGGCTATCTCCGGCAAGATCATCAGGATAACAGGCGAACAGGCTCACCATATAGTCGATGTAATGCGCCTGAATAAATTGGATAAGGTTGTGACATTTGACGGTACCGGCAGAGAGTATATCGGTTTCATAAAGGATATAAAAGGAAAGTCGGTAATCGTCGAGTTGGTTGAGACGCGTACTCCCCCAAGTAAGGAATCCTCCAAGTTAACCCTCATACAGGCGATACCAAAAAAAGAGAAGATGGATTATATCGTCGAGAAGGCTACTGAACTCGGAGTCAATTCCATAATACCTCTCATTACAGGAAGAACCATTCCAGACTGGGACCAGCCCAAGAGGGTTTCCCAGGTTGAGAGATGGAGAAAGATATCGCTTGAGGCCTCAAAGCAGTGTGGCAGGTCTGATATACCGCGCATCGAGGATATAAAGACCTTTGCGGAAATCGCCGCAAAAGTTGACGGTTACGATCTAGCGCTTATAGCCGCCCTAGACGACAGAGCCGAACCGCTTAAAAAGATACTTTTCGGTTTCAGGGGCGGAAATATTGCCATAGCGATAGGCCCTGAAGGTGACTTTACGCCATTCGAAGTAGAAGAAGCCAAGAAGATCGGTTTTCGCGTGGTCAATCTTGGACCGAGAGTTTTAAAAAGCGATACGGCGGGTCTTGCAGTCCTCGCCATACTTAATTATGAGCTTACCAATTAAAGAACGTAGAAGATTCTATATCCACACCCTCGGCTGCAAAGTGAATCAGTACGAGTCCCAGGCTATTAGAGAGCTTTTAGCCGCTTCTGGGTTTGAGGAGGCACCATCGAAGGATGACGCTGATATTTGTATTGTCAATACTTGTACGGTGACGGCGGAGGCGGACAGAGAATCTAAGCAGGTTATCGGAGCCTTAGGAAAGAAGAATCCATCGGTTGCTATCGTTGCGACAGGCTGTTTGGTCGAAAGAGAAGCCGCTTTCGTTGCCTTGTTCCCGAACGTATCGCATATCGTTAGGAATGCGGACAAAGGCAGTATCGCGGATATTTTAAAGAGGATACAACCGCTTCCGCAGCCACGGGAGTTAAGGGTATCGGATTTCAAGAGTCGCTCCAGAGCTTATCTAAAGATTCAGGATGGTTGCCGCAACAGATGTTCCTACTGTAAGGTCTGTTTAGTAAGAAGCGATCTAAGGTCCAAGCCTATACCTAGCATCTTGGATGAAATCTCGATCCTCGTCGATAACGGATTTAAGGAGATTGTTCTCACAGGCATATGCCTAGGCGCGTGGGGCATTGATTTGTATGATAAAGAAGGATTCGAAGGCCCAGATACGAATAAAGCATCTTTGGTGAGCGTCCTGAAAGCAATAGATAAACTTCCCGGCGATTTCAGATTGAGGCTCAGTTCAATAGAACCGAAATATGTTACGGATGAGCTGATAGATTTCATCGCACAAAACAGGAGAATATGCCGTCACCTGCATGTACCGCTTCAGTCAGGAGACGATGATATTCTCAGGAAGATGAATAGGCCCTACAGCTCATCGGAGTATATGGAAATTATCAATAAGATAAAAGGTGTTATCAAAGATATAGCGATAACCACAGATGTGATTGTGGGGTTTCCGCAGGAGACCGACGCTATGTTTCGCAATACGCTTGAGTTTGTAAGGGCTCTTCAGCCATCGAGAACTCATATATTTACTTTCAGCCCGAGGGACGGGACGGCCGCCTTCAAGATGGCTGGCCATGTCAGCGAAAGCGTTATGAAGAAACGGTATGACGAATTAAGCGTTATTGCGACTGAGTCAGCAAAGGCTTACCGAAAAAAGTTCATAGGCCGAGAGCTGGAGATACTTGTGGAGACTAAGAGAGACGCTTTGACCGGTCTCCTTAATGGCTACTCAGATAATTACATAAAAGTATTTTTTGAAGGACCTAATGATATCATGAAGAAGATAGTATCGGTCAAAATAACGGCCGTTAATGAAATAAGGACTGAAGGCGAATATGTTCGATAACGACATAGGCCTCTCGGCGAGGCCAGCTGTTAGCATAATAATAGCGGTGTGGAATCAGTTGGGCTACACGAAGCTTACAACGGAGTCCTTGATTAAGAACACTCGACGTCCTTTCGAAATCATAATAATTGATAATGGCTCAAGGCCTGATGTTAAGGCGTACTTCGATACGCTTAGACCGGTTTTGGATATCAAGTATATAAGAAACGATACTAATCTTGGCCCTATTCGGGCGATAAATCAGGGAATAAAGGCAGCCACGAACAAATATATAGCGGCTATTCATAATGACGTGGTTATATTCGAGGATGACTGGCTTGGCAAGATTACGTCTGTTATGGAAAAAGATCCGACTATAGGCCTGGCTGGCCTTGCCGGAAGGAAAGAGATATACAGGACAGGATGCGTTAACGAGGCGACGACTAAGCACAATCTTCAAAACGAAGAGGATCTCGGCCCACCTATGCAGGAAGACGTTTCCGAAGTCGCTGTCCTGGATGGGTTGTGTCTTGTATTCAGAAGAGAACTTCTCGACAAGGTAGGAGGGCTGGATGAAAGCTACGGTTACATGCATTGCTACGACCTGGATATATCACTGCAGAGCATAGCAGCAGGCTACAAAAACGTTGTTGTTAAGGTTGAGGCCATGCATGTCGGAAATGGCGGTAGGACCAGAAACATGAAGGGTTATAAGTATATTGTGAAGGACGATTATAAACTGTTAAAAAAGAATTGTAAAATATTAAGCCGAAAGTGGGCAAGGCTTCTCCCGTTAAAGGTATGAATACTTACGTTTCCGAGAAAAAGCCCAGAGTAGATCCCTCTCTTTACTCAAAAGAGTACTTTCTTACGGATAACGAAGGGTGGAGGGAGTATGCCGCAGGCCTTGCTGACCACATTCATCCTAAATTCAAAAGGGCTATTGAGCTTGCCCTCCCCACCAAATCGGATAATATCCTTGATATAGGTTGCGGTAGAGGCGAACTTTTGTATTATTGTGCCAGGTATGGAGCGAAGGCGTTCGGTATTGATTATTCGCCCGCCGCTATCGCGATAACCCGTCAAACTCTGAAAAGACTCACCCAAAACGAGCGTAAAAACACAAGCGCCGAAGTTGGCGACCCCACAACGTATGATTTCAGAGATAATAAGTATACCATTATATTTATGATTGAAACACTTGAACATATGCATGACTGGCAGCTTAAAGAGTTATTCTCCCGTGTTGGCGATATTCTTACAGAGGATGGCAGGCTCATTGTCATTACACCTAACTATTATTACGAGAAATACCTTTTGCCTATCAAGAGAATTTTGAACTTGCCTTGGAATGTGCTTAAGATACCAATTAGGATGACAAAGTCAAAATACAGAAAATCTGGTTTTGGCGCTCTTTTAAGCAAGGCTTTCAGAATATGGCCTGACAGAGGCGATCTTAATAGAAAGACGCACGTTAACGTTACTACTCCGGCTAAAGTGAAGAGGTTATTGAAGGATTTCGAGGCCTCTATATGGTGCGAGGACCATTCTCGAAATATCATTAGCCTTCTCATGAGAAGGTGGTGGGGGCGCGATATCGTCGCTATCGCGCGGAAACGTTGAATTTTCCCAAAATTATCTTGACAAAAGTCAGTTTAACTATAAAATATGCTGATGTTTTAACAGAAAGGACATTATGAAGCTAAAAGGCATGGCGGCGCTTATAACCGGTGGCGCCAGGGGCATAGGCAAGGAGATTGCTCTTCTTTTTGCCAGAGAAGGGGCTGATATAGCCATATGCGATGTAAACGCTGAAACGCTTGCCGCGACCCAGAAAGAAATAGAATCGCTGGGAAGAAAGGTCCTGACAGGCGTGGTCGATGTCACGAAGGCGGACCAGGCCGAAGAGTTTACCCAAAAAAGCCTTGACAAATTTGGCAAAATCGATATACTGATTAACAACGCCGGCATTACCAGAGACGGGTTGCTTGTCAGGATGTCAGAAGCGGACTGGGATGTAGTTCTGGCCGTCAATCTGAAGGGTGCCTTCAATTTTACCAAGGCGGCTGCTAAGATAATGATGAAGCAGAGAAGCGGCCGTATAGTAAACATGGCCTCTATAATAGGAATAATGGGCAATGCCGGCCAGGCTAACTACGCCGCTTCCAAAGGTGGTCTTATAGCATTCACGAAAACGGTTGCTAAGGAGTTGGCGTCAAGAAACGTGAGGGCTAACGCGATCGCCCCAGGATTCATCCAGACAGATATGACGGCGAAGCTCCCTGAAAACGTGAAAAGCGAGATGCTCAAGTTCGTGCCGCTCGGAAGGTTCGGGACGGTTCAGGATGTTGCGAATCTCGCATTATTTTTGGCTAGCGATGAGTCGTCCTATATAACCGGTCAGGTTATACAGGTAGACGGCGGAATGGTAATGTAATATTATAAAGGCTGTTCGGTAGGAGACCGGAGGCCAAAAAGGAGGAGGAAAAAGTGGACGTATCTCAGGATAAGATCAGGCAGATTATTGCGGATCAGCTTGGAGTTAAGAAAGAGGAAGTCACAGATAACGCGAAGTTTGTTGATGATTTGGGAGCAGATTCACTGGATACGGTTGAGCTTGTTATGGCCCTTGAAGAGGAATTCGGGATAGAGATACCGGATGAAGAGGCCGAGAAGCTTACCACGGTCGGAGATGCGCTGAGGTACATCGAAGAGAAAGCCAGCAGCAAATAATCTCTGATGCTTAAAAAGCGAAGAGTTGTCGTAACGGGTCTCGGCGTAGTATCCCCTGTGGGTAATGACATAGAGACCTTCTGGAAGTCGTTAATTGAAGGCAAAAGCGGTGTAAGACGCCTCACCTGTTTTGACCCCACACACTTCACATGTAAAATAGGGGCCGAAGTCAAAGACTTCGATCCGGCCCCTTATCTTTCCGCAAAAGAAATCAAGAGGATGGATAGGTTCGTGCAATTTGCGGTCGTATCCGCCAAGATGGCGCTTTCCGATTCCAGGTTGGAGCTCGATAGGGAAGACCGTACCAAGATAGGTGTAATGGTTGGCTCAGGCATAGGTGGACTACACACTGTCGAGGCCGAACACAGACAATATATCGCGTTGGGCAACGAGAAAGGACCTGATAGGATATCGCCTTTTCTTATCCCAATGTTGATAGTCAACATGGCTTCCGGCCAGATATCCATAACGCTCGGTCTTAAGGGCCCGAATTCGGCGGTAGCAACCGCCTGCGCGACCGGTAATCATGCCATAGGGGATGCGTTCAGGATAATACAGCGCGGTGAGGCGGATGTGATGGTATGCGGTGGATCTGAGGCGGCAATGACACACATGGGCTTTGGTGGCTTCTGTGCGCTCAAAGCTCTTTCGACCGCCTATAATGACTGTCCAGAGAAGGCCTCAAGACCATTTGATAAGAATAGAGACGGTTTTGTCATGGGTGAAGGCGCCGGTGTTATTGTGTTGGAGGAGATGGAACACGCCGTAAAAAGGAATGCCCCTATTTACTGTGAATTAGTAGGATATGGCATGAGCGGGGATGCTTATCACATGACCGCTCCCGACCCGGAGGGGGATGGAGGCATAAGATGCATGGCGGCTTCGCTAAAAGACGGCGGAGTCAAACCGGAAGAGGTCGATTATATAAACGCTCATGGCACTTCTACCCTATATAATGATAGGATAGAGACGCTCGCGATAAAGAAGGTATTTGGGAGCCATGCAAGAAAATTGGCTGTAAGCTCCACGAAATCGGTCACCGGCCATCTTCTTGGCGCGGCCGGAGGCGTGGAGATGATAGCATGCGCTCTTGCCATAAAGCACGGCATAATACCACCGACTATAAACTACGAAACACCAGACCCCGATTGCGACCTCGATTACGTTCCCAACAAGCCCCGTTCCGCGAAGATAAACGTGGCGGTATCTAACGCTCTGGGTTTCGGCGGGCATAATGCGACGCTTGTTGTGAAAAGGTTCTCATAGTGTCAGGCGCAAAAGCGCAAAATAAATTATAATATAGCGTGTCTGCGTAACTTTAGCGCCTTTTTGGTTTACAAGCGGAGGGAATTAAATGGACTACCTATTTAATGAACAGCAGAAGATGATACAGGAGTTATCCCGCAAGATAGCCCAGGAAAAGATAAAGCCAGTGGCGGCCAAGTACGACGAGTCAGAGGAATTCGCCTGGGACATAATGAAGATTATAGCGGAAAGCGATCTTTTTGGCGTGTACATACCGGAACAATACGGTGGCTTGGGTGGCGGAATTACAGAGATGTGCATTGTAACGGAAGAATTTTCCAGGGCATGCGGCGCTATAGCTTTGGGGTTTGCCGGGACCGGTCTCGGTACGTTTCCTATACTTCTTTACGGTAGCGATGAACAGAAGAAAAAATACCTTACAAGGATAGCGAAAGGCACTGTGGCGGCATTCTGTATTACCGAAGCGGAGGCCGGATCGGATGCGGGCTCTATCAAGACCACAGCCAGAAGAGAAGGCGATTATTATATTCTCAATGGCACTAAGCAGTGGATAACGAACGCTGGTGAAGCGGATGTTTATACCGTAATAGCGATGACCGACAAAACTAAGGGGGCGCGAGGCGCTACCGCTTTCATAGTTGAGAAGGGTATGAAGGGCGTCGAGTTTGGCCAGAAGGAGAAAAAACTCGGTATCAGAGCCTCTGCGACACGCGAGGTTATATTTACCGACTGCAAGGTGCCGAAGGAGAACGTCATAGCGCGTGAAGGCATGGGTTTCATTGTTGCCATGAAGACGTTTGACTCCTCTCGCCCCGGCGTCGCGGCTCAGGCCGTCGGCATCGCGCAGGGCGCTTTCGATGAAGCCTTGAGTTATTCCAGAAAGAGGGTGCAGTTTGGCCAGCCGATATCCAGCTTCCAGGCTATACAGCACATGCTGGCTGATATGGCGACGCAGATCGAAGCTGCCAGGGCGCTCGTTTACGCGACCGCTCGCATGATAGACGCGGGCGCCAAAAACGTCGCCAAAGAATCCTCTATGGCAAAATTGTTTGCCAGCGATGTGGCGATGAAGGTAACGACCGACGCGGTACAGATATTCGGCGGTTACGGTTACATGAGGGATTATCCTGTGGAAAAATACATGAGGGATGCCAAGATAACCCAGATATACGAGGGTACCAACCAGATACAGCGTAACGTTATCGCGGCTAATCTAATTAAGGAAAGCATCAAAGCCGAATAATGAATATTATAGTATGTATTAAACAGGTCCCGAACACCACCGACGTAAAGATCGACCCTGTCACCAATACGCTTATACGCGATGGTGTTGAGAGTGTAATAAATCCGTTCGATGTATATGCAATCGAGGAGGGGGTGCGCTTAAAGGAGCGTTTCGGCGGCAAGGTAACCGTTATAACGATGGGGCCCCCGCAAGCCGAAAGCGCATTACGAGAGGCTATATCGGTCGGATGTGACGAGGCGGTGCTTGTAAGCGACCGGAAATTCGCTGGTTCCGATACATGGGCTACAAGCTATACGTTGTCATGCGCAATAAAAAAGCTGGGAGAGTTCGATATTATATTATGTGGCAAGCAGGCATCGGACGGTGATACTGCTCAAGTCGGGCCGGGCATATCAACCCATCTCGATATTCCGCAGGTCACGTATGTCAAAAAGATCGAGAAGATAGAAAACGGCAAGGCTGTCGTCGAGCGAATGACCGAAGAAGGGTATGATATATTGGAAACGCCGATGCCGTGTCTGTTTACCGTCGTCAAGGAGATAAATACCCCCCGTATGCCTTCGCTTAAAGGGATGATGAGAGCGAAATCGGCGCAGATAGTCAAATGGACAGCCGCTGACATAGATTGCGATCCTCAATCTATAGGGTTAGATGGCTCACCGACACGCGTTGTGAGGATATTTACACCGCCGCCGAGAAAAGGCGGGGAGATAATCAAGGGAGACGCGGCGCAGGTATCGCAGGAGTTGGTTCAGCTCCTAAAGGATATAGTGATATAAATGGCATCGATTACCGTTATACTTAACAAATGCACCGGTTGCACTCTGTGTGTAAGGTCCTGTCCTTTTGGCGCGATAACTATGGCAAACAAAAAAGCTGTCATAGATATGGCGAAGTGTACCTTCTGCGGAGCGTGTGTGCCAGCGTGTAAATTCGCCGCCATAGAGCTCAGGAAAGACGCCGTAGGCACTAAGGACCTTTCAGGCTACAAGGATGTCTGGGTTTTTTGTGAGCAGAAGAAAGGAGTTATACAGACTATCTCGTTTGAGCTTCTGGGAGAAGGCAAGAAGCTTGCAAAGAAGCTCGGCTGTAAGTTGTGCGCAGTCATATTGGGCCATGACATTGAGTCAAAGATAGACGAACTCGCCCAGAGGGGCGCAGACAAGATATATATAGTAGACGATCCCGCGCTGAAAGCATATTTGGATGACCCTTATACCGAAGTCCTGGTAAGCCTGATAGAGGAATATAAGCCGGAGATAATACTTTGCGGGGCGACTGTTATCGGCAGGAGCCTTGTTTCGCGAGTCGCCGTGAAGGTAGACGCAGGCCTTACCGCAGATTGTACCGGACTTGACATAGACCAGAAGGACAAGCTTCTTCTTCAGACCAGGCCGGCTTTTGGCGGAAATATAATGGCAACCATTATAACTCCGAACCATAGGCCTCAGATGGCGACTGTTCGGCACAAGGTTATGAAAGAGGCGGAGATACATAAGGGCCATAAAGCTGAGATTATCAGGAAGAAGTATCCAGCATCCGTCCTCAGGTCTCGGACCAGTCTTCTCGATATTGTGGAAGAGGTCGAAGAAACTGTGAATCTTTCCGAGGCCGACATTATCGTGTCTGGCGGCCGCGGGCTGGGAGGGCCGGAGAATTTTGCCATGATAAAAGAGCTCGCCAAAGTATTGGGTGGTGCGGTTGGCTCTTCGAGAGCTGCTGTTGATGCCGGCTGGATGCCGTATTCGCACCAGGTAGGGCAGACCGGCAAGACTGTATGCCCCAAGCTATATATCGCCTGCGGTATCTCGGGCCAGATACAGCATCTCATAGGAATGCAGTCGTCCAAAGTCATCGTCGCTATTAATAAAGACCCAGATGCGCCCATTTTCAAAGTTGCTACATATGGAGTCGTGGGAGATATATTCGAAATTGTTCCAGCTCTTACCAGAGAATTCAAAAAGATGCTTAAAAAGTAATATTTTTTGCCTTTTATGTTAGAATATCAAAAAGTAAGTAAAAATCTCTTCTCATATCGCGTTTATATGGTACAATTATAAATGAAGGTATAGACGCTAGAAAAAATATACCAGCATTCCATTGTGCTTGGAATGGAAATTACCTGCTTAAACGCGAGGAGTTATTCTTCGGCAGGCGGGTATATTTTTTGACGCATTCTTTCAGAAATTCAAAAACCGTTTAGAAAGAAGGTTGTTAGTTATGTCAGGCGCTAGAACTAATAACCATACTTTCGTGTTACGAGGGCCATTCAAGGTGATAGTGTGCGCGATCACCCTGGTGGCCTTTTTGTTTAATATGCTTGGGTACGAAGGAGCCTGGGCCGCCGACATGCCTTCGGAGCTCACTATCGCCGGCACCGAAAGGCCTGACAGTCCGACTATTCCTAGGGAATTTATCGCCTGTAATTTTGCGCTTCCTCATGAGCTTGGCACAATAAGAGATGCGTGGTGCCCGCCTGACCAAAAGGCCGGCAGCTGGCCTGCGGTTATTCATATACAGGACGCCCATTGCAATTACGGCGCTCAATTAGCTATATCGAGAATAATCGAATATCTGAATAGCGAATATCGTATTTCCGTCATAAATCTTGAAGGAGGCGCTGGTCCCTACGATCTTTCGCCGTTTACATTAATGGATGACCGTCGGATAAGACAGAGCGTCGCCGACTCCTTTATGCGGGACGGCCTTTTGAACGGCGCGGAATTCTTTGCCATAAATAATCCTGATAAAGTTAAGCTCTGGGGAGTGGAGGACGCGAAGCTCTATGTCAATAATCTAAATGTTTACACAACATCGCTCGTCCATAAAGCCGAGAATGAAAGGATGCTTGCCGATCTCGGCTTCATGCTTACCAATCTAAAAATAAAGATGTATCCGAAGGACCTGCTGGAGTTCGACATAAAATATGCACAGTACAAGGCCGATAATATAACGTTCGGCGAATATCTCTCGTATCTTCTTAAGACGGCGACTCAAAAAGGTATTGAGATGAGGTATTATTCTAATCTGCAGGTGCTTGAGGCGGCGCTTAAAGAGGAGGCGGAGATAGATTTCAAGAAGGCCACCAACGAAAGGGAGGCCCTCATAGAAAATCTGCGCAAGAGGCTTTCTAAGAAAGCGATGGAGGAACTTGTCCTGACTACGGTGGAATTTAAAGAAGATAAGATATCCCAAAGTGAATTTTACGCATATCTGTCCGGCAGGGCGAAAATGTTAAATATCGAGATGAAAGATTATCCTAACCTTGAGCGCTACATTCGTTACTTAGGCCTTTATGAAAAAGTCAATAAGCTGAAGGTCATGGACGAGGTGGATTCATTGCAGGAAGCGATAGGCCGAACCCTATACGAGAACGAAGATCAGAGGCAGCTTGGAAAGCTTTCGAAGAATTTCGCGATAATGAAGATGATGTTCAGGGTGACGCTGACCCAAAATGATTATAAATACTATAAGGCTAATGAAGAAGCATTCGGCATCCGATCTTTTATGGATTTCATAGAGCGCCACGCCCCTTTCTATAAGATTACCAATGTTCTGGATAAGGGCATCTATCAGCTTGATTCAAGACGCGAGCGGATGGCGGAGTTCTACGAATATTCGTTCAGGCGCGATGAGGCTTTTCTGGCCAATATGATATCGGCGGACGGAAGCGTCGTAAGAGAGGCCAAGCACGGTGTCACAATACTGATAACAGGGGGTTTCCATACTGACAATATGTGCGAGCTGTTCCGAAAAAACGGCATCGCTTATGTGTCTATAATTCCATCCTTCTTGAATCCTCGGGGTTACCAGAGCCCGTATTATGAGATCCTGGGCGGAACTCCCTCAGGCCTTACCGAGTCTTTGCGCGAGATATTCGCCGGCATCTCTACTATACAGGTGGCGAGCATGCTCTCTTCCGCTCTTGGCGAGGAGGTATGGGGCAGGGCTGGTATAGAGGCGTTTAAGGCAGCGATAAAGTTGCGGGAAATGGCCGTGAAGGAAGGGTGGGATATAAAAGGGGTTAAGCTGGGTGCTAGTAAAGAGGACCTCCTTCTTTCGGTGGCCGGCAGGACCGAACCTATAAGTGTCCGTCTTGCCGATGTGGCGCCGGGGTTATTGCCTGCCATCGCGTACCAGAAAGCCCTTGCGGAGAAGGCGCCGCCGGTGGCTGTCGTGGAGGCCGCCAAGCCTGCACCGCCGACGCCGTCCGCCTCGGCAATGGTTAAGGATGCGCTGGATAACGAAAAGACAGGCGTCTATATAGCCGAGCGGTTAAAGGCCGCCGGATTTTATGATGAAGCTATAACACAAAGATCTGCCGCTGAAAAGCAAGCTATTCTTGATCGTATGATCAAATCCGGAGCGGCCTTTGAGCGCGACGGAATAGTGTTCATAAAAATCGATGGGCTATACGATAACACAAGACAGTTCGGCCATATTGGACTCGGCCATACATATGGACGAAGTGTCGTATATATTGATTCAGTCTATGCGCAAAATAAAACGATCCAGAACCACGAGATAGAGGAGATAAGGCTTTGGTCTGATGCACTTAAGTCCGAGTCGGCCCTTAAAGGAGTCGCGTCTCTTGCTAATGTTAGGGAATGGATGAGAAAAAATCCTCTCGAAGCGGTTATTCTCAGAAATAAACTACACGAGGCGGCCAACGCAAAATACGATGTTAAATCGATTGATCCTGCGGTGAAAGCGGATGGGATGGATGAGATTCCCGGCCCAGTAGAGGTGGCTCAAAAGGTTATCCTGCCGCCGAGAACCGAATTGGGCGCGGAAGGAAAAGAATCTGTCAGCGCTATCATGAAGATAGTAATGGATAATATCGGGATGGTAAATGAAGATAAAAACCCATTTGACTTAATAGATGAGTCGCAACGCAAGGCCTTTGCGCAAAAGGCCGGTCTATCGGATTGGGCCGCTCTGATGCCATATTTGATGAAGGAAACTATCGCGGGATTGCGAGCATCCGCTGTGGATCAAAAATTTTTATTTGCGAAATTACAGATAGCCGTGGTTAAGGAAATATCCAATCTAAGGCCGACCCCGTCGGTCGCGGCCGCACCGCCCGCTGCCTCCATTCAAAAGGCGATCGATCTATATTTGAACCGCCATACAGAGCAAGACAGGCCCTATGAGGATCAAAAGGAATTGATCAAGGACCAGCTCAAAAATCTGGGGCTTAGCGACAAATTCGCAAATGTTGTTATTTACGCAATCGGAGTAAGTATTGGCGATATGATACGTGATATGCTTAGTAATAAGACTGTAACTGTTTTACGCGACCCGAAAGGTAGGCTTGTAGGTTTAAGCGGCATGACTATGGAGGCATATGAATATAGAGATCCCCTTTTGGGAGATGTCGTAGTTAAATTTCCGCGGAGGGGCATGCTGCAAGATGGCGTTACAACGCATTATATGCATGTATTCGTCGAAGGCACTAAGAACAAGGATGAGGCAAGATCTGCCGTAAATAGGAGACTCTTTGAAATACAGAAAGATATCATGGTGCGGGAGGGGTTGACGGCGGAAGAAGCGAGGCGTGAGGCGGAGTTGCGTTTATCGGAAGCGGCTAGATGGCAGGTGGCTAAGACTTATGAAGTGGCAAGAAATAAGCTTGGTAGACTCTTTGCGCCTGTGATTGTTAGAGATCTTGTTCTGAACCTGGAAAAGAGAGATGAGCGCAATAATTTGGTTGTTGATGAACAAGGCAACTCTGTTTATGAGACTGTGCGTATTCCATACGCTGTGGTTCAGCAAAAGGTGAAGCCGCTCGCAGAGTTATTAGAACCGTTGCGCGAGAAGCAAGAAAAGATAAAAAAACAGATTGATGAAAGGAAGGCTTACATCAAGTCGAGAGGCGTCTTCGGCCGTTTCGGTAGAGGCAAAGAAGAGACACGGCAGGACTTGGCTGAAATAGAGCGCCTAGAAAAAGAGCTCGATCGTTACGAGAAAGAGGATAGAGCTATCCTAGATAAATATTATGATATGCAGAAGGCAATGGTTCGCCTCGGGATTGTTGACAGGGATTCGGCATTGAACTTCCGCAATAATTATGGCCAAAGCGATGACGGCTCTATCGTTGGATTTGATGTCGATTTTTATGCCGAAGCACTTATCGCTAAAGATGGGAAGACTATCGTGGAAGGACAGAAGATAAGCGCTATGAGCGAGGAAGAGATGGAGGCGTTCAACAAGGCCCATCCTGATTTGTGGACAACAGTGCCGCAAGTCTATCACGATACTATCAGAAACAAGATGCGTATTACGCTCGGTGCGCTTACTGGCGATGAAGACGTGCTTAAGAATAAGCTGGTAGCAGACGTGCTTAGAAAGTGGCTTGTGTCACCCATCGATGTCAGGAGGGGCGCGATTTCGATGGATACATTGCGTGGCATAGTAGCCGATCTAATGGCGCTGGAGGTGAGCTCTGAAGGCCTGTCAGCAATAGCGGAACCGGCAGTCCTCCCTAAGGCGGATAAGATGGGTATCGCGCCTCCCCGAGCAGCACCAGGCGCCGCACAGCCGATAGCGCCTATTGTCGGGCAGGATAAGACTACGCATGCCGGTTTCGGTATTAGGATGGCAGAATCCGCTTACGATACAAAGGATGCAGTTGAGGCAAGGCGGGCTGAGCTGGAGAGCCAGATAAAGGCTGGCCAACTTCCTCAGGATTTCAGCCGGCAGAGCGTTACGGTAGGAGAGGTTGAGACAGAGGTCGTTGTTCATAATGAGATCCTGGCAAGGCTAGCGACGCAGGGCGTCAGGTTGCAGCAGTTCATCGATGATTGTATCACGATACGCGGCCCCACCTATAGTGGCCAGCTAGTCGATAACCTCAAAGGAAAGCCGCTGATAATAGATTACCTTGAAAGATCTCCTAACCTTTATGGCAACTGCCGCGACGATGGTTACATATATGTCAATGCAAACGCCCCGATAGAAATGGACGTTATTGGTGTCTCACATGAGTTTATGCACGAAGCAGGCATGTTTAGTGAATCTCTCGAGGACGAAAGCGAGCTGGCTCAGCAAGATTTCGCGCTAATACGCGCCAGCAATATCGATCTTGCGGCGATAGCCGGGCGGTTGCAGTCTATGGGGTTGATTAATGGCGCCTCAATGCTTATCGCCATATCCGCAGTCCCTGCCAAGGCACCTTCGCCAGCCACAATAATGAGCGAAGCGGGGCCGATAATCGAAGCCAGGTACCCCGCATCATCCAAAGCGCCATCTATAATTGAGAGCTGGAAATACGTGGCTGATGACAGGACGTTGCAAAGGTCCTTAAAGCCGGGCACCATCGATGCTGTAGTCAGCATAGTTAAAAAGAGCCCTGAGGCCGCAAGAGCGGAAATAGAAAATAGCCCCGGCATACTGGCAAAGCTATGTCTTATATATGAGGACTCTAAGCCAGATCAGGCATCTGCCGCAGTGGAAGGGTACATTAAGGGATACTCTACGAAGATCGAGTTCAAAGAGCCGGCCGAAAGGAAAAAGCAGATAAAGGGATTGAGCTGGTCTGCATACTTCGACTATATGCCGGACAACAGATCGCCTGTTCGAAGCAAAGATTCGCTCAGTCTTATTCCTTACGTAGAGTATGCGATAAAGGAAGGTTATTCAAATATCGAGATACCTTTTGAATATATGCCTTTTGCGCCTTCAGCGCGGCTTGCCGGTGAATATTCATCCGCCGAGCTTGCCGAGATAAAGGGCTTGTGTGAAAAATACGGCATTACCATTTCTATACATTCGCCGCTAATCGGCCCGTTCATAGAAGGTAAGCAGATGTTTGAGGATCCCGTTGATAATATGCCGCTTATGTATGAGCAGATAGCCATAGCCGGGTTGATGGGTGCCACCAAGATGGTAGTTCACCTCGTGAATCCCGATAAGGCTTCTGAATACGCGCAGCTTGTAACCTATGCTAGCAAGGTTTCGCCAGGACTAAAAATAGTCTTTGAGAACTACAAAGATAAATCAGGGAAATATTCAACCGCTGCCGAATTTATGGAAGCCTTTGAAAAAATCGTTGCCATAGTTGCGAAGAAAGATGTCAAGGCCCTCAAGAACATAGGCATAATTATAGATACAGCTCATTATAATCTGGTTGGTACGGAAGATCCCGTTATTGCAGCACGAATAATAGGTCTGCGTGTCGAGAGACTCGCCGAAATTTATGGGAAAGATGCTAAAGACAAAGAAGCCCTTAAGAAAGGTCTGGTCGCGGAGTTGCATATCAATTCAAACTTAGGTCCTATAGAATTTTTCGCGGGACGCAGTAGTGATTTGCACACGAATGCCGGCGTAGAAGGGCCTATAAATAATCTTGGTGTAATAGGTATCTTGCGCCTTATGGGTTATGAGCCAGCAGTTACCTTTGAGCAGTTAAGACCGATCAGCGCCGCTGACAGGCGTGTTTTTAGGCTTGCTATGCAGGCCGCAGACCGCATGAGCGATGCCGAAGCCATAGAGCGCGGCGTTGGTATACTTGTGGATCTGCAGAAGTCAGGCAAGAATTACCAGGACTTCATCAAGACGCAGCTTGTCGACCGAAGCGGCTCAGGGCTTACCAGCGGGCAATTCACGTATTACAGGCTTGCCGGGCTTCTCGGAAAGAAGAGATTCGAACAGCACGTCCAAAGGCGCATCTACCAGCTTCTCCTGACAGTGCGCAACAAGGCCGAATTTGACAATCTTAAAGATATGCTTACCAGCTACAACCTCATGCCGCCAGGTATTGAACTAAAAGAGTATTCGAAAGACGACATTATTATCGAGAAGGACGCGTTGGTTGATTTCAGTGATATCAATTCACCGGTGGTGCTTGCTCATTTGATCTTAGATGGCAATGTAAAGGTGAATGCCATAGACTCGATGACAGGTCAGCCGCTGTCATTTGAGCGTCATAGGGGAGAGGTTGTCGGTGAAGGAGCATTGGTTAAGGCCGAGGAAGGTAAGCACGCCGTAAGAGGGGCTACAGTTGTCGCGATTGATGATACCGTTACTATGGCTATAATGCCAGAGGCGGTTGAAGGCCTCAACAGGCTCATGCCGGGATTCCTAAGGACTCTGGCTCAGATCGCTTCACAGCGTGCGGCCGAAGAGGCGGCGAAAGCCGAAGATATTGGGCGTAAAGGCGCCGAGGAGGCCGCGAAGGCCCCGGCTGTACCCGCCGTCGAAAAACCGGCGCTGCCGGTTCCCGAATATCCGAAAACGCTTGGAATTGCTACAAGTATTCCTTCGATAAGCCCGGAAACATCTGGAGGTTTGGGCAAGATTCTCCAATACGCCGCCATGAAAATCAATGCGGCAAAATTGAACAAGCCGGTTGTATTTCTCTTGAGCGGCCGCGGCGGAATTGGAAAAAGCACAGTTGCGGAGGCGATAATGAAACCGACGCCAGCTAATAACGAAAGATACGGTTTTGATATGGGTTCCTTTGGCGGCAGCGATATCATACCTATTTCAGGGGATGCGTTCCACAATATTTTCAGAGCCGTTCAGCATGGCGAAAAACCCGCTATTCTGGGAGAGCTGGATACACTTGATCCGGCAAGCAGGCTTTTAATGGCGCCTTATTTAGCTATAATGGAAGACGCGTCATTCATACAGAGTAAGCATAAGGATAACAAGGGGCTTACGCGAAATATAACATACGAGGAATATATCGCCTTCTACTTAAATAATCGTCTTCCAGATATCTTGGAGAAAACGGGCAAGAAGGTTGTCATGTGGGATGAGCCAAACGCCTTTTCAAATTTCAGAAAAGCCAATCTTGACGCTCTAGTTACATATGGAGCGAATATACCGGTGAGCGTCGTATCGGTTACTATCTCTGAAGGCAATACACCTGAGACGCGGCTTGCGGAGATTGTTTCGTGGGAATGGGATGCGCCTGAAGGTATATTGCCAGAAGCTGCCGAAGTTACCGGAAAGGTGGGTGCTGTCGCAACTTCTGCGGAAGGTTACCTGAAGGCGCTTGAAGCGAAAGGTGTCGGTTTGACTGAGGAGGCGCCGAGAGCCGTTTCCGCTACTATTACACCTATGAGTGCGGATGAGCTAATAGAATCCGCTGGTGCTGCGGTGGGACTTGACAAAATGGACATCGACAAAGTAAAGGCCATCATGGCAAAGGTTGAAAGCGATGAAGAAAAAGCCCTGGCGATGGCTATATTCAATCAGCAACTTTCCATACTGAAGGCCTCAAGGCAAGTTATAACGCCCACCGATGCTTCCAAAGTGCGCAATGTCCTTATTCCCATATCAGGCCGATACAACTCTTCGATAACTCCGGGGCGAGCCCGCAGCAGGTATCAGGCGCTATGGAAAAAGACAAGAGACGCGCTTGCCAGCAACAATTTCAGAAATATAAATGTCTTCTTCTATGAGGACAGAGCAGGGGATACGACCGACATGGAGACGCAGCTATCCCGTATCAGAGACCGGAACCGCGGTAATACTATCGTGTATGTTCACGCCGATACAGACAAGGCCTTCCTGGACAAGATTAGCAAAGATGTTACGGTCTTCAAGGAAGAGGTGCCCGCCGAAGGCGCCTATGTCTCGCTCGGAGGCCATGTAGCGCTGGGTGTGGGCGTCCTAGACGTTGTCGATAGCTTTATAAATACTGGCAAAGCCGATGAAAAATCGCTTGATTATGTCGGAGAACTTGTGTCGGCGTTAAGCGGAGGGCTTACTAGCGCTGACGCGATAAAGGACGCCCTAAAGAAAGGGGAGTTTGGAAATCTGATAATTAAACTACCGCCGCTTACAAAGATAGATATAGATAAGAATATGGAAAACCATATAATGATGGAGCTTGCCATAACAAGGTCTCTGTAAACAGGGGTGTGCGTTAGCCCCTGTTATGTCGATCGGGTTGCTGGATTATGCGACAGGGCTCACTAGCGTCGGTCCTGTCGAACCGGCAACCCGATTTTCTTACCTTGACAATCGAAAGATGTCCTTATAAAATACTTTCATATCTTACGCGCCTTCTTAAAAGAAGCGGGTGGGATTAGGAGAAAGTTTCTGGTGGAAAAAAATATAGAAAAACAACTTGAGCTCATCAAGCGTGGTGCCGTCGAGATAATACAGCTCGAAGAGCTTAAGAAGAAGCTTGAGCGCGCAATAAAGAATAATAAACCCCTCATCGTCAAGGCCGGATTCGATCCAACCGCTCCTGACATACACCTTGGTCACACTGTTCTTCTTCGCAAGATGCGCCATTTTCAAGATCTAGGGCACAAGGTCGTATTTCTCATAGGCGATCATACCGCCATGATAGGCGATCCTTCAGGGCAGTCAAAGACCCGTCCTCGTCTCACCAGAGAAGAGGTTTTAGCGAATGCCAAGACATACGAAAGGCAAGTATCTAAAGTTCTGGATATAGATAAGCTTCAGATACGTTTTAACAGTGAGTGGCTTAGCAAGATGGATATTGCAAAGATTGCAGAGTTAATGAGCCATTATTCGGTTCAACGCTTGCTTGAACGCGACGATTTTGCCAACAGGTACAAACAACAGAAGAATATAACAATGCTTGAGTTCCTCTATCCTCTTCTTCAGGGGTATGATTCGGTAGCGCTAGAGGCAGATGTAGAGCTAGGTGGCAGTGATCAGAAGTTTAATTTATTAGTTGGCAGGGATGTGCAAGGTTCCTATATGCAAGCACCACAGGTAGTTATAACAATGCCATTATTAGAAGGATTGGATGGTATCAACAAGATGTCCAAGTCTCTGAATAACTATGTTGGTATTAACGAAAGCCAGAAAGATATGTTCGGTAAGTTAATGTCACTTTCTGATAACTTAATGCTTAAATATTATGAACTATTAACAGATGAAGATGTTGGAAAAATAAAGGCCGATATCGAAAGCGGGAACTTGCATCCTAAAGACGCCAAGATTAATCTCGCAAAACTCATAGTTAGCCAGTATCACGGTAGGGAGGCCGCTGAACGCCAGGCGGTGGAGTTCGACAGGGCTTTCAAGGACAAGGTATTTCCCAGCGACATAGCGGTTCGCGAGATAACAATTTCAGGAGAAAAAATAGGCATTGTCGAATTTTTGTCAAGCGCGTCTAACATGTTGGCCAGCAGGGGGGAAGCTAAGCGTAAAATCCAGGAAGGCGCTGTAGAGGTTAACGGTTCGAAGGTTTCCGACGCTAATTTAATCCTTGGGGCAGGCATGGAATATAAGGTCAGAGTAGGTAAAAGATTCGCAAGAATTTTTTTAAAAAAATCTTGACATTATTACATAATGTGGTATATTTTTACAACGCAGCGTAATATGTGCGCAGACCTTGAATTTCTCAGAAAATATGATATAATTATTTTCTGGGAAGCGAGGTCTGATAAAATGGAGAAGGTATTGACTACTTTCCATTGACAGATTAGGTAGTTTTCACCGAGATCGGAGGATGTTCTAAGGCATCGTCACGATGCCTTTTTTGTTACCAAAAACCGTCCCTCGGACGGTTTTATTGTTGGCTCATTGACAGAACGAGTTATTTGTCGACGTACACCCTCGCAAGTTTTAATTTATTCAAATGATTTGCGGGAATAAGCCAAGATGAGAGACTCTAACATATTTCAATTGGAGAGTTTGATTCTGGCTCAGAGTGAACGCTGGCGGCGTGGATTAGGCATGCAAGTCGAACGATACCGCAAGGTATAGTGGCAAAAGGGCGAGTAACACGTGAGCAACCTACCTTTAAGTGGGGAACAACCTTGGGAAACCGAGGCTAAAACCGCATAAGACCACGACCTGGCATCAGGCTGTGATCAAATAGGGGGACCGCAAGGCCTCTAGCTTAAAGATGGGCTCGCGTCCTATCAGCTTGTTGGCGGGGTAACGGCCCACCAAGGCTTTTGACGGGTAGCTGGACTGAGAGGTTGGTCAGCCGCATTGGGACTGAGACACTGCCCAGACTCCTACGGGAGGCTGCAGTCGAGGATATTTAGCAATGCCCGAAAGGGTGACTATGCGACGCCGCGTGCGCGATGAAGGTCTTCGGATTGTAAAGCGCTGTCAGCCGGGAGGAATCTCGGGGGGTCGAACAGATCCGCTGGGTGACAGTACCGGCAGAGGAAGCCACGGCTAACTCCGTGCCAGCAGCCGCGGTAATACGGAGGTGGCAGGCGTTACTCGGATTGATTGGGTGTAAAGGGCGTGTAGGCGGTGCGCTAAGTCGAGTGTGAAATCCCTTGGCTCAACCAAGGAACTGCGCTCGAAACTGGCGTGCTTGAGTGTCGGAGAGGTAAGCGGAATTCCCGGTGTAACAGTGAAATGTGTAGATATCGGGAGGAACACCAGTGGCGAAGGCGGCTTACTGGACGACCACTGACGCTGAAACGCGAGAGCTTGGGGAGCAAACAGGATTAGATACCCTGGTAGTCCAAGCCGTAAACGATGTGCACTAGGTGTCGGTCCCTCTGGGATCGGTGCCGCAGTTAACACATTAAGTGCACCACCTGGGGAGTACGGTCGCAAGACTGAAACTCAAAGAAATTGACGGGGACCCGCACAAGCGGTGGAGCATGTGGTTTAATACGACGCTACGCGTGGAACCTTACCACGGCTTGACATGTACTTGAAATCGTGGTGAAAGCCACGACCTGTCCTAAAGACACAGGTACACAGGTGTTGCATGGCTGTCGTCAGCTCGTGTCGTGAGATGTTGGGTTAAGTCCCGCAACGAGCGCAACCCCCGTGATTAGTTGCTACCCGCAAGGGGCACTCTAGTCAGACTGCCAGTGTTTAACTGGAGGAAGGTGGGGACGACGTCAAGTCAGTACGGCCCTTATGCCGTGGGCCACACACGTGCTACAATCCCCGCTACAAAGAGACGCGATACCGTAAGGTGGAGCAAATCTCAAAAAAGCGGGGCCAGTTCAGATCGAGGGCTGCAATTCGCCCTCGTGAAGCCGGAATCGCTAGTAATCGCGCATCAGCCACGGCGCGATGAATACGTTCCCGGGTCTTGTACACACCGCCCGTCAAGCCACCTGAGTTGACTGCACCCGAAACCGTTTCTCCTAACCCGCAAGGGAGGGAGGCGACTAAGGTGTGGTTGGTGAGGAGGGCTAAGTCGTAACAAGGTAGCCGTACCGGAAGGTGCGGCTGGATCACCTCCTTTCTAAGGAGATTAAACAATCTCGTGTCTTTTCACAGATACGAGCGACTAATAAGTCACTGCGCTACTGCGCCGTGAATAGGTGATGTAAAAAAGAGTTTCGAATCTTGTGCTTATTCCCGCGATTCTTTATCGAGGGTACGTCTTGAAAATATAGATTTTGAAGTGCAGTCGGTATAAGGCGCGAATTCGGATCAGGGCCTATAGCTCAGCTGGTTAGAGCGCCGTGCTGATAACGCGGAGGTCTCTGGTTCGACTCCAGATGGGCCCACCATTTAGTTTCTAGTTGTTAGTAAGAGACTAAGAACTGAAGACTAAGCGGGGATGTAGCTCAGCTGGGAGAGCGCGTGCTTTGCAAGCATGAGGTCGCCGGTTCGACTCCGGTCATCTCCACCAGACGAAAAAGATTTTTTATATATATTTCGTTCCTTATAATTTAAGGAACAACTCGTTCTTTGACAACACAGATTAAAGGTGAACCGAGCATCAAACGAACCATTTTATCGAGATTAAAATGGTCAAGCTACTAAGAGCTTACGTGTGGATGACTTGGCACGAGAAGGCGAAGAAGGACGCGGCAAGCGGCGATACGCTCCGGGGAGTCGCAAACAGACTTTGATCCGGGGACTTCCGAATGGGGGAACCCCATGCGGGTAATACCGCATGATCCGGCGCTGAATCCATAGGCGACGGAAGCTGAACCGGGAGAAGTGAAACATCTCAGTAACCCGAGGAAAAGAAAAAGACATTGATTTCCCAAGTAGCGGCGAGCGAACGGGAAACAGCCTAAACCTCCGGTGCTTGCATCGGAGGGGTTGCGGGACCGCGATGTGGGATTGCTAAAGGATAGTAGAAGGACTTGGAAACGTCCGCCAAAGAAGGTGATAGCCCTGTATACGGCATCTGGAGGCACCCTAGCGGTATCCCAAGTAATGCGGGACACGTGAAACCCCGTATGAATCCGGCCTGACCACGGGCTAAGGCTAAATACTCACTCGTGACCGATAGCGCACAAGTACCATGAGGGAAAGTTGAAAAGAACCCTTTTAAAGGGAGTGAAATAGTACCTGAAACCGTAAGCTTACAAGCGGTGGGAGCACTATGGCCCGCAAGGGCAATGTGTGACCGCGTGCCTTTTGGTTAATGATCCGGCGAGTTGCTGGGCGTTGCGAGGTTAAGGCGTTCTTGCGCCGTAGCCGTAGCGAAAGCGAGTCTGAATAGGGCGATTTAGTAACGTCAAGCAGACCCGAATGCCAGGTGATCTACCCTTGGCCAGCGCGAAAGTTGGGTAAAACCAGCTGGAGGTGCGAACCCGTTAACGTTGAAAAGTTATGGGATGAGCTGAGGGTCGGAGTGAAAGGCTAATCAAACTTGGTTATTGCTGGTTCTCCCCGAAATAGCTTTAGGGCTAGGCTGGTGTCATAGTTGGTGGAGGTAAAGTACTCGATGGGCTAAGAGCCTTACCGGGTTTCTGAACCCAACGAAACTCTGAATGCTACCAACCGTATCACTGGACTCAGAAAGCGCGGGCTAAGCTGCGTTCTCAAAAGGGAAACAGCCCAGACCGACAGCTAAGGTTCCTAAATCCATGCTAAGTGGTAAAGGATGTGAGATTTCTTAGACAACCAGGATGTTGGCTTAGAGGCAGCCATCATTTAAAGAGTGCGTAACAGCTCACTGGTCGAGTGGTCTCGCGCCGAAAATGATCGGAGCTAAGCATGGTACCGAAGCTTCGGATTTGCGAATGTCTTCGGACATTCCAAGTGGTAGGGGAGCGTTCTATTGTACTGTGAAGGCAGACTGAGAAGACTGCTGGAGGACTTAGAAGCGATTATGCCGGAATAAGTAGCGCAAAAATCCGCGAGAAACGGATTCGCCGTAAACCTAAGGTTTCCTGGGGAAGGTTAATCCACCCAGGGTTAGTCGATCCTAAGCCGAGGCCGAAAGGCGTAGGTGATGGAAAATCTGTTTAATATTCAGATACCACCCGTTACGCGTTATCAGCTACGGAGTGACGCAGGAGGTAAGAGAATCGACCGGTTGGATGTGGTCGTCTAAGGTTGTAGGTCTTAACAGACTGAGAGCCGAATGGGAGCCCAAGCTACGGTGCGGGCGAACTTCTCTGGTCCACACTGCCGAGAAAAACCTCTGTAGTGAGTTTGGCGGGTGATCGTACCGCAAACCGACACAGGTAGGTGGGGAGAATATCCTCAGGCGCTCGAACTAAGGGTCGTTAAGGAACTAGGCAAAATAGCCCCGTAACTTCGGAAGAAGGGGTGCTCCATTAGGGTCAAGTAAATTCTTATGTAGCCCGAAGGAGTGACACTAAAGTG
>JAMWCX010000001.1:149788-407288 GCA_023818895.1 Candidatus Omnitrophota bacterium | reverse complement strand
GCTCAAGGAGTCGGAGAAGCCAACGGGGAACACATAGCCGATGAACGTCCTTAATTCCATAGGTGTGCTACTTGGCGCGACCTGGGCGTCCGGCGTTAATCTGTACATGACGGTCGCCGGCCTTGGCATAGCGCAGCGGATGCACTGGATTGATCTGCCTGGCGAGATGAAGGTGCTCGGCCATCCTCTCATAATATTAACAGCGATAATCCTGTACGCTGTTGAGTTTGTGGCCGATAAGATACCTATTGTCGATTCGATCTGGGATTCGATACAGACGTTCATAAGGCCGGCGGCGGGCGCGGTGCTTGGGTTCATGGCCTTCTCGAGCGCCGGTCCTGTCGTACAGGTTCCGGTCGCGCTTCTCTCCGGCTCGGTGGCGATGGATTCGCACCTGACGAAGGCAACGACGAGGGTCGCTGTAAACTCAACGATGGCCGGGGCCAACCCTATCGCCAGCATTACCGAGGACGTTGCCGTCGCAGGCGTATTGTATCTTATCATAAAACATCCTGTTATCACCGCGATCTTCGTCATGGTGTTCATCGTCTTTTCCATATGGTTCCTTGCGATGATGTTCAAATTCATGAAGAAGGTATTTTTGTTTCTGTTCTGGCGAAAGGGCGTTGAACCGCAACCGTTAAAGAGCGTATGAGGAGGCAGGCATGGCGTTATTCCATGATATAGTGAATTGCATAGGCTTCGCGCTCAATATAGTAGGGGCGCTCATCATCCTTTTCGGAGTAGCGACCTCTTTCCGGGATTTTCTGAATAAGGAGCTGTTTTCAAAGGTAGATAAGATCAAGTTTAACGAGGTCGTCAGGGTCAAATTGGGAAGCTATCTGGTGTTGGGCCTCGAGTTCTTCATAGCCGGCGATATTGTGAAGACGATAATAACACCGACGTGGGAGAGCCTCGGCATGCTGGGCGCAATAGTCGTAATCCGGACCATACTCAGCTATTTTCTCACCAAAGACCTGAAAGGAAGCGTTTGAAAAAGACATGGAAGCGGATGAGAGGCCGATGAGGCTGGCGATAGCGGAGGCGAGGAAGAATTTGCGGACGGTAAGCGGAGGGCCATTCGGCGCGTGTATTGTCAAGGGAAGCAGGATCCTTGCCTGCGAGAGAAACACTCTCCTAAGACGCAATGACGCCACCTGCCACGCGGAAATAAACGCGATAAGGCGCGCTTCGAAGAAGCTGGCAAGCTACGACCTCTCCGGTTGCGAAATATACGCTACGACCGAGCCTTGCCCAATGTGTTTCGGAGCTATACACTGGGCCAGGATAGATAGGATAATATACGGGACTAGCATCCCTGACGTCAGGAGGCTGGGTTTTAACGAGCTGATGATCCCGGCCGGCAAGATGAAGGCAGAAGGCAAGAGCAAGGTGAGGATAGAGGGCGGCTTTCTTTTAGATGAATGCAAGTCGCTGTTGAAGGACTGGTTAAAGCTGAAAAAAAGAAAGGTCTATTGATAAAAAGACAGGAGGGTCTATGCCGAAGATAGAGGAATTGAAGGCAGCGGAGATGGATGCTGATCTTTTCATAGAGGAGGAGTCGAAGAGACTTTCAGATACCGTTGGCGATGGCCTGGCAATAAACGCTCTATCAGGTGGCGTAGATTCGTCAACGGTGACTATGCTGGGCCATAAGGCGCTCGGCAACAGGCTTAAAACATATTTTATAGATAACGGTCTTATGAGAAAGGACGAGCCGCAGAAAATAGCAAGGATGTTTAAGGGTCTCGGCGTGCCCGTCGAGATAGTTGACGCAAAAAAAGAGTTTTTTGCGGCGCTTAAGGGTGTAACGGACCCGGAGGAGAAGCGCGAAGCCATTACGCAGACTTTCTACAA
The DNA here is from genome assembly GCA_023818895.1 of Candidatus Omnitrophota bacterium. Lineage (GTDB taxonomy): Bacteria > Omnitrophota > Gorgyraeia > 2-01-FULL-45-10 > 2-01-FULL-45-10 > JAMWCX01. Next base: position 405,431 of record JAMWCX010000001.1, on the reverse strand, counting down.
GAAGGTATTTGCGGACCTCATCAAGAAGTCAGGTGCCAAGTACCTTTTGCAGGGCACCATACTTACCGATGTGGACGAGACCGTTGCCGGCATAAAGAGGCAGCATAACGTGTTCGAGCAACTTGGCATAGATCCGCAGAAGGCTTTCGGTTATAAGATCCTTGAGCCGCTCGTGCGACTGCGCAAGGACGGCGTCAGAAAGGTTGCTGCCGCTTTAGGTCTGCCGGAATCCGTGTATAACAGAATACCTTTCCCAGGACCGGCCCTTGCTGCTCGAGTTATAGGGGAGGTAACCCCTGACAGGATAGAGATAGTGCGGCTTGCCACCGCTATCACGGAAGATGAGTTGTCATCTATCAAGGCATTTCAGTACTTGGCTATTCTACATGAAGACAGAGTGACTGGTATGCGGGCAGGCAAGCGTGATTTTGGCATGCAGATAGAAATACGGTGTTGGGATAGTATCGACGCCAGGCACGCCAAGCCCGTCAGGCTGTCTTATGATGTTCTTGAGCGGCTGGCGCAAAGGATAACTACGGAGGTTCCTGGCGTAGTCAGTGTGACATACAACGTAACGACAAAACCGCCTTCAACCATTGAAGCTGTATAGATATAGCGCAACGCCGATTATCTTACGTGAATGGTGACGGAGAATGGTTTTGAATCTTTCTGAAGGCCTTCCCAGGGACGGAGGTAGACGAGTTTAATGACCGCGGTGCCGGGCGCAATCGCGCGGAACGTAAATATTTGCTGGCCGGGCGCGCCCACAAGACCAGCCGCAGCAGGATTGTAGACGGAATAGTATTTTCGCAGGATTTTTGTATCGGTAGGAGATATGACCTGCCAGCTATAACCTGTTGTGGCATTTGATAATAGCGTTATCCTTATAATTCTGAATCGCAAAATTTCAAAGGTTTTGCCATTATCAGTATCTTTTATTTCAACGGGTATGAGCACAAAAAGCATGATAGAGATTAACAGAACAGAAAAAAGTGACGCTAATATTCTTATCATATCTTGTCTCCTTTTTGTTATATAACAATACCAGGGCGGAGGTGTTATGTCACTAAAAATAAGTGTTGTTGATAAAGGGAAAGGCGCTTTTATCATAGCGGCTGAGGGCGAGATAGATTCCGATACTTATAAGAACCTTGAGGCGCAACTGACCGCTGCCATCAAGCAGGGTGCCAGGCTACTTATTCTTAACATGGAAGGGGTAGACTATATCACAAGCATGGGTATTTGCGTCATCTTAAAGGCAAAGGAAAGCATTGAGAAGTTGGGCGGGACGTTTATTATGACCTCGCTTCAGCCTCAGATAAAGAAGGTATTTGATATAGTTAATGTGCTCCCAACTATGAAGGTATTTGCTAGCGTAGAAGAAGCCGATAGATATTTCGGTAGGATGCAAAGGGAGGAGATGGGAAAAGGGAAGAAAGCAGGATAGGTTATTCAGCAAAATATCCTTCTCTAGTAGTCGGCGATAGTTGAGTCTTTTTTTAAAATCAATAAATGAGAGACCCCATGTTTAATGTGATAGAAACAAATAGGGCGATATTATTGACAATCTTTTGTTGCGTCGCAAGTTGTGCCACTGTTATAGCGGGCGAAGACGGACAGAGCCACTATCAAGAAGAGGTTAAGGGGCTGGATCTAGTTTCAGATACGGTAGCGTTAGTCTTCAATAAGGCAAACGCTATATTGACCGGAAATCTTGATATAGATATGTCTAAAGATAGACAAAATACCGAAGGTCAATATATCAGGAATGCCATTGGCCAGAAGGTCCCTGCCTCCACAGCAGTCAAATCGGCCGGATCCCTCCACAATGACGAGCCTCTGTAAGTTTTAATATCATACAGAGACATTACGAAAAGGATGCTTGTAAAAGGCGTCTTTTTTGTGCTAAAATTTATCCTGTATATAAAGGTCGATTACTTCTTTCCAATGAAACAAGGAGGATCAATGGCTAAAGAGCTTATATGGGTTTTATCGGCTATGGGAATCATCGTGATTTTGGGAATGCCGCTGTACGCGGAGGATGCCAAGATTGGAAGAGACGATTTCTTTTCGAGCAGCATAGCCGCCGTTTTCGACAAGATTAGCGAATATACTTCAGGGCAGAAGCGTATTATATCCAAAGACGCCATGGGCGCTGATTCCGAAGACCGATATTATTATGAGGAAGATGCCCTGGGGCGGCAGGTGCCTAAGGCTCGCCCCAAGCTGGGCAGAGACGCCGCTCTGAATGAGCCAATTTAAAGGGGCGGGAAGTGCTGAAGCCGCCGCAAAATAAAAATGGCCAAGGAAATTTTCTCTTTTGATATAGTTTCGGAAGCGGATTTGCAGGAAGTCGATAACGCGGTCAATCAGGCTAAGAAAGAAATTGGCCAACGGTTCGATTTTAAGGGCAGCAGGTCTTCTATTGAATATAACCGCGCCGAGAAGAAGAAGATAACTCTTCTTGGAGACGACGATTTTAAGCTACGTTCTCTAAGGGATATCCTGGCTAACAAGCTAGCAAAGCGCGGCGTATCGATCAAGCTCATTACCTTCAGGGATCAGCAGAAGGTATTCGGTGGTTGTGTACAACAGGTGGCCGACCTGGCATACGGGATTCCGCATGATAAGGCCAAGGATCTTGTAAAGATTATAAAGTCGCTTGGTCTCAAAGTCCAGGCCCAGATAGAAGGCGAGAAGGTGAGGGTCTTCTCGCCAAATAAATAAAGATGATCTACAGTCGGTGATAGCCCATTTACGAAAGATGGATTTTCCGCTGGCGCTGACATTCTGCAATTACAGGTGATACGAAAGGGCGTAGCGACGATAGCGTGAAGTTAATAGCCAATAGATTATGCAGAAGGCGCTACAAGATCCAGGTAAGGATCAAACAATGGATAAGGAGGAGGAAAAAGAAGAATAGGAAGCTGGCCGTTATCGTAGCAATAATTATATGCGCGGTTACGATCGCCGCGCTGTTTTTTATAGTCAGGTTGTGTTAAAAATGGTGCGGGTGACTTACGTAAAAGAAAAGATCGTATCGTGGAGGAAGGACTTCGGCCAATTTTCGGTAAAGGATACGGCGGATGCGCTTAAAGGCTGGAAGATGCAGGGTAAGCCCGGAACCAGAAAGGCCGTTTTTTCGATAGAATCGGATAATGAGCAAGAACTTTCTTATCTACGCATGCGGGCGGATAGAGCGAGCGGAAGTCTTATAACAAGCGTCGACGGTGTTGACCTCGAGAAGACGCCGATTCTTCGCTGGAGATGGAGGGCATTGAAGCTTCCGAAGGGGGCGGATGGCAGGTATAGGTCAAAAGATGATCAGGCGATTGGTATATATGTGGGTACCGGCAGCGCAATTGATAACAAGAGCGTTTCGTACAGATGGGATACAGATACCCCCAAGGGAACGGAGGGAGAGGCCTATTACGGACTGGGTGGGGTTAAGATAAAGTGGTATACGCTGAGGAACGCCGAGGATGGCGTTGGATCTAAATGGTACGTAGAGGAGCGCAATGTCGCAGATGACTTCAGGAGGGCGTGGGGATTCTGCCCTGAGAAAATATACCTTGCAGTATCTTGCAATAGCCAATATACAAAATCATCGGCTATAGCGGACCTCGAATGGATCGAATTCGCCGGCGAGGATGACCGGAAATAGTATCATCTGATATTTTATAATGATTAAAAATTTCCCTAAAAAAATAGTCGAACCTTCGATACTTGTGAAGAGCGATCGGTTCATCGTGAAAGTGGCGGAAAACCACGAGGAGATCGAGGCCGCTCAGCGCCTGAGGTATGAAGTGTTTAATATAGAACAGGGCAGGGGTCTCAGGGGCGCGGAGAAATACGGGATCGATTTCGATGAATTCGATGAATATTGCCTTCACCTTATTGCCATTGAGAAAGAGTCAGGCAAGGTCGTCGGGACTTATCGTGCCCATCTGGGCTGTGTGGCTAATTCCGCTAAGGGATTTTATTCGTCCAAGGAATACGAGATACGCGGACTTTATAGCATAGCCGATAAGTGCCTGGAGCTTGGGAGGACATGCGTTTCCGCAGACCATCGGTCAGGGGTTGTCATCGCTTTACTGTGGAGCGGGATCGCGGAGCTGCTTGTGCGGGCAAAGCTGACTTACATGCTGGGGTGCGTAAGTCTCGACGGGACCGATCCAAGGACGGCGTGGGCGGTGCATGAGTACCTTTCAAGAACCGGCAAGGTGTCAAAAGATTTTATGGTGATACCGAGACCAGGTTTCAAGGTGGCCCGACCCCCCAGAAACGATATCAAGAAGTTGCTGTCTGACGAAGCGGCCTTAAGGAAGAAGATACCGCCTATATTCAAGGGCTACCTCAGGCTGGGTGGTCGTATATGCGGCGAGCCGGCCCTGGATAGAGAGTTCGGCACGATCGATTTCTTTGTGCTTGTTGATGTAAGCAAAGTGCCAGCGCGCTATAAGAATCATTTTAATTACAGGGGTGTTTCGGCTTAAAATGATAGCTTTTCTAAGACGCATATACAGAATAACAGCCCTTCTGGTCTGGTCGACATTCCTGGCACTTGTATCCATACCATGGCAGCTTCAGGGCGGATGGAGACGGGTCAGCAGGATTAGCCGCTTCGTGCATTACTGGAACAAGGGTGTTGCCCGGATAGTAAACCTGCGCGTTTCGGTGCATGGCAGCATACCGGATGCTCAAGGTGGGCTCGTTGTATCAAACCATTTAAGCTATATAGATATTGTGGCTCATGGATCTGTTCTTCCCTTGCGCTATTCGCCAAAGTCCGAGATAGCACATTGGCCGCTTCTCGGATGGTTTCTGGGTCTTAGCCAGCCGATATGGACGAATCGAGAATCGAAACAGGCGTCAAGGAAGGCATTGAGGGATTTTGCGAAGACCGTGAAACGCGGGATGTACCTCATAGTATACCCAGAGGGAACTACCACTGATGGGACACGCGGCATACTTCCTTTTAAATCTACTTCATTCGAGGCAGCCATAACGGGCAAGACGCAGATATTACCTGTTATAACACGCTATAAGGAAGTGCCGGGACGACAGACCGTCTGTTGGCACGGAGAGATGACTCTGTTGCCGCATATCTGGAATGTACTTGCCTTTTCAGCGATTGAGGTTGATCTTTATTTTCTAAAACCGGTTTTGCCCAATGGAATGTCGCGCAAAGAGCTCGCGGCGCATGTCCGCAGCTTAATGTTAAGCGAGTATAAAAAAATATACACATCCTGACTTTTTACTTGCCAGCCGCCTTTTATGGTAATACTATAAATAAAAAGGAGGTTTTATGCCAAAAAAGATAAAGGTTTTTGCCGTAGTTGTGATATTTGGGGTTCTTTGTGGAATCGCCAAAGCCGGGCCGCTCGAGAACGCCTCTGAGTTTCAGCAGAAGATTGTGGATGCCGAAGAGCAGCAAGCTGAGGATAAGATGGCCAGCCAGGCGTCCGAAAGCGATATCACATGGGACGATTCAGGTGAAGATTCAGGCGCCTCGCAGAAGGATGTTACGGAGGGGCAGACAGAATAAAGATTGTTTAAGGGTAGGGTGATGCGCATTGAGGTAATAGCGCTTTGGCTGATTCTGGTTGCATGTTATGGTCGCGCCGAAGGAGATGTAGAGAGTCTCAAGGACTACAAGTACTTTGACGACGGCAGGGTAAGAGGCGCGGATATTTATGACAAGTATGGACGGTTGTGCGCGAAGACGTTTGTGAGACCTGACGGCAGCGTCGAAAAGCTCGAAAAATATGACATCTATGGCAACAAGGTCGAGATGGCTTATTACGATGAGAAAGGTAGGCTTCGCTCGGGGCTGGACGGCTGGGCCGCCACCAGATGGTATTACGACGGGACAAGGCTTGTGGCGCAGATGTCTTTTGACGAATACGGTAAGCCGCTTGAGCGGCGGACGTTCAGCGAATCGGGAAGGTTGACAGCGAGATTTTTCAGAGACAGGGACGATCTCGATCCCTATGAACAGGCTAGCATGGCGACCGTCTTGGGAGATCAGGGAATACCTAACGTCCCTTTTAAATTGCGCGACGAAAGGTAGAGCACAAGGCGCAAGGCGCAAAATGAATAGTTCGGTATTTTTCCTTGCGGTTTTTTGCCTATTTCTGAATTTGGCATCTGGAGGCCTGGCGGAAGATAGTTCCAGCGGATCCATTATCACTGATATCGATGTCCACATCGAAGATAATAATTCTTACGTCATATTCTATGATAATAGCGGAAATGAGTGCGCCGCTTCGGGAAGCATAATAATATACAAAACTATGTTAAAGTTTCGCGACAAGGTCAAGATGGAGGGGCGGGGTATAAATCAGCGATTTGTTACGGAGAGGGTTCCGTATGAGGAATATGGTGTTGCGGCTAGGCAGAGTTTTGACCAGGCAGACTTCAAGCACATGCAGACCAAGAAAGGAAGGAAGATTCTGGCGCTTCCGATAAGACTGCCCGACGTGAGGCGGGGGGATGCCGTAAAGGTTGTTTTCGGGAGGATTGAGAAAGAGGTTACCGCGGGTTATTAGCGGAGACGATGTATGCGCGTTAAATTTAAGAATAAAGTTCTTATAATAGGATATGGCGCTGTCGCCAGGAGCGCGCTTCCGCTGCTTTTGAAGCATGTCGATATCCCTTATAAAAATATTACGGTGATAGATTTTGCAGATAAACGAGAAACCCTTAGGCCGTGGTTGAAAAAGGGCCTAAATTATTTTCAGGAAAGAGTCACGCCGATAAACCTCGCGCCTATCCTATCAAGGCACGTTTCCAGCGAAGGGCTCGTGATAGACCTTGCTTGGAACATAGGCTCGGTTGATATGCTTAACTGGTGCCATGACAACAGAGTTTTGTATGTGAGCACATCCATGGAAGAGTGGGATCCCTACGCCGATATTCATAAAAAAACGCCGTTCCAGAAGTCGCTTTACCATATGCAGTTGGAGCTGCGGAAGGCGGTATCTAAATGGCAGGAGCCGATGATCACAGCTGTTATCGATCACGGAGCCAATCCGGGCCTTATCTCGCATTTTACTAAGAAAGGCCTTATAGATATCGCGAGGCGCGTTTTGAGGGATAAGACGACGAACAAGAAGGAGGCGAAAATTATAGAGCAGTGTTTATCTGAGGGCGCGTTCGCGCGTCTTGCGATGAATCTCGGCGTTAAGGTCATCCATGTCAGTGAAAAGGACGGACAGATATCAGGCATACCGAAGCGCGAAAACGAGTTCGTAGCCACATGGTGCATCGAGGCCTTGAGAGAGGAGTGCATCGCACCATCAGAGCTGGGGTGGGGGACGCACGAGACGGATGTGCCGGTCTCAGCCAGTTTTCCGCCTACAGGTCCGCGGAATCAGATTTTTCTCTCTCGCATGGGCATGAATACATGGGTTAGATCATGGGTCCCAAACGAGGAGATAGTAGGAATGGCGGTGCGTCACTCCGAATCTTTCAGCATATCGGATTTTCTTACTGTCTGGCGCGAAAAGAAGGTCATATACCGCCCTACAGTGCACTATGTTTATATGCCTTGTAATGAGACTATAGCGTCACTCCATGAGCTTAGATGCAGGAACTATGAGCTTCAGGAGAGGCTTCGCATAATGTCAGACGAGATAATAGAGGGCGCCGATTCTTTAGGAGCGCTGCTGATGGGACATAAGTATAATTCCTGGTGGACCGGCAGCGTTCTTTCTATCGAAGAATCAAGGAGGCTCGTTCCTCATCAGAACGCCACGACCGTTCAGGTTGCCATAGGGCTGGTGGCGGCAGTGAGATGGAGTATAGAGCACCCCAATGAGGGGCTGAAAGTCCCAGAAGAGATTTCTCATGAATATGTCTTGGATATAGCCAGGCCATATCTCGGCGAGTTTATCTCGATACCTTCGGATTGGACGCCGTTTCGGAATTACCAGTTGTTTTTTAAAGAAAACCCTTATTTTTATCTGGATAGCAAAAACCCGTGGTCTTTCAAGAATTTTCTTTTTAAAGGATAGTTCGGAAAAACGAAAAGCCTTTTATATACATGATGGGATGGCTAGCGGATTGGTCAGTGGATGTAAAGCCGGGCGCATTCGTCGCGATGGTGGCGCTTCTTGCATTTATGGGCGGATTTGCCTTAAGTTATGATGACGAATCCGCGATAACAATAAAGGCTTCATTCGTAAATCCGTACTCGTATTCCGAGAACAGAACTGGCGCGGCGACGGATGCTGCTGACCGAAGGTATGCGGTGGACCAGGATGTCCCAAAAGATCCGGATAAAACAGAGGATGCCGGGCCTTTATATGGTACACGCTAAAAAGGACGCCGCTCTTTTCATTTTGGCAGATCTAAAAAGGAGGATCGCGTGAGTTCAGACTATATCCACAGATGCAGGACCGACCAGCAGTGCCATGAGGAGAACCATCTTTGCAGGATAATTCTGCGAAAAGACCTCGGCAGGATAAAAGAATTAGTGAAAGACTCCCAGTATTACTGTAAGAATTGCGGAAGGGCTGCTCATGATAGCGGAAATCTCTGTAACCCTTCGAAAATATAAAGGATGTAATGACAAAGAATATAGGCCCCACCGATAAATCGCTGCGTCTAGTTGCAGGGATAATAATCATCGGCGCGGGGCTATATTACAAGAACTGGCTGGGCGTTCTAGGCATAGCGCCACTGTTGACATCGTTTACGGGCTATTGCCCGCTTTATTCGATATTCGGTGTAAGTACACGTAAAAAGTAGACGAGGATGATATGGTAAAGATAGCGACTCTGGCAGTCATGGTCTGTTTTGTTTTTTTTGCCAGCTTCGCAGGCGCAGCTGAGGATGACAAGGGCACAGGATTCGGCTTGAGTTTTAGCTCCATTCCGTTTTTAAGCGATTCGGAAGATGATAGAGGAGAGACGTTCGCTCAGGAGTATGAAGAGCCCACCGAATATACTTACGACGCTACAGGCAGAAAAGTGCCTGTAAGGACCGAGAAATCCGGTACCGCCAGTCCTATACGCTGAGAGCAGGAAATCATTATCTTGACTTTTTTCAGCCTTTACTTATAATAGGCAATATAACTTTATTTAAATATAATGTTTTATATAAGAATTTAAGTATAAGGGAAGGGAAATACAGCGATGGCGACAGATGCTAAGGATATCAGAAATCTTATATTTGCAGGGCATTCCGGTTGCGGAAAAACGACATTGACGGAGGCGCTTTTGTTCAACGGCGGTGCCATATCCAGGATGGGATCCGTTAATGATGGCACAACCGTTTCCGATTATACCGAAGATGAAAAAGAGCGCAAGTGTTCTATCGGTTCGTCTCTAATGACCTTTTCGTTTGGCGGGAAGAAGATCAATATGATTGATACGCCAGGATATACCGATTTCATCGGTGAGATCATCGGCGGTTTGAGGGCGGTGGAGTCGAGCGTGGTAGTTATGAGCGCGACCGGCGGTATAGAGATCGGGACTGAGCGCGGGCATAAGATGTCTGTTGCCGCGAATGTATCTTCCGTATTTTTTGTAAACAGGCTCGACAAAGAGAACGCGGATTTCGGTAAGTGCGTCGAGGCACTAAGAAAGAAGTTCGGCAAAGGTTGTGTGGCCATCACCTATCCGCTCGGCCAGGAAACTTCTCTCAAAGGGGTGGTCAATCTTATCACCAGACAGGGTATTGATGCCTTGCCAGACTCCGATAAGACAGCGGCGCAGTCTGTTTACGAAAACCTTTGTGAGGCTGTTGCCGAGACTGACGATGTCCTTCTGGAGAAGTATCTTGATAAAGGCGAGCTTACGCCGGAAGAATTAAAGGGCGCGCTCCGTAAGGCGGTGGCCGAAAACAGGATTTATCCTATATTCTGCGGATCCGCTGAGAAGAACATAGGTGTTAAAGAGCTTCTCGACTTCATAGTCAATTATATGCCGTCACCGCTCGACAAGAAAGAGGTGGAGGCGGTTAAAGTCGATAGCGCTGAGCGGGTCAAGATAGCCGTGGATCCCAACTCGCCTTTTTCGGCGCTGGTCTTCAAGACCCTCTCCGATCCTTTTCTGGGGCAGATATCTATATTTAAGGTCTTCTCGGGGAGGCTTCCCTCTAACGGTGGTTTTTATAATGTGAGATCAGGGATTAGGGAGAAGGTGGGCCAGGTATTTAGTCTTCTGGGAAAGGCTCAGTTGCCGATGGATGAGGCTTCGGCTGGGGACATCGCTTGTGTGGCTAAGCTTAAAGATACTGCAACCGGAGATACGATATGCGACGAAAAAAGACAGGTGAAGTTTGATGATATCCAGTTCCCGGAGCCAGCGATAGCGTTCTCGCTTAAACCCAAGACACGGGGCGACGAGGATAAGATATCAAACGCCCTTCACAAGCTTACGGCTGAAGACCCGACCTTCAAGATAACGCGCGACGAACAGACCAAAGAGATGATCGCAAACGGCATGGGGGATCTGCATATAAACATAATGATAAACCGAATGAAGATCCGTTCCGGTGTCCAAGTAGATATAGGCACGCCAAAAGTGGCTTATAAGGAAACCATCACAGGCAAGGGGGACGCGCAGTACCGGCATAAGAAACAGACGGGTGGGGCGGGGCAGTTTGCCGAAGTATGGATGCGCATAGAGCCCCTTGAGCGCGGAAAGGGTTTTGAGTTTGTGGATGAGGTAGTGGGTGGCGCTATACCGCGGCCGTTTGTCGTGAGTTGCGAGAAAGGTATAAAGACGGCGATGGCATCCGGTGTACTCGCAGGATTTCCTGTCGTTGATGTCAAGGCTATAGTATATGACGGCAAGACCCACCCCGTGGATTCCAAGGACATCGCCTTCCAGACGGCTGCAAGACAGGCCTTTAAGGAATCTATGATGAAGGCCAAGCCGGTGCTCCTTGAACCGATAATGGATGTCGATATCACTGTGCCGGAGGAGTGTATGGGCGATATAGCGGGGAGCCTTAATTCGCGGAGGGGCCGCGTAATGGGCATGGAAGGCGGAGACGGGGTTCAAACTATAAGGGCTAAGGTGCCACTTGAGGAGATGTACAAGTACGTCAATGAGCTTAAGTCCATTACCGGGGGGCGCGGAACATATACAATGACATTTTCGCATTATGATATAGTGCCGTCCAATGTGGCGCAAGCTATCATAGATAAGGCAAAACTGACAAAGAAAGAAGAGGCGGAAGAATAGCATTGTATAGTATTTTTGGCGGATAGTATATATGCCGATAGAAAACCGAACGTCATATAATGTATAATAGAATAATTAACCAGCGAGGAAACCATGAGTGGACATTCAAAATGGGCAACGATAAAGCATAAAAAAGCCGCTACAGACGCCAAGCGAGGTCAGCTTTTTACCAAACTGATAAAGGAGATAACCATAGCGGCGCGTGCCGGCGGCAAGCCGGAGAACAATCCGCGTCTCAGGACGGCGATAGAGCGCGCCAGGGAGGCCTCGATGCCGGCGGAAAATATCGAACGCGCGATAAAGAAGGGCACGGGCGAGCTCGAGGGCGTAAGTTACGAAGATATAACGTTGGAAGGTTATGGGCCGGGTGGGGTTGCGATATACATTGAAGGGGTGAGCGATAACAAGAACAGGACAACCAGCGAGATCAGGACCATATTTTCCAAAAAGGGCGGCAACATGGCCGGTGCTGGTTCGGTCTCCTGGATGTTCGAGAAAAAGGGCTATATCGTTGTTTCCAAGAAGGCCATAGACGAGGACAGGTTGATGAGCATAGTCCTTGATGCCGGGGCAGAGGACCTTGTCGCTGAGGAGGAGAACTACGCAGTCAAGACAGACCCCAAGGATTTCGACAAGGTGAAGAAGGCCATAGAAGCGGAAAAGATTCCTATCGAATCAGCGGAAATAACTTTTGTTCCAAAATCCACGGTGAAGGTTGTCGGGGAAGACGCTAAGAAGGTTCTTGATCTTGTTGATTCCCTTGAGGAACACGAGGATGTGCAGAACGTCTACGCGAATTTCGATATACCGGACGAGCTTATAAAATAGGTCACCAGTTAATTGCCTGACAGACTGTGGGTTTGGGGGTGACCGTTAGAATTTCTACCGCGGCTTGACTACCTAAAACAAAGGCGGATAATGCGGGTCTTGGGAGTAGATCCGGGGCTTGGCACGACAGGTTATGGCGTTATCGACGAGGATACCTTTGCTCTTATAGAGGCCGGTGTCATAAAGACGAGGGCCAATACCCCGATTCAGGAAAGAATAAAGAAGATATTCGATGAGATCTCCAGCATCATAACTGAACACAGACCCGGTGTGCTGGTGCTGGAAAAGATATACTCTCATTATAAGCATCCTACCACAGCCATATTGATGGGGCATGCCAGGGCTATGGCGTGTCTTGTCTGCGGGAAATTCGGCGTGAAGTTAGTCAATTACCCTTCCACCAGGATAAAGAAGTCGGTAACTGGAAATGGCCACGCTTCCAAACATCAGGTCCAGAGGATGGTCAAGGACATACTGAGGCTTAAAAAACTCCCCGAGCCGCTTGATGTAAGCGACGCTCTGGCGATGGCGATAAGTTATTGTTATATTGAGAAAAGAGGAAACAGAATAAAAGACCGGCTTTAAGGCTGGATCGAACGTGGGCAATAGCGCCTTAGGCTTGAGTTTATGATTTCCCAGATCTGCGGCAAGATTCAGAAGAAAAAACAGTCGAGCGTCCTCATCGATGTCGGCGGTTTTTCATATGAGGTCATGATACCGCCGGCGGTAATGAAATCTATTGAAAAGGCCAAGGATGAAGATGGCAACATCAGGCTCATTACCTACCACTATTACCAGATGGATCCTTCTAGGGCCATACCGGTGCTTGTTGGATTTTTAAATGAGATAGAGAAAGAGTTCTTCGAACAGTTCATAACTGTTTCAGGTGTAGGGCCGAAAGCGGCGTGCAGGGCGCTGGCACAGCCGTTTTCTGTGATAGCCGACGCCATTGACAGAGGCGATATGTCGCTCCTTAAGACTTTGCCTGGTATCGGTGAGCAAAAGGCTCGGGAGATAATCGCGAAACTGCAGGGCAAGATAGGAAAGTTCGGGCTTATACAAGACCGCCCCTCAGGCGAGGAGCCATCGGTTAAGGAGGATGTGAAAGAAGAGGCTGTCGAGGTATTGCTCCAGCTCCAGTATAAGAGGAATGAGGCGCGCGATATGGTGGAGGCGGCGGTAAAACGCAACCCTAAACTTGCGACCTGTGAGGAGATACTTAACGAAGTATACAAGGGAAGCAGGAAGAGGTAGTCGGAAGTTTATAAACTAACGGTCGATAGGGCTGAATATGGCGAAGAAAAATAGAGAGAAGATAGATCTCGAACAGGATCTCGGGGCGTTGAATAAGATGCCGGAGAGGGATAAGGCGGTTGTGAATCAGGAGACAGAGGAAGACGTTATCCTGAACATCTCGCTTAGGCCTTCGATGCTCAAGGATTTTATCGGTCAGCGCGAGGTAGTTGACAATCTAAAGGTGTCGCTGGAAGCCTCAAAGAAACGCGGCGAGCCTATGGAGCATACGCTGCTTTCAGGTCCGCCGGGGCTGGGCAAGACTTCCTTGGCGCATATAATAGCTCACGAGATGGGGACCAGGATAACGACGACTAGCGGGCCAGCGATATGCAGGCCGGGAGATCTCGTGGGGATATTAACCAATCTTGAGCGGGGTGACGTACTCTTCATAGATGAGATTCACAGGCTTTCGAGGACTGTGGAGGAATACATATATCCGGCGATGGAAAATTACGAGATAGACGTTATTATGGATAAGGGGCCATATGCGAAGACATATAAGTTTAAACTGAAACCTTTCACTCTGATCGGCGCAACGACTCGGGCGGGCCTTCTTACCGCCCCGATGAGGTCCAGGTTCGGATTATTTTACCATCTCGAGTTTTACGATATGGACGACCTAGTGAGAATAATAAACCGTTCAGCCAAGATACTAAATATTCCTATAGACAGAGAGGCGGCCGAAGAGATATCGAGAAGATCGAGGGGGTCTCCGCGCGTGGCGAACAGGCTGCTACGGCGGGTTAGGGATTGGGCGCAGGTTAAAAGAGATGGCCTAATAAACCTCGCCGCCACAGAGGAAGCCCTTAAGAGTCACAGGATAGATTCTAAGGGCCTCGATAATATGGACAGGAAGGTGCTGCAAGTCATATATGAATCCTTCGGCGGCGGCCCGGTCGGGATAGAGTCTATAGCGGCCACGCTGAACGAGGAGCCTGACACCATCGTGGATATAGTCGAGCCTTTTCTTCTCAAGATCGGTTTTCTTAAAAGGACGCCGCGCGGCCGCGAACTGACCAAACAAGCCTGCGAACATATGGGATTCGGCAAGGTTACGAAAGAGGCGCAAAAGGAGCTTTTTTGATTCGCGCAGGGCACGCATATTACGGCGTTTCTGAAAATCAGCGCTGTATCGCGAACTCTGTGCGGTAGGCGAGATGACGGTGAATATACTTCTGCATATATGTTGTGCGCCATGTGCCATCTACCCGATTGAAGAACTGCGCAGAGAGGGGCATAAGGTAGGAGGTTTTTTCTACAATCCGAATATCCATCCCTACTCCGAATACCTCAAAAGAAAGGAATCTGTCCAGAAATATGGGCAGGAGATGTCCCTTAACGTTGTGGTTGGCGACTATGATATAGAGGGATATTTCCAGCATATAGTATACAACGAGGCGATAGCAAACCGTTGCCCTGTATGCTGGTGGCTGAGGATTGCGCGATCGGCGAAATTTGCCAAGGATAACGGCTTCGACGCTTTCACCACCACGCTTCTTGGAAGCCCCTATCAGGACCAGGAGACGATAAAAAACTTATGTGAGGATATCGCGAAAAAGATCGGCGTGAAGTTTTATTATAAGGATTTCAGATCTGGGTTCAAAGCATCTCATGATACAGCCAGATCGAAAGGTATATACTGCCAGAATTATTGCGGATGCGTTTTTTCGGAAAAAGAAAGAATAGAAAAAAAACAAAAATCGAAATCCAAAGATTCGCAGAGTCGCGCTGGTAGCGGCCTGGCCAGATAAAAGGAAAGTCCGTGATGAGTTTTTTAGGAAAGATCCTTATAATTTCCGGAGCCGCGCTAATAATCTTCGGCCTTATTTTGACATTTGGCTCAAAAGTGCCGTGGTTAGGCCGACTTCCCGGGGATATCTATATCCAGAAAAAAGGCGTGACATTTTATTTCCCGCTAACGACCTCCATATTACTGTCGTTAATCATTTCCTTGGCCTTGTTTTTATTGAGACGTAAATGAAAAAGACCATTCGGTTTATTTTTATTATATTGCCGGCTATTCTATGGCCCTGGGCAGTTTTCCTAGCCGCTCCTCTTACTGACGATGCGATGATCGTCAGGGTATGTATAGCGGACGACAAACCGGAGACTTTCATATCGCTAAAGAGCGATTATAAGATATACGCTACGAATTCCAGCAGGGTGTTGATGGAAGGGCCGTGCCTTACGGCAAAAGTTGTCGCGACGAAAGACGGCTTGAGGGTAGGCGCCCGGCAGCTGAACATAGGTGGCATAAGGGTGAAGGTCGGTAAAAATTCCAAGATATATGTGGGTGGGAAGCGATTCAGGGGGGATATAGACATCCTGAGGAAAGATAATGGCAGGCTGATGATAATAAATTACATCGCGCTGGATGATTATCTATACGGAGTGCTTTATCACGAAGTTTCGCACCGCTGGCCGATGGAGGTCTTGAAAGCTCAGGCCATAGCCGCAAGAACTTTTGCCTTGTATCAGGCGAAACAGAACAGGCTTCAGCTTTACGACCTAAGAAGCGATATTTATTCTCAGGTATATGGTGGCAGCGGTTCGGAGAAATGGTCGACGACTATGGCCGTGAACTCTACCAAAGGGCTGGTGCTGGTTTATAAAGGGGAGCTTTTGCCGGCTTATTATCATGCGACATGCGCGGGGCGCACCGAAGACGCGTCTAATCTATGGAAAGTCAATATCCCTCCTCTCGATGGTGTTGAATGCGGGTTTTGTGTTGAGTCTCCGCACTATAGCTGGACCAAGAATATGCCGTTGTGGAAGCTCGAAGAAAAGCTTGCCTCAGCCGGTTACAAGATGGGCAAGATAGAGACGGTTGCCGTTCTTTCCAGAAATGAGTCGGGCAGGGTCGATAAACTCAGCATAAAGGATAATGCCGGCGTGTCAGTAGTGCTGACCGGCAAGGACTTCAGGCAGCTGTTAGGGCCAAACGAACTTAGGAGCACGAACTTTGATGTCTCCATTAAATGGGGGGAGCTTATTCTGACCGGCCGTGGGTGGGGTCATGGTGTTGGGATGTGCCAGTGGGGATCTTACGGAATGGCGAAAAAAGGCATTAAGGCGGATGAGATACTCAGGCGGTATTATCCGGGAGCGGAGATAGTCTCCGTAGAAAAGATTCAGGGTAAGCTGTGAGGCTTCTTGAAAAGATCGCCCCTTTCGCGGCTCTGGTTGCGCTCGGCGTTCTTGCTTACGCAAACTCGATTGACGGCTCCTTTATATGGGATGATAACACGCTCATCGCCGATAACGCTGTCATAAAGAACTTCTCGAATATACCCTCGATATTTGTCTCCGACAATATAGTCACTCCGACAGGCAAGACTTTTCATTTCTTCAGGCCTATACAGATTATAACCTATATGATTGATTATTCGAGATGGGGCCTCAACCCCAAGGGCTATCACCTCACCAACATTATTCTTCATGTGCTCGTTGCTTTCGCGCTATACTGGTTTGTCGGAAACTTGTATAGGGACAAACTTCTTGCATTGGCATGCGCCGCTATATTTATCGTCCACCCTATACACACCGAGGCCGTCTCCTATATCTCCGGCAGGGCAGACCCGCTTGCTACGCTGTTCGTCCTTGTATCTTTCGTGTGTTACGTGAGCTTTCTCAGCCAGGGCGGTTTATTTTTTTATGCCGCGATATTTTTATCGTATATGGCGGCCCTTCTTTCGCG
Organism: Candidatus Omnitrophota bacterium; assembly: GCA_023818895.1. Lineage (GTDB taxonomy): Bacteria > Omnitrophota > Gorgyraeia > 2-01-FULL-45-10 > 2-01-FULL-45-10 > JAMWCX01. Next base: position 388,412 of record JAMWCX010000001.1, on the reverse strand, counting down.
GGAGAACAGCCTTATCTTTCCAGTTTTGATACTGGTGTATCATTATGTCTTTCGCCGGAAAGCAAGACTTTCTGTTTTTCTGCCGCTTCTCATCATGACAGCCGCGTATATATTTTTAAGGACGCAAGTTTTAATCCATCTTTTGCCTGAATTCAATGTGAAGCCCGCCACAACGGTCCTCGATCGTCTCCCCAGATTCTTCGTGGCTGTAACTCGGTATATGAAACTACTCGTTGCTCCATTAAACCTTCACATGGAATACGGTAACAAGATTTTTAAAATGTCTGAGCCTGCCGCCGTAGCGGGGGCCGCGATCTTTTTCGGAGGCATTATCTTTGCCATAACAGGCCGCCGTTTGGAAAAAGGGCTTTTGTCGTTTTCAGTGTTGTTTTTTGCCGCAGCCCTCGTACCGGTTTCTAACGTTTATCCTATAGGGGCATATATGGCAGAGCATTGGCTTTATCTTCCGTCGATAGGTTTCTTTCTCCTGGTCGCATGGGCTTTTCGTAAGATATGCTCATACCGATATTTGAAAGCGATCGGAGTAGTTGCCTTTGTCTCGGTTGTCGCCTGCTGCTTATATCTCACCATAATGCAGAACAGCTACTGGAAGGACCCTGTAGAATTCTACGAGAGGACCCTTATGTTCTCGCCGGAAAGTATAAGAGCCAACAATGACCTTGCGATCGCTTATGAAAAGATGGGAAAGCACCAGGATGCCATTGAGATATACCGAGAACTAATAAAAATTGACCCTCGCCAGCCGGACGTCTATGTTAATCTTGGCGCCGTATACGTAGTGACTGGACAGACGGACTATGCTATCGCTGCGTGCGAGAAGGCCATCGCGCTGGAACCGAATAATGCAACTGCCCATAATAATCTCGCCGTCGCCCTTTACATGAAGGGAGAATACAAGCGGGCGATCGAGGAGTGCGACCTTGCGCTCAAGTACGGATATAAAGTCAATCCAAAGCTATTTGAGCTCCTCGGGCCTTATCGTGAATGATTAAATATGGAATCGAAGCTTAAAGATCTCCTATTGTCGGTGCAAAAGCCGGGAAGATATATCGGCGGGGAGTGGAACGCCGTAAGGAAGAACTGGGCCGGTGATACGGTAAAGGTATGCTTAGCTTTTCCGGATGTCTACGAGGTCGGAATGAGCCATCTCGGTATGAAGATACTGTATGGAATTCTTAACGAGCGAAACGATTGTCTATGCGAAAGGGTTTTTGCGCCATGGCCTGATTTTGAAGACTTGCTCCGTAAGAACGACTCGCGTCTTTTCAGTATAGAGTCGCGAAAGAGCCTGAGGGATTTTGATATATTAGGCTTCAGTCTCGCCCACGAGCTTACCTATACGAACGTTCTCACCATGCTTGAGCTTGGCGGCATCCCATTAAAATCTAAAGAAAGAGGCGAGGATGACGTGCTTGTGATAGCGGGCGGGCCTTCGTGTTTTAACCCTGAGCCGATGGCGGAATTTATAGACGCGTTTGTCGTGGGAGATGGAGAGGAGGTTGTAGAGGAGATAATTGATTTATATAAGAAATCACGAGCCGCGGCACGTAAGTCACGGATCGCGCTTCTGCGCGCACTGGCGAAGATTCCCGGCGTCTATGTTCCTTCGCTGTACAGCGTTGAATACAATAGCGATGGCACAATCAAGCGCTTTGCGCCTTCGGAAGACGACATTCCAGCAAAGATAAGCAAGAGGACCTTAAAAGATCTGGACAGCACGTATTATCCGATAAAGCAGATAGTTCCTAACATAGGAATTATCCACGACAGGATAGCGATCGAGGTCATGCGAGGATGCAAGCACGCCTGCAAATTCTGTCAGGCCGCATCCATATACAGACCTTGCCGCGAGCGCTCAAGCGAAAAAGTGCTTGAGCTTGCCAGGGCCGCCTACGCGGCTACCGGTTACGATGAAGTATCGCTTCTTTCGCTTTCGAGCGTTGATTATTCGGCGATCAGAAAGGTGATCGACGATCTTAATCAGGAGTTCTGCGCCAAAGCGGTATCGATATCCGTGCCTTCCCTTCGGATAGAGCAGATGACAAAGGATATTCCGCTTCTCATTTCAAAGGTGAAGAAATCCGGTCTTACGTTCGCGCCGGAAGCTGGGAGCGACTCCTTGAGGAAGATTCTGGGTAAAGCGGTTGATATGAGCAGGCTATTCGATGCCGTCGCGGAATCTTTCAGGAGAGGGTGGAAGAGGGTTAAGCTTTACTTTATGATAGGGTTGCCTGGCGAGACCGATGAGGATGTCGCGAAGATAGCGGATATGGTAAACTCTGTCTCCGATTTGAAGAAAGGTCTGGATGGCAGGCCTGCGCAAGTCGCGGTCAGCGTTAACGCGTTTGTCCCCAAGCCGCATACGGTATTTCAGCGAGAGGCTATGGCTTCGGTGAAGGAATTGGAGCACAAAAAAGCTATTTTACGCAAACGCATATTTTCAAGGCTAATAAATCTGGATTTTCATGATTTCGGAATGAGTTATCTTGAGGCCACGCTCTCGAGAGGAGATAGGCGGCTCGGGCGTGTGATAGAAGCTGCCTGGAAAGGCGGCGCGAGATTTGACGCCTGGCAAGAGAGATTCTTGCCTGATGTCTGGGCGAGAGCGTTCCAAACGTTAGGAATGGACCAGGATTTCTATGCGACAAGGCCGAGGCCTAAAGATGAGATTCTGCCGTGGGAATTTATTCGCTTAGGGTAATTTGACAAATCATGATCCATATAGTATACTTTCACCAAATAAATATACTTATAATATTATTTAGTGATATGAGGTGACGAGCATGGGAATTCTTAAGAAGATGTCGCTAATTAACAAGGGGTTGCGATACAGGCTGATGATCGCCTTCAGCCTAATGGCTGTCATACCGCTTCTGGCATGCGTCTATGCCATATCGCCATATCTATTTCCAGGTTTCCAGAATTATGTCGATCTTAATCTCATAGTGTTCATTGCCGTTATCATATCCATTCTCGGTCTTATTTTAGCCAAAGGGATGGTCAACGCTGTTGTTGAGCTGTCAAATGAGGCAAAACGCATAGCCGATGGCGACTTCAGTAGGAAGATAACCTTGACGGGTGACGATGAGCTGGGATCCCTAGGTCAGTCCATAAACATGATGACACAGCGCATAAAATCTAATCTCGACGAACTTAAGAGTTACGGCCAGAGCATGAAAGAGATCAACGTTGAGATACACAAGAAGGTCCTGACGCTATCCAGTCTCTTGCAGATAGGCGATATCATATCAGCCGGTTCCATTCAGCTTGATCCGCTGCTTGAGATGGCCGTTGAGAAGGCCGCCACCCTTTTTGATACCGGCTTTGGCGTGCTATACCTGGGGAGGGAGGATGGGGGCGATTTCATCGCCAGGACATCATACAATCTCGATAGGGAAAAACTGACAGATGTGGTGATAAGGAGGGAAGGCCATGGCATCCTCGATAAGGCGCTAGAGGAGCACAGAATATTGAAATGTGACAGCAGCGAGAAACTGTCAAGAGAGCTTGACGATTTCAGAAGAAACAATAATCTTAAGAATTTTCTGGCGGTCCCTATCTACTCGGATAAATCTGTGTTTGGCATGCTTATAGTGGGAAACCGTCTGAGCGATTTCAAATACACCACCGACGATGTCGAGCTCGTTAACGTTTTTGCCAAGCATATAACGATAGCCATAGAGAGCGATATTTTAAACAAGCGCAACGAAGAGCTTATCACCAGGGACGATCTTACCGGCCTTTTCAACAAGCGGTACATATTAAGCAGGCTTGAGGAGGAGATAAAGCGCGCGATATTCTACCAGAGGCCTTGCTCCTTCATAGCGTTCAACATCGATAATTTTACCAAATTCCGAGAAAGCCGCGGGGAGCTGGCGGCAGAAGAGGCGCTCAAGCGTATTGCCAAGATAATCAAGGATAACACCAGCCCCGTAGGAAAGGCGGCGAGGATCGGCGGCGATGAGTTTGCAATGCTTCTGCCGGAGAAGAACAAGCGTGAGGCCGCATACATCGCGGAAGAAGTTAGGAAGAAGATAGAAGCGGCCAATGTCCTTAAAGAGGGCAAGGCAAGTCTTACCGTAAGCGTCGGCGTGAGCGAGAATCCGATAGACGGTGCGACGAGCGACGAGCTTTATAAGAAGGCCATGGATTCAATAGAACGGGCAAAGATGCAGGGTAGGAACAGAGTGGTCGCATAAGAGCAGGAGGGTGCGATGCCTTATAGTAGTGAGGCGCTTTTGAAGATGATGGTCGAGAGGAATGCCTCCGACCTTCACATCACTTCCGGGTCACCCGCTCAGCTCAGGGTGGATGAAAATCTTGTGGCTGTAGATGACAGGGTGCTTTCGGCCGAAGAGTCCAGAAGCATTGTCTACAGTATGCTTACCAGGCCTCAGATAGAGAAGTTCGAGCAAGAACTGGAGCTGGACGTCGCCTTCAGTATAGAGGCCCTGGGTAGATTCAGGTTGAATGTCTTTAAGCAGAAAGGTTGTGTTGCCGGCTCGATCAGGCTCATACCGCATGACATATGGTCATTTGAGGAGTGCGGCCTTCCTGTCGAAGTCGCGCTTGACCTTTGTAAAAGACCAAAAGGGCTCATCCTGGTGACAGGAGCCACAGGAAGCGGTAAGTCCACAAGCCTTGCTTCGATGATAAACTGGATAAACCAGAACCGTAACTGCCATATAGTCACGATCGAAGACCCTGTCGAATTCGTTCATAAGAACGCCAAGGCGATAGTGAACCAGCGGGAGGTTTACAGCGATACCAATTCTTTCGCGGCGGCCCTTAAACATGTCCTAAGACAGGATCCGGACGTCATATTGATAGGGGAGATGCGGGATCTTGAGACTATAGAGTCAGCCCTCGTGATAGCCGAAACGGGCCATCTTGTGTTTGCGACTCTTCATACCTCCGACTGCGTTCAGACCATCAACAGGATAATCGATGTATTTCCCTCGCATCAGCAGGAGCAGATAAGAACGCAGCTTTCATTTGTTCTGGTAGGGGTGCTTTCGCAACAGCTTATACCCAAGGTTAAAGGTCCTGGGCGAGTGCTTGCCACAGAGGTGCTTATTGTTACTCCGGCCGTGCGTAGCATGATCCGCGAGGCCAAGATACATCAGATATATTCGGTAATGCAGACATCTAAGAGAGAGGGCATGAAGACGATGAACCAGGCGCTTTACGAACTTTATCAGAAGAGATTGATATCTTACGAGGATGCCTTTGACAGGACGTCTGATCCTGATGATCTTGCGCGACTATTCAAGAAATAATTTGCGCGATCGCGATATCGACGGATGGCGTAGGAAGATATGACCCAAATCAGGCGAATAGTATCCAAGCAACTGGGTGAGTTGCTGCTCGAAAGAGGCGTCATAAATGAGGAGCAGCTTAACAAGGCCCTTAAGGTCCAGAAGGAGAGAGGAGGCCTAATAGGCCAGGTCCTTGTTATGCTGGGGTATGCTAAAGAGGAAGAGATAGCTCAGGCGCTCACAGTCCAGTACGGTTTTCCTTATCTTCCGCTCGAATGCTACGACATAAACGTCGAGGCCATGAGGCTCGTGCCCCAGAATGTCGCGGAACAATACAATCTTATAGCCATTGACAAGATGGGAGACCTTTTGACTATCGCGATGTCGAATCCTCTGAATATACAAGCGGTGGAAGATATTGAGATGCTGTCGAATTGCAAGGTTCAGGTATTCGTTAGCACAATGACCGACATCAACAACGCGATAAAGAAGTATTACGTCAAAAAATAGATGATCTGTACCGCAAAAGCGCGAAATCTCGCAAAGAAACGAAGGTAATCTTTAGCGCATTTGCGGTTTTTGCGTCTTTGCCAGGCAAAAAGAGCCAGAGGTTTTATTACAATGGTACCCGGACTAAAAGAGAAACTCGCGAAGATCCTTCTGGAAAAAAACCTCATAAAGGAGGCCGATTTCCAGAAAGCTATAGAGGTCCATAGGGAAAAAGGCGGGTCACTGGGTGATGTCCTGGTGAGCCTTGGCTTTATTTCAAAAAGCGACCTCGTCATAGCGATGAGCGAAGAACTGGGCATACCTCCTATTAACCTTAGCCGCTATAAAATAGACCCTTCTGTCATAAAACTGATACCAAAAAAGATAGCCCGGCAGTACATGATCATTCCGGTGTCCAAGATGGGCGACACTCTTTCGATAGCGGTAGCCGACCCGCTGAATATCTTCGCGATAGACGAAATAAAGGCGCTTACCGGATTCAAGATAATACCGATAATAACTACGGAAAAGGATATAAGGGAAGCCATAAGCCAGTATTATGAGGAGGATGCCACTTCGGCGATAGAGAAGATAGTCGGCGATATGAAGACCGGCGAAGGCGGTGTAAAACTGGTAGATGAAACTGCCGGATATGACAATGGCGGCGAACTCGCTAAGATAGCGCAGGAGGCGCCTGTTGTAAAGATAACGAATATGCTCCTGGCGGACGCCGTCAATGCCAGGGCGAGCGACATTCTAATAGAGCCGCTGGAGAACGAGGTTCGCGTAAGATACAGGGTCGATGGGGTTCTGCACGAGGGCAATAGGCCGCCCAAGGCCCTCCATAACGCTATCGTCTCCCGTTTAAAGGTCATGTCAGACCTGGATATAGCGGAAAGGCGGTTGCCGCAGGACGGACGTTTCAAGATAAAACTCCACGGCCGTGAAATAGATTTCAGGATATCAGTCCTGCCTTCCAGCATGGGTGAGAAGGTGGCATGCCGCATACTTGATAAGGCCCAGGCCACACTCGATATCAAGAAACTTGGTTTCGACGAGAAATCGCTTGCTGAAATCGAGAAGGCCGCGTCCAGGCCGCATGGCATGATACTAATGTGCGGCCCAACAGGATGCGGCAAGACAACCACCCTTTATTCGATACTTGAGCATGTCAACGATCCGGAGGTTAACATAGTTACCGTAGAGGACCCGATAGAATATCTTATAGAAGGCGCAAACCAGGTTACGGCCAGACCCGATATAGGTTTGACATTCGCCTCGGCGCTACGTTCTATACTGAGGCAGGACCCCGATATCATAATGATAGGCGAGATAAGAGATTTCGAGACCGTTGATATCGCCATCAAGGCCGCGCTAACCGGCCACCTTGTATTGAGTACTCTTCATACAACGACAGCCACCGGATCGGTTATAAGGCTTGTTAACATGGGTGTCGAGCCATTTCTCATAACATCTTCGGTTATACTTGTCGGCGCGCAGAGACTCGTGAGGAAGATCTGTCCGAACTGCAAAGAGGCATATGAGCTGGACAGGGAAGCAGCCTCCAAGGTGGGTATACAGATCGCCAAGGGCAAGGTTGTGCTCCATCGTGGCAAGGGTTGTCCGTCCTGCCTGGGAAGCGGCTATAAGGGGAGAGTCGGTCTTATAGAGATCCTTACGCTAAGTCCGAAGATAAAGGAGCTTATATTGGCGGGCGCTGAAGAGTTTAAAATAAGAGAGCAGGCAAGGCGAGAAGGGATGAAGACTTTGAGGGAAAACGGTCTTGCCCTGGCCATTAACGGGATAACGACTCTCGATGAGGTTGTGCGCGTGACAGTCGGCGAACAGGACCTGGATACGGTATAGAATATGGCGGAATCCTTCAGGGACAGGCTTATAAATATACTCATAAACGGCAAGCTCATAACTAAGGAGCAGCTGGATGCGGCTCTCGATATTCAGAAGCGGATAGGAGGCTCGCTCGGCAAGATCCTTGTGTGGCAAGGCTACATCTCACAGAAGGATCTTATGGTGGTCATGAGCCGCCAGCTGAATATACCGCCGATAGACCTTTCAAAATATAAGGTTGACAAGTCTGTCATCGCTCTGGTTCCGGAAAGAATTGTAAAACAATACGCCATAATGCCGATATCGAAGATCGGCAACGTGCTTACCATCGCAATGTCCGATCCTCTGAACATATTCGCCATCGATGATATCAAGACGCTTACCAATTACCAGATCCAGCCCATCATAGCTACCGAGAACGACATAAAAGAGGCGATCTCCTCCTATTACGGAATGGAGGCACAGGACATAACGCGGCTTATCGAGGAATCCGGTGCCTCTGACGCGCTTGAGGTGGAGAAGGTTGAAGAGGAGGAGAAAATCGATGTAAGCGAGGTCGTGGAGGAGTCAAAGAAAGCGCCGATAGTCAAGGTGGTGAATCTTATCCTCAACGAAGCGATGAAGATGAGGGCAAGCGACATACATATTGAGCCGCGCGAAAAAGTCCTCAGGGTCCGTTATCGCGTTGATGGCAACCTGCAGGATGCTATGACGCTGCCCAAGCGCAACCAGAATGCCATAATAGCGAGGCTTAAGATAATGTCGAAGCTTGATATAACGGAGACGCGGTTGCCGCAGGACGGCCGTTTCAAGATAAGCTTTGAGGGCAAGGAGATAGATTTTCGTGTATCAATATTGCCGGTAGCTTTCGGAGGCAAAGTAGTGCTGAGGGCGCTTGATAAATCGAGCCTCTCGATAGGGCTTGACAAGCTCGGATTTCTGCCTAAGCCGCTCGCCACATTCAAAAAGGCGCTCGCGCGTCCTTACGGCATGATACTGGTCACCGGTCCGACGGGAAGCGGCAAGTCCACCACCCTTTATTCGATAATAACCCAGCTAAACACGCCCGAGCGTAATATAATTACACTCGAGGATCCCGTAGAATACGAGGTTCAGGGCATAACGCAGATCCAGGCACGGCCGGAGATAGGCCTGACATTCAGTAGCGGCCTTAAGTCGGTCTTAAGGCAAAGTCCGGATATCGTCATGGTCGGTGAGATAAGGGATTTTGAAACAGCCGATATCGCGATAAAGGCATCTCTTACGGGACAGCTTATCTTGAGCACGCTTCATACCAATGACGCGGCCGGCGCCATAACGAGGCTCATCGATATGGGCGTCGAGCCGTTTCTTGTCGCGTCGAGTCTCGCGCTTGTTTCGGCTCAGAGGCTCATGCGTAGGATATGCCCTTATTGCAAGGAGGAGGTCGTGATACCGCCCAATGTGCTGGAGCGGGCCGGCCTGAAGCGGGAGATAGCGGACGTCGTTAAGCATTTCTATGCCGGCAAGGGGTGCCAGAGGTGCAACAAGACGGGCTATCACGGAAGATTCGGTATTCTCGAAGCTCTGCTCATAGACGATGCTGTCAGGGAGATGATCATGAGGAAAGCGTCAAGCGACGAGATAAAGAATTACGGTATAAAGGAACAGGGGATGTTGACGCTTCGGGATAATGCCTTGGAGAATTTTGTGAACGGGACGACCACGCTTGAAGAGGTCCTGAGAGTAACATCGGAAGATTAATGAGGCTGGCGGCGATCGAATCAAAAGGAACATTATGCCCAACTTTAAGTACATCGCAAAGAACAAGGATGGAAGCACACTAAGCGGGATTATAGAATCCAGGGACCGCGCCTCTGCCATCGACCTACTAAGGAAGAAGGACCTGATAATCGTGTCGGTTGTCGAAGAGGCGCCTAAGATCAAAGTGCCGCTTCCTTTTCTGGGCGGACGGAAGAAGAAGATTAAGCTGGACGATCTCGTTATGTTCGCAAGACAGCTGGCTACGATGGTAGATGCTGGCATAACCCTTGTAGCGGCCTTAGACATACTTGGCGAGCAGATGGATAACAAGACCTTTGGCGCAATAGTATTGAATGTTCGCAACGATGTTGAGACCGGCTCCAGTCTTTCGGCGGCTTTAGGAAAACATAAGAACGTATTCTCGCCCCTATTCGTCAATATGGTCAGGGCCGGCGAATCGAGCGGCATGCTGGACGAGATTCTGGACAGACTCTCTGAATATCTCGAGAAGTCGAGCAGCCTGCAGAAGAAGGTGAAGTCTGCCATGGTATATCCGGCCATAGTGAGCGGCATGGCTCTCGGCATAACAGCGCTTCTTCTTCTTAAGGTGGTGCCGATATTCAAAGTTATATTCGAGGGTTTCGGGGCAAAATTACCAGCACCCACCATGTTTCTTATAAATTTAAGCGACTTTATGCAAAAATACTTTCTTCTGATAGTTCTTGTGATAGGCGGGATCATCTATGCCCTAATCCGCTATATACGCACGGATAAGGGACGGCTTAAATTTGACGGTTTTCTTTTGAAGCTCCCAGTTTTCGGCATTCTTCTCAAGAAAGTCGCTATCAGCAAATTTACCAGAACCTTGTCAACCCTTATAAAGGCCGGCGTACCAATATTGTCGGCCCTTGAGATCGTGGGGAAGACCTCTGGCAACAAAGTGGTGGAGATGGCTATCGAGAACACAAGGACCAATGTTCGCGAAGGGGAGAGCATTGCCGAGCCTCTTGCCAAGTCAAAGATATTTCCTCCAATGGTAACGAGGATGATATCTGTAGGAGAGCAGGCTGGCGAGCTGGAGAAGATGCTTTCAAAGATAGCCGACTTCTACGATGAGCAGGTGGACGCCTCGGTGGGGGCGCTTACTAGCATGATAGAGCCTTTTATCATAGCGTTCCTCGGCATTGTCATAGGATCGATAGTCATATGCATGTTCCTACCGATATTCAAGCTGACCACCGTAATAGGGGTCTAGCATCCTTGACAATCGGCATTTTATCAAGTATACTTATAATTGAAGGTCGAAGGCGGAGATTTTAACACCATATAACGCTATTATATATAACATGTGGTTAAGTAGAGAATCTCCAAGCGACCTTTATGGCTGTTTGAGGCAGTAAGAGGTGTATATTAGGTCGAGCGTTGGGGATTTTTATTTCTCAACGAGCGATTAAAATATACCCAATCCTGGGGGGAAGGACGGTGAATATATATGATGATCAGGATGAACAGGAAGGGCTTTACGCTTGTTGAAATAATGATCGTTGTCGCAATTATTGGTTTGTTAGCGGCGATCGCCATTCCGAACTTCATCAGAGCCAGACAGACAGCGCAGAAGAACGCTTGTATCGCTAACCTTAAGCAGCTGCAAGGGGCTATACAGGTGTGGGCTATCGATACCGGTGCTGCGTCGGACGCGACGTTCACGACGGCTGATATAGTTGGTAATTACTTAAAGAGCTGGCCAAGAGAGGGCACTATCGACTATCCAGTGCCTGCCAATGTCAGCGCGACGCCAGTCTGTCCGAACTCTGCCACGAATACAGATCATACTCTGTAAAAATCGTGAGGTTCGAACCGCACAACAAGCGCAACTTACCCCGCACCTTCTTGTATGATGTAAATCATAGAGGAAGGTGCGGGTTTTTATTTATTTAAAAGCGTGATTTTTTATGGCTTAATTATTAGCGTGCCTTGACAATAAAGTTTTTATATGCTAAATTTGTATAAAATTATTTAATATAATATCTATTATTCGGATATGATGGAAAAACAAATCGGCTCTAAGGGGCTCAGTTTGGTTGAGGCCTTGATATCGGTAGTTTTAGTCGGCGCCCTGCTTGCGAGCATACTGGGCGCCTTTATTATTTCCAGGCTTGGCGTAGATCGCGCAAAGCACAGGATGATGGCCATGAATACCATTAGGCAATACATGGAGCAGGAGATAAAGGCCGGATATCTTGGGGGGTTTGGCGCAAGGAAGGGTGGCGGAGAGGATACGGATTATTACTTAACAGTGGATAGCGGTAATCCAATCGCGTTTACTATCGATGACATGGGCACACCCTCGACTGCTGATGACCTGACTGGGACGATTGCTCCGGATCCATATCCAGCCGAAACGTACGAGGAGGGAACCCCACCTAATTCTTGCCGTTATAAAAAAGTCGGATTTGTAGTGGAGTGGGATGAGAAACTTTTCGGTGGGGCAAACCTACCGACGAGTCGAGAAAGAGCTGCAGCGTATGTTGCAGACCATAGTTAACTTGTCCAAAATGAATAGAAAAGGTTTTACGCTGGCGGAAGTCTTGATAGCGGCTATAATTGGCACGATGGTGATAGCGAGCGGCTGGACTATCTATGTCATGGTCTGGCAATGGTGGTCTGAGATGAGCCCCAGGCTTGATGTCGAGAGGTCTGCCCGGCTTGCGCTACTCAATATAATAGAAGGTGTGACCTCGGTAAAGGGTCTTTCAGGCGATGTCGCAGGCAGCTACACCGTAGGATCGACTACCTATAAGCGCCGCAACGGCATTGCGTGGGCAAACAAGGACCCAGGCGATAATGAGTATCCGCAGATATTAGACCAGCCGGATCATCCGGCAAGCAGGATAAAATATCACCTGGTACCTGACGGAAATAATGTGAAGAGGGAGTTCTATTACGGGACATACAACGGCCGGGGAGTCGTTTATTACAAGCATACAAGCGGCACAAGTTACAGGCTTGACGATACGCTGGGCATAACCGACCTTAAATTCGAGAAGTTCGTGGATGCCGAAGACGAGGAGCATAAAAATATAATAAAGGTGACCGTCACGGCCTCCAAAGAAGTCTACGGCACGCGCCAGCAGCAGCCCTACACGGTTACTGTGATCTATACGGATACGGTATATCTGAGGAACGCGCTATGACGATACGCTCAAGCAAGGGTTTTATCATAATACTTGTTACTGTCTCGCTTGCTGTGCTCATCCTGAGCGCCTCAGTAATAATCGGTATCGGCTGCAGCGAGCTTATGGCGACTCGGATAAGGAACGACCTCTTGATCTCGGCCTATTACGTGGCGATATCCGGCTGCGAACGTATGTATGCATATCTTAAGACACTGACAACAAGCCCCGACTGGAATACCACTAAATCTGGCTCTATCAGCGTCGGGTCTAACACTATCGGGACATACAGCGCCAGAGCTTATCAGGAGGATGAAGACGAGTTTTATATAGTCTCGACCGGCACGGTAAATAATCATACCGCGACAGCGACGGTAAAGTTAGGGTATCTGGTAGATTACACAGGTCCTCTTGCCGCCGGCGCATATGGGGCCGTGACTCTTATCGGCGCTTCAAATCAGGCTAAGATAAAGATGGAGGGGCCTGTGGTGAGCGGCACATCAGAAGTTTCAGAACAAGGAAGGGTTGATATATCGGGCGATCCTGCTACAATCGATAACGCGGGTACGCCGGAGATCCACTTTTGGCTCGGCACGCCCTTCGATACGAACAACGACAGTAATTACGTTACCGATACGAATTCGGACGGTATCGTAACCAGGCAAGAGGCGATAGCGCAGGATAAGGAAAGTGTTTTTAACGCTGATAACGCGTATAATAATTCCGATGACGAGATCACGGAAAAAGACGCTTTTTATTATTACTACACTACCTATCTTGACAATGCGGCTAATAATCCATTGCATGTGGATTTGAATATAAGCCCGGGTGAGACTTATCATTATGTGGGTGATCAGACATTTACTGATACATCTATAACCGATGGCGTGCCGATAGTGTTTGTAGACGGAAACTGCACGGTCACGAATAACGACGGCGCGACTGATAACCATACGCTCGTAGTGTTGGGAAATCTGACTCTTAACCAACCGGACAATGACGCCAAGAATGACAGGAATACATACGTAGTGTATGGAGACGTTTATACTACCGGTGAAATGGGCCATAGCGGCGGCACAAAAGGGGACCTGATCATCTTCGCCACCGGCAATATAGTAAAGGACGGTGGAGGCAAGATGAACGCGTCGTTTTATTGTAACGGTACTCTTACAATCAATACCGGAGGTGATACCGGCAAAAAGCATCTTATGATGAGCAAGCTTACGCAGGACTGGGATGTAGTGGGCGCACCCCTCGGCATACCCGATGGCTATCCAGATGAATTTACCACCGGCTTTTCGGTGAAGAACCAGACTAACTACCCGCCGGTCTGGCAGAGGAAGTAGGCAAAAACGATGGCACTAGAGATATTTAGACGTTTCCAGCCGAAGCCGAAGAACAGGGTCGCCCTTGATATCGGAGCTCATTCCATAAAGATGCTGGAGATATCCTTGGCCTCTTCGCCTTCGGAAAAACCGACTCTCGTTTCCTTCGGGCTCAAGAAGATACAGGGCCTTCCGGCTGAGGCGGTGTCGGCATCTATAAAAAACCTTGCCGAGGAGCTTAAGGTATCCGCCAAAGATTTTACCATCTCCATTTCCGGGCCATCTCTGACAGTAAGACTTGTCTCAATGCCCAGGATGGCTTTAGATGAGCTCAAAAGCGCCGTTAAATACGAAACGGAAAAACTCATCCCATTCGATATCAACGAGTGCATACTCGATTTTCAGGTGTTAGGAGATGTGGCCAAGACGAGGGGGAACGTCGAGATATTGGTTGCTGCCGTAAAAAAAGAGTCCGTGATGCAGAAGGTGAAGCTGGTGGAAAATGCGGGTTTCGGTGTAAGGTGTGTCGATGTCGACAGCTTCGCTGTCTCAAACGCGTTTTTAGCAAATTTCCCCCACATAGACCAGGCGAAGACTGTCGCCATACTCAATATCGGAGCGTCTTTTACCAACTTAAGCATATTAAGGGGCGGCCAGCTTTCCGTAGTGAGGGACATAGCGATAGGGGGGAATGATCTGACGACCGCTATTTCTAAAAAGACCGGCTTGAGCTTTCAAGAATCGGAAGAGCTCAAAATGACGCCGAAGGAAAAGGTGCGCGAAATAACTGACTGGGGGCGGCCGGTGCTGGGGAGTCTTTTAGATGAGGTTAAACTTTCGTTCGGTTATCATGAAAACCAGAGCGGCAGGGGCATAGACGAGATATATGTTTCAGGCGGAGGTTCTGAGTCGATAGGCCTCGATGAAGCATTCGCAGACATACTTGAATCGAAGCCTCAGCGCTGGGATCCTTTCAAATTCTTGAATACGCCGGATGTTGACATGGATGCATTGGGAAGCCTCAAAAATTCATTCAGCGTCGCGACAGGGCTTGCGCTGAGATAGTCGAGAGCTGGAAGCAGGAAGCAAAAATATGATACAAATAAATTTGTTGCCGCCGGAGCTTAAGAAAAAAGAGCTTCCGTTCGCTGATATCAAGCTTTCCGAGTTAAATCTGCAGAACCTGCCGGTCTTCAATATAGTTATGGTAGTGGCGGCAGGAGTAGTTGCCATACAGCTTACCCTTTTTACTATAGGCATGGCGGGCGCGATGCGCCTTAATGTAATTAATAAAAAGTATGCTGAGATAATGCCCGCCAAAAAGGAGGTGGAAGCAATCAAGGTCAAAGTGGATGACATAAACAAGCGATCAGCCGCAATAGACGAACTGATGTCCCGCAGGTTTGACTGGGCGAAAAAGCTCAATGCCTTAAGTGACTCGGTGACGCAAGGCATATGGCTATCTGAACTATATTATGATGAAAAGCCGGTTCCGCGAGCTACTGTTACAAAGCAGACAACTGGACAACAGCCGAAATCGCAAGGCGCACTCGTTAAGATGCCGGGTTCTCTTGTTATCACCGGTTATGCCGCAGCGGCCGGCGAACAAGGGGCGGCCCTTGTGGGGAAATTCATAAAAAGTCTCAAAAATAACGCCGAGTTCTACTCGGATTTCAGCGATATAGAACTTGTCTCAACAAAGAGCGATAAAGTAGCAAACCAGGATGTTATGAATTTCAGAATAATATGTTTTTTTAACTAGGCATCGCATCGCTATGATAAAAATTTTTTCAGAACTTAAGGGAAACGAGCAAAAAACCATCATCCTGGTTGCCGTTTTGACGCTGGCGGTTATTTTCGGATATATAAATCTTTTATTGATACCGCAGGCAAAGAAGATAATCCGCGTCTTCAGCAGCGCCGCTAAGGTCAGGAATGACCTGATGGCCGCTGAGGCCCTGGTAGCGAGGAAAGACGCGCTGGTCAAGACCATCGAGGATTACAATAAGAAGATAGGCCGCTATGAAAAGACCCTGCCAACAGAAGCGGGACTGCCTACGCTTCTTGAGGACCTCGCGGAAATGGCGAAAGATTCGAAGATGAGGATCGTAGGTATAGTGCCTGCAGCGGGCAAAGAGGGCGCAGCAAGGGCCGGCCAGGCCTATCGTGAGATACCTATAGCGATAAGTGCGAAAAGCGGCTACCATGAACTTGGCCGTTTTTTGAGCCGGCTTCAGAACTGCGATCGTTTCATGAAGGTCGCGGATATCCAGGTCAAGGGTGGCAAGGCGGCAGGCAATAAGCATGATGTCGAGATACTGGTTCTAACGTATGTTTTGTTGGAGGGCAAATGAGCGCAGTTGCAGGACGCAAGGCCAGAGACGAGAAGTTCGGACGATCCATGGGGGCCGTGAGTATAATATTGTTAGTAATGATTGTTCCTCTTGGCCATTGCGAAAATTTTCAGTACGAATCTCATGGCAAGAGGGATCCGTTTGTTCCGCTCGTCGGAGTGGACAGGCCCGCGGCCGGAAGGCTCGAAGAGATCACCTCTGTGGCAGATATCAGACTTGAGGGTATAGCTACCGGCGCGGGGAAGAGTATGGTGGCCATATTGAACGGAGAGGTTGTCAAAGAGGGTGATAAGTTCGGGGATATAGAGATAAAAAAGATCACGGGCCGGAAAGTCTCGATACTATTCGGCGGAAAACCTTATGAGATGAGTTTGACGGAAGAAGAGGGAGGTATAAAGAGTGGGCGATAATATGCGCGAGAGTCTCAGCAGATGCTTGTTGGCAGTTTTATTGGTTTTTACGGTGGCGCTATGTTCAACGGCCGCACCTTTAACACCAGGCGAAGCTTATGCTCAGGAAAAAAAGATCGAAGCGGCTTTGACAGATTCTTCTAAGCCCAAAGTTGCGGCTGCCGAGTCTTCGAAGACGGCAGAGGCCGGCGCTGTGGCAGCTCCTTCTACGACCGAGAGTTCTGAGGTAAAGACTTCCGAGGAAGTATCAGCTCCAGTTGATCCTGGGAACGTTACCGTTAATTTCAAGGGTGCGGATATCAGGACAGTTCTTTCCTATATTTCTGATGTGGCAGGGGTGGACATAGTTCCTGCGCCGGACGTAAAAGGCGTGGTAGACCTCAAGCTTACAAATAAACCCTGGAAGACGGCCCTTGATATAATAGTGCGTAACTACGGATTCGCATATGAGCGAGAAGGGGACATAATACGGGTTGTTACTCTTGAAAGGTTGAAGCAAGAAGAGCTAACAACTCAGACATTTAACCTTAACTATTCCAAATCAAAAGAAGTAGTTGCTGCCATAGAGAATGTCGTTAGCGACAGAGGAAAGGTTATGTACGACGAAAGGACGAACACCGTTATTGTCACCGACATTCCAACTAATATTTACAAAATAAGCCAGATAATATCGCGGCTTGATAAGAGGACTGAGCAAGTCCTTATATCAGCTAGGATAATAGAGACCGTGCTTGGGAAAGACGAAAAGATGGGCATAGACTGGATTGTCAAGATTACGGCTACAGGGGCCAAGAGGCCGACTACAGTGCCTTTTGATTATTTTGATATTGATAACCCGATGATGAATAAGATGACGCCACTGTCGCAGGTAACAACAGCCACAGCGCAGGGTGCTGGGGCAGGATCGACGGCAGTGCTGGTTCCGCCTGCCGATTTTCCAGCTAATCCCTGGGGTGCTAAGAGCTTTCCATTTGCTCTTAAAGATGATTTTACATTCGGTACCCTTGATTTTACGGAATTTAAAGCAGTTTTAGAAATGTTATCGGCACGGTCAGATACAGAGATAATTTCAAATCCGCGGGTTGCTACATTGAATAATACACCGGCTCTTATAAATGTCGGCCAGACCCTTAATATGCCGACTTATGAAAGAAACTCCAGTACCGGTAAGATGGAGGTTACAGGCTATGAATCAAAGGACCTCGGGATACTATTGCAAGTCACCCCTCATGTTAACGATTTGGGTGAAATAACAGTTGATCTGGCGCCCGTGATAAGCGATTTACTGCGCTATGATACGCTTGACAGGGCAAGCGGCATAGTGGCCCCGGTATTTTCAGTTAGACAGGCGAAGACGCAGATTATGATAAAAGACGGAGACACTATTTTTATAGGCGGTCTTATAAAGGAAAACGATATAGATGTTAAGAAGAAGCTTCCTATTTTGGGAGATATGCTTGGCGATGTACCATATCTGGGATTGCTTTTTACAAAGAAAGAAACAACAAAACAAAAAACGGAACTCATATTTTTTATTACAGTAAATTTAATGACCACAGGCAAGCAGATAAGCGACGTTCCACAGTCAAACAAGGCTTATGTGCCAATGTACACAGCCGCCCAAAGCGGTGATACAATGCCAAAAAAACGTGTGAAGAAAAAGGGACAATAACCACCCATGGCCTTCCCGGCTAAGTTGGTATTTCAGTATTCAAGGCGGATAATTTTTTTATTTTATGAGTTGCAAGTTAATGGTGAAATTCTCGAAGACGGGCGATATGGCGTTCATATCGCACCTTGACCTTCTCAGACTTTTTCAGAGGGCATCCCGCCGGGCAGGCCTTCCTGTCACAATCACGAAAGGTTTCAGCCCACGTCTTAAGATAAGCATAAAGCGGGCGCTTAAGCTGGGGCTTGAGAGCCAGTCCGAAGAGGCCGTCTTTTATCTGGATAAGCCGGTTAGGCCGCAGGATTTTATCGATTCCATTAACGCGAAACTACCGGAGGACGTAAAGGTCCTTACGGCCGAAGAGGAGAAGTTTTGATGCACAAAGAGATATTTATAAACGTTACACAGCATGAAAAAAGGGTTGCGATACTTGAGAATAAGCGCATAGAAGAATTTTATACCGAAAGGGTCGAAGATACCAATTTAGTTGGCAATATTTACAAAGGCAGAGTCGAGTCGGTCCTTCCGGGGATGGGTGCGGCTTTTGTTGACATAGGCCTGGAGAAGAATGGTTTTCTTTATGTTTCGGATGTCGTACCGGAGCCGAGCGAGGAGAAGATGGCAGAAGAGGGCGTGGAGCCGGAGATGTCTAAAAAGCAGGAAGCGAAGCGTAGGCTTCCTGCCATAAGCGAACTTTTAAAAAAAGGCGATGAGGTTCTCGTTCAGATAGTAAAAGAGCCAATCTCGACGAAGGGAGCGCGCCTTACGACACATATAAGCATACCTGGAAGGTTTCTTGTCCTCATGCCGTTTGATAATCACATAGGCCTTTCTAAGCGCATAGAGTCGAGGGAGGAGCGCGACAGGATACGGCAGATAATGGAGGGCCTAAGGCTTCCTAAGGACCTCGGATTTATAGTACGCACAGCCGCTATCGGCGCCAGTGAGAAGGACTTTCAGAGAGAGTCCAGATATCTCATAAACTTATGGCAGAACATAAAGGCAAGGGCCAAACGCGCAAAGCCGCCCCAGCTTATACATGCCGAGTTTGATCTCATATTGAGGGTTACTAGGGACATATTCACCTCAGATTTCACGAAACTGGAGATCGATTCGAAGAGTGACTTCAGGCGGATATCTCGGTTTTTGAGAATGCTTGCGCCGCAGCTGAGGCAGCGGGTGAGATTTTATAACGAGAGGATGCCGCTTTTCGAAAAATACGATATCGAGAAGCAGATCGAGAAGATCTACGATAGAATAGTCCAATTGAAAAGCGGCGGCTACCTCATATTTGACCAGACAGAATCCCTCGTCGCCATTGACGTGAATTCCGGGAAATTTGTCGGGAGGAAGAATCTCGAAGACACGGCTTATAAGACAAACCTCGAGGCCGCAGAAGAGGTGGCGCGTCAGCTGAAGCTCAGAGACCTCGGGGGTATAATAATAATTGATTTCATTGATATGGAGTATGCGGAACACCGGAAGAATGTATTCAGGGCGCTGGAGAGGGCTCTTGAAAACGACAAGGCGAAGACAAAGATACTGAACATATCATCAATCGGGCTTGTAGAGATGACTCGCCAGAGGGTCAGGGAGTCCATAGAGTCGAAAAGCTATCAGAAGTGTCCGTATTGCAACGGCCGCGGTATAGTGAAATCGATATCTACGGTTTCCATCGAGCTCATACGGAAGCTTGAAAGCATTCTGCAGTCGAGCCGTTCAAGGGAGGTGTTTGTATCTCTCCATCCGGAAGTTGCGTATTATATCTCAAGCCCGGAAAAAAATATGATAAAGCCTCTTGAGAAGCGTTTTCGCAAGGCGATCCGAGTAATCGAAGACCCGAATATACATATCGAGGATATCAAGATTGAGCAGAGGCCTTGACCGCGAAGGGGCGCTGTGTTATAGTATCGAACTCGTTGGGCAAAAGACGTCTAAATTCCATGAGTTTTGCCCCTTATTTAGACTGGCAAAAATATTTTAATTAAAAAATATAATTTTTACATATCGGCGTGCTAGAACTTTGCGGGAGTAGTTCAATGGTAGAACACGAGCCTTCCAAGCTCGTTGCGTGGGTTCGATTCCCATCTCCCGCTCCAGTTTAATGCTATCTCCAGAATGGGAATCGAAGCCAAATTGCGCTGACGAAGAGGAAGAAAAGGCCTCTGGCCGTAAGCAATTTGGCCGGCCCGAGGCGAAGACCCTGGCGAGCCGAGGGGATTCCCATCTCCCGCTCCAGTTTAATGCTATCTCCAGAATGGGAATCGAAGCCAAATAGCGGCGGCTAAGCACATAGACCTCGTAGGTCGACCTTTTTGAAGGTGGTTTATCTCAAGGATATCAATACCTCCTTGAGATTTTTTATTCTAGAGTATATAATTATATAATAATTTGCATAATGAGGCTGCAAGGTGGTTTTGCATAAGGCCGTCAACTATTAAAAGTAAAAAGGAGGAGATTCTATGCCGGTGATATCAGTGGAGGCGATAAATGAAAGAGTTAAAAAGGAAAGCGCTTTTATCCCAAAGCTTATAGAGGAGATAGAAAAAGTCATAGTAGGCCAAAAATACCTCATAGAAAGACTGCTGGTGGGTCTTTTGGCGAACGGCCATATCCTCATAGAGGGCGTGCCAGGCCTTGCCAAGACCATGTCTGTGAAGGTTCTCGCCCAAGCCATCAATACCAAATTCCAGCGCCTTCAGTTTACGCCAGACCTCTTGCCGGCTGACCTAATCGGCACCCTCATCTATAATCCGAAAGACGGAACTTTCACAACAAAAAAAGGTCCAATATTTGCCAACATAATTCTTGCTGATGAGATAAACCGCGCCCCTGCCAAGGTCCAGAGCGCGCTTCTTGAAGCCATGCAGGAGCGGCAGGTGACCATAGGGGAGAATACGTTTAAACTTGATGAGCCATTTCTTGTACTTGCTACACAGAATCCTATCGAACATGAGGGTACTTATCCGCTACCGGAGGCGCAGGTCGATCGATTTATGCTTAAACTCAAGGTAGGCTATCCAACCAAGGAAGAAGAACTTAAGATCATGAAACGGATGGCGGCTACCGACAAGAGGATATCCGTTTCTACCGTAATAGGCCCTGAAGATATTGTGAAGGCAAGAAAGGTGGTTGACGACATCTACATGGATGAGAGAATAGAAAAATATATCGTCGATATCGTTTTTGCTACACGTGACCCGAAATCTTATAAGCTGAATGAACTTGTGCCGCTCATACAATATGGCGCCTCCCCGCGCGCAAGCATATATCTTACGGTTGCGGCCAAGGCATATGCGTTTCTTCAGGGTAGGGGGTACGTTGTCCCTCAGGATGTAAAGACTATAGGTATGGATATATTGAGGCACCGGGTTATTGTAAGCTATGAGGCAGAGGCCGAAGACAAGACATCCGAGGATATCGTGAAGACAGTGTTCGAGGAAGTAAAGGTGCCATAAGGGCAAAATAATGCTACCGAAAGAAGTAATCTCCAAAATACGCCGCATTCATATTACTACCTCTAGGTTAGTGACCGATTTTCTTTCGGGGCAGTACGAATCGGTCTTCAAGGGGCGTGGAATGGAGTTTGACGAGGTGAGGGAGTATCAGCCGGGCGATGAGATACGCTCGATAGACTGGAACGTCACCGCCAGGATGGGCCATCCTTTCGTAAAGAAGTATATTGAAGAGCGGCAACTTACGGTAATGATACTTCTCGATGTGTCTGGATCCGCCTATTTTGGTACCTCGAAGCGGATGAAGAGTGAGCTTGCAGCGGAAATTTCTGCGGTACTGGCGTTCGCGGCGATAAAATCGAATGACCGGGTCGGTCTTATAATATTCACAGACAGGATAGAGAAGTTCATACCTCCGAGAAAAGGCCCCCAGCATGTCCTCAGAGTGATCCGCGAGGCTCTATATTTCAAACCAAAAGGTCGGGGCACCGATATCGCCGCCGCTCTAAAGTATCTTGACAGCGTTACGACAAGGCGGGCTGTGACATTCGTAATTTCTGATTTCTTCGCGAGCGGCTTCAAAAAGCCGCTCGCGATAGCCAGCAAGCGCCACGATTGTATCGCGATCACCATAACGGACCCACGGGAGGTGGAGTTGCCAAACGCCGGTCTGATCGAGCTTGCGGACGCAGAGAGCGGCAATTTCTTCCTGGTTGATAGTTCGAGCCCTAAAGTAAGGCACGCCTACGCAGCAAGGGCTCGCAACATGATTGAAGAAAGGTCCAGGATGTTTGCCTCAATAAGCGTCGACCATATTGACGTGCGCACTGACAAGCCCTATATAGACGAAATGATCAAGTTCTTCAGGATGCGGAGGAAGAGGCATTGAGGATATTATTTACGGCTCTCCTGGCGCTTACGCTGATGGCGACAGGGGCGTCAGCAAAGGACGAACAACCTGCCTTACGGCAGTCGGTTGACAGACATTCCGCTTTTATAGGCGACAGGATCAGGTATGCCATAGAGATAACGTCCGGGAAGAATTCAGAGGCGGAGTTTCCGGTGTTCAAGGATAATGCGCTCGGCGACTTCGAGATAAAGGATAGCGGCGCGTCTGTAAAGAAAAGGTTTTTAAGCAGGAGGACGTTGAATCGATGGTACTCGATAGCTGCCTACTCGACTGGCAAGAAGACCATACCGGAAGTCGAGATAAAATACAGGCCTAAGGGCGATAAGGAATGGACTACGCTTAAGACCAAGCCCATCGACATTACTATAGTAAGCGTCCTGCCTAAAGGAGCGCCTGCGCGCGATATCAAGGATATCAAAGGGCCTTTGTCATTTAAAGAGATAAATCTCTTCGTTGTTATAGGCACCTCGATTTTAATTCTGGCGGCCTGTACCGCTGCAATTATATATAGGAAGATGCGCAAGAGGGCTCCGCTAAGACTTCCGCATGAGACAGCGTTGGAAGAGCTCGAGGCTATAAAAGCGGCTTTTCTGCAGGGCGGGGATGTTAAAGAATACTTCATTGGAGTCTCCGACTGCGTCAGGCGCTATATTGAGCGAGTATTTTCTGTTAAGGCACCCGAGATGACGACCGAGGAGTTCCTTAATTCGCTGAGGGTCTCAAGCGTCCTTTCCCTCGCACACAAGGAACTATTAAGGGGGTTTTTGAACGCCTGCGACCTTGTCAAGTTCGCCAAATACGCCCCTACACGTAACGAGGCAGAAAATATTTACTTGACCGCCAAGAGTTTTATAGAAGAGACCAGGGATGTCTACTCGCAGAGCATGGCATCATAACTATGAGGGGAAAAGAGGCGTCTTGCGGATAACAGGTTGCGAGGAGGAAAAGGCAGAAGATGTTCGTGTTTAAAGATCCGTGGGTGTTTTTCTTCCTGCTTTTAATACCGCCTATGTTTCTTGTGGCTGGCAGAAAGCGCTCGGATCCCACGTTTGCGTTCCCATCGGAAGACCTTGTCAAAGAGCTCAAACCAACCCTGCGGCAGAGTATGAGCAAGTTCATGATACTCTTCCGGATCGCCGCGCTGATACTGCTTTTGGCAGCCCTGGCCAGGCCTCAGTCGATATTGGAGGGGACAAAGACGATCTCAGAGGGGGTGGACATTGTTTTGACTCTCGATACCTCGACCAGCATGCTGGCAGAGGACTTCAGGATGGGTTCGGCCAGGATAAACCGTTTTGATGTCGTCAGGGACGTTGTAAAAGAGTTCATAAAGAAACGCAAGGACGACAGGATAGGGCTGGTCGCATTCGCCGCCCGCGCGTATACGGTTTGTCCGCTGACGACCGACTATTCCTGGCTTAACGAAAACCTTGAGCGGGTGCGGGTGGGGATGATAGAAGATGCCACCGCCATAGGGTCGGCCATTGCCACTTCCGTTAACAGACTCAGGAATTCAAAGACAAAATCAAAGATAATAATACTCCTGACCGATGGCGTCAACAACGCGGGCACAATATCGCCGGTGGTTGCGGCGGAGGCCGCGAAAGCCCTAAAGATAAAAATCTATACGATCGGTGTCGGGACGAAGGGCTTGGTGCCTTATCCGCTCCAAGACATTTACGGAAGGACGGTCTATAAGAACATACCTATTGAGATGGACGAAGAGGTCCTCAAAAAAATAGCCGAGACGACAGGTGCCAAATATTACCTGGCCAGCGACACGGAAACCCTGCGCAAGATATACGAAGAAATAAATAGACTGGAGAAGTCCAATATCGAACATTTTGGGTATAGGGAAGTAGAGGAGCTATTTCTCTACTTCCTGATACCGGCGCTTTTTATACTGGCGATAGAGATCGTCCTTTCCAACACCGTCTTTCTTAGGATACCGTAAGTTATGCAGTACGCAAATCAGAGCTATTTTTCGATGATAGTGCCGGCAATGGTAGCCATTATAGCGTTCTATCTTTGGGCGCTTGCCAGAAAACGGGCTCGGTTGGAACGCTTTGCCGACAGGCGGCTGGTTGCCGATATCGCTCCATCAATGAGTATCGCCTTGAGAATAACTAAGATGACCATGATCATATTAGCTGTATGCCTATGTTTGGTGGCTTTGGCCAGGCCGCAATGGGGGTTCGTATGGGAAGAGGTGAAGCGCACGGGAATAGACATGCTGATAGCAATTGATGTCTCGAAAAGCATGCTGGCCACAGACGTGAAACCAGACAGGTTGGAGAGATCAAAGTTCGCGGTAAAAGACCTGGTGAAAAAGCTTGACGGCGACAGGGTAGGGCTGGTAGCGTTTGCCGGTACAACATTTTTACAATGTCCTCTCACCATCGACTACAACGGTTTTCTGCTTGCTTTGGACGACCTTACGATAGGAACGATTCCACGCGGCGGCACTTGCATATCCTGCGCCATCAAAGAGGCCATATCGGTGCTGAAGGGGCCGGACTCAAAATATAAAGTCCTTGTGATAATAACGGACGGCGAGGACCTTGAAGGCGATGCCTTGCGAGCCGCAAAGGAGGCGGCCGACCTCGGAATAAAGATATACTGTGTTGGCGTGGGCAGCACTGAAGGCGAGCTTATTCCTGTGACAGGTGGAGATGGCAGTAGAGGGTATTTGACGGATCGCAGCGGCCAGGTTGTAAAATCGAGGCTTAACGAGGAGATATTAAAAAAGATAGCGATATCCACGGGCGGAAGCTATGTGCGTGCGACGCAGTCAGAATTTGGGCTTTTGCTGCTTTATGATAAGAGCATATCGAAACTCGAAAAAAGAGACATAGAGGCGAAGATGCGCAAGCATTACCAGGAGCGATACCAGTATTTTCTTGGCCTGGCGGTATTTTTATTGTTTCTTGAGCCCATGATTCCAGAACGCAAGAGGATCGCGCCATGGCCAGGATAGTTTTAGCAGCGTTTTTCATATCTGTTTTCTTGACAGCGTCTTTATCCGCCTCCCAAAAAGAGGATGTTAAAAAGGGTAATGTGTTATATAATGGTGGAAATTATTCAGCCGCTATCAAGGAATACGAGAAGGCGCTTTCCGAAAAGCCCGGCTCCGCTATCGCCAATTTTAATACCGGCGCGGCGCTGTATAAAGATAAGGCGTATTCTAAATCTATAGACTATTTCAATAAGGCCATAGCGTCTGCCGAAGAGGACATTATTCAGAAAGCCGATTACAATATAGGAAACGCCTTATACAGGCAGGGTGAAGCAAAGGCGAAATCTGATTTCAAGAAGGCAAAGGAGCTTTATGAGACGGCTCTGAAATATTACAAGCGGGCGATAGATCTGGATCCGGCCGATAAAGACGCGAAGTTCAATTACGAATTTGTCTTAAGACGTCTGGAAGAACTCAGTCCTACTTTTCAGATGAAGAAGGAAGAAGAGAAGAAGGATCAGCAGAAACAGGATCAACAACAGCAGCAGGACAAGCAACAGAAGGACCAGCAACAAAAGGAAGATCAGCAGCAGAAGGATCAGCAGCAACAGCAGAAAAAAGAAGAACAGCAAGAGCAGGAAAAGGAACAAAAGCAGGAGCAAAAACAGCAGGATGAGAAGAGTAAGGGCGGCGGTGGCGGCGAGGGCCAGAAGGAACAGAAGCCTCAGGGTGAAGGGCAGGAGCCGCAGGGCGCCAAGGGCGAGGAAGAGAAGAAGGATGGGGGTAAGGAGGAGAAGGATAAGTCCCAGGCCGGCAAGGGGCAGGAAGAAGAGAAGGCCGAGGAGTCCAAGGGAAAAGAAGAGCAGCAGAAGGAGGATCAGGAGAAGAAAGAGGGCTCCGGTGCCGGCGGGGAGCAGGAGAAGAAAGACGAGCCTGCCACGGAAGAAGAAAGAAAGAAAGAGGCCTTCGGCGCTGGCCAGAAGGAAGAAGAGGCGCCTTCAGCCGCCGAAGAAGAGGATAAGGAATCGAAGGCTGAAGAGAAGGCGGGGCTTGCTGTCTACCAGGCTCCACAGGGCGAGGTTAAGCCGGGCGAGATGACGGAGCAGGAGGCAAAGATGCTTCTTGAAGGATACAAGGGCGAAGAGGCAACCGGAAGATCTGTTAAGATGCGGAGGAAACCTATTGACATGCCTGAACCAGCGAGAGATTGGTAGCTTTAAGAAAGGGTTTTGTCTATGATTGAAGGGGGCTTATATGGCATTATCGGGACTTGATATATATAAACTTTTGCCGAAGACAAATTGCAAAGACTGCGGTTTTGCCACCTGCCTTGCTTTCGCGATGGCGCTTGCCCAGAAGAAGGTCTCGCTCGAAAAGTGTCCTCATGTTTCGGCTCAGGCGCGGGATGCCCTTGAAAGCGCGAGCCAGCCGCCTATAAAGCTTGTCACGGTGGGAGTCCAAGGCGCGAAATTTGAGGTGGGCAACGAAACGGTGATGTATAGGCACGAGCAGAAGTTTCATCATCCATGTGCCATAGGATTTCTTATTGATGATACGTTGAGCAAGGAAGAGATCAGTAAGACTTTAGAGAATATAAACGAGCTGAGGTTTGAACGCGTCGGGCAAGTGATCAGGCCCGATCTCGTTTGTGTAAAAAACACATCCGGATATAGGAATAAATTCCTGGCAGCGGTTAGTACCGTTGAGGCGGTCTCGAAGCTGGCCATAGCCTTATACGGTGATGATGAAGGGACAATGGCGGAGGCGCTGAAATTATGCCGTGAAAAAAGGCCGCTTATAGTTTGCGGCGAAAAGGCCTCTTCGACGGCCTTCATAAACCTTGCGAAGGAGTTCGGTGTGCCTATGGCTATTTCCTGCGCGAGCCTTGAAGAGACAGCCGAGATCACGACTACGGCGAAGGCGGCCGGCGTAGATGAGATAGTCATAAATCTTAGCGAGAAGAGGCTTTCCAAGCGGATACAGTATTTTACATATATACGCCGCAGCGCATTAAAAAAGAATTTCAGGCCTTTAGGTTATCCAGTCATGGCTTTTACCGAGGAAAGCGACCCTGTCCTTGAGCTTGCCGAAGCCGTGACCTATGTGACAAAATATGCCGGTATTATCATAGTGAAGAATACAGACAGGGACTTTGTCTATCCTCTTTTGGTCGCGCGGCAGGACATATATCAGGATCCGCAGAAACCGGTACAGGTTGAAGCAAAGGTCTACGAGATCGGCAAGGTCACCAGACAATCGCCCGTCTTGGTAACCACGAATTTTTCGATAACATATTTTACAGTCGCCGCGGAGGTAGAGGCGAGCAAAGTTCCTTCTTATATCGTTTGTTGCGACTCGGAAGGCATGTCCGTACTCACAGCTTGGGCCGCTGAGAAGTTCACAGCCGAAAAAATAGCGGATACTTTAAAAAAGAGTGGGATCGAGGGCAAGGTCTCGCATCGCAAGGTGACCATACCGGGATATGTCTCGGTCTTAAGCGGAAAACTCGAGGAAGTATCCGGCTGGAAGGTTTCCGTAGGGCCGCGTGAAGCCTCCGGAATCACTAATTACTTGAGGAGCTGGAAGGATTAGATGCGCCAGTTCGCTATAAAATTTCAACCGCAAGATAAGAAAGTATCTGTGCCGCAAGGCACAGACCTTCTTACCGCCGCCACTAAAGCCGGGATAATATTGACTGCTCCCTGCGGAGGTGAGGGGTTGTGCGGTAAATGTCGCCTCATCGTAAAAAAAGGCACGGTGAAGTCCGAATACTCAAACCTTATCAGTGACGCTGACAGGAAGAAGGGGATGGTGCTTGCCTGCCAGGCCATTGTCGAGAGTGATTTAGAAGTTAATGTTCCCAAGGAATCGGTTGAAGCGCATGCTCACGCAAGCCACGAGGCCGAAGATTTCACCAAGGGTATTGTGCTTGAGAGGGAATCGGCATTTATATTTTCACCCTTTGTTCGTAAGATATTCATAGAACTTGAGAGGCCTACTACCGATGATAATTCAAGCGACCTTGAGAGGATAGAAAAGCACCTGAGGGCTAAAATAGGCGGTTTGCATCTTTCGACCAGGCTGGCTAACTTAAAGCATCTGAGCGAGGTTATACGCGATAGCGATTTTAAGATAACCGCGGTGCTTTCTTATAAGGACGGTTTTTTCGAGATGCTTTCGGTCGAGCCCGGTGACACCACGGCCTCTAACTATGCCTTCGCGTTCGATATCGGGACTACGACAGTGGTCGGACAGCTTATCGACATGAATACAAAATCGATTCTCGGCACAAGGATAGCGTTCAACAAGCAGGCCTCCTACGGCAGCGATGTCATAACGAGGATCATATACGCCTCGCAGCACGAAGACGGGCTGGGAAGGTTGAATAGCGCCATTCTGGATAACATAAACGAGATAGTGGAAGATCTTGTCGCCTCGTGCAGGGTTTCCATGGCTGACGTGTACGCTGTGGTCTGCGCAGGCAATATGACGATGATGCATCTTCTTCTTAAAATAGACCCATCTAACATAAGGAAGGCACCGTACGTGCCCACCGTAAACGCCTTTCCACCGGTGAGCGCCTCCGAGCTTTCGCTGGAAATAAATCCCAAAGGGGTGGCGGCGTTTATACCGGGCGTAAGCACTTATCTCGGAGGGGACATAGTGGCTGGTTTACTTGCTTGCGGGATTGCGGAGAGCGAAGAGACATGTTTGCTTGTCGATATCGGGACCAATGGCGAGGTCGTGCTGGGTAATAAGGACTGGATGATAGGCGCGGCGGCGAGCGCTGGTCCTGCTTTCGAAGGAAGCGGTCTAAGCTGCGGCATGAAAGCCGTGCAGGGCGCCATACAGAAAGTAGCTATAGATGAGGATTTCAATGTCCAGACATGGACAATCGGGGAGCTTTCGCCAAAGGGGATATGCGGTTCGGGTTATATAGATATACTATGCCAGATGCTTAAGCGCGGGATCATAACCAAAGATGGCAAGATAGACCGCCTAAAACTTTCCAAAAGAATTAGGAAGACCGATACCGGTTATGAGTTTGTCGTGGTGTTCAAAGGCGAGTCCGGAGCCGAGAAAGATATCGCCGTGCATGAGGATGATATTGAAAATCTTAAGCGTTCAAAAGGGGCTATATACAGCGCGATAATAGCGCTTCTCAATAAGGTAGGTAAGAGCATTGATGAGGTCAAGAGAATATACATTGCCGGCGGATTCGGGAACTACCTTAATATAGAGAATTCCATATACATCGGGCTCCTGCCGGATATCGCCAGGAGCGTCTATGAGTTTGTGGGTAACTCTTCTCTGGCCGGCGCCAGGATGGCTTTATTGTCTCATGAGGCATATGAGATGACGATGAGAATATATAAGAATATCACTTATCTCGATTTGAGTGCGGAACCGAATTACATGGATGAATATATAGCATCCCTGTTTTTCCCGCACACCGATCTCGGGAGGTTCCCATCGGTACGGTTATAGCGGTGAACGGAAAGGGCGGAACGGGGAAGACGACGATAGCGGCCTTGATAACGGCGCGTTTGGCCGCTGAGGGCAAGACTTCAATACTCGCCATAGACGCTGATCCGAATTCTTGTTTTGCGGACGCCCTTGGAGTTCATGATGCCCAGACGATTGTTGGTATATGCGAAGATATATCCCGACATATGGACACCATCCCGTCGGGCATGACGAAAGACCGTTTTATTGAGATGAGGGTTCAGGAATCGCTTGCGGAAGCCGATGCTTTCGATCTTCTTGTGATGGGCAGGCCCGAAGGGCCGGGTTGTTATTGTTATGTCAACAGCCTCCTGCGGGACATAATAGGCAGGATCACGAAAAACTACGATTTCGTGATAATAGATAACGCCGCCGGTATGGAGCATATTTCCCGCAGGACGACAGGTCAGATATCAAGGCTTGTCCTTGTGAGTGATTATTCGGTTGCGGGAGTGCGTTCGACGAAGAAGATTTACGATCTTGCCATGGATCTCAAGATAAAGATCGGAAGCGCATACCTAATAGTCAACAGGGTATCCGGTCCTTTATCTGTCCTGAAATCGGATATAGAAAAGACCGGACTTGAGGTGGCGGGTGAGGTGCCGTACAGTAAGGAGCTTGTTCGGTGGAGTGTTTCAAATAAGAGCATCTTTGAGTTTAAAAGCAAAGCCGTGCAGCATGAAATAGAGCGGATTGTGGACAAATTGACGGAGAAATAATATGTCAATAGAACTTATTAAGGAAAAGTGCAGCGCTCCGATAAATATGGTTGAGATCGGCGGGGGAGGGGTTGGCGCCGCTGTTAGAATAGGGGGTCAGAGTTGCCTGCCGCTACTTTTTGAAGAAGGAGATTGCCCCAATCCTCCTGTAGTTGCTCTGGAGATAGCGGATTACCAGCCTGATGACTGGGCAGAGAGTGTCAGGCAAGCATACGGGGAAGCGATCAAGGACCCTGTGGCATGGGCTAAGGCATGCGTTGGTAGATTCGGCGCCAAGATTCTATGCGTACGATTGCAGGGAATGCATCCTGATTACGGGGGCAGGCCGGCAGACGAAGCGGCAGAGATTGTAAAAGCTATATTGGCGGTGACAAAAGTACCTCTTATCGTTTTAGGGTGTGGCGATGACGAGATAGATAATGACTCCATGCCTAAGGTGAGTCAGGCTCTTAAAGGGCATAATTGTCTTCTTGGTACTGCTACGCAGTCAAACTATAAGACGCTAACAGCAACCGCTCTGGCGGATGGCCATTCACTGATCGCCGAGTCGCCGATAGATATCAACATAGCGAAACAGGTGAACATACTTATAAGCGATATGGGGTTCGATCCGAAAAGGATCATTATGCATCCGACCACCACCTCCTTAGGCTATGGCATGGAATATGTCTATTCGATAATGGAGCGCGGAAGGCTTGCCGCGTTTATAGGCGACAGGATGCTCGCGATGCCTTTTGTCCTTTTTGTGGGTCAGGAAGTATGGAAGACCAAGGAGGCCAAAGAGTCGGTCAAGACCCAGGGCATAAACTGGGAGATCGCGACAGCCGTTTCGCTTGTTCAGGCCGGAGCAGACCTTCTGGTCATGCGCCATCCCGACGCGGCAAAGGCGGTTGAAAGGTATATAGGTATTATAATGAAAGGGGCTAAGACGTGATAGTAATAGGCGAGCTGATCAACGGGATGTTCAAAGATGTGGCAAGGGCCATAGATAATAGGGAGGTAGATGTGATTCAGCACCTTGCTGAGGATCAGGTAAAGGCAGGGGCCCAAGTGCTAGATGTGAATACCGGCCCCTACTCTAAGAATCCAGTGGATGACATGAAGTGGCTTGTTGAGGCGATACAGAAAACTGTAAGCGTGCCGCTTGCCCTTGATTCGACCAAGCCAGAGGTTATCGAAGAAGGGCTGAAGCTTGTCTCCAAGAGGGCTATAATAAATTCGACCAGCGCTGATGAGGAGAAGATGTCCAGGATATTTGGGCTGGCAAAAGAATACAACGCGCAGGTCATAGGGCTTGCGATGGACAGGTCCGGCGTCCCGAATTCGAAGGATAAGAGGCTGGAGCTCGCCGCGGCCATAGTGGCTAAGGCGATGGAGTACGGCATCAATACTGAGGACCTTTTTCTTGATCCTATAGTTCTTCCTGTGAATGTCGCGCAGACTCAGGGGCATGAGGTTATCGAATCGTTGCGGGAATTCAGGATGCTATGCGATCCGGCGCCCAATACTACGATAGGGCTTTCCAACGTTTCGCAGGGTACAAAGTACCGCAGCCTTGTCAACCGAACATTCCTTACTATGGCTATCGCGAACGGTCTCACATCCGCGATTCTCGACCCTCTTGACAAGGAGCTCATGGACGCGATGATAACAGCCGAGTTGATACTAAACAAGAATATATACTGTGATTCATTCCTGGACGCTTATAGAAAGAAATAGAGGAGAAAAGATGGAGCGCAAGAAAATTACGATAACGGATTTGCAGGCCAAAAAACGAGACGGCAAGAAGATAACGATGCTTACCGCCTATGATTATCCGATGGCGAAGCTTGTTGATAACGCAGAAATAGACTCGATCCTTGTGGGCGATTCTCTCGGTATGGTTGTTCTGGGCTACGAGTCGACCGTGCCTGTCACTATGGACGAGATGATACATCACGCAAAGGCTGTCCGGCGCGGGACAAAGTATGCCCTCCTCATAGGCGATATGCCGTTCATGTCGTACCAAGTCTCTAACGAAGATGCTATACGCAACGCCAGCCGTTTCATGAAAGAAGCCGGCTGTGATGCGGTTAAGCTGGAGGGCGGAAGCGAAGTCGTTGGCGTTACAAAGGCTATAGTCAATGCCGGTATTCCGGTTCTTGGCCATCTGGGGCTTACCCCCCAAACGGTATCGAAGCTTGGCGGCTATAAGATACAGGGAAAGTCGGCAGAAGCGGCGCGCAAGATTCTCGATGACGCGCGTCTTCTTGAGAAGGCGGGGTGTTTCGCGATAGTGCTGGAATGCGTGCCGGACAAGGTCGCAAAGCTTATCACGGAGAGGATTTCGATTCCGACTATAAGCTGCGGCGCAGGCCCTTACTGCGACGGACAGGTTCTCGTTACCAATGACATGGTGGGCCTTTTTGACAGGTTTGTCCCTAAGTTTGTAAAGCAGTATGTCAAGCTTGCGCCGTTGATCTTGGAGGCCTTCAAGAAGTACAAGTCTGAAGTGGAGACAGGATCTTTTCCAGCTGCGGAGCATACCTTCGCGATAAATGAAGAAGAGTTTTCGAAGCTCATGAAGGATTAGGAGATATCATGAAGATAGTCGTTGTAGGGCCTGGAGCGCTGGGATGTCTGCTCGCTGCATCCATAAAGAACAGGACGCGTGAGGATGTCTGGCTTTTCGACAATATGCCGGAGAGGGCCAAAAAGATTTCCGAAAACGGCATAAAGGTAGAAGGGGTGAGCGGTCAATTTACGGCCAGGGTAAACACCGCCTCTAGCGCCAAGGATATTGGCGTTTGCGATCTTGTTATTCTGTGCGTAAAGAGCTACTCAACAGAAGAGGCTTGCAGGGATATTAAGGAACTAGTTGGGACCTCTACGAGCGTATTGACGCTTCAGAACGGCATAGGCAACGTGCAAATAATGAACGACCAGTTCGGAGCCGAAAAAGTAATGGCGGGGGTGACAAATCATGGAGCAACCTTGCTCGGTATTGGGCACGTGCGCCATGCGGGTAAGGCCGACACTACAATCGGCAGAGCGGATGGCAGGGTGCTGGGCGCCATACGTGAGGTGGCGAATGTTCTTTCAAAAGCCGGCTTCGAGACCAAAATATCGAAAGATATAGAATCTGTCATATGGAGCAAGCTTATAATAAACGCGGGTATAAATGCCTTGACCGCCGTTACACGGCTTAATAACGGCGCCCTGGTGGAGTATGATGAGTGCCGTCAGGTGATGCGCTGCGCCGTACAGGAAG
This sequence comes from Candidatus Omnitrophota bacterium, assembly GCA_023818895.1. Taxonomy (GTDB): domain Bacteria; phylum Omnitrophota; class Gorgyraeia; order 2-01-FULL-45-10; family 2-01-FULL-45-10; genus JAMWCX01. The sequence continues at coordinate 354,326 of JAMWCX010000001.1, read as the reverse complement.
CGGTCAGGCTCGTCAAGCGCAAGCGTATAAAGCTATCTTATGACGATCCTATACAGAAGGTGGAGTCGGTTTGCAGGGCGACAGCGTCTAATGTATCGAGCATGTTACAGGATGTCCTCAATAGAAAGAAGACGGAGATAGATTTCATCAACGGCGCGATAGTACGGCAGGCGAAGGCGCTCGCGATTCCGACACCTATAAACGAGGTGCTGACCAACCTTGTGAAAACTATCGAGTCCAGTTATGAAAAACAATTAAGGGAGAAGTAGATGCTTATTATAGGAGAGAGGATAAACTCAACCAGGCCGCGCATAGAGGAAGCGATCAAGGCACGGAATGCCGCTCATATACTTAAGGAGGCTTCCGCTCAGCTGAGGGCCGGAGCCGATTACATCGATATAAACTGTGCCGTCACAACGGGGGACGAATTGCAGGATATGGATTGGATTATAAGCGTTCTGCAGAGCGAGATCCCGGAAATAAATATCTGCATAGACAGCCCCAATTATCGTGCTATCGAAAAGGCCTTGACGGTCTATAAGGGCAAAGGAAAAATTTTCATAAATTCGATAACAGGTGAAGAGCCAAGGATTGCTAAAATCCTCCCAATGGCTGTAAAATACAAGACCAAACTCATTGCTCTTACCATGGATGAAAAAGGGATGCCGAATAGCGCCGCCGAAAGAGTTGAGATAGCTAAGAAGATAGTTGAGCATGTCAAAAAGGGCGGATTCAATACCGAGGACCTTTATTTTGACGCGCTAATAAGACCCGTGGCAACTGAACCTGGCCAGGCGTTAGAGTTCCTTAGGGCGATTCCCGCGATAAAGGGGCTCGGCAATGTAAAGACGATATGCGGCCTTTCGAATGTATCATTCGGCCTGCCTCATAGAGGCACTGTAAACGCCGCTTTCCTATCGATGGCGGCCGCCGCAGGCCTTGATGCGGCGATCCTTGATCCTACCGATAGACATATCTCTTCCGCGATGGCTGCATCGGCTGTCTTGCTCAATGAGGACCAGTATTGCGCTGGCTACATAAAGGCGTTTAGGGACAAGAGGCTGATATAGCCGAATCTTATATCTAGTTTCTATGGCGAAAAAGATCTTCATAGCCGCTACGATGCAGAACGATGGCAAGACGACCGTATCGCTTGGCCTGATTGCCGCTCTCAAGAAACGTTTTGAGCGAATCGGGTTCATCAAGCCGATAGGCCAGCGTTATTTAGTCGAGCAGGGCTACCAGGTTGATGAGGATTCCGTGCTTATCGAAGAAGTTTTCGGCATTAAGTGCAACATAAAAGACATGTCGCCCGTTGCCATAGAGAGAGGGTTTACCGAGCGTTTCATAGAGAGAGGGGCGGAAGAGGATTACACCAAACAGATAACAGAAGCTTATGAGCGTATAGCGAAAGAGAATGATCTGGTTATAATAGAGGGTACGGGGCACGCAGGTGTAGGAAGTGTTTTTGGGTTGTCAAATGCGGCGGTGGCGAATCTTCTCGATTCAAACGTTCTTCTAATATCTTCAGGAGGAGTGGGTAAGCCAATCGACGAGATAATGCTTAACAAAGCGCTGTTTGACAAGGAAGGCGTTAAACTGGCCGGTGTGGTTGTCAATAAGGTCCTTCCCGAAAAATATGAAAAGATAGCACGGCTTGTAAGGAAAGGGCTTGAACAAAAAGGTCTGAACGTTTTCGGCGTTCTTCCTTACCAGAAAATACTGGATATACCGACCATGCGCGAGATAAAGGAAGAGATAAAGATTGAAACCCTTTATTCAGGCGAAAGCCTCGACAGGCCTGTCGAGAATGTTCTCATAGGCGCGATGAATTTTAAGGACGCTATCGAATATATACGCAATAACTCTCTGATCATCGTGCCTGGAGATAGGGACGACATTATCGAAGCTGTTTGCAGGGTGCATACTGGCAGGACGAAAAAGAACTACAAGGTTTCAGGGATAATATTATCCGGCGGGCTTATGCCAAAGCGCGGAAGCCTTCGCTCGATAGAAAGATCGCGCATAGCAGCCCTTATTACGAAAGACGATACGTATGCGGTAGCCTCACGTATAAACTCAATGGTTGTGAAACTCAAGCCTCAGGATAAAGAGAAGATAAAGATAATCGTTGACATGGTGCAGGCGCGTATCGATATCGACAAAGTCCTGTCCGGCTTAAAATGAAATCCGCAAAAAGTCCGCTCTTTCTTATTTTGGCCACCGTAATCGCCGCAGCATGTTTGATTTATGCCTTACGCCAACGTGAAAACATGGTCGAAGAATCGCGCCTTGCGATGGGGACGATAGTTCAAATAAAGGTGCCTCTGAGACCAGGATTGGACAAGAAGGCCGCCGATTATGCTATAGATAGGGCATTTGACGAAATAGATCGCGTTGAGAAGGTTTTCAGCGTTTACAGGCAAGATAGCGAGATATCCAGAATAAACGGCCTGAAGCTCGGCGAAGAAATGAAAATAACCACCGAAACGTTTAGTCTCATAGAACGATCTGTAGAATATACCAAAAAGACATCCGGCGCTTTTGATATAACAGTTTATCCTCTTGTCCGTTTGTGGCAAGATGCCAGAATGAGTGGCCGATTGCCGGCGGTGTCGGAGATAAAAAAGGCCTTAGAAAAGGTAGGTGCCGCAAATATTATACTTGATAAAACTAAAATGACGATATCGTTTGCGAAAGATGGGGTGGCAATTGATCTGGGAGGCGTTGCCAAAGGTTACGCCACCGACAGGGCCATAAAAGTCCTTCAGGAAATAGGTATAAGAGATGCTATAGTTAATTCGGGAGGAGATATCTATTGCCTGGGTGCACGCTCAAAATTTCGCCCTTGGCGGGTCGGCATTCGCCATCCCAGAAAAAGTTCGGAAGTATTTATGGAACTCGATGTCATGGACGAGGCAGTGGTTACCTCAGGGGATTACGAAAAATATTTCACGCTCGAAGGGCGCCGTTATTCACATATAATAGACCCAAGGACAGGTTATCCTGTTGGCGATTATATCATCAGCGCGACGGTAGTGTCTGAAGACACCGTAAGAGCCGATATGCTTGCGACTGCGTTATGTGTCCTCGGGAGGGAAGGGCTGAAGATAGTTGATTCGGAAAAGGCGATGGCCGCCATTGTGGTTAAAGACGGCGACAAGATGAAGGTGGAAATGGCTGGTAATGTGAGGGGATCTTTCCGTGTCTATCAGAAGAAACTTTCCCAATAAAAAAATCGTGGTGGGCATGTCAGGCGGCGTAGACTCTTCGCTTGCGGCAGCTATTTTAAAGAAGAAAGGTTATGATGTTATAGGAATGACCTTCAGGATGTGGCCCAAGGAGGAATGCGGCAACGCGGCCGGCCGGGCCTGCTGCAGCTTGGAATCGATAGCCAGAGCGCGGCAGGTAGCTTTTGACCTTGGGATTCCTTACTATGTGACGGATCTAAGCGAAGACTTTAAGAAGGATGTCATCGATTATTTTTGCAATGAGTACCTGCGCGGCCGCACCCCAAATCCGTGCGTGGTCTGCAACGAGAAGATAAAGTTTGGCAGAATGCTTGAGAAGGCCACCTCCTTAGGCGCGTCTCTTATCGCTACGGGCCATTATGCCAGGATAGGCATTGAAAAAGTGACCGGCAAATATCTGCTTAGGGAAGGCAAGGATAAAGAAAGGGATCAGTCCTATTTTCTCTTCAGTCTTTCGCAGGACCAGCTGCGGCATACGTTATTTCCTCTCGGCGGTATCCTAAAGAAGGAGGCGAGAAGACTTGCGAAAAAGATGCGGCTAAAGACATACGACGCCATCTCCAGTCAGGATGTATGCTTTACCGGCGGGCAGGGGTATGCCGAATATATCAAGAGAAGGACAGGCGTGGAGATCAGAAAAGGCGATATTGTTGATGGGGACGGCAAGGTCCTGGGTAGCCATAAAGGCATACCTTTTTACACGATAGGCCAGCGCAGGGGGCTTGGCATCACGCATGCCGAGCCGCTTTATGTCGTGGGGCTAGACATTGACCGTAATCGTATTATCGTCGGGACCAAGAAGGCTGTTATGAAAAAACGCCTCGTAGCGGAGAACGTGAAGTGGATAGCTATTGATGGTATCGGAAAACCTATGCGTGTGATGGCCAAGATACGGTATAATCATAAAAAGGCAAGGGCAACGGTAACATCCGGCGGCGGCGATACGGTGACGGTCGAGTTTGATGAGCCCCAGGAGGCCCCCACCCCCGGACAGGCAGTGGTTTTTTATGATAAAGATGTCGTGTTGGGCGGAGGTTGGATAAGGCAGGCAAGTTAGTCGAATTTGTTTTATATCGTAACGCGCATGATATGATTTATGCTCACGAATAAATTAAAAAAGCTAAAAGACAGCATCAAATCGATGGGCAGTGTCGTTGTCGCCTATTCTGGCGGGCTCGATAGCACATTTTTGCTTAAAGTAGCCGCAGATGTGCTGGGCAAGGACAATGTGCTTGCCGTCACGGCGAGGTCTGAGACGTATCCCGTTTCGGAATATAACCAGGCCCGACGCCTTGCCGGCAAGATAGGCGCCAGACACATCGCGATACGGACTAGAGAGCTGTCGCTGAAAAATTTCAGATCGAACCCTGTTAACAGGTGCTACTACTGCAAGAAGGAATTATTCACAAAACTAGAAAAGATAAGAGAGCGTTTCAAGATGGGCGCTGTCCTTGACGGCACCAATTACGACGATCTTAAGGACGTCCGATACGGAAGGCTCGCCGCCCAAGAGCTTGGTGTAAAGAGCCCATTATTGGATGCCGGCATAGCGAAGGATCAGATAAGGAAACTGTCCAAGGAGCTTAAGCTTACTACATGGGACAAGCATTCTTTTGCCTGCCTTGCCTCACGTTTTCCATTCGGTAGTTTTATAACAGCAAGAGACCTCAAGAGGGTTGCCAAGGCTGAGGATTATTTAAGGCGGCTGGGATTTAATCAGGTAAGGGTAAGGATCCATAAGGATATAGCGCGAATTGAGCTTTTGCAAGAGGAAATGGGAAAGGCGCTGCGAATGAGCCGTTCTATAACGGCAACCATTAAGAAGCTCGGTTTTGTCTATGTTACTCTCGATCTTGCGGGCTATCGGACTGGCAGCATGCATGAGGCGATAGGAAGAAGATACCGCTTCAATAATAATTAGCCGTGTGATATAATATCCACTCCAATAAATATGGCGTTACCTAGCGGTCAAATCTAGTTGGTGATGTCATACAGTGTGGCGGGGTAGCTCAGTCTGGCAGAGCAGTCGGCTCATACCCGGCGTGTCACTGGTTCAAATCCAGTCCCCGCTACCATGAACCGCTTACAAAATTTTCTATCGAAATTTTTGTTGGGGTTCATGGCGGACCAGTGTTCGTCAGATGGGAATTTACGTATCTCTCCTAAAGAAGATGATACCTGCCATCTTGCTTATCATTCTTGCGGTTTTCCCATTAGGTGCAACAGAGGCAGATGTGGACGCGCAGGCCGAGAATCAGTGTAAAGCCGAAGACGATAGCTTGCGCAATACCCCAAGACACAAGATGACGCTGCGGGGCACGCTAACTGAATCCCAGGAGGAGCAGCTGCGGAGCATGCAGGCCGAGCTTTACAGGATGCGCGAAGAGTCGTGGGACGACAGGTACAGGTACCATTGATATGGATATAATATCCAACTTGCTAAAAGTCACGGCCGCGGTCATTGAAAAAGACGGTCGCCTGCTTATCGCCAGGCGTAAAAAGACGGATAGACTCGGCGGCAAATGGGAGTTTCCTGGGGGGAAGATCCGTCCTGGCGAAACACCAGAACAGTGCCTGAAGCGCGAGTTAAAAGAGGAATTCGGCATAGAAGCAGAGGTGGGTGAATTTCTGTGTTCCAGCAGATTTACATACCTGTGTGTCCCGCTTGAGCTATTTGTCTACAAGGCACAGCATATATGCGGTGATTTTGTCCCCACAGATCATGATGAGATAAGGTGGGTGCTGCCGACCGAGCTTTCCGCTTACGATTTCGCGAAAGCGGACATGATGGTTGTCGAGAAGCTTAAGAAGGATGTATATCATGTCTGATGAAGTTCGCTCCTATGATGTATATGACATAGCTGTTGTTGGTGGCGGGGCGGCTGGGACGATGGCCGCTATACGAGCATCCGCTCTTAAAAAAAGAGTGGTATTGATCGAATCCAATGACTCAATCGGCAAAAAGATTCTCATTACCGGAAAAGGCCGATGCAACCTTACTAATACGGCGCCGATAGATGTTTTTATAGAAAAATTCGGACGGCAGGGAAAATTTCTGCGGTCCGCTTTTTTTAATTTTTTTAACGAAGACCTGATAGATTTTTTCAGGTCGAAAGGCATGGAAGTCAAGGCGGAGCGGCAGGGGCGGGTTTTCCCCGCCACCGATAAAGCGCGTTCGGTAGTCGAAGTATTGGCGAGGTGCTTGAAAGAGGGGAAAGTCGAGCAATTATATAACGCAACGCTTCTGAAAATAAAAAAGAAAGACGACATTTTTGACCTTGAAATCGAAGGAGGCCGGTTAATAAAGGCAAAAAACGTTATACTAGCTACAGGGGGCGCTTCATACAAAGCTACTGGTTCGACCGGCAGCGGTTTTCGTATAGCCGCGGATCTTGGACATGAGATAACGCCGCTGAAACCGGCGCTTGTGCCACTTAAAGTTAGAGAGGAGTGGGTGAAAAGCCTCCAGGGGATCGCGCTCGAAAATGTACGACTTACTTTTGAATATGATAAGAAAAGACATTTTACTGATGTCGGCGAAATTATTTTTACACATTTCGGAGCCTCCGGCCCACTAATACTCGATAACAGCGGAGATATTATGGCGGTCTTGGGCAGGCATAAAGAGATTCGTCTACTCATAGACTTGAAGCCTGGTCTGCGGTCTAGCCAGCTTGAAGAAAGGTTGCTGAGGGATTTTAGAGAGAATGGAAAAGTCAGTCTAAAGTCGGTTATGAAAAACTATCTTCCACAAAGGCTCATCGCGGTATTTCTTGATATAGCCGGTGTGAATGGAACCAAAGCGTCAAGCCAGATAACCCAGAAAGAACGGCGGGCTTTGATCGCTGTGTTTAAGGCCTTTCCGCTTACCATCACAGGGGCTCTCCCGCTTGAAGACGCGATGGTAACAGCCGGAGGCGTGGCACTGCGCGATATAGATCCCCGCACGATGGAATCGCGGATAATACCGGGTTTATATTTTGCCGGCGAGATAATTGATGGAGCCGCTTCAAGCGGCGGATACAACCTTCAGCAAGCGTTTTCCACCGGATATCTTGCCGGTCAAAGCGCCGCGGAAAGACAGTAGCTATGCCGGACGTTCTGATAGAACAGGTATTAAAGACGGTGCGCAATTACGAGCTGATGAAAAACGGCGACTGTGTTATGCTTGCCGTCTCAGGAGGGCCCGACTCGGTATTTATGCTCCATGCCATAGCTTCTCTTGGCAAGAAGCTTGGATTAAAGAGCCTTTCGGTCTGCAATCTTGATCACGGCCTGCGCGGAAAAGAGTCCGCCGAGGATTCGGATTTTGTCAGGAGAATGGCCAATAGATATGGATTACCTTTTTTTCACAATAAAATTAAGATCATGCGCTCAGCCGCGGATAATCTTTCTGTCGAGGAACTGGCAAGGCAAGCGCGCTATCAGTTCTTTAAGGAAGCCGCGTTAAGGGCGGGGGCCGGTGTGGTAGCGACTGGGCATACTCTGGATGATCAGGCCGAGACGGTACTGATGCGCCTCATAAAAGGCTCTTCTATGAAAGGTGTTGTGGGTATAGCGCCCAAGCGCCAGGAGGGTGTTATTACTGTTGTGCGGCCGCTTATAGAAATCGAAAAAAAACAAATTGTCCGCTATCTTGAGGCAGCAGGCATTCCTTACAGGGTGGACAGCACGAACCTAGAGGATATATTTTTTAGGAATGTCGTAAGGAATGAGATCATGCCATTCCTTGAGCGTTATAACCCCCGTCTTAAACGAGCCCTTTTTAGCTTCGCTGAGCATCTTCGTGAGGATTTTGAATTCATATCCGAAGCGAGGAGGAAACTCGGCAGATCCTTGACGAAGAGCGGAGGTGGCCAGCTAGAGATATTGTTGAAAGATTTTGTTATACAGCCGAAAGCGCTGCAGAAGGAGATATTGCGTGACTGCCTGGAGAAATCAGGCGGTGAAGTCAAGAGACTTTCTTTCAGGCACTGGAAAGAGCTCGATGCGCTCATCAGGCAAAAGAGGAAGGGAAGCTCCGTAGATCTTCCCGGCGGTATAAGGGTATCGCGGACAGAAAGATGCCTAAAGTTCATCCGAAACTAACCTTGATATAATGTCCATATTTTGATAGAATACGCCATATATATAGCGGAGTATAGAAAATGGAGCAGAAGGAAAATAAAAGTCTGAAGCCAGTGAGAAATAGAGGTAATTTTGTCATATGGCTTCTGATAATCATCGGCGCTTTATACCTGATAAACGCCTGGAGCCAGAGCGTTACCGAGAAGCCTGTCCAGGAGATTACCTATTCCAAATTTTACGAGATCCTAAAAGATAACCCCAGCACGCAAAAGATAAGATCGGCCGTTAAGATAGAGAATGTTATAAAGGGTGTTTTCGCGGACGGTGGTCGCTTCATAGTCAATATACCCGATGGAGATCAGGACCTTATCAGGAGCCTGCGCGAAAATGTGAAGGACTTTGATGTCAAGCCGCCCAAAACGCTATGGATGAACATCTTCTATTCTCTTGGTCCGATGATACTTTTTATATTATTTTTGTGGTTTTTCGTTTACCGGGGCAGCGCTGCGGCAGGAGGGGGTAGGATCTGGTCTTTCGGCAAATCCCGCGCCACGCTTGCTTCGGAATCTCGGCTGAAGGTAACCTTTGAGGATGTGGCCGGTGTAGACGAAGCCAAGGAAGAGCTTAAGGAGGTTATAGAATTTCTTAAAGATCCAAGAAAGTTTCAGCGGCTTGGCGGCAAGATTCCTAAGGGCGTTCTTCTGATGGGTCCACCCGGTACTGGCAAGACGCTTCTTGCGAAGGCCGTGGCAGGAGAGGCGAACGTCCCGTTCCTTTCTATATCCGGATCTGACTTTGTCGAGATGTTTGTGGGTGTAGGTGCCTCCAGGGTGCGAGACCTTTTCGAACAGGCCAAGAGGTCAGCTAAGGCCAGCGGACGCGGCGCGATCATATTCATAGATGAAATAGACGCTGTTGGGCGTCAGCGGTTTGCTGGCATCGGCGGAGGCCATGATGAGCGCGAGCAGACTCTTAATGCTCTTCTTGTGGAGATGGATGGTTTTAATACTCAGGAAGGGGTAATATTGATAGCCGCCACAAACAGGCCCGATGTGCTCGATCCAGCGTTATTGCGGCCGGGTAGATTTGACAGACAGGTGGTTATCGACAGGCCGGATATTGTTGGCCGCGAGGCGATATTAAAGGTGCATACTCGTAATATAAAGCTTGATAAGGCCGTTGACCTCAATTCGCTTGCCCGCCAGACTCCCGGATTTTCGGGAGCAGATCTTGCCAACCTCGTCAACGAGGCAGCCCTGCTTGCCGCAAGGCGTAATAAAGAGTCCGTTACGATGGAGGAGTTGCAGGAGTCCATAGAAAGGGTGATGGCTGGCCCTGAGAGGAAATCTAGGGTAATATCAAAACAAGAGAAGATGATAGTTGCCTACCATGAGACAGGCCATGCGCTTCTTGCGCTTGTTATACCTGGGGCCGACCCATTGCACAAAGTTTCGATTCTGCCGCGGGGCATGGCGCTCGGATATACAATACAACTTCCGCTGGAGGATAGATATATAGTTACAAAAGAAGAGCTGTTGGGCAGGATAACAGGCCTGCTGGGCGGTAGGGCCAGCGAGGAGATTACGTTTAATGAGATCTCGACCGGCGCGCAGAACGATCTTGAGGTGGCAACTCAGCTTGCGCGTAAGATGGTGACGCGCTACGGCATGAGCGAAAAGCTAGGTCACCTTACATTCGGCCATCGCGAAGAGCAGATATTTCTCGGCCGCGACATAATAGAAGAGCGTAATTACAGCGACCAAACCGCCCTCATGATCGACCAGGAGGTCCGTGGCATAATAGAGCAGTGCTATCAAAGAGCGAAAGACGAAATTCTGAAACATAAAGACAAGCTTAAGCTGCTGGCTGATAAGCTACTTGAAAAAGAGGTTATGGAGGTGGAGGAGATAAAGGCCCTTCTGGGTTTTAATAAGACCGATGCGACTAAGTCGGCCTGATGTGACAGTAAGAGGCATAAAGCTTGAACTGAGTAGGCGCACCTACATAATGGGCATCCTCAATGTGACGCCCGATTCATTTTCAGACGGCGGCCGATTTTTGGACAAAGAGAAGGCCGTAAGGCACGCCCTCGATATGATATCAGACGGCGCTGATATAGTGGACATAGGTGGTGAGTCGACACGGCCCGGAGCAGAAGAAGTAAGCGTTGATGAGGAATGCTCGCGCGTTATCCCAATAATACGCGAGTTATCGAAGAAGACGGATGCGGTGCTTTCAGTAGATACGCGCAAGCCAGTGGTTGCCGAAGAGGCTCTTAAGGCCGGCGCCAGGATAGTGAACGATGTCTCCGGTTTACGGTATGATGAAAGGATGGCCTCTGTTGCCAAGAGATACGGCGCCGCTCTTATACTTATGCACATGAAGGGCACACCGAAGAACATGCAGACTGATCCGCAATACGGTGATGTGGTAAAGGAGGTGGCGCGAGATCTTTCTATGTCTGTCAAGATCGCCATTCAGGCGGGCGTTTCCGAAGACTCTATCATAGTTGATCCAGGCATAGGTTTTGGAAAATCTCTGGAGCATAACCTTGAGATACTTAACAGACTGGAAGAGCTTGCTATTCTCGGGCGTCCGATATGCGTAGGGACCTCGCGAAAATCTTTTATAGGTAAAGTGCTTAACGTGCCAGAGCCAGCCAACAGGCTAATCGGCACGGTAGCTACGTGTGTGATAGCGGTGCTGAAGGGCGCGAGTATCTTAAGGGTCCACGATGTCAAAGAAATTCGTCAGGCATCGCTTATGGCGGATGCCGTCATAAAAATAAAAGCAAATTAAGATGACAATGCTTTATTATTGGAAGATAGTCGTCGAGGTCCTGATTCTTTGGTATGTTATATATATGGTGCTTCTTTTTGTGAAGGGGACGCGCTCAGAACAGCTTTTGAAAGGAATAGTTATAATTGGCGTCATATTTCTTATAGCGCAACAGTTGGGTCTTGAGGCAATAAGCTGGTCTCTTGCCCGCCTTTTTCCTATCTCCGTCATAGCGCTTATCGTAATATTCCAACCGGAGCTACGAAAGGGCCTTGCCCAACTCGGCCAGCTTGGGCTTCATCAGGAATCCGGTGAAGTGCTGGAAGAGATTGCGGGGGCCGCGGGCAACCTATCGCGGCGAAAGATAGGCGCTCTTATAGTGCTCGAACGGGAGGTAGGCTTAAAGAGCTATATCGAAAGCGGCACGCAGATAGACGCCAAGGTAACGAATTACCTTATAACTTCCATTTTTATGCCGCAATCGCCATTACATGACGGCGCCGTGATAATACAGCGGGGAAGGCTTGTGGCGGCAGGTTGCGTCCTGCCTCTTCCTCAGGAAGAGAGGGGGATACCTAAGATACTCGGTATGCGCCATAGGGCGGCTGTAGGGATAACAGAAGAGACGGACGCTGTATGCCTCATTGTAAGCGAGGAGACCGGCGCTATCTCCATAGCGAGCGGCGGCAAGCTAAACCTAGGCTTAGACGAAGAAGGTGTCCTAAAGATGTTGAAAAACCTCTTTTATAAACCCGAAGATAAGCCATTTAAGTTACCGACCGGATTTCTAAAGGTTGCTAAAAGGGGCAGATAGTAAGACATGCTTAAATTCCTTAAAAATCTTTTTACCGTTAACGTGGGTCTTAAGTTGACGGCACTTTTACTCGCGCTTGCCTTATGGTTCTACATAGTCAGCGAGCTCAATAAAGGCAGCGAGGAGGAAAGGCAGTTTCTGAACAAGGTCCTCCCAACGGGTGGTATTGTTGCCAAGAAGTTATTGATAAAACCCGTTTTTGTCGGAACCCCACGATATGGCTATACGATAGACTCAAGGAAGGCGATCGTTGTTCCGGAATACTGCATAGTAGTGGGCGCTAAGGACCTTCTCTCCAAGATAAGGTTTGCTCACACAATGCCGATAGATGTCCGCGGTTCGTACAGGCCATTTACCAAATCAGTGCCTTTAAGCCCTATCGCGCCGGGTGTCTATACTGAAGAGACGCTGGTTGAGGTAACTGTCCCCGTTGAAAAATCGGGTCCCTGAGATACCAATGTTAAAGTTAGGCGTAAATATAGACCATGTTGCCACGTTGAGGGAGGCCAGAAAGACATACGAGCCAAACCCTATAGACGCTGCTAAAGAATGTATCGCGGGAGGCGCTGATTCGATTGTCTGCCATCTCAGAGAAGACAGACGCCATATAAAAGATGCCGACGTGGCGGCATTAAGAAGAGCTGTTGAGAGACTGAATCTGGAGATGTCTATTGCAAAAGATGTGGTAGATTTCGCGTGTAATATAAGGCCGGACCAGGCCACGCTTGTGCCAGAGCGCCGTATGGAAATCACGACTGAAGGCGGTCTTGATGTTGTCTCGAATGTTCGAAAAATAAGTTCTGTGGTTTGCAAACTGGAGTCATGTGGCATCGCAGTCAGTCTGTTCATTAATCCATCTAAAAAGCAGATTGATGCGTCTCTGAAGACGGGCGCGCGCATAATAGAGCTTCATACAGGTGAGTATGCTAACGCGCCTTCAATGAGCGCAAAAAAAAGAGAACTTAGGATCCTAAAGGAGGCATGTTTATATGCCCGATCAAAAGGGATGGAGGTAAATGCCGGCCATGGGCTTAATTACATCAACGTTGTGGATATTGCCCATATAGAAGGTCTTCACGAGCTTAATATAGGCCATTCTATAATATCACGCGCGGTTTTTGTGGGCATAAAAGAGGCGGTTCGGCAGATGAAGGGGCTTATAGGATGATATCAGGTACGGGCGTGGACATAGTGGAGATCGACAGGGTGCGCGACGCGATAGAGCGGTGGGGGGAGGGTTTTCTTACGCGAATATTCACGACTCGCGAAATACACTATTCGAAATCGCGAAGATTTTCCTATCAGCATTTCGCGGCCCGTTTTGCGGCAAAGGAGGCTGTTATCAAGGCATTCGGCGAGCCTCAAAAACACCCACTCCAGTGGACGGATATAGAGGTTTTGAATGATAGAGAGGGAAGGCCCACCATCCAATTCCATAACGATGCCCTTAAGGTCAAAAAAAAGAAGAAGATACGCGATGTCATAGTTAGTATGTCACATTCCAAAGAATATGCGATAGCCAATGTCATATTGCTTAGAAAGGGAAGAGCGTGACTATACAGGAAGCCATAAGCAAGTTTCCGAAAAAAGACCGCACTGCCCATAAGGGAGATTTTGGGCATTTATTTGTCGTTGCCGGATCAGCCGGCTACACCGGCGCGGCTTATCTTACAAGCCAGGCGGCGGCGCTTTCCGGAAGCGGGCTCGTCACTCTGGCCATAGGCAGGACTCTCTACCCGATAATGGCCGGCAAGCTGACCGAGGTAATGGTCAGGCCTTTTTTCGAGACAAAGGACATGTCAATCAGTCTTCTTGCGGAGAAGGAGATACTTGCCTTTTGCGAAAAATGCGATGCAGTGGCGCTGGGGCCAGGAATATCGCAGAACAAGGAGACCCAGCAACTGGTCAGGATATTGACGGGAAAGATAAACAAGCCCATGGTAATAGACGCCGACGGTATAAACTGTCTGGCAGGCCATGCGGATATCCTTAAGCAAGCAAAGGCCCCTATTGTATTGACGCCGCACCCTGGCGAGATGTCGCGGCTTTGCGGCAAAGACATATCAGAGATACAGCAGAACAGAAAAGATGTTGCGTTAAAGTTCGCAAGTGAGTATAATACCGTCCTGGTTTTAAAAGGACACGGCACTGTGGTGGCGAGTCCCGCGGGCGATTGCTATATTAACGAGACCGGCAATGAAGGAATGGCGACAGGCGGGACCGGCGATATATTGACGGGAATGATCGCGAGTTTTATAGGGCAGGGGACAGAACCTTTCGTCGCAGCGGTATTGGGAGCATATTTCCACGGTCTTGCCGGTGACCTTGCGCTGAAAGAGAAGGGGATTTTGAGCCTTCTTGCCACTGATCTTTTACATAAATTGCCGGACGCATTAAAGACGCTAGCGTAGCTCAGCAGGCAGAGCAGGGGTTTTGTAAACCTCAGGTCGGGGGTTCGATTCCCTCCGCTAGCTCCAGTTAGCGATTTTCCCAAGCAAGGGAATCGAAGCCGATTTGCGCCGACCAACGGGAGGAAAAGGCCTATGGCCGTAAGCAAATCGGCAGGTCTGAAGCGAGCTCTGCGAGCGCAAGACCGATTCCCTCCGCTAGCTCCAGTTAGCGATTTTCCCAAGCAAGGGAATCGAAGCCGATTTCCTTTGCTGATTTTTGATATATTTAAGGTGAGGTACCAGAGTGGCCAAATGGACCAGACTGTAAATCTGGCGGCGAAAGCCTTCGAAGGTTCGAATCCTTCCCTCACCACCAGTATTAACCGCTTGTCAGCGTATTGATTTTTTATCTCCGAAAAGGGGGATTCGAAGCAAGGCCGCGCCGAGCGAATAGCGAGGAAAAGCGCTATGCGCGACAGCAGCCGAGCTGGCTACGGAACCTAGTTATACCAGCCAAAGCAACCTGACCAAATTCGCTTACCACTATAATTTAAATAGGAATACCGCATGTTCTAATAGTGCGCGATAAGTCCATACATTAGATAAATAAATATATTGGTGCTATTTGTTAGGGTTTAAAAAAGTAAGATATATTAACTTGACTAAGTAATTAATTATGATATAATCTAGTTACTTAAATTTTTTTATGCATTGTGTTAGATTTATATAAAGTAAGATAATATTTGAGATGAAAGACGCGAGCTCAAATATCCGCAGGGATATAATATTCCGGTTCACGCTGTCAATAAGGATAATAGCATTTATTACCCTTATCGCATTTCTCTGCACATGCCTTCCCGCAGATCTTGTATGGGCAGAAAAATCTGATTTTATTTCACCGCTGTCCGAGTCGGAAGAATTTGACATAAAATCATTTTACCTACCGCACGATCTCGGGACGATAAAAAGTTCATGGTCAGCGCCTCATCTACCGGCTCTTGCCTCACAGCCCCCGACTATTATTCACATTCAGGATGCTCATTGTAACTATAACGCACAGATAAAAATCGCTGAGATTATTGACTATTTAAGCGCCGCTTACGGCGCCAGCATAGTTAACCTTGAGGGGGGCGAGGCGGATTATGATATTTCATTGTTCACAAATATTCAAGATGCGGAGATAAGGCATAAGGCCGCGGATAATTTTGTAAAAGAGGGTCTTTTAAACGGAGCTGAGTATTTTGCCATTAATAATCCAGGCAGAATCACGCTGTGGGGGATAGAAGAGCCGCGGCTTTATCTCGATAACCTTAAGGTTTACAAAAATTCTTTACGTGAAAAAGAGAGCGTGAACGCGGGCCTCAGGGCATTAAGCAGCGTTCTCGCTGCCCTAAAACTCAAGATATATTCTAAGGAGCTTCTCGATCTGGATGTTGCCTATTCGCAATTCAAGTCAGGCAGCCTTCCGTTTAGAGACTATATTTCGCATCTCATTACGCTCGCAGAGAGAAGATCGGTCGATATCGCGGCGTTTAAAAATCTGGGTCTTTTGAAGCAGTCGCTTGAGCAGGAGGCCGGTATTGATTTCAAAAAGGCTAATATTGAGCGCGATCAGTTGATCGATGTTCTTCAGAATGCGCTTTCGCGAAGCGAAGTAGAGGAGCTGGTAGCCAAGACAGTTGCCTTACGGGCCAATAGGATATCCCAGAAAGATTTTTACTCATATCTGATGACCAAGGCAGCGGCACTCTCTATACAGACGAAGGATTTCTCGCAGTTTTACGCTTATATCAACTATATATCGCGCTATGAGGCGGTCGACAATCTTAAAGCGATGGCGGAGATAGAAGATCTCGAGTCGCGGCTGAAAGAGTCGCTGTGCGAAAATGATACGCAGCGCGATCTTGTCCTTCTTTCCAAGAATCTTGCCCTCATGAAGAACCTTTTCAACGCCACATTGACTCGCCCGGACTACGCGTATTACCAGGCAAACGAGGAGTCATTCAACGCCAAAAATTACATAGACTTCATAAGACGGGAAGCGCCGAAACATGGCATAGAAGCAAGGCTCAGTATCGAGATAGAGGGTCTTGACCGTAATCGAGAAGAGATGGCTAAGTTTTATGAATATTCCATGAAGCGCGACGAAGCTTTCATAAAGAATATCAGATTTAGTAAAGGGCCCTCGCATCGTCAGGCCGTCAGGCCTCAAGTTGCTGTTGTGGTCACCGGAGGCTTTCACACCGAGAACCTCTGCGAGCTCTTCAAGAAAAACAATATCTCTTACATATCCATCCTGCCGAATTTCAGAAACGGCGCCGGATATGAGAGCCCATATTTCAAACTGCTCTCAGGCAATCCTTACGCCGAATTCATAAAGCTGGCGCAGTCGAGCGGCCTATCCGCGCTAGCTATAGCCAGTAATTTAAATCGTCTAGGCCTCGCGGCCGCAGCTATAAGCGCGCCCCCTAATTTGATGGCAGGCATGGCTGGATCTGATATGTCTACCAGTAAAGCGCAGCGGCATGGAGAGTTACCCGTGGACAGCAAGAATCGGAGAGGTAGGCGAGGCGCCGGCTATTTGATAAGCATGGCTATTATCGGGGCATTGCTCAGAACAGCACCCATTCTCAGCGCCGCGCCGCTAGCACAGCCTGTTATTACCAACGTGGCATTAAAATCGGATGCCGTCATTAGCGAGTCTTCATTACCAAATGATACGGTTAATTATCAGCGTATAAACCTGCCGCCTTCCTATAAACAGGAAGGAAACGGTATCATAATCGGATATGACAGCCTTTACGATGATTATTATATGGAGCTATTCAGATCTCTTCCTGATGACACAGAGGTCCTCGTGGTCCTTGATTCGTCTTTTTCGGATGATCTCAAGAATCTTATAAAAAAGGTCAAGAAGGAGAAGCCCATTAAGGTGAAGGCGATATCTATACACAAGAGCATATTCGCTTCGTATCCTGATTTGACATACACCGCCGTACCCATATGGATTAGAGATCCTTTTATTTACGCTAAAGGGCCGGATGATGCCGGCCTTGTGCTCGTCTCAAAGCACATGAAGTCGTTGGGTAAAGATGGCCGAAGCGACGGTTATACCGTTGCTTCGGAAGTGGCGGCTGCCATAGGGGCGAAGCTGGTGGAATTGCCATTCGATTTAGTCGGAGGCGACCTGTTGGTATCTGAGATAGGCGGTAAAAAACACCTGTTCATAGGCGAGCATACCGTATGGTTAAACCTGGAGCTGGCAACAGCTGATACGAAAGAGGATGTTCTGGAGACCATAAAACGCTTCGCCACTGATTTCTTTGAGGCTGAGCTGCATCTTTTACCGTCATACATAGAGAAATCGCATATAGATACCCAAGTCACGCTTCTGGAGGAAGGTGTGGCGCTTGTAGGTTCGCCGAAGATGGGATTGGAGGCTTTTCTGGAACAGGCCGCTGTTGATTTGGCAAGATTGGACATTTCTGCATATGATGAGTTGCGGGATTATGTCGATAAATTTATGACAGAAAAAGATATAACGGTAGAGATATTAAGACAAGGAGAGCCATTTTCTATTTCGGTGGCACAGCAACAAAGCATTAAAAACCATATTACCAATATAGAAGTTGCGCTGACGAACATAAGATACTTAGTTGAAACCGAGATTAGCGATAAAGATCTCAAGAAGGCGCTGGTAGATTTCTGCGATAGATTTGATGCCTATAGCTTTGATTTAAGCGGCCTTACAAGCGTTCTTGGGAAACTGGACGAGACGGTAAGAGAGCTTACCGATATAGGAATGAAGGTCACAGCGCTTCCATGGTACGGCCTGACTGTGGCTGGCAAAGGGGCGGTTATTACCTATAACAATGCTGTTATCCTGCGGGATCGGGTCGCTTTGGTGCCTGTATACAGTTACGACTTAATGGACGCCCGAGCCTGTAAGATATGGGAAGGTCTGGGCTATGAGGTGAGGACGGTAAATGCGAAAAATATAGCCTCATACGAGGGCGCGGTAAGATGCTCTTCCAATTTAGCTGACTTTAGGCTTGAGCATGTAAAGGCGCAGCGCGTCGAAGATTTAAAGCCATATTTTTTATCTCCCAAAGGCCTGCGTTTGTTTGCCCTGAAATACGTTTTTCCTCTTATCTTGATATCCATCTTCTGGGCAAAGATAATCAATATGGCCCGTCGCTTGATTTCCGGCAAAAAGGCTGTATCTATTCCGGCTGAGCAGGTGTCGGACAAGCCGGCGCTAATGGACCTGACGAGGTTGCAACAGCTGGTTGACGCGGAGTATTCTAAGATTGTCCGCTATATTGAAACCCCTATGAACATTCCCGGCTTATGCAGGGTGATTTTTTCGGAGGATGGCTCGTGGATAGAAGTGTGGCCGGACGCAAGCGACGAGGATGTAAGATTGGCCATAGCCGACCACCTCTTAAATACAAAGAGGAGACTATCCGTCATCGAGAAGCGGATAATTTATTTAGCGATGAGGCATAACGATGCGAGAAAAGGGTCGGATGAGTATATACCGCAGATGGAGGATGAGCTTAAGGCTCACGAGGACCGTGTAAAAGAGCTTGCGCGCCGTGTAAACAAAGCGCAATGGGAAAGGCTGCGTAACGAACTTAGGATGCCCGAATACATTCCTCTGATACGCGAGCGAGGAATGACAGAGTGGTTTAGAGAAAAACTTAATACCATGAAGAGAGATGAATATGTGAAGGCGGCTGATCTGGAGATTCCAGGGATGGCCGGCCTGGTAGAGGCGCTTGTTAACGACGAATCCTTTAGGGGCGGCCTGGATCCGATCGAGGTCGTTAAGGCAAGAGGAAGGTCAAATGCTAAGGTATCTTCGACAGGTCTTGACGCCGCAATCCGTGAGGCTCGTCGGCAGCTTGCCACGGGAACTCCTCTGGAAGATATTGACCTGGATGCGCTCGTTAAAAGGTATGGTTTAAGCGAGGAGGACGGTGTAAGGCTTGCGATGGCGCTTCATCTAGGTCAGGGAATGGGACGGTCGTCGGCAGGTCGTCTGGCGCTTAATAGGGATACCACCATTCCGGACATAGCCAGAGCGCTTGAAGGGCTACCTAAGCTTGAAAAAAGAGAGGCGAGACGGGCAGCCGCCAAGAAGGTCCGCGTTGTTGTTGCCAATAAGGGCGACCGTCTGACTCTTGATGATATACGAAAAGAACTGGGCCTCCCCGAGCGGTACCTTGGCGAGATTGAAGCGCGTTTTGTTATTCAGCCGGCAGGGCCGCGCGCGCCTCCTGTGCAGGGAAAACAGGCTGCGAAAGAAAGACATGCGCCGTTCAGGGCTATAATCATATCGGCTGTGCTTCTTGCGGTGGCGGCAATAACCGCGTTCCTTGTCGTTCCGTATATACGCGTTGAAAGAACTTACAAATCTCTTGCCGAACACAAAAGCCAGGTTGAACTTAGATTCGGCCCTATGCCGTCGACTATAACCAGCGGGGGCGCGGAGCGTTATTCCATAACATTGTATGGAACCCCCATGGAGGTTGTTGCGGGCACGCACGGTTCGCCGAGGGCAGCCGACGAGATCCTTGCTATAAGCAGGTCAATAATTCGGAATCCGCAGGATTGGGTAATTGTTGCGGAGTCTTTGCCCGACCGAAGAAAGACGGGCATGCCGATCTCGCTAGCAGATGTGGCGATAGCCGATAAGTTGAGCAGGGATCTCAATATACCGGTTGAAGATATAATCCCTCTTCAGGGCGATGTCGAGGTTCTCGAGATACTGATAAGAAGAACAGGCCTTTCCAAGGAAGATATCTTGGCCGCATCCCTTTTTCCACAATTGCACGACCACCTGAGCCTCGTCGTTAAGGGCTTATTGGCCAGGGGCGCAAAGACAGACCGAGATCCGCCGTTTCCGCTAATGTTCAATCCTTTTGTGCAGACCGCGAAAATACTTTATGGTATTCCGGAGGATGAGGTACGGCAGATCCTCTTAAAAGCTGCGATCAGGATATCGGCCTCAAGGGAAGAACTGAAGAGGTTCCACCAGAAGGCCGTTCTTGTCAGGGAGGAGATGCTTAAGGCGCGTAACGAGGTTGCGGCGAAACGTCTTGAAGCGCTGACGCGAAAATACCCTGCTAAGAAATTTCTCGTGTTAATCGGGGGGAATCACGCGCCGGCCTTGGGCCTGAGCAGGGATCCATTCATCCAAAACATAAACCCTGTCAGAATCGATGACGTAAAATGGCTCAGCGGATATCTTCTGGATAATATGCAGCCTCCAATGCATGGAAAGGCTTACAGCTTTACCGCCCGCCACTTATCACGCATTCCCTTTATCGGCAACTTCTTGTCGATGCTAGTGGTTTATCCCCACGAGTTCTTACACGCGCTGGCGGACGGCTTCAGGGGCAGGATCGAGATCATCCGTGAGGGCGGCAGGATCGTAGGCGGCGCGTATCGCGCACCTGAAGGCGAAAACTTCAAAAATCCGCTTCGTGTTCTTTTGGCAGCGCCGCTCGGAATGGGAATAGCGGCCTTTTCTATATTGCTGTTCATCGCTTCCGGTATGCCAGGGGTGTCAAATCTGCTGTTAAGCTATCCGGCTGTATCATCATCGGTAAAAGCGGTTCTTTATGCCATCTTCGGATTGTTCGCATTCGATTTTGTTGTAAATGTCGCCTCGACTAACAAAATATCAGATTTACAGCAGGCTGGCGCGCTTCGCAGGGCGCAAGAGTCTGGATTGGTGTATGATGTGCCTGAAGCGTATGACCATGAGAAGACCGGAGTTCCAGATGCTGAGGAGATAGACAGGATACTCCGAAAGGTAGGAATGACGGTGGAGGAGCTCGAGATATGGAATCTCGGCTTTTATCTGAAGGTATGGCGCGATTCTGATAAAGACCCGATCCCATTTGACGAGCATATCAAGATATTTGAATATCTCAGATCGAAGAGCGTGGGGGATAAGGGTCCTGTCGTGCCGGACAGCCTGAGGGACAAATTGATCAAGACAAAGTCCTGGTGGCTTATAACCTCCATAATATCTAATAATATTACACCAAAAGAAATGAAGGATCTTCTGCAGCGCTTTGTGGTGTCAGCGGCGGAAAAGGAGTTTGTTGCAAGGCTCTTTCATTCGTCGGAGCCAGGAATGTCAAACAGGGCATATGACGAGCTGCCCTCTTCGATAAAGAGTGCCATAAACGATGCTATCAACAGCGTCTCTGGCACGGTTAGGGTCCTTGATCTCGGCTGCGGTGAACGCGGAAACACGATCGAAGGGTTAAAGGCCGTCTACGGCAAAAAGGTGGAAGCATTCGGCATAGATATTGCCTTGGAGAATACGGAGGCCAAGGACGTAAAACTGGTAAAAGGGGACATAACCGAGCACTTGCCTTATCCCGATGATTACTTCGATGTTGTCTATGAGTTGGGAGTCTTCGAATATTTTACTGACACACAGCTGTCAAGGACCTTTAGAGAGATAAGGCGAGTTCTTAAGCCAGGAGGCCGCTGCATATTACCGGGTATAGGGATATTAGACAGCGAAATGAGAAGCAAAGTTGTAAAATATCTTGGAGACTCCTTTGAAGCATCGCAGGGACTTCCCTTCGTGGTCACAAAAAAAGTTTCCCGCTCAGGCCCACCGGGAAAATCCGCAAAACATTTTCGCGCGCGCTTAAACATAGTCGCGGCCCTGCCGGTATTTTTCGTTTATTTAAGCGATCTGGAGGTGGACTTATTGCCTTTTTTGGGACTGATGGCGCTCGTCCTGTTGCTTACCTTTATGGTGCATGAGACAGCCCATGCGATCGTGGCCATTAGTAACGGT
The DNA here is from genome assembly GCA_023818895.1 of Candidatus Omnitrophota bacterium. GTDB lineage: Bacteria > Omnitrophota > Gorgyraeia > 2-01-FULL-45-10 > 2-01-FULL-45-10 > JAMWCX01. Next base: position 332,195 of record JAMWCX010000001.1, on the reverse strand, counting down.
GCCGATGGCGTAGAGCTCGGGTATGATCCTCAGACGCTTGTGAGTGTTCAATTCGGATTTTTGAAGGGCACTCCTGATGTGTCAAGAAAACTCGCAAAGATAATAGCGGCACCTTATCCGGTGCATTTTGCCTTATTTATAATATCAGAAGTTGTGGCGAGATTGCTTCTGCATATTGACAGCCCTGTAGGTTTTTTCTTGGGTATTTACGCATACATGAACCTCGCATTTGCGATACTGCCGATAGGTTTAGACGGAGTTATCCTATTAAAATTATTATTCTCCGATGATTATCGCAGACAGGTGCAGAGAGGAGTGGAGCGGGGGGATATGGATAAATACGAAGCGATAAGCGCGCTCCCTCCCATGGGGATTAAAGGAGAGATTTGCAATAAAATTCTTAACATTATGGCGCTAATAGGGTTGGTAATGATGTCATTTACTTTGCCGAAGATGTCGCTGAGGATAATAAACCCGCCTGATGATGAAATAGAACCTGTAGGTATAGAGCAGAAAGAGAATGCTACGGATCAAAATCGGCCGGCAGAAATCCTGCCTGAAAAGACCGAAAGAGAACAGGTCGAACCCCAAAAAGAAAGATATGAAAAGACTTTCGCTCCTGAAATATCGGATATAGCTCTTGTGCTTGCCCACATACGGCGCGAATCGAATGGCAATCCCTTCGCTGTATCTTCAGTCGGCGCAGTTGGACTCATGCAGCTTCTCGGGCCTGCTGCTGTAGAGATGGGGCTTAGCGTAGACAGGCGCTGGCAGGCCCAGCTGGAACACGCCGTCAGGGTAGTCAGGTACAACAATATAAAGGAGGGAAAGCGCGAATGGAAGCCGGGCCGTGACGGTGAGAAAGCCCTTCGGCTTGCCGCTAGGAATTTTGTTAAGAAATACGGTCTTGATAGCTCTAGATATGATCCGGCGGATTACAAGAAGTGGGTCGCGGAATTCGACGAGCGTTTTGTGCCGGAGAAGAATGTAGGGGCAGGCAGTGCATACCTGCTGAAGTTATTTGAAAATTATAGCTCTAAGATAACTGATCGTTCTGAGCGACTGAAATTTGCTCTTGCCGCATATTTAAAGGGACCGGTAAAAGTCAACAATGACATAAGAAATGCCTTGAGCAATCGAGAACGGATAAATTCTTTTTCGGCTGTGTACGGCGACCGGTCGAATACCGCCAGATATGTGCTTCATATTGTAAATAATGCCGCCGTTCTGACAAACATGTTGGAAAGGGGGCAGATAGTTGCGGGGTTAGATTGGCTAAAGAGTCTGCTGACTAAAAACAGCGTATTTTCGAAGCCCTTCAGTCCAGGGGTAACAAGACTTCTTAAATTGTTGACACCGAATATGAGTCATGGTTTGCGTAAACGTATCAGGGCTCTTTTCATTGCGCCGCTTGTTGAAGAACCAATTTTCAGATGGCTTTTGCCTAATTTCACGGCCGGCCTATTTGGCAGCATAACATTGTCATACCTTATTTGGGGGTTGGTATTTATCGCTTTGCATTATGACAAGGAATCAAAATGGATGCGCGCTCCGGTTTTGCTTACCGTATCCTCATTGGCTCTTCTGCCGATTGCGATGATGGATCAGCAAGTATACCTTGCGATAATGGCGGCGTTTCATTTCGCGATTAATTTTGTGGTTATGCTGGCGAATGAAAGCGGGAGGGCGGAAAGCCGATATGGGTTCGCGTCTTTCGGCGAGGAAAAGGACGAAGAAGATACTACGTATGCCTCAGCTGATTGGGAGGCAGGTTCGCGTACTTTTGAAGGGTACGATATCGATCGAATAGAGCTTTTAGAAAAGCTTCGCGATGATGTTCCAGTTATAAAGGTCTTAAAGAATAAACACGGTTATTATGCCGAGCGGAATCATGAATTTTATGAGCCGACCATAGTTGACAGTATAGTAGTAGAATACCTGAATACGATAGAACGCATAATAAGTGATAATGGGAGGTTGGCGGCTTTTCTTGCCGATAATTATGAAAGGGTGCTTACCTATGACGCCCTGTCGGACTTCCATCGGGTAAAGGCGCATAACAGATACCAGTCGGCCGACCGTATCGACCCGGAACATTTTGTGCGCCAGTACATTGAAGATATGTATCAGTTATACGCAAACCGTAATATGCCGGAGCCTGAGACAGGATTCTATAAGCGGCTCTTGAGCTACAGGAGTTTTCTCCTTAAAAAGTTACGAAAAGAAAATCCGCAGGCGAAACAGGTTCTTCTGGCGGATAAAGGCCGATTGATAAAAAGAGTTATAGTCGTTGATGACGCCATGAGACAAAATCCGCGCGATCCGGCCTGGTCAGACCCGGATACGATGATCCTGGATGATCTGGGATTTGCCATGGCTGCATGGCGGGGCACGTCGATACCCGGTGAGAAGATAATATTCGCCAGATGGCAGGGCAAGGTTTTTATGTTCTATATTTCGAGAAGCCATACCGGCGAAATGGGATTACAGGAGGCACACCAGTGGCGTAATTGCGACCGTGTGGAGGTATGGACGGATAATAACGGCAAGCGTAAATGGTGGATCAGTAAACAATATGCGGAAAATGCGGACGATCTTCCGGGCAGGCTTAAGATACTGATAGATGAGGCCTATTCCGATATCGATTTCAAGATTGTCGCAGGCAGTGAATTCGCCGATATGATTGAGAAAGGTATGCCGGAATACGACATCCCAGGTGATATTAACGAGGTGCTGGAAGGGAGGAAAGAGTATAAGAGGCTTGTTCCGCGGACGGATGAACCACCGACGCAGGAGACGCAGGATGGGGATGCGGAAGCGAGAGGGGATGTCGATACAATGGAAAACGTCCTGCCGGACACAGATGGCGAAAATCGCCTTGAGACCACTTTCGATTTCGGCTACAAAAACGCTGCGGACTTTCCGCGGGAGGCGGTGAGCCTCAACACGTTCGTGAACAGGGCACAGATGACTATTGAGCTGGAGCATGGCGATGCCGTCAGATTTTATGCAGACAAAGAGTTGGACGCGCCGGGCGCGCCGAAGGCTCTTGTCTGGGCGGGCAGGAATTTTTCCGATACCATGGGATCGGCGGAAGAGGCGCATCATAACGTAATGCGTCTGATAAGGGCTATCCTCGCTAACGCGCTGCATTATAAAGACAGGGAAGGTTTCAGGGTGACTTTCAGGACTTTTATGACCGACGATGGAAGGCCGGCCATGTCAATAAGCGATAACGGCCCCGGCATTGATTTCGAGAAGCTACGGGACGTGATCCTAAAGAATATTCATGCCGGTTATTATAAAATGGATGAAATAGATGCCGGTAGAGTGGAGGCGCTCGATAAGAAATATATAATGCTAGTCCTTTCCGAAAAAGGGCTGACGACAAAAGACGACAGCTATTCAATGAGATTGTTGGGAGAAGATGAGCCGCAGGGCGATGGATTTGGTATTTGGGCCGCCGCCAAGATAATGGAGATGTCTAAAGGCCGGATGCGGGTGGAGACCGAACAGGGCGCAGGCACCACCTTTACGTTCGTCTTCGAGCCGTCAAGGCCTGACGGCCGTATCGGCAAGCGCGCTAAGGGCGAGATAACGCGGGATGAAGACGGAAGATACACGCTGCGAGCAACAGATTCAAAGGGAGAAAAGCATATCCTATCGCTTAAAGATAGGGGCCGCGTTAATATCGATACTGTAAGAGCGTTGGTTGAATATGTTCCGAATTTTGGCGCCGGTCACCTGGATATCCTGCTTTTGATGCTGAGGCTATTCGAAAAGTCTCCTCCGCGCCTCTATATCTATGACGAACTCATAGATGACCTACATGGCGTCTCATCTTCTCGTCACGAAGCCATAGCATTGCACGAATCCATCGAAAAAAATCCAGTCGCCCTGTTGCATGAACTGGGAGAATATTTTGCGGCTAAAGGCGATCTGAAGGTAGGCATAAGAAATGGTATCGCGTATGTACGCGGCGGTAACGAGCCTGCATATAAGCTTCCGATCGCGCGTTCTACCGCTTTCCTTTTTGATAATGAATGGTGGTGGGACGCAAAAAATGCCGAGCCGAGAGCTGGCCTTAGCGCGGAGGATGAACGCCATTATACCTTACGGGTGATCCAGCAAGAACTAGTCGGCCTTTATAACATGGCTCTGACGATGCAGCTAAAGACCAACCAAAAAGACATGGATGTGCGGATGTCCATGCCCACACAGTCGCAGGCAACCCAGCCAGATGCCCCCATCAATAAAAATAGCTATATTTTCCGGCCGCTCGCCGATACAAAGATCGTGGATCCGCGGCATATAAAGAATATTCTGGTTTTTGCGCCTGAGGAAGGATTAGTTGGGCCAAAACTGGGCGAGGCCATAATAAACGCCTGGCCTCTTATGGTATCTTTGGCAGAGCAATATCCGCAAGCCCGTATTTATGTGGCAACCGATTTTCCCGATATATATTTCTCGGAACATTTTCAGGGGAAGGTAACACCCGTACCTACCGAATACATTTGGCGATTGCAGGCGGAGGGCGACAATAGGTGGGGGAAATATGATTTAGCGGAGTGGGAAAACTACACCGTGGAGACGATGAAAAATCCGCTAATAGCCCTAGAATTTATTAAGGAAAAGAAGATTGACCTTGTCTTTGATCTTTACCAGAATGTTACTAGCCGTCGGTTGGGATCGGTTTTTGATAATATTAAATCTGAGATGTTTGAAGGCGGAAAACTCCCGTATTTGATCAAATTGTTCCCCGTAACAAAGTTATTTTCCGGCACTCGGAAAAATAGTCTATCTACCGCTACTGGCAAGATGGCGGAGCCGCTATTTACCGACAGGGATGGAAAAACGTATATCGTCTCGGGAACCGAAGAGGCCGTCAGCGATATTACCAAGAATGGCTTAGTAGACGACGCGAGCATATGGCGTTTCTCAATACTGCTATGTCATAATATCGGGCTCAATGTGGATGTCTCTAGTCTTGGCGTTCTTGAGCCCACTCTTAAAGAGCGAAATGCCGCGTTGACTATCCTCAAGAGGTGGCACGATAAGGCTTCGGATGGCACTACGCCATTCGATCCTCTTAAGAAGGTATTCATCATAAACGTCTATGGGGTGAGCCACCCGGATATAATATCAAAGCGGGCGTGGGCTACCATTATATCGAGGCTTCTTAAGGAGACAGATGCCTACCTCGTCTTTACTCACGGCGGAAAGATGGACCAAGATGTTAATATGATAGATGCTATATTGAATATGGTGGATAATCATAATCCAAACAGAATACTTTTGCCAAGGCAGGAGCTTTATCCGGCGATAACATCTATAATTTCCATTGCGGACTGGGTGCTGACGCCGGATACGGGCCTAAGCCATCTTGCAAGCGGCGTTTACGATAAGCCAACCAGCATTCTTACCACACATGATATCACTCATTGGCTACCTTCAAGGAAGAATAGCGCAAAACCGATATTTGTCGACTCCCCCCAAAACGTGATGGGAAAGGCCAACATTGAATACGCCTTAAGGGAAGGTGGCTTTGGTAATAAGGATGCCTTGTTAGCCGCGGAATCGCTGCTATATGTTGATGTCATAGAGGAGGTTTTGGCGACCGCCCGAGAGATTGATAAAAAACCGATGAAGCCGGCTGTTTTAAAAGGCAGGTTGTCGGCATTGTCCATCACGGGAAGGGCAAGACTGGAGAAGGAGGCTATAGAAGATGCGCGCAAGAAAGGACTGAGTTTCCCAGATGCCGAACGAGATTTAAGAAACTATGTCGGCGCCTATCTTGACGCGCTGGGTTATGGGCATGAGATCTTGCCGCGGATAGTATTTGTTGACATGGCTTCGCAGATGGCAGGAGATTCTTTCCCCCACTTTAAGGTAAAACTACATTGGGGAGAACCAGAGACGATGCTCCTTGTGGACAAAAGCGCCCTGGTCCTTAACGACGATGGTGTCTGGTCGGTTAGGGAAGATATCAAAAAATTTGAGATCCTTCATGAAGTACTGGGGCATATGTTTTTGCGGGCGCGGTTTCCTGAGTTTGAAGAAGCCTCAAGGAGCGCCTTGCGGAGCGGCCATGAGAGCGAGCAGCTTCTGATGACTAAAACAGAAGAAGAGATCCTGGCGCGGATAATGACATTCCTATCATATGAAAAAGCAAAAGAAAGATTCCCGCATCTTAAAAATGATTTAATGGAAAAAAAGATTAATGAGCTCGGGCTGAACGTTAGCGTCTTGGATGTGCCGTTGTTCCTTGCCGTGGTAGTAAAGACGATATTGGCTACCGTCGATGATCTCAACATTTATAAGTACAAGCAGGTCTTATCGAACCCTGCGTTGGCTAAGCAGATAACGGATAAGGTCGCCGCGAAGCTGAAAGTGCTTTTGAGGACGAATGCCAGCGATGACACTGCCCAGGTTCCTGCTGATAGCAGTGCTACGACTGAAAAAGATTTAGATGCAGCGACAATTGATGCAGGTCTTGGCGGTGAGGAATTAGCCCAATCGCTAATAAGGCTATTGGAGACAGTCCGCGCGCCGGCAGAAAAAAGGGTCTTTTTTATACCTTCGAAAAGTGATAACCTGGCGCCGCGTCATACTGCCCGCGCAGATATTCTTTATGCTCTTAGAAAGGAGGGATTCAGTAATGTAAAAATCATATTTTATGATGGCACTGAAAGAGGGCTTAATGAGGCGGTTGTGAGGGAATCCGGTAGGCCGAATGGTGATTTGGACGATCCCGCTACTCTTGCCCTTGCCTATGTTGATGCCAACATGATATCGAAAGATGCCGTTATAGAGCATAATAAGACGCACGCCCGATTTAAATGGTTAAGCGAAGATATGCCAACAGGGGATGTACCCGTCGAAGAGATATTTATGCATGTGATGTTCGGATTGCCTGTCCTTGATTATGTGAAAAATTCGGCCGATCCCGATCATAGGGCCAGGCTTATGGATATAATAGAAAAGATGGTGGATAACGGTAGAAAGGATCTCGATCTTTTAAAGGCCGATTTTAATAATCTATTTGTTTCCGGAATTATTCTTACGCTCAAGAAGATAACGAGGATCGACATAAACGCGGAGATGCACAGAAGGGATCGAACTCTTAAGGAGGTATTGACCGCCGCTTAATTTTACGGGCTGTGGGATGAATCGCCGCAGGCTTACTCGCGTCGGCTTGGGCGCCTCCCGCGGCCCGTCGTCTTATTTATGCGTTTATCGATATCGCAGACCGATACGCGAAATCAACAAAGATTCAAGCATATTGTTAGGTTGACAAAAATCTTTCCTAATGATACTATATCATCCTATTAAATCTATTAGAATCGGAGGTTGCGCGATGTACGCTGTGATTGAATCGGGTGGCAAGCAGTATAAGGTCGAGAAAAATACCGTGTTTACGGTGGAAAAAATTAACGCAAAAAGCGGCTCGGAGTTCAAGATAACGAAAGTGCTTCTAGCCAAGGACGGTAATTCTGTGCATATAGGAAGCCCCTATCTTAAGGGGTCGCAGGTTGTCTGCGAGGTGCTCGGACAGGAAAGAGAGCCCAAGGTAATAGCCTACAAATACAAAAGGCGTAAAAGCGAGAAGAAGAAGATTGGCCACCGCCGTGATGTAACGAGACTGAGGGTAAAAGAGATAGAAGTCGCGAAAGGATAATTCAAAATGGCACACATGACCAATGGGCGTGATAGTCAGCCCAAAACGCTTGGCGTGAAAGTATATAAAGGGCAGTCCATAAAAGCGGGGGGCATCATAGTGCGCCAGCGAGGCCACCGCTTTAAGGCAGGCCCCAACGTCGGCATAGGCAAAGACGATACGCTGTTTGCCATGGCTGACGGCGTGGTCAATTTCGCGCCGAACAAGATTGTAAGCGTCATCCCCAACGCGAAGTAATGTTCATAGACGAGGCCAGGATATACGTGAAGGCCGGTGATGGCGGCGACGGTTGTCAGAGTTTCTACCGGGATAAATACAACCGCAAAGGCTCGCCTGACGGCGGACCAGGCGGAGACGGCGGAGACGTGATACTCGAGGTCGATGAAAACGTCCAGACGCTTTTGGACTTCCAATACCGGCAACACCACCAGGCAGAACGCGGTCATCACGGCAGTTCCAACCACAAGAAAGGCGCCAGAGGCGCCGATCTTCACATCAAAGTCCCTGCCGGCACACTTATAAAAGACGCGGAGACAGGTCTTGTTTTAAGAGACCTTGTAAAAGCGGGCGATTCCGTTATCATAGCGCGAGGCGGTAAAGGCGGCCGTGGCAATTCCCGCAACCATCCCCGGACATTCGGAGAGCCCGGCGAAGAGCGGACAGTTATCCTGGAACTTAAAATCATAGCCGACGTCGGAATAGTCGGTTATCCGAACGCGGGGAAATCGACTCTCATATCGAGGATATCGAGCGCCCATCCGAAGGTTGCGAATTATCCATTCACGACAAAGGAACCAGTGCTTGGAGTGGTAAAAATGTATGAAGATGCTACGATGATTGTTGCAGAGATACCCGGCTTAATTGAAGGGGCGCATGAAGGCCGCGGTTTGGGGGATAAGTTTCTTAAGCATGTGGAAAGGACAAAGGTTCTTATCCACCTTGTGGACATTGCCGGGTGCGAAGGCAGGGATCCTTTACAGGACTATAAAAAATTGAACTATGAGTTAAAGGCATATAGCAAGGAGCTTGTTAAAAAACCGCAGGTTATAGCTTTAAACAAAATTGATATCACATCCGCCCAGTTAAACATTAAGCGATTCAAAAAGGCGATGCCGCGCGCGAAGGTATTTCCGATATCAGCGGTGACCGGCGAAGGCATTAAAGAACTTTTGGACGCGGTTTACAGGAAAGTAAAAGGATTGAAGATAGATGCAAAGAGATAAAAGGATAGTGGTAAAAGTAGGGACGAAAGTCATAACATCCAAAGAAAGGTCTCTTGATAGAGAGCGGATAAAGGATATCGTTGGCCAGGTTTCTGATATTCGCGACAACGGAATAGAGACGATCCTTGTAACTTCAGGCGCGATCGGCGCCGGTATGTGGACTCTTGGCATGAAAAGGCGCCCGTCGAAACTTGAGCAGCTGCAGGCCACGGCCTCCATAGGACAGAATCTGCTGATGCAGGTGTATTCTGAGTATTTCAGGGAGCGTGGCTACATAGCGGCGCAGATACTCCTGACACAGGAAGACTTCAACAACCGTTCGCGTTACCTAAATATAAAACATACTTTGGAAACCCTTTTGAAACATGGCGCCGTTCCGGTTATTAACGAGAACGACACAGTCGCGACAGAAGAGATACGATGCGGCGATAACGATAGGCTTTCCAGCCTTGTGGCAGACCTTTGCCGGGCTGATAGGCTTATAATTCTTACGGATGTTGACGGTCTGATGGATGAGGAGGGGAAGGTTATACCCAACGTTTACGATATTTCCGCAAAGATACTACGACTCGGCGGCAAAAGCCGCTGTGACCTCGGCACAGGCGGTATGGCGACTAAGATAGCGTCCGCCCGCGCCGCGACCAAAGCAGGTATAACATGCGTAATAGCAAACGGAAGAACAAAGGGAGTCCTTTGCAGAATAGTGCTTCAAGGCGAGAGGCTAGGCACAACTTTTGAAAGTGGTAAGGAAAAATACGCGGCTAGGAAGCGATGGATCGCTTTTTCCTCTAGGCCTAAAGGCGTTATCCGAGTAGATGAAGGGGCTAAGGCGGCCCTGTGTGAGAGGGACAGGAGCCTTCTCGCTTCTGGCATAACTTCTGTCAGCGGTGATTTCTCATCCGGTGACGTGATCAGTATAGCCGATAGCGAAGGCCGCGAATTCGGACGGGGCGTAGCTGGTTATTCGTCAGGCGAGATATCAAGGATAAAAGGCAAGAGGTCCACGGAGATCGCGGCTGTGCTGGGTTATAAGGGCCGAGAGGAAGTCATACATAAGGATAACCTGGTGATCTTATGATAGATGTGAAGGATTTGTGCCTAAAGGTTAAGAAGGCGTCGCGAAGGTTGGCGCTTGTCGACGCGAAGACCAAAAATAAGGTTTTGGTCGCGATGTCAAAGGCCCTCATTAAAAACGCCGACGCCATCATGCGAAATAATGAAAAAGACCTGCGGAATGCCAAACGTAATCATCTGGGCGCCGCTCTTATAGACAGATTGACGCTTACCGAGACCAGGATCGAGTCTATGGCGGAATCTCTGTGTCAGATAGCGAAGTTACGGGATCCGGTAGGCGAGATTATCGAAAAGACAAGGAGGCCTAACGGCCTGATCATAGAAAAGGTACGCGTTCCCATAGGCTCTATCCTCATAATTTACGAATCAAGGCCTAATGTGACAAGCGATTGCGTCGGTCTTTGCCTTAAATCTTCCAACGCTATTATATTGCGCGGCGGGAGCGAGGCTATAAATTCGAATATCGCGATATTCGATGTTCTTAACAAGGCCGCCATCGAACATGGTATCCCGCCGAATTCCTTGGCATTTATAAAAAACACAGACAGACGCATTGTGGACGAGTTGCTCATCCAAGAGGGGCTGATAGACCTGGTCATGCCCAGAGGGGGCGAATCCCTTATACGACAGGTCGCTAAGCGCTCCCGGATACCCGTTATCAAGCACTACAAAGGGGTTTGCCATACTTACGTTGATGATTCGGCTGACTTGGAGATGGCTGAAGATATATGTTTCAATGCGAAAGTGCAGAGACCGGGCGTATGTAACGCGATGGAGACCATGCTCGTGAACGTCAAGGTGGCGCATCAGTTTCTGCCTCGCATGATACAGAGATTCCGGGACGCTGGCGTCGAGATCAGGGGATGCGGCTTGACTCGCAGGATAGTTACCGGCATCAAGGCCGCCACAGAAAGCGACTGGAGCACGGAATATCTGGACCTTATACTTTCGGTGAAGGTCGTCAGAGATGTAGATCAAGCGATCGACCATATAATGAAGTATGGCTCATATCATTCCGACGCTATCGTAACGCGAAATAGGGCTAACGCTGCGAAGTTTCTTGCTGAAGTGGATTCGGCATGCGTCTACGTTAACGCCTCGACTCGCTTCACGGACGGCGGAGAGTTCGGCAAAGGCGCCGAAATAGGAATATCTACCGACAAACTCCATGCCAGGGGGCCGATGGGCCTGGAGGAGCTTACGTCGTACAAGTATCTAATATATGGTAAAGGGCAGATAAGGAAATAGGGTGATGAGGATAGGTATACTCGGCGGCACTTTCAATCCTATACATATAGGGCACCTCATACTGGCGGAGGAAGCGCTTGCTAAGCTGAGGCTTGACAAAGTGGTTTTTGTTCCGACCTATATCCCGCCGCATAAGGCGCTCGAGGGCAACGTGAAGCCTGAAGATCGTTTAAAGATGACAGAACTTGCGGTAGCGGATAACGCGGCCTTTGAGGTGTCCGATTTTGAAATCAACTCCAGGAAGACATCATACTCCGTAGATACTCTAAAGGAGTTCAGAAGGCGGTATGGCGAAGACGCGCAGCTTTACTTCATAACAGGATCAGACCTTCTTAAGGACCTTTTCTCCTGGAAGAATGTCAATGATATATTCAAGATGTCGAAATTCATAGTCGCAAACAGGCCGGGATATCCAGTTCAGGAGGTGCCTAAAGAGGTGGAGACGGTTGTTATAACTCCTATAGAAGTGTCTTCCGAAGACATCCGTAGGCGTCTTAAATCAGGTCGGTCCATAAGATACCTTGTTCCGGACAAAGTGCGCGAGTATATAATCGCCAATAAGCTCTATACTTAAGTATGAGCCTAAGTTATACCCTTGACGATGGACTATATGTAGTGTATAATTGAACAAATTTTTCAGTATGTCGATATATTCAGTTAGGAGGTGAGAGATAATGGCAGAATTAGGATATTGCGTGAAGTGCAAATCCAAAAAAGAGATGAAGGATACTCAGAAGGTCACCATGAAAAACAAGAGGCAGGCTATGAAGGGCAAGTGCGTGACCTGCGGCACCGGAATGTATAAGATACTGAAGTAGAGATTACGATTACACAGGTTGAAGATAAATTACACGACTTAGCCATAAAGGATCGGCCGTGAAATATTAAATTTGATCTGTGTAATCTTTTTTTGGAAGCAGTGATTTTAAAAACAGGAGCTAGCCATAGAAGCAAGAGAAAAGGCCTTGGCGATCGCTAAGGCTTCTTCAGATAAGAAAGCGCTCGACATCGTCATGATAGATATGCGGAAGGTGCCGAGCGTTTGCAAGTATTTCGTAATAGCCAGCGGCACGTCCACCACGCAGGTCAGGGCCATAGCCGACCACATAGGCGAGAAGCTCAGGGAGAAGCGGGAGCGGTTATGGCATAAGGAAGGTGAGCGGGAAGGCTTATGGGTTCTTCTTGATTACGGCGATGTTGTGGCTCATATATTTTATGAGCAGACGCGGCGGTTTTATGACCTGGAACGCTTATGGGCTGATTGCCCGCAAGAGTCGTTAAGGGAAACAGGCCGTTATGCAAAAAAGAAGAGCAAGACCCGGCCTAAAGCCTTCAAAAAACGCCACAAAGCCGCGCGAAGAAGCTCCAGGAAGCGGTAAGTCTGTAAAATGCATTATGGCGGAATCGAGAAAGATATTATACCTGCCTTAGAGAGGTCCTTGAAAGGGCTCTGTTCGGATCTTGGCATACCTCAGCATACCTCGCCAGAGAATGATAAGATAGAGCTGGAGATACCCAGAGAAAAAAGACACGGTGATATAGCGACCAACATCGCCATGAAGATGGCCAAATACGCTTCGAGGTCGCCGCTTGAATTGGCAACCGCTCTCAGAGGGCGGGTAATGGACGACATCTCCAACTCACCTATCAAAGATTCTGTAGAACGGGTAGAGGTAAAACCGCCGGGCTTTATAAATTTTTTCCTTTCCAAAAGCCATCTTGCCAGCGTCCTTCTTAAAATACAACGCTTCAAGAACGATTACGGCGCCTCCTCGGCAGGGAGAGGACAGCGGCTCAATATCGAATTTGTAAGCGCGAATCCGACCGGACCGCTTACCATAGCCCATGGACGACAGGCGGCGATAGGCGATAGCCTGGCTAACATCCTGACATATCTGGGATACCGCTTAACGCGTGAATATTACCTGAACGACGAAGGCAACCAGATGAACATTCTCGGAAGCTCTATAAGGGCGCGCTACAGAGAGGCCTGTGGTATAAAGGAAGAATTTCCAGCCGATCATTACAAGGGCTCCTATATCAACGAGATAGCGGCTGCCTTCAAAGCGAGATATGGCAAGCGGTTTATTGACACGACCGACGTGGGTGTTTTTAGAGAGTTTGGCCTCAGATGGATCCTATCCGATATTAAAAAAGATCTTAAAGATTTCGGTGTTAAATTCGATGTATGGTACAGCCAGAGGTCCCTGCGCAAATCCGGGAAGGTAGAAAAAACCATCGCGTTTTTAAAAGACAAGGGCTACATATTTCAGCAGGACGGAGCCACATGGTTTAAGTCCACATCTTTTGGCGACGATAAAGACAGGGTTGTATATAAGTCGGATGGCAGCGCGACATATCTTACGCCCGATATAGCGTACCATCGCGAAAAATACCGCAGAGGATTTTCGCGACTTATCGATATATGGGGGCCCGACCATCACGGCTATATCCCGAGGATGAAGGCGGCGGTAAAAGCGCTGGGGTATTCGGAAGAGTCTTTATCCGTTCTTATCGTTCAGCTGGCCACGCTATACCGGGGCGGCCAGGTTGTTTCGATGTCTACCAGGGCCGGAGAGTTTGTTACTTTGCGCGAGGTGATGGACGAGGTCGGTAAGGACGTCGCGCGCTTCTGTTTCCTGATGAGAAGGATATCCAGCCATCTGGACTTCGATCTTGAGGTTGTGAAGAAGCAGTCGATGGAGAACCCTGTCTATTACATCCAGTACGCCCACGCGCGGATATGGTCTATATTGGAATACAGCAAGAATGCCCATATAGGCGCGAAATTTGATCCGACCCTTCTTGGAGAGGAGGAAGAGATTGATCTCATGAGAATGCTTCGCCAGTTTCCGATGATAGTCGCCGCCAGCGGCAAAGCGCTCGAGCCTTACGTGATATTGCAATATCTCCAGGATCTGGCCGCCGCCTTTCATTCCTTTTACGTCAAGCATCGCGTGGTGAGTTCCGACCCTTCTCTTACAAAGGCGCGCATAATTCTGGTGGATTGCGTACGCATAGTTCTCGCCAACGGCTTGCGCTTGCTGGGAGTATCGCTTCCGAAGAAGATGTAACGTGTTCGAGTCCATAAAAATATACGTTAACGAAGAGCTAGACGTAGAGAACCTTGCCTCTAAACTCGTCGAGTATGGCTACCGCGTCGTTAAGAGGGTCGCCGAGGAAGGCGACTTCTCCCGGCTCGGCGACACGATAACGATATATCCCGCCACATTCGAATACCCTCTTCGGATCGAGACGCTTCATGACAGAGTAACACGGATACAGAGTCTCGATCCCATCACCTATGATTGCGTTCAGGAACATAATGTAGCGATAATAATACCGATAAAAGGTATCTCGCGAAGAAGGATCCGGCGCAAGGAAGCGCTGATTGGAGAAGCCTCTCCTATTGACAATTTTGTCGATATATCGCCCGGTGATTACGTTGTTCATACAGACCACGGTATCGGCAAATATCAGGGCGTGGAGAAGCTTAAGATAGATAAGAGTTACATCGAGCATCTGGTGATTGAGTATGCCGGTGGTGAAAAGCTTTATGTTCCATTCGTCGACCTGGACAAGGTGCAGAAGTATCTCGGTTTTGAGAAGAGACCGCCGAAGCTGCACAAGCTTGGTTCTAGAATATGGAAGGCGGCAAAGGAGAGGGCCGGAAAGGGAGTTTACAAGGTGGCTGTCGAGCTTCTGGATCTTCAGGCGAAGCGCGCCACCGCCGAGGGATTCAAATTTTCCGCCGACACGGAATGGCAGAAAAAACTTGAGGAGGAGTTTCCGTATAAGGAGACCCCTGATCAGGTTCGTACGACTCAGGAGGTAAAAAAGGACATGGAACGGCCCATTCCTATGGACAGACTGCTGTGCGGAGACGTTGGTTACGGCAAGACGGAGGTGGCGCTCAGGGCGGCCTTCAAGGCTGTGATGGACAATAAACAGGTGGCCATCCTTGTTCCAACGACCATTCTCGCAGAACAACACTTCAATACTTTTTCGCTGCGGATGAAAAATTTTCCCGTGGCGGTGGAAATGCTTTCCCGTTTCAGGACAGCGGAAGAACAGGCGAAAATAATAAAGGACCTCGCCTCGGGCAGGATCGATATCATAATCGGAACACATAGACTTCTTTCGGACGACATAAAATTTAAAGACCTGGGCCTTGTCATAATAGACGAGGAGCAGCGTTTTGGCGTGCGGCACAAGGAGCACCTAAGGAAGATCCGTGTTTCGACGGACGTGTTGACTCTCACCGCGACCCCTATACCGCGCACTCTTTACCTTGCCCTTATGGGCGGCCGTGATATATCGATAATTAATACTCCTCCTTCGGAGAGGCTTCCGGTGGAAACAAAGGTAGCTTATTATGACGAGGCTCTTATAAAAGAAGCGATACTCAGGGAAAAATCACGGGGCGGTCAGGTGTTTTTTGTGCACAACAGGATCGAGGGGATCGAAAAGATCGCCAGGAGGATATCGTCGCTGGTGCCGGGAGTAAGCGTTGTGGTCGCGCACGGCAGGATGTCTGAGAGGATGCTTGAGGACACGATGATAAAATTTATACACGGCCAGATAGATTGCCTGGTTTCGACGACTATAATAGAGTCGGGGATTGATATACCCAACGCCAATACTATAATAATAAACAGGGCTGACACTTTCGGTCTTTCCGAGCTGTATCAACTACGTGGCAGGGTGGGACGTTTTAGCAGAGCGGCGTTTGCGTATCTATTGGTGCCCAAAAACTTCGTACTGACCTCCGAGTCTCAAAAAAGGTTGGCGGCCATAAAAAAGTTTCAAGAGCTCGGAAGCGGGTTCAAGCTCGCGATGGAGGACCTCCAGATAAGAGGGGCCGGCAACTTGTTGGGAGTAGAACAGCACGGTTATATAAACGCCGTCGGTTTTGACATGTACTGTCGGCTTCTCAAAGCCGCTATAGATTCTTATCGACAAAGTCAAAGTCGTCTGGCGGCGGGCAAATAACTATCTTGAAGTAGCTCACCTTATGTGATAATATATTAACCATATGAGCAGAAAATATATCATTCTTTTTATCTTCTTGCTTCTTTGCGCGCAATTCTTTTTTGGATGCTCCAAAAAAAGCGCGCCAGATGGCAGGATACTTGCGCGGGCCGGCAATCATTATATAACCGTAAGCGACTTCCGGGCCAGGGTGGACAGGATGCCGTCTTATTACCAGAGCGTGGTGGATAAGAACAAGCGCAGATACCTCGATGAGATGATCGCCGAACGGTTATTCTATGAAGAGGCCCTTAGGGAAGGGATTAATAAGGATAAGGAAGTGCTCGAGATTATCGAAGAGGCGAAGAAGAAGATAATTATAGCCAAATTTATAAAGACACAAGTCGATGATAAGGCTTCCGTATCCGAGGAGGATATGAAGAAATTCTATGAGCTGCACAAGGAAGATTTCAGATCCCCTGAAATGTGGCGCGCCTCTCATATACTTGTTAGCTCTGAGGCGGAAGCCAAGAGCATCCTCGAGGAACTTTCCAAAGGCGCAAAGTTTGAAGACCTTGCCCGCCAGAAGTCGATGGATGCGACCGCATCGCGGGGCGGAGATATTGGTTATTTCAAGACCGGCCAGCTGATCCCCGATTTTGAGAAGGCATGCCTAAAGCTCAATGTCGGAGAGATAAGCGATGTCATACATACGCAGTTCGGCTATCATATAGTAAAATTGACCGACAAGAAAAGCGGCGGCTTAGAAACGTATGAGAGCGCCCGCCAGGCCATAGAGCTCGAGCTCAAGAAGGCGAGTCGGCGGGCTCTTTTCGACCAGTTGGTGGATAGACTTAAGAAAAAATATGGGGTGGAGATACAGGAAGAGGTTTTGAAATCGCTTGAGTCGCAAACCTCTGCTGAAGACGCCTCAGGCAAGCAGTTATGAAAAGAAGAATATTGTATTTGAGCATCGTGGTAATAATTGCGCTCACATTTGTGATGCGCGCAGCCGGCGAGGTTGTGGATCGGATAGTGGTGGTGGTAAATAATGAGGTTATAACGCAGAGCGAGATAGACAGGATGCTCGCGCCGCTATATCATCAGTACAAGAGCCTCTACCCGGCAGATAAGCTGGTCAAGAAGCTGGATGATGCGCGACAGGCCATCATAGCTCAGCTTATAAACGACAAGCTTATCCTCGGTGAGGCAAAGAAGATGAAGATAGAGGTAACTGAAAAAGAGATAGACGCCAAAATAGAGGAAGTCCAGAAGCGTTTTGCGTCGCCGCAGATGTTTGAGCAAGCTCTGGCGGAACAGCACATGACACTTAAAGAGTTGAGAGAGCGTTTTAAAGAACAGATCATGTCCCGAAAGCTTGTCGATGCCAAGGTTGGCGCGACTATCATAATAACTCCTGGCGATGTGAGTAGCTACTATGAGAAGCATGCCAGCGAGTTCACCCAGCCGGAAGAAGTGAAAGTGCGCAACATATTGATAAAAACAGGCCCCGATACGGACGAGCAGAAGGTGCTTGAGCGCGTGAAAGAGATAGATACCCGTCTAAAAGAAGGGGGCGACTTCGCGGAACTCGCAAAGCTATATTCTCAAGGGCCAGGGGCTTCGGATGGCGGATTGATGGGATTTGTAAGAAGAGGCGATCTAATGCCGGACCTAGAAGATGTGGTATTTAGCCTCAAGCAGGGGGAAATTTCTGGGGTGATACGCTCCAGTATCGGATACCATTTTTTCAAGGTGGAGGAAAAACACGAGCAAAAGACGCTTAGCCTCGCTGAGGCCAGAAAGATGATAGAAGACGCGATATTTCTCGAGAGGGCCAAAGAAAAGATGAAGGGTTGGGTAGAGGGCCTTAAGAGATCCGCCTATATCGCGTTCAAATAATCAAAGAAAGGTCTTACGGCGTGAAACCAAGGGTTTTGGTGACCATAGGCGACCCTTCCGGCGTAGGGCCTGAAGTTACGCTTAAATCTCTGGCAAGTCCTAAAGTTGCTGGACTTGCCGATTTCTTGGTTATAGGTGACGGATTTGTAATCGATAATGTCTGCCGAAAGACATCCCTCAAACTGAGAGCCGAACTAAGAGATCTTCGCAATGTCCCTCGACGCCATTTTTCGTACGGAAAGGTAAGCGCCTCGTTCGGAAGGGCCTCTGTAGAATATCTTGACGAGGCGATCCGCCTACTTAAATCCGGCAAGGCCGATGCCTTGGTAACAGCGCCAGTTAACAAATCCTCGATACACCTGGCGGGCGTTAGAGGTTTCCTGGGGCATACCGAATATCTCGCCAGTAATACCGGATCAGTGAAGTTCGCTATGATGTTCGTCGGCAAGGCGCTTAAAGTAACTCTTGTGACTCGCCATATTGCCCTTAAGGATGTATCGCGCAAACTTACCTCGGCATCTATAAGAAGCGCCATCGAACTGACGGACAAATATCTAAGAGAATATTTTGGGGTGCGCCATCCTCGTATAGGGGTCGCGGGCCTTAATCCGCATGCGGGTGAAAGTGGCGCTTTCGGGAACGAAGAGAAGTCAGTGATAGCGCCGGCCGTTGAGTTGGCCCAAAAAAAGATAAGATATGTAATTGGTCCGCTCCCGCCCGATATTATATTTCATGACGCTTTTGAAGGCAGGTTCGACGCCGTTGTAGCAATGTATCATGACCAGGCGCTCATACCTTTTAAGCTTCTCTATTTTGACAGAGGCGTCAATCTTACCATTGGTCTTCCTTTCATCCGGACATCCCCCGATCATGGCACCGCTTTTGACATCGCGGGTAAATTTACAGCCGATCCTTCGTCTATGGTAGAAGCCATCAAGCTTGCCTGCCGCCTAAGTCGCAAGGGTTAAAACATGCTTACCATAAGCGAGCTTAAAGAGATGTTCCGCCGTTATGATTTCCGCCCTCTCAAGAAGCTCGGCGAGAATTATCTTATCGATTCAAATATCAAGGACAAAATAATTAGTTACGCTTCACTAAAGGAGGCAGACACGGTTCTTGAAATAGGGCCGGGCCTCGGCGCCCTTACCATAGATATCGCAGAAACAGGCGCCAGCGTCATAGGGGTAGAAAAAGATAAAAAGGCTTTTTCAATTCTTCGGCGGATGGTAGCCGAAAAAAAACTGACCAACCTTCGGCTTGTTTGCGGGGATATTCTGAAATTTGACATAGGCAGCATAAATACACCGAGGAAAATCAAGGTGATAGGGAATCTGCCATATTATATTACGACGCCTATAATAGAGTTTCTTATTAAAAGCAGGGCGCGTATTGAATTTGCGCTGATTACGGTACAGCGTGAGGTCGCCAACCGTTTGCTTGCTTCCCCGGGTTCAAAAGAGTACAGCGCTTTAACCTGCTTCGTTCAGTATTATACCCGCGGCGAATATCTCTATACGGTAAAGAGGACATCGTTCTATCCGGAACCTGAAGTTGATTCAAGTCTCGTCCGGCTTGATATGCTGGCCAGGCCGTCAGTTGCCGTTAAAGATGAGGATATGCTCTTTAGAATCATAAGGAGCTCATTCAACCAGAGGCGCAAATCCATAATAAATTCACTTTCACGCGAAGGGGCTTTGAACCTACCCAAGGGCGATCTGGCGGCTTTGCTGGATAGGATAAAAATAGATCCTGCCCAACGCCCAGAAACTATCTCTCTGGCCGATTTTGCCAAAATCGCCAATTCCATATCTGCCCGCTGTTAAAATAATTAAAAAGGTGGGTTTGACAAAAGTCGAATCTTGTGGTAACCTTTATCAAAACAAGGACTTATAATGCCTTTAATAGATAAAAGGATTGTCAAACACGTTGCTTTGCTCTCAAGGCTTGAGCTTAATGATAGGGAGCTCGAGCTTTATAGCTCGCAATTAGCGTCTATTATTGGATATATATCAAAATTAAATGAAATAGACACAACGAATGTCCCACCGACAAGTCACGCCGCCTCCAATCTCAAAAATGTTTTCCGAAAAGATGTGCTGAGACAGTCTCTTGATATAAAAGATGTCCTCAGTAACGCTCCCGCCAGATACGATAATTTTTTTAAAGTGCCTCAAGTGATCGAGGGTAAATGATGGCAGAGCTTTTTTCTTTGACAGGACACGACCTGCTCCGAAGGATAGAGAGGGGGGAGGTTGCCAGTTCTTCGATACTGGATTCAGTATTCGCGCGTATAGATAGGGTTGATACTAAGGTAAACGCGGTTGTAAAGGTAAACAGGCAACAAAGCGATATTGCTCCCAAAACGGGCAGGCTGGCTGGCATACCAGTTCTTGTGAAAGATAATATCTGCGTTAAAGGCGAAGAGACGACTTGCTCCTCAAGGATATTGGAAGGTTTCAGGCCGCCGTACGATGCCACTGTCGTGAAGAAACTCAAAGACGAAGGGGCACTTCTTATAGGGAAGGCCAATATGGATGAGTTCGCGTTTGGGTCGTCTTGCGAGACTTCATGCTATGGTCCTACCAGGAACCCATGGGATCTCGAAAGGATACCTGGTGGTTCGAGCGGCGGTTCTGCGGCCGCTGTGGCGGCCGACGAAACAATTATGGCCCTTGGTTCAGACACCGGCGGCTCAATACGGCAACCGGCCGCGCTCTGCGGGGTGGTGGGTCTAAAGCCAACTTATGGCCGCGTTTCTCGATATGGACTGATAGCGTTTGCGTCCAGTCTCGATCAGATCGGCCCAATCACTAAGGATGTTGAAGACGCCGCCCTTCTTCTGGGGGTGATTGCCGGATATGACGAGATGGATTCGACCTCAGTTGATGTGCCTGTGCCGGATTATACGAGATCGCTTCAGAAAGATGTGAAGGGTTTACGCATAGGCGTTCCTCGCGAGTACTTTGTCAAAGGCATAGATCCGGAGGTTGAAGAGGCGGTAAGGCGGGGCATAGAAGTTCTAAAAGAGCTAGGCGCTAAAGTTTCAGAAATACACCTTCCGCATACGGAGTATGCCGTAAGCACCTATTATATAATCGGACCAGCGGAGGCAAGCTCTAATCTTGCCAGATTTGATGGCGTACAGTACGGATACCGCGACAAGGACGCCGACAATATTATAGACATGTATGTTCGGACACGATCAAAGGGATTCGGCGCTGAAGCGAAGCGCAGGATACTATTGGGAACTTATTGCCTGTCCTCTGGATATTATGACGCGTATTATCTTAAAGCCCTGAAGGTAAGGACGAAGATAAAAGAGGATTTTGACGAGGCTTTCAGGTCTTGCGATTGCATAATTACGCCGACATCGCCGACACCGGCGTTCAAGATAGGCGAAAAGACTGGCGACCCGCTTTCTATGTATCTTTCGGATGTATATACAATACCAGCGAATCTGGCGGGGTTGCCCGCGATTTCTGTGCCGTGCGGTTTTTCCTCCGAGGGCCTTCCGATAGGTCTTCAGATAATGGCAAAGCCATTTGATGAGGAGACGATTTTCAGGGTAGCATATACTTTTGAGCAGGCCACCGATTGGCACAAGAGAAAGCCGATGCTCTGAGAGGCGTTGAGAAGACATTTTATGCGTGAAGACGAAAATAGATACGAAACCGTGATAGGCCTGGAGGTGCATCTTCAGCTGAAGGCCAACACTAAGGCGTTCTGCGGATGCTCGACACTGTTTGGCCAGAAGCCGAACAGCCAGACATGCCCCGTTTGCCTCGGCTTCCCGGGAAGCCTTCCCGTACTGAACGAAGAAGCGTTTTATTCCGCTGTGAAGGTAGCGCTAGCGCTTAACTGCAAAATACAAGACCTTATCAAATTCGATAGGAAGAACTATTACTATCCGGATCTGCCGAAGAATTTTCAGATCTCCCAATACGATATGCCCTTATCATATGATGGCGCTATTTATATAACCTCAGGGCCGGAAAAGGGCCGTAAGAAGATAAGAATCAAGAGAGTGCATTTGGAAGAGGATGCGGGTAAACTCCTCCATCCGGAAGGCGCAAATTACAGCCTGGTTGATTATAACAGGGCCGGCATACCGCTTCTTGAGATAGTGACAGAGCCTGATATAAACTCTCCGCAGGAGGCGTATGATTATCTGACGCGACTGAAGGCTATACTGGAGTACCTGAAGGTCTCGGATTGCGATATGGAAAAAGGTTCTTTGCGATGTGACGCGAATATTTCCATCAGGGTTGCCGGTACCGACAAACTGGGCACGAAGGTAGAGCTTAAGAATATGAATACTTTTAAGGGTGTGAGACTTGCACTTGAATATGAGGCCAAGCGACAGATCGCTTTGGTTGAGGAGGGCGAAAAGATAACGCAGGAAACCCGTCTCTGGGACGCCGAAAAATCCTTAACCACACCCATGCGCACCAAAGAAGAAGCGATGGATTACAGATATTTCCCTGAACCTGACCTTGTCCCATTTCAGGTCGATAAGGCGGTGATAGAAAAAATAAGGCGAGAGTTGCCGGAGCTGCCCGAGGCCAAGGCGAAGAGATTCTCAAGTGAGTATGGACTATCTGAATATGACGCCAATGTCATTACAGGGCAACTTGAGATGGCGGATTATTTTGAGGAGTGCGCCAAGATATATCAAAACAGGAAGACCATCGCCAACTGGCTGATGGGCGACATAACCGCGTATCTTAACGCGGAAAATTTGACCATAAAACAAATAGGTCTTTCTCCGTCGGACCTTGTCGGTCTTTTCAATATGATAGACGAAGGAACCATAAGCGGCAAGATGGCTAAAGAAGTTCTTATTGAGGCGATGAAAAAAGGTATAAAGCCGGCTGAGATAGTGGAAAGAAGAGGTCTGTCGCAGATAAGCGACACAGCGGCACTTGAAAGGGTGGTGGATGCGGTTTTAGCAAGAAACGAAAAGTCGGTCGACGATTACAGGAAAGGGAAGAAAAACGCCCTTACATACTTGATTGGACAGGTAATGAAAGATACCAACGGGACAGCCAATCCGGCTTTGGTGAACGTGATCCTTAAAAGACGATTGGGGGATTAAGTTGATGAAAAAGTGTATCAAGGGTGCTCTTGCGATAACTACGATAATACTTGTCGCGTCAGTGGCAATGGGAGGGTTTGAGAAGACAGCGGCGGACAAGGATAGAGAGAAGGCCAAGTCGAAAGATAATCTATATCAGCAGGTCGAACTTTTGGCGGACGCTATAAGCATAGTGCGCAGCGATTATGTTGATGAGGTTGATTCAAAAAAACTGATATACGGCGCGTTGAAAGGGATGCTTTCGTCGCTTGACGATTACAGCCAGTTCATGGAGCCGGATGAATATGACGAGATAAAGGTAGAGACCAGGGGCGAATTCGGAGGCGTGGGGGTCGAGATATCTCTAAGGGACGGCATACTTACTGTGGTATCGCCAATAGCTGGCACCCCCGCTGAGGCGGCCGGCATAAAAGCCGGTGACAAGATTGTCAAAATAGATGGAAAGATAACCAAGAAGATGACGTTGAGTGAGGCGGTTAAGCTTATGCGGGGCAAACCCGGCACTATGGTGACATTGACCATATGGCGCGAAGGGGAACGGAATATTTTTGACGTGCCGATAAAAAGGGCGCTGGTAAAGGTCACCAGCATCAAGAAAGCCGATTTCATAGAGGACAAGATAGGTTATATTAAGATGGTCGAGTTCCAGGAAAACACCACCCGCGACCTGGATGCTTCGCTTAGGAAGCTGGAATCCCAGGGCATGGATTCGCTTATATTGGACCTAAGGAATAATCCCGGAGGGCTTCTGGAAGGGGCTGTTGATGTAGCTGAAAGATTCCTTCCGAAAGACAAGGTCATAGTATCGATAAAGGCAAGAGTTCCGTCGGAAAACGCCATTTTTAAGTCCAGCGGAAGGTTTAACCGTGGCGATTATCCGCTGATTGTAATCGTGAACGAGGGGTCGGCCAGCGCATCCGAGATAGTCGCCGGCGCGATAAAAGACAATAAGCGCGGTATTGTTATCGGCACAAAGACGTTCGGCAAAGCATCCGTACAGACTGTCATACCCCTGAAGGATGGCTCGGCGCTTCGCTTCACCACCGCCTCATACCTTACCCCCTCCGGTAAGCTGATAAAAAATGAGGGCATAATGCCTGACGTGGTGGTTGAACGAGATAGGTCCGAAACAAAGAAGAAAGACGTTGTTGATATATTCGAGGAGGTTGAGCAGATCGATTCGAAGAGGCCGCAGGAACAAAAGGCTATATTGGAAGAACAGAAGGATAATCAGCTTGATGCCGCTGTAAACCTTATGAAGGCGATAAAGGTATATAAATCGGAGAAGACATAAAGGAATAATGCGAGCCAGAATATTAACAGCTATCATCGCTATTATTGTAGTTTTTGCCGGTTTTATGATATGGCGCGCCGGAACGGTTGTTTATGACTGGTCCGGCCGCTTTGAAAAGTGCGCCACCGCCGTTTTTTTGAAGGCTGGCCTTGTCGACGATAATCTGGCCCATAAGTCGGTTGAGGAGAAGAAAGCCGGCAGGCGCAGATATCTGCACACATACTTGGAATATAATGTTCCCTCGTCTTTTTCATGGGAAGATTTTGAGAAATCGCTTAAAAGTACCATTACGAGAGCGGGCTTCAGGATTACGGCCTTCGAGCAGATATACAAGAAGAATGTCACAGTTTATGGCTTTACGGTAAGCAGGGGAAAGTATGATATACTTAGCGTGAAAGTCAATCGTCTTAAAAAGGCGGCGGCCATCTTAAGGAAAAAAGAAGAGATGCCGGTGGCGACGAGAACAGGGGAGGAGCCAAAAGTCGCGATAGTCATAGATGATCTCGGCTATTCCAAGAGGAATCTTGATAAAATATTCGGCATCGGCCAGCCGATAACATTTTCAATTTTACCCGCCCAGCGCTACTCTAAAGAGATATCCGCGGAGGCTAAAGCGCGGGGCTATGAGGTCATCCTTCACCTCCCATTAGAGTCGCGCAAAAAAGACGCGCCCGAAGAGACCAATACGATACGGTCGGCTATGAGCGAAAAGGATATAATTGCCCGCCTGAAGAAAGATCTCGATACGGTGCCGGAGGCCGATGGCGTGTCTAATCACCAGGGTTCAAAGGCCACGGAAGACAGAGCCCTGATGTCGTTGATAATGGGTTATCTCAAAGAAAGGGGCCTATACTTCTTCGACAGTCTTACATCGGAAAATTCTGTCTGCTCTGAGGTGGCGGCCAAACACGGTATCAAGTGCGCCAGGCGTGATATATTTCTCGATAATTCGTCTGACCCCGCCTACATAGAAAAACAGCTTAAGGAGACAAAAGATTTGGCGTTTTCCCAGGGGAGGGCGATCGCTATATGCCATGATCGGAAGAATACGGTTATGGTGCTTGCGAAGGTGATGCCGCAGATGGCTAAGGAAGGCATCAGGTTTGTGTATCTTCACGAGTTGGTGGGGAAGTGATCACTTTAGGCATAGAGACTTCTTGTGATGAAACGGGCGTTTCCGTAACAGACGGTAGAAAAGTGCTCGCTAACGTAGTGTCTTCAAGTGTTCATCTGCATAAAAAGTACGGCGGAGTTGTCCCTGAGATAGCCTCCAGATTTCACGTCGAATATATAGTAGAGATGATGAAGAAGGCGATCGCGATTTCCGGAAAGAACCTGAAAGATATCAGGCTCGTGGCGGTTACGAACGGCCCGGGCCTTGTAGGAGCTCTACTTACAGGCATATCGGTGGCGAAGGCGCTTAGTTACAGCCTCGGCGTCCCTCTTATTGGCGTTAATCACATTCTCGCGCATCTATACAGCTCTTTCCTTGGTAATGGCGGCGTAAGATTTCCGTTCGTAGGCCTTGTGGTATCAGGCGGGCACACGGTGTTGTTTTACTGTGAGGACACGGTTCGATATAAGCTTCTCGGCCAGACGCAAGATGACGCTGTCGGCGAGGCCTATGACAAGGTTGCGAAATTGTTGGGTCTCGGCTACCCCGGTGGGCCTATCGTTGACAAAATGGCACGGTCGGCAAAACGGCTAAATAAGATAATTTTTCCTAAAAGCTATCTGGGCAAACATTCGCTTGATTTCAGCTTCAGCGGAATAAAAACAGCGGTTTTATATTACGTGCAGCGGGTAACTAAAGCCAATACTGAAGATCAAAAGTTGGATAAGAGCCTGGTCGCTGATATATGCTATGCTTTTCAGGAAGCGGCAACGGATGCGCTGGTGGAAAAAGCATGCCTGGCATGCGCGATGAGGAGGTGTCGCCGTATTGTGGTGGGTGGCGGCGTTGCCGCTAATTCAAGGCTCCGTGAGAAGTTGTATGAAGCGGCGGCCCTTAATGGCATAGCTGTCCATTTTCCCAAGATGGAGTATTGCCTTGACAACGCCGCGATGGTATCATTTTTAGGAGAGCAGTTGTATGCGCGGGGACAGAGATCAAACATGTATTTAACGGCAGAACCCAATCTGGGACCGCGCTGATATTATATAGCTATACCGAGGAGGATCTGATGATAAACGGATGGCTTATAGTATTCCGTCTTATTTTGGCAGCGGTATTGAGTGGTCTGATAGGATTTGAAAGGGAGTTTCACGGCCGGGCCGCGGGCTTCAGGACGCATATATTGTTATGCATAGGCTCGTGCCTGATAATGCTTACCTCCATGCACATATTTGACATTTACTATGGAAGGGTGTCTGTCGATCCGGCAAGGATTGCGGCCGGTGTTATAACCGGCATAGGGTTTCTTGGCGCCGGCACGATTATGCATTCGCATTCTTCTGTCAGAGGCCTTACGACTGCCGCCAGTTTATGGGTTGTTGCCGGATTGGGCCTGGCGGTCGGATCGGGCCTCTATTTTGGATCGATAATAACCACGGTGCTCACCGTTGTGGTACTTATGATGTTTTCAAAAATCGAACATGCGATGATAAGGAAATATTGGTATCGAACGGTTGTGGTGGAAGCGTCTGACAGCATCGAACAGCTAAAAGCGATTAGAGAAAAGATTATTGAAGGGAGGGCAGAGATAACTGATTTTGAGGTTGACAGGGCAAAGACCGGCGGCATGATACTTAAGCTTGGGTTGCGCTTGTTTTCTCCCAAGTATTCCGACCAACTGATTGCAGATATAGGCCGGCTGGATGGTGTCAAACACGCAAAATGGGAGGTGCAATAGATTCGGGCAATACCCCGGCAGTGGTTTCCGAAGGATAAATCTTTTATGGGCAGTCCCTAGAGACGCTGCCCTTTGTCGCAGCGTTTGGGACAAATTTCACACCATATAAGACTAGAAAGAAACGCGGAGGTGGGGTATGATAGGGAAAAGGCACAAAAACCATGATGCGGCAAGGGTGTTGGATGTGGACGCCTCTATGCAGGGGTCTCTCGTATTTAAAGATCCGGTAAGCCTGAGGATCAACGGCAGGTTCGAAGGCACTTTGAATACGAGAGGAGATCTGACGATAGGCGAACATGCGGTGGTGAACGCGGACATAACAGGAGAGACTATAGTCATAGCTGGAAAAGTGAACGGTAATATCCACGCTCTTAAAGAGCTCAAGATTATTAAGCCGGCCCAGATAACCGGTGATATAAGGACGCCTCGCCTGACTATAGCTGATGGGGCGATTTTTGACGGCAATTGCAGGATGAGGCCAAAAGCCGGCCAGGATCATCATCCGTCTTCGGGTTTGATGACGCCCGAAGATGTCGCTAAATACCTGGAAGTAGATTCAGCGATGATCCTTGAATGGGTTAGCTCAGGAAAGCTTCCGGGATTCAAGGATGGGGATGTCTGGAAATTTGACCGCGCGAAGATCGATGAGTGGGTCGCCGCGGGGAAGATACGGTAACTATTAAAAGGTAGAGATAATCGATGGCTGAAAAATTACTGACGATAGCCGAAGTTGCGGCATATCTCAAGATATCGGAAGAAGAGGTCAAGAGACTTGTTGATATGGGCGAAATACCCGCCTACAGGATAGGAGGCTCCTTCCTGAGGTTTCGCAAAGAACAGATAGATGCCATACGGTCCGAGATATTCGATTTTGAAGAGAAATCGCCGGATAAGGTAAAGCCGCATCTTGACAGAAAGGGCCGGCCTACCCATCCTTACACTGACCTTGAAAGGGACATTAAGCGGAAGGAGCCCCACACGCGCCAGTATGATTATTCGACGGCTGAAAAGATCCGCGACTTTTTCTATTTTAATGATTTTTATATATTATCGCTTTTCATAATAGGCGTGCTTCTTTATCTGATTTTTAGGTAGATATGGTTGAGCGTATAGTTAAAGTATTGAGGGATTTTAAGTCGGGCAGGATTGATGTGGCTGACGCTCTGCGATTGTTACGGGATTTGCCATTTAAGGACATCGGTTTCGCCAAGATAGACAATCACAGGGCGTTGCGCAGAGGGTTTCCGGAAGTCGTCTTCGGTAAAGGAAAAACAGTGGACCAGATAGTTTCTATTTCCAAGCGAATTATAGCGCGCGAGCGTCTTTTGTTGGTCACAAAAGCGCCCGAAGAGGCTTTCAAAAAACTGAAGAAACTTTACCCGGCCGTCAAATATAACAAGAGGGCAGGGATAATAAGCTACCGAAAGAGTTCGCCTGTCATGAAAAAGGGTCTGGTGCTGATAATAACGGCAGGGACCGCTGATATACCGGTTGCCGAAGAGGCGCGCGCCACGCTTGAGCTGATGGGTAATTATGTTGAGATGCTCTGTGATGTTGGTGTGGCGGGGATTCACAGGATACTTAATATGAAGCACCTTCTTGATAAGGCAAACGTTATAATAGTGATTGCTGGAATGGAAGGCGCGCTTGCGAGTGTGGTAAGCGGACTAGTATCAAGGCCCGTTATAGCTGTTCCGACGAGTGTAGGCTACGGCGCCAGTTTTGGAGGCATAGCCCCGCTTCTTACAATGATGAACTCGTGTTCTCCTGGCGTTGCTGTTGTGAATATAGATAATGGATTCGGGGCCGCATATTTCGCGTCTCTGATCAATAGTTAGGAAATCAGATTATTATGAAAGTAGCGTATTTTGATTGCTTTAGCGGAATAAGCGGTGACATGGCTATCGCCGCTTTTTTGGACGCCGGGCTTGATTTCGATTCATTGAAAGCCGAACTTAAGAAGCTAAAGATCAGCGGCTATACCTTAAGAGCAAGCAAGACTAGGCGTGGCTCGATCGTTGGCACCAAGTTTGACTGCATCGTTTCAGAAAAGGCGCATTCCCATAGGCCCGTCAAAGACATTTTAAATATGATTGACCGATCGAATATAAGCGGCAGGGCAAAGGAGATCTCTAAGGCCGTATTCGCGAATATAGCGCAAGCGGAATCAAAGATACATGGTTGTCTGAAGAGTGATTCGGTATTTTTGCATGAGCTTGGAGAGTTGGATTCTGTAATCGATATAGTAGGTGTTGGGATAGCGATCGACAAGCTTGGCATAGATGAGGTCTATTCCTCAAGCATAACGATGGGCAGGACCACTGCTCGATGCAGGCATGGCGGCCTTCCGATACCGGGCCCAGCGTCGCTGGAGCTTTTAAAAGGGGCGCCCGTTTTCATCTCAAGCATAGATGCCGAGCTTGTGACTCCGACGGGTGCCGCCATATTGAAGACCCTCGCCGAAGGATTCGGCTCAATGCCATCGATGAAGATATTGAGCATAGGATATGGCGCGGGCTCAAGGCATATCGATGAGATGCCCAATATGCTTCGCGTGGTGATTGGAGAGACGGTGCCTTCCTTTGGAAGGGACAGGGTTCTTGTGGTCGAAAGCAATATAGATGACATGAGTCCGCAGCACTTTGATTACCTTTTTGAAAAGCTTTTTAAGGACGGCGCGTTGGATGTATATGCCTCAGCCATACAGATGAAGAAGACGCGGCCTGCCTTCAAGCTCACGGTGATATGCGATATGCGCTGTCTTGACCGAATCGCAGATACAATATTCAGAGAGACGACCACAACCGGCCTCAGATTTCATGAAGCGGGAAGATACCGTCTCGCCAGAAAGATTCGTAAGGCGAATACCAGATACGGCAAGGTGGCTCTGAAGATCGCTATCGGCCCAGGAGGTATATATAAAATCGCGCCGGAATACGACGATTGCGTCAGGCTGGCCAGAGAAAATAATGTTCCTCTGAGCCTTGTCTGCGAGGAGGCCAGAGCGGCATTTAGGCATGAGGACGAATAAAATGAAAAATAGGATAGGTTTTATCTCATCAGTCATCGTTGCGGTCGGCGTAATATTAATCGGCGCATTCTTCATAACACGCTCCCCGGCCGATATCATCTATACCAATGACGGAAGAGAGATAAAAGGCATTGTCGTCGAGGAATATAAGGACAGGCTTGTCCTGTCAACCGCTGACGGCGAGATCACGGTGTTCAAGTCGGATATAAGGGAACTGAGCTTTGACAGCGAGGAGGAAAACCTTATAAGGCTCGGAGACCAGGCTATGGACCGGCGTGACTATGCCAGAGCCCTGTCCTATTACGAAAGGGCACTCAAGATTAACCCTGAATCCAAAGCGGCGAAGAACGGAATGGCATATCTTCAAAGTTACATTTTGCGTCAACAAGAGATGAAAAAAGAGGAGGATATAAGAAAGCAGGCGGATCTGGAGCGTTACGGCAGCGCTATTTCGAAGGCTAAGGGATCCGAAGACCAGCAGGCTATTCTTGAAAAGACCACCGGCATGACTATAGCCGTAACCGATAACTTCCCTCAGGTCACAAGCGTAAAGATAGGATCGCCGGCATACGATGCCGGTGTGAGAAAAGGAGATTTCATTGTCGCTATCTGGGGCAGGCTTACAGGGTATATGTCGCTTAACGAGATATTGGATGCGTTATTGAAAAAATCCGCTTTGGAGATTAGGTGCACGATAGAGCGCACGATCGACGTTCCGCTAAACACTGGCCGGCTGATAGGCGGCGGTACTGAGGCTGCGATAGGGGCAAGTTTAACCATGGAGCTCGATGGTCTTACGGTTGGGTCCGTGAGAGAACCAGCGAAGGGATTGGAAGAGGGAGATCTTATTACTGCTATTGGTGGCGAGCAGACGAGGTATATGCCGCTTAAAAAAGCGGTAGAGCTTATATCTAATTCGAAATTTGGCAGCATTAAGCTAACATTGCGTCGAAGCGTAATTATCTGGAGGTTAAGCGAAATATGATAGCTAATAACAAGACCAGATTCAAAAGAAAGCAACTATTTGTCTCGGCGAAATTTCAACTCAAATATGTAGGGTTAATCTTGCTTTTGATGTTTATAACCGCTATTGTGTGCTCGTATGTTGTATATTATTCAAGCATGATACTTCTTGCAGAAAAGCTCGCGAATGTTTATCCACAAGGTAGGCTGATAGCAATAATAAAAACGGTTAATTTCAGGGTTTTGTTGAGCATTGTACTCCTTATGCCTTTTGTCGCGTATATAGGTATATACCTATCACATAAGATAGCTGGTCCTATATATAGGATGGAGAGATTTTTGGAGGATATGGCAGGCGGCAACCTTACCTCGCGCCTTAGCCTTAGAAAAGGCGATGAATTAGGTTCAATCGCTGATAAAATTAATCTTTTGTCTGATAGTATGAAGCAAACGATAGGACGCCAAAAGGCAAGCCTTACCAAAGTCCTTATTGAGCTGGAAAACCTAAAAAAACTTGCTGATTCGAAGCCCGCAGATATCAGTCAGTTCGATAACAATATTGACCGTTTGCAAAAAGAGATTAAGGACCTAGCGCACGAACTGGATTGGTATAAAGTATAGTATTTTATAAAAACCCACCGATTTTCAAATCAAAATACAAAAAATTATTTTTTCTAACCTCTTTATTATCAGTATCTTATTAAATTTATTTTAAAATAATCAGTTCCTAACGCTTGACATTTAAAGATTATGGTGTATACTTTGTAGCACCCTAAGCTAACCTATGTGCCCTTATACAAAGTTGTGTAAGGGCGTATTAGTCTATGCTAAAGCGTATAAAACAATACAAGCCATTAATTAGAGATGACTGTTTTTTAAACAAAATATAGCTTGTTACTTATGACAAGCAGATCCGAATCATTAGGAAGAGGGGGAGGTATGGCAGAAGACATAGTATTTACTGTTCAGGAGCTTGCCGCTTATCTCCGGATGAAGCCTGTTACTATATACAAACATGCCAAAGCAGGCAAACTTCCGTGTTTTAAGGTGGGCGCAAATTGGCGCTTCAAGAAATCAACCATCGACCGCTGGATTGCCGAGCAGGAAGAGCACGAGAAGTAGTGGGTAATATAGACTATAACGGCAGGTTTATTAATAAAAACCAAAGCTAATAATAAAGTACCTTTATTCAATGGATGGGTTTATAAAAACAATACAGCAACTCTTTAATAAAAGGATACTTAGACCGATATTTTCAATTAGCAAACTAGGTCGGAATATCATAGGCGGATCGGCTGATTCCGGGCTTAATATTGACCATATATATAGAAAACACCCGAAAGGTATAACGCCTGTTGGAAAGTTTGTCGATTCCGTTCTTTTAAACCTGCCAACCGTCAAGGCAACCAGGCGTAAAAAGGATATTATAATAAAGATAATTTTGAATGAAATCGAAAATAATATTTTTTTTGGAAAAAAGACGCGGATACTCGATCTTGCATCTGGCCCGGCACGGTACTTGGTTGACTTAGTGGATGAGCATAGCAAAAACCATGTCGAAGCCTTATGTCTTGATATTGATAAAAGATCTGTTAATTTCGGCAAGATCCTGGCTGGGAATAAACCGATTCGATATGCAAGGGCCAATCTTTTTTCGCTCGGCCATTTGAAAAATTTTTCAAAAAAAGTGAACTGGATACCGGACATTATAATGACAACGGGCTTTTTTGAAATGCAAAGCGATGAAGTAGTTAAAAGTTTTCTTGCTGAAATATATAAGCACCTTTCCTGCGGCGGTCTTGTACTATTTACAGCTCAGGCGAGCAATTCAAACGCAGATTTGATGAAAGATATAGGGTTAACAATGAATGGGAAAAAATGGACTATGTTCTTGAGGTCGCCCAGGCAATATAGACAGTGGCTTCTTGAAGCCGGTTTTAGAGACGTCATAATAAGCCTCGATAATATGGGTATGTATGAATACTGCACGGGTAGAAAAATCTAGTATGCCCAAGAGAGTGGTAATTACTGGCATCGGGGTTATTACGCCCATAGGTTCCGGTAAAAATATTTTCTGGAATAATGCTCTTAATGGAATTTCCGGAATAAGAAAATTGAGCAGATTTGATACCAGCAAATTCCCAACATCTCTTGGGGCAGAGGTTGTTGATTTCGATCCTTTGGAATACATAAGAAAGAATGACGCAACTGCTATGGATATAACATCCAAACTCGGCGTGGCTTCTTCGGTTATGGCTGTTAAGGATGCGGGTCTTAATATTAGTGAAATAAACAGGGATCGTATTGGCGTCATAGTTGGGACAACTCTTGGCACAATATCTTTTATTCTTCACCAACAGAGAGTCCTAGAGAATAGTACCTATGAACATGTCCATAAGTGTTTGGGCCATATGGCGCTACATAATTGCATTCCATCTGATATATCGGTTGAGCTTGGGATAAGAGGTTGCTCGGAAGCTGTTTCGTCCGCGTGTATTTCATCGGTTTCTGCCTTGGATATAGCTGTGAAGAAGATCAAATATGAAAATTACGACGCTATGGTTGTGGGTGGTTCGGAATCGGCTTTTGCACCGTTGCCATACGCGGGGCTAAATATCATTAAGGCGCTTACAAACGATAGGATACGGCCGTTCGACGAAAATGCTGATGGCACTGTTCTTGGAGAGGGAGCCGCTATGTTTATCATCGAAGACCTCGGCCATGCAATTAAGAGAAACGCCAATATTTATTGTGAGATAGGGGGTGTAAACGTCTTATGTGAAGGTTTTAATCATTTTAAGCGCGAGCATCATGGCGAAGTAGCCGTTAAAACCATAGACGGTGCTATTCAGTATGCTGGTATAAAAAAAGAACAAGTAGACTTTATAAATGCGCATGGCATGGGGGTTGGTCATTTTGACCTATTTGAATCGGTTGTGCTTAAGGCTTGTTTTGGGAAATCGTTGGCGGAAATTCCCGTAACATCAATTAAGCCTCTCATAGGGCACCCTCTTGCCGCCGCAAGCGCATTACAAATTGCCACAACCGCATTGGCCATAAAAGAGGGGATCGCGCCCCATACACTAAATACAAAAAATTTGTTTAAGAATTCAAACTTAAATCTGATAGTTGAAAAACCGCTAAGAAAAAATATAAAAGCCGCATTGATTAACAGCTATGCGTTTGGCGGAAAGTGCGCCGCCTGTGTTCTTAAAAAATACGAAGAATGAGCAAGATGGATCCGTTTCTGATATTTATATCTATTTCCGGCTTCATAAATGCCATAACCTCAAGCCTTTTAACCATATTTGTTTACTTTAATAACAGGCGTAGTATAGTTAATAAAACCTTTGCGTTATTTGCTCTTTATGTGGCGGCCTGGAGTTATCCATACATCTTCTGGCCCTTGGCTGATAGCAAGGAGGCATGTCTTTTTTGGTTTAGGATCCTTCACATCGGAGCAATATTAATACCTATAGGCTTTTATCATTTTGTTACAGCATTCATCAATAGAAGGAACCGGAGAGAGCTGCTCGCCGGATATTTGTTAGCACTTTTCTTTTTGGCATTTTCATTTAGTAGATACTATATCCCTGACATGAAGCCGATAGGCGGTATGCCATATTATGGTGTGCCTGGGGTGTTATATGTGCCGTTTCTTTTAACATTTTTTTGGTACACTGGTAAATCTATATATTTGCTATTTTCCAGCTACGGCAGCGCAGACCACCAAAAAAAAGCGCAGATTTTTCTTGTCGGCATAGGAACGCTTATTGGCTTTGTCGGCGGATCTACTAATTATCTACCATGGTTCGGAGTGCCAGTGCCGCCTTTTCTGAATTGCTTGGTAGCGGTTTATGTCATCATGACAGCCTATGCTATAGTTAAACATAAGTTTCTCGATATTGAGATATTAGTCAAAAAGACTCTTGTCTTTGCGGGTCTTTTTGGAAGCGTATATGCTGTTTTTGCTATCTTTGCCTTTTTAGGACAAGTATTTTTCGAAAAATACGTATTCTCAAATCGTTGGCTTTCAATAATTCCAAGCATAGTAATAGTAACATTTATGTTCCGTCCTTTGGAAAGCTTCTTAATAAACATTACCAATAAATATCTTTTTCAAAAAAAATATGACTATAAGGACCTACTAAAGACATTCACCTCTGAAGTGCTAACCGTTCTAGACCTGGATAGGCTTGTAAATCTTACGATAAATAAGCTCGATGACATAATAAAGTTGGCATCCTGCTCGATATTACTTTTTGATAATGAAAAGTGTCTTTATATAGTTAAGGCCTCGAAAAATCTTAAGGATCCGCTAATAACTTTAGATAGAATAAATGTCGCTGTTAAATACTTTGAACAAACGCATCGCTATCTTTTGCGTACCGAATTTTATGAAAAAAATGTTACCGTTCCTGCCTCTATTTTATCTGTTATGGATAGATTGAGCGCAGAATTAATTATTCCAATGGTCTTGCACGATAAAGTGATAGGAATATTGTCTTTAGGGAAAAAGAAATCCGATGAAGACTACACCCAGGATGATCTTGATATACTTTTGCCGCTTGCAAGAACCCTTGCCATAGCAGTGTCTAATGCCGAGCTCTTTGAGGAACTGGGCAAAACGCAAGCTGAGGCAGCCCAAAAAGAGAAGATGGCGGTTATAGGCACTCTTTCTGCTGGCATAAATCATGAGATATGTAATCCTCTCGGTATTGCGAGGGGGCAATGCGAGGCCTTCCTTCTTAATATGAAAGATGGATTATATAAAAACAAGAGCCCTGAGGAACTTTTGAAAAAAGCCGAAGAGATAATGGGCAAAGTCATAAAGGAGACCGATAGAGCCACTGCCATAACGAAAAAACTTTCCGGCTTCGCGAAACCAGCAAAGGGCGAAGCGGAAATAGTTGATATTGGCAAGGAGATTGATGAGGTATTCGGCCTGGTCGGCTACGAGCTTAGGCTTGAAAAGATAGAATTTGACAAGAAGATAGAAGATGGGCTTCCTAAAATATTTGTCGACAGGAAGCAATTTCAGGAAGTTCTTTTCAATCTTATAAGGAACGCCGGGCAGGCGATAGGCGAAAAGGGCAGTATAACGATAAGCGCTAAACGTGAAGACGCGAAGGTTGTCATAGATATCCAGGATAGCGGTTCCGGTATTGCGGAGGACAAGATCAAAGAGCTTTTCAACCCGTTTTTTACCACAAAGGAGCCCGGTAAAGGGACTGGACTCGGGCTTTTCATAGTTCGACAGGTAGTTGAGAAAAACGGCGGCAGGATATTCCTGAAGAATACGAAAGTCGGCGTGGGGACCACTTTTACGCTTGAGTTTCCCGCTATGCCGATGCCTGATAAACAGCCGGCGAAAGTATGATATATGACAAAACCGGTTATAGTGGCCATAGATGATGAAGCCGAGTTTATTGACATGTTGCAGAATTATTTTTTACCACGTGGATATGATATCAGCGTTGCGATACGCGGCGCGAAGGGGATCGAGACCATAAAAGAGAAAAAACCCGATGTTGTGCTTATGGATCTCAAGATGCCAGGCATCGACGGTGATGAAGTGCTTAAGCTTTTAAAATCGATGCAGCCTTCACCGAAGGTGATATTCGTGACTGCCTATGATGACGGAGGCAAGACGCGTGCGCGTCTTTTACAGATGGGAGCCTATGCGTATTTTGATAAACCCATAGCTTCCCTAAAGGTTTTGGAAGAAACTATCAATGAGGCGTCGAAAAGATGATAGCAGGAGACAAAGAAGCATACAAGATGCTAGTAGTAGACGATGAGAGCGATATCTGCGATTTTGTGAAAAATTTTTTTCAGGAGAGAGGTTATAAGGTCCTGACCGCCCTCACCGGCGAAGAGGCTATTGATTTAGTAAAGCGCGAAAGGCCCCATCTTATATTGCTGGATATAAAGCTGCGGGGTATGGATGGCATAGCGGCTTTAAAACACATTAAAGAGGTAAACAGGGGTCAGAAAGTTATCATGGTAACCGCCCTTGATGACCAGGACAAGATGGATGAGGCCGTAAGGCTGGGAGCCTGCGATTATATAACTAAACCGCTCATGCTCGATCACCTCGAGTGCACTGTTGAGCGAAATATGCGAGCGCATTTATGACACCAAACAAAAAAGCGCCCAGTTGGGAAAAGCTTCACGACTGGTTCGTGGAAAAATTGGCTGCTCATGACAACAGCATTCAGTCCCTCGCGAACGGTAATGGCGGCTTGAACAGCTCTGTTTTTATAGAGCCAAGCGTTCCTAAGGCCGACTATCAGATCTTCTTGGAGAATGCTTCCAGGACCATGATAAGGTTCAAGAAACCCGAACACCTTATCAAGATGATAGTGAAGACGATAGATGAGCAACTGAAGGTTACCCATACAGCGGTTCTTCTCTACAAGGAAGAAAAAAAATCCTATATACTTATAGATTCAAAAGGCGCCGAAGGCCTTAAGATACCAGTGGGCTTTATCAGGCTTCCTATCGACAACCCCCTCATAAGCGTATTCTGCGAAAAACAAAGCTATCTTATATCCGAAACAGGCATCCTTAGATATGAGGATCTCATTAACGCTTTGAGGAACAGGGATATACTTGAAAAACAGCCCGATCTTTATGATAAGCTTTTGCTTTTAAAAAGGCAGATGGACCTCATAAAAGCCTCTTTGTGCGTTCCATGCTACTTTAAGAAAGATCTTCTGGGAATACTTGTGCTGGGAGAGAAGATATCCGGAGATCCTTTCACGCGAGAAGAAATGGGTTTCTTCGTTACTCTGGCAAATGATGCCGCCATGGCCATCGCGAACGCCCAGCTCATAGATAATCTGCACCAGAAGGTGGAGGAGATCAAGGGCCTTTATCTGAGGGAGCACAGGATATTTATCCATACTTCGATAGCCCTTGCCGCCGCCATAGACGCGCGAGATCCGTATACGCACGGACATACAGAGCGGGTGACTAACTATTGCCTTGCTATAGCCAAGGAGCTTGATGGGCTGCCGGAAATAGCGAATTACAAGAACTTCAGAGAGACTTTGCAGATAGCGGCCCTGCTTCACGATATAGGAAAGATCGGTATACCTGATCATATCCTCAACAAGCAATCCCGTCTTACACCTGAAGAATACGAGGAGATCAAGAAGCATTCAATTATCGGCGCTACCATACTAAACCCTATCAAGGAGCTTAGCGATGTTGCCCGCGAAGTGCGCCATCATCAGGAATGTTACGACGGCTCGGGTTATCCAGATGGGCTGAAAGGGAACGGAATACCTTTGATCGCGCGAATAATCGCTGTTGCGGACGCGTTTGACGCTATGACTACAAATAGGGCCTACAGGAAGGGCAGGGCCGC
Source organism: Candidatus Omnitrophota bacterium (assembly GCA_023818895.1). Taxonomy (GTDB): domain Bacteria; phylum Omnitrophota; class Gorgyraeia; order 2-01-FULL-45-10; family 2-01-FULL-45-10; genus JAMWCX01. The sequence continues at coordinate 293,489 of JAMWCX010000001.1, read as the reverse complement.
CGAAGAGGCCTTGCAGGAGCTGAAGCGGTGCTCTGGTTCTCAGTTCGACCCGGTGATTGTAAGCGCCTTCTTACTGGCATATGAGAAGGGGAATATACTAAGTAATGGCAAGAGTGGCTACTGGTATAACAGCAATTACGTCGATTCCTAGATTGTTATGTGATTGAGTTTATCTCATAGATGCTTCTCTTTCCACTTCCTCCCACTATATTTAGATCCGTTATAGCCACATTCCCTAAATTATGATAAACTTCAAGACACTGAATCTCCTCCCACCGCCTATATTCACCAAAAAATAATCGTTTTCGACAGCCTTTTTGTATGCCTTTATGCTATTTTCGTATTCTTTGGCGATTACATTTATTATCATTTGCAAATCAAAATTGCTGGTTTGCCGTAATGCCCTGCGTGATTATTGTCATATTGATATTTCACCTTTGGAAAATTTCCTAATAGGTGTAACGGACAGATATCTGTTACAGAAAAAATATAATTATAAATATTTGATGAAGATGTTTACCGGAGAGGTTCTAGCCGTCCCGGATCTTTCAAGGTCGGTGGAGTTAACCGTCGTTAAATTGATTAGTATGTTGTGCGTGTCATCGTGCGCCGTCTCGCTGTTCGATAAAGATAAAAAATGTTTTTTATGTCGCTTCGTCTCACAATGTGAAATTCGCTACCTTCCCGCCTCAAGACTCCGTCGAGAAGATAAGAAATTAATTGCAGGCCGAAGCCGCGCAAAAAAGAGAAGATGGCCCTCATCGGCACTCTGGCCGCGGGGATGGCTCACGAAATACGTAATCCGATAACGACCATAAAGATATTTTCGGAATATCTCGTAGAAAGAAAAGACGACCCCCTCCTTTATAGAAAAATTTCAAGAACTCGTACCTAAAGAGGTGGATAAGATAAACGATATTAGCACTCATCTTTTAGAATTTTCAAAGGCCACGGATTACAAATTAATGGAGGCGGTGGATCTTAAGGATCCCATTAAGAGCGTTTTGGATATCGCCGGAGCCGAGATGGCCCTCAACGATATATTAGTTGATGACGCGACTGGCGGCGCTCCTAAGGTGCGCTGGAATAAAAAATATATCGAGAAGATACTTTTTAACCTGGTTCAAAACACGATACATGCCATAGGAAGAAAGGGCAGGATAAAGATCTCGGCAAAAGATGCGGGTTTTTATATTGAGTTAACGGCAAGAGATACGGGTTGCGGGATTTCGGATGAAAATATGAATCATGCTTTCGAACCGTTTTTTACGACAAAGAATGGCCACTCAGGTGTGGGGCTGGGTCTTTATATTATCAAGCAACTTATGACAAGGATGGAGAAAGAATTTTAACACGAGGGCTTATCTGCCGCAATCGGCGCATCGTCTCTACGCCGTCCATCCGCGGCATTTTTATATCCCTGATGACTATATCAGCACCGCTCTTGCTCATCAGATCGATGACTTTATTGCCGTTTGAGGCAAATGATAGGTTATAGTTTTTCGCCAATATCAGCCGTAAGGATTCCCGCACGCCTTCCTCGTCATCGCATATCAATGTGGATTTTTCCGTTTTTCTCTCCTTATAATGTAGGTGGGCAGACTACGGAGATTAATCGGGCGTCGCCCTTGCCTGTATTTCTGAAATAGTGCGGGACAGATGATTCAAAATATAATGTGTCACCTTTCGAAAGAGGATACTTTTCGCTGCCAATCACGGCTTCTACTTTTCCATCGAGAATGTAGAGAAATTTCTCCACCCCTGTTTTGGTCTCTTCCTTGGGGGTATTCCCGCCGCTCGCGATCCTGATAAGAGTAGGCATCATCTTTTTATTAAGGATGCCAGGGGCAAGTATTTCAGAAGCCGCCTTCCTGTCGTGGATGAAAACGTCGGTTCGGTTCTTTTGAGTCTGGACTTCTAATTTGCGAGTCGAGGCGACCATATCTCGGTAGAGATCGGGAAGGGATATCTCAAGGGCCTGGCATATGCGCATGTGTGATTCGAGCGTGCCGGTCATCTTTCCGTTTTCTATTCTGCTTAATGTGGCAAGGGCGACACCCGATTTATTGGATAATTCCAGGAGGGTCATCTTCTTGTCTTTGCGCAGCTTGTGTATGATCGCACCTACGTTCATAGCGGCCTTTTGCGGTAGATTATATCAATTATTTCGCGTATTGTCAATTAATGTTGATATATCAGAAAAAACACATAAAGCCAAAAGATCGTTCCTAAAAGAGCGCCCCTAATTTTTTTGAAAAGTTACGGCCGGTATGCTAAAATTAAGCGGCTTTTACGACCTTGCCGGCTTTAAGGCACTTTACACAAACCGTAATTCTGGTTGGAACGTTATTAATCAACGCCCGGATAGTCTTGAGATTTGGAAGAAAACGGCGCGGTGAGATGCCGGTTATCTTTTGGCCAACGCCGCCTTTTTTCTTCGCCAAGCCGCGGCGTACTATAGTCCGTCCGGCCACCGGTTTTTTACCACATATTTCGCATATTTTAGACATTTGACTGCTCCGCGTTTTGGAGGGCTATATTAACACAGGTTTAGTGAGGATGCAACAGAAAAATATTTTACAGACACCGGTACGTTACTTTAAAGGCGTTGGGCCTAAGAGGGGCGAGGATCTTGCGCGACTGGGAATACATACCGTTGAGGATATCCTTTACTATTTGCCGTTCCGGTATGAAGACCGGTCGAGTTTCACGAGAATAAAAGATCTCAAGGCCGGCGAACCGCAAATGGTCCAGGCACAGGTGTTCACGGCCGCGTCGCGTCGGACCAAAAGCGGCCTTGCGATATTTCAGATCGCGATAACAGATGGCACGGGTTTTGTGCATGCGGTATGGTTTAATCAGCCGTATCTGAAGGGCTATTTCAGGTGCGGCCAGAAAGTCGTTCTATACGGCAGGGTAGACAGATACGATAGGCTGCAGTTCGTGAATCCTGACTATGAAATACTGAAGGAAGACGGAGGCCTGTCCATTAATATGGGGCGGATAGTTCCTGTGTATCCGTCAAGTGGCCAGCTTACTCAAAAATATCTGCGAAGCCTTAGCTACCTTGCGATATCAAAATACGCGCGATCCCTGACAGAAAGACTTCCCGCATATATAATCGCGCGCCAGAAACTGGTGGATATCAGGTTCGCGATACAGAATATTCATTTTCCAACTAATTTTGCCAATCTGGAAAAGGCGTATAAACGGATAGTTTTCGAGGAGTTTTTCATCCTGCAGCTCGCGCTGGCGATGAAAAGGAAGAATTTAAAATCGGAACAGCTCGGCATACGCCATATAGGCGGCGGCGAACTTACGGATTCATTTAAGAGGTCTCTGCCATTCCAATTGACCGATGGCCAGAAAAAAGCGATGGCCGAGATAGAAAGGGATATGGCATCCGGCCGTCCCATGAACAGACTGCTTGAGGGGGATGTCGGAAGCGGTAAGACGGTGGTCGCGGCATATGCTCTTGCACTGACGGTAGGAAACGGGTTTCAGGGCGTCATGATGGCTCCAACAGAGGTGCTAGCGCGACAGCATTTTATAGGATTGAGCGAGCTTTTAATGCCCCTTGGAGTTAACGTCGGCCTGCTCGTAGGCGGTATGGAGGCGAAGGCAAAAAATAAGGTTTGTTCGGATATAAGGGAAGGGAAAGCGGATATAGTTGTGGGGACTCACGCCGTCATCCAAGAAGCCGTTGAGTTTAGAAGGCTGGGGCTTGCCGTAATAGACGAGCAGCATAAATTTGGAGTCATGCAGAGAGCTATTTTAAAGGATAAGGGCTACAACCCACATATACTCCTCATGACGGCGACGCCTATTCCGCGGACCCTTGCGCTGACAGTTTACGGCGATCTCGATATTTCGGTGATAAAGGAGCTGCCGAAAGGACGCAAACCGATAGTGACATATTGGGTGGACGAAAAAAGCCGTGACAAGGTTTACGGATTCATCAGGGAAGAGCTTCAGAAGGGACGGCAGGCCTATGTGGTGTGTCCCCTGATAAAAAGCAGCTCTCAAGAAACAAGACGCAAGACGCAAGACGCGGAGACGGTTTTCGAGAAGTTGAGAGATGAAATATTCTCCGATTACAATGTGGGACTGCTTCACGGGAAAATGACATCGAAGGAGAAGGATAAAACCATGAAGGATTTCAAAAAAGGTGTCATCGACGTCCTGGTTTCCACAGTTGTAATTGAGGTCGGTGTTGATGTGCCGAACGCCACAGTGATGCTGGTAGAGGGAGCGGATTATTTCGGATTAGCGCAGCTCCATCAGCTACGCGGCAGGATCGGCCGCGGCGAGCACGAATCTTATTGTATATTGCTTGCCGATCCGAAAACGGAAGAGTCGGCCCAGAGGCTTAAGGCGATAGAAGGCACCCTCGATGGTTTTGAGATAGCGGAGACTGATTTGCATATCAGAGGGCCGGGCGAATTCTTCGGGACCAGGCAGCATGGCCTTCCTGAGATAAGATTCGGCAATATATTGAAAGACGCTGACATAATGGAAAGGGCAAGACGCGAGGCGTTTGCTATTGTCGCCGCTGATCCAAAGTTGCAGGATGAGCGCCATCGCCTTATTAGAGAGGCTTTGGCGTTCAGGTTTAAGGGAAGAACGGGTTTTATGAATGTGGCATAACACATGCGTATAATCGGCGGGTTATATAAATCCAGAATCATATCTATGCCCAGAGGCGTGCGTATCAGGCCGACCCAGGACAAGGTGAGAGAGGCCATCTTTAACTTTTTGGGTGACATCAGCGGTAAAAAGGTTCTGGAGCTTTTCGCGGGAAGCGGCGCTTTTGGCATAGAGGCGCTTTCCAGAGGAGTTTCTCACGTTACTTTTGTCGATAATAATTTCAGGTGCGCCGAGGCGATCAAAGCCAACCTAGATTCTCTGGGAATATCCGATTCGCTATATGATATTATTAGGGCAAATGCCATCAGTGTGTTGGTAAGGCTTTCGAAATCGAAGGATAAGTTTGACATAGTATTTTCGGACCCGCCTTACCATGAGGGATATGCCAAAAAGTGCTTGATAAATCTGGATTCCTATGATATAGTAGCGCCCACTGGCGTAATACTCATTGAGCATTTTAAGAAAGATATCCTTACAGCGGATCTCAACAATCTTGTCTTTGATCAAGACAGAAGATACGGGGATACCGTTGTTTCGATATATAGGAAAGCAGCATGACCACAGGAAAGACAGCCGTTTACCCCGGCACCTTTGACCCCGTAACTTACGGCCATATAGACCTCATAAAACGAGCCTCCAGGATATTCGGTAAAGTCATAGTCGCTGTAGCGCACAACGCGCAAAAGGGCGTGCTTTTCAGCGTTGAGGAGCGCGTGTCAATGCTTAAAGACGCTGTCAAGGGGATTAAAAACGTTACGGTAGACGATTTTGACGGTTTGGTAGTTGACTACGTTAAGAGCCAGGGGTCGCATGTTATGATACGGGGCCTAAGGATGCTTTCTGATTTTGAGTACGAATTCCAGATGGCGCTTACAAACAGGAAACTTGCGGATGATATAGAGACGATATTTATGATGCCGCACGAGGATTATTCATATGTGTCAAGCCGGCTTTTGAAGGAGGCCGCCTCGCTCGGAGCGGATCTGAAAAATTTTGTACCCGAGAAAGTGGCTTGCGCTTTGATTAAAAAGATGAGGGGGGGCGCTTGAGCATAATAGAAAGTTTGAGGAATAGGGCATCCGCGAACCTAAAGAAGATAGTTCTTCCCGAGAGCGAGGATTCAAGGACAATGGAGGCCCTTGAGTACATTCTGGATAACAAGATAGCTAAGGTCATTCTTATCGGAAAAGAGACTTTGCGATCGTCTGTAAAGTCGAAAAACCAAGCGGACCTCGAGATCATAGATCCGATGACATATAAGGATACAGAAAGCCTCATAAGCGAGTACTATGAACTTCGTAAGACAAAAGGCACGACGCTCGATGAGGCTCGAAAAGTTATAAGAGAAGATTGGTTAAGTTTTGGCGCCATGCTTGTGAGAAGAGGTGCCGCGGCGGGGTTTGTCGCAGGCGCTAGCCATACCACGGCGGCGACGGTGCGGGCGGCCTTGAGGTGTATGAAAATAGACAGGGAAATCGGTGTGGTGGCCGGATCGTTCTTGATGGAAATACCGAACTCGCCTTACGGTGAAAACGGCGTCTTCATATTCGCCGATTGCGGCGTTAATCCCGAGCCAAATGCAAGACAGCTGGCCGGAATAGGCGTGCTGTCGGCGAAGCTTTTTCAGCAACTTGTCGGTAAAACGCCTCACGTCGCGTTCTTGAGTTATTCCTCAAAGGGGAGCGCCGAAGGGCCCCTTGTCGATAAGATAAGAGAGGCCGTCTCGCGCGCTAAGGGAATGATGCCGGATATATCAATAGACGGTGAATTTCAGGTGGATAGCGCTATCGTTCCGGAGGTCGCGCGTATAAAATGTCCGGGAAATGATGTTGCGGGCAGGGCTAACGTTCTTATATTCCCCGACCTAAACTCCGGAAATATTTCTTATAAGCTGACCCAGAGGCTGGCCAATGCCAGGGCGGTCGGCCCGCTCCTAATGGGCTTTACGGAGCCTTGTAGTGACCTTTCAAGAGGTTGCAGCGTTGATGACATAATAGACGCTGTCGCCATAACGTCGGTAAGGGCTCGATGATAATATTAGTCATAAATTGCGGAAGCTCTTCGGCGAAGTACCAGCTCTTTGACGTCTCTGACCATCGCGTGCTGGCCCGCGGCGTTGTTGAGCGCATAGGACAGGCGGGTTCACAATTGAAACATCAACGCGGCGAAGATGTTATAAGGCGAAAGATATTATGCTCCGATCATTACGTCGCTATAAACATCATAGTTACCGCGCTGACCGACCGGCGACACGGCGCCATAAAGACACGGGACCAGATAAGCGGCATCGGCCATCGCGTTGTCCACGGCGGGGAGGAATTCAAGACCTCGACGCTTGTTACGCCGCGCGTAATAAGATCTATTGAAAAGTACAGCGAGCTTGCCCCTCTGCATAATCCGCCGGCGCTTCTCGGGATACGCGCCTGCGCTAAGATACTGAAAGGCGTAAGCCAGGTGGCGGTCTTTGATACCTCGTTTCATCAGACGATGCCGGCAAAGGCTTTCTTGTACGGCTTGCCATTTAAATACTATAAGCTTTACGGCATACGTAAATACGGTTTTCACGGCACAAGCCACAGGTTTGTCGCTGAAGAGGCCTCAAGGCTTCTGAAGCGCCCATTGAGGGATTTAAAGCTTATAACATGCCATCTGGGTAATGGTTGCAGCATGGCGGCGGTTGATAGCGGGCGATCCGTCGATACCACTATGGGTTTTACGCCTCTCGAAGGGCTTCTGATGGGAACACGATCCGGCGACCTCGATCCCGCGGTGGTGTTTTACATGATGGAGAAAGAGAATCTCTCCGCAGAGCAAATAAGCGATGTCCTTAACAAGCAGAGCGGGCTTCTGGGTGTATCAGGCGTAAGCAATGACATGCGTGATATACGAGCCGCCGCGGCTGGAAAAGGAGAGCGGGCGAAGCGGGCAAAACACGCCTTAGAAATGTTTATTTACAGGATAGAGAAATGTATAGGCGCCTATCATGCGGCGATGGGAGGAGTAGATGCCATAATATTCACAGCCGGCATAGGAGAGAATAATCCGTGGCTAATAAAGCGTATAAGCCAAGACCTTAGAAAGGTGGTGCCGCCCCGAGCTAAGTTCATGGTGATCCCCACCAACGAAGAGCTCTTGATAGCTCGGGATACATACAACATAATAAAAGGAGTAAAATAAAATGCCGAATCCGAAACGGAAGCACTCAAAAGCAAGACGTGACAAAAGAAGAAGCTCAAACTCAAAGCTGTGCGTTTCCAGTCTATCTATCTGCCCGCAATGCAAAAAGCCGAGGATGCCACACAAGATATGTCCGCATTGCGGTTATTATAACGGCAAGCCTGTTATCGCTATTGAGGCCGCCGAGGAGAAGAAGAAATGAGGATAGTAGTTGATGCGATGGGCAGCGATCAGGCGCCGGCCGTTGAGGTCGAGGGAGCTTTACAGGCGGCTCAAGAATACGGTAGCGAAGTGCTGCTTGTAGGCGATGAGACGGCGATAAAGAAAGAGCTCGAAAAACACACAGCTGTTAGTAATAAGATATCAATACTGCACGCGCCGGAACGGATCGAGATGGATGAGCCGGCCGCCCTTTCCGTCCGCCGCAAACGCAAGTCGTCTATAGTTGTAGGTCTTGATATCGTTAAGCGTGAAGAGGCCGATGGTTTTGTCAGCGCGGGCAATACGGGAGCGGTAGTCTGCGCGGCCACGCTCTCATTGCGGATGCTGCCGGGGATAGAGCGTCCCGGAATAGCCATAGTGATACCGACGCTACTCGGTACTTCAGTGATAATGGACGTGGGAGCCAATATAAATCCAAAACCGCTGCATCTTTTTCAATACGGTATCATGGCAGACGCGTACTGTAAGTATATCCTTCATAAAGAAAATCCTAAGGTAGGACTATTGAACGTGGGCGAGGAGGAGACCAAGGGTACCGAATTTGTTAAAGAGGCCCATACCCTTCTGAGCGAATCCAAACTCAACTTTGTCGGCAATATCGAGGGCCGCGATATATACACTGGGAATGTCGATATAATTTTATGCGACGGATTTGTCGGAAACGTGATACTAAAGGTTTCTGAAAGCATTATCGATACGCTGGTCAAGGCGCTTAAAAATGAAATAAAATCCAACCTCATTGCCACTTTAGGCGCCGCGCTCGCCTCGTCAGCATTCAACGCACTTAAGAAAAAGATGGACTACGCCGAATACGGAGGAGCGCCGCTTCTCGGGGTGGACGGAAGGTGTATCATCAGCCACGGTTCCTCGAATCCAAAGGCTATAAAGAACGCCATAAGGGTGGCGGGCGAGTTCAAGACCAACAGCGTTAATAAACATATCTTGGAGGAGTTGGAAACATACTGATATGTGTGAGACAGCGAAAGTCGGAATAATCGGCCTTGGTAAATATCTACCTAAAAAGATCCTTACAAATAAGGACCTCGAGAAAATAGTCGATACGACTGACGAGTGGATAGTCACCAGGACCGGAATAAGACAGAGGCGGATAGCCCGCGAGGACGAGGCGACAAGCGACATGGCTGCTGAGGCAGCCAAAAAGGCTCTGGCGGACGCAAAGCTGAAACCAGAAGACATAGACCTTATAATAGTCGCGACTATTACGCCTGACATGTTCTTTCCGGCAACGGCCTGCCTTGTGCAGGAAAAAATAGGCGCAAGGCAAATCCCCGCCTTCGATATCAGCGTCGCCTGCTCAGGTTTCATATATGGTTTGGCGATAGCAAAACAGTTTATAAGTTCCGGGGTTTACAAGCGCGCCCTTGTGATAGCCGCGGAGAAGCTCTCTTCTATAACTGACTGGAGCGACAGGTCAACGTGCGTGCTTTTCGGCGACGGCGCCGGCGCTGCTGTATTGGGTCCGGTTGAACGGGGCGGCATCCTTTCGATATACCTCGGTGCCGACGGCAAGCAGGGCGATCTCATAAAACTGCCGGCAGGAGGCTCCAGGATACCGGCTACGGCTAAAAGCATTGAGGGAAAACTTCATTTCATAAAGATGAACGGATCCGAGCTGTTCAAGCACGCGGTTCGCATTATGGCGGATGCTGCGCTTGAGGCCACACGGCCTCTCGGCCTTAAGGCGGAGGATGTACATCTTGTTATTCCCCATCAGGCGAACGTCAGGATACTAAATGCCGCGGCAAAAAGAATCGGTCTTTCGGAAGACAAAATCTATCTTAACTTGGAAAAATACGGCAATATGTCGGCCGCGTCAAGCGCAGTCGCTCTGGTTGAGGCCGTCGAAGAGGGCAGGATACGGAAGGGCGATAAGATACTTTTGGACGCTTTTGGAGGCGGGTTAACTTGGGGGGCGATAGTCATAGAATGGTAGATGCCGCATTCATATTTCCGGGACAGGGCGCCCAGTTCGTGGGTATGGGTAAAGACCTTTATGAAAATTCCCCACAGGCGAAGGAGGTGTTTGAAAAGGCGGAATCGATACTTAAGTTTCCTCTTAAAAAGATATGTTTCGAAGGGCCCCAGGAAGAACTTTCGACTACCAGCAACAGCCAGCCCGCCATTCTTACGGTTAGCGTCGCGGCATTGCGAGCTTTTGAATCTTCCAGCCTCTACCAGCAGTTTACGCCAAGATTCAGTCTGGGCCTAAGCCTGGGTGAATACACAGCGCTTGTGGCCGCCGGATGCCTGTCATTTGAGGATGCTATCGTGCTTGTAAGAAAACGCGGGGAGTACATGGAAGAAGCCTCACGGAAGAATCCGGGGAAGATGGCTTGCGTCGTAGGGATGGATCTTAAAGCGGTCGAGGATCTCTGCAAGGGGCTCGGCTGCGAAATAGCAAACCTTAATTGCCCAGGCCAGATAGTCGTTTCAGGCAAGACCAATAATATAGAACTTTTCGCGAGCCTTGCCAAGGACAAAGGAGCAAAACGTGTTCTGATTCTTGATGTAAGCGGCCCGTTTCACTCTTCGCTGATGACGAGCGCGCGCGACAAGCTTAAGGAGTACATAGAAAAGGTACAGATACTCCCCCCGAAGATAGCGTTCATAAGCAATGTCGACGCAAAGCCTCAGACCGATCCGGCCAGGATAAAGGAAAACCTAATAACCCAGGTCAATTCGAGAACCCTATGGGAAGAATCGATAAGGCTGGTGGCCCGCAGCGGAGTCAATACGCTTTTAGAGATAGGGCCCGGCCAGGTCCTCAAGGGCCTTGCGAAGAAGATAGATCCGAAACTTGAGGTGAAGAACATAGGGGCTTCTTCCGACATTCAGGCCCTGGTGACGGCCTCCTAAAAGCATCTCCATGTCATGACTGGCGCCCGTTTCAAGATATTCCTCCTGTCCGCGCTTGGCGTAATGATCGTCACATTTTTTGTTTTTTTGAAGAACGGCGGTATCGCGGAAAAACGGATACCCGGCTCATTCGAGTATGCGAGAAGGGCTGAAGGATTTCTTGACAAGGGTATGTATGCGCAAGCCATAGATTATTTTGAGAAAGCTTACCGCTCTTCCCCCGAAAATAAATATATACGCGACAGCCTAATCTACGCATATTCAAGATACGCCCAGACTCTTGCCGGCGCCGAAAAGTACGATGAGGCGATAAGGTTTATGGAGAAGGCCCAGCAGATAGCGTATAACACCTACACCACACAGAATCTAGCCCTGACATACGCCAAAAAAGCGCTTTCGGACATAGGTAGACGGGATTGGTTCGGCGCGACGGACAGCCTCGTTAAGGCGCGGATGGTGGCGGAAGGTTCGGATAAGGCGAGCAAGGCCTTAAGCGTAGCGCTTCATAATGACGCCTTGGAAGAGTATAAGGCCGGCAGAGACACCTCCGCCATACTGCTTCTTAAGCAGGCGGCACTCGCTCATGAAGACAGCCGCGTATACTCGCTTCTCGGTGATGTGTACTACAAAAGGAATGATCTGGCATCCGCTGAATTTTATTTCAGCAAAGCGTTTCGACTTGACGCCGCAAACAAGGAAATAGCCGAGAGGCTTCGGAAAGTAAGAGATGAGGAAGCGCTTTCGAAATCCAAGCAGTTGCATAGGCTTCCGCACTTCGATATAAGGCTTGAGAAAGATGTTCCAGCAGATATAGGCTTTATCGGCAGCGTTCTCGAAAGAGCCTACCTTGACATCGGCGGCGACCTGGATTATTATCCTGACCAAAAGACAGCGGTATTTTTTTATTCGACACAGAATTTCAAGAATATATTTAAAATGCCCAATATTGTAAGGGCTTTTTACGATGGGAATATGCGCATACCGTTGCCTGACGGCTCATCAGATAAAAACGAACTCGCCAGCTTCCTTTACCACGAGTATACACATGCTGTCCTTTCGGCGAAGACGAAAAATAATTGTCCCGCCTGGTTGGGAGAGGGTATCGCGGTTTGGGAAGAGATTAAATGGACCAGGCCAGGGATGGTTATTAACCTCACGGAAAAAGTTCTGGGCGGACGCGACATATCCGTGAGGTTGCTGGAAAACGCTTTTAGGGATGACGCTGCCGCAAAACCTGATATCGCGCTATACTATGTTCTGGCGTATACGCTGGTCGAGTATATAGTTGATGAATGGGGGCTGCCGGGGCTGCGGGATATTCTTTCAAAAATAGCCGGCGGGCAGCACGCCGTCAACGCTATAGACGACGCCTTCCTGATGTCGGAAAAAGAGTTTGAGCGCAGGTGGGGCGCGTTCGTCGAAAATAAGTATCTTAAAAAAGGAGGGTGAGAAGCATGGGGAAATCATTGAAAGGGACTAAAACAGAAAAGAACCTCTTGACCGCCTTTGCCGGCGAGTCGCAGGCGCGGAATCGTTACACGTACTTTGCAAGCGCCGCGCGTAAAGAAGGGTATGAGCAGATCGCGAATATCTTTACAGAGACCGCCGAGAACGAAAAAGAACACGCGAAGGTTTTCTTCAAATATCTTGAGGGAGGGGAAGTTACGATAACCGCCGGTTATCCCGCCGGATCGATAAAAGATACGAAGGCGAACCTTGAGGCGGCCGCCGAAGGCGAAAAGACGGAATGGACGGTTATCTATGCGGACTTCGCCAAGGTCGCTAAAGAAGAGGGGTTTGATGATATCGCCAGATCCTTTGACCAGATAGGCAAGGTCGAGAAGTTCCACGAGTCGAGATACAGAAGGCTCATCGACAATATCGCCAAAAAAGAGGTCTTCAAGCGCAAATCACCTGTTAAATGGCATTGCCTAAACTGCGGGTATGTCACAGAGGGAAAAGAGGCGCCCGCAGAGTGCCCTGCGTGCAAGCATCCTCAGAGCTATTACGAGCTGCTGGCGGAGAATTTCTGAAGGATCCGTGCGTTTCAGACCGACAGAAGTCCTTTTTTCACCTTCGGCCAGGTGCAACCTCGCCTGCGGGCACTGTGACGTCCGGCGCTCCGGGAAGCGGCTTGCAGCTTCCCTCGCAGCCGGATTTCTTTCCGGCTGCAGGAGGATAGGTGTAAGGCGGGTCGGTTTTACCGGCGGAGAGCCGTTTCTTGAAATTGATTTCATGTGCGCCGTGACAGAGGAGGCGGTAAGGCAGGGACTGCTCTTCGGCAGGGTAATGACTAACGGCGTATGGTGGCGGAGCAGGCGCACTCTCGAGATTGCGCTTTGCAAGCTGCGCGACGCCGGATATGACGGTTCTATTTGCGTCAGTGTGGACGCTTTTCACAATCAGAGCGTAAAGAAACTTGCGTATTTCATAAAGAGAGCCGTCGCTGTGTGGAGGAGGCCGGATATCGTTTCAATCGCGTATGTAACAGGTGTTCGCGATGCCGCTACGGCGAAAAAACTGAAGGCGCTTGACAGAATCATGCGCCGAAGCGATATATTCATAAGAAAGCTAAAAGTCAACTTTTCGTCTGTAGGAAAAGCGCTTCGTCTGCGCGATCCATGGGATGGGAGATGGTTTAAGGAAGACTTTTGCAAAGGCCCCGGCAATGTCTTTTTTATAATGCCAAACGGAGACGTGAAACCATGCTGCGGTTATGCGAATGAGCGCGACGAGCTGACAATAGGCAACATAAAACGCGATACCGCCAAAGATATAATGAATAAGGCGCATAATAACCGGTTTGTGCGGGCAGTGTTCTGCGACGGCCTGAGCAGCGTGCGCAAAAAACTCGAATCCTCGGGGGTGCGATTCCCCGGCAGGACGTCCGACCACTGTTATTTTTGTGATTACCTCTTAGGAAGGGTGCCGCGAAAAATCCTCTGGCGATGTCTGGCCGCGATCCTTCTTTTTTTCGCGCTCTTTTCCGGCGCGGAGGCAAGACATATTAGCCCTTCCGCCGATTGCAAAAAGATAAGCGCCAGGGTTGTGCGTAAGATCGAAATACCTCGCTGGTATCACGAAGGGCTATTTTATGATGGTGAAAACCTTTGGCTTGCGAACGGAGAAAAAGGAAAGATATGGGTGCTTGATGTATCTTCAGGGAAGGTTTTACGAGAGATTGAGCCAGTCGCCGATTTTCCTGAAGCTCTGATACGGCGTGAGGACGGAGCCCTTTTTACCACAGAATGGTACTCAAAAAAGATATACAGGGTAAGGCTGGAGGGTGACAGACTTGCGTCTGAAGCCGAAACGTCGTTCGAGCCGGCGCATCCGGCCGGCCTGGCGTGGGACGGAAGGCGATTTTATGTCGTAACCTGGAGGAGGGGTCTCGGCACGAAATTCGACCTGGTGGAACTTGACGCTGACTTGAATATAGTGTCCACCATGCCATTCAGGGGCATACACGAGCCGGATCAGCTGGCATGGGACGGTAAATATCTCTGGGTGTCGAGCTGGTACAGCCGACGCGTATACAGGATAAATATGGAGAAACGCGCGATAACCGGGTATTTTGATTCGCCGGCCGACATGACTACCGGAATAGCCTGGGATGGTAAATACATGTGGCTTACGGGCACCTATTCGGATTTATATCAGATTGAGATCGAAAAATAGGGAGGATCTATGAGTGGAAAAAAGATTCGGATTTCTTTAACGTTACTCATGATAACGGCCCTTTGCTTTTATATTACCCCAAGCTTGATGGCTGTTGAGAGAATAAAAGTGACAAGCGCGTCATTCAAGGATGGCCAGATGATGCCGGAAAGGTACGCCTACGACAAGGAAAACCTCTCGCCGCCGATAGAATGGTCTGACTTACCTTCCGGCACAAAGAGCGTCGCGCTCATTTGTGATGACCCGGATGCCCCTTCCGGTACATGGGTTCATTGGGTAATCTTCAACATACCGCCAGCCGATGGCGGACTACCTGAAGGCGTCCCACAAACAGAGATTCTTGATAATGGCGCGATCCAAGGGATAAACGATTTTAAAAAAATAGGTTATGATGGCCCTTATCCGCCGTACGGTGTTCATAGATATGTCTTCGCGGTGTATGCTATTGACACTACCCTTGATCTGGAGGCCGGTTCAACAAAACAGGACCTCTTGTCGGCGATTAATGGACATATTCTGGGATCAGGAAAATTGACAGGCCGTTATAAAAGAAAAATTGACATTCCGATAGAGCGCGTGATAGATTAAGCCAGTATGGGAAACATAAAAAATATCTGCGTGATAGGAGACGGCGGGTGGGGCACGACCCTCGCAATTCTTCTTGCAAGAAAAGGGTTTAACACAACCATTTGGGGGGCGTTCCCTGATTATGTGGAAATACTTAGAAAAACCCGGGAGAATATTAAGTTTCTGCCGGCGGTCAAAATTCCGAATGATGTCAAGATAACCTCAGACCTTGAAGAGGCCCTGCGCGGCAAGGATCTTATTATACTGGCTGTCCCATCGCAGCATATGAGGAGTGTGCTTGAGATGCTCAAGCTGCATGACCTTAGCGGCAAGGTATTCGTAAGCGTGACTAAAGGCATCGAGACATCGAGCCTTAAACGCATGTCCGAGGTGATTGGCGAGATGCTTGGAGATATTCACCTCGCTGTGCTCTCAGGGCCGACCATTGCGTTAGAGGTGGCCAATGGCGCTCCGACGACCGCCGTTATCGCTTGTGAGGATATGGGTCTTGCGCGGCAGCTTCAGGAGATATTTATGACTGAGCACTTCAGGATATATGCTTCCGATGACATCACCGGTGTCGAGTTGGGAGGTTCTCTAAAGAACATAATCGCGATAGCCGCAGGCGCCTTGGATGCCATGGGATACGGGACAAATGCCAAAGCAGCGCTTCTTACACGCGGACTGGTAGAAATAGTGCGCATGGGCGTAGCTATGGGGGCAAGGCGCGAGACCTTCTATGGCTTAAGCGGTCTTGGCGACCTGACGACGACATGCATAAGTCAATACTCAAGGAACAGGTGGTTCGGAGAGGAGATAGGCCGCGGGCTCAAGATGGCGGATATACTTAAACAGACTGACATGGTTATAGAGGGCGCCGCCACAACAAAGTCCGCCTACGAGCTTTCCAGAAAGTATGGTGTTGAGATGCCTATTACCGAGGAGGTGTATAAAGTCCTCTACGAAGGCAAGAATCCAAAAAAGGCAGTTCACGACCTCATGACACGACCATCCAAAATCGAGTCTGAACCTTAGCGACGACCCTTTCCTTCCCAGACGCCGTAATAAACGCTATTTTTTTGTTTCGGAACTTATCATAATTTGATATAATACACGCCTGATATATTAATATTAGGATATATATTCGGGGGGTAGCGCAGCCCGGCTAGCGCACTTGCTTGGGGTGCAAGGGGTCGCGAGTTCAAATCTCGTCCCCCCGACCATCCTACTTTGCTTTAAAAGGCAGACGGGAGAATCTTCGCAGGATAATTTTTATTAAGCCTGGGGGTTACTAATCCATATGAAAAAAATCAATGTCGGAATAATCGGTTTCGGGACCATAGGCGCGGGGGTAGTAAGGGCGCTAAAAAATCGGCGCTTATTCTTGAAGGAAAAGAATGGCGTTGACATAAATATCGCGCGTATATGCGACAAGGACCTCAAGACGAAGAGGCCTGTCAGCGTTCCCGCCCAGCTTCTTACCAGGTCGATCGGCAAGGTGATCTATGATCCCAACATAGACGTTGTCGTTGAGCTTATCGGCGGCATCAGGCCCGCCAGAGATATAATATTAGAATCGTTGAGGCAGGGGAAACATGTTGTCACGGCGAATAAAGCGCTTCTTTCCGATTCCGGAGACCGCATCTTCTCGCTCGCAAATGAATTAGGGCTATGTGTCGGTTTTGAGGCATCTGTCGGCGGTGGCATACCTATCATTAGGGCCCTGAAAGAAGGATTTGTCGCCGACAGGATAGATCTCATATATGGAATAATCAATGGAACCAGTAACTTCATCTTATCTATGATGAGTGACAATGGCCTCGGATTTAAGGAAGCCCTTTCTATGGCGCAGGCCAAAGGCTATGCCGAGAGAGACCCTTATCTTGACATAAGCGGCGGCGATTCGGCGCATAAGCTATCGGTGCTCGCGCTGTTAGGATTCGGAGCCGTCGCGAAAGCATCGGATATATATACGGAAGGCATATTGGGCATAGAGCAGGACGATATCCGTTATGCGTCAGAGATGGGATATGCCATAAAGCTCCTCGCTATCGCCAAAAGGGCCGGCCAGTTATTAGAACTGCGTGTTCATCCTACACTGATTTCGAAATCACATCTTTTGGCAAATGTGGGCGGCGCGTATAACGCGATCTTCGTCAGGGGCGACCTGGTGGGGGAAAACCTTTTTTACGGACAAGGCGCCGGTCCGTCTCCGACATCAAGCGCTGTTTTAAGCGATATAGTGGCGATAGCCAGATGCGCCTGTGGCGCTTCGTCAAAAATTGAGCAATATGTAGGTATTAGAAAAGACGTAAAAGCGATTGAAAGTATCGATAGGATAGTAACCCGACACTATATAAAATTCCTTGCCATTGACAAGCCCGGCGTGCTGGCAAAGATATCCGGTGTTCTGGCGAAGTATGGTATCAGCATAGCCAGCGTGACTCAGAAGGAAAGGCGCGCCGGCAGTATCGTTCCAATAGTTATGATGACGCACGAAGCCGTTGAGAAGGCCATGGCGAAGGCCCTGAAAGAGATAGCGGCCCTCAAGGTCGTAAAGGGACGACTCGTACGTATCAGGGTGGAGGCATAAGCATGTGGAAGGGTGTAATAGAAGAGTACAGGAAGTTTCTGCCGGTAAGCGACAAGACGCCGGCGGTCACTTTAAAGGAAGGGAACACACCTTTAATATTCGCATGTCATATATCAAGCCTTATTGGTGACGACATAGAGGTGTATTTGAAATACGAAGGGCTCAATCCCAGCGGCTCCTTCAAAGACAGGGGCATGACGATGGCTATTTCCAAGGCCCTCGAGGAAGGCTCGAAAGTGGTGATGTGCGCCTCGACCGGCAACACCTCGGCATCGGCTGCCGCTTATTCGGCCAAAGCAGGCCTCAAATGCGTTGTGCTGATACCTGAAGGCAATATCGCTTTGGGGAAGCTTTCGCAGGCCCTGATACATGGCTCAAAGGTCATCGCTATAAAAGGCAATTTTGACGATGCTCTTGAGCTTGTGAAGGAGATAACAAAAAAATATCCGATAACACTGGTAAACTCGCTCAATCCATACCGCATCGAAGGCCAGAAAACGGGTAGTTTCGAGATATGCGATGTCCTAGGTGACGCGCCGGAATTTCACGCCATCCCGGTAGGCAATGCCGGCAACATAACCGCCTATTGGAAGGGCTACAAAGAGTATAAAGCGGCTGGGATCAGCCGGAAATTACCCAGGATGCTCGGCTTCCAGGCCGAAGGAGCGGCTCCGATAGTGCTGGGCCATCCAGTAAAAGAACCGAAGACTATCGCCACAGCAATAAAGATCGGCAATCCGGCGAGCTGGAAGCAGGCGGAGGGTGCGCGTGACGAGTCGAACGGGCTTATAGACATGGTCTCAGATGACGAGATTCTGGCCGCTTATAAGATTTTGGCCTCTAAGGAAGGGGTTTTCGTTGAGCCCGCGAGCGCCACAAGCGTCGCGGGAATATTGAAACTGGCTAAGAAAGGCTTCTTCAAGAACGTAAAAGGCAGGATCGTGTGCGTTCTTACCGGGCATGGACTAAAGGATCCCGAAAGGGCCATTGCCAGCATATCAAAACCCGTCAGCCTGGAACCGAAGACAGACGCCATTTTAGAGGAAATAGGATTATGATCTGTTTCAGCGGACCCAGGATTCATCCTGAGCGATCAAAAGGAGCCCAATAATGAAGTATGCCATACTTGTCGGTGATGGCATGAGTGACTATCCGGTGCCTGAGCTCGGCGGCAGGACACCGCTTGAGGTGGCTAAGATTCCGAACATGAACGACATCGCGAAGAACGGCATGATAGGCACGGTAAAAACCGTGCCGGCGGGAATGAAGCCGGCGAGCGATATAGCCAATCTCGCGATAATGGGCTATGACCCCAAGGTTTATTACACCGGAAGAGGGCCGCTTGAGGCCGCGAACATCGGCGTGGAGCTTTCGGCGAATGAGATAGCGTTCCGTTGCAACCTTATAACCGCCAATAACGACATCCTCGCCGATTATAGTGCCGGCCATATATCGGATAGAGAGTCTAAGACCATCATGGAGTTCCTTGACGAAAAGCTCGGGTCGGAAAAGTTTAAGTTTTACCATGGCAAAAGTTACCGGAACTTGCTGGTTATAAAAGCGAAATCCGAAGACGAGCTGGACGGCCTAAGAAAGTGTGATTGCACGCCGCCTCATGACATAAGCGGAAGATCCATATCCAAGCATCTGCCCAAGGGCAGGCTCTCCGAGGTTCTCATAAAGCTTATGCAAGAATCGCGGCTTCTTCTCGAAAAGCACGAGATAAATAAAGTGCGTGTTGACCTCGGTGAAAACCCGGCGAACATGATATGGTTGTGGGGCCAGGGTATCAATCCCAATATGCCCACGTTCAAAGGTCTTTTCGGCATAGAGGGGGCAGTGATATCAGCTGTAGACCTCATAAATGGCATAGGAAAGCTCATAGGCCTTGAGGTTATAAAAGTTCCCGGCGCTACCGGATATTACGATACGAACTATCAGGGAAAGGGTGAATATGCGGTCCAGTACCTTAAAAAGAAAGATTACATATTTGTGCATGTAGAGGCTCCGGATGAGGCAGGGCATAACGGCGATGTCCGGGAGAAGATAAGGGCTATCGAGAATTTTGACAAGTTTGTGGTTGGCCAGGTTTGGCAATACCTTCGCACCGTGGGAGAATATCGCATAATGGTCCTCTCTGACCACGCAACGCCTGTTTCTGTCAAGACTCACGTAGATGACCCCGCGCCATTTGAAGTGGCGGGCACCGGCATCGATCATAACGGCTTTGACGTCTTTAGTGAGGCAAACGCGATGGCGGCAAAGCTTAAGTTCAAGAGTGGGTCGTCATTGACCGAAAGGCTTATAAAAGGATAGACATATGAGCAAAAGGATAATTGTACAAAAGTATGGCGGCACGAGCGTTGCCGATGTTGACAGGATAAAGAATGTCGCAAAGAGAGTTGTGAAGACGAAGAAGGCCGGCAATGATGTAGTAGTGGTTGTCTCCGCGCTCGGCGACACTACCGATGAATTGATAGGACTGGCGCTTCAGGTTACCAATAATCCGCCGGAAAGAGAGCTCGATATGCTCGTGTCGACGGGTGAGCAGGTTTCTTGTGCGCTATTGGCGATGGCTATTCATGAGCTAGGGGAAAGCGCGATATCGTTTACCGGCGCGCAGGTTGGTATAATAACAGACAACTCTTTTACAAAAGCCCGTATAATCGACATAAACGCAAGGCGCATAGTGGATGAGCTTAAGAAAAAGCGTATCGTTATAGTCGCAGGCTTCCAAGGAGTTAACTTAAACCAGGATATAACCACGCTGGGAAGAGGCGGATCAAATCTCACCGCCGTCGCTTTGGCTAAGGTCCTTAAGGCTTATTCATGCGAGATGAACACCGATGTTGAGGGGGTATTCACCGCCGATCCCAGAATAGTTAGGGACGCGCGGAAGATAGACAGGATAAGCTATGAAGAGATGTTTGAGCTTGCGTCGCTCGGCGCGCAGGTTTTACAGCCGCGCTCTATAGAGTTCGCGATGAAGTTCGGAGTCCCTATACATGTAAGATCCAGCTTTTCGGAAAGAACAGGTACGATAATTTCCAGGGAGGTAAGAGCTATGGAAGATATAGTAGTTTCCGGTGTCGCATTAACCAAGAACGAAGCCAAGGTGACGATCTGCGATGTGCCGGACAGGCCAGGTATAGCGGCAAAGATCTTCAGGGAGATAGCCAAACAGGACATAAATGTTGATATGATAGTCCAGAATGTCTCCAGGACAGGGGCGACCGACATGTCATTTACAGTACCTGAAAATGATCTTAACAAGACCATAAAGGTTGCCAAGGACATATCCGCAAAAATACGAGCAGGTGGCGTCATCTTCGATAAGGATATAGCCAAGGTGTCGATAGTTGGCATAGGCATGAGGAGCCATTCAGGAGTCGCGGCAAAGATGTTCGAAGCTCTAGCGGAAAAAGGTATAAACATAGAAATGATATCAACAAGTGAGATAAAGATATCGTGTGTGGTAGGCAAAAAATACGGTGAAGACGCGGTCCGGGCCATCCACGCCAAGTTCGGGCTCGGCAAAAAGAGGAACTCATGATGAAGCCAGAGCTCTACGATACTACGCTGCGCGACGGTGCGCAATCCGAGGGCATCTCCTTTTCAGTAAGCGATAAGCTAAAGATATGTGGAAAACTCGACAGTCTTGGAATACATTTTATCGAAGGAGGCTGGCCGGGTGCCAATCCTAAAGACATGGAGTTTTTCAGAAAAGCGAAGAACTTGCGTCTTGAGAATTCGAAACTGGTCGCGTTTGGGAGCACCCGCCATGCCGGCGGCAGAGCCGCCTCGGACAAGATCCTTAAAGGCCTTCTCGAGGCGGATACCGCCGTAGTCACAATATTCGGGAAGAGCTGGGACCTCCATGTCCGCGAAGTCCTCAAATGCGATCTGGATGAGAACCTGCGGATGATAAGTGATTCCGTCGGATTTCTTCGATCGAGAGGGAAGGTCGTATTTTTCGATGCCGAGCACTTCTTTGACGGCTACAAAGGCAATAAGGATTATGCCATAAGATGCATAAAGGCCGCTGAATCCGCTGGCGCCGAAAGAATAGTCTTGTGCGATACCAACGGCGGCACCATGACATCGCAGGTCTTTGAGATCATCGAGGAATTACGGACAACCGTCAAGACGCCGCTCGGCATACATGCCCATAATGATTGCGAGATGGCGGTCGCTAATTCTATCGCCGCGGTCCAAGCCGGTTGTGTGCATGTCCAGGGAACCATGAATGGTTATGGCGAGCGGTGCGGCAATGCCAATTTGGTATCCATCATAGCCAATCTTAAACTCAAGATGGGGCTTGACTGCATATCTGATCTGCAGCTCAAGACGCTTTCGGAGGCCGCGCGCTACGTAGCAGAAATATGCAATATGCGGCTCGACGACCACCAGCCTTTCGTTGGAAACAGCGCTTTTGCTCACAAGGCCGGCGTGCATGTGAACGCCATTCTAAAAAATCCGAAGACGTACGAACATACCGACCCTCACGCCGTTGGGAACAAAAGAAGGCTTCTTATCTCAGAGCTTTCCGGAAGGTCAACGATACTTAAAAAGGCCGAGGAGATAGATATCGATCTGGGCAAGGACAAGGGGAAATCCACAAAGATACTCAAGGCCCTGCAGGAGATGGAACACAAGGGATATCATTTTGAGTCTGCCGAGGCGTCTCTTGAGCTACTTATAAAGCGGATGATGAAGAAATTCACCGACTTTTTTGAGCTCGAGGACTTTAGGGTTATTATCGAGAAACGCAAGGGCGGCAAGACCTCATCTGAAGCGACAATCAAGCTAAAGGTTGGTAAGGAGCTTGAGCATACCGCTTCTTTAGGCGATGGCCCTGTTAATGCGCTGGACAGCGCCCTTCGCAAGGCGCTGAAGAAATTCTACCCGACTCTGGACGAGATGCATCTTACTGATTACAAGGTGCGTGTGCTTGACGAAAAGGAAGGCACCGCTGCGCGCGTGAGAGTCCTCATACAGTCGCAGGACAAAGACGATTCGTGGTGGACGATGGGTGTTTCAGAGAACATCATAGACGCCTCGTGGCAGGCTCTGGTCGATTCGGTGGAGTATAAGCTCTTGAAAGATTCCAAAAATCAGGAGGCAAGACGCTTATGATAAAGGGTGTTGCTCTGGGCGAAGAGATAGTTATCGCGGCAAAGAACAAGATAGGGCTTATGGCAGATATAGCGGGAATGCTGGCAAACCGCGGGGTGAACATAGAATCGGCGCTGGGTTATGAAGCAGGTAATACTGCGAAGCTCATGCTGGTAACGAACGCCAACCTGGCGATCGTAAGCGAGCTCAAGAAAAAGGGATATAAGTCAGTTAAGGAAACCGAGGTTGTGATGGTTGAGCTTGAGAACAAGCCCGGCGCGCTTAAAGTCGTTACAACTGAACTTAAGAAAGCGCGTATAGATATAAGATACTTTTATATCACTTCGCCATCTGGGGTCGGCGGCGGACGTATGGTGTTGCAGACAAGCGATAATGAAAAGGCGATGGCGCTTCTTGCGAAATACGCCATGTCGGCACAGTAGGGGAGGGTGCTATGGATATTAAGATAGAGAGACTTAGCGACGCGGAGCTAAAAAAGATGGGCGTATTCTCATGGCCCATTTGGGAAAAAGAGGTATCTCGTTTCGACTGGCAGTACGATTCGCAGGAACAGTGTTATTTTCTTAATGGCAAAGTTACTGTCGAGACCAGGGACGGAAGATCCGTCACTTTTGGCAAAGGCGATTTCGTGACATTCCCGAAAGGCCTTGCCTGCACCTGGGATGTAAAGGAGCCGGTAAAAAAACACTATAATTTCAAATGATCGAGCTGGCCAAAACATATGATCCTCATCAGGTAGAGGACGCCATCTACAAGGTTTGGGAAGAAAAAGGGTACTTTCATGCCGAGCCGAATCCCCTTAAAAAGCCTTATTCAATAGTCATACCGCCTCCTAACATTACTGGCATTCTACATATGGGGCATGCCCTCAACAATACTATACAGGATATCCTTATACGCTTCAAACGCATGCAGGGTTTTGAGACGGAATGGATGCCCGGCACAGATCATGCCGGTATAGCCACGCAGAACGTTGTCGAGAGGAAGCTGGCAAAAGATGGTATCAAGCGCCAAGAGATAGGCCGCGATAAGTTCGTGGAGGAAGTGTGGAAATGGCGCGAGGAATATGGCTCGACCATTATAAGGCAACTTAAAAAATTGGGATGTTCCTGTGACTGGCAGCGGATAAGGTTTACTATGGACGAAGGGCTTTCGGATGCCGTCCTGGAGGTATTCGTTCGCCTTTACAAGAAAGGGCTTATTTACCGAGGAAACTACATAATCAACTGGTGCCCGCGATGTCAGACGGCGCTTTCTGATGAGGAGTCGCAGCACAAGGATGTTGATGGGATGCTATATTATATTAAATATCCTATCAAGGCGGGCGAGAGGAAAAAGGCGAAAGGCTCAGCCGGCAAGACAACAGAGGAAGATCACGTAGTGATAGCTACCACAAGACCTGAGACGATGTTGGGAGACGTTGCTGTGGCAGTCAATCCAAAGGACAAAAGATACAAGGGCCTCAAAGGTAAATCTCTTATACTGCCGATCCTAAACCGGGAGCTGAGGGTCATATTTGACTCACTGGTCGATATGAAATTCGGGACAGGCGCTCTTAAAGTGACCCCTGCGCATGATCCCGTAGACTTTGAATTGGGTTTGAAATACGGTTTGGAACAGATAAATGTCATGAACGACGATGCTACGATCAACGCCCGCGGCGAGGATTACGAGGGAATGGACCGTTTTGAGGCGAGGGAAGCGATACTGGAGGATCTAAAAGAGCGCGGCCTTTTCATAAAAGCGGAGCCGCACCGGCACGCGGTTGGCCACTGCTACCGCTGTCACACTATGGTGGAACCGCGGCTGTGCCCTCAGTGGTTTGTTAAAATGAAACCTCTCGCCAAGCCGGCCATCGATGTTGTAAGGAAAGGCCGTATAAAGTTCTACCCCGCGCGATGGACAAAGGTGTATCTCGATTGGATGGAAAATATCAGGGACTGGTGCATATCACGGCAGATATGGTGGGGACACAGGATTCCGGTGTATTATTGTAAAAAATGCTATAAAAACAGCGGAGCATTAGACGGCCGAGGGCCGGCAATAAACGGCAAGGAAGGCATTATCGTTTCGAAAACGAGGCCCCAGACGTGCCCGACTTGCGGGTCAGCCGAAATCGAGCAGGACCCAGATGTGCTCGACACTTGGTTCTCTTCCTGGTTGTGGCCGTTTTCGACATTCGGATGGCCTAAAGAAACGCCGGAATTAAAATATTTCTATCCAACCGATTCGTTGGTGACGGCCCAAGAGATTATATTCTTCTGGGTGGCCAGGATGATAATGGCGGGCCTTGAGTTCAGGGGCGACATACCTTTCAAGAGTGTGTATATACACGGTACCGTTCGCGATATTACGGGGACCAAGATGTCAAAGTCCCTGGGAAACATCATAGATCCTTTAGAGATGATATCGAAATACGGGACTGACGCTTTGCGTTTCAGCATAATATCCATAACAGCGCAGGGACAGGATGTTTTTCTTTCTGAATCGAAATTCGAGCTGGGAAGAAACTTCGCCAACAAGATATGGAACGCCTCACGTTTCATATTGGCAAACCTTAAGCCGGAAGATGTCGGTGTCGATCTCTGTGCTTTCTTCAAGAAAACCGAACTTACCTTGCCGGAGAGATGGATACTTTCGCGATTTTACTCTACATTGGCGTATGTGGGCCGTTGTCTGGACGAGTTTAAGTTCAACGAGGCCGCGAATTCGATATACGAATTTGTGTGGCATGAGTTTTGCGACTGGTACATAGAGATCGCCAAATCGACCATATCAGAGAAAACCTCCCAGATAATCCTTTACAAGGTGCTGGAAAAGACTCTGCACATGCTTCATCCTTTCATGCCTTTCATCACTGAAGAGATATGGCAGAAATTGCCACGCTCCGTAGACGCGGCGGGAGAATCTATAATGGTTCAGCCTTGGCCGCATGTCCAAAAAGAGATGATATCGCGTGAGGCGGAACGCCAGATGACCCTTTTGACGCATATAGTGACAGCGGTAAGGAATATGCGGGCGTTCTGGAGCATTGAACCAAAGGTCAGGATAGAGGCGATGGTCAATGTTCAGGAAGGTCCGGATGAGAAAATCTTGCGCGATAACAGCGGGTTTATAAAGCAGATGGCAAGATTAGCCGACTTTAAGGTGGGTAGATACGCAAAGCCTCGAAACGCCGCGGTCGCGGTGGTCGGGAGCGCGGAGATTTATATGCCGCTGGAGGGTTTGATAGATTTTCAGAAGGAGAGGGCGCGACTGGAAAAGGAAGTCTTGCGCTTAGAAAACGAGATGAAAGGGCTAACAAGCCGTCTTGCGGATAAAAGTTTTCTTTCAAAGGCGCCTGAGGATGTTGTTCGGAAGCAGCGCGAACGAAAAGACGAGCTCCAGATGCAGTTGGAGAAGGTCAGGGAAAACCTTAAAGAGATCTGTGTATAAAAAGGAGGAGGATCATGAGACGTTATTTTTTGTTGATGACCGCTTTGATATTTTTGATGGCTTCGAATCTGTGTCTTGCGGAGGATGAAAAAGCAGATCGTCCGTCCGGTGAGGTGGCGGACCAGCGGGATAGTGGCTTATTTGGTATTAATTTTTTTAAACCCCGTCAGGCGAGGCCGCTTCGGGATAACGAAGGCCCAGGCATAAGTCGCATCGGGACCATGGATCCAGGCCAGAGCTACGATCAACAGACCGGTATGCCGAATGTGGTGCCTAGCGATGATGCGAACGAGGTCTGGTGAGGAGGTTATGAATCTGGACAAGGAACGGGTGCTGCCGATAATTAAGGCGGCCTTAAAAGAGGATATAGGGGCGGGCGACATAACCACCCAGAGCCTCATCGATAAGCTTGCCAGCTCGCGCGCAAGCATTGTGGTTAAGGAGGACTGTGTCGTCTGCGGGCTTAAGATAGCAGAATGGGCCATGGCGCAGATAGACTACAGCGTTCGTTTTCGCCCCAACTGCGACGAAGGCGCATCCGTAGGAAGCGGCATGGAGGTAGCCTTTCTCGAGGGACATACCGCTCCAATACTCAGGGCAGAACGAACGATGCTTAATTTTGTCTCATTATTGAGCGGGATTGCCACTCAGACCAAGAAGATTGCCGATATAGTAAGGCCTTACGGAGTTAAGATTATGGATACGCGCAAGACGATCCCTCTTTTGCGCTATCTGGAAAAATACGCCGTGTTGGTAGGAGGCGGCGCTAATCACCGTATGGGGTTATATGACCAAGTCCTCATAAAAGACAATCATATCAAAAGCCGCCTGCTTACAGCCTCGGCAACTCAGCGGAATGGTTTACTCAAAAAGCTTGTTGAAGAGGCACGGAAAAAGAATCGAAGGGGTACTATCATCGAGATAGAGGTCGCCAGTCTCGCGGAGTTTGACGATGCGCTCGCCGGCAAACCGGATGTGATAATGCTTGATAACATGAGTCCGAAGGAGATAAGGGCCTGCGTCGAGATAAGAAACCTTGCAAAGCACAAACCTCTTCTGGAGGCCTCGGGCGGAATAAATGCGGAAAACGCGGAGGAGTACGCGAAAACAGGAGTAGACATGATCTCATGCGGCTCGCTCACATCCTCCGTGAGAGCTATTGATATCTCGCTGGAAATCGCCTGATATGGCAAAGTTCAAACTGGTGAGCAATTTCAAGCCGGAAGGAGACCAGCCCGAAGCGATCAAAAAACTTACTGAAGGCTTGAAAGCCGGCCATAACTACCAAACGCTCCTCGGCGTTACTGGTTCGGGTAAAACGTTCACTATGGCAAATGTCATCGCGAACTCAGGCAGAACCACTCTCGTCATATCCCATAATAAGACACTTGCTGCCCAGCTATATAGTGAGTTTAAAGAATTCTTCCCGGAAAACGCCGTGGAGTATTTTGTAAGCTACTACGATTACTACCAGCCAGAAGCTTATATCCCGCAGACCGATTTTTATATAGAAAAAGACTCTTCGATAAACGAGGATATAGACCGTTTGCGCCTTTCGGCGACCAGTTCGCTCATGTCGCGTGACGACGTGATCATCGTCGCCAGCGTCTCATGTATATACGGCCTGGGATCACCCGAAGAATACGGCGAGATGCTGTTATTTCTCGAAGAGGGCCAGAAGCTCTCGCGTGACGATGTGTTGAAAAAACTTGTCTCTATACATTACGAGCGTAATGATTACGACTTTAAGCGCTCTACCTTCAGGGTAAGGGGCGACACCGTGGATGTGTTTCCCGCGTACACAAAAACAGCTTACAGGATTGAACAGTTCGGCGATCGCATAGAGCGCATATACGAGATAGACCCTCTAACAGGAAATACTATAAAAGAGGTAAAGAAGATAAGCATATACCCGGCCAAGCATTTTGTCACAACCCCTGACAGGATAGAAGCCGCTATAAGATCGATAGAAGAGGAGTTGGATCAGCGGGTTGCGGAATTGAAGGCGATGAATAAACTTGTGGAAGCGCAGAGGCTTGAGTCGAGGACCAGATACGATATAGAGATGATGCGTGAGATAGGCTACTGTAGTGGCATCGAGAATTACTCAAGGCACCTGTCCGGAAGGCCAGCCGGTTCCAGGCCGTGGTGCCTTATAGATTATTTCCCGAAGGACTTTTTGGTCTTCATAGACGAGTCACATGTTACCATACCTCAGATCAGGGGTATGTATAACGGTGACCGCGCTAGAAAACAGACGCTCGTCGAATACGGCTTCAGATTGCCCTCTGCGCTGGATAACAGGCCCCTCAAGTTCGATGAGTTTGAAGAGCTTGTTACTACGGCCATATTCGTGTCGGCTACGCCCGCTGACTACGAGATACGAAAGTCCGCAAACAGGGTGGTCGAGCAGATAATAAGACCGACCGGTCTTGTCGATCCGCCTATCGAGGTACGACCTACAAAAAATCAGATCGATGACTTGATAGAGGAGATAAGAAACAGAGCGTTAAAAAAGGAGAGAGTGCTTGTCACGACCCTTACAAAGAGGCTGGCCGAAGACCTTACCACATATCTTAGGGATTTTAACTTAAAAGTCAAATACTTACACTCAGAAATAGATGCTATAGAGAGGGTCGAGATATTGCGAGATCTCAGGCTCAATAAGTTCGACTGCTTGGTAGGAATAAACCTTCTCAGAGAAGGGCTCGACCTTCCTGAAGTGTCGCTCGTAGCCATACTGGACGCAGACAAGGAAGGATTCTTAAGGAGCGAGACTAGCCTGATACAGGTAGCGGGCCGGGCCGCCCGGCACCTGAATGGTCTTGTCATCATGTACGCCGATAACATGACTGATTCGATGCGCAACGCCATCGATGAGTCGAACAGGAGGCGCAAGATACAGACCGAATTTAACAGAAAACATCATATTGAACCACGCTCAATCGAGAAGGCCATAAAAGACGGCATCGAATCATATAAGAAGGCCAGGAAAGTCATCGCCAGCGTTGTGGAGGAGACAGAGGATCAGTATGATGTATCCGTCCTCATAAGCGATCTGCAGCATGACATGGAGGTGGCGGCGCGTAATCTGCAGTTTGAGCGAGCGGCGGTATTGCGCGATCAAATAAAAGAGCTCAAATCGAAATACAGGATAGGTTCCGAAAAAAGCCAGGCAAGAGGCGTAAAATGATAGATGAGAAAATACTCGAGGTCTTACGCGGCGGCAAAGATTCATACGTATCCGGCGAAGAGCTGTGCAAGATTGCCGGTATATCAAGAGCGGCGATATGGAAACACATGGAAAAGCTCAGGCATGAAGGTTATGACATTGAGGCATCACCTCATCTCGGTTATCGGCTAATTTCCATACCTGACAGCCTGATTCCTTCTGAAATAAAATGGGGGCTTAAGACGACGGTCCTGGGCAGAGAAGTGATCTCCTATAAGAAAGTTGACTCTACCAATGATATCGCCTACGCGCTGGCTGAAAAAGGGATTAAGGAAGGCTCGGTAATACTGGCTGATGAGCAGCTTAAGGGTAAAGGCAGACAGGGCCGCGTATGGGTTTCTCCTCCGAAAGGAGGTATATATATGTCCTGCGTATTGAGACCAGAGATGGCGCCCGCCGAGATACCCAAGATAACGCTTCTGGCGGCGGTGGCGGTGGCTAAGGCTATAAGACAACTGACAGGTCTCGACGCCATGATAAAGTGGCCTAACGATATACTGATAAATGATAACAAAGTCTGCGGCATCCTTACCGAAATGAAAGCCGAGCAAGATTCGATAGTCTTTTTGATAGTTGGTATCGGCATAAACGTCAATACCCCCATCAAAAACCTTCCGAAAGGCGCCAGCTCACTCCGCCAGGAACTTCGCGCCAGAGGTATGGCCGAGAACGTGTCCCGTGTCGAGTTGGCCAGAAAAGTTCTGGAGGCCCTCGAGGAGCACTACATTATGCTTAGGGAAAAAGGGTTTGGTCCGATAATAGAGGAATGGAAGACTATGTCGGCCATGGTGGGTGCGCAAATAAAGGTGGTTCTTCCCAACAGGACGTTTGACGGCCTTGTGCACGATATCGACTCTGATGGAAGCCTCGTCATTAGGCTAAACTCCGGCATGCTGCAGAAGGTTTCATCAGGCGATGTGGTGATGGTGCGATGAAGAATCTTTTGACCGTTGATATAGGCAATACAAACATAACTACCGGTATATTCAAAAAGGGATATCTTGCCTGCAAGGCCAAGACACCCACGCATTCAACTGGTATTTACAAGCGTCATTTGGAGAGGCTTATTAGGGCGGCAGGCGCAACAAGAGAGGATGTCTCCGGCATAATAATCTCGAGTGTTGTGCCGCTGGCGCTATCTCGGTTTCTTGTGGAACTGAACAGGTTTTTTACGCCCCATGTCAGGATAGTTGGCAGAGACATTCGCGTTCCGATAAGAAATTGTTATAAAATCAAAAGCGAGGTCGGTCAGGACCGGCTGGTCAATGCCTATGCGGCAAAAAGGCTTTACGGTGTTCCGGCAGTCATAGTTGATTTTGGCACGGCCATAACTTTTGATATCGTTTCCCCCAGGGGAGATTATCTCGGAGGCCTCATCCTTCCCGGTATCGAGATGTCGCTTTCGAGCCTGCATAGGAAAACGGCGCTTTTGCCAAGAGTGGAACTTAAAGCGGTTTCATCCGTCATAGGGAAGGATACGGTAAGCAGTATTAGAGGCGGGATACTTTTCGGGTTCGGCGCGATGTGCGACGGCCTTATATCGCGATATGTTAAGATGTTCTGCAAGCGGCCCAAGGTTATTGCGACAGGAGGGGATGCGTCGCTCATCAGCAGCTACGCGACAACTATTCAGACGGTCGATGAAGATCTTACCCTAAAGGGGCTATACTTGATTGACAGCGCGACGTAAATCTGTTAAATTTTATATTAAAAGGAGGCTTGTCAGATGAAAAATATCGTATTTATGGTGGCTGCCGCATGTTTTCTCGCATCGGTCTTTGGCGATGGCTATGCCCAGACGCAGATGAGCGCCAAAGAAGAAAAGGAGCTCGAAGAGCTTTCCGGCAAGCTGGTGCGCATGAAACGGGCTGTCGATAAGTTCGCGAATGAGCTGGTCTCGTCTTTCGATGAGAGGGGAAGGGAATACGTTGCTCCAGTCGGCAGGCTTGTGCGTGTAGATGTCATAGAGAACGAAAAGGACTTTACGGTCAAGGCCGATCTTCCCGGCATGGATAAGGACAAGATAGTGGTGACTTTGGAGAATAACAGGATATTGAAGATAAGCGGCTCGAGGGAGTCTTCGGTGACCGAAAAAGGTCCTAACATTGTGAGGCAAGAGAGGATGGAGGGAAGGTTTGAAAGAGTGGTAGAGCTGCCGGCCGAATGCAAAAACGAAGGCATATCGGCCTCTTATAAGAATGGCGTTCTCGAGATCATTATACCCAAGAAGGAAGCGGCCAAGCCGCAAGCAATAAAAGTCAAAGTTGAATAACACAAAAGGAGTTAGGTCGTGAAGGCGTCAGAATTAAAAAGAGGGATGATAATACGGGAGGGCGGTGATCTATTGGTCGTCGTCGAGGTAGAGCACAGGACGCCCGGAAACCTGCGCGCTATATACCAGACGACCCTTAAGAATATCATAAACGGAAAACTTGTGAACAGGCGTTTCAGCCCCACAGACACTGTGGAGAAGGCTGATCTCGAGTCAAAAAAGGTCCAGTATCTTTACAGGGATCATGCGGGATTTCATTTCATGGACATGACAAGCTATGAGACGATAGTCCTTGATGATCAGATGATAGGCCAGTCAAAGGATTACCTGAAGGAAAATCTCGAGGTAGAGGTCCTTTATTATGAGCACCGTCCAGTGGCCATAGAACTTCCTGTGAGCGTAGCTCTTCGGATAACGGAGTCCGCTCCCGGCGCAAAGGGTGATACATCGGGGCGCGCCATGAAACCGGCAACGCTTGAGACGGGCCTTGTCATCAACGTCCCGCTTTTTATCGAGGAAGGCGAAACTGTCTTGGTCGACACAAGATCGGGCGATTATATTGGAAGGGCGTAGTTACGAAATAATAGTAGTCGGCGGGGGTGCGTCTGGAATAGCTGCGGCGATAAGCGCGGCTCGAAAGCGCGCTTCCGTATTGCTGGTGGAAAAGATGCCGCGGCTTGGCAAGAAGGTGCTGGCATCAGGCAACGGGCGATGTAATCTATCTAACGACATACTGGACAGCTCATTTTACAACCCCGAGGCAAGATCGCTGGTCTCGTCAGTATTCCTGCGCTTCGGTTCGCCTTCCATCAAGGATTTCTTCGAAGAGATCGGGCTGATGATGTACTCGGATGCTGGCCGCATCTTCCCTGTAACCAATCAATCATCATCTGTGGTGAAGGTGCTTGAGATTGAGCTTCGAAGACTAGCTGTGCCAGTGAGGACGGAATTTGAAGTAAGAGCTATTTCCGCCGCAGGCAACGGTTTTATCATCTCATCAAAGACGGAGAAGCTCGCATGCCAGAAGGTAATAGTAGCTTGCGGAGGCAAGTCATATCCGGCCCTTGGATCAGACGGCAGCTCTTACCAATTTGCCGCCAAGTTCGGCCACTCCATCATTGAACCGGTGCCGGCCGCAGTCCCCCTCGCTGTTAAAGACCCCATGTGCCATATCCTGCAGGGGCAGAAGATAACCTCGCGCATACGGGTGATCATAGAAGAAAAAGATGTGGCCCGGACAGCGGGCGATCTCCTCTTTACAAAATACGGGCTTTCCGGCACCGCCGTACTCGATATAAGCGACGTCATATCGATTGCATTAAATCGAGTAAAGAATAAAGACGTTTGCCTGGCCATCGACATGGTGCCGTTCATGGAAAAAGGCGCGCTTGAGTCTGAGATAGGCAGAAGGATCTCGCTGGGGCTGGCAGGCGATGATCTTATAGCAGGAATACTTCCCAACAAGTTTGCCATGGCCATGCGGAATGAGCTGAGAACCAAGGACGCCGGCTTCATAGCCGGGTCATTAAAGGATAGACGCTTCAAGGTGCTCGGGACGAGGGGTTGGAATGAGGCCGAATTTACCGCTGGCGGCGTTGACAACAGCGAAATAGACGAAGTGAGTCTTGAATCCAGACTCAAAAAAGGGCTTTACTTTACAGGCGAGGCGCTGGATGTGAATGGCTCTCGCGGTGGCTACAACCTGGCGTGGGCGTGGGCATCCGGCTTTGTCGCGGGCGAGGCTGCGGCCAATGCGTAAGATAATACTAGCGTCCGGATCAAAAGCGCGGCGGGAGATATTACGCGAGATGGGCCTTAAGTTTACAGTGGTACGCAGCGGAGCCAAGGAAAGCCGCAAGATAAAGGGAAGTTGCGGTAAGCTGGTTATGGATAACGCCTTACGGAAGGCGTGTGAGGTCGCCAGAAGATTCGATTCCGGCATTGTTATAGCGGCCGATACTGTCGTTATGGCGGGGCGGAAGATAATAGGGAAGCCTAAAAATCTTAAGGATGCCTTCCAAACACTTAAGCTTTTATCAAAAAAGCCCCAATGGGTGTACAGCGGCATAGCAGTTGTTGATATAGACAATGATAAAGTCTATACTGACTACGAAAGAACCAAGGTATATATGTATCCGCTTACGAACCTGCAAATAAGGAATTACTTTAAGGCCGTATCGCCTCTTGATAAGGCCGGTTCTTTCGATATACAGGGCAGGGGCGGCATATTCATAGACCGCATAGAGGGATGTTTTTATAACGTGGTAGGTTTGCCTCTGGCTAAACTTGCCAAGATGCTCGCGAAAGTTGGCATAGATTTTTTTCAGACAACCAAACAGGAGAGACGATGAAGCATTTACGATTTGACTTTAATAACATGTTCAGCCACAGCGTTGGTGCCTCAGGCGGTGTAACCGACTCCGAACTTTCTTCGATGCGCGGCCAGATTGCCAAGGCCCATAAGCATATTACCCATATCCTCAAAAGCGAGGAAAACCGTATCGGACTGGGTCTTGAATGGACCGCGCTGCCTCGCCAGGACAGTCGGCAGATACAGCGGATCCAAGAACTCGGAGACGAGATCGCCGGGTCTTACGAAAATGTAATCTCGCTGGGGATAGGAGGATCCTACCTAGGGCTTAAAGCGGCGCAGGAGGCGCTATGCAATCCCTATTACAATGATTTCCTTCAGGCGAGGAACGGAAGGCCAAGGATATTTTTCGAGGGGAATAACATGGATCCTGATACCTTGAGCGTGCTTATCAAAAATCTTAACCCCAAAAAAACCTTTGTTGTGGTCATATCAAAATCAGGCGAAACCACGGAGACCAAAGCTGCATTCGCGGTTATTGAAAAATGGCTTAAGGAAAATATTGGAGATAAATACGGCAGGCAGATAGTCGCGATTACCGATCCCAAATCCGGCACTCTTCGGAAAAAGGTGGAGTCTGAGCAGTCACTGGATGGCCTTGATTTTCGCAGCCTACCGGTGTTGAAGGGAGTGGGCGGACGATTTTCGGAATTCAACGTAGGTCTTTTGCATATGGCGATAGTCGGGGTCAATATACGCGAAGTGCTGGACGGCGCCGCGAGCATGTTGAGGCGCTGCTCGGCGCCTTCGCTTACTAAGAACCCCGCTTATATGTACGCCGCGTTGCAGACAATCCTTTATAGAAAGAAAGGTAAGTGCATCAGCGTGATTATGCCATTTTCCGAAAGGCTTAAATCCACGGCTGATTGGTACGTTCAACTTCTCGCCGAAAGCCTCGGCAAGAAATACGGTCGGAGGATTAGGGTAGGATCCAACGGCGTCGAGAGATGGGAAAACGATACCGAAAAGATAGTGAATGTGGGCCGGACGCCTATAGCCGCGCGCGGCACAAACGACCTTCACTCCATACAGCAGAACAATATAGAAGGTGAGGATAATAAGACGGTCACATTTATCAAGGTCGAGAAGTTTAACGAAGACATCGAGGTGGCTGGCACAGGAGATTTTCTTGAAGGCAGATTCTATTCAGAGCTGATCTCCGTCGCGGAGGAGGCTACTGAATGGGCCTTGACAATGGAAGGCAGGCCCAGCTGCACTATCATCATGCCTGAGATATCGGCCTTCCTGTGGGGAGAGCTTCTGTTTTTCTTTGAGATGGCCACAGCAATAGAAGGCGAGCTTCTCGATGTAAACGCTTTCGATCAGCCCGGTGTTGAAGGCTACAAAAATTATATGTACTATAAACTCGGCAAAACTGACATTCCGCAAGAGGTCGCGGAAAACATCAGGAAACATCCTCTGATAAAAAGGCCCCGCTATATCCTCTGATGGAAAAGGTGCGCTACGAGATAGATCCTTTCAACCGTCTGGTGGTCACGTCCGAACGCGTTGTTGGCCTGCCGCGACAGAGAGTGGTCCTTGACGGCGCCTTCAAGACAGACAAGTCAAACAATCTTATATATCATATAAAATCCCCCTTGTCGAAAAACGGCGCTTTGCCTCACCAATTGAAGCTCAAAGGTCGTTGGTCTCTTACGAAGGAACACAACTTATTATTCACGCTGGACAAATTTCGTCGTTCCGCTCGCACAGATTCCCTCGAGATAGCCGGAGATATAATAGACGTGCGCGACAACTCCATACTATTCTCCGTGACGACCAGACAGTCAGATAATAAGCAGATCACATACGTCATCGCGCTTTCCGGGCGCTGGCAGGCGGATGCGAACAACCGCCTTGTCTTCAAAATGGAAAGAGAAAAAGGCGCCCATGACATTCTGGCGCTAGAGGCCGGGTGGGAAATAAACCGCGACAACGAGATAGTATACCGCTACGAGAAAGCCGCTCTTATAACGAAGACAAAAAATTCGCATTCACTCATATTTAAGGGTCGATGGCGCATAAGCGGTAGGTCGTTTTTATCATATGCGCTCGAAGGAAATTCCG
This sequence comes from Candidatus Omnitrophota bacterium, assembly GCA_023818895.1. Lineage (GTDB taxonomy): Bacteria > Omnitrophota > Gorgyraeia > 2-01-FULL-45-10 > 2-01-FULL-45-10 > JAMWCX01. Next base: position 257,215 of record JAMWCX010000001.1, on the reverse strand, counting down.
GATCGGTTTTTAATTTTCGTGGCTCTTTAGGCGCATGCGGCTCGGATTACATTAAATATGAAGTTGGGATCCGGTTATCCTCACAACCGCACCCGCTTAAAAGAGTTATAACTTTATATGGAGCGTGGAATATCGCGAAAGGGACAGGGCTTTTCTTCGAGGTCGAAACCGCCGACGGTAGTGCCTATCCGATTACCATAGCTGCCCAGGCGAAACTGACGCCAAAAGATACCATTTTATTCAAACTCAAGGACCCCTTAAACCGCAAGGATCTCGGTCTGCAGATTGATCTTTCGCATGCCTTGCTCGAGGGCGATGGCGCGGCTTTCTTCCGGATGCTTAAAACGAAAGAGGAGTCCGCGGTATTCGTCGGGGCGGGTTTTCGCTGGTAGATTTGCCAAAACGCCGATTATCTTGTATACTTTATATGTATTTAAAAGAAAGGGTTTTTATGTGTAAATCATGCGGATGCTCCGCCAAGAAGAAGGCTTCCAAGAAAAAGAAGAAGTAGATAGCCTCTATCTATCACGGTTGCCCCCGATGCCTGCCGGCGCCGGGGTTTTTGTTTGCCGCTTAAAATTTCTTTTTACTCGATTAATCCTCATGATATAATCATTCCACCATGGAAGAAAGGGAGTACGAAAAATTCCTTGCCCAGCGCGAAAGCGAATATGAGGCGCTTTGCAGAAGGTGCGGTGAATGTTGCGGCGCGTCCGGTGAGGACCCGTGTTCAAATCTTGTAGGCGATCGGCACGGCAGGTATTTCTGCAAGTCATACTCCACACGACATGGTATTCAGAGGACGATCTCCGGCAGGACCTTCATGTGCGTATCAATAAGGGACGTTATAAGAAGCGGCGCTTATTATCACGGCTGCCCTTATGGCGAGGCCGCACGCTAAAAAGATTAAAACAATATTAAAGGAGGCGAGCAGATGTTCAGGCCACAAATAAAAGTGATCGACTGCACCATCCGCGACGGCGGGTTGATGAATAACCATGATTTCTCCGACCATTTCGTGCGAGAGACCTACCGCGCTCTCTCGGAGGCCGGAATCGATTATATGGAGATAGGTTATAAGAACTCGCGCAGGCTCTTTTCTGACAAGGAATTCGGCAAGTGGAAGTTCTGCGACGACGACCATATACGGAAGATTACCGAAGGCATAAATTCTAAGACGAAGATATCCGTGATGGTTGACGTGGGTAGGGTGGATATAGATGACATAGGGCCGAAGAAAGACAGCCCCGTTGACATGATAAGGGTCGCCTCATACGTCAAGGAAATAGACAAGGCCATATATCTGGTCAACCATTTTGCGGATAAGGGGTACGAGACGACAGTCAATATAATGGCCATCTCCAGGGCGCTCGACAACGAGCTTACCGAAGCGTTTGAACAACTGGAAAAGGAATCGAAAGCCAAGGTGATATATGTTGTGGATTCATTCGGGTCGTTGTATCAGGAGACAACAGAATTTCTTATAAAGAAGGCAAAAGGCATAATCAAATCTAAAGAGATCGGCATTCACGCCCATAACAACCAACAGCTGGCGTTCTGCAACACAATAGAGGCGATCATACATAATGCCAACTATGTAGACGGAACGATCTTCGGTCTTGGACGGGCGGCCGGTAACTGTCCACTCGAGTTGCTCATAGGATTTCTGAAAAACCCCAAGTTTGACATCAGGCCCATACTGGACCTTATCTCGAAGGAGTTCATACCGCTTAGCAAAAGGCTCGAATGGGGATACGTGATACCTTACGCTATCTGCGGTATGCTCAATGAGCATCCCAAGGCAGCCATGGAGTTGAGGAAAGGCTCAAAGAAAGAAAATTACCGTGAGTTCTACGAGAGCGTCAAAGGAAAAGACATGGATTAATATGGATCTAAAACGTTTCAAAAAAATGCCGATAATGGGGATACTTAGGGTCGAAGGCCCCTTGCCGGTTGAGGAAATCGTAGAAACCGTTATTGGATCAGGCCTTGAGGCTATAGAAATCGCGATGAATTCTTATCATGCCGCATCTCTTATCCGCCGGGCCGTTAAGGCCTCAGGCGGAAAGCTTATGATAGGCGCCGGCACCGTCTTAAGCCGCCGGGTGCTGGAAGAGGCGCTTAGGGCAGGGGCGACATTTATAGTAATGCCTGTTCTTGTCCGCGATATCGTAAAGACGTGTGTAGGAAGGAAGATACCTGTGTTCCCCGGCGCCTTTTCGCCAGGCGAGGTTTATGAGGCATGGGCCGAGGGCGCGACTATGGTCAAGGTATTCCCCGCCGGTATGTTAGGACCGTCATATATAAAAGAGTTAAAGGCCCCTTTTCAAGACATTGAGATACTTGCCTGCGGTGGGATAAGTGCTGAAAACATCAAGGCATACTTCTCAAATGGTGCAAGCGCCGTGGCGTTCGGCGCCAGTATCTTCAGGAAGGAGTGGCTTGAAAATAAGGATTTCGACAACATACGCCGCTCTATCAAAAACCTGATAGCAAATGCAAAATAAGACCCTTATCCTTACGCGCCGCGACATAGCAAGCGTCCTATCCATGCGTCGTGTTATCACGATTGTGGAGCGCGCCTTTATCGCGCATTGTCGACACACTGTCCAGATGCCTCCTAAGATATATATACATCTCGAAAAATATTGTGGCGACTTTCGGGCGATGCCCGCCTACATAGAAAATCCGGAGGCATGTGGAATAAAGTGGGTGAACGTTCACCCCTTGAATACAGGGCGAGGAACCCCCGCCGTTATGGCGCTGATAATATTAAGTAATCCGCGAACAGGCTTTCCTCTCGCGGTAATGGACGGAACTTACATAACAAACTACCGCACTGGTGCCTCCGGCGGCATAGCGGCGAAATATCTTGCGCGAAAAGAGTCCGAGACGGTAGGTTTCATCGGCTGCGGCACCCAAGCCTTTTACCAGCTCTTGGCCCTAAACGAGATATTCCATCTCAAAGCCGTTTTTATTTATGATAGCGACGCCCGTCAGGTCGAAAGGTTCAACCGTAGATGCCGAGAATTGGGGATAAAGGCCTTTAAGGCTAAAGATGCGGAGGGATGTGTCAGGGATAAGGACATAATAGTAACGACAACGCCGTCAAGAAAGCCGATTGTGAAGGCCGCGTGGGTAAAAAAGGGAGCTCACATAAATGCCATAGGAGCCGACGCCAGAGGCAAGGAGGAGCTTGAGGCCTTGCTGCTGCACGGGGCGAAGGTTGTTGTCGATGACATAACGCAGGCAATACACAGCGGTGAGATAAACGTGCCTGTCGCCCAAAAAACCTGGAACGCATCGCGCATACACGCCACGCTCGGTCAGGTGATAACAGGTGCAAGAAGGGGCCGAAACTCACCCGAAGATATAACTATATTTGATTCCACGGGACTGGCCATACAGGACATAGCGGTAGCCGAATATGTTTATCGCGCAGCTCTCAGGCGCGGCGGGATAGCAAGTAAGGTGGATTTTAGAGGATGAAACTGCGTGAGGCGTCTTTCACGGTCTTTGACGTAGAGACAACCGGTCTTTATCCTTATTCGGGCGACAGGATATGCGAGATAGGCGCCATAAAGTTCTCGCCGGCTCGAAAGGTAAAAAAATTCCACACCCTCATAGATCCTCGAAGACCGATATCTGCGGCCGCCTTCAAGGTGAATGGAATAACCGAAGATATGCTTCGGGGCAAACCCTGTATCGAAGATGTGCTACCATCTTTCATGAAATTCATCGAGGGAAGCATTTTGGTAGCATATAACGCCGGATTTGATGTGGGATTCCTCGAGGCGGCGCTCGGCCCAAATAAAGCAACGCTTGAAGGGTATTACATAATAGATGCCCTGAAATTAGCGCGAACGCTTTTCCCGGACATAGGAAGATATGACCTCGCCAATGTCGTCCGGTCACTAGGTATTCATCCTCGCCGGGAACACCGCGCTCTGTCTGACGCTTTTATGACGCTTGAGGTTTTTAAAAAAGAGCTCGCGATTCTTAAATCTTTGGGAATTTCCACCGTTGAGAGTATCGAAAACGTATCATCAAAGAAAATCTCTCCGTTGCGCCTTGTGTCAGATTGGAGGTTGAGGCAGATAGAGGAAGCCATACGTGAACAGAAAAAACTAAACATAACCTATAAATCATCTTGGAACAATACACTGACGCAGCGAATCATAACTCCGAAGAAGATAAGGTCGGGCTACGATCGTTCTTATATAGTGGCTCACTGCCACCTGAGAAATCAGGAGCGCGTATTCAGACTGGACTGCATAGTTGATATGGATGCAGAAAAATAGTTTACATCGTTTTCCAAGGGGTGTATCATAATATTAATAGAAGGGTCCTTAAGGACAGGCGAAGGATTAATCGTGTGGAGGGAATCTTGGTCGCTTCGTAAATTTGAAAGGAGGGCGGTATGATAAAAGGGGCGAGTCTGGGAAAAGAGATAGTTGTAACCACGGAGAACAAGATAGGCGTGCTGGCCAACATATCGAAGATACTGGCTGACCATGGCATAAATATTGAAGGTGTTGCCGGGTATGCCGCGAACAATGAAGCGAAGATAATGATCGTCGCGGCCGACACGCTCCGAGCGAAAGAAGCTATCCAGAAGGCCGGATACAAGAATACCAAAGAGAACGAAGTGGTTATTGTGGACCTCGAAAACAAAGCGGGGGCGCTCAAGAGCATAACGGCAATGATGGCTGCCGAAAAGATAGACATTCGCTATATTTACGGCACGACATGTCCAGCAGGTTGCCCGGCGAGGATAATAATCTCTACCACGGCGAACGAAAAAGCGGTGGTTCTTTTCAAATCAAAATAAGACTTCTGTTGGATGCATAAAAGGCGGTTCATCGTCCATGTTGATATGGACGCTTTCTTCGCGGCTATCGAGCAGCGCGATAATCCTGCTTACCGCTCGAGACCCGTTATAGTTGGTGCCGATCCGAAAGGCGGCAGAGGAAGGGGCGTTGTATCGGCATGTTCTTACGAGGCGCGAAAATTCGGCATTCATTCGGCAATGCCTATTTCTGTTGCCTGGCGCAAATGTCCGGATGCGGTATTTCTCCCCGTTGATATGGAAAAATACGAATCCGTATCCAACCTTATATATGAGATACTTTATTCCTTTTCTCCCGACATAGAACCGATAAGCATAGACGAGGCGTTTCTGGACATAACGCAAACCAATCATCTTTTTGGCGGCCCCCTTGAAACCTGCTTGAAGATAAAGGAGCGCATCAAAAGCGTCTCTGGCCTGACTGCGTCGGTGGGCCTTGCTCCCACCAAGATGGCGGCCAAGATCGCTTCGGATCTTAAAAAACCGGATGGACTTGTAGAGGTTTCTCAGGAGAAACTTTTGGAATTCCTCCATCCGCTCGATGTCAGCCGGATATGGGGATTGGGCAAAAAGTGTGCAGATGAGCTCTCCAAGATCGGCATACGGACCATAGGTCAACTTGCGAGACAGGATCCATTAGAGTTGTGCGAAATTTTCGGCAAGAACGGTTTTCATTTCTGGCAACTCGCAAATGGAATCGATGACCGCGAAGTCATACCTGCTTATGAGGCCAGGTCGGTATCTAACGAACTGACGTTTGATCAAGATACCTCTGATCTCCGTATCATAGAGGGCGCGCTTATGTCGCTATGCGAAAAGGTGTCTGGTCGCCTCCGGGAAGAGGGTTTGCGGTGTCGGACAGCGACCCTTAAGATTCGGCTTGAAGGATTTATTACCCATACCAGATCCGCAACACTCGACCATCCCACCAACTTTGCCGATGTTCTTTACAAAGAAATAAAACACCTATATAATAATGATTTCTATATGGCGAAAAGGCGCGTTCGCCTGCTAGGCGTGAAAGCATCGGCTCTTGTGCCAGCAGGACATAAGAGCACGCTTTTCGATGGGATCGGCGAAGAAAAACAAGAACTTGTGCATACAGCCATAGACCGTATACGCTCAAAATTTGGCCGGCGCTCTATCTACCGCGCTACCAGTGCTGGCGTGCTGAATTAGTTCGTCGCAGACAGAATTATCAATGAAAGGTTTATAATATGAAGAAGTCAACCGCGAATTCTCTCCCTACGATATTCAATAGGGTGTATAAGGATATGACCAAGGACGGCCTGAGGTTGTCGTTCGTGGCTAACCGTGAATACACCCTTGCCAAGGACAGATACACCGCAACGACATTCGATGACTATCTGGCGCTTTCCTTTGCGATACGCGACAGGATAGTCGAACGCTGGATAGCCACTCAAGAGAGGTATCACGATGAGAATGTAAAAAGAGTGTATTATTTCTCTCTCGAGTTTCTCATAGGCAGGCTTTTGGGCACCAATATGATCAACCTGGGCCTTTTTTCTGAGGCAGAGGAAGCGGCTAAAGACCTCGGTCTTAACCTTGAAGAGTTGCGCGAATGTGAATCGGACGCAGGTTTAGGCAACGGTGGCTTAGGAAGGCTTGCGGCGTGTTTCCTGGATTCCATGGCGACCCTCGGTATGCCTGCGCAGGGATACGGCATACGATATGAGTACGGCATATTCAACCAAAAGATAATAAATGGTTACCAGGTTGAATTTCCGGATGAGTGGCTTAGGAAGGAAAATCCTTGGGAGTTTCCGAGGCAAGAGTATACCGTCAAGGTACGGTTCGGCGGTCGTGTGTTTATGTCAAACGATCCGGATGGCAGACTTCGAGCCAACTGGGTGGATACCGATGACGTCCTTGCCATGCCGTTTGATATACCTATTGTGGGCTACAAGAACAACGTGGTTAATACGTTGCGGCTATGGTCGGCGAGGGCGAGCGAAGAGTTTGACTTCAGCTATTTCAACAGCGGCGATTACGAAAGGGCGGTCTACGACAAGGTCTTGACCGAAAACATTTCAAAAGTCCTATATCCCAACGACAACGTTAGCCAGGGTAGAGAGCTAAGACTTAAGCAGGAATACTTTCTTACCAGCGCCTCGCTCTCTGATATAATAAGGCGTTTCAAGATGGAAAACAAAGACCTTAAGAACCTCCCCGACAAAGCCGCCATTCAGCTAAACGATACTCACCCTTCGATAGCGATACCAGAACTCATGCGGCGACTGGTTGATGAGGAAGGAATGGAATGGGACGACGCATGGGATGTTACGATAAAGACCTTTGCCTACACAAACCATACGATAATGCCGGAGGCGCTTGAATGCTGGCCGGTAAGCCTTTTTGAACGGCTCCTGCCCCGGCATCTCCAGATTATTTATGAGATAAACCTCCGGTTCCTAAAAGAGGTGTCGTCCAGATTTCCCGGCGACAACGATCGCTTGAGACGTATGTCGCTGATAGAGGAAAGTAATCCCAAAAAGGTTCGTATGGGAAATCTGGCAGTTGTGGGAAGCCATGCGATAAACGGCGTTTCCGAGCTGCATACCAGGCTTCTGAAGACGATACTCTTTAAGGATTTTTATGAGTTATGGCCTGAGAGATTTAAAAACATCACTAACGGCATTACGCAAAGGCGGTGGCTACAGAAAGCAAATCCCGACCTTTCTGCCATCATCACCGATGCGATAGGTGACAAATGGGCCACCAACCTTTATGAGTTGAAAAAGCTATTGCCGCTCAAAGAAGATGCCTCATTTAGAGAGAGATGGCAGCGCGTTAAGTTGGATAACAAAAAAAATCTTGCCCAATATATCAAGAAAACCACCGGAGTAGAGATAAATCCATATTCACTTTTCGATGTCCAGATAAAAAGGCTGCATGAATACAAAAGACAGCTTCTTTTCAGCCTCTACATAATCTCCCAATACCTAAAGCTCAAGAAGAACCCATCCGCGGCGATTCTGCCTCGCACCTTCATATTCAGTGGCAAGGCCGCTCCTGGATATTTTACTGCCAAACTTATAATAAAATTCATAACGAGCCTGGCTGACGTTATAAACAATGATAAGGAGGTAGGCGACAGGTTAAAGGTTGTATTCCTGGAAAACTACAGAGTCTCCCTAGCGGAAAAGATATTCCCAGCAAGCGAGCTATCGGAACAGATATCTACCGCTGGCACCGAGGCCTCGGGAACAGGGTGCATGAAATTCATGATTAATGGCGCACTCACCATCGGAACGCTCGATGGCGCAAACATAGAGATTGCTGAGGAGGTAGGCAAGGACAATATATTCATATTCGGATTGAAAGCCGATGAGATAATAAAGATCCGCTCGCGCGGATACAATCCGATGGCGTACATAGAAGCTTCGCCTGCACTGCGCGAAATATTAAACCTAATAAAATCCAACTTCTTATCCCCAGTAGAATTCGGGCTTTTCGATCCCATAATAAACAACCTTATGTATACGGATTACTTCTTTGTCTGCGCCGACTTCGATTCATACTGTGCTATGCAGGATACCGTCTCAAAACAATACGTCAACAAGACGGAATGGACAAAAAAATCTATCATAAATGTCGCCAAGTCCGGCAAGTTTTCGTCTGACAGGGCTGTACGGGAATATGCCAAAACCATCTGGGATATGAAGATATAGGGTGCGATGGGTAGATTGACCACAAAAGCCATTACAGGCCTTGAACAGAGGATGAAGACAACGGAGGGCGATCCTGTCCGGCAGAGAATCCTTGAATGCGCGAAGAACTTCAAGACCTCTTGGATAGACTTGGGCCAGGCCTTGTATTCGGTTTGGAAGGATAAGCTTTACAGGCAGTGGGGCTACATAACGTTTGGGGCATACGCCGTCAAAGAGATAGGCATAAGGAAAACGACCGCCTTGAAGCTCCTCAAATCGTATTATTTTCTTGAGAGGGAGGAGCCGGCGCTTCTGGAAAGGGAAAGAACCGCAGAAGCGGATGTGGCATCGCTGCCGAGCTACGAATCAATAAATGTTCTGCGCCTTGCTCGTGACAACAAGGCCATAGATGAAGCTGATTACAGGGCCTTGAAGAAAGAGGTGTTTGAGGCCGGAAAAGAAACCAAGGATGTCAGAAAAACCCTGAGCGCCATGATACGACAACGTGATGAGATGGGGCCGGAAGAGGCGAGAAGAAGACGGAAGGAAGCGGTTATAAGACGCCTTATCTCAACGCTTAAATCTCTCAAGGCAGAAGTCGATGCCGCGAAGATGTTGCCGGCAGCTGTATTAAAGGATCTTGCCGGAATCGTGACCAGGATAGAATCAGAAATAGGCCGGTGAGGAGATAGCGGCAGAGGATATTATATGAACCAGATGAAATTACAGCCACAGGTTGAGGCGACCGTTAGAGATTTCGTAGGGAAACTCAAAGGCATTTACGGCGAAAATCTCGTTTCGGTAATACTTTACGGAAGCGCGGCAAGTGGTGAGTTCACAGACAGATATTCCAACATAAACTTGATGATAATCTTGAAGGACTCAAGTCTTTTAAGCATAGCGAAAGCGCATCGACTTGTAAAATCGCGTTCCTTCAGGCTGATAAGCCCCGTCTTTTTTACCGAAAACGAAATACTGTCATCGCTCGATGTCTTTCCAATAGAGTATCTGGACATTATTGAAAACCATGTTATTTTATTCGGCAAGGACATCACAAACGGTCTGAAGGTCGAGACCGGGAACCTGCGTTTCCAGTGCGAGCAGGAGCTGCGTTCGAAAATAATAAATATCAAAAAGCAGTATCTTATGATATCAGGCAAGAAAGACACCGAGAGGCTTTTGTTTAAGTCTTTCAACTCATCACTTCACATACTTCGCAACCTTCTGCGGCTTAAAGGGGTAAAGCCGCCTTATCATAAGGCGGAGATATTGGCCGGGATAGAGTCATATTTTCACGTAAATACGAAAGTATTTAACGAGATACTATGGGCCAGGAATAAGGCCATGGCTCTTACTCATAAAGAAGCGGATGCGCTGCTGGCCGGATTGGTCAATGAACTCGAGTGCATCTGTAACGTAATTGATAAAATATAACCGAGCATGGATAGAATACGGCAGGCCGCTCTTCTATGGCTGGTCTTTTCTGCATTTCTGTTTCCGGCGATCGCTGCCGATGAAAAAGTGCCGCGACCATCCGGCTGGGTCAATGATTATGCAGACGTTATATCCGAAGAATACCGCCGCAAGATCACCTCTCTCATAGACGAGCTCGAGGAAAAGACTTCTGCCGAAATCGCTGTCATTACCGAGCGGTCCATAGCCCCGTATGATGAGCAGACATACGCGCGGATGATCTTTGACAACTGGAAAATAGGCAAGCGAGGCAAGGATAACGGCGTCCTGATTCTATTAGCCGTCAAGGAGAGGCGCTGGAGGATAGAAACGGGCTATGGTGTCGAAGGCATCTTGCCAGACAGCCTCTGTGGCGAAATCGGCCGTAATTATATGGTGCCTTTTTTCAAGGCGGGAAGATACGGAGAAGGTATTTATAACGGCGTTGCGGCTATCGCCTCGACAATTGCTAATGACGCGAAAATCAAGCTACAGAGACTAGAAGGCACTGAGATCAGCGCTGTCGGTGTGATGAACAAGGGCTTGCCGGCTAAAAAGACGCCTTTTCTATTGTACATCATATTACCGCTTTTCTTTTTTTTCTGGAATCTGCCATGGCCTATCTATATAGGGCTTCCGGTAACAATTATGTTTGCCTTCGCTTTCTCAGCCTTATCTCCGCTAATGCCATACCTTATAATAGGGGCCTACATCATCGCCCTTATAGCGCGTTATAATTACTGGAAAAAAATTCCGCCACACCGGCGCCGCAATTTTTTCGGTAGTCAAACATATGGCGGAAGGTTCACCACTGGCGGATGGGTAGGCGGAGGAGGCGGTTTTGGAGGTGGAGGCTTCGGTGGAGGCGGGGGTGGGGGGGGAGGGGCAGGCGGAGGATTTTAAGGCGTTAAAAGAATACACAAACAAAGGAGGATTCGCATGAAGTATTTTCTGGGTGTTGTCGCGGTCATCGTTGTGCTAGCCGCTTTCACAATCGTCGGCATTTACAATGGTATAGTGTCTAAACATGAAACCATAACAGCTAAGTGGGCGCAGGTTGAGAACCAGCTCCAACGGCGTAACGATCTCATACCGAACCTTGTAAACAGCGTCAAGGGTTACGCTGCCCATGAGAAGACAGTGTTTGCAGATGTCACGAAAGCTCGCTCACAGTGGGCCAGCGCAACCACAATCGATGCCAAGGTGAGGGCTGCCAGCGGGATGGATTCAGCGCTCGCCAGGCTCATAGCTGTCGCTGAGAATTATCCGCAGCTCAAGGCCGACAATACCTTTCTCAAGCTTATGGATGAGCTTTCAGGCGCGGAGAACCGTATAGCGGTCGAGAGGATGCGATACAATGAGGCTGTTAAAGACTATAACATCAGCGTCAGGCTATTTCCCGGCAACATTGTAGCCGCGATGTTCGGATTCAGGCCGGCCACCGAATATTTCAGAGCGGAGGAAAAGGCAAGAGGTGTGCCGGAAGTCAACTTCTAAAAAGACGCTGCTTCTCTTCAGCATTGTCCTAAGCCTTATCGCTGGCATATCATTTGGCCAGCGTATGGTGGACTTTGATATAGGCCAGTCAGACTTAATAGCTCCGCCCCGGCTTATCGAACCGTCTGTTGATGTTATTGATCTGACTAACAAAGATTACCTTGAATTTAAATGGAGCCCGCACGAAGGCGAACAGATAAAGCGCGAATATTACGATTTCAGGCTATATCGCGGCTACCAGATGATAGAATCAGCGCTTATCTTCAAAGCTCGAATTCCGCCGCGCCAATGGTCGCTTAAGCTAAAAGCGAGCATTTTTAAAAACGGCCAGGTCTATACTTGGTCCTTAAGACAGGTCTATACGGGCGTCAAGAGCAGAAGGTCTTTTGATTCATTTAAGGTGCTGGTAAATAGCTAAAACGGAAGATTTAAAAATGCGTGGATTAGAAGCGGCAAAAAGGGCGATTCGGGAAGCGACTTCTGTGGCTATATCAGGCCACGTTAACCCCGATGGGGATTCTATCGGTTCTCTCCTGTCCCTTGGTCTTGGTATAGAGCGTATGGGCAAGCGTGTTTTGATGGTTAGTGTGGACGGTGTCCCCCGAAGATATCGCGAGCTTCCAGCGGCTGGACGCATAGTCAGAGCGATAAAAAAACCCGTTGATCTCGCTATAGCGGTGGACTGCAGCTCGAAGGATATATTGGGAAAGACCTATCAATCTTTCAAGAATGCCGGTACGATTTTGGAGATAGACCACCATGAATTCAGACGCCCTTTTGGTAACGTCTCTTTAGTGGATGCTCACGCGGCAGCTGTGGGCGAGATGATATACAGACTGCTGAAGTCTTTAAAAGTCCGTATAACGGTACCCATAGCACAAAATCTTCTCACTTCGATAATCGTCGAGACCAATTCGTTCAAGTTGCCAAATGTCACTCCTTTTACTTTCAAAGTTTGCACCGACCTCATAAATAGCGGCGTCGATTTCTATGAGTTAGTAGATACTGTCTTTTGGTCGAAACGAAAATCATCCGCCGTCCTTTCAGGAATTTGCATGGCACGGTGCATATTCTTAAAGAGAGGTAGGATAGCATGGTCGATTGTTACTCGCAAGGACTTCAACGCTGCCCACGGTAAGGATGAGGATGTAGACGCGGTGCCGGATGATATGCGGGCAATAGAAGGCGTTAAGGTTGCTGTTCTATTCAGAGAAAAGGATGACCACACCCTAAGAGTCAGTTTGCGCTCAAAAGGAAAACTGAACGTGGCGGATCTGGCCGAATCTTACGGCGGAGGAGGCCATTTCGATGTGGCTGGGTGCAGCATCTCTAACAGTCCTTCCTCTATACGCGTGTTTTTGAAAGATGTTGAAAGGCTGGTCTTCTGAGTCATGACAGGGATACGAAAGATGCTCATAATATCATCGGACAAGAATCTAAGGGAAGTGCTGAAATTCTGTTTTGAAGGATGGGGATACGATGTCGTTTTGCATCCATTCGTTCGGGATATAGCATTTGTCAAAAGACTGGCGCCGGATGTGATAGTGATCGATGTGCATGCCGCCAAGCGTACCGACTTAGAGATATGCCGTCTTCTTAAGGATGACTTTCTGACCGCATATATACCGGTCATCACTCTAATAAATAAGAGGCAGTTGCGCACGCAACTTTTAAACATAAAGCAGGGGGTCGATGATTATCTGATAAAACCACCTGATCCGCTTGACCTAAGGGTGCGGATAGAGATGGCCTTGAAACGTGCGCAGCACAGCTTCTACTCTACGCCTCTTACGGGCCTTCCAGGGGGAAGACTTATAGAGGAGACTCTTCGCGAGAGATTCAATGATGGCGGGCCTTTTTCTTTCGGGTATCTTGACATAGACAACTTCAAATATTTCAACGACACGTATGGTTATGTAAAAGGCGATCGCGTCATTATGCAAAGCGCCTACATGCTCTACACCACAATATCCCGATACGGTAACCGGGATGACTTCATAGGCCACATAGGTGGTGACGACTTCGCTTTCATAACAACACCGGATAAGTATGAGCAGATATGCTACAATTTCATCACCGACTTCAATAGGATAATGCCTTTTCATTACTCGGCTGAAGACAGGGCAAGGGGATACATTGTTGCCCGCGATCGAACTCATAAGATAAAGAATATTCCTCTTATGAGCGTTTCTATTGCTGTTGTCAACAGGGCCGGCGGGCTACAATTCAAAAACATCATAGAAATAAACGAGAAGATAGCGGAGGTCAAGCGCTACCTGAAAGGCTTTGAGGGGTCAAAATTCATGGCCGACAGACGCTCCGGCTCACATGACGACAAGCAAAGCCCGAGACTTTTTAAGGCAGAGAGCGGTTATAGCTGCGCCTATCGGCCGCTGGGGCAGATTCTACTTGCGATGGATGCTATAAGCGCTGACAGACTCGACGAGGCGCTAATGGTCCATTGGAGACGCGGCGTAAGACTCGGGGATACGCTGAGGGATCTCGGTTACGCCGCTGATAAGGACATAAACGAGGCCCTGAAGAAAGGTCAGCGGCCAGGGGGTGAAGTTATCAAGGGTAAGAAAACAAAGGCGGAAAGCGCCGGCTGCGCAGACTGACCAAGGCCTGATAATGTATAAACCGCATCCTGAACAACTATAGTAAAAAACAGATTTTGATTTATTCCCATGCCTATAATAATTGACGGATGGAATCTTATAAGAAGCGATCGTTCTTCAATAAAGGATGACGAAAAAGACTCTCTGGTCTCGGCCTCACAGCTTATATCATACCTTTCTGATTTTCAGAAAACTCACAATGACCCTATAGTGCTGGTATTCGATTCAACTCGCGAGCACCTCCACATGCATTACGCTAACAGCTCAAAACTCACAGTTGTTCCTACAAAAGACGCGGATAGCTACATAAAGCGATATATCGACAAAGTTCCTGAGAGGCAGCGCCGTAATCTGCGCGTTGTTTCTTCTGATAAGGATATCTTCTTCTACGCAAAAGGCGCATACGCCACGCCGCTTAGCGCAGAGGATTTCTGGGAAAAATTAAAAGGCAGGAAAATCGCAAAATATAGAAAAATTAAGGAGATCATATGTACAGGGCAGATGTGACATATATCGGTAATCGCAGCTTCAGTGTAAAAACTAAAAACGCGACTTTTATCATAGATGCGGATGGCAAAGACGGTGCCACACCGCCTGATGCGTTTCTAGCAAGCCTCGGCTCCTGTATCGGTGTATACATTCGTAAATACGCTGAAGGTGCGCGCCTTGCGCTGAGCCGCTTCGACATAACGGTGGAAGGCGACCTCGGAAAGGAGCCTCCTTTTTATTTTAGGCAAATAAAAGTCGATGTGAATTTTCAAGAACCATCAGGTCTTGATGAGCGTAGAAAAAATGCCATGCTCGAATTCGTAAAAAACTGCCCCCTCCACAATACTCTTAAGCATGCTACTGAAATTGATATCTCGATCTGAGGTATATCTACGACCTTGACAAAGACTATCAACCTTGTTAGAATAGCCTATGTTTAAATAATATAAATAAGAAAGGGTGTGATATCGTAATGCCTAAAGTCACCGTTGGGGAAAACGAACCTTTAGAAAAGGCGCTAAGAAGATTCAAGAAGAAGATAGAGATCGAAGGTATACTGAAGACGCTAAAAGCCCGAAAACACTACGAGAAGCCTAGCGAGAAAAAGCGTCGCAAGAGAAAAATGGCGTGGTAGTAGGCACGGGAAAGTCATACGGTTATTTTGTAAGCATCTGTCTGACGGTTGTCTTCATATCCTTGATCGCGCCACAGGCAACAGGAGAGATGAGAGAGCCTGTGGAGATTCCCGTTGAGGCCGTTTCCATGAAGGTCATGGATAACGGCCTTACTATTTTAGCCAAAAGGAGCCGGCCGGACAAGCTGGTAGCCGTAGATGTCAAGATAAGGGCGGGCGAGAGCACCGAGGGGGAATACCTCGGGACGGGAATATCGCATCTGGTAGAGCACATGGTCTTCAAAGGGACCTCTTCACGAGGCGTCGGCGACATAGAAAGGGAGGTCAAATCCTACGGTGGTATAATAAATGGCTCGGTATCTAAAGATATGACGGATTACCGCATCGTTTTACCGTCTAAATATTTTCCGCAGGCCCTCTCCATATTGAGCGATATGCTCTTGAACGCGACTTTCGACAACAAGGAGCTTGCCAAGGAAAAGGAGGTCATACTAAATGAGATAAATCTCAACGAGGACGAGCCCCAATCAAGATTGATAAGGCTTCTTCACGAAACAGCCTACCTGCGCCATCCCTATAAATATCCTCCCATCGGCTATAGGGAACCTTTTCGAGCCTTGACGCGCGAGGATGCCTTGCGCTATTACAACAGGATGTATTCGCCGAATAGGATTATCGTTACGATCGTCGGGGATATAGACGAAGACTATGCGATATCGCTGGCGGAGGGAGCGTTTAGGATCTTCAGGCCGCCCGACTATCGCGCATGGGGTTCAAGCTATCCAGAGCCGCGGCAGATTACCACAAGACGCGCTGAGGAGGAAAAGTCGACCCCCCTGGCATATCTTGCCATCGGATTCCACTCGACAGGCCTGCTTGACTCAGACCTGTTCGCTATGGATGTCCTTTCTATCTTGCTCGGACGCGGCGACAACTCACGACTGAACAAAAAACTTCTCAAGGAGGACGGCGTCGTCTATTCGGTATCGGCCTGGAACTACACACCTGCCGAGCCGGGCCTTTTTGTGATAACGGCGATACTGGATAAAGACAATCTTGAATATGTAGAAAAGGCTGTCACATCCGAAATCGAAGCCCTCAAGTCCGGCGAGATCGATGAGGATGAGCTTGAGTCGGCTCGAAATATGATACTGGCCGATCACATAGCGATACTCCAGACCGTCGACGGCCAGGCTGATGCCATCTCGTTAAGTTATGCCCTAACCGGAAATTATGATTTTTCACGTAAGTACGTGATAGGTGTGCAGGCGGTCTCGGCGGAGGACGTAAAAAGGGTGGCGAATAAGTATTTAAGGCCCGAGAATATGACGGTAGCTCGGATAGTTCCTAAAGGGTACGCGGCTGAGAAGATAACGCGGCGTTATCAACCGGCAAAAGACGAGATCAAAAAGGTCGTTCTTTCAAATGGGCTCAGGGTGCTGGTTCGGGAGGATCATAAGGTTCCGTCCGCATTTATAACTGTGGCAATGCTAGGAGGGCTTGCCGCTGAAAGCAGCCGTAATAACGGTATCTCAAACCTTACAGCGAGGATGTTGCTTAAAGGTACAGAAAAAAGGGATGAGAGTCAAATAAAAGGTTATATAGAACGATTGGGAGGCAAGATAGATTCTTTCAGCGGATTCAACGCTTTCGGCGTAACGGTGGAAGTGTTAAAACCGAATGTCGAGGAGACCCTAGAACTTATAAAAGATATCATTAAAGATAGCGACTTCCCTCAAGAGGAGATCGATAAGGAAAAGTCCCTTATTATAGCGGCCATGAAAGAGGAGGACGACGACATATTTCAGGATGGTCTAAACAAGCTGCGCGCCGATTTATTCGGATCATCGCCCTACGCCTTTAGATATCTTGGTAGCGAGGATACTATAAATTCGCTCACGCGCAGTGATCTAGTCTCGTTTTATAAAAACTATTGTGTTTCTAACAATATGGTCTTGTCCGTATCTGGGGACGTGGATGCCACGCAGATTATCGAAACTATAAAAAATACCTTCTCGGCCTTAAGTGCCGGAAAGACACCGGTCTTGGGCAGTCAAGTCTCAAGGCTTGGAGAGGTAAAGCGATCTTCTTATGAGGCGGACAGAGAAGAGAGTCTTGTCCTTATGGGATTTGTGACCACGACAGTAAAGGACCCGGATAGATACGCGCTCGAAGTCCTGGGCTCGGTCCTTTCCGGTTCCTCGGGCAGACTCTTCAACGAATTGCGCAGCAAGCAATCGCTGGCCTACTCTCTGGGCTGTGTCCAAAAACAGGGTTTGGATGCAGGTTTTTTTGCTTTATACGTGGCCACCACAAAGGATAAGATAATCGCCACAGGCAAGGCTCTGGTTAACGAGATAAATAAAATAAGGAATGAGACTATTGCTGATGACGAAGTAGTTATCGCAAAACGTGAGCTTGCTTCCCTGCGACGAATAGCATGCCAGACTAATGAATTCTTCTCGGTGACCTGCGCGTTGGACGAGCTTTACGGGCTGGGGGCTGAGAACGTTTATAAATACGAGGACGAGATAGAGAAGATCGGCCCGGCGGACTTGAAACGAGTAGCTCAGAAGTATTTCAATCCGGAAGCCTACGCCGAAGTTGTTATAGCCTCAAAATGATAAGTCTTTCAACCTCATGGAACTCCGCTAAACACGATAATGGTTTTGACCTTATACGGGAAGTTAAGGATACCGGTTTCGATTCTGTTGAGCTCAACTTCGCCCTCACCCCTCAAGTGATAGAGGACATACTGACATTACAATTGTCGGGACAAATAAAAGTCTCCAGCCTGCATAATATGTGCCCTCTGCCTGGCGAGATCGATCCTCGCTTCGCCACCCCCGACTATTACAACCTATCTTCGCAGGATGAGGCGGAGCGTAGGCTTGCGGTGGACGCCGCCAGAAACACCATCGATTATGCTAAAAAATTCGGCGCCAAGGCAATCGTGCTGCATGCTGGCAGAGTTGAGATCAAAGACAGGACGCGCGAGCTGGCATCCCTTAGCCCAGATACGGAAAAGTTCGCCGCTTTGCGCGCACAGATGGTCAGTCAAAGACTCGAAAAGAGACAGGTCTATCTAGACAGCGTTATGAAAAGCTTGGAGGAGATAGTGCCTTACGCCGTGAAAAAAGGGGTGGCCGTAGGGATCGAGAACCGATATTATTATGCTGAAATACCGATCATGGATGAGATGGAGCTTATTTTTAGCCATTTTGGGGAAGGCGAAATTTACTACTGGCACGATGTAGGCCATGCTGAGGTATTTGACAGACTTGGTTTATGCCCTCACAGGGACCTTCTCGACAGGTTCTCGGCCCGCTTGATAGGCATACACCTACATGATATAATAGGCCTTGTAAATGACCACAAATCACCCGGTCAGGGCGCCTTCGATTTTAGCACAGTAACGCCTTATATACGACCGGATACTATACTGGTCATGGAAGTCCACCAGCCGGCCACAGCAAACGATATTCGGGCTGGGCGCGATACTCTTTTAAAGATATTCGGAAAGGCACGATGACTGTTCGAAATCCAGTGGTTGCGGGAGCATTCTACCCCGCGTCGAAAAATTCACTTACGCGAGAGGTCGAAGCGCTGATAGATTCAAAGGCGGCGAGGGAAGACGCCATAGGGGTTGTCTGTCCCCATGCTGGCTATATCTACTCTGGAGCCGTAGCCGGAAGCGTCTTGTCATCTATAAAGCCTCGTAAATCTTATATTATAATAGGGCCAAACCACACGGGACTTGGTTCGCAGATTGGCCTCGATACCAGCTCTTCATGGAAAACGCCTCTGGGCGATGTCCTGATAGATAAGCCTCTCGCCGAAGCCATAAAAAAACACTCGCACCTTGTCCGTGACGATAGCCTTTCTCACGCCCATGAGCATTCCGTGGAGGTGCAACTGCCATTCTTGCAAGTCCTGCAGAAAGATTTCACATTCGTTCCTCTGGTGATATCATATGCCGGACTCGAAGAGTATCGCGATGTTGGCAGGGCTCTAGCAAAGGCCGTAAAGGAACTGAAGGCGGAGAAGGAGGTGACTATAATAGCCTCCAGCGATATGACTCATTATGAATCACAAGAGAGCGCGAAGAGAAAAGATTTCATAGCCATAGATGCCATATTAAAGCTGGATGAAAAAAGGCTTTTGGAAGTGGTTGCGGAATACGACATATCGATGTGCGGCTATGCGCCGGCAGCGATAATGATCGTTGCCGCTAAAGAGCTCGGTGCCACGAAAGCGAATCTTGTGAGATATCAGACGAGCGGTGATGCGTCCGGAGACTATTCCGCAGTAGTCGGATATGCCGGTATAATAGTAAAATAGGAAGCGACAACGGTGAGATTGTTCGCGAAAAAGAAAAAAGCGGTAACTCTGGTGCTTGGCGGTGGATCGGCCAGAGGGATAGCGCATATTGGTGTACTGAGGGTGCTCGAGAGGGAGGGGTTGCCGATAAGTTTGATAGTAGGCACAAGTATGGGCGCTCTGGTAGGCGCCGCATATGCAACGGGCATAACGCCGGACCAGATGCAACAGCGCGCAGCAGGTTTCACGCTTAAGAAACTGCTCGATCCAACTGTGCCAAAGATGGGGCTCCTGGCGGGCGATAAGCTGGAATTGATAATAAAAGATCTTCTTGATTCAAGGACGTTTGCGGATTGCAGGATACCGCTTGCGGTGGTTACCACCGACATAGAGAAGGCGGAAGAGATAGTCTATACAAAGGGTGATCTGGTTAAAGTCGTTCGCGCCAGCTGCTCATGGCCCGGAATATTCAACCCCGTCAGGATAGACGGGCGGCTGCTGGTGGACGGCGGTATAAAACACAGCGTACCTACAAGAATAGCGCGACAGATGGGCGATGCTTATACCATAGCAGTCGATGTAGGTTTTTGCGTCAAGCGCGGCAGGATTGATAACATATTTCAGATGATAGTCCAGTCATTCCAGATCACAGGCGAGGAGCTTAACCGATATCAGTCGGAGGAGGCCGACGCTGTAATAAAGGTAGATCTGCCAGATGACATAGACCAGACAGCCTTCCACCGCTATTCGGAAATAATTGAAAAGGGCCGTCAGGCAGCGGAACGGCGGATCGGACAGATCAAGAAGGAGCTTAAGCTGTAAAATGGAAAACGACAAAACCGACAATATAAGACCGACCAAAACTGACTCAGCCGAAACGATGCAGAAGAAGGTCGACGAGGCTTGGAAAGAGTCGGTAAATAGGGATAAGGAAACGCCTCCAGACCAGGCGGGCCGAGAAATGCCCGAAGCGAGCTTTGGAGTATTTATATCCAGTCTAATGATGGAGGCCCTTGTTGCCCTCGGAGAGATAGAAAACCCGCTTAGTAAAAAGAAAGATAGGAATCTGGCGCATGCGAAGTTCGTAATAGATACTCTGGCCATGCTTCAGGAGAAAACGAAAAACAACCTTACCAGCGAGGAGAGCGGTGCTCTAGAATCGATACTATACGATCTGAGAATGCGGTTTGTCTCAAAAGTCGGAAAAAAATAGGATTGGGATGATGCTGATCGTAGTGGCTGTGGTGCTTATCGTGATATTGGCGGCTCTCGGCTTGTCGGTATTTTATATGACGATCCGCATCAAAGATATATCCGACGGATTGCGCATGTTGAGCGAGAAAATACCGCTGGCTGATGAGATAAGGAAACAGGCCTCAGATACAATAGAGAGTCTTAACATGCGCATGGGAAGCCTGAACCAGAAGGCTGAGCAGATAACAAGCGTTGCAAATGAGGTTACCAACTTACGCAATCTGTTTATAATGCCGAAAGGCGCTGGTTCCGCCGGAGAGAGGCTGCTTGAAAAAGCGCTGCATGATATACTGCCGGCCGACGCATACCAGACCCAGGTGCGCTTAAGCGCGGGCACCGTGGATTTCGCGATAAAGTTCAAGGATTGCATGGTGCCTGTGGATTCTAAACTTTCGCTTGAGGATTTTAACAAGATGCTTGCAGCAACCGATGAAGCCGCAAAGCGCAGCCACTGGCGGTCCTTTGTTGCTGCCGTCAAGAAGAGAATAGACGAGACATCAAAATACATATTACCAGGCGAAAAAACAACGGATTTCGCGTTGATGTACATAGCTTCGGAGAGCGTTTATTACGAGGCCTTCGTAAAGAACCAGCAGTTCGGAGAAGACAATATTCTAATGGAATATGCGATTAAAAAACGGGTTTATCCGACATCGCCACAGACTATTTATCCATACCTCATGACTATACTCCAAGGGATGAAAGCCCTCAAAATAGAAGAAAATGCGAGAGATATTCTAGGGAAAGTCACAGGCATGCGGAACGACTACGAGCGTTTCAAGTCAATATACAATATTATAATCGGTCATATCGCCAACGCCTATTCCAAGCACTCAAATGACGCCCAGCCGGCCATGACAAAGCTTGAGCAACACATCGCCAGCCTCGAACATAAGAACCCCGCCTAACTTTCTTCTTTACTTAAAATGCCTGTTATGTTAGATTATATTACCCATGACGGCCAAGTTATCTTCCATTATACGTATTAGCGTAAGTATTATCCTTATAATGGTATTATTATATATTATGAGGGATAAATATAATCGAATTGTCTCTGTTTTGAAAGGCGCCAGCATTCCGATACTAGTCCTGGCGCTTGCGGCGCTTGCACTTGCTCTTGTCACGGCTTCCGTTAGACTTAGGCTTATAATAGAAGCCCAGAACATCTCCGCAACTTTTGCTGAGGCATTTTCTCTCACCCTGCTAGGCTATTTTTTCAATAACTTTCTTCCGACGGCCATCGGCGGCGATATTGTCAAAGCCTATTACCTCTCCAAACATAGCTCCAATAGCACCGGTTCCTACACCTCCGTATTTGTGGACAGGGCAATAGGACTTATTACTATGATATTTATGGCATTCGTTGCGTTGTTTTTTGTTAAGCAAGCTATAGTCGACAACAAGGTTCGCTATGCCATATATATAATCACCGCCGCCTCAGCTTTAGGCATATTCTTTATGGCCAGTAAAAGTTTCGCCAAGCGCTTCTCGGTGCTTCTAACTCTAATGAAACCCATCGAGGATAAGCTCGTTAAAGTGTATGACGCTATCAACATATACAGACATCACCGGATTCTTATGCTCAAGACGATCGCAATATCGGTAGCCAGCCAGATCTTTTATTTCACTTTCTTCGGTCTTTTGGCCTTGAGCATAGGTTCGCGAATAAGCACGATTGACGTGCTGTTGCGCATGCCGGTTGTAGGCATGATGAGCCTGCTGCCTTCTATAAACGGGCTGGGAGTACGAGAGGGCGCAACGGTAGTGCTATTCGGTCCGATTATAGGAAACGCCAACGCCTTTGCTGTAAGTATACTCGTCATAGTTTGCATGCTGATAACGAGCGTCGTCGGCGGTTTTATCTACGCGTTCAGTCCTCAATTTCGGATTAAGCTTCAGGAGATAAAGAAGATAGACCAAGGAAGCCTCTTATGATAGACAAAAAACTGCTCGACATACTAGCCTGTCCGGCGTGCAAGTCCAAAGTCAAACTGGAAGCTGACAGGATAGTATGTGTTAAGTGCGGAAGGCGTTATCCGATACAGGATGATATTCCGATAATGCTGATCGAAGAGGCCGACCTTCCTGGCAAAGGCAAAAAAGGGGATTAAAATATGGCAAAGATATTAGTCATTCATGGCCCCAACCTAAATCTATTGGGTACGCGGGAGGTTGATGTCTATGGCAAGGTTACCATAGATGAGATAAACTCAGAGCTCGAGAAGCTCGCTGCATCAAAAAACGTTAGTCTAACGATCGTTCAATCCAACCATGAGGGCGAGATCGTAGAGTTGATAGGCAAGGCCAAGGGCGTCTATGGTGCGATACTCATAAATCCCGCTGCATATACACATACGAGCGTAGCCATACGCGACGCCATAAGCGCGGTCGGCATTCCGACGGTAGAGGTGCACCTTTCGAATATCTACGCCAGGGAAGAGTTTCGTCACGAGTCGCTTATAGCGCCGGTTGCCAGAGGCCAGGTATCGGGATTTGGAATAATGAGCTATCTGCTGGGGCTGGAGGCTGCGATCTCTATTATGATGATGGAGAAGCGGTGAATGGAATCTGCGCACAGAAGAAGGAGAGCTCTTTTAAAAAAAGCTATCACCAAGAAAGGACTCGATTCGTTTCTTGTAACAAGCCAGACGAACATCTCGTACCTAAGTGGATTCACAGGGCAGGACTCGATGTTGCTGATAACTGCCTCGAGCGATTTTTTCATAACCGACTCGCGTTTTATCGAGGATGCCCGCGATAATTTAAAGGGATTCCAATTCGAGGTTGTTGGGACATCAACATATGAAACCATAGGGGACATAGCAGATAAAAAGCGTTTACGAAAGATGGGTTTTGAGGCTATGGACCTGCCGTTTGAGGTGGTAATGAAGCTGAGGAAGGTCTTGCGCAGATGCAGGACCTTCGGCGTAAGCGACCTGGTCGAGAGTTTTCGTCAAGTGAAGGATGAGGCGGAAATAGAATCCATCAGGAGCTCTATACGACTGCTTAAAGATTCTTTAAACCGCCTATTAAGCGCTATAAGACCCGGGGTTTCCGAAAAATCACTTGCGCGTATATGCGAGTCTGCCTTCTTGGCCGAAGGGGCAAGCGCGGCTTTTGATCCCATAGTGGCCGCTGGAGTAAACGCTTCGAAACCGCACGCCAGACCGACTGATGAGCCGATAAGGAAGAACTCTTTCGTTATGATAGATATAGGTTGCCGTTTAAACGGCTATTGTTCGGATCTGACACGAATGGTGGTCTTGGGAAAAGTAAAAGAAAAATTCAAAAAGATCTATGATACAGTGCGCGTCGCCCAGGAGAAAGCGATAGACAAGGTTGCGCCCGGTGTAATGGCCTGCGAGGTGGATCGCGCCGCAAGAGACTATATCGAAAAGCAAGGATTCGGAAAATACTTTGGCCACTCTGTCGGCCATGGCGTAGGTATGCAGGTCCATGAAGGCCCTGCGATATCACGCGCCAATCGCGCCAGTCTCAGACCAGGTATGGTGTTTACGGTGGAGCCGGCGATATACATACCGAGATTCGGAGGTGTCCGTATTGAGGATATGGTGCTTGTGACTGATGGTGGATGTAACGTGCTTACAAGATGATGTGTTAAAAAGCGAGGTAAGAGATGTATATTAAAGAGATAAAAGACATGATCAATCTCATGAATGAAAACAACCTTACCGAACTTGAAATAGAGAAAGAGGGAGTCCGGATAAGGCTGAAGAAAGGCTCGGCCGGTTATGAAAGGGCTGTTGAGTTTGTCCAGCCACAGGCCGCGCCGCCTGCGGCACCGCAGGAAAAGGCCGCTGTCGGCGCCGAAAAGGTTGACAAGCGCAATGTGTTCGAAATAAAAGCGCCTATGGTAGGGACGTTCTATCGCGCGGCATCCCCAGAGGCGCCGCCATACGTCAACATAGGAGACATGATAGACGTCGGACAGGTGGTCTGCATCATAGAGGCGATGAAGCTGATGAATGAGATCAAGTCAGAGGTAAAGGGCAAGGTAGTTGATATACAAGTTGATAACGCCGAACCGGTGGAGTTTGGTCAGGTGCTTTTTCTTATCGAACCATCATCATAGACAGCCATATGTTCTCAAAAATACTCATAGCAAACAGGGGCGAGGTCGCGTTACGAATCATACGTGCCTGCAAGGAACTGGGGATAAGGACCGTTGCCGTCTATTCCCAGCCCGATATAAATAGTCTGCATGTAAAATATGCCGATGAAGCTATATGCATCGGCTCCGCCGCCAGCGCAAATAGCTATCTAAACATCCCCAGCATCATAAGCGCCGCCGAAATAACCGATGTGGAGGCCATACATCCGGGATATGGCTTCCTGGCTGAAGATGCGCACTTCGCTGAGATCTGTGAGTCGTGTAAGATAAAATTTATAGGCCCGACCCCAGAAAATATAAGGCGCATGGGCGATAAGATGGCAGCAAAGGACAGCGCCAAGAAGGCCGGTGTTCCGACAATTCCAGGATCAAAGGCCTGCGTAAAGACCAAAGAAGAGGCCATAAAAATCGCTAAGGAGATGAGGTATCCCGTTATAATAAAAGCTGCTGCCGGCGGCGGCGGCAAAGGCATGAGGATATGCCATAACGACGTCAGGCTGATAAGCGCATTTCTTACAGCCCAGCGGGAAGCGGAGGCAGCATTCGGTAATCCGGAAGTCTATATCGAAAAATATATCGAGCGGCCGCGTCATATCGAAATACAGATACTGGGCGATAGCTACGGCCATATAGTGCATCTGGGTGAAAGGGATTGCACGATACAGAGGCGGCATCAGAAACTCATAGAAGAGACGCCATCGCCCGTCCTTGACGCGAAACTGCGGAAAAGGATGGGTGAGGCCGCGGTAAAGTGCGCAAAGGCGATAGGCTATGTCAATGCGGGAACCGTGGAGTTCCTGCTCGATGAGGATAATTCCTTCTACTTCATGGAGATGAACACCCGTATACAGGTCGAACATCCGATAACAGAGATGGTAACAGGCATCGATTTAGTTAAAGATCAGATCAGGATAGCGGCAGGTGAGAGGATACCCTATAAACAGGATAACATAACTTTTAACGGAAGCGCCATAGAGTGTAGGATAAATGCCGAGGATCCTGACAATGATTTTATGCCATGCCCTGGCAAGATAGCGGTATTCAACGTTCCCGGAGGCAGGGGTGTAAGGCTCGATACGCATGCTTATCCTGGATACGAGATATCGCCATACTACGACTCAATGATAGGGAAGCTCATAGTCCATGGCAAGAACCGCACCGAGGCGATAAATATATGTAAACGGGCCTTAGATGAGTTCATAATCGAGCCGATAAAGACCACCATTCCGTTTCACAAAAGGGTCATGAATAACCCGGCTTTCATCAGGGGAAAATTTTCCACCGATTTCATAGAAAGGCTTTTCGAAAAAACTGAATAGTTTAAAACTGAAAGGAGTTTTGATAATGTCGAGCGAGCAGACCCACCGGGACAGGACTACCGAGCTGGGTGTTATCAGAATCAATAACGACGCTATCGCCACGATAGCTTCCCTTGCCGCCACCGAGGTCAGGGGAGTTTACAGCATGGGCGGTGGCGCCAGAGGCAGAATCTGTGATATTCTCTGCCGTCGCTACAGCTCAAAAGGCGTAAGAATCGAGATGAAAGAAAGTGAGGTGCGCCTGGTTGTATCGATAATAGTAGAATATGGGATGGATATTCCGCGCGTGGCCGATGAAGTGCAAGATTCGGTAAAGCGGGCAGTAGAGAAGATGACCGGCCTGATCATGTCAGAAGTGGACGTTGTTGTGGAGGGCGTCCATGCTCCGGCGGCCGATAATATCAGGAAGGGGGTATAATATGAGGTTTCTAGGAGGGTTGACTCTTTTCTTCTATACATTGGTCTTTCTTTCGGTCGGTGCCCTTTTTATCACGATATCGCTGGATATATTGTCACATGAGGCGATAATTGAATCGATCAATGCCATATATGCAGCGCCTAACGCGCGCCTCATACTTGGTATAACCGGCTCGCTTCTTGTGGTCATAAGTCTTATGGTGGTACAGATAACGGTGGGTAAGATACAGCGTGAGAAGACGATAGCCTTTGAAAATCCCTACGGTCAGGTCACAATATCCTTAAGCGCCATCGAAGACTTCATTAAGCGGGCTTTAAAGACACTTCCGGAAGTAAAAGAGCTGCGGCCTCAGGTGAGAGCTAACAAAAAAGGCATTACCGTAATAAACCGTGTCACGCTATTTTCTGATATGAATATGCCTGAAACGACGGAGAAAATACAGAATATAGTAAAAACGCGGGTGCAGGATATGCTTGGCGTCGAGGAGCCTATTAATATTAAGGTGCATGTGGTCAAGATAGCCCATAAAGAAGAGCCGGCAAAAAGCGCGAAGAAAGAAGACAAGCCGCAGCCGCCGACCTTCAGGGGCAGTATCGAATACGGTAGTTATTAAGGAGGGATCAATGGGGAAAGTAGGTGTGCTTACGGGCGGCGGTGACTGCCCTGGTCTTAACGCTGTCATAAGAGCGGTGGTCAGGAAGGCTTTTCAAAACAACATAAACGTTATAGGGATAAAGAATGGTTGGAAGGGGCTCATCGAAATAGATACGATGGATCTGGATATTTCTTCGGTCTCCGGTATATTGCCGAAAGGCGGAACTATACTCGGAACGTCTAGGACCAATCCGTATAAAAGCGCCGAGAATGTCCAGAAGGTAATCGATAACTACAAAAAACTAAATCTTGATGCCCTGATCGCGATAGGCGGAGAAGATACCCTGGGAGTGGCTAACAAGCTGCATCAGGAGAAGAAGGGCCTTAACATAGTAGGTGTTCCAAAAACTATCGATAATGACCTGAACGCCACAGATTACACGTTCGGATTCGATACAGCGGTCAATATCGCTACTGAGGCCATAGACAGGCTGCACACCACCGCTGAAAGCCACCACCGTATAATGGTAGTGGAAGTCATGGGCCGCCATGCGGGATGGATAGCCATACACTCTGGCCTTGCATCCGGAGCGGATGTGATACTTATCCCAGAGGTCCGAATCGATCTCGATGAGGTATGCGATATACTTAAGAAGCGCAAGGAGCGCGGCAAGAGTTTCTCAATAGTGGTTGTGGCGGAAGGGGCGGAATTCAAGGCCGGCCAGGTCGTCCTAAAAGAAGAAAAGTTGGACGCATTCGGCCACGTAAGGCTCGGAGGAATAGGAGAAATATTGGCCAACGAAATAGAAAAAAGAACGGGCTTTGAAACCAGAACCACCGTTCTAGGTCACATTCAGAGAGGCGGTACGCCGAGCGCCTTTGACCGCTTCCTCGCTACAAGATTCGGGGTGAAGGCAATGGAGCTTGTTATTAACAAGAAGTTTGGATATATGGCGAGCCTTAAGGGAACGGAGGTGACAGAGGTTCCTATACAGGAGGCTGTCGGCAAGCTCAAAACCGTGGATCCCAAATTATACGATCTGGCAAAGACCTTCTTCGGATAATACGAGGTCCCTATGAAAAAAATTATCGAGGATGCTTTAAAAGAAAGTATTAAGGTGAAGGAGGACCTTCTGCATACCCAGATCTCGAAGATAGAAAGGGCCGCGGAAACCATCATAGATGCCTTAAGGTCGGGGCATAAGATACTGGTGTTCGGAAACGGCGGAAGCGCGGCCGACAGCCAGCATTTTGCCGCAGAACTGGTCGGCCGCTTCAAGAAAGAGCGCAGGCCATTTGCGGCTATCGCTCTTACGACCAACACTTCTATACTTACAGCCGTTGCCAATGATTACGGCTATGAAGCCACGTTTTCGCGGCAGATAGAAGGTAACGGCCGGAAAGGGGACGTCGCTGTCGGAATATCGACTAGCGGCAACGCTAAGAACGTTATAGAAGGTATCAGAATGGCCAAGACATGCGGACTTATTACTATCGGCCTTACAGGCGGAGACGGAGGAAAGATAAAGGAATTATGTGACATCTCAATCGTCGTCGGATCCTCCAATACACCGAGGATACAGGAGGCACACATCGCTATAATACATGTGCTGTGCGAACTTGTAGAAAAATGGATGCTAAAATAAAAAGCTGGCAGGCAATTGCTGCTGTAACGGCGCGGTTGCGGGCCCGCCATAAAAAGATTGTCTTTACAAACGGATGTTTCGACATACTGCATGTAGGACATGTTGAATATCTCAAAAAAGCCCGTGCTTTGGGTGATGTCCTTATAGTGGGGCTAAACAGCGACTCTTCCGTTCGTTTAATTAAAGGTGCTAGCAGGCCTATCAATTCTCAGGCGGACAGGGCAAAGATACTGGCCTCACTTTATTTTATCGATTACGTTACTATATTCGATGAACCGACGCCAGAGAGACTGATAAAGAAAATCAGACCCCACATTCTTGTAAAAGGCGCGGACTGGAAGGCATCAGAAATAGCCGGAGGCGATTTTGTTAAATCCTATGGAGGCCGGGTGGCGAGGATTCCCCTGGTGAAGGGTTATTCGACCACCGCCCTAATAAAAAAGATGGGCCGCTGATGGTTGTCAAAAAAGATGTCTTTCGAATAATAGACGCAAACTTCAATCGTTGCCGTGAAGGCTTGAGGGTCTGCGAGGACATAATTCGTTTCACGCTAGGCTGCGCGCAGATAACCAAAGAGCTGAAAGCCGTGCGACACGACGTATCATCAGCGATAGGGTCCTCAGCCGCTACGTCGCGACTGCTTTTAGAATCTAGAAATGCGAAAAAAGATATTGGCAGGCTGCCGCAACCCGATATTGAATCAACGCGTAAAGACTACGTCGACATCTTTATAGCGAACATGCAAAGGGTTAAGGAGTCTTTAAGGGTTCTAGAAGAATTCTTCAAGCTTATAGACATGAACCTTTCTCTGAGGTTTTTAAGATTGCGCTTCAGAATATACGATATCGAAAAGCGCGCCGCAAGGAGGCTCGTCTCTTCGCGGTGTAGAAATAGACGGGCGGCATAGATGACACAGATAGAAGCGGCCAGGGCGGGCAAACTAACCGCCGAGATGCGCCAAGTAGCAAGGGAGGAAGGCGTAAGCCCTGAATTCATAAGGAAGGGGATATGTAGAGGCCATATAGTTATACCGAAAAATTCTATTAGCCGGATTTCCAAAGTGTGCGGTATAGGCGAAGGTCTTAGGACGAAGATAAATGCCAACATAGGGACCTCGAGAGGCTCATCTGGTTTAAGGCAAGAAATCAAGAAGATGAACGCGGCCGTCGAACTGGGCTCCGATACGGTCATGGACCTTTCAACAGGCGCTGACATTGCGCGCACGCGGCGCGCTATAATCTCAAAGTCCAAAGTGCCGGTCGGCACAGTTCCTATATACGAAATAGCGATTAACGGGATGACCAAACATGGCAGCATAAAGAAAATATCCGTTGACGAGATGTTTGGCGTTCTCGAAGACCAGGCCTCTGACGGTGTCGACTTTTTCACGATACATGCCGGTGTCGTGAAAAGCGCCCTTGAGACATTACGCAAAAAGCCGCGAATACTCGATATAGTGAGCAGGGGCGGCGCTTTTATAGCGCAGTGGATGATGGAAAACGA
Source organism: Candidatus Omnitrophota bacterium (assembly GCA_023818895.1). Lineage (GTDB taxonomy): Bacteria > Omnitrophota > Gorgyraeia > 2-01-FULL-45-10 > 2-01-FULL-45-10 > JAMWCX01. The sequence continues at coordinate 226,819 of JAMWCX010000001.1, read as the reverse complement.
TGCCGAGAATCCTTTCTATACGCACTTTGATAGAGTAATCGAAATAGCGAAAAAATACGACATAACCCTGAGCTTAGGCGATGGCCTGCGGCCCGGAGCTATCGCCGACGCAACCGATTCTGCTCAGGTGTTAGAGCTCCTTGCTTTGGGCGAGTTGCAGCAGAAGGCCCTTAAAAAAGGTGTTCAGGTCATGATAGAAGGGCCGGGGCATCTGCCTTTGCACCATATCGAAATGAATGTGGCGTTAGAAAAGGCATGCTGTAACGGGGCGCCTTTCTATGTCCTCGGGCCTTTGGTGACAGACATCGCGCCGGGATATGACCATATCACCGCCGCAATAGGAGGGGCTCTTGCGGGGGCAAAGGGCGCTGACTTCCTTTGCTATGTTACTCCGTCTGAACATCTGCGGTTGCCAACCGTTGAAGACGTGATGGAAGGTGTGATAGCGGCAAAGATAGCGGCGCATGCGGCAGATATAGCAAAAGGGGTCAAGAACGCTATAAATTGGGATAATATGATATCAAGGGCGCGAAAGGCGAGAGATTGGAAGAGACAGTTCGAGTTGGCAATCGATAAGGTAAGGCCCACCCGCTATCGCAAGAGTTCGCGTCCAGATATGCAGGACGTCTGCACTATGTGTGGTGAGTATTGCTCGATCAAAACCGCCGAGAGGTGTTTTGGAAAGGCTGTGTCGTGAGTATACTTGTCATAGGCTCGGTAGCGCTTGATACCGTGAAAACTCCGTTCGGTAAAAAAGAAGAGATATTGGGCGGTTCGGCTACGTTTTTCTCACTTGCCGCCTCGTTTTTTGACAAGGTCGACATCGTCGCCGTAGTAGGCGAAGATTTTCCTAAAAGATACTTAACAATGTTTAAAAAGAGGGGTATAGGAATAGACGGCCTTACAGTGGCAAAGGGTAAGACATTCCGATGGGAGGGTCGCTACGATTATGATCTAAACACCGCTCACACCATAGCAACGCATTTAAATGTCTTCAGCAATTTTAACCCCCAGATTCTCAAAAAATTACGAAACCCCGATTTTTTGTTTCTTGCTAACATAGATCCCGACCTTCAATACAGCGTCCTTAAGCAAGTCAAAAGACCAAAGGTGGTAGCCTGTGATTCGATGAACTACTGGATAGAGACCAAAAGAAGATCCCTTGAGAAACTCCTTGATAAGATTGATATAATGCTTCTCAACGACGCGGAGGCCAGACAGCTGAGCGGCGAATCAAACCTATTAAAGGCGGCGCAGCTTATCATATCGTTCGGCCCCAAGGCCGTGATAATAAAAAGGGGAGAGTACGGTGTGCTTTACTTCTCAAAGAATACCCACTTTATCGCGCCGGCGTATCTACTGGAAACTGTTTATGATCCGACGGGCGCCGGTGATACCTTCGCCGGCGGAATGATGGGGTACCTGGCGAGGTCTAGGATCTTGAGCGAATCCAACATACGTAAGAGCATCATATACGGCAGCATAATGGCATCTTTCGCGGTCGAGGATTTCAGCGTCAACAGGCTTTTGGAGATATCTAGGAAGGATTTGGAGGACAGATTTTCCGCTTTCAGGAGGATAACAAGATTTTGAGCGGGTGTAACACAACGGCTAGTGTTCCAGCTTCCCAAGCTGGGTACGAGGGTTCGACTCCCTTCACCCGCTCCAGCGACAAAAGAGCCGGAGGGTTTTTATGCTTCTGGTTTTATTGTTTCGTTTGAAGCGACGTAATAAAATACTTATGAGAACTATTATAAGCATAGTCATGATCTTATTTCTTGGGGGATGCACTACCACTTCGCGGTCGCATAACTATGCAAGCTACAGCGCGCCTTGCGGCATGTCATCCTATCCGCAGGAATACGATGTGGTAAGACTTGCCCCTGCCGCCGGCGGCCTGCAGCCAATCGCGCAGCAATCGATGCGCCATATAGTTAAACCAGGGGAGACGCTATGGAGTATATCAAAAGCCTATAACGTCGACATAGATGAGCTTGCCAGGATAAACTCCATCAAAAACACCGGCGTTATAGAGAAAGGGCAGATATTGACCATACCGAGTCGGCCTAGCGCCGTATCCTCGAAACAGGTGACTAAAAAACGCAATTACACGGCTGCCCGTTCCGGTTCTTTCATGTGGCCGGTTCGCGGAACGGTAGTATCGCGCTTCGGCTCAAAAGTCGACAAAGGAATCAATAAGGGAATAGATATAAGGGCGCGCGAAGGAACGAACGTCATGGCCTCAAAGTCTGGAAAGGTCGTCTATCGGGATTCCCAGTTCAAGGGTTTTGGGCAGACAGTGATAATAGACCACATGGACGGTTACCAGACAGTCTACTCATACAATTCCGAAATACTGGTAAACGTGGGCGATGTAGTCAACCAGCGTGATGTGATAGCTAGGGTGGGTTCAAGCGGGCGTGCTACCGAACCGATGCTCCATTTTGAGATACGCCGAAACGGAGAACCGCAGAATCCAGAATTTTATTTGACAAGATAGCAACAGAATCTACATTCTACTCCACCTTTGTATGTGTGGCCGATAGAATTGTATACGCAGGATAAATTTATTTAAAAAAAGCACGAGTGAATACATGTTCAGCGAACCTGTTGTAGGAGAAAAGTTTTTCGGTAGAGATGATGTCCTGGAAATATTGCGCAAAAGGGCCCTTGCCCTTAAAGACGGCTACCGACAGAATGTAGCGCTTACGGGACAGAGCTTGGCTGGAAAGTCATCTATCATATTGCATTTTCTGCGATCGATACAGGATGAGGGCTTCATTCCTATATATGTGGAAGTCGTAAAGGAGCCTTTTAGTTCATTTGCCAGAAAATTCATAGCTACTCTCCTTTATAATGCACTTCTTGCCAGAGGGCAGAATCCACCCACCGACCTTGCCGATCTTATGGAGAAATCGAAAGACATTCTCCCCAGGACGGCTTGCGCAGCTTCTCAGATCTATTCTCTAATAGAAAATGAAGAATACGACCAAGCTTATTCATCCCTTCTGGAACTGACATCTGTAATGAAGGCGGAGATCAATATTCCATGCATAGTAATACTCGATGAATTCGACAACCTTGAGCACCTTGGTATAAAGAACCCTTTTTCGGGATTCGGCAAAGTCATCATGGTCCAGAAGGATACAATGTATATTATCTCAAGCTCCAGAAACCTCGCTATAAAGAAGATAATATCCGAGAAGCTGTCCCTACTCTTTGGGAACTTCGAGGTAGTGAAGGTGTCTAACTTTGGCATCAAGGCATCCTGCGAGTTTCTGGACACAAGGCTTGGAGGGTTTGAGATAGAGGATTTTACTCGGAAATTTCTGCTGGCTTTTACTGATGGCAATCCGTTTTACCTGAGCAAGCTAGCCAGCAGTCTTAAATCCATTGCCATGGATCGGATGAAGAGTTTCGTCGGCAAGGAAGAACTTGCTGACGCAATATTGGATATTGTTTATAACGCAAACGGGGTCATACATCAATATCTGCTGAATTATCTGCTCGAGCTTCTCGATACCAAGCGCAGGGACATCCACATCTCGGTATTAGTTACGATCGCCAACGGCATCAACAGGCGCCCCGATATCGCGAAAACGATTAAGATGCGTCAACGCGAGGCGGCGGACACCCTGGCGCATCTTTGCGAAATCGGGCTCATAACCAAAAACGGCGTATTCTACTCCATAGATGACGTTATGCTTGAGTTCTGGCTTAAGAACGTATACAAGAGAAAAAAGGATCTACTCATAGACGGCACTTTCGACAAGGTGTCTCTTTTCAGGGAAGAGGTATTATCCTATATGACTTCTTTTGAACAGGAGTACGCCATGAGCGCTTCGTCTAGAATCGCCCAATTATTTGGCTCATTTTCTAACGATCTCGTTCAGGTAGACTCCAAGAGCATAAAACTGCCGCATTTTACTAAAGTTGAGACACGATATTTTGCCGACTCCTCACAGTATGTGGCTGCCTCCTTCAGAGGCAATTTCTGGATAGCGCAGGTTTATGACCGCAACTTAAATGAAAATGACATAATATCCTTTATAAAGAATGCCAAGTCTCTAAACTGCAAGATATCGAATAAAGTTATAATACCCCTAAAAGGCATGGACGAGAACACAAAACTTCTCGCCAAGGAGCTCAAGATAACTATCTGGGATAGCCGGACTATCAATAATCTTCTTAACCTTTATCGTAAAAAGAGAATAGTGTTGACTTGAGAATACTGGTATTATCAGACACACATATTCCCAGAGTCGCGGAGGACCTGCCGGCGGTAATATACAAAGATATAAAATCTATGGACATGTTGATTCACGCCGGCGACTTTGTTGATTATGACTTCTTCGCGAAGCTTAAAAAGCTGAAGAAGCTGTATGCCGTAGCTGGCAATATGGACTGCGCCGAGCTTCGTCGTTCCCTTAACTCCAAGGAGGTGATAAGCGTCGGAAAATTCAAGATAGGCCTAATACATGGATACGGAGCTCCCAGAGACATTATGGAGACAGTCCGTTCGGAGTTCGGAAGTGTAGACGCAATCGTGTTTGGCCACTCACATGTTGCCGTCAACATTACAAAAGAAGGGGTGCTTTTTTTCAATCCAGGAAGCCCCACCGATACGATTTTTACCGATACCAACTCTTACGGCATCCTTGAGGTGACAGATAAAAAAATAGAAGGAAAGATTCTTACGCTATGATAAACAGAAAGATACCTGTTCTAAAGGTCGAGGGAGACACGTTACCAGAAGTGTGGGAAAGGGCTGTTATAGCGACTTGGAAAGAAGGACTCGACATAAAGACTGAATACGACAAGCCAGGCGACGCGCCAAGCAAAGATTCCACAATGATAATGGTCATAAACGATCCTTTCAAGGAACCAAGGATCCACAGGGCATTTCCTGGCGGCCTCGAGGATCTGGAAATATACCGGCAGGAAGTTGTTCTGGGTATCCATGACCATTGGATCAAACCAGAAGAAGGCAAGTGGACATATACTTACCATCAGAGGCTTGCCAGCTACTACATAGATGGCCAGACGATAGACCAGCTAAACTATATAGCAAAAAAGCTTGCTAGTACCCCCTATTCCAGGAGAGCGCAGGGTATAACATGGAACGCAAAGCTTGACCCCCAAACAGATGATCCGCCGTGCCTGCAACGAATATGGTGCCGTCTCGTAAAACAGGATAACGGTCACTATTCGCTGGATATGAACACACACTGGCGCTCGCGGGACGCCTATAAGGCGAGTTTTATGAATATATTCGCACTGACGGACCTGCAGAGGGTTATAGCTGAAGAAATCTCGAAGATTGCTTCCAAGCCGGTAAGTGTGGGTAGATATGTTGATATAAGCGACAGTTTTCACATATACGGCAGCTACTTTGATGATTTCAAAAACTTCCTCAATATGGTGTCCAACAGGCCATTTGAGGAAAAGACATGGTGTACTGAGTTCGCGGAACCTTTCTTCGCTGATGCCCGCGCAAAGCTGGAAAAGGAAAAGCGGGCGTCTTTGTGATTTTGTAAGCTAATGAGGTGTTTGAATGGATAGGTTATGGGCCCCGTGGCGCAGCAAATACATATACCTGCGGAAAAGGAAAAAGTGCATATTTTGTGGAGCGAAGAACGCAAAAAACCCGAGGGCACGATATATTCTTGAAAGATCCACTCATTCCTTTTCAATGCTTAATATATATCCCTATAACAACGGCCATATAATGGTCGCTCCATACCGACACTTATCTTCTCTGGAGTTTCTTTCAGATGCTGAACTGTTCGACCTCATACGCCTTGTCAACAGGACAAAGGCTGTCATCGACCAAAAGATGAAACCGCACGGCTACAATATAGGGTGGAACCTGGGTAAGATAGGCGGGGCGGGATATCCTGGGCATGTCCACGTTCATATAGTCCCTCGGTGGACGGGCGACACGAACTTCATGCCAATCGTGGCTAACACCAAGATAGTATCCGAATCCTTAGATGTCCTGTACAATATCCTAAAGAAAAAATAAACGTATGTTAAAAAGAAAAGACCTGGAAAAAAGAGAAGATCTTCTTGCTCCTTATGCCCAACACAGCCGAATGACTAAAGGACGGGTGTATAAGGAGGCGGAGCATGATTATCGGTCGTGCTACCAGCGCGATCGTGACCGAATAATATATTCGACAGCATTTAGGCGGCTAGAATACAAGACTCAGGTCTTTGTCAATCACGAAGGTGACTATTACAGGACAAGGCTTACGCATACTCTCGAAGTTAGCCAGATCGCGAGGTCGATAGCCAGAGCGCTCCGGCTGAATGAAGATCTAGTGGAAGCCATAAGCCTGGCGCATGATCTAGGACACACGCCCTTCGGCCACTCTGGCGAGGACGCGCTGCATGATATGATGAAGGACTATGGTGGTTTTGAACATAACGCACAAGGGCTACGGGTGGTGGATTATCTCGAACAGCGTTATCCGGAATTTCCGGGCCTGAACCTCACATACGAGGTAAGGGTGGGGATAATAAAACACTCTACCTCCTTTGACAGGCCAAGACCAGCCATACCGTTCGAATCGAAGGGCTCGCCCCTGCTGGAGATCCAGGTGGTCGACATAGCGGACGAGATAGCCTATGACAACCACGACCTTGACGACGGGATAACGAGCGGTCTCATTAAAGAGACTGATCTACGGCATTTACGTCTTTGGGCGGATAAGAAGAAGGCGATCGAGAAAAGATACCCGAGGATAAAAGACGAGATCCGTAAATACCAGATAATACGCGGGCTTATAAACGATCAGGTGACGGACGTCATAATCCAGACCGAGTCAAATATAAAAAAGTTCGGCATTCGCACCATTCAGGATGTTATAAACATACCTGAGAGGATCGTCCAGTCGTCAAAGAACATGAAGCCGCTGCGCGATGCGATGCGCGAATTTCTGGTCAAAAACCTATACCAGCATTATAGAGTGGTTAGGATGGCCAACAAGGCCTACAGGTTCATCGAAAGCCTCTTTAATATATATCTTGATAAGCCGGAACAGCTTCCTCCCAGCACACAGGCGCGCCTCAAGAGAGAGGGAAAGCAACGCGTTATTTGTGACTACATCGCAGGCATGACGGACCGTTACGCGCTAGACGAGTACAAGAAGTTCTTCGAACCGTATGAAAGAGTTTAAGCCTCAGGAGTAACCAACAATGAGATGTCCAAAATGCGGAGTTGATATGACGGTTGCGGATGTCGAAGGCTGTGAGGTAGATGAGTGTCCGCGCTGCGGCGGTATATGGGTCGATGTGGAGGAGGAGAAGTCAGCCCTGGGCATGAAGCCGACTGTTTTCACGGTCGATGAGATTAAAAGGCTTAGGCAAATCTACCAGCCACTCGGCCAGATAGAGGCCGTCAAATATTTCAAATGTCCGAGGTGCGGTGAGCTGATGTGGCGCAAAAACTATATGCATCATTCCGGCATAATAGTCGATAAATGCCATAGGCATGGCACCTTTTTTGACAAGGGAGAACTTGAAAAAGCGGCTGAATTCATAAAGAAAGGCGGAGTGGAATATGAAAAGCTGCGTATCGCCGAAAAAGGCGTAGCCGAGACGCAAGCAAAACTTATCAGAGAACTTGGCAGGGTAGAGAGCACCATGTACCGTCTCCACTGGATGGGCAGGCTTCTCAGTTCCTTGGGATTTTAAAGGCGTATACAAAAAGCCGGCCACACGAAAGAATAAGATATGGGGCGCAAGATAGACATAGAGACAAAAGAGTCGATTTTATTTCTTAAGCCGAGAGGCCCGGAGCTGGGACCTGAGGAGGCCGAAAAATTAAAAACGCTCATAAAAGATAATATCTCGCGTGGCATAACGGCGGTGGTATTAAATTTTTCCACCATCGAATACATGTCATCAATATTTCTTAGCGCGCTTATGGAGATATCGAAAGATCTCGGGGCGGCGGGCGTTAATCTGGGGTTGGCGCAATTAGGGCAAAAAATACTTGAAATATTGAAAGTAACAAAACTGGATACCATCTTCAACATATTCGACGATTCCTATCAGGCATATATCGCCTTCACAAAACATCCCGCTAGATAGGGATTGACATACCTAACTCGCAAGGTCTATAATCACTTATTATAATGGAAAACACCAAAAATCACGCATACCAGAAAGAACTTTTTGACAGGCTTCGAAAGAGCCAGAGCCTGAAAAGGGCTGAAGAGTGCTTTGCCCGCGTTATAAAGGGGGCAAGCTGGTGGCTGCTCGAAAAAAGAAAGCCATCTTTACAGGATGTCGAAGAGGTCATATGCCGTAAGTGCCCGCTCGAAAAAGGGCTGCAGCGCCGAAAGATAAAAAAATGCGCTAAGAATATCCTTGGCGTGATAACGAGAGCGGCCGAAGAGAAGACAATTATAAAGTTCGACTGTGAAGAAGGCCTGCACGGTTTTGTAAGCGCCATCGCACAGGCAGATAAAATATACGGGTATGTCGGCGGTTGCTACCGCAAGAAGGATATTTCCACGCAAATACTCCAAATATTTTCCGCCTTCCTCGATACCATCATAAAAGAGGCGCAAAAAGAGATGGAGCTATCAAAGCTCTACGAAACTCTCCGCCCCCGCGCTATAGCGCTCTCGACAGTCCATACAGTTCACAGGCTTATCAGCTCGACCCTCGACTTTAACGAGCTGCTACCGCGTATCGCCCGGCTGTCTTTGCAGATAATGCGGGCGCAGAGGTGTTCTATAAAACTGGTGGACTCGAAGAGAAAAGTACTGTTGCCCAAAGTGACGGTTGACCTCAGACAGAAGAACATACGTCTAAAAAAGGTGCGGGTTGGAAGGTGGGCGCCGGGCAAGGCTGTCAAATTCGGAAGACCTATACGCGGTCGCGACTATCTTGCCACACCCCTAATAGATGAAGACGTAATAGGCGTGATTACGCTTTACGACAAACTGGACAAAAAACCATTTACCACCTTCGACCAGGAAATCATGTCTACGCTGGCGGAACAAGCCGTCATAGCCATAAAGAACGCTCAGCTTTATAAGGAGCAAGAAAAGCTTACGATGGGAACGATAAAGTCTCTGGCCAAGGTCCTCGACACAAGAGCGCCTGGTACCTATATACCGCGCACCTCATTCGTGAAGATAGCTATGGCTATAGGCCAACAGATGCACATGGATGAGGACGAACTGAAAAGCCTTGAATATGCCTCGATCCTCCATGATGCCGGCGAGATCTTCGTGCCGGAGGAGGTCCTGGCCAAGCCGGCAAAACTCACCGGAGAGGAATATGAAATGGTAAAGGAACATCCTGCCGCCGGAGTGGCGATAATAAAACATATGAAAGCACTCAAATCCGCTACGCCAATAATACTATACCATCATGAAAACTATGACGGCAGCGGATATCCCAAAGGCCTGAAGAAGGATATGATCCCTCTCGGAGCGCGCATAATGGCGGTGGTAAGCGCCTTCGAGGCCATGATAACCAAGAAACCATACAGGGTTGCTAAGACGCTGGGAGAGGCAACGGAAGAGATCAAGGCTAATGCCGGCACGCAGTTTGACCCTAAAGTTGTTGAAGCGTTTCTGAAGGTATTAAAGAAAAAGGACATTAGAGCGCTCCTTGAAAAGGAACTATATGGACCTGGCAGGGCTGCGTAAATCAAATATTCACCTAAAAATATTAAGGTTCTTTCACGAGAACCAGGCGTCCATAGATACGCCCCGTGGTGTCGCAACATGGATAGGAGAGGACCGCCTGAAAGTGAAGCGGGCTCTCGAGGATTTGGTCAAACTTCAGATTCTGATAGCCCACCGAACCACCTCCACCACCGGCTACAGCTACACGCGTGACGCAAAGCTAATCTCAAAGATAGCCAAGATATTGGAGCAGTCAAAGCCTTCATAAGTACCCGGCCCGACCGTTGAAAGACATGAAAGATTATATGCGATTCTACGAGCAGCTCAACAACCAGCAGAAGCTGGCTGTTGATACCATCCACGGTCCACTCCTTGTTCTTGCCGGTCCCGGAACAGGCAAGACTCAGCTTCTTTCTGTCAGGGCCGCCTCGATACTTTTCAATACAGACGCAAAGCCCGAGAATATATTGATACTTACCTACACCAATTCCGCCTCTAAGGCCATGAAGGAGCGGCTGGGTATGATCGTTGGGCCGCAGGGGTATGATATCGAAGTTGGCACATTTCATAGTTTCGCCAATTCAATACTGCAGGGATCGGCCGAGGCGGCTAATTACGTGGGCGAAAAAATACCGATCAATGAGGTAGAGCAAGCTAAGGCCGTGCAGTACATACTGGATAATACAGATTCTCTTGATGAGATACGGCCTTTCAGGGCGCCTTACACATATCTGAAAGAAATCCTTAAAAAGATAAGCGATCTCAAAAAAGACGGCATAACTCCCTCCGATCTTGAAGAGTACCTTCAAAAAAAGGACGCGTACTATCGGTCGATGGAGGAGAGATATATAAAAAGACTGCTTGCGTTTTCCATCGTTTATAGAAGATACGAGGAGATAAAGACCGGCAAGACGAAAGGGGTCTTTGACGAAAGAGGCCGGTATGACTTCGACGACATGATACTTTACGCGACAGAAGCTTTAAAGCACGAAGAGCCCCTGCGTAGAGAATGCCAGAATCTTTATCAGTACATCATGGTAGACGAGTATCAGGACACTAACGGCGCTCAGTTGGAGCTTCTCTTCACGCTTCTTGACTACAAGCGCCCTAACATCTGCTGTGTGGGAGATGACGACCAGTCTATATACCGTTTCCAGGGCGCAAGTATCGCCAATTTCAGGTTGATTGAAGAAAAGTTTCCGGAAATAAAAAAGATTTCGCTTGTAGACAACTACAGGTCCTCAGATGACCTAATAGGCGCCTCAAAGAAGATAATAGAGCTGATTCCTATCGGCGAGCGCGTCCAGGATAAACCCCTCAAGGGCGTTAGGCGGCCTACCACCAAAGAAATATCTTACAAAGAGTTCTCAACCGAAGAAGAGGAGCTCCTATACATAGTCGACAAGGTAAAGGAGCTCAAAGAAAGGATAGCAAACGATCCGTCATTAAGCGATGATGAGCGTTCGCATCCTTATAACAACATAACGATCCTCGTGCGAAAACGCGAGCAGATCCTTAAAATCATAGATGCGTTTCTCCGGGCTGGCATACCTTACGCGACTGACGGCAAAGAAGACATAAGCTCCGAACCGCGTGTTATGCAGCTCCTCGATGTGCTCGAGCTTGCTAAGGCCGATCCGAAAGACAGTGAGTCTAAGGACCTAGCCCTCTACAAAGTCCTTTCCGCGGATTACTTACACATACCCCAAGCTGACATCCTGCGCTTCCTCAGCTTCGTAAATGAGAAGAGGAGAAAGACCCAACGGGAACTAACTATGCTGGAGGAATTTCTTCGCTTATCTTCCTCCTCAAATGATATGCCGGCCTTTGAAAAACCGGAATCCATTATGGCCGCGGCCTCTGTAATAAAAAAACTCCTCTCATGCGCTGCCACCACGCCTGCGCACACCCTGATTATTGATTTTATAAAGGACGCCGGCATCTACCGGCATATACTTTCTGAATACAACGATAACTCCCTGTTGCGGATAAGGCAGCTACGCGCCATCGGATCTTTCATTAATATGATAAAGTCAAGCGACCTTGCGAATCCCGGTATAAGATTGTCCGAGCTGGTCTCAGAGATGGAGATGCGAAAGAACCACGGTATACCTATACAGGGGAACCTGGTAACGTTAACACAAGCGGGAGTGAGGGTCTATACAGCCCATGGCTCTAAAGGATTGGAATTCTCGGCTGTCATAATACCGTTTTGCCTGCAGGACAAGAGCTGGCCTGCCAAACCCATACCGGAGAAGATTCCGCTGCCTTACGACCTTTTCAAAACAAAACAATCTATGCGCGACAGAGATTCGTTCAAAAGGCTTGCCTTGCAGGATGAGACGCGGCTGTTTTATGTCGCTATGACACGCGCCAAATCTATTCTTATATTTACCGCAAGCCCGACCGAAGACGATGTTCCAGCCTCGTATCTGGACAAACTTGGGCTGCGTGACCAACCAGTTCCGCCCAAAATGACCAATGAAGAGGAGCTGCTAATAAGATCGGTAGAATCTACCGACAGCAAAGATCCCTTCATAGGAACCGAAGAAGTTCTCAAAGATATGGTGTCTAATATTACCCTTAATCCTACGCGGCTTAATAATTATATAACCTGCCGTCGAAAGTTTCTATATAATGACGTGCTGAAACTTCCAGGCGCTAAGAAAAAAAGCCTGGTTTTCGGCAACTGCGTTCATAAGGCACTTGAAGAGACATATCGCTTATATGGGACTACAAAAAAATTTCCTCCCTTCAGTTTTTTCGCGAAAGAATTCGAAAAGGAACTTATGTTTCAGGGAGCTGATAGCGCCATGCGGCGTGACTGCCTTAACAAGATGAAGACGCTCAAAGGGTGGTTTGAGGCAACCTCCAAATCCCCGGTCATGCCGATAGATCTCGAAAGAAAGCTCACGATTACGATAGGAGAAAATATAATTTTTACCGGTAAATACGATAAGGTCGAGTGGGATGATGAGGCCGCCAAAAAGGTAAGAGTAGTAGACTACAAAACCGGGAAACCCGACGACCATCTTAAAAGCATAGACTCTTGCCGCGACCTTTCAAGCCCTAACTGTGATGGTTATCTGCGCCAGCTTATCTCATATAAGCTCCTATATGAAAAGGATCCGAGGCGGCATAAGGGGCGAAAGGTAAGTTGTGGGACGCTCGTATTTGTAGAGCCTGTCACTGCCAATATGAGAGGCTTTAAAAAAGGTGATTACGCCATAAAAACTGTGGAAATATCGGATGGCATGGTAGCGGAGCTTGAGAATATAATAAAAAGGACATGGAACGATATAAAAAATTTGAGGTTCGAAAAATTGCCAGAACGCGATGAAGGGAGATGCTCAAGATGCGATTTCGAGGATATCTGCTGGGGATAGCAATCGTTTCATTCTCGCTTCTTATGATTTACATCTTTTACGGTCAGATAGCCGTATTCGTGTTTGGGGCTATGAGCGACACAGAAATAGAGTACAGAGAAATCAAGACAGGAGGCATGGCCTCTTTTGTTTTTAAAGGTTTTGCTATAAACGAGAAAAAGACCGGGATAGGTATTTTTGCCGAAGATGCCGATATACGACTATCCTTAAGCGGCGCCGACATCCGCCGTGCCATAATCGACTTTAATTTCAAAAAAGTCCATTTCCTGAAAAAGGCGGTGGAGAAGCCTATCTCATACGATAATCTCGACGGCCTGCTTGCCATACCTTTCAGTAGCGACTGGACATATCCGGAGCTTAGGGGCCGCCTACAGCTGAAAAAAGGCGGCATACGCCTAGAGAATCTTATGGCAAAAAGCGACGATCTCATGATGTCATTCACCGGCGACCTCAATGACGATAGAACCATCAAATCGGACATAGTTATATATTTTGCCGACAAACTTATAGCAAAGATACCACCGGAACTAACGAACGTGATCTTGAAAGATGAGGGAGGAAAATGGAAGAGCCTTTCTGTCAAATTGGAGGGCAATTATGCGACCCCCTCGATACAGGTATCAGGCAGGCTTTTCCGACTCAACATCGGCCTCAAAGAATAGTCCCTTCTCGAATTGCATTTTAACGGTCCCTGTGTTATAATACGCAAAAATCAGATATGAATTATGGACGAAGAAAAATATCAAAAAGAGCTATTCGAATTCGAGCAGCCCAAAAGGTCTTTTTCGAAGCTTTCTGAAATATTACCTAAGGCCGATCTCGAAGGGCGCATGACGTTTACTTTTACGATGGAGAAGATCGTATTTATATCGATAGGGATCGTCATGGCGATGGTGGTGGTTTACGCCCTTGGCGTGGAAAGCGGCAAAGACCGTACGAGAGCTCTTGCCAGAAAAAAGGCGCAACCGGTAAGGGCGACGGCTACCACGGCCGTGGCAATGCAGGCCGCCGGAGTTGTCCAACCGCCTGCTATCGCGCATAATAACATCACCGCCACAGCGAATAAGGCTATACTGAACACTTCGCAGGTGAGCGTACCCTTGGCTAAGGCAAAATCTGTTGAAACAAATTCAAAAAACCTATCGGCAGCGGATCCTTCAAAGCCTTATTCGATACTAGTTGCCACATTCAGGAGCAAGGACTCGGCGAACGCGACCGTGTCTTTGCTGCGCAACAGGTCTTTTGATGCCTTTCTGGTGTTCAACGAGCCATACTACAGGGTCTACGCAGGGTCATACGCCAACAGGTCGGGAAGCCAGATAGAAAAAGATCTGGCTGCGATAAAGAGGATCTACAAGGATGCTTATATCAAATTACGATGAGGTTGATTATTCATTAGTCACCACACTCAAAAGGAGGAGAAATGTCACAACATCCAAGCCTACGCTCATCCGATAAGGATAAACAGCACAGGTCAGTACTCAAGAGATACGAAAGGATAAAACTTCTGAAAGAGAAGGATAAATGGAAAGAGGAGGAGGACTCTGTCTACGGCCTACCGAAGGTAAAAATCACCCGATTTAAGGTTAAGAAAGAAAAGGCGGCTGCCGCTGAGGGCGTTGAAGGGGCTGTGGCAGCGCCGGGTGCAGAAGCCGCTGCTCCGAGCCAAGCTACCGCGAAGGCAGCGCCGGCTAAGGATGCGGCAAAGCCATCCGCGCCGGATTCAAAGAAGCCAGCCAAATAATATTCGAATGAAAAAAGTAAGAGTCAGTTTAGGCGAGAGGTCTTACGACATTCTGATAGGGTCAGGCCTTTTACGAAATTGCGGCGCATTCTTGAAGCGCCTCGATCTCGGCAAAGACACTATCGTCGTAACCAACTCGCGACTCTTGCGCCTCTATGGGAAAACCATTAGTAGATCTCTCCTAAACAGCGGTTTCAGCGTTCATTTCGAAACCGTCCCAGATTCTGAGAAGGCGAAGTCCGCCGAAGTCGCGATCCGGCTCCTTAGCCGCATCGCAAAATACGATGTCCGCAGGCGTATATTCATAATAGCATTTGGAGGCGGCGTGGTAGGCGATCTGGCTGGTTTTGTTGCCGCGATCTACAAAAGGGGTGTGCCATATGTCCAGATGCCAACAACTCTTCTATCGCAGGTAGATTCCGCCATAGGCGGCAAAACCGCTATAGACCTAAAAGTCGCAAAGAACCTCGTGGGCGCTTTCTATCAACCTAAAGTAGTTATATCAGATATATCTATTCTAAAAACTCTGCCGCAGCGACAGCTAAAAAACGGGATGGCGGAGATAATAAAATACGGAGTCATAAAGGATCGGGGCCTCTTTTCGTTTCTGCAAAATCATCTGGAAAGGCACGGCCAGCTTTCGCCGTCCGCTTTGGAATACATGATAACCAAGGCAAGCAGGATAAAAGCTTCGTTAGTTTCAAAAGATGAGTTTGACAAGAAAGGTATAAGGGCAATACTTAACTATGGCCACACAATAGGCCACGCTATCGAGGCGGCGTGCGGTTATTCAAAAAGATACAACCACGGAGAGGCGGTGGCCATAGGAATGGTCGCCGCCTCGCGGCTGTCTGTTTCTTTAGGCATCATGGATAGGCATGACGCGCAAAAGATAGAATCGCTTATCAGGAAGGCCGGCCTGCCAGTATCTATAAGCGGACTTTCTTTCCGGTCTGTATACCGCGCCATTGCGCATGACAAGAAGTTTATCCACGCAACCAATCGCTTTATTCTGCCGGTAAGGATAGGCTCTGCGAAAGTAGTGGAAGGCGTTCCGGAGAGATTGATCAAAACAATACTAAAGGCGCTAATGTTATGACGGTGGACGAGATAGAGGTTTCCACTCGCAACCGTAATGAGCTGGTGGATATAACCGAAAAAATACGAGAACTGGTGCGTTCTTCTAAAGTAAGGTCAGGGGTGTGTTATCTATTTGTGCCGCACACAACGGCCGGTATAACCATCAACGAGAACGCCGATCCCAGCGTCAAGCGCGATATTATAAAAGGCCTGGAATCGGTTATGCCTTCCGAAGGTAAATACGAACACTCGGAAGGAAACGCCGCGGCGCATATTAAGTCAACGATTGTCGGGGTCGACAAAACCATATTTATAGAAGACGGTGATCTCCGGCTGGGAACATGGCAGGGTATATTTTTCTGCGAATTCGATGGACCTCGCCGCAGGAAAGTCATCGTTAAGATAAGAGGCCTATAAGGAGGTTGTCATGCCGCACATTTTGCGCCCGTTCCGAGCGGAAGACGCCAAAGGCGTAAAAGATCTGATACTTACGATACTGACCAAAGAATACCCTTTCGACAAATCCGCGTATTCGGATAGCGATCTCGATAGGATAGGTGAAACATACGGAGGCTCGAAGGACGCCTTCTTCGTTGTTGAAGAGGATGGTGATATAGTAGGGACTGTTGGAGTTAAGCAAGAAACGGACGAGGACGCGCTATTACGAAGGCTTTTTGTTGACCCAAAACACAGGCGCTGCGGCTATGGCCAGGCGCTTCTCGAAACGGCGGTTGATTTCTGCAGAAAGAATGGTTACAAGAGAATGTTCTTTCGTTGTACGGACAGGATGTCCGACGCGATGAAACTTTGCGCAAAAAAAGGGTTTAAAGAGACCGAGAGCCTTAGCGTAAGCGGATTCAACATACATAAATTGGAGCTGAAACTTTAGCGCCACATCCTACTTCCTACTATTTTTTCGTGTGAAAAGAGGGCTGGGAATGCAAAAACACGAAACCGAGATACGTGTCAGATACCAAGAGACCGACAATATGGGGGTCGTCTATTATGCCAACTATTTTACGTGGTTCGAGGTTGCCAGGACCGAATATTTGCGATCAAAGGGGATATCCTATCGGAAACTGGAAGAGAAGGGCGTCTACATGATGGTGGTCAAGGCAACCTGTCAGTACAAATCGCCGGCCAGATATGACGACACCGTAAGGATAGAGACATGGATGCCGAAGCTCAAAAATTCCAGCCTCGAGTTCGCGTACAATCTCTTTGTAGGTCAACGGCTTGTAGCCACTGGCGAGTCAGTCCACGTATTCACCAACAGATCAGGAAGGCCGGTGAGGATACCCGAAGAGATAAGGTCACTACATAATCAACGCGCCCAGAATAACGTCATTTCAGGTTGAGAGTTATCTCAATATCACTATAAATCAAAACAACGCTATTTTTGTTTATCTTCGTAACTTTAGCGCCGCTAATGACATCTCCGACCTGCACGATAGAATTATTGACAAGAGCCCTCGGCCCTTCTTCAAGATACATGATGCCGTTCAGCTCAAGCCTCGGCGCTCGAGCGGCGTAAACAGCCTCTTTCTGGCTGGCAGGCCGAAGGATGCCCGTCGCCTCCTCGCCAGGATAGCTATTGCTCAAAGACCTATAATGGACTTCTTGCGCAACTAATGAAGCATTGATCCCCACTCCGCCTTTTTCTTCTAACAGCTGTCTGAACAAAAAAAACGTAAGCGATGCCACAGCGAACAACAGAAGAATCACAACAGTAATGATGGCGACCTTTTTAGGGCGCCCCACCAGCCTTCCGATCTTTGCTGAGGCAGGGGATAGGCGAGCGTCATTCGGTTTGGCGCGACCAACTGACTGAGCCTGCGCATCTTCGCGCGGCTGCATTAAGACCTTCTGCACACTGATTATCGTATCTTCCTGGGCTTTCTTCAAGGCCTCCTGTATGATGCTCATAATATACCTTCAGATTAAATCATTAACTTATCGCTACGGCTGTAATCAAGCTGCTATGACTCCCTCCAGCTCCTGTATGCTCTTTTCGACTATCGGCAACGTTATTGTACGCGTCTCTTTGACATATGCGGTAAGCATGGCCTTGTCGCAAACCATATTTATAAGGCGCGGAATCCCGCCGGAAAACCTGTGTATGCATTCCACAGCGTCAGGGGCGAACACTATCTGGCCGGATGATCCGGCGACATTCAGACGATGATAAATGTATTCTCCGACCTCGTCTTTCTCAAGGGGTGTGATGTGAAATCTCACCGCGATACGCTGGCGAAGCTGCCTCAAGCCCGGTGAATTTAACTTATTTTTCAGCTCTGGCTGGCCCACGAGTATTATCTGGAAGAGCTTTTCCTTATCTGTTTCCAGGTTCGAAAGCATCCTTATCTCTTCGAGTATAGAGGGTTTAAGGTTCTGCGCCTCATCTATTATAAGTATAACGTTATTACCCTTCGTCAATTCCTCTATGAGAAAGCGGTTCAGTTGTTTGAGCAGCGAAACTTTGCTTCTGCCTTCTACCACAAGACCGTAGTCTTCTAGTATGGCCTGCAAAAGCTGCATCTCAGGAAGAGTGGAATTGAAGATAAAAGCGCTCTTGGTGTTCTTGTCGAGCTTGCTGAGGAGGGCCCTGCACAGAGTCGTCTTACCGGCGCCCACCTCGCCGGTTATTTCAAGAAAACCCTTTCTTTCTTTTATGCCGTACAAAAGATGCGAGAAGGCTTCTCTGTGAACACGGCTTAAATAGAGGAAGTTTGGGTCGCTGGTTATGTTAAAAGGCTTTTCCTTCAGACCAAAAAATTCTCTGTACATAATTTTTTTCCGAATAATTATACACCCGTCCCCTGGAGATTGTAAATACAAAATTTGAATAGAATGTGCTTGCATTAGCAAAGAGGGTTGTGTATAATGGCTTTGAAAATCGGAGGAAGATGACATTATGTGGAACGGGATCAATAGAAGAAGATTTCCAAGGGCCAACTATAAGTGCCTCATATCTATAAAAAAGAGGCTCACTTCCAAGACCATATCGACTCATACCGAAAACATCGGCGCGGGCGGCATATGCGTATTGTTGAAGGAAGACCTTGGGCTTTTCCAAGGAGTGGATATAGAGCTTTTTCTTGATGAGTCCAAGCCGCCAATAAAATGCGGCGGTACCATAGTGTGGGTCGTAAAGAAGTCCGACCCCAAGCAGAAAGGGATCTATACTTATGACACGGGGGTGGAGTTCATAGATATTAGGCCTGAAGATCGCGAAAAGATCTCTGAAGTCGTGGATGATATACTAAAGGCGCGCCGCTCCGCAGGAAAAACAAACGCTTAAACGTTATAAATACTTGACAAAGCAATTTTAGTATGTTATACTTGTGGCAAATTTAAGTTGGGAGGAGGTGACAAAGTAAAATGACGAAAATGGTGAAGGGTATAATTATATTTGTTGCTATATTGATGGTCGTTAATATAGCGACAGCGAGTTATGCTCAGGATATGGGTAAGAAGCTCTACAGAGGTCTTGCCAACGTGGTGACTGGCTGGGTCGAGCTTCCGAAGAATATCTATGACACGAGCGTAGAGGATAATGTGCTCTCTGGTCTTACCGTCGGTTTAGCCAAAGGCGTTGGGATGACGATAGTGCGCACTGGCGCAGGAGTGTATGAGACAGCTACATTCCCGTTCCCCATACCGGAAGGTTATTGCCCGGTGTTAGAGCCAGAATTTGTGTTTAGGAGCTGCAAGTAATCCCTAACGGTTAATAACGCAGAAAATAAGGGGATAGAAGAGACCTTTTTATCCCCTTATTTTTTTACCGCGATCCGAATAATCCATAGAGGTAGTCGTGACTGAAAGAAGAAAATTCTTAAGATTCGAAGCGGCCTTTAGCGCCATCTGCGATATTTTGAGCGATAAATCAAGGGCGTCGTCAAAGGTCAAGAACATCTCCAAGGAAGGTGCGCTTATCATACTTGACAGAAAGCTAGATCAAGGTACCGAGCTAAATCTTTCCATGGAAGTTCCCGGTGATAACGTGCCGGTATTCGCTGCCTGCGAAGTTGCTTGGCAAAGAAGACCCGCCACAGGCACAGCGTTTGAAACAGGAGTAAGATTTACCAAGATAAACGGAGCTGATAAAGGAAGGCTTTTGGAATATATATATCTTCAATGGTTAAGGTTTCTGGATAAAAAGTAAACTTTAATAACGGTGAGACATGGCTGAAGAGATGAAAGACGAAAAAAAGGAAGATAGTGAAGGGAAAATCACACAGGCCCCTAAGGCGGAATCGCCAAAAGCGGCCGAGGAACAAAAGAATG
Source organism: Candidatus Omnitrophota bacterium (assembly GCA_023818895.1). Lineage (GTDB taxonomy): Bacteria > Omnitrophota > Gorgyraeia > 2-01-FULL-45-10 > 2-01-FULL-45-10 > JAMWCX01. Next base: position 206,672 of record JAMWCX010000001.1, on the reverse strand, counting down.
TGGCTACGCCGGCTCCGCAGGCAAGCGCGGAAACACCAGCGGCCGCTGCAAAAGAAGAGAAAAAAGCGGCTGCTCCGGCAAAGAAAGAAAGGCCGGCTAATTGTGAAGGCTGCAAGAAATCGATAAAAAAGAAACGTTGGTACTACAGGGACGGTAAGTACTACTGCACCAAAAGATGCTGGCGCTCCACCGCCAATAAAGACAAGAAGAAAGAAAGTACTACTGCGACGCCGGCCAGTTGAAGTCAAGATGTCTAAGCGGAATATTCCTCCGAGCGAAGCTCTTTATCCGCTCCCAGTTGTTTTGGTGAGTTGCCTCGATAGATCCAACGATAAGGCTTGCGCGATAACTATCGCATGGTGCGGCGTTATTGCCTCGAAACCTCCGCAAATTTACGTTTCGATAAGACCTTCCCGATATTCCCACAAGATCATAGAATCTGAACGTGAATTCGTCGTAAATATCCCGTCAAAAGATATCATGAGCCAGGTCGATTTCTGCGGAACGCACTCGGGCAGGAATACCGATAAGTTCAAGGAGTGCTCTTTTAAGGCAATTCCTTCGTCAAAGATAGCATCGCCTATGATAAGCGAGTGTCCCGTAAATATAGAGTGCAGGCTTAAAGATATTTTGAGGCTCGGCTCCCACGACGCTTTCATAGGCGAAGTCGTGGCCGTTCACACTGATGAAAAGATAATAGATGAAAAAGGTAAAATCGATTATGAAAAGGCAAAGCCGTTCGTCTACAACCAAGGTGAGTATTGGGATCTTGGGAAAAAGATCGGCTATTATGGATGCTCCTGCCGATAAGAAATCACGTATAAAGGTTCGCCATAAATACTTGGTCAGCGCATGCCTTGCGGGAATAAACTGTACCTATAATGGAAAGAACAAGCTACGGCATGTTATCAGACGTATGGTCGAGGACGGAATCGCCGTGCCAGTATGCCCTGAAAGTCTCGGGGGAGGTTCGATACCGCGCTTCAAATGCGAAATATCGGGAGGGGATGGTGGCGACGTGTTGGATAAAAAAGCGAAGGTTCTGACGCCATGCGGAAAGGACGTATCAAAAATACTCATAGCAGGCGCCAGAAAAGCGCTTGCGATAGCCAGAAAATACGGACTTGACAAAGCGATAATGAAATCAAAAAGCCCATCATGCGGATGCGGCTATATATATGATGGGACTTTCAGCCGAAAGCTTGTAAAAGGAGATGGTGTTACCACATCGCTGCTTCGCCGCAATAAGATCAGAATATATACCGACACGGATAGAAAATATGCGTAGCGAGGTCTACTTCATAAAGACGAAAAATACGGACTCCGTCACATCCGTTTCAGCCGCGATTACGAAGCTGATTGAAAAAAGCCACATCCTTGATTTCATAAAAGAAAATGATTTTACTGCTATAAAAACACATTTCGGCGACGTCGGCAACACAGGTCACATAAGGCACGAGTGGGCCGCAGAGGTGGCAAGGCATGTAATGCTGAGAACCGCAAACGCCTTCATGGCTGACTCCAACGTTATATACAAGATTGGTAAAAGGGCCAACTCGGTGGAGCATTTAAGGATTGCCGATGAACACGGTTTCAACCTCCGCAACATCGGAATCCCGATTATCATAGCTGACGGACTGCGCGGCACAAATTTCGTGGAAATACCGGTATCCGGCAAACATTTCTCGAAGGTTAAGATAGCTTCCGACTTCGCGTCATGCGATAGCATGCTGGCTATGTCCCATATGACAGGACATATAGTAACGGGAATGGGTTGCGCGATAAAGAACATAGGTATGGGCTGCGCGTCAAGACGCGGAAAATACGAGCAGCACTGCGGCGCCCATCCCGATGTCAATCCGTCATACTGCGTAGGCTGCGGTTCTTGCGCAAGAGTCTGTCCTTCAAGTTGCTTTACACTAAAAGGGAAAAAGATCGTTTTTGACCTGCGAAAATGCGTAGGCTGCGGGGAATGCGCTGTGGTATGCAAGACAAAGGCCGTGGAAATAAGATGGAGTGAGACTCTTGAAAAGGTGCAGGAAAAGATGGTAGAATATGCCAGCGGAATGATAAAGGCGGTCAACGGTAATATAGGATTTATTAATTTCCTTATCAAAATCACCAAGGACTGCGACTGCCTTGCCAAAGATGATCCAAGGATAGTTAATGATATCGGGATAATGGCTTCTCGCGATCCAGTGGCGATCGACAAGGCCTCTGTTGACATTATATTGAAGTTAGCAAATAAGGACGTTTTTAAGGCCGGTTATCCGGAAACGGACTGGTCGACACAGCTTAACTATGCCGCCGCTATGGGATTAGGTAGTCTTGATTACGATCTTAAGGAAATATAGTTAGCCCGCGCTTTATTGTCCTTCACTATAACTAGGCATCTAAAGAAGGTGCGCAGATGAACCAAAAAAAAGAATGCCTTTTCTGTGAAATAGCCAAGAAGAATATCCCAGCCAGGATCATCTACGAGGACGAAACGGCGCTTGCCTTCGAGGACATAAAGCCCCATGCGCCCGTACACATCTTGGTGATCCCCAAAGAGCATATCGAGAAGACCTCAGATCTGACAGAAGCGCATGAGCGCCTCATAGGCCATCTGGTCTTGGTAGCTAAAGATGTCGCGAAGAAATCCAAGGTGGAGAATTCCGGATATAGGATAGTTATCAATTGCAACAGGGATGCCGGCCAGGAAATATTCCATCTCCATATTCATTTGCTAGGTGGCAGAAAATTTACTTGGCCGCCTGGGTGATCTGGCAAATAAAAAGCGGCGAACAGTAAACAAAAGGAGCGTGACATGGCTCAACAGGAAAGAAGAAAAGCGCCGAGGATAAAGGACGAAGAATTATCTCTTGAGTTCCATGCCGGTAATTTTGACGCGGTAACGCATACACTGAATATCAGCGCCTCGGGATTGTACTGCAAGGTCGACCGTGATATGCCGCTTATGTCAAGAGTAAGCCTTGTATTGATGATCCCGGATGTCTCAAAGGATGGGAAAGAGATTAGGAAAGTGGAAGTGGAAGGGGTTGTGGTCCGAGCGCATCCGGTGATAATAGATGGCAAGATCAGGCATTACGACATAGCTGTATTCTTTGATAACCTTTCTTCAAAAGCCAAAGAGCTCATAACAAACTATATTTCAAGAAAGAAGTCTACCAGCGAAAAACGGAGCGATCTGCCTTAAGATGGGAATTATCCGAAAACCGCACAAGGTAAAGCTCTTTATAGGAATGCTGTCAAAAGATATGGAGCATATGAGAAGGGCTTCTACCCGCCTAAAAAGGGTCTTCGGTAGGATAGACTTTGAAAGCGATCTTCTTGATTTTGAGCACACTGACTATTATGCCGCCGAGATGGGGCATGGCCTCAAAAGAAAATTCATCAGTTTCGAGAGGCTAATGAACCTCGACGGGATATACATGATTAAGATAGCGACCAACCGCATAGAGAAAGCCCTGTCACGAGATGGGAAACGTGCCGTCAATATAGATCCCGGCTACCTTGATATGTCAAAAGTGGTGCTCTTCTCCACAAAGGACTATTCACACAGGATATATCTTGGCAAAGGGATATTCGCGGAGGTTACGCTATATTATAAAGATGGAACATTCAACGCATGGCCATGGACTTACCCGGATTACAAAACGACGGCGTATATATCGATATTCAATTCGGTGCGCGAGCTTTATAAAAGCGGTATTTAAGATATGATCGTAAAGAAAAAGAGTCTTGTTGTCGCCCTGGTTTCCAGCCTGGTCATATGCCTGGTGCTTGTCCTGACGTTGGTTGGATATGCCGTATACCTTGAACTGAAAGAAGATGAGCTCAACAACGCCTATCAGGCGATGCTCCATAAAGTCAACGCAAAGTACTACGCCAAATATATTGAGATTGCCAAACTAAGCGCCACCTTCGAAACCAGCGGCGCGCTCAAAGGGCAGAATATAGTAGAGGGAATAATAAGAAACAAGGGGTATAGAGATATATCCGATATGTTATTAAAAGTGAATTTTTTGGACCGAGACGGCGCGATAGTATATGATGTAGTATTTCGGCCTCAGGAGCCCGCTCTTGGCTCTTCAATACTGACGCAGGTGTCTATACCATATCTTTACGAATCCTCCAAAAATGTTATCAGGCCTGAAGGCTCCCTTCGATTCAAAAGGATATTGACGAACTGCCCCGCACAGATTGCCTCAGAAATCAAGAACACGGCTTCCTCGGGAAGCGGCGCCGCCAGATGGAGCGGCAAACTCGATTATGAGATACTCACCATAACCTTCTGAAACATACAATGCGACGACTATATATTACTGTAATATCGTCACTGGTACTATTCACGTTTTTATTCATAGCCTCATTTGTATATTTGGACAGGCTAAAACGCAAGACATACCACTACGTGGTAAACAGCGGTGGGCGCAATATCGGCACTATCCGCATAGATAGATTCGCAACAGAGGACAAGCTGATATACAAAGCCATATTAAACATGCCCTTTGCCCCTCAATACACAGAATATCGCTCAAGACTAAATCTGGATCATAAGTACAATCTTGAAAGCTACACGAAAGAGCGGATCGCCAACAAAGTCGCTGATGTACTGTATTTAGAAAATTTCAAAAATACCGCTTCCTTTGTATCAAAATTCCAGTCCAGGTTTGCCTGCGTAGATAATATACCTTTGAAAAGAAACACATTCATATTTGAGGAAGATTCGCCTGTAACCTTCCTTCCCCTTATCGAAAACTACAATTTCACAAAAGGTCGATCCCAGGGATTCAATGCCCTCATACCTTCGCCGTGGTTCAGCATGCCTCCAAAGAAGCGTTTCGTGGTCCTCACCTCGATCAAGGATGAATATTTAAAGATTGGCCGCAGAAAGATAAAGACCGAAAATCTTATATTGAAAATACGCGATTACCCGCAGGCAAGCATATGGGTGGCAAAGTCCGATAAGGCCCTCATAAAATTAGAGAACCCCTCGCAGGGCCTCAGTATAACGAGGACCTTTGAGCCTATCATCCTTAAGGCAAAAGAGTACCAACCGCAGCCTGAAGGCTTTTCCCAGAAGGATGTGATAGTAAAATCCAAAGCTGTCGAACTGGGGGGTACGCTGAGTGGCCCAGCGGGAAACGGACCTTTCCCTGCAGTGCTACTCATCAGTGGGCAGGGGCCCAACGACAGGCGCTATCAAGGGTTATTTTCGTCTCTGGCCGCGTTCCTTGCCAAAAACGGATATTATGTATTAAGCCTAGACAAGCGCGGCATCGGTTCCTCTACGGGGAACCTGGCATCTACTGCCTTAAGCGATGAGATAGATGACGCCTATGCGGCCTTCAATTATTTAGCGTCCCAGCCCGTGATAGATCCTAAAAAGATCTTTCTTATAGGCCACGGCAAAGGTGCCTATTACGCCATGAGAGTCGCAGTCAAAAATACGGCACCGCGAGGACTGGTGCTCCTGGCTCCTTCAGTAAACATGTCAGCCGGCACAAGATCAAAAATCGAGGCAATCAGCTCGCTGGCTTCCAAAGCAGGGTGGAGCGAGGAATATCTCAAGCTATCTATCAGAACTATAGAGGAAACCGCCGCCAAGGCCACGACTTTAGAGGGCGATTGGGCTTATATACTTGGTAAGAAGTGCTTCTTAAAAGACATTCGTGAAGAGCTGGCCGAAAATCCAATGGATACCATAAAACAGATAAAGACTCCTGTCCTCATACTCCAAGGCGGCAGGGATGAGGAGGCATCGGTGAAAACAGCGTCTCTTATTGACGCGGCTCTTGAAGACTCCGGCAACAAAAACCACAGCTTAACGTACTATGCATACCTTGGGACGTTTCTAGGAGAACCGGTCAGTGACGGCATTCATCAGACGTACTACACATTAGATAGAGAAGTTTTGGAAAACATAAAAAATTGGCTTAACAATAATCTCGATGAAGCCGCCGTGGCGAACACATTAAATCAAACCGCCGCGGCAGCAGAGAGGCAATAGTACGGTAGGCCGACGATCGAAGACAGGCCTTTATCCTGCAGTCTTTCGAATTAAGTTGACGATGCGGTGGCCGTATGATATATTTCTAACCAAAGGGAATCCAGTCAGTTATGGTAAAAAAAATCCGTGACATATTCGTTGAAAGGCGCCGTTACGTGCGCCTGCAGACGCCAATACCGATATCTTATACCGTGCCGGAGACTGGAAGCATTCACAATACCAGCACAAAGAATATATCAGCGGACGGACTGAGGTTCGAAACTTTTGACAAAGAGCTAAAAGAGGATGATCTTGTAGAATTGAAACTTGGCATAACGGGCGCGCCAAATCCGGTCCATGCCAAGGGCAAGGTTATATGGAAAAAAAAGATTTCACTTGAAGATGCTGCCCCCTTTGATTGCGGAATGGAGTTCACCGAAATCGAGGAAGACAACAAAAACACCTTTCTGAAATTCCTATGCGATCTCATATACGCCATAAGAAAGGAACAGAAACGCACGCGAAAGAAAGACTAATCCGGTTTCCATGCCGCAAAACCTACTTCGGCGTAAAAGCATCGCTAAGATCTTCTGATGAAATGCGAAAACCGCTATAAAAACAAATCAAACTGTAATTGTACTTACGAACCATGCCCCCGAAAGGGGATCTGTTGCGAATGCCTGCAATATCATCTTTCCATGCGCCAGGCTCCCGCGTGTTTCTTCTCGCAAGAAGCCGAGCGTTCTTACGACAGGTCTTTCGCTAACCTCATAACTGACCTCAAAAGAAGGTGCTGAACCATGACAAGACTTATGTGCAAATCAAAGATCCACAGAGCGACGATAACAAAAGTGGATCTCCACTATGAAGGTTCGATCGGCATAGATAGCTTGCTTCTGAAAAAGGCCGATATACTGCCGGGCGAGATAGTCCAGGTTGTAAACGTAAATAATGGCACAAGATTCGAAACCTACGCTTTTGAAGAGAAGGCCGGTTCGGGCACGATCGGCCTTTACGGTGCTGCGGCACATCTCGGTAATGTCGGCGATATCGTGATTATACTTTCATATGCAATGTTCGATGATAAAAAAGCCCGCAAGATAAAAATGCGACCCGTCTATGTGGATTCAAAAAACCGTCTGGTAAAATAGTTATGGCGGATCTTAAGATAAATAAATTCCCGGATCCAATCCTCCGTTCAAAAGCCGCCAAAGTTACGAAAGTCACCCAGGCTGAAAAAGATATGCTCTCTGACATGGCAAGGACGATGTATTTAAGTCAAGGCGTGGGATTGGCGGCGGTCCAGGTCGGTATAGATAAGCAACTTGCGGTGGTTGATGTAGGAGATGGGCTAATAAAGATGGTGAACCCCGTCATTGTAAAGAAGGAGGGCGCGGAGGCGTGCGAGGAAGGATGCTTAAGCTGCCCTGGAGCCACGGTAACTGTGGAGAGGGCAAAAAAGATAGTTGTGAGCTTTATGAATGAGGACGGTGATGTGAAAGAACTTACGGCTGAAGGCCTGTTGGCCAGAGCCATACAGCACGAATTAGACCATCTTTCGGGAAAGCTCATCATAGACTATCTGGGACCTATAAAAAAGATGCTGGCCAAAAGAAAGATACGCAAAGGATAATCATGGGGCAGATGGCGTTACACGAGCGAATAGAAAACGATATGAAATCAGCGATGAAAGAGGGCGATACCGTAAAGTTGTCGGTCCTTAGGATGCTAGTCGCCGCGATTAAACAGTTTGAGATTGACAAAAATATCAAATCGCCTTCCGATGCCGATACAGCCCAGATAATCTCAAAACAGATAAAACAGCACAGAGAATCTATAGAACAATTCAAGAAAGGCAACAGGTCCGACCTCGCCGAAAAGGAGGCCTCAGAACTAAAGATACTAGAAACCTATATGCCGGCTCAGTTAGGGGAGGCGGAGCTCCTGGATATAGTAAAAAATGTTATCTCCGAGACAGGCGCCACCACAAAAGCGGACATGGGCAAGGTCATGAAAGCCGTAATGGAAAAAATCAGGGGGCAGGCGGACGGCAAGATTATAAACCAGATCGTCATGCGACTTCTTAAATAACATGATAAACCTAACATATATATTGCTGGGGATTTTCGCGGGTATCTTTGCCGGATTCCTTGGGCTGGGCGGGGGGATTGTCCTTATACCTATACTTGTGTATGGCTATGGCCTCACCCAGCACCAAGCACAGGGCACATCTCTTGCTATAATGGTACCGCCAATAACGCTACTTGCTGCCATAAGATATTATTATAGCGGCAATGTCAAGGTAGGCATGGCCGTGCTTATAGCATGCGGCTTTGTAGCAGGCGGCCTTCTCGGCGCACACCTCGTCCAGCGGGTACCGGACGTTCTTCTTCGCAAGATATTCGGTCTGGCAATGCTAGTTGTATCTCTCCGCATGATACTATTCAAGTAAAGAAAGTATTTTTCTTGATAACCGAGATATCTTATAGTAGTATATTAAATCTATACTGAAAGGAGGAAAAGATGAGAAAAAGGATTATCGCATATTTGTGTATAGCTATTATTATCGGCGTTACGATCTCGAATAACGTTTACGCTGAAGGAAAGACTGGCGGACAGAGCGCAAAGAGTTTCTGGCAGAAGCTGTTCAATTACCCTGCGAACGTCACCAAGGAATCCGTCAACGTTGTGGCTGATACCGGTAAGAAGGGCACAGAAGTCGTCACAAACCAGGTAAAGACGCTTGGCGAAGTTACCTCGGGAGACGTTAAAAAAGCCCAGAACTTGGTCACTGATCCGATAATCGGAACAGGCGAGACAGCCAAGATAGCGGCTGAAGGCACCGTAAACGCACCGGTTAAGGCTGCCAAAGAATAATAGATTAAGAACCCCTTACCGGCGGGTAATCAACAAAGCGATGATAAGAGAGAAAAAACCATATCTCTTTTAAACAAGAATATGGTTTTTTCTTTACCACAAAAACCCACTTTTCGAACATAGTTAAAATAGGAGCGTTTGATGAAGAAACTCATACTAGTTGCAATATTGCTCGGGTATTGCGCCGTTCTGTTTGGATGCGGTGAGACCATTGCCGGAGTTGGGAAAGACTGCAACAGGATGGGGCGCGGCATAAACACGTTCTTTTTCAGGCAATAAGAAGATCCGCTCGTAAATAACGCCAACCGAGAAACCATATATCCATGAATATAGAACGATGCGTTTTTAAAGGATGCGAGGAACACGCTGTGGCGCTTTCCCAATTCTGCTGGGACCATATGCCCCAGAAGGATTCTTACGCTACATCGCTTACGAATGCGGCCAGTAGCGGCCAAGACTTATCGGACTGCAACCTTCGAAAAGCCGTACTAAAAGGGGCGCGCTTCGAAAGAGCGTCTTTTAGGAAAGCGAATTTCGCCCAGGCGGACCTATCCAGTTCCCATTTTTTTGATTGCAATCTTGAAGGGGCCGATTTTGTTGGAGCAAACATCTCCGGTTGCGACATGGCTCATTGCAACTTGCGAGGTTCGGATCTAACAAAAGCGTGCCTGACCGGAGCCCGTTTCTGGAACTCCGATCTGTCAGGTGCCAATCTCACCGAGGCCGACCTATCAGGTTCGGATTTGTGGAACGCCCGACTATTCAATGTAAAATTGTGGCACACTATTCTTGCGGGCGCAAAGTCCATAACAAAGATGAGTTTTTCAAGCGGCGCGAGGTTTTTTGATAATCCACGCATCAATGAATCGGGCGCGCCGGCGGCCGAGGAATCTTACAGGGACCTTAAACAATATTTCATAACTTGCGGCATGTATAATGACGCCAGCTGGGCTTCTTTTAAGGAAAAATCGATGGAGAGGATCATCCTGAAAAAGAAGGGCGACTGGATATATATACCCAGCCTCGTAATGAACATACTCTGCGGCTACGGCGAAAAGCCTTACCGAATAGTAACTTCCGCCATTACAGCTATCACGCTGTACGCCATACTGTACCATTCCTTCAACTCAATCGAGCGCACCTCGAATCCATCGTATATCTTAAGATGGTATGATTATCTGTATTACAGCACGATAACATTTACCACTGTTGGATATGGCGATTTCGTTCCTCGGCAGGCGGGATTTTTCAAGATGCTTTCGGCTACGGAGGCCTTCTGCGGAGTATTCCTGACAGGCCTTTTCATATTTACGCTTGCAAGAAAATACTCAGCAAGATAAAAGAAAGACAGGCGATATGCGCCTTTTTAACGACCTGTATACCATATATGGCGACCTCCTGGTAAAAAAAGATATCGAGATAACCCCAGGCGCGGTTAGAAAGATACGGCTCCTTGGTGAAAAGCATAAGCAGGTAAGGATACCGCTAAAGAACACCGACATATTTACCGACTTTGTCAATATATTCAAGGACTCCAGATATAGGACCATGCTGGCTCCGCCGGTATCGAAGAAAGAGATATGCGCGATAGCCGCCAATCTTAAGATCGAAAACGACCTGGTATTCGAAATGGCCAGGATGAAGAAGAATCTGCCATATACCTATAACCACGTCCTGCGGGTGGCGGCGTTCACGATCAAGCTTTCCATCACATATCATCCGAAAGAATATGACAAAGAGATAATAGCGCACTGCGGTTTTACCCACGACATAGGAAAGACTCGCATCCCCACCGAGATATTAAACAAGAAAGAAAGACTTACAGCCCTTGAACGAGCCATCATAGAAACACATCCCACCATAGGATATCTGCTTCTTAATTATTATTTAAAACGCGACAGAGTCGAATGCTCGTTAGCAAGCCTCGAACATCATGAGAGGCCGGACGGCAGTGGCTATCCCAACGGGATAAAGCGCCTGCGCAAGTACGCCAGGCTGATAAGCGCGGTTGACGTCATGGACGCTCTCCTTACTAAAAGGCCTTACCGGAAAAAACCTTTTTCGCTGCGCGCCACGCTTGACTACCTGGTCAAGGAGGCTCAGGAAGGACGCTTTAATATGGGTATCGTCCTTAGTCTGATAAGTTACGCAAGGAAGTCAAAGCCATCTCTCAGCGATATTAAAATATCTAAAACAAGACGGGAGAGACTGCCGGACGAAATCGTTTATGAAAAATACAAATAATGAATCACCAGAAAATCGACAGGGTAAGAAAGACAAATTCCGCATTAAAAGATTCTCTCAAAAGCTGTTCTATATGCCCACGTAAGTGTCACGTAAACAGAACCATTGGCAAAACAGGCTACTGCAGGGCTTCTTACAATCCCATAATATACAGCTATGCTCCGCATCACGGCGAGGAACCACCCCTCTCAGGAAGACGCGGGTCAGGCACTATATTCTTTTCTCACTGCAATATGAAGTGCGTTTACTGCCAAAACTACCGCTTTAGTCAGTTAGACGAAGGCGAAGAAGTCTCTGTAAAAGAGCTCGCGGGGGTAATGCTGAGACTTCAGGAGAGCAAATGCCACAATATCAATCTTGTCACGCCAACACATTACGTGCCGCAGATATTGACATCGCTCGAAATCGCGCTTGAATCCGGCCTTAATATACCGATCGTATATAACACAAGTGGCTATGAGCTTGTCGATACTATAAAACTTCTGGATGGCATAGTGGATATATACCTTCCCGACATGAGATACTCAGATAATTTCATGGCGAAGAAGTACTCCGATGCTGCCGGCTACGTTGAGCACAATCGTTCCGCCGTGCGCGAGATGTATTCGCAGGTCGGTAATCTCGTTTTCGATGCTTCCGGCATAGCCGTTAATGGACTAATAATACGGCTCCTGGTGCTGCCAAACAATGCATCGGGAACAACCGAAACCCTAAAGTACATAAGGTACAATATAAGCGAGAATACGTATCTAAGCATAATGAGCCAGTATTATCCGGCTTTCAAGGCACGCAACTACAAAGAGATATCGCGCAGCGTTTCCGTAGAGGAATACAAGAATGTAGTTGACTGTGCACATCTTTTAGGATTAAATAATGGTTGGATTCAGGATTCACCCGAAAAACTTGACCCAAGGTTTCGCGGCACAAATATAAAGCCGAAGGCGATGGATGATGGCAAAGAAATCGGCTAAAAAAAGCTCGTACGAAAAACATATAGAAGCTATAACTAAGGTGTCCAAATCGATCACCTCCAACCTTTATCTCGAGGACATCCTCAAGCTAATTGTAACGGTTACTGCCGAGATAATGGACTCCAAAATATGCTCTCTCATGCTAGTCGACGAGAAGAGCGGAAAGCTTGTGCTTAAAGCTACACAGTCGATGAACGAAGCCTATAATCAAAAACCACCCCTCAAGATAGGCGAGGGAATAGCCGGCAAGGTCGCGCTTGAAAATAAGCCCATCGCGGTTTTCGATATATCGGAGGAAAAAGAATATGTTTCCAAGGATATCGCTAAAAAAGTAGGGCTTCAATCGCTCCTTTCTGTACCGCTTGCGGTGAAAGGCAAAGTAATAGGCGTTCTCAACAACTACACATCACATCCGCACAGGTTCACCAAATATGAGATCGACATAATGACCACGGTCGCCAATCAGGCCGCGATAGTTATCGAGAACGCGGAACTCATGATGAAGGCTAAGACATTCCAGGACGAGCTTGAAACACGAAAGGCGGTTGAGAGAGCCAAAGGCATTCTGATGCGCGAATGCGGCATGTCGGAGGAGGAAGCATTTCGCAAGATTCAGAAGCAAAGCATGGACCTAAGAAAGTCGATGAAGGAGATAGCTGAAGCGGTTGTCTTAATGGATCAGATGAAGAAAAAAGAGCTTAAGTTAGACAAACAATAGATTGATTTTTTCAGTTGACAAATCGATTTTAAATGATATACTACTTATGACAAAGGTAAAGACAAAGAGGTCTTCCTCCAAGGAAAGGCGGAAGACTTTTTTATTTTGACCGGACATAGACGTCCATATTCCATGAGGAAGATGGACGTTTTTATTTAGTATTATCATTTTCGAGGTCAAGGGCTGGCGCACAGATGAATATATGCCAGTAAGATTAAGATGAAACTGAGGATTGCCATAGCACAAATCAATTGTACTGTAGGAGACCTGGAAGGAAACTGCCGCAAGATAACGGAGTATCTAAACAGGGCCGCCGACTTCAGCGTGGATATAATAGCTTTCCCTGAACTGGCCGTAACCGGCTATCCCCCTGAAGACCTGCTGCTGAAGCCTCACTTCGTGGCAGATAATATAGAGGCCATGAGAAAAGCGTCCGCTTCAGTAGGCAGAATGATCGCCATAATAGGCTTTGTCAATCAGGTAGGTAAAGACATATTCAACTCGGCGGCGATTGTTTACAAAGGAGAAATAAAGTCAATATACAATAAAATATGCCTTCCCAATTATGGTGTATTTGATGAAAAAAGGTATTTTACGCCGGGGAATCTTCCCTCAATCTTCAAAGCGGGGAACCTGGCTTTCGGCGTAAATATATGCGAGGATATATGGCAGCCAGACGGCCCGACAAAGGTGCAGGCTGATCACGGCGCCAGCCTAATCGTAAATATAAATGCTTCTCCTTATTATTCCGGTAAAATGAGCCAGAGGGAAAACATAATAACGCAAACCTCCAGATCCAACAACGTTTTTATAGCGTACGCTAATCTTGTGGGGGGCCAGGATGAGCTGGTATTCGATGGTCACAGCATGATAGCCGACCCGACAGGCAAGGTACTATGTACAGCTCATATTTTCAGGGAAGATCTTCTGATTGCTGACCTCGATGTCCCTCTTTACAAGTCAAAGAGGATAAAAAAGAGCATAGAGGTGGTAAAAAAATTAGATTTAAAGAACAAAAGGCCTGCCCTGCCAAAGAGGGGCTGCGAGCAGCTCGAACCGACGGCAGAGGTATACGAGGCCCTCCTTTTAGGCTTAAGAGACTATGTAAACAAGAATGGCTTCACAAAAGTAGTGCTTGGAATATCGGGAGGCATAGACTCTTGCCTGGTAGCAACATTGGCTGCCGATGCCATCGGCAAAGAAAATGTCACAGGCGTATTCATGCCAACGCGTTATTCTTCAAAGGAATCGGAGCGGGACGCAAGGGAGCTTGCCTCCAACCTCGGCATAAAATATATAGAGATCTCGATAGACCAGATCTACAAGCTCTACCTCATGGCCTTCGAGAAGCTTTTTGAAGGACTTAGCAGAGATATAACGGAGGAGAACATACAGGCACGGATACGCGGCAATATACTAATGGCCTTATCCAATAAATTCGGATGGCTGGTCCTTACAACCGGCAACAAATCCGAGATGAGTACCGGCTACGCCACGCTCTACGGAGATATGGCAGGAGGCCTGGCAGTGATAAAGGACGTACCCAAAACTCTTGTATACAAACTGGCTAGATACAGGAATGCCATAGCAAAAGTCATACCTGACGCCGTATTCACAAAAGAGCCAACGGCTGAACTTAGGCCTGAGCAGAAAGATAGAGATACTCTACCCCCTTACGAGGTGCTGGATCCTATAATAAAGGCATATGTCGAAGAGGATAAAAGCCTGGGAGAGATATCAGTTAACGGCGCAGACAGAGAGACGATAGCAAAAGTCATTAGAATGATAGATAAAAGCGAATACAAACGCAGGCAATCGCCTCCGGGTATAAAGATAACACCCAAGGCGTTCGGCAAGGACAGAAGGATGCCCATAACGAATAAATACAGATAAAATCCACTTATCTCAAAGTCGAGATAAAAGCTTAAAGAGCAAAGACGCCCTTTTGCGCAACGCGACGCGCAAAAGGGCGTTTTATTTTAGAGCGCAAGCGACGAAGCCAAAGGCAATGTAAGCCATATTAGATAAGGACGATAGCCGAAGCTCGATCAGAATAAACGCTTGAAGGGCAAAGGCAGATATATTTAAAGGCGGTGAAAGATAATGTACGGAAATTTTGAAGATATGATGAAGAGACTATCCCCGAAACTGCGCGCTATCGCGCATCGGATGAACGGCCATTTCACGTTTTTCGGCGATGAAGACCTTTACCAGGAAGCAATATCCCATCTATGGGAGGTCTTCTGCAAAGGCACGCTTAACGATAAGACGGACAGCTACATATTACAGGGTTGTTATTTTCACCTAAAAAACTACCTACGAACGCATCTGGACAAAGCGCATCTTGTGAGCCTGAACACTCCCACGGAAGACCAAGCGGCCACTCTGGAAGAGACGCTTGCCGCTGAGAGCGGAAACAAATATAATGATATCAACGCTGATATAATCAAAGATGATATCCTATTCAGCAGGCTTAACAAGAGAGAATCAGAGGTCCTGCGCCTCTCCATGGACGGATTTACAGTGCGTCAAATAGGCGAACGTCTCGGCGTCTCTCATGTTATGGTTATAAAAATAAAAGCGGGCATACGAAAAAAGTATGCCTTTTTACGAAAGGTCGGACGAGATGATAAGCACTGGTCTTAAGGGCCTCGACAGGGTGATAAACGGCCTCCGGCTTGGCGATAATGTCGTCTGGCAGATGGATTCCGTGGACGATTACATGGAGTTTGTGGGGCCATTTGTCAAGAAAGCCCTGCAAGAAAAGAGGCGGGTCGTATATATACGGTTCGCCAATCACAAAAACCTGTTTGAGGGAAACAAGGATATCGGCGTATACAGGCTTGACGCTCACCTTGGGTTCGAGACCTTTTCTTCAGAGGTCAACAATATAATAAAAAAGGAGGGGGAGGGCGTATTCTACGTATTCGACTGCCTTTCTGACCTGCTGTCAGCCTGGTCGAACGACCTTATGATAGGTAATTTCTTCAAGATAACCTGTCCTTATCTTTTTGAACTCAACACGATAGCATATTTCGCGCTTTTGCGTAACAACCATTCGTTCAAAACAGTCGCCCGCATAAGAGATACAACGCAGCTTCTTATAGACGTCTACCACTATGGAGGCAACTGCTACATCCACCCGCTGAAAGTATGGAACAGATATTCGCCCACCATGTTCCTTCCTCATGTGAGACGCTCCGACGGATTCGTCGCGATGACATCCAGCGTTGACACCGCTCGGCTCTTTTCGCGCATATTTAAGAAGACCTCAAAGAGCGCCGCCAGAAAACTGGACTACTGGGACCGCCTTTTCATGACAGCCGAAGAACTTGCCACCCGCAAAGAGACTCCCCATGAAAAAAAGGAGGCTATGGTCGACCAGCTATCCCGGCTCATAATAGCGCGCGATGAAAAGATGCTGCATCTTGCGCGCAGATACCTCACTCTGGAGGATTTCTTGACTATCAAATCACGTATGATTGGCACCGGTTTTATCGGAGGAAAATCCGTAGGGATGCTGATAGCCCGCAATATCATCCAACGTGACGAATCCATTAAATCTGAGAAGTTTTTCGAGCCACACGATTCCTTCTATATCGGCTCTGACGTATTCTACACCTATATTGTTGAAAATGGATGGTGGAAAGCGCGAATGGAGCAGAGAACAAAAGAGGGGTATTTCGAGGTTGCGCGGACATTGAGGGACAAGCTGCTTACTGGAACATTCCCCGATGAGATAAAGGAGCAGTTTCAGCAGATGATAGAGTACTTTGGGCAATCGCCGATAATAGTCCGTTCTTCGAGCCTATTGGAAGACAGCTACGGTAACGCATTCGCTGGCAAATATGAAAGCGTATTTCTGCCGAATCAAGGCAACCCGGATGAAAGATACGCAAAGTTTGTTGACGCGGTGCGTCGTATCTACGCATCCACCTTGAACGAGGATGCCCTGGTCTACCGTTTACAACGCGGTCTTGATCAGATGGACGAACAGATGGCTCTTTTAGTCCAGCGGGTGTCCGGCGCATACCATAAGGACTTCTTTTTTCCAGACGCTGCAGGCGTAGGCATTTCATATAACGCGTTCGTCTGGAATAACGCCATGGATCCGCGGGCAGGAATGCTTAGGCTTGTGCTTGGTCTCGGCACGCGCGCCGTCAACCGCGTAGAAGGAGACTATCCGCGCATAGTTGCCCTCGACAACCCGCTCTTGAAGGCTCATTCAGATATAAAGGACGCCAGA
The DNA here is from genome assembly GCA_023818895.1 of Candidatus Omnitrophota bacterium. Classification (GTDB taxonomy): domain Bacteria; phylum Omnitrophota; class Gorgyraeia; order 2-01-FULL-45-10; family 2-01-FULL-45-10; genus JAMWCX01. The sequence goes on along the minus strand of JAMWCX010000001.1, from coordinate 189,621 downwards.
AGATATTCTCAGCATGAAGTCGATGTTTTAAATATAAAAGAAAACATAATGCAGACAATATCTCTTAGGGAGCTTCTGATAAAGAAGGTAAACCTTAATCTCGAATTTTTGGCCACAAAAGACTATCAGGCAACGGAAAAATTACTCGAGATGGGTTCAGACGAAGAGGCCTGGATCATCGATTTTGACAATCTGCTTTCCAATACGAATTTTACCGAAATAATGCGCAATATACTCCACTCGCTTGAGACTGCCTATGGCTACCCCATTGATATAGAATTTACAGTTAACTTTGTAAAAAATAATAAATTTCGAATCAATATCCTTCAATGCCGGCCTATGCAGACAAAGGGCTTGGGCCACAAGGTCATTGTGCCAAAGCACATAGCAAAGAAAGATATAATCTTCCAGACGAGGGGTAACTTCCTCAGCGGTAATATATCCCAAAAGGTCGATCGGATAATTTATGTAGATCCCAAAGGGTATTGTGGGCTCGCCAGCCTATCTGAAAAATATGATATAGCACGCCTTGTCGGTGTGCTAAACAGACAGATAGGTTCGCGGCAAACCGAATCGGTAATGTTGCTTGGGCCGGGAAGATGGGGCACTACCACTCCTTCACTGGGAGTGCCAGTGTCATTCGCGGAGATAAATAATATGGCCATCCTTGGAGAGATAGCCTTTGCCAGTGAAAATATATCTCCAGAGATATCATTCGGTACGCATTTTTTCAAGACCTCGTCGAAACCGGCATATTCTATCTTGCCCTGGATCCTCATGACGATAACACTTATATAGATGAAGAGTTCCTCGTGTCAATGCCTGGCAACATCAAGAAATACGCTCCCCGGTATAGCAAATATGAGGGGGTTGTTAGGATTATTGATATCAAAGGTCGACCCTTAAGACTTATAGCGGATATAATATCTCAGAAAGTCATCTGTTTTTTTCAGAAAGACGCAAAATAGCGGTTACCAAAGGTTGTCATTTTTTAATAGAAGGTCTTGGTGACCACGGTTGTGAATATATGACAGGCGGCAGAGTCGTAGTGCTCGGCAAGACAGGCCGAAACTTCGGTGCTGGCATGTCAGGCGGTATCGCCTATGTCTATGACGTGACCGGAGATTTTCCCGCAAAGTGCAACAGGGAGATGGTTTGGTTAGAAAAAGTCACTGACGAAGACACTCCTATAATTCGGCGACTACTCTCGGAGCATTACAGATATACGGATAGTTCTGCGGCAAGAAAGATATTGAACGATTTTACCGCAAAGATAAAGTTCTTTGTAAAGGTGATACCGAAAGAATACAAACGGATCCTCGGGGCAAAAGAGATAGAGACTCAAGAGGATCTCGCAGAGGTTTACGATGGGTGATATGAAGGGCTTCTTGAAATTTGGACGCTCCTACCCAGGCTACAGGCCGGTGTGGGAGCGAGTATCCGACTATGAGGAAGTAGCGCTTCCGAGGCCGGAAACTTTCTCAAGAGAGCAGGCCTCGCGCTGTATGGATTGTGGCACTCCTTTTTGCCATTGGGGATGCCCCATCGGCAATTACATACCCGAATGGAATGACCTCCTCTTTCGTTCGCGCTGGGGGAAGGCGATAGAACTTCTTAGCGCTACAAATAATTTTCCGGAAATAACAGGTCGCCTATGTCCGGCGCCATGCGAATACGCCTGCGTGCTGGGCATCAATGACGAAAGCGTCACCATACGTGAAAATGAGCTTGCGGTAATAGAACATGCTTTCAAGTTCGGCCTGATACGGCCGCGGCCGCCAAAAAAAGGACCAATAAATCGGTGGCGATCGTTGGGTCAGGGCCTGCGGGCCTTGCCGCAGCGGATCAGTTGAACAAGGCCGGTCATACTGTCATCGTATTCGAAAAAGATGACAAGGCCGGCGGGATGCTACGCTACGGAATACCCGATTTCAAACTGGATAAGACTGTTCTTGACAGGCGTATAGCCATACTCAAAAAAGAGGGCGTCAAATTCATGCTAAACACCGAGGTAGGCTCCGATGTCAAGGCTTCCAAACTTTTGAAGGAATTTGATGCTATGCTCCTTGCGGGCGGAAGTCGTGTGGCGCGAGATCTCAAAATTGAAGGCAGGTCTTTCGAGGGAATCCATTTTGCGATGGATTATTTAATACAGTCTAATAAGCGAGTCGCAGGCAAGAAGATAGCCGCCTCAAAGCTCATAGATGCCAAAGGTAAAAGAGTGGTCGTAATAGGAGGAGGTGATACTGGCGCCGATTGCGTAGGAATGGCTCACAGGCAAGGAGCAATTTCGGTCGTCCAGATAGAAGTGCTGCCAAAGCCTCCCGAATGCCGAAGTGCCGCTCAACCATGGCCTAAATACCCATCTCTTCTTAAGACCTCGACGAGTCATGAAGAAGGGGGCGAAAGGCATTGGGCCGTCCTGACTAAAAAATTTGAAGGCGAAGGCGGACGCGTCAAGAAAGTTCTATGCAGCCGGCTGGATTTCTCCCGCAAGGACGATAGAGGATGCCCCCTTATGGCAGAGGTCCCTAATAGCCAATTCGAACTGAGGGCGGATCTTGTTATACTGGCCATAGGTTTCATACATCCCGAGCACGGCGGCGCCTTAAATCAGCTTAAAGTTAGTCTTGACCAAAAGGGTAACGTAAAAACATCGGCCGACTACATGACTTGCGTAAAAGGCGTATTCTCAGCGGGCGATATGAGAAGGGGGCAATCTCTGATAGTGTGGGCCATAGCGGAAGGCAGGAAAGCGGCCTGCGCCATCGACAGGTATCTCATGGAAAAAACAAGCCTTCCTGAAATGTAATTTTGTTGCGCAAAGACCGCTCTAATGATATTATTATAGAGCAACACTATATATAAGGGCTTAAATATGAGGCCCACCTGATGACCCTTCATATACGCTGTTTTCAGGGCGGATAGTTGCGGAGGGTTATCCTGAGCGGCGCCATAATGACACATTTAAAGCACGATCTTGGCGCCCCGTAAGGAGAAAAGGTAGGCTTCTTTTTTATTATTTTTATGAATGAGAAGATACTATTAGCATCAGCGGTTTTTGTCCCGCTCATCGGCTCGTTTGCCACGCCGATTGCAGGGAAAATATCCGAAAGATTGCGCAACGGCCTTTCGCTTGCACTGGTCTTACTATCGCTGGTGTGCGCCTGTCGCCTTATACCGACGGTTATTTCGGGCAGAGTGGTGAATTTGGCTTTTGAGATGCCGCTCGGATTAAATTTCGTTATAACAGCAGACTGCCTGGCCGTTTTCATGGCCGCCACCTCATCATTCATCAGCGCAATAATCATTATTTACTCGTTCGACTATATACACCGCTATGACAACCGCAACGAATATTATCTTATGGTTACGCTGTTCCTGGGCTCGATGATGGGGATTGTATTCTCGGGAAGCCTTCTATTCCTTTATATTTTTTGGGAGATCACCGCGATAGCAAGCTGGCGGTTAATAGGATTCTTCCGGGAAAAGCAATTTGTTATCAAGGCCGATAAAGCTTTTCTCATCACAGTCTTTGGGGCGCTCGCTATGCTAATAGGTTTTATAATAATATATCAGTCAGCCGGCTCTTTTGAGCTGGCCGATATCAAAAAGGCTTACACGACCAGTCACATATCAAGTCTTGCCCTAATTCTGATAATGCTCGGGATACTTTCCAAGTCGGCAACACTTCCGTTTCATACCTGGCTTCCCGACGCGGGTGTGGCGCCTTCACCCGTCACAGCATTGCTGCATGCGGCCGTGCTTGTGAAGATTGGCATCTATGCCTTCGCAAGGCTATTTATATCAACTATGAGCATTAGCTACGTATGGGAGATGATAGTAATAGGGTTAGTCGCTGCCTCGGCTCTTATTTCAGCGGGCGCGGCGCTCGTCGAGACTGACATGAAAAGAATCATCGCCTACTCAACGGTAAGCCAGATAGCCTTCATATTCCTGGGTTTTGCCGTAAATACGGAGGCTGGAGTAGCGGGTGGGTTGCTTTACATACTAATGCACGGCTTGGCTAAGGGAGGTCTTTTTCTGTGCGCCGGGATAGTTGAGCAGGGAACGCATACAAAAGACATAACAAAGATGGGCGGGCTCATAGCCACAATGCCCGTAACCGCTGTATCATTCTTTGCCTGCGCGCTATCTGTAATGGGCGTGCCGCCGCTTGGCGGATTCTTCAGCAAGTACCTGGTTTTTTCCGGCACCATAAACGCCGGACATATTGGCATCGCTTTCGTGTTTCTTGCCGGCGCTATCCTGACTATCCTATATCTTTGCCGAATATTCAATTCAATATTCATGGGCGAGGCAAAGGTCGCGCCTGCGCAGGAAGGTTCGTGGCTTATGGTGTCGTGTGTGGCATCCATAGCCTTTATTTCGTTTCTCGCGGGTATCTATATAAGGTATCCGGCACTATTTGCTAGCGTGGCGACACAACAAATGCTCGGAAGGTAATATGATGTCATCCGTATTGTTAGCGCTGACTATACCATTCGCGGCCAGCGGGGTGGTTCTTATCATACCAAACAAGCCACGCGCGCTGAAAGAGATGCTTTCTCTTTTAGCGGCTTTCGCGACGCTGGCACTATCCCTGTCTTTCTATGGCCGGCCGGCATCGGCCAGCTTCGACTGGGCGGGTTTCGGAATAAATCTCTCATTCCGCGTATATAATTTCAGCGCGCTTCTTGTTATAGCGACTTCATTCTTTGCGGCAATGCTACTTATGTATTCGTGCGTATTTATGCGCGGCAGGGAAAACACCAAGCTTTTCTATTCTCTAATCCTTATGTCTGTTGGATTCGTCAACGGCGGACTTCTGGCTGATAATCTTATATGTCTTCTATTCTTCTGGGAAGCCCTGCTTTTCACCACCTACGGGATGATAGCAATAGGCAAAACAAACGCCTTCAAAACCGCAACCAAGGCGTTCATAATCGTGGGGATAGGCGATATTTTCATGGTCGTCGGAGCGGCTATCTGCTACAATCTGGCCGGAACTCTCAGAATCTCAGAATTGCATATCGACTCAATCGGACTAGGAGCATTGGCGTTTGTCTTGCTCATGATAGGCGCGCTGGCGAAGACCGGTTCGATGCCGTTCCATAGCTGGATACCGGACGCTGCCACCGACGCGCCTCTTCCGTTTATGGCGTTCGCCCCAGCTTCCTTAGACAAGGTTCTGGGTATATACTTCCTCACAAGGATATCCCTGGATATCTTCAGGCTACACCAAGAGTCTTGGGCAAGCTATACGCTGATGACAATAGGAGGGGCGACTATAATACTTGCTGTCATGATGGCCCTTATACAAAAGGACTACAAAAAACTTCTTTCATATCACGCCATAAGCCAAGCAGGTTATATGATTCTTGGCATAGGGTCAGCTACACCGGCAGGCATCGTAGGCGGAATATTCCATATGATAAATAATGCCCTATACAAAAGCGGGCTTTTCCTCACCGCCGGCTCTATGGAAAAACAGGCCGGAACAACCGATTTGGAGAAACTAGGCGGTATGGCAACGAGGATGCCGGTGACATTTGCCTGTTTTGTAATAATGGCCCTGTCGATATCCGGCACTCCTCCATTCAACGGTTTCTTCTCAAAGGAACTAATCTACGACGCCGCCATAGAACGGGGAACGGTATTTTACTTGGCGGCGATCGCTGGTTCTTTCCTCACAGCGGCATCATTTTTGAAACTCGGTCATGCCGCTTTTCTTGGAAAAGCGTCGGAAATCCGTCCGAACATCAAAGAACCGCCGATTATCATGCTGGTACCAATGATTGTCATAACAGCGGCGTGTGTTTTATTGGGTCTACGCAGCGCCATTCCGATCAGACTCATACTGCCGGTACTAAATGGCTATATATCCGCGCAAGAACCACTCACAGACTTTGCGCCAAACCTTTCCCTCATAGCGATAACACTGGTAGTGTTAACTTGCGCCTTGCTGAACCATATCCTCGGAGTAATAAGAACGGGGAGCGGCCTAAAGGCAGTCGACCATATACATTATGCGCCTTTGCTTCATTCTATATACGATAAGGCGGAAAAGGGAATTTTCGACCCATACAATATAGGAACTGGTTTGGTAAAGATATTTTCGGTTGGGGCTGCATGGTGCGATAAAGCCATAGACAGGGTCTATGGCTCTCTGATCCCAACCGCTGCGGAGACTGTAAGCTTCGCCATACGCAAGATTCACAACGGAAGCTATAAAACATACATATTGTGGTCTCTTGCGGCTCTTTTCTTGGTCATAATCGTGATGTTTAATGGTTTAAAATAACTTGCTATGCCATCTCTACTCATATTTATACCTCTTTTCGGAATAGTAATACTAAATCTTCCCTTCGGGAAGGCGATGAGAAACGCTGCCTTCTGGTTCGCTCTGGCGGTATTTATCGTCCAGATAGTACTCGCCATAACTCACCAGCCCATCTTTTGGGGCAACGAGATCGAGCAGATGGACGCATTCTTCCGTGTCAACTTCTCGGTCGATCAGTTGAGCTTCGTAATGCTTTTATGTATCGGCCTTGTATCGCTTACAAGCCTCCTTGTCATGCGGGACACTATCTTCGACATAAATGAGCGCTTCAAGTTCATAAATCTGCTCATGTTGGCGTCTATGGGAATGAGCGGTATCGTTATGGTAACTGACATATTCACCATGTACATATTCCTAGAAATAACCGCTATAGCTTCATTTATTCTGATAGCCTTCGAGAAAGACGTATACGCCTTAGAAGGGGCCTTCAAGTATATGGTACTATCGGCTCTTGCAAGCGTCTTAATACTTGCCGCGACGGCAATACTCCTTTTAGGCGCCGGAAGCGCATCTTTTACGGCTATCGCGGACGCTATACATCGAACTGATAATAATCTTATAGCGGTCGCGATGGGATTATTTGTCTGCGGCTTACTCATAAAAGGGGGAATGGTGCCTTTTCATGGCTGGCTGCCCGACGCCTATGGAGCGGCTTCTCCGGCCGTGTCGGTGCTGCTGGCAGGCATAGTAACAAAGGCGGCTGGAATATACACATTGATACGGGCGTTAAATTCGATATTAGGCTTCGACGCTAATATAAAGGCATTGCTTTTGGCGCTCGGAACCATCTCGATCCTTGTGGGCGCCTTCGCGGCCATAGGGCAGAAGGATTTTAAGCGCATGCTCGCATACTCGAGCATAAGCCAGACCGGATATATCGTGCTTGGCTTCGGATGCGCAACGCCTCTCGCAATCGCGGGCGCGGTATTTCATCTGTTCAATCATTCAATATTCAAGTCGCTTCTTTTCGTAAACTCTGCCGCCGTCGAGACGCGACTCGGTTCGACCGATATGGACAGGGCCGGAGGGTTGGCGCAAAAGATGCCGATCACAGGATTCACATCCGTTATAGGCGCCTTATCGGCGGCCGGCATACCACCACTTTCTGGCTTCTGGTCTAAGATTATAATAGTCGTGGCGCTTTGGCAGGCAGGGCATACCTGGTACGCCGCGACAGCTATCATGGCAAGCATTATCACATTAGCATATCTTCTTGCAATGCAGCGAAAGGTATTTTTCGGCAAACTCGCTTTAGGTCTCGAAGACATAGAAGAAGCAAGACTTGGGATAAGGGCCGCTTCAGTTATGCTTGCGGCCATTATTATCGGATTCGGCGTATTATTCCCAAGCGCTTACGCTATCTTCATAGCGCCCATCGGGGAGATGTTCATAAAATGACAATTAACCATATATCAATAGACACAGCTCTTCTTGTGGTAATGATGATAGCTGCCCTATGGACAGTTATGGGCCGAAGCCTGCTTAAAGCGGCGATAGGCCTTGCGGTAACAAGCGCTATCATAACAATACTCATGTTCCGGCTCGACTCGCCCCTTGCCGCGGTATTTGAGCTGTCCGTATGCGCTGGCTTGATGACGGTAGTATTTGTCAGCACCATAAGCTTGACCAGGCCTCTTGCCCATAAGGAGATAGTGGAGCTTTCAAGGGAGCGGCATAAGAGGTTCGGCTACCTTCCACTACTGCTGATACTGGTAGCGGTTGTGTTAACTTTTGTGAAGATAAGGAATAATATCGCCGCGCCTCCTGCCGTCGGCGCCTCCATCGATGTCAGGCAGGTCATGTGGAACATGCGGCCTTTAGATATGTTCGGGCAGATCATCATAATAATAATTGGCGCCCTCGGCGTGGTTGTCCTTTTTGAGGAGAGAAAGAAAGATGAGTGGTGAAAACTGGCAAGTCTTCATGACGTTTGGCTTTTTCATCATCCTTCTTTCGGTATGTGGTTTATACTGTTTACTTGTTACACGAAACCTTATTCGCGCTATAATAGGGCTCGAGCTCCTGTTCAAGGCGGTTACGCTCCTTATCATAGTAGTTGGATACGTTACGGGCAGAAACGCGCTTACGCAGGCGATAGTCATCACTGTAATAGTCATAGAGGTGGTGGTAGCCGCCGTGGCAGGCGGAATAGCCCTGCGGGTTTTCAGACACACTAACGGCCTCGATGCCCGAGAGCTTAAAAAACTGCGAGGATAAGCATGTATAATATTTTATTATCTCCGCCTATAGGATTTTTAATAACGCTTTTCATCGTAGTCCTATTCGCACACATGTTAAGAAGTCTTTCTTTCAAGCCCAAAAAACAGCCGCCTGATATAGGCAAGTCATACGCCTGCGGCGAAGACGTGCCTACGCACCTGATGCAGCCGGACTACAGCCAGTTTTTTCCATTCGCGTTCTTCTTCACCGTGCTTCACGTAGTCGCTCTAATGATAGCGACGGTGCCTGTCGAGACAAAGGGGTCGTTTGCGATCGCCGTCATATACATAGCCGGAGCGGTAGTAGGATTGTCGATGCTTTTCAGGAGATAAGATGCGTATAAAAGATAAAATAGTTAAATGGTCTAGGATAAAATCGCCTTGGATGCTTCACTTCAACACCGGCGCCTGTAATGCCTGCGACATAGAAATAGTGGCCGCTCTCACGCCCAGATACGACATGGAGAGATTCGGAGTGATGTTGAAAGGCACGCCGCGACACGCTGACATACTCTTATGCTCAGGGCCGGTTACGGGACAGATAAAGGACCGCCTGAAGAGGATATACGATCAGATGCCCCAACCGAAATTCGTCATCGCGGTAGGTAGCTGCGCCTGCTCGGGCGGCGTATTCAACGGCTGCTACAATGTAGAATCTGGTATTGACAGCGTAATTCCGGTCTCGGCATACATTCCTGGCTGCCCCGCCGCTCCAACGGCGATAATAGACGGTGTGGTCAAGTTATTGGCCAGCCTTGAGCAGAGGGAGGAATAAGGCATGACTTCTGAAGACAAGATAGCGAACGATCTTACGGAAAAATTCAGGAGCCTGTCAGGAAAAATACGAGTCCAACGGGCGCGACGCATAATGGCGGAGGTAGACAAGGATTCCTTCGAAGAGGTGTTAGGCTATGCTATTAAGATACTGCGATTCTCAATCCTGTGCACTATAACAGGGCTGGACGAAAGGCAGTCCATAGGGCTCATATACCATATCGCGCGAACTGATGGCATAGTGCTCAGTATCAAGACTTCCGTTTCTTATGAGAAACCCCTGATGAATACAATCACGCCTTACTTTCCGGCGGCAGAGATTTATGAAAGAGAGATCGCCGACCTTCTGGGGGTGGAGATAGCTGGCCTTGGGCCAGGCAACCGCTATCCGCTTCCAGACAACTGGCCAAAGGGCGAGTATCCATTGCGCAAAAACTGGAAAAAGAACGCCTCGGCTAATAATATTATAAAGGAGCGTACGGACAATGCGTAAAGTGGTTATACCCATAGGCCCCCAGCATCCAGCGCTTAAGGAACCGGAAAGCTTCAGCGTCACGCTGAGCGGAGAGAGGATCATGGCATTCAGCGCGAGGCTCGGCTATAACCACAGGGGGATAGAAAAGGCGTGTGAAGAGCGAACATACATTCAGGACGTCTACCTTGTCGAACGCATATGCGGCATATGTTCTCATGCCCATTCAACCGCCTTTGTCCAAGCCGTAGAAGAGATAGCGGGCCTCAGCGTACCCGAAAGGGCGCTTTATATACGCACGATAATCGCGGAGCTGGAGAGAATCCACTCGCATCTTTTATGGCTCGGAGTCGCCGGACATGAGATAGGTTTTGACACGCTTCTCATGTACACATGGCGCGACAGGGAAGTCGTGATGGACATACTAGCAGAGCTTACAGGAAACCGTGTCAATTACGGCATAAATACTATCGGTGGCGTCAGGCGCAACATAGATGCTTCTGAAATCTCAGACATATTGAAGGCTATGGACATCCTTGAGGAGAGGACCAAATATTACATACAGCTCGCCAAAGAGGAAACGACTCTCATAAAGAGATTATCTTGCGTAGGCATCCTTTCTCACGAAGACGCCCTTTCTTTGGGCGCGGTTGGCCCGACGGCACGGGCATCCGGCATACCTCGCGACACCCGTAAAGACGACCCTTATGCCGCTTACGATAAACTTGAATTCAAGGTAATAACTGACGATCATTGTGACGTATATGGCAGGACCCTGGTGCGCTTAGGAGAGCTCATGGAATCCTACAAGATGATACGCCAGGCGCTAAAAGAGATGCCGACCGGCCCCATATCGGTCAAGGCGCCCCGCAAGATACCTGCCGGTGAGGCCTTCAGCCGTTATGAGGCACCGCGGGGAGAAGACGTTCATTATGTAAAGGCCGACGGCACAGACAGGCCCGAGCGCGTCAAGGTAAGAGCACCAACGCTCGCCAATCTGCAGACCGTGGCGAAGATGCTGGAGGACAGACAACTTGCCGACTTGCCTATCGTTATAGCCGCTATAGACCCGTGTTTTTCGTGCACCGACAGGCTCATCTCATTGAGGGAGCCTAAAAAGCCGGACAAAACCCTCGCGTGGGAAGATCTTCGGGCATACAGCATAGAGTGGTACCGCGCAAGAGGCATTGATTTCACGAAAGTCAACCGAAAGATTTCCCGGAGGAATTAAAATGTTCACGCCATTTCTTCATATACTTGTATTTCCGGGATTCCTGTTCCTCGTCTTCGCCGGCCTGATAGCCGAATATATCGACCGCAAGCTATACGCGCGCTTGCAAAACAGGGTAGGGCCTCCGTTCTTCCAACCGCTCGCCGATTTCATAAAGCTCACATCCAAAGAAGACATAGTGCCGGAAGAGGCAAATCCACGGATGTTCAAGGCTATGCCAATATTCGCCCTGACGGCGACCGTCACGGCTATTTTTTATATACCTCTATGGAGCCCAAAAGCCCTCTATTCTTTCAACGGCGACTTGATAGTCGTCATGTACCTACTCACTATACCGACGCTTACATATTTTCTTGGCGGATGGTACTCAACCTCTTTATACTCAAAGATAGGCGCCGTCCGTTCTCTCACCCAGCTTTTCGCCTATGAGGTGCCGCTACTTATGTGCATATTGGCCCCCGCGTTACTTGCAAATACCTGGTCACTCAGCGAAATGGCGTCTTTCTACGAAAACCACAGCGGCTACTGGCTCTTTAATATCATAGGGTTCGCGGTGGCTATCGTCGCCCTTTTAGGAAAACTCGAGAAGGTGCCGTTCGACATACCCGAAGCCGAGACTGAGATCGTGGCGGGGACCTTTACCGAATACAGCGGCCGCCTATTCGGAATATTCCGGCTCTCACTCGATATCGAGGCGATCGTCGGCTCTTCTCTCATAGCGAGCGTCTACCTGCCATTCGGTTTTCATCTTAAGCCGTTGGCGGGTTTCCTACTTTATATGGGAAAGGTTCTATCTATTATCGCAATAATGTCGCTTTCGCGTAGTATCTTCGCCCGATTGAGAATAGATCAAATGATAAATTTTTGCTGGAAATACTTATCGCCGCTCGCCTTCCTCCAGATACTTATATGTCTTATCGCGAAATGGGGTCTCTACCGATGACAAGGCCCGGCAAGATGATAAGACTCGTCGTCGAGACTTTCTTCAAGAAGCCCGCCACGACCTTATATCCCTTCAAAAAGGTCGAGATGCCGGCCAATTTCCGGGGGAAGATAATCTTTAAACCTCATCTTTGCATCGGATGCCAGATGTGTATGAAGGATTGCCCGTCCGGCGCCATAAAAATAACAAAGCTGCCTAACAAAAAATTCGAATGCGAGATAAGTCTGGCCAAGTGCATCTACTGCGCGCAGTGTGTCGATTCGTGCCCGAAAAAAGCGCTCGAATCCACAAAAGAATTTGAGCTAGCCGTGCTTGACCGGAAAAATCTGAAGGCGGTCTTCAGTGACGACACTAAAGAAACTTCTCCTGAATAGGCTCTCCGGCGCCACGCGGATAGCCGTGCTCGGCATAGGCTCCGATCTCAGGGCCGACGATGCCGCCGGCATTATCGCCGCCGCGCAACTCAAGAAGACGCTGGCCAGCCGTGAAAGACCTGGCGCAATAAAGGTATTCATGGGCGAGACCGCCCCCGAAAACCTGACCGGAGAGATAAAAAGGTATAATCCTTCTCACCTGGTCATGATAGATACCATAAACTTCGGCAGGCGCGCAGGTTCGACCTTTGTTTTCTCCGCCGACGATCTCGGTGCCGGTGATTCGTTTTCGACCCACAAGATGCCCGCGAAGGTGTTGATCGATTATCTGGTCAAGTCGGTTGGCTGCGCCGCGATAATAATTGGGATCCAGCCGAAGTCTCTTGAGTTCGGCAAGCCGCTATCGAGAATAGCCGAACGCGCCGCAGAAAGGGTCGCTAAAATACTGAAAGATGTTCTGCCATCAATAAAGCCAAAGAAGAATGAGGTATAATGAAATACGCTAAAGGCTCTTTAGGCAGGATATTTCTTTTAAAATTTGACGACGGTGACATATTGCTGGATTGCCTGAATGACTTTGCGCGAAAAGAGCGATTAAAGGCCGCCGTGTTATTATTCATAGGCGCGCTTAGAAAAGGCGAACTTGTCACCGGCCCCAAAAAAGCGGCGATACCGCCTGAGCCGAACTGGGTCAGTTTCAAAAACGCATGGGAGGTAATGGGCATAGGAACGATATTCACAAACAGAAAGGGGCCCCAGATACACATCCACACCGCAATGGGGAAGAAGCTTAAGACGCTAACCGGCTGTGTTCGCAAGAAATCGCAGGTCTTCCTTGTTATAGAAGCCGTTGTGCTTGAATTAAAAGGCATAAAGGCAACAAAGGATATCGACCCCAGCACAGGATTAAACCTATTGAAGATGGGCGCCATTCAATAGCGGCGCTACTTCATCGAAAAGGTTGTCATAAAAATTGTTCACGGTTATCAAATGGCTTTTGTTTAACTATGCGCTACAAACTCATCATATTCGATATAGACGGAACTATTACCCGACACATAAGTTCCTGGCGCTATATACACGAAAAACTCGGTATATGGACACGCCGCGCCTTCAGGTATCAGGAAGACTTCTTCGCGGGCAAGATCACCTATAGGAAATTCTGCGAGCTGGATGCCTCCCACTGGAAAGGGATGCCGGAAGCCAGGATAAGGAACCTATTCAAAGGGGTGCGCTACTCAAAAAACGCTCCGAAGTGTATCGCGAAACTAAGAAAACACGGCTTCAGGCTCGTGGCCGTTTCCACGGGTCTTCAGTTTATGACCGACAGGGTAAGAAAGGAGCTTAAGTTTGACTACGCGATATCAAACCGCCTGGTCGCCAGGCACGGTCGCCTCACCGGGGCCGTCAAGATCAATCTCGAGCACGGCGCAAAGCACACCATACTGACCAAGATTTATAAAAAATTCGGCGTAAAACCTCATGAGGTCATTTCAGTGGGCGACAGCGAAGGGGACATACCGCTTGCCAGAAACTCCGGTTATTCCATAGCTTTCAATTCCTCGAGCGCGGAACTATCAAGAATTGCAGACTACAGCTGCCGCACGAATGATTTCATGGAAGTGTATCGGAAGATAGTTTCAACATCCAAAGCTTAAAATCAAGGCCTACGGTTGTGAAACGCCGTTAATCTCGATCTTAACCTTTGAATCTCCGTCATGAATAAGAAATTTTTACCAATTTCCAAATCAGATATGGAAGAGCGCGGATGGGACGAGCTGGACATAATCCTTGTGACCGGCGACGCCTATGTTGACCATCCATCCTACGGCGCCGCTGTGATCGGCCGCGTCCTGGAAGACGCGGGTTTCAAGGTAGGCATTATAGCTCAGCCGCGCTCCGCAAACCTCGACGATTTCAAAAAACTGGGTAGGCCGCGTCTTTTTTTCGGCGTTAGTGCCGGAAACCTCGACTCTATGGTAGCCAACTATACCGCGAACAAAAAAGTGCGAAATCGCGATGAGTATTCTCCCGGCGGAAAGCCTCGCCTCAGGCCAGACAGGGCCACGCTGATCTACGCCAACAGGATAAGAGAAGCGTTTGCGAACACCGTCATTGTGATAGGCGGCATGGAGGCATCGTTAAGGAGGCTGGCGCACTACGACTACTGGTCCGATACGGTGCGTCGCTCATTGCTGCTGGATTCGAAGGCCGATATACTGGTGTACGGTATGGGCGAGACCGCGGTTCTCGAGATAGCGCGCCGTTTAAAAGAAGGTAAAGGCGCAAAGTCGCTGGAAGGCATACGCGGAACAGTCATTGCGAAAAACTCAACGGATGGCATCAACGACTATGTGATTATACCTTCATTTGAAGAGGTGCGGGTAAATAAGGACAAATTTAACGAGGCATTCAGGATGGCGTATCTTGAGCAGGACCCGTTTAGGGGGCGCGCAATCATTCAGCCGCATGAAAAACGATTAATTATACAATTCCCGCCCGTCATGCCTTTAAGCGAAGACCGGATGGATCATATATACGGCCTTCCTTATACGCGCCTTCCGCATCCTTCATATAAAAAGGAGGGCGGAGTGCCGGGGTTCGAATCGGTTAAATTCTCCATCGTCTCGCATCGCGGTTGTCCGGGCGAGTGCAGTTTCTGCTCGCTATTCGCCCATCAGGGCAGAATCGTCCAAAGCCGCAGCCGCGCATCAATACTGAAAGAGATACGGAACCTGGCCGGCCGCGAGGATTTCCGCGGCACTATCACGGACATAGGCGGGCCGACCGCCAACCTTTACGGCTCCTACTGCCATCGCTGGAAAGGGGAGGGTGCATGCAAGCACAAAAAATGCCTGGCACCGGAAAGATGCAAGAATCTGATCCCTGCTTATGACCAGACGCTAAGACTCTGGCAAGAATCTTCAACGATACCCGGCGTCAAAAACGTTTTTGTGGGAAGCGGCGTCCGCTACGACCTTCTGGTAGAAAAAGACTCGGATGAGTTTTTGAAAACATTGTGTGAATACCACGTTAGCGGCCTGCTAAAAGTAGCGCCCGAACACAGTGAAGAACATGTGCTCAAGCTGATGAACAAACCTCCTATGAAACTATACGACCGATTCGTGGCGAGGTTTAATGAATTCAGCCGGCGCGCTGGCAAAAAACAATTCCTTGTAAACTATTTCATAGCCGCCCATCCCGGCTCAACGCTGGAAGATGCCCTCAGGCTTGCGCTCGCCCTGAAAGCGCGCAATATCCGTCCCGAGCAGATACAGGATTTCATACCGCTTCCGATGACGCTCGCCGCTGCCATGTACCATACCGAAAAAGACCCTTTCACGGGAAAGGCCGTCTATGTAGCGAAGGGGATGAGGGAAAGGAAGCTGCAGCGGGCACTCATGCAGTTCTCGCAGCCACAAAACAAAAAATACGTTATAGAAGCCCTGCGAAAGCTCAGGAAAACCCATCTCATAGGAAAACTTTTTCGCTGAAAGAGCCAGGCATCGTGCCATTTGGCCGTCTTTCCTGATGCTTGCTTTGATGGGAAAGATTTCGCGAGAAAGTCGCCGGCCGATTCTTTTTTATCCTTCCCTCAGCTGCTTCTCCGCATCGACGACATCGCGGCTTATGTAACGGATGGCGTTAGCGACTCTCGACCTGAGATCGGTGGATATGGGAGCGTCCTTGATTTCGCGCAATATCTGAGCGGCCATTCTGAAATACCTTATAAGCTCCCCCTCATCGGTATCCGTAAACTGCAAAACCTTCTGAAACTTCATACCGTTTAACCAGCATTCCATAGCTTTCGCGAGATGAAAATACGGAGGTTTCGAGAAAGGATATATGCGGTTGCGCGTTTCCATGCGCCTTATCTCGTATGAGGCCTTTTCGCAAATATCCTTGATGGCGCGTGACTGTTTCGATACAGAAACCAGGCGCTGATTCTTCCTCGGCTCGAAGACAGCGGCTACGGCTAGCACCCCAAGTCCAGTCTCGTCCAGCTCCTCAAACACCCCCTCACCATAAAGATGAGTTAACAGAAGTTCATAACCATACACGGCTTTCGCGAAGTTGCCCTTCATGGTAAGCTCGCCTTCCTCGATGCATCCGGCCTCGCGCAATAGCTTAAGTTTTGCCTGCATGAGCCTGACCGCCTCAATCTGCTGGTGCTTTTTAGTCTGATAATAGTGAAGCGATCTCGGATAGATATCGAAAAGCCCTTCTTTATACTTATCGTAAAGATTAAGAAGCGTGGCGTATGAGGCGTTGAACTGGCTCTTGACATCCTCCGGTTTTCCATAGATGATGGCCTTAACCTCCTCGGCTCGTATCCTGTGGAGATTCACGCGCGTGTAGACAAACCCTTCCTTGTCGATGCCGCGCCTGCCGGCGCGGCCGGCCATCTGGTAAAAATCGCGCGTTTTGAGGTTTCTCACATAGTTGCCGTAAAATTTGCGCAGCTCGTCGAATACGACGGAGCGACTCGGCATGTTTATGCCCAGCGCGAAGGTCTCGGTTGTAAATATCACCTTAAGAAGCCTTGATGTAAAAAGCCTCTCTACGACCTCTTTCAAGGTGGGCAGCATGCCGGCATGGTGGAACGCTATGCCGCGCTGAACCAGATGGCGCATATAACCAGCGCTCTTCTCGCCTGTAAGTTCATATTTTTCACAAAGCTCATCAAACATCTTCAGGATCGCCGTTTCCTCGTCTTTTGTCAAAAAATTGAAACTGTAGAGCTCGTCGGCAAGATACTCAGCCCGCTTGCGTCCGAAAACGAAATAGATGCAGGGAAGCCCGTCTCGCTGGCGTATATATTTTATGAGATGGTGGGTCGTGTTGGGCTTGAACGCCCTGGTTCTTTTAAGATCGCTTAAGCTGTCAAACACCTGATTATGGCACTGGTAGAAAAAATGAAGGGGAACGGGACGTTTATTCTCAACGACAACCCGCACCTCTTTTTTATGTATGGTTTCAATCCATTTCGCGAACTGGCCGATATTTGGGATTGTGGCGGAGAGGCACAAAATGTTCATATGGTCAGGCAAGAATATTAATGATTCCTCCCATACGGTGCCGCGCTCTGGATTATCTATATAGTGGACTTCGTCGAATATTATCCAGGAATACTTATTCAGCCCTTCTGGATTGTCCAGCACTTTATTGCGAAATATCTCGGTAGTCATTATAAGTACCGGCGCGTCGGCGTTTATCGACACATCGCCGGTCAATATCCCTATATTGTCCTGGTACATTGCTTGGAAGTCGCGGAACTTCTGGTTGGAAAGGGCTTTTATGGGCGCGGTGTAGATAACGCCCTGATGGCGCTTGATACAGGTATCAATGACATGCTCGGCTATCGCCGTCTTCCCGGCACCAGTTGGGGCAGAGACGATGACAGAACGGCCCTCATTTATGCAATCGATTGCCTCCTGCTGGAAGCGGTCGTAGGTATACATGAATTTATTATATCGGAATAAGGGTGTATATTCCATATAATTTAAAAATACAAAAGCAAGTTATTTCTTATTGCATAATTGTATATTTTAGTTATACTTAAAGTAGATAAATGAATATAATCGCACACCGTCCGAAAGGACGGGCCGCAAAGCTATAGGGGCGTCGCGTAAGCACGCCAGCCAGTTGCTGTTTAGAGCTAACGTAAAGCTCGTTCTCGTCGAGAGAACGCGTCCCGATTTCCAAGTAGGAGGTCGGGATTTTTAGTTGAGGTAGGAAAAATGGGAAGAAGACACGCCACATTAAAGGGGCTAATTATTTTTGCGATAATGCTGCTATTGTCGCTCGTAGCAGCAAATTCTCATGCTGGATGGACTCCTTTGCAGATAACGAATAATTCATATAATGACCAGGATCCCAAAGTTTATAATGGCGAGATCGCGTGGATAGCAAACAATGAAGTATATTATTGGGATGGTTCAACAACACAGAGGATAACGAATGATTCGTTGTCAGACCAGAAAGTTTCCTTTCATGGTGGAGTAATTGCGTGGGAACACAACGATGGAACGGATTTGGAAATTTATTACTGGGACGGCTCAACGCATCAACTCACGAACGACTCTATATACCAAGCCCGCCCTTCGACATATAATGGCAATATAGCATATCACGGCGGATCAGGGGCTTATGAGATCTATTATTGGAACAAATCTACGACACAGCAGATAACAAACAATAGCGTCTATGACAGTTCTCCCTCACTCGGAAATAACGAAATAGCATATATTAGTGGTAGTGGGTACGGTTCCGAGATTTATTATTGGAACGGAACTTCCAGTCAAAGAATAACTAACAACAGCGCTATTGAGGAGGAGCCATCCTTATATAATGGCACAATAGCGTGGGCGAGTAGGGTCTCGGGAGGCGAGAACGAAATATATTACTGGGACGGCACAACCACACGCCGGCTTACTAATAATAGCAGTAGAGATTTTAGCCCTGTTGTTTATGACAGAATGGTTGCCTGGATAAATGAAGCGAGCACCAATAAGATATTTTTGTGGGAAGGATCGACCACCAATGAATTAATCAATAGCACTAATGCGATCTATTCCCTCTCCTTCTATAATGGTGCTTTGGCATGGGATGCTTCAGACGGAGTTGACAGAGAAATCTACTATCTTGATCTATTCTATAATTATATCAACGATGCGGTAACATCCGCTCTCCATTTTGAATATACCGAAGAAGAATTAGAGGCATTAACCGCTCTATACAGAAGCGCAGACCCTGAAGCTTCTGTAAAAACAAGCGATGGCATTACATGGCACTATTTAGAAAATTTGCCGGGTGGGCCTTATAGCCCTGGACATGCTTTCTATGACGCCGCGACAAATAAATACTATATCGAAATAAGGAATCCTGGACTCGCAGGAGATCCTCCTCCTGTCCCCGAGCCGGCGACGGTTGTGGGAATATTGGTAGCGGTCATTGCGATAGGGTACAGGAGGTATCGGAACAGAAGGGTGTAATGTGTAATTAAACGCGAACAAGAGGCGCGGAGGATGTAATATCCTGCCGCGTTTTTTTTATATCCTATCCGAGATCCGTCACGTGCTCGGCAAGAAATTTCCTGATCGCCGCGAGGGTTTCATCTTTACACTTGGCCGGGCTCTGCGCTATCCACATCGTGAAATTATACAGCTCCTGCGCGTCGACCCTTACCCATTTCTTATTCTTGTGCAGGAAGACGAAAAGCGTCGTCATGGCTATGCGCTTGTTGCCGTTCTGGAAGGGATGGTTCTTGATCATGAGATAGAAGAGGATCGCCGCCTTGTCGATGAGGCCCGGGTAGAAGGACTTTTCTTCGAAGGCCTGGAAAGGCGCGGCTATGCAGCTTTCCAGTATATTGGGAAATCTCGTCTTGAAATCGGGGATAGGCTCGTTGAACGACATTATCTCCCCTGCGAGAACGAACGCCAGGTACTCGACCTCCTTAACGGTGATCCTTTGCATCATTCCCTGCCTAAAAGTTTCAGCGTCTGCCCGTATTCCTTGACTGTCTTCTTTACGGCGGCAGCGATCTCTTTCTTACTGCTGACGGCAAGAGTCTTGCCCAGTATGCTGTCGACATAAGACCTGGGAATAGCGTAGTTCCTGCCTATCTTGGCCGCCTTAATGACGCCCTTTTTGACCTTTTTAAAAACAGCTATCCTGCTCAGGCCCAGTATCTTGGCAAGTTCGGGGATGCTTACATACTTATTCTTCTCATCCATATAAACCTTATATATGACTTTTAACATATGTTAACCTACATACCTAATGTTAACATGAAATTCACGGTTGTCAAGTGGAAATAAAAAAGCCAGCTATTTCACTATTCCATATAACATATATATAAGGTAAACTTAATTTGGATGAGAAAAGTGATATAATCGCAAACCTCCCGAAAGGGTGGGACGCAAAGCTATAGGGTCCTTGACGGAAAAATCGTCAGGGCAGCCAGTTGCCGTTAGAGCGAACGTAACGCTTTGCGATCCCAATCGTTCCGGAGGTTGGGACATTTTTTTAGGCTATGCCTAAAAAATAGTCCTTCGAAGCTCTATCACAGTAAGCGCATTGAAGAGCGAAGAAGGATAAGCAAGAGGTGGGACAATGAAACCTCTACGCGCGTCACTGATGATCGGAGTAATAATCGCGTGCTTGGCGTTCGACGCAGCAGAGGAGTATGCGGCGACGGTATATGATGGTGCTGTAGCCTACTGGAATTTTGATAATCAAAACGCCGATGACTCTATAGGAACCAACCATGGCGTGGTAAATGGTGCAACGTGGACAAGCCAAGGAAAAGTAGGAGGAGCCTATATCTTTGATGAGACAAATGGCTATATTAATGTTCCTTATCCCGTCTTATCCGATAGCCCTGCAGATAGGAGTTTCACGGTAGTGTATTTCTTTAGGCCAAATGAAAGAATTGACAGATCAGTAACAAAAGATATCACTATTGTTACCAATAACAACGGATGGAGCGGAAATAAATATCAAATTTTTGGTCATTTCCATCCTAATTGGCCGGGTCAACTACGTTCTTACTGGTATTACTGGACAAGCGCAGTTACCCAAAGAGACTGTTGGGAAGCGAACACATGGTACCAGTATGCTGTTGTATATGAAAATAACGTCATGACTGTCTATGTTAATGGTGCCGCTGATACCGAACTAAGAGAAAACTGGTACTATTTTAAACAATCTAACGGCGGCAACTGGACATTTGGTGTAAATATTGCTTATCCTTCCGAAGAAGGTAAGCCTTATTTTAACGGCCTTATCGACGAAGTCGCCATATGGAACACCGCTTTAACATCAGAGCAGATAACGCACCTCTATAACGAAGGCCTGATAGGCGGAGGAGTGATAAACACCCTCGGTTTCAGCCAGGACGTATACGACACAGACGCCATTGGGGCCCTGGCGGACCTTTACGCGGCCCAGACGGGCTCAGTGGAGATAGGCGGCATCACCTGGCGCTACCTCTCCGGCAACCTTCCCGGAGACACCGGCTATGATATTGGAGATTCATGGACTTATAACGGTAGGTACTATATCAAGTTGGGAAGCGGGCTCGAAGGAGAGCCTGTTCCAGAGCCGGCGACGGTCGTGGGGATATTGGGAGCGGTCATTGCGATAGGGTACAGGAGGTATCGGAACAGAAGGGTGTAATGTGTAGCGTGTAATGGAAATAAATATTAAACAACACATCCTATTTTCTGGATGTGTTTTTTTATGGGCCGCCTATTAAATTTCACTTCAGCCAGACACGGCGGTATGCTATACTAATCTGCGCGATGAATATACATATAATCAGAACAAAAGCTACGGATGCAGAAATCAAGGAAATGCTTGAGGCGCTCGGTTCTTATATTAAGCTTGCTGTTGACATAAGGCGAGAGGTGGTTGCGGGCGGCGGGATGCTTCATGCAGATTGCGAAGCCGCTCTCCTTGATGATGGGAGCAAGCAGGTGGATATTTGGGGCGCTGATTGGCTACCCGATTCCAAAGAGGTTCGCTTTGAGGCATTGATAAATATTAGACCAAGACAGAAGAACCGTTCCATGACCATCGAAAACCAAGCCATACGACATAAAGTTGATGAAATAGTGAAAGCGAGATTCGGTGTTGAAAAATCTTAACATTATAAAAGAACGCTACATGAAGGAGACGCCCACAAGGCGCATAGGCCACCTCGCAAGCGACCTGGCCCGCATATCGGCGTTTCTGGACAATCCAAAGAATATAGCGGCCGTCGAGGACATCCTGGAAGAAAGCAAGTACTTCATCGAATGGGCTGTACACGAAGCTCCCCTCCAGACGCAGCAGCTTTTTTCAGTTATTCAGCCAAAACTTGCATTATGGCACTTGCATATCAGGCGAGGAACCAGCGATGCGCCCGAGCTTCAAGAACTGAAAAGGAAGACTAAGAGCTGGAGCATCAGGTTGCTCAGGCTGTCCGGCATTATTGCCACATGAAAAATATATGGTAGAGCCTTAATAATGACCTACACCGCCGCGCTCGAGAAAGCATGGAAGGACCTTGCGAATATCGCCAAAGAAAGGCGCTATTCCGTCAAGTTTGTCTCCGACACCTATGACATCGACCTGGATGGCAAAACCGTCATCTCCGCTTCCTGCAGCGCGCCAACCAGGGAGTACACCGTAATAATAATACTCCATTACCTAACGCAGAAGCTCCTTTTCGGAAAACTCCCTGAGCCGGCGGGCGAATGGATAGACTTCAATCAAATCGAAGGAGGAGACGCATATTACCCGACATTCAGAAAGAGAACGATAGAGCGCATTATCAAGAAATACGGCAAGAAACCCGAAGATCTCCTGGCGGCGGCGGGGCGACTGCCGCACAAAAAAGGCCCTGTCGGCGATGTGAGCGTCGTGATATACCCGTTCGAAGAGGTCGGAATACTGATCAAGATGTCGAAGGCCGACGAAGAGTTCGGCCCGGACGCCAACATCTTATACGACGCCAATATCCCCAGGATATTCTGCACGGAGGATATAGTCGTCCTTACCGAGCTCGTTGTCAACCAACTATAAGGATGCGACCATGCGCGGAAAGAAGAAAAGCTGCAAGACGATAGGAATACTCACCAGCGGCGGCGACTGCCCAGGCATAAATGCCGTCATAAGGGCGGTGGCCAAGAAGGCGATGAATGACCATGGAATGAAGGTAATCGGCATAGAGGACGGATACGAAGGGCTGGTAAATAACCGGCACAGGCACTTGGATAATAGGGACGTATCCGGCATCCTGACCCTTGGCGGAACCATCCTTGGCACAACCAAAAAGATAAATCCTTACCGCTATCCGGTCAAAAGAGACGGCAAATTTGATTTTACGGACATGTCCCGGTCGGCGATCGACACGGTGAGCCACCTCGGAATAGATTGCCTCGTGGTGATAGGCGGCGACGGGTCGCTCGGCATAGCCTATAAGCTGTTCAAAGACGGCATACCTGTGGTGGGCGTGCCGAAGACCATCGATAACGACATACTCGGCACGGACATAACTTTCGGATTTGATACGGCCATGTCTATCGCTACCGACGGCATAGACAGGCTCCACACAACCGCCCAGTCGCACCATCGCGTCATGGTCATAGAAGTGATGGGCCACAACGCCGGCTGGCTGGCGCTATGTTCCGGAATTGCGGGAGGGGGAGATATAATACTCATTCCGGAAATACCGTACAGGATGGATGCGATAATAAAGTTCATCAGGGAAAGGCACAAGAGGGGCAAGCGCTTCTCCATAGTCGTGATAGCCGAAGGCGCAAAGCCCAGGGGCGGGTCGGTCGTCGTGCAGAGGATCGTAAAAGAGAGCTCCGACCCGGTCAGGCTGGGCGGGATAGGATTCGTTCTAGGCGACCAGCTGGAGAAGGCGACCGGCATCGAGACGCGGTCTGTGACAATGGGGCATCTCCAGAGAGGAGGCTCGCCCACGTCTTTCGACAGGCTGCTGGCTACCCAGCTCGGGTCCAAGGCGGTCGACATGATAGTATCGCGCAATTTCGGCAAGATGGTCGCGATGCAGAAGAGCCGGCTCGTCATGGTCCCGTTAAAAGACGTCGCGAAGGGCCACAGGAGCGTACCGCCAGACCACCCGCTGATAAAGACGGCCGTATCTCTCGGGACATGTTTCGGTAATTAAAGGTGCCTGCGCAGAAAACGGCTTTCTTCTCCATAAAGGATAATAGATGAAAAGGCTAATGCTGTTTATACTACCGATACTCATCATGGTAACGATGGTCCTCGTCATATTCGGCATCTTCCACGTGCGCTACGAGGAGGCAAAGCTTCTAGATGAGCTCAGAAGGAAGGCGCGGGCCGTGGCGGAGAGCCTGGAATTGTCGGTGCGCAATGCCCTTATCAGCGATGACCGGCGCAGCATTGAACGTCTCGTCCAAAAATTCCAGAGACGTGAGAGGATGCAGGGATGCGCCATCTACGACAAAGACGGCAACATGCTGGCCATCACGGACCGCTTCTCCGAATGGAAGGACAAGGACAAGCCTTATATCAAAGACATCCTGAAAGACGCCGCGCCCCGGGGAGGCATCGAAAAATTTAAGCAATACACGGTATACAGCTACGTGCTTCCTGTGCCGGATGAAGAAGGAAAGACGGTCGGGCTGGAAGAGATTCTTTACGACACGTCGTACGTCTTCACCCAGCTGGCCGAGATATGGAAAAGCCTCAGCATAGCGCTCATCATCCTGCTCATGCTGATCGCGGCAATATCCATTATGGTGCATAGGCGTATATTCACCGATCCGGTCGAGCGCCTTACAGAATTGTTCAAGAAATTCCAAAAAGGAGAGACCGACCTCAGGCATCCTATAAAGGAAAAGGGCGAACTCGGCAAACTCGCGAGGGAGGTAGAACAGGTCGCCCTGGGGCTGCGGATAGCAAGAAAGGCCGTAACCGAGGAGGCTAAGGTCCGCCTGGAGCGGGAAGATCTGTGGACAGAGGCAAGACTTAGGGACCTTGTCAGGGCCAAACTGGGGGAGAACGCTTTCTTCGTCGTTTCTAACAGGGAACCTTATCTGCATACCATTAATGAGGCGACAGGCCGGGCAGCATGTGTCCGTCCTGCCAGCGGTGTCGTAACGGCCATAGACCCGATAATGCGCGCCTGCGGAGGAACCTGGATAGCCCACGGTAGCGCCAACGCCGACAGGAAATTCGTGAATTCCAAGAACAAGCTCGGCGTCCCGCCTGAAGATAACCGCTATATACTCAAGAGGGTATGGCTCACTAAAGAGGAGGAGGACGGCTATTATTACGGTTTCTCTAACGAAGGGCTCTGGCCGCTTTGCCACATAACCCACACCAGGCCGATGTTCAGGGAGTCCGACTGGCAGATATATAGGAGGGCGAACCAGAAATTTGCCGAAAGCGTTATCGAGGAGCTGCCCGCGAACAATCCTTTTGTTTTTATACAGGACTACCATTTCACCCTTTTACCCCAGATGATAAAAGCCAAGCGGCCTGACGCCACTATCGCGCTATTCTGGCATATACCCTGGCCGAATCCCGAGGTATTCGCCATATGCCCCTATAACGCGGAGATCCTGGACGGCATGCTGGGATGCGACCTTATAGGCTTTCATGTCCAGTATCATTGCAACAACTTCATCGATACGGCCAACAGGTTCCTGGAGTGCCGGATCGATACGGAAAAATTCAGTGTGATCCGGGGAGGAAAAGAGACTTTTGTCAGATCTTTCCCTATAAGCGTGGATATAAACATAAACGGCTCCATCGATAAAGACGACGCAAAAAAATCGGAAAGGATCGTCAGGGATTACGAGCTGGAAGGAAAGATAGTGGCGATTGGGGTCGACAGGATAGACTACACCAAGGGTCTGGCCGAGCGCATGGTCGCCATAGACCGTTTCCTGGAAAAATACCCGGATTACAGGAAGAAGTTCGTCTTTGTCCAGCTGGGCGCCCCAAGCAGGACGCACATAAAACGCTATCACGACCTGATAGGGGAGCTTGACGAGCTTGTGGAAAAGATAAACTGGAAATACCTGGACGAGGAATGGAGGCCTATAATATATTTAAAACGCCACTTTTCTCCTGAGGATATAAAGCCGTTCTACAGGCTCGCGGATATCTGCATAGTAAGCTCGCTTCACGACGGCATGAACCTTGTCGCCAAGGAATACATAGCCGCAAAGAACGACCTTAACGGAACCCTGATATTGAGCCGCTTTACTGGGGCGGCGAAAGAGCTGTCTGAAGCCATACAGATCAAACCTTATTCGATCGAAGAATTCGCCGACAGCATAAAATTGGCCGTGGAGATGCCAGATCCCGAAAAGAGGCGTCGGATGGAGAATCTGAGAAAAGTGGTTGCCGAACAAAATGTCTATAAGTGGGCGGGCGATATAATAACGGAACTTACGACCCTGCGAAAAACATAGGGGCGGTGCAATGAAACATATCTTTTCGGTGTGGAACGGTATAAAGAACGGCCTCAAGGGAAAAAATATCTATCTTTTTCTGGACTGCGACGGCACTCTGGCCCCTATCGCCGACACACCCGATAAGGCGAGCATACCCGATAAGACGAAAGAGGTTCTGGGGCGTCTCTCGCGGCTTGGCGGGTTGAGGCTTGCCATAATAAGCGGCAGGTCATTGTCGGATATCAGATCGGTCGTCGGCCTGGACGGCATTATATATGTGGGCAATCACGGGCTGGAGGTCGAAGGCGAGGATATCACATCTGAGTGGAAGATCATTCCCAGCTACAAAGAAAACCTGGCCCGGATAAAAACGATACTTGCTGCCGAATATGCCGCGACTCCGGGCGTCTTTATAGAGGACAAGGGTTTGTCCTTATGCCTTCATTACCGCATGGCTGATACCGACGAGGACACGATAAGGGATATCTTCCGCAGGATCACCGGCCCCTTTAAAGAAGCAGGCAAGATCGCAACAATGGACGGCAAGAAGGTGATAGAGGTCCGGCCGGCCACCGGTTGGGGTAAGGGCAAGATCGTCAAGTGGCTATTGGCGAGGGAGCGCATGAGAACCGGGGACAATGATATCTTTCCCATCTATGTAGGCGATGACACCACGGATGAGGAGGCTTTTAAAGCGTTGGGCGATAACGGGATCGCGGTTATGGTAGGAAATGTCCCTGCCTCGTCGGCCAGGTATTATGCCGATAACACGGATGAAGTGTATCAGCTACTGACCATGATCTTAAAGTTTAAAGAAGAGCAAAATGCCTGAGCCAATGCAAACAAAAGAACCTTTCAGGTTTCACACGCGCCTGCATCTTTCCGAGCTGACGGGTCTGAAGGCTTCCAACCTGAAACAGCTTCTTGAAATAATAAAAACGGCCCCCGGATCTTCCATATACCACCACACCCACCGGTTCTTACAGCAGCACATGTACCTCTCGCCGGAGCCGCCGAATGATTTTGCCTATTGGGTGACGAACGTGCTTGGCGAAAAAGAGCTGGGCGAGAGGCTCGCCAGCATAGATACCATCGAATTTCTGACGATAAGGGACCTGCGCAACAAGATAGCGGATATCATACAGGGCTATCTGGCGGCCAACCCGTCCGCGGGGCTGAGGTTCGCGGGAGAGGGCGAACAGTTCTATTTTGTAAAGTCCGTGAGTTTCGTGATCCCCACCAACTACGTTGCACACAACCTCCGGGAATTCGCCGATGCCCTTAATATGATAACGATGGATTCCATATATTTCCATATATTCGAGGCGCGCCTCCGCCTTGAAAAGAAGACGAACGATTTCTCCCTGTGGGTGGAAACTTCCCTGGGCGATAAAGAGCTGGCAAGAAGCATATCCAGGCTCGATCCATACACCCGCACATTGGATAACCTCCGCAAGACGCTGATAGGCCTGGTAACGCGCCACATAAAGGACTGACATGGCCAACATTGAGGAATACATCCCGCTGGTGGGGCAGGCAGTTATCGACGACCTGAGGCTTTTGGCCGGGAGGCTGAAAGGCAAGGTCATCCAGCACATCAACTCAACGTCCGTCGGCGGAGGGGTGGCAGAGATACTCAACCGGATGATACCGCTCCTGGGGCAGCTTGGAATCGATAGCAGGTGGGACGTAATCAAAGGCGGCGAGCAGTTCTTCGAGGTGACAAAAAAATTCCATAACGCCCTGCACGGAAAGAATACCGATATACGGAAAGAAGATTTCGAGATATTCCTGGAGACCAGCCGGAAAAATATCGAAGGACTAAACACTTACGGCGACATAGTGTTCGTCCATGACCCGCAGCCTGTGGCGCTAGTAAATAAGAGAGGTGCTAATAAATGGATATGGCGCTGCCACGTCGATATTTCAAAACCCGATAAGCGGGTCTGGGAATTCCTGATGGATTTCATAATCAGATACGACGCCGCCGTATTCTCGGCTCCCAGCTTCACGCACAGGCTGGCCATAAGGCAGTTCCTGATATCGCCGTCCATAGACCCTTTGAGCGACAAAAACAGGGAATTGCCCCAGGAGGTGATCGATTCGGTATTAAAAAAATACGGCATAAAGAAAGACAAGCCAGTGATCACCCAGATCTCCCGTTTCGACAGGCTGAAAGATCCGCTCGGAGTGATCCAGGCCTACAGGCAGGTGAAGAAGCGTATCGATTGCCAGCTGGTCCTGGCGGGAGGAGGGGCGGCGGACGATCCCGAAGGCCTACAGGTCCTGGAGGAGGTCAGGGATGAGGCCTGCCGGGACAACGACATACATGTCCTCCTCATGCCGCAGAACGACATGGAGGTGAACGCGATCCAGAGGGCATCGGACGTGATCGTCCAAAAATCTCTTAAGGAAGGGTTCGGCCTGACCGTCACCGAGGCGCTATGGAAGGCCAAGCCGGTTGTGGCATCCAGCGTCGGAGGCATCCCGCTGCAGATAACGAATAAATATTCGGGCCT
Source organism: Candidatus Omnitrophota bacterium (assembly GCA_023818895.1). Lineage (GTDB taxonomy): Bacteria > Omnitrophota > Gorgyraeia > 2-01-FULL-45-10 > 2-01-FULL-45-10 > JAMWCX01. The sequence continues at coordinate 160,797 of JAMWCX010000001.1, read as the reverse complement.
TCTTTGCCATTCCGTCGACGGCGCTGCATTCGCCATAAAACAGCTTTTGAACAGCCCCGCCTACGCCAGGAAGCTGGGAGAGAACGGCAGGGAGCATATACGCAACAATTTCCTTATCACGCGCCACATCAAGGATTACATGCTCTTATTCCTTGCGCTGTATCACGAAGAAGATATAATATATCTTTAAGAGAAACTGAAAGGAGACCTATATGTCAAATGTCTTTAATGCCGCCGAAATAATCGACATGGGCATCGAGAAGGAGAAGAAGCGCAGGGACTTCTACGCTTTTGTTTCGACAAAATTTAATCAGAAAAAAATGAAGGAGTTATTTACGCGCCTTAAGGACTGGGAAGCCGAGCATATCAAGAAATTCACCGCCATTCGCAATTCCGTTGAAGAATCGGAAGTTGTGGAAAATTACCAAGGCGAGTTCGAGTCGTATATGAAGGCCCTCGTGGACGACATGCTTTATAACCAGGTCTCCGCCGAAAAATTTTCCCAACATGTAAAGTCGCCGCTCGAGGCAATAAGATACGGCATGGAATTTGAAAAAGACGCCATTCTCTTCTTTCGCGAGCTTTTAACTTACATGAGCCAGACACACAAAGAAAAGATCGAAGAACTTATCAATGAGGAGAAGATGCACCTCGTTTATTTGGCTAAAATTGAAAAAGAATATAAATAAGGAGCAACTTATGAAACAGACCACATTTACGCTGGGACAAAGTGATATGCCAAAGCAGTGGTACAACCTGGCGGCGGACCTGCCCACGCCTATGCAGCCGCCGCTTACTCCGGACGGAAAGCCGATAACGTCGGACATGCTGGCTCCCGTATTCCCCACAAACCTCATAGAGCAGGAAGTGAGCCGCCAGCGCTGGATAGATATTCCGGAAGAGATATTGGAGATGCTCGCGATATGGCATCCGACGCCTCTTCGCAGGGCAAGGCGTCTTGAGGAATACCTTAAGACTCCAGCGCGAATATATTATAAGGACGAAAGCGTCAGCCCGCCGGGAAGCCACAAACCCAATACCGCCGTAGCCCAGGCCTGGTATAACAAGCAGTTCGGCATAAAGAAGCTGACGACCGAGACCGGCGCAGGCCAGTGGGGAAGCGCGCTCGCTTTCGCCTGCAACATGCTCGGGCTCGAGTGCAAGGTATATATGGTTAGGGTGAGCTTCGACCAGAAACCTTTCCGTAAGACGATGATGCAGGTTTGGGGAGCAAATTGCGTCGCGAGCCCATCGAACGAGACAAGCGCGGGGCGCGAGATACTGAAGAGGATGCCGGATACGCCGGGATCGCTCGGCATAGCTATAAGCGAAGCGATAGAAGAAGCCGTAAGCGATAAATCAGGTAAGACGCGCTATTCGCTGGGAAGCGTCCTGAACCATGTCCTCCTGCACCAAACTATAATAGGGCTCGAAGCGAAGAAACAGCTCAAGCTCGCCGGAGAAAAGAAGCCCGACGTAGTGATCGGCTGCGCGGGCGGCGGATCTAATTTCGCCGGACTCTCGTTCCCGTTCGTCTGCGATAAAATTCACGGCGAAGAGATCGACATCTTTCCCGTTGAGTCTTCGACCTGCCCGAAAATGACGAAGGGGCCGTTCACTTATGACTTCGGCGATACGGCAAAGATGACACCGCTTCTTCCGATGTACACGCTCGGCCACACCTTTATACCCGCCCCGATCCATGCCGGAGGACTAAGATACCATGGCATGGCGCCACTGGTAAGCCAGTGCATAGTAGAAGGCCTCATAAAGCCGCGCGCCTATAGCCAGTTAAAGTCCTACGAGTCGGCTCTTACATGGGCAAGAACTGAAGGATTTATCTGCGCGCCGGAGACGAGCCACGCCATCGCCTGCGTAATAGATGAGGCCAAAAAGGCGGCCCAGGAAGGAAAGGAGAAGGTCATACTCTTCAACTACTCAGGCCACGGAATGCTCGACCTCGGAGGTTACGAAAAGTTCCTGTCCGGCAAGCTCAAAGATTCGACACTCTCCGACCTCGAGCTCTGCGAATCGCTCAAGGTGATCGAGAACCTGCCGAAGGCGAAACCGCAGAAGACGGGCAAGTGGTAGAGTTAAATTTAGAAATGAAAAAGCCAGCTCTTTTGGTATTGCATTTATATATATATATAAGGTATACTTGCTTTAGATAACAGAAGTGGTATAATCGCAAACCTCCCGAAAGGGTGGGACGCAAAGCTATAGGGTCCTCGACGGAAAAATCGTCAGGGCAGCCAGTTGCCGTTTAAAGCTAACGTAAAGCTCGGCTTGCACATTTCTCTTGAAATGTGCGGCCATCCTTGGCCTCTGGCCAAGGATTACGCGTCCCGATTTCCGAGTAGGAGGTCGGGATTTTTGTTTGAGAGGGAACTAAAATGATTACAAAACTCGAGAGAGGGGTGAGGGCGATGAGGACGAAAATATTTATAGGCATAATCATATGTATCGTGATTGCGGGCGTCGCCCCGCCTATTTTTGCCTCTTACGAAACTTCACTGCTTTATTACTGGAAGTTCGATGAAACAAGCGGCGATACCGCCGCCGATTCAACGGGGCATACTAACGTGACTTTTAATAATACCGGCAATACCTCGTGGGGTGTGGGAAAATTCGGCAATGCGGTAATGCCCTATAATGGTGTAAGCCAGGAAATGCCCGTCCTGCCTACCGCAGGCACCTTCTCTGTATGGTTGAAAATCCCGACGGAGTCAGATGGAGTAGGTCTGGCCGGTTACGCTGATGTTAATAGCTTTGATGGCCCCGGCGGGCTTGGGGCGACCGCCCTTTTTATGCAAAACAGCTCATATTCCGGTTACTCGGTTTTGTATCCATTTGTTGGCGATAATAATAGCTATTATTGGAATAACTCAGTCCAGGTACCGATGTCCGTTTATGGACAAGAACCCAAATGGTCGCATGTAGCCATAACGTGGAATATTGTATCCCAGGTAAATCATTATGACGAGGTGGCATCCATATACGTGAATGGCAATCCCACCGCCGTTTCCAATACGGTAATAGGCGAGTGGTCGTTAAGCGCCACCGGGGTTCCGTTCCTCTTGGGCGGCGTTAGGTGGTACTATGAGCCGGGAAGTACGGAGGATTACCCTCTTTCCCCGGGCACCTATATGGACGATACTGCCGTGTGGAATCGCGCGCTTGATTCAAACGAGATAAAGATGATCTACGACCTCGGCGTTGAGAAGTATGAAAATCTCCTTATAGGTATGAATACACTTTTTAATCTGGGGTATAGTAGCAGCGAATTAAAACAGTTATCCGATCTTTATCTGGCACAGGAAGGTGAAGTAACTATAGACGATGTTACTTGGGAGTATATACCCCATGATGACCCTATCTGGACAGGTCACAACCCTGGTGATATCTTTATAAACATGTCAACAGGCCAGCGGTATATTTATCTGGGAGGCGGATTAGGTGAAAAAGGCGCCCCCGATCCGGCGACGGTCTTTGGAATGGCTATTACGGCCATGATATTTTTTGGCAAACGGCGCGGATGGATAAGGAGAAGCGCGATAAATAACAAATGGTGAACCCATGAAAAGGTTTATTAGTCAAAAGGTGCATCTAGATAATTTAATGGCGAGACTTGTGGTATGCGCGATTATAGCCTGTGTCGCTTCTTCGCCCGCGTGGGGAGATGATGAACATTGCGTGCATCATTTTTATGCATACGAAGACCCTTATTACGATAATCCTAACAATTGGGATTATGGAATTCCCTATGATGATTATCATGATATGGCCGTGTTTAGTGCCTCGGTTATAATTAGAGACTGGGCATACCCGTGGGAGTTTTACGCAGATAACGGCACTACCATTACTATCGCAGATAATTATGGATTGGGGGCATTTTCAAGCTATGGGTGGGGGTCGTGCACTGCTTACAATCTCGTTTTAAACAAAAATTCGCAGGTTTATTGCTCATCGCAAGGACTCGATATTTTTGGAGAGCTTCGGCTGCAGGGATCCGGAGCCAGCATTACAATAGCGTCTCCCTCTGTTAATCTCTATGGAGGGCTTGTCATCGATACTACAGGATCCTATACCATACCCTTTAGCTCGTCGCTTGAGTTATCCTCATTATCCGTAGGCGATGGCGCCGGCTACACTGGCCAGTTTAATTACGACGGGACTATCAGCATAACAACCGGCGGCCTGACCATCGGCAATTCAGGCACAGGGACAATTTCCCAGTCGGCGGGAATACTGACTGTATCCGGCGACCTCGCCATGGGCGTCAATGAAGGCTCATCCGGAACATATGATTACAACGGAGGCACTCTATATGTCGGGAGAAATGTTACGAGCGGTTCGGGCACAAGCACATTTAACGTCAACACTACAACGCCCTATATCACAATCGCCGGAGGTTCCATTAGCGGCACAACGCTGAATGTCGGTAATATCAATGACGGTGAGCTCGCGATAGGCCCCGGCATAACCATAAGCGGCGATACGGAGAACATAGGCCTCGGCGCCTATGGGAGGTTCATCCAGTATGGCGGCAGCAACACGATAAATAAGCTCAATATCGGAATGGCGGAAAATTACGAGGGTATATATACTTTACAAGGCGGAGTGCTTACCGTAAACGACTCAATCGGAAACGGACCCGGTACGGGAACGCTAAATATTGACGGAGGCACAATGTCTGGCACGTGGACCACTATGGATGTTGATAACCTTAATATTGGCTGGGGCGAAAGCAGCGAGGGTGTGAGTTTTACACAAAATTCAGGTCAAACCATCACGGCTGGTAATATGAGCATCGGCAATGGAATTACTGTCAGCAGCTTTACCCAGCAGGACGATGTGACGATAGAAAACACCCTGGGCATAGCGTCAGGCTCGACCTATACCTTATACGCCGGCGCATTGAGCACGGGCAGTATAAGCGGAAGCGGGACTTTCGCTATTACAGGTAATTCGGCCAGCGTGAACGCCGCCACCATCGATGTCGGCACATTTAATATCGGCTCAGGAGTATATTTTGACCAAAAAACGGATCAGTCTATCAACGCCACCTATTTGTACATAGAGGGGGCTTTTACGCAAAACGATACCGTCACAGTCGAAGGTGATATGACTCTGAACGCAGGTTACTACGATCTCCAGAGCGGTGATTTGACAGTATCAGGGCAAAATGGCATTGTAGGCAGCTCCGGCAGCAACTTCTATTACAATGGTGGCAGTATCAGCGTACCAAATGGCCGCATAAGCGATATGGCCAATTTTACCATCGGCGATAACCTCACTTTAGAGGTACCGTGCGATATAAGCACGGGTAATATGGCAATAGGCATCGGTAGCGAAGTCATTCAGTCCGGTCACTCGGTCAGTATAGGTGGCGGCATAAATCCTTTTGGGGATAACCAAGGAACATATACATATAACGGAGGATCTCTTTCTTTAGGACACACGATGAAGGTTGACACTCTGAATGTTAATAGCCCACTTACCCTGTACAATGGCGTAAGCGCCAATACCATCACAATCGGCAGCGGCGTCGAATTGGCGATTTCTGGCAGTTGGCTTGCCGCTGGCACTATCAATACATCTTCCACGCGACAGGGTACGCTAAACGATACTAGCGGCATTGCCTTAACTTTTGATAATGCGTACCTCGATACGCTTACCTTAAGCTACGGATCCTGTTCTTTCACGGTTCCTGGCAACATCGCCGCTAATTATATAAATGTGAATAGAGACGTAATACAGAATAACTATAGTGTCTCACTGCCGAACGGCGTCATGAATCTGAACAGTAACTACGACCTTAACGGCGGCGTATTATCAATATCTGACGGCAGTATCTCCGGTGGCAGTATCTCAATTAATGGCGGCCTGCTCCTTAGCGGAAGCGGCTCTAATATCGATTTGGCTACGCTCTATATTGGAGATTCCGCGGTTGGTAGTTTTCGTGTATACGGGTCGCTTACCGCCAATACTATCAATATCGGAAGTGGCGGCACAGGAACATTTGTACAGAGCGCCGATGCGCAGGTCGGCACCGAAGATAACCCTATCGTTACGATGATAATAGGCGCAGGCGGAACCTACAGAATATTAGGAGGCACTCTCTATGCGAACACCCTTGATGGTTCCAACGGCACGATCGACATACGCGGAACAGACTACGCGCTAAATACGCAAAGCGATCTTGAGTTTGCTTCGTTAAAGATCGGAACGAGCACTGAAACGGCCTCATATACGCTCGAGGATCAGAAGATATTGACGGTGGGGGAGATGGTAATTGGTGACAATGGCACTTTTGATATGAACGGTGGTATACTCCACGCCACGGACATCTCCGGCACAGGGGATTTTATCATGGATGGCGGGACTTTTGATCTAGCAGGGACGTTCTCAGGGCCCTCATTCACTATGATGGGGGGTATGTTGAAAGGTGTCGGAGAATTAGATACTGCGGTAACGATTCCGGCTGGCGGTATTCTTTCGCCGGGCGATTCTCCTGGAACACAGACATTTACCAATCTTACCTTCGATGAGAACAGCATCTATCTCTGGGAGATAAATTCCGATATCATAGGTGGAAAAGGCGCCGATCCCGGATGGGACTGGATAAATGTAACGGGCATGCTCTCCGTCAACCCCGGCGCTATCCTCGAGATCAGTTATCTTGATAATTTCTTACCCCAGATTGGGTCAAGCTTTATAGTGATAAGCGCCGGCAGCATCCCGACTTGGAATGATTTCACGCTGCAGTTTAGCGGAGGGCAACCAGCTACCGGATGGAGCATGTCCAAGAGTGGAACGGATGTATTTCTTAATTATGGGACGGGCGGCGAAATCCCTGAGCCGGCGACGGTTGTGGGGATTATGGGAGCTTTTATTATAGTAGGGTGGAGGAGGATCAGGAGAACGAGAATGCTAAAATGAGACCTCTACGCGCGTCACTGATTATCGGAATAACGATAGTGCTCCTTGTGCTGGGCGAAGGGACAGGGTTTGGCGCAAGCGTGTACGAAGATTCTTCCCTTGTGAGTTATTGGCAATTCGACTCCGCAAATCCTCTCGGTCCTACGGGAGATTCGAAGGATAGCAACAGCCTGACGGTCGATGCGACTTTGACCACATCTGGTAAAGTAGGAACCGCTTATGCCTTTAACGGCACCAACAGCGATATTCAGGTCGGTAATAAATCCAATCTGACATTCAATTACAATAATGCCTTCAGCATAGGGGGGGTGGTTTAAGACCACAAACCCGGCTACCACAGGAGAAAGGGCGCTGCTTGGAAAGTATTATTTGAGAGGATATGAAATGTATTATTACAATGAAACTGTAGTATTTATGCTTTACACAGGCCAATACGGACAATACGTGCTCAGGGAGATCACCACGGACACTTCTCTTGATGATTTAAACTGGCACTTCATTATGGGCACTTACGATGGCGTGAATTATCCCTCCAGTCCAACCGGTTTGAAGATATACATAGATGGTACGGAGAGAAGCACAGTAATAAATTCTAATACTTTGAATAACCAGGATATCAGGGGAACGGATCCGTTTGAAATAGGAAGCAATAATGCCGGCGGCAGATGGTCATGGGACGACTCGATTGATGAGGTATCCGTTTGGAGCAGCGCCTTGACCTCCGCCCAGATAACGCACCTCTACAACGAAGGCCTGATAGGCGGACACCCTCGGTTTCAGCCAGGACGTATATGACACAGACGCCATCGGTGCCCTCGCGGACCTTTACGCGGCTCAGACGGGCTCAGTGGAGATAGGCGGCATCACCTGGCGCTACCTCTCCGGCAACCTTCCCGGAGACACCGGCTACAACATCGGAGATTCCTGGACCTAAGGTGGCAAGTATTACATCAAGCTGGGAAGCGGCTTGGAGGGAGAACCGGAAGGCGGTGTCCCCGAGCCTGCTTCTGTAATCGGCTTATTCAGCGCTTTGGCGCTGTTTGGAATAAAGCGTTCTTTGAGGAGAAAAAAATAAGATAATTGAAAAGCTTCCTAATCGCGAGAGAGGGGTTAAATTATTTTATCTGGTGATATTATGAAGCCGCAAATCTTAAAGAAATTGCTGAGCATAACTATACCGACTTTCCTGGTGTTGGTGCTTTCTATCGTTGTAACACAGGAAATCTACGCCGACCATGTCGAACAACTATATATGGGGGCCACAAATGAAATATATGTGTATGATGGATCTAACTGGACGCCGACCGATCCTCGCCTGACTGCGATAAGCGAGGTCCGTTCTATAGTAAAGGATGATTCGGGCAATCTTTACGTTGCCGGCCTCGGAGGAGGCGGCGTCTATAAATATGACGGAACGGCGTGGACATCTCTGGGCCTTACCAGCGTTACCAACATAAATACCCTCGCGTACGGAAACGGAACGCTTTATGCAGGCGGATATAACTACGCCGGTGTCTATAAATATACGGGCGGAACGAATTGGGATTATATCGGGTTCAATTCGCCTGAGGTTATAACAGGCCTTGCGGTCTACAACGGCAACCTTTATGCGGGCGGCAATCAGAACTATGGCGTTCGCGTGTGGAACGGCGGGACGAGCTGGACAGATATGGGTGTGAGCGGGTATTCCGACTCTAACCTGTGGGTCGCGCAAGCTACTAATACTTTGTATGTGTATGGTATAGATACTTCGAGAAGCTACGGGAAGATCAGTAAATACGACGGAGGAACCGCATGGACGTCCATATACAATAATAGCCCTCATACATGGGTCATCATGGGCCTTGCCATGGACAGCGACGGTGATCTATTTGCAGCGGGAAGCGGTTACGGGACTGAGTACGTTTTCAAATATCTTGGCGGCACAAGCTGGGTGGAGACAGGTTTCGACAACAGCCTTTATTTATGGATCAACAGCTTGACAGCCGATGATGCGGGCAACGTATATGCATCCGGAGTAGGAAGCGGATCGTGGTCTTATGGCCTGGTTTCGAAGTATGACGGCACAAGCTGGTCACGCATCAGTTTTGATGGATCTAAGGGTTTTGGCCCCGTGATCATGTATGGGCCGGAAGGCGGCGTCCCTGAGCCGGCGACGGTCGTGGGGCTCGTAGGAGCGATCATCGCAATGGGATATAGGAGGGTGCGGAATAGAAGGGCGTAATAAGTAATAAAAGTTACAGATATCGATATGCGCATCGGATGAAAAGGGGTGCGCATTTATTTTATTAGAAAGTGGTGGTCACTTTTTTGACTTTTTATGTTATACTTTTGCTATGCGGATATCCGTGAAAGTCAAACCCAATTCGAAGGCTGAGGTCGTGGAAAAGATAAGCGATAACGAGTTCGTCGTCCGTGTCAATGCGCCAGCCAAAGAGGGCAGGGCCAACGAGGCGGTCATAGCGGCATTAAGCGGGTACTTCGGCATTCCCAAGAGCAGGATACGCATCGCAAAGGGACACGCCTCCAGGATCAAAATAATCGAGCTACAATAGTAGCAAGCAGCCGAATCGAATCTTATATACCTATCACCATTTTAAAATATGAGTAATGCAGAATTGAAAATAAAAAAGTTAGTTATTCTTTATTGACTATTTATCAGAATCAGGTATACTCTTTGTAGAAAAAAGAAAGTAACTAATCGCAAACCTCCCGAAAGGGCGGGGCGTTCTTCGGCAATGTCCGTCGATGTAACTTAGGACATTGCTCAGGACTGCGGCCTGAAGAAAACTTAAAGGCCGTAGCAAAGCTATAGGGGCGTCGCAGAATATCGCACGCCAGCCAGTTGCCGTTTAAAGCTAACGTAAAGCTTTGCGCATCCCGATTTCCTGAGTAGGAGGTCGGGATTTTTGGTTTCCAGATATAAAGGTAGGTTGTCATGAAAATATCTACAAATTTACGATCAGTGGTTCTTATACTTGTACTTGTTATAAGTGCATTCTGCGCTACAAGAGCTCATGCTGCCTACGAGAACTCGCTAATGACCTATTGGAAGCTCGACGGCGATGCTAGCGATTCTACCGGCCATTCGCAGGTTGGTTCGGTAAATAACGCAAGCGTGGTTACAGGCAAAATCGGACAGGCATATAACTTCACAGGAGAAGGAAACAGTTCTTATATTGAAGTTCCCAATAACAGCTATATTACACAGGCGCTTGGCGGACAAAGCTATTCATCAACTTATACCGTTACCCTTTGGTTTAAGCCGGATGTAACTATTGATTCATCTTCGCAGACAGGCGGCATAGGCCTGTTTTTATATAGTACTGTAAATATGTCGCTTAATTATTATGGTGATGGCAAATTGAATCATTATTCCAATTCATATCCTTATACGCATAACGATCTATTAAGCACTCAAACCAGTTGGAGCGCAGATACTTGGTATTTTACTGCCTTAACCTTTAATAAACCAGATAAGAAAACATATATTTATGGGCCAAACGGCTTAATTGAAACAGATTCAGCCACTTTTAATTATTCCACACATGATTGGTGGGTGGGTGGATTTAAGATTGGCCGCCAAAATTACGGTTTTGATGGCACTGTTGACGACGTTGCTATATGGAATAGAGCATTGGATGCGAACGAAGTTGCGGCTATCTATAACTTAGGAATGGCTGGAAAAGGTATTGAGGATTTTGAGCATATTACTACGGCTATTCCTGATTTAGATTTAAACTACACCACAAGCCAGATAAAGCAGTTGACTGACCTTTACGTTGCAGGCTCTGGAGAAGTGGCGATAGACAATGTCACCTGGCGCTACCTCTCCGGCACCCTTCCCGGAGACACCGGCTATGATATTGGAGATTCATGGACTTATAACGGTAGGTACTATATCAAGTTGGGAAGCGGGCTCGAAGGAGAACCTGTTCCGGAGCCGGCGACGGTCGTGGGGCTCGTAGGAGCGATCATCGCAATGGGATATAGGAGGGTGCGGAATAGAAGGGCGTAATAAGTAATAAAAGTTACAGATATCGATATGCGCATCGGATGAAAAGGGG
>JAMWCX010000001.1:0-149688 GCA_023818895.1 Candidatus Omnitrophota bacterium | reverse complement strand
AAAGATAAGCGATAACGAGTTCGTCGTCCGTGTCAATGCGCCAGCCAAAGAGGGCAGGGCCAACGAGGCGGTCATAGCGGCATTAAGCGGGTACTTCGGCATTCCCAAGAGCAGGATACGCATCGCATTGGCTGAGACCTCTTCGCTCAGTAACGCACTGGCAGGCGGCTGGGACTCGCCCGAAACATCCCAACGTTATACTGTTTCATTATGGGTAAAACCTAATTCCATTATCGACTCGTCTGTTACGCAATTTAAGACAATTTTTGGATACGGTGGGGCGTTTCTTATGGGTTTTAGTTATCAAGGCAATCCCGCTGGAACACTCACTGTTCATACAGTTAATTTTTGGTACAACACGCACGAAAATATATATACCTTACAGAATGTGTGGAATTCTAACGAATGGTATCACATTGCCACTACCTTCGACCGGCCATTAAAGAAAATTTACGTCAACGGCACCCTCGTGGCAAGCACAAGCTGGGATCACGAGCTTGATGACTGGTGGTTCTTCGGCGCCTTCGGATGGCAGAACGAAGCTAGCTTTTACGGATTAATAGATGACGCCGCTGTTTGGACTAAGGCGCTCTCTAAAGAAGAGATAAATGCGGTCGGCCAGATGGGTGTCGGACGAGCTTATGCCCTTACCGGCTCCGATACGGATCTTTCCACCGCAATCGAAAAACTAGGATATCTTATGACAGCCAACTCCAGCTTAAATCTTAATTATACGCAGTCCCAAATCAACGAACTTATTGACATCTATACAAGCCAGAACGCTTCCGGTGCTGTTATAGATGGTATAACATGGACTTACATCGCTCATGACGACCCTATATGGACCGGCCATAATCCCGGCGATGCTTTTACAGTTAACGGCGTGAAATACATACTATTGGGCGGCGGCCTGGGCGGCCAGCCTCTGGGGGGCGGCGAAGTTCCCGAGCCGTCAACGGTGGCAGGACTTCTTGGAACTATCATCTTGATATTTTATAGGAGGATTAAGAAGAGTTTCGGGTTTTAATAAAAAGCGCTCGTAATTAAAATTGGTTGATTTTTCAGAGTAATTTTTTAAATTTAACTAAGAAAGATGAGCGGACTACGCGCGATGGCGAAAAGCCAATCGCGCAATTTTGTTTTCTGTATAATATTAGGAACACGACATAGAAATGTTAATCGCGCTGGCAGCGATTAAGCTAAGAGAGTTTATACGAAAACTTTTAATATTTTATTGACAATAATTCCGCTGATGTTATAATATAATAAAATTTTGCAGCAAAGAGTTTCGGCATGACAAAGACGTCTACCAGGTGTAGGCGTCTTTTTATTTTACGAGTCATTGCCCGTTTAATAGGCATAAGATGGCGAAGATAATCTCAAAAAAGACACTGTCCGAAGTGGCGGGCGTCCGGGTGACCAGGATGGAGATAGAGGCTCCCGATATCGCCAAAAAAGCCCGGGCCGGCCAATTCATCGCGTTCATGGTGACCGAAAAGTCGGAACGGGTCCCGCTGACTATAGTGGAAGCCGATCCCAAAGCCGGCATCATCACGCTCATATTTCAGGAAGTGGGGCTGAGCACGAAGCTCTTGGGCAGGCTCGATCCCGGCGGCAGCCTCTATGCAATAGTGGGGCCGCTCGGACATGCGACCGAAATCAAGAACTACGGCAATGTTATTATAGTCGGCGGCGGCGTCGGTATAGCTGAGATATATCCTGTCGCCAAGGCCCTTAAGGAGGCCGGAAACCGCGTCACCACCATATTGGGGGCAAGGACGAAGCAAATTCTCATCCTGGAGGATGAGCTTAAGAGGGTCTCCGACGATCTTCTTATCGCCACAGACGACGGATCTTACGGAGTCAAGGGTTTCACCACCGACGTCCTCGATCGGCTACTCCGAAACGGCAAGTACGATCTCGTCTATGCCGTGGGCCCGATACCGATGATGAGGCGTTCAGCCGCTGTCACCGCGAAATATAATGTTAAGATAATCGTATCGCTTAACGCTATCATGGTCGACGCGACGGGCATGTGCGGCTCGTGCCGTGTTACGGTCGCCGGCAAGACTCTATTCAGCTGTGTTGACGGACCGGAGTTCGACGGACACCAGGTCGACTGGGACGAACTCGCCAAGCGAAACGCGATATACGAGCCAAAAGAAAAGCATATATGCAACCTGAACAAGATGTAAGGCCATCGAGGAAAGAAGCGGTAAAAGTCCGCGAAATTGACGCCAAAGCGCGCTCGGCGTCGTTCGAGGAGGTCGTCGTCGGCTATAACGAGGAAGAGGCGCTCGCGGAAGCGTCCCGCTGCATCCAGTGCAAAAACCCCGCATGCACAACCGGATGTCCTGTCGGAATAGATATCAAAAAATTTATTCACCAGATAACCCAGAAGGACTACAAAGGCGCCTACTTCACCATCCGCCAGAAGAATGACTTCCCCGCCATCTGCGGAAGGGTCTGCCCGGCCGAATACCAGTGCCGCAAGGCATGCGTCTTCACAAAGAAGGGAGAGCCGTTCGCTTCCGAAAAGGCCATAAACATTCACTTTCTCGAGCGTTCGATCGGCGATTACGGCATAAGGCACAACCTTGAGATACCCGTCAATAAAGACTCCCGGCTTTCCGGATTCAAGGTCGCCATAGTCGGATCTGGGCCTGCCGGAGTATGTTGCGCGGGAGAACTCGCCAGGCAGGGCGTAAAGGTGACGATATTCGAGGCCCTCCACATGCCGGGCGGGGTCTTAAGATACGGCATACCGCCCTTCAGACTGCCGCGCGTAATATTGGATTTCGAGCTCAATTACCTGAAAAGGCTGGGCGTCGAGATAATCCCTAACTACATCGTCGGCAAGACAAAGGGCCTCGATGAGCTTTTCGATGAGGGTTATTCGGCCGTATTCCTAGGGCTTGGCGCCGGTGTGCCATCTTTTTTGGGCATACCGGGCGAGAACCTTTGCAACGTATATTCGGCCAACGAATTCCTTACGAGGGTAAACCTCATGTCGGCCTTCAAATTCCCCGAGTTCCACACCCCCGTCAATATAGGCAAGGCGGTCGTCGTTATAGGCGGCGGGAACACCGCTATGGACGCGGCGAGGGCAGCCCTTCGAATACAGAAGATGCAGGGTCTTGAACCGAACATTACGATACTCTACAGGCGAACAGAGGTGGAGATGCCAGCAAGGAGGCTCGAGATAGAGCACGCCAGGGAAGAGGGCGTCAAGTTCAGGTTCCTCGTCCAGCCTGAGGCCTTTTTGGGTGATGATAGCGGATTTGTGACGAGCCTCCGCTGCCTCGAATGCAGGCTGGGTGAGCCCGACTCTTCTGGAAGGAGAAGGCCGGTCGCCATAGCCGGAAGCGACTTCATTGTGGATACCGACATGGCCGTAATTGCTATAGGCCTCCTGGCAAACCAGGTATTGACGAAAGTGACGCCCGGGCTCAAGACCGACAAGTGGTCCGACGTCATTGTGGACAAGGATACGATGGAGACATCCATCCCGCGCGTCTATGCCGGCGGAGATATAGTAGGAGGTGAGGGAACGGTAATAGAAGCCATGGGAATGGCTAAAAAGGCGGCAAGGGCAATCATCGAGAGGCTTTTGAAACAGTAAAAAAGGAGGGTTAGATGAGCAAGAAAATCGAAGATTTTATGGCAAAGGTCATAGCGAAAAACCCCGGCGAAAATGAGTTCCATCAGGCTGTGCGAGAGGTCGTTGAATCGGTAATGCCTTTTGTCGATGAGAACCCGAAGTATCAGAAGGCTAAGATTCTCGAGAGGATGACGGAACCGGAAAGGGTCATCATCTTCCGCGTCCCGTGGCTTGACGACAGGGGCGAGGTACAGATAAACAGAGGCTACAGGATCGAGATGTCTAGCGCCATCGGGCCTTACAAAGGAGGCATCCGCTTCCATCCCAGCGTCAACCTCGGAATACTCAAATTCCTCGCCTTCGAGCAGGTATTCAAGAACAGCCTCACGACACTCCCGATGGGAGGGGCCAAGGGCGGAAGCGATTTCGATCCCAAGGGAAAGTCAGACAACGAAGTGATGAGGTTCTGCCAGAGCTTCATGACGGAGCTGTGGCGGCACATCGGCCCGGACACCGACGTTCCTGCCGGCGATATAGGCGTGGGCGCTCGCGAGATAGGATTCATGTACGGCCAATACAAAAGGATCCGCAACGAGTTCACCGGCGTGCTCACAGGAAAGGGATTGAACTGGGGCGGAAGCCTCATAAGACCCGAGGCCACCGGTTACGGCTGCGTCTATTTCGTGCAGGAGATGATGAAGACCCGCGGCGAGTCTCTGAAGGGCAAGGTCTGCGCCGTATCGGGCTCCGGAAACGTGGCCCAGTACACGGTCGAGAAGCTGAACGAACTCGGCGCCAAGGTCGTGACCCTCTCCGATTCCAACGGTTTCATCTATGCCGAAAAGGGAATCGGCAAGAAGGAGCTCGACTTCGTGATGGAACTCAAGAATGTCCAGCGCGGAAGGATAAAAGAATGCACCAAAGCCTTCAATTGCAAGTACTTCGAGGGCAAGAGGCCGTGGGGCGTAAAATGCGACGCGGCGTTTCCGAGCGCCACGCAGAACGAAATCTCAGGAGAGGACGCGAAGACGCTCGTCAAGAACGGGTGCTTCGCCGTAGGCGAAGGCGCCAACATGCCGACGACTCCCGAAGGCATAGAGGTATTCCAAAAGGCAAAGATACTCTACGCGCCCGGCAAGGCCGCCAACGCGGGCGGAGTCGCGACGAGCGGCCTCGAGATGTCGCAGAACAGCCAGCGCCTCTCGTGGACGAGGGAAGAGGTAGACGAGAGATTGCACAACATCATGATCTCGATACATAACTCATGCGTCAAGTACGGCAAAGAAGGCAAGTACATAGACTATGTCAAGGGCGCGAACATCGCCGGCTTCGTGAAAGTCGCGGATGCCATGCTTGACCAGGGGTTAGTGTAAAAACAGCCAGATTATCGGGTTGTCATATTTAAATAATATGTTATAATTGAAAAGTAGCTCAGCGTAGATCTACTGCTACACAAACAAAGGCGTTTTGATGCCGTACTATCGGCTATCGAAACGCCTTTATTGTTTATGCAAGGGAGACGAAGATGACAAAATACATATTCACGACGGGCGGCGTCATTTCAAGTCTTGGCAAGGGCATTGCCTCTGCATCTATAGGCAAGATACTTGAGTCACGAGGCCTTGAAGTCTCGCTCATCAAACTCGATCCGTATATCAACGTAGACCCCGGCATTATGAACCCCTATCAGCACGGCGAGGTATATGTTACCGAGGACGGCGCAGAGACGGACCTCGACCTTGGCCACTATGAGCGGTTCACCAACGCCCAGATGACAAAATTTAACAACGTGACGACCGGCCAGGTCTACAATTCAGTCATCTCAAGAGAGAGGCGCGGCGACTATCTTGGAAAGACCATAACAGGTTATACCCCACATAACCGACGAGATCAAGGAGCGCATCAAGAAGGCCGCACAGGTCTCGGCCGCTGACATCATGATAGTCGAGATCGGCGGGACAGTCGGCGACATAGAGAGTTTGCCATTCCTGGAAGCGGCCCGGCAGTTCCGGTTGGACGTCGGATATCGCAATGCCCTCTACATACACCTCACGCTGATACCTTACGTAAAATCAGCCGGTGAAATAAAGACCAAACCGACCCAGCATTCCGTGGGAAAACTGCGAGAGATAGGCATCCAGCCGGATATCCTTATCTGCCGCACCGAAAAACCCCTCTCAGACGACATGAAGGAAAAGATCTCTCTTCTCTGCAATGTTCGTAAAGAGGCTGTCATAGAAGCGCCTGACGCGCAGACAATATACCAGGTCCCGCTGATATTCAAGCAGCAAGGGCTCGATAAGTTCATCCTTGCTCATTTAGAACTTCGTTCAAAAACTACAGATTTAAAGAACTGGCAAAATAAGGTCGTAAACCGTATTCTTAATCCTAAGCATACCGTAAAGATAGCGGTAGTCGGAAAGTATATCGGACTTCAGGACGCCTATAAGTCTATATATGAAGCGCTGACACATGGAGGCATATACAATAATACCCGCGTTGAGATAAAAAAAGTGGATTCAGAGGAGGTTGAAAAGGACGGAGGCGAGAAGCTCCTCAAAGGCGTAAACGGGATACTCGTTCCCGGAGGTTTTGGTTATCGCGGCATCGAAGGCAAGATAAAGGCGATCGGGTATGCCCGTGAGCACAAGATACCCTTCTTCGGCCTATGCCTTGGCATGCAATGCGCGGTAATCGAGTTCGCGCGCAATAAATGCGGTCTTAAAGGAGCTAATTCCACGGAATTCGATCAAGATACGCCTCACCCTGTAATCAGCCTATTGGAGGAACAGAAGAGCATAAGAGACATGGGAGGAACAATGCGCCTCGGCGTTTATCCCTGCGAAATAAAAAAAGGAACGATTGCCTATCGCGCATATGGCAAGGACTTGATACTAGAAAGACACCGACACCGCTATGAGTTTAACAATAAATACCGCTCCCTTCTAGGTGAAGCCGGTATGGTATTTTCCGGTATATATCCGAACAAAAATCTGGTAGAAATGGTCGAAATAAAGGACCACCCCTTTTTCATAGCTGTACAGTATCATCCGGAATTTAAATCAAAACCCGATAGGCCTCACCCACTCTTTAGGGACTTCATAAAGGCCTCACTCCATAGGAAAGTACGATAATTGACTTTTAAGGAGTAATTATATATAATTTGGCGATTCTAGATACGGAAAAAATACATGAAAGCAATACTCGCGTTGGAAGATGGAAATGTATACAGAGGCATATCGTTCGGAGCGTATGGTGAGCGGTACGGAGAGGTCGTCTTCAATACCAGTATAACGGGCTACCAGGAAATCCTCACTGACCCATCCTACAAGGGGCAAATAGTCGCCATGACCTATCCGCTTATCGGCAATTACGGTATAAATGACGAAGATGTCGAATCCAGAAAACCGTTTGTCGAAGGTTTTGTCGTAAAGGAATACTCAAAGATAGCTTCCAACTGGAGGTCAAGACAAACGCTTGACGAATACCTTAAGCAAAACGGTATCGTCGGAATCGAAGGCGTCGATACGCGCAGTCTAACGCTTCATATCAGGCAGGCCGGAGCAATGAAAGCGGTGATATCAACAACCGATACGGACGAGGAAAGTCTCGTCGCCAAGGCAAAGGCCTCCGCCGGCCTAATCGGCCGCGATCTTGTGAGGGAAGTCACACCGGAAAAGCCTTATGAATGGAACCGTAACGGAGCGCTTAATGTTGTCGTTCTCGACTGCGGCGCGAAATTCAATATAATGCGGGAACTCGCTAAAAATAACTGTAAGGTGACGGTAGTTCCCGCCACCGCCACAGCCAAAGAGATACTTTCGCTAAAACCCAACGGCCTGATGCTTTCAAATGGCCCCGGCGACCCGGCTGCGCTGCCATATATAGTGGAGACGACCCGCGATCTTATTGGCAAAGTTCCTATATTCGGCATCTGTCTCGGCCACCAGATGCTCGGCCAAGCTTTTGGAGGCAAAACCTTCAAGCTAAATTTCGGTCATCATGGCGGAAACCAGCCCGTCAAGGACCTGAAGACCGGCAAGGTCGCTATAAGCGTGCAGAACCACGGCTTCTGCGTTGATATAGATACGCTGAACAAAAAAGAGATCGAGATAACACACATAAACCTCAACGACCAAACGCTAGAAGGAATGCGGCACAAGAAGCTGCCCATATTTTCCGTCCAGTTCCACCCCGAAGCTTGCCCCGGCCCGAAGGACGCCGAATATCTTTTTGGAAAATTCGTGGAAATGATGAAGCGAAATAGATATGCCCAAGCGTAAAGACATTAAAAAAATCCTGATAATTGGCGCCGGTCCGATAGTTATAGGCCAGGCATGCGAATTTGACTATTCTGGCTCCCAGGCATGCAAGGTGCTAAAATCCGAAGGTTATCACGTCGTGCTGGTAAACTCTAACCCCGCCACCATAATGACGGATCCCGAAATGGCGGACAGCACCTATGTAGAACCAATTACTGTTGAAACCGTAGCTAAGATAATAGAGAAAGAAAGACCTGACGCGCTTCTTCCGACTCTGGGAGGACAGACAGCGCTCAACACGGCCGTCGGTCTCGCCCGTACTGACGTACTTCGAAAATATAAAGTAGAACTTATAGGCGCGGATATTAAAGCCATCAAGAAAGCTGAGGATAGGCAGCTCTTTAAAGAAGCTATGCAGCGCATCGGTCTCGATCTTCCAAGAAGCGAAAGGGCCTACACGCTAAAAGAAGCCATCTCCGCAGCCGAGTCAATCGGATTTCCGATAATAATTCGGACGAGTTTCACACTCGGAGGCACCGGCGGCAGCATAGCGTACAATATGGAGGAATTCAAGCACCTGGCTAAGATAGGCCTTGACTCAAGCATGATAGGCGAAATTCTCATAGAAGAATCCGTCATAGGTTGGAAAGAATTTGAGCTCGAGGTGATGAGAGATGCCAAGGACAACGTTGTCATAATCTGTTCGATAGAAAACTTAGATCCTATGGGAATCCATACGGGCGACTCGATTACCGTAGCGCCGGCCCAGACACTTACCGATAGGGAATACCAGCAAATGCGGAACGCGGCTATTGCCTGCATACGTGAAATAGGCGTGGCCACTGGCGGCTCAAATATCCAGTTCGCGGTCAACCCCGACACCGGCAGGATGGTGGTTATCGAGATGAACCCGCGGGTCTCCAGAAGCTCCGCGCTGGCATCTAAAGCCACGGGTTTCCCGATAGCCAAGATAGCGGCAAAGCTTGCTGTCGGCTACACTCTCGATGAGATACCGAACGACATAACCCAAAAGACTCCTGCCTGTTTCGAACCGTCAATCGATTACTGTGTGGTAAAGATACCCCGGTTCACCTTCGAGAAGTTCCCCTCAGCCGACCCGACGCTTACCATATCAATGAAATCTGTGGGCGAAGCCATGTCAATAGGCAGGACCTTTAAAGAGGCGCTGCAGAAAGGCCTTCGTTCGCTCGAGATTAAAAAAGCGGGGCTGGAAAGCATCCTCTTTAAGAAGGACGAGTTAGGCAAGGTGAAAACAAATGAGGACCAGGCGCGGTTGATACGAGATAAGTTAAGAACACCTAACGCGGAAAGGATATTTTATATAGGGGACGCCTTGAGGGCCGGCATGGGCATAGAGGAGATATACGAGATAACAAAAATAGACCGCTGGTTTCTCCATAACATACTGGAGGTCATAGAACTTGAGAAAGAAATAGTTGAAAAAAAAGAATCCATTACCGTAAAGACGCTCTCCCGCGCCAAGGAGATGGGTTTTAGCGACGCCCAGCTCGCGCGCCTAATCGGCACAGATGAATCCTCCATACGGGCGTTGCGGAAGTCCCATAATATAATTCCGGATTTTAAGCTTGTCGATACCTGCGCCGCCGAATTCCAGGCCTTCACGCCGTATTACTATTCCACTTACGACCATCCCTAATCTCAAATAGTTTTGCACTTTCAAATTACACATAGTAAAATATCGATAGGCACAATCCCTTTTAAGCATTTTAGCGAATACCAGGAGACGGAGGTCCAGCAGTTGAATATAGTCACCCTCTCATTTAAGCTTCTCGAACCGCGACGCAGGGCTTTTGAAATGGCCACACTCGATCCCTTGAAGGCCCAAGAGAGGGTGCTTTTCGAATATATAAGACGCAACAAAGACACAGAATACGGCCGACGGTTCGGATTCTGCCGAATAAGGTCTATAAAAGATTATCTATCTTCCGTACCGATGGTCGATTACGAAGATATAAGGCCTCTTGTGGACAGGATGGCCTCCGGCGAAAATAACATACTCACAAAAGACAAGCCGATATTCTTCGGCGTAACAAGCGGCACAACAGACAAGCCGAAGCTAATTCCGACCACTAAATATTCGGAAGCAAAAAAAGATGACCTCATGAATCTATGGAGTTACTATATAGCCAGAGACCATCCCGATGTCGCAAACGGCAAAATCCTGGCGATAGTCAGCCCGATAAGAGAAGGGGTGACTCCTTCAGGAATATTATTCGGCGCTGAGTCAGGCTACAGTTACAAGGCCCTGCCGGGGCCGGTAAAAAAACTTTACGCTATTCCGTATGAGGTATTCGAAATCGAGTCGTATGAAGCCCGCCACTACACGATACTACGCCTTGCCATACAGGCCGATATAACCGATATCGCTACCCTAAACCCTAACGCAATAACCATATTATGCCGCAAGATCGACAAATGGAAAAATCTTATAATAGAGGATATAGAAAAAGGGACTGTCTGTGGTGACTTTGATATCCCCTCGCGGATACGCAGGATTATAGAAAAAGGACTTAAAGCTGACAAGCGTAGAGCTGACAAACTTCGAAATATAATAAAAGAACACGGCATGCTTATGCCCAGATATATTTGGCCGAATCTTAAACTAATCGAGTGCTGGAAGGGCGGCGTCATGGGGATATATCTGAAAGAATTGGAGTCATATTTTGGCAAAGTTCCCACCAGGGATATGGGTTGTGTTTCCACCGAGGCCAGAAGCTCGATACCGATCAATGACACCGACGCCGGCGGAGTGCTGGCCATACAGACCAATTTTTATGAATTCATACCGCGCGAAGACGAAAACAGCGCTCGCAAAAGGGTTTTACTATGCAATGAACTCGAGAAGGACAAAGAATATTTTCTGGTAGTAACCACAGCGGGCGGACTCTACAGATATAACATCGATGACATAATAAAAGTATACGACTTCTACAATAAGACGCCGATGATAGAGTTCGTCCAAAAAGGCAAGGGCGCCTCATCCCTGGCAGGTGAAAAACTTTATGAATCACATGTCAATGCGGCACTTAGCAACGTCGTAAAAATGGAGAATATCTCACTTAAATTTTTTTGCGCGGTTGCGCACCCCGAGGAAGGCCCGCGCTACGCTTTCCTTGTGGAATTCGCGAATACTGACTTATCCGAAGAGGATAAAAAACGTTTTTTGGTATCGATGGAAAGCGAACTTAGAAGGCAGGACAGGGAATACGACTATGTAAGAAACGCCCAGCTATTAAAAAGCCCTGTGCTGAAAGTCCTTAGAGATGGGGCGCTGGAAGATTACAGGCGCAGAAGAATTTCCGAAGGCGGCCAAGAGGCGCAGCTCAAGGCCCCTCATTTAGCAGCCAATACTGCTTTCGAACACAATTTTTCCGTCGAGAAAATAATCCCATTCCCCGATTAAAATACAAAAAAGTTAGTTTAACATGCTTGTTTATGTCTTATTTTATGGTATACTAGTAATGTGAGGATGTAATTTTTTTTGATTCTATGATAAAAACTTTTAGAAAGCGGAAGTCGAGGTGTTGAAAATGAAGCTCTTACGCCTTAAACTAAAAACTGTCTTCTATAAAAAAGGAATTTTATGGATGGGGATATTCCTTACGGGCGTGTCTTTTCTTATGTCCACCTGCGCAGCTGAAACTATCACCTCTTACTCCGGCCAATACACAAGCGACCTTGAGCAGAAACAAATTTTGCTTAACTCAATCAAGGAAGACGCGCAAAAAACGGAGGCCGAACTTAAGGAAAACGCCGATAAGATAATGGCGGTTAAAGAGAAGAGGGCAGACTATCTTGAATTTGAAAATGTCGAAGTTGTCGAACTAATGCCGCCAGCAGAAAAGATAAATCTCGCGTTCGCCCCTATAACCAGCAGTCTCTCGCCGGAGCCGGGGCCGAAGAGAATTAAAGAAAGTAAATCCCTCCGGGCAACCAGACAATAATCTATATTAGGAAATATCCAAAAAGGTTATAATTTATTGGAGAGTTCGGTGTTTTCTTTAATGCCGGCCTGGGAAGTCTCCTTTAGCGTCGAGATGTTGGTCTTCTGGGTCTTAAGCGCCTCTACAACAGCGGAGTCCTTTGTTTCAGCAATCGCCTCATCGATATATTTGATATCGTAATCGCAGTAGTGAGATATAAACTTAAGCCAACCGTTCAGAACCTCCAAGACCTCTTTGTTGATACCAGTCCCTGAAGAAAGCGCTATCTTGATCATCTTCAGGTACGATTCGATGGTTACGAGGGCATAGTTGTTTATTTCAAACAATCTTTCCAGTGTCCTTATATCCCTCGGCTGTGCTTTTCGGATGAGCTCAGGAAGAGAGCTGCCCACCTTTGTCATCGAGGCCCGCACGGCATCAAGTTTCCGTATATGCTCTTGGCCAAAAGCGCTTACGCAGGACAAGGCCACGACCACAAAAACACATAATAAATATTTCAGCAGGGTATTATGAGTTTTCATTGAAGTAAATTATATCATATTTTTAAAAAAATTCAAATTGCAACACAAAAAACTTCGACGTAAAATGTTTATTATTACCTTAAGGGATAAAATTTTATGCTGGCGATAGGAAAATATATTCTTCCAACAAACATCCTTCTTGCGCCTATGTCCGGCTGCACCGATCTGGCTTTCAGGCTTATAGCCAGGGAGCACGACGCGGCGTTTGCTTTTTTCGAGATGGTAGATTCCCATTCGGTCTTTTACCATAGAAAAAAGACCCTCTCGCTTCTTAAAACGCACGATAAGGATCGTCCGATTGCCCTTCAGCTTCTGGGTTCGAAGCCTGATATCATGCTCAAGGCAGCGGAAGACATCCTGTCGCGCTTGAAGATATCCTTTCTCGATATAAACGCAGCCTGTCCGGCTAAAAAGGTCATACGCAAGAAGGCGGGCTCATACCTTCTGCAGGACCGCGAAAATCTGCGCGCTATAATAAACAGACTTTCCTCTGCACTTGATATCCCAGTTACGGTAAAGATAAGGATAGGTTATAAAAACGAGACATGCCAGGATATGGTCGATATCGCCAGGATGATCGAGGATGCGGGCGCATCCGCCTTGTTCGTTCACGGCCGGACGAGGCTTCAGCAATATTCCGGAGATATAGATTATGACACAATAAAGGCCGTTAAAAATTCCGTCGATATACCTGTTTTCGGCAGCGGAAATATATTATCGCCGCAACATGCTGGCAAAATGCTTGCTGCCACCGGATGCGATGGCATACTGGTCGCGCGCGGCGGTCTGGGAAACCCGTGGATATTCAGGGCGATCGCCGAGTATATATCAAACGGAAAGGAAGTTGCGTCACCAACGCTGGAGGATAAGAAAAACGTCCTCAAAAAACACCTCTCATACCTAGAAACATATTGTGACGCCTCCGAAAAGGTGAGAGTGGGCCTCATGCGAAAGGTGGCGATATGGTATCTTAAGTCCTTTCCTCTTGCGAAGCGAATTCGCGAAAAGATATCTGTTGTAAAAAGCTACGAAAAGATGTTAGAATTTATCGACTCTATAAACGAAGGCTCCCTGCCTTAAGGAAAATAGCTCGGTATCAGGAAGAAAACGCACCGTGAAGTCATACACACAGTATCTGACATTCAACACAAAATCTCGACAGGAACTCATAAACATCACCCCTCAGGTGGAAGAGGCTGTCCGCAAGAGTTCCATCAAAGAGGGCCTCTGCCTTGTCAATGCAATGCACATTACCGCCAGCTGCTTTATAAATGACGATGAAAATGGCCTGCGTCAGGATTTTAATACCTGGCTCGAAAGATTAGCCCCTTATAGCAAAGACAAGTATCGGCATAATTTGACCGGTGAAGATAACGCTGACGCCCACTTGAAGCGTACAGTCATGGGTAGAGAGGTAGTCGTTGCGATTACCGCTGGGAAACTAGACTTTGGCCCCTGGGAGCAGATTTTTTACGGTGAATTTGATGGTAGAAGACCGAAACGTGTACTTATAAAAATAATAGGGGAGTAAGATGGGTTTCATAATAAAATTAACGATAAATATAATAGCACTCTTTTTTGTTGTCAATATTGTGCCGGGCATAAGGGCGTCAGGATGGGAATCTTTAGTGGTAGCTTCTGTCTTAATCGGTCTTCTTAATGCTTTCGTGCGCCCTGCGCTGCTTCTATTAACGCTGCCCATAAATATAATGTCTCTCGGTATGTTTACTCTCCTAATAAACGCGTTCATGTTATATCTTGCTTCGAGGGCCGTAAAGGGATTCGTCATAGAAAGCTTTTGGAGCGCGTTCTTCGCGGCTCTTTTTTTCAGTTTCATAAGCTTTCTCCTTAACCTGATAATGATTCCCAAGGCTAACATAACTTTCTTCGCGTATAGCCGTAAGAATATCAATAAAAAGGACGAAAATGTCATAGACGTAGAGGGAAAAATAGTGGATTAAGAAAGGGGAAGAGCATGAACAGGACATTGAAGATGACTCTCTTGAGCGCAGTGGCGCTTGTAGCCACGTTTTTCTTATATCGCCTTGTATTCATACGCACGGTAAATTACGAGATCGGCGGGATAAAGATACCGTCGAAATATAATGCTCTCACAGGAAAGGTGACGCCCATAATCAATTACAGGGGCGGCGAAATAAAGAAGACCGTTACCGACCATAATACAAACAAGATCGGTATGTCAGGCGAAGAAGTTACGCTTGCCCAATTCAGGTGGGCCATTTTCGAGCAGTGGGCAAACTCTCGCCCGAAATACAAGGGGTGGCAATCAAATCCGGCGATCTTCAAGGCAGCAAACGAGGCGTTTCGTAAAGAGATGGAGTCCTCCGGCCAAACGATAAATATTATAAAATAGTTTTCTATTTACACCTATGTCGCGGAATAGTATAATTTTGCCTAATAATTATGCAAAGCTATGGCAAGGGCAAGAATAGGTTTCGACAACGAAAAATACCTCAAAGAACAAACCGCTGCGATAATAGACCGCGCTAATAAGTTTGACTCAAAACTATATCTCGAGTTTGGCGGAAAGCTCTGTTGTGACTATCACGCCGCAAGAGTCCTGCCCGGCTACGATCCTAACGTCAAGATAAGACTCTTACAACAGCTGAAGGACAAGATCGAGATAGTCCTGGCTATATATGCCGGCGATATCGAAAAGGGGAGGGTTCGCGGCGACTTCGGCATAACCTACGATGCCGCAACATTCAAGCTAATAGACGATCTAAGAAAGTGGGGACTCGATATCTCGACGGTCGTCATCACCCGTTTCGCAGGCCAACCTTCCGCGGTCATATTCAAAAATAAGCTTGAACGGCGCGGCGTTAAGGTTTCTCTCCACTACCCTATAGAAGGATACCCAACGAATGTAGACCATGTCGTAAGCGAAATGGGTTTTGGCAAGAACGACTACATAGAGACAAAAAAACCGATCGTGGTAGTCACGGCGCCGGGACCCAACAGTGGAAAGCTTTCCGTGTGCCTTTCGCAGCTATACCATGAGCACAAAAGAGGCATAAACGCCGGTTATGCGAAGTTTGAGACGTTTCCTATATGGAACTTGCCACTCAAGCATCCAGTAAATGTCGCTTACGAGGCGGCGACGGCAGACATATCCGACTTCAATCTTGTAGACCCTTTCCATCTGGCCAAGTACAACGAGACGGCCATAAATTACAATCGCGACGTCGAGAGCTTCCCCATTCTTAAATTAATCCTTACGCGGATACTGAACAGCAAGGCCGCAAACCTGCCAGTCTATAATTCGCCGACTGACATGGGCGTCAATCGCGCCGGTTTCGGCATAGTAGATGATGAGATCGTTCGGGAAGCCGCCAAACAGGAATTCATTCGCCGCTACTTCCGCTACAATCAAGAATATGTCCTCGGCATAGAAAAAAGGGAGGTTGTAGATAGAGTAGCGATGCTGATGGAAGAGATGGGGGTAAAAGTTACTGACAGGAAAGTCGTCGAGGTCGCCAGAAAAGCGGCTGAAGAGGCTGAAAAAAAGGGAAAAGGCAATGCTGGCATATACTGCGGCGCCGCTATTGAGCTGAAAGACGGACGTATTGTTACAGGGAAAAATTCCAAAATGCTGCATGCCGCTTCAAGCCTCATACTAAACGCCGTTAAGACGCTCTCAAATATACCCGATGAGATACTGCTTATATCGCCCCATATAATAAATCAAATAAATTCCCTGAAAGAGGAAGTTTTAAAATGCGAACCTGAAAGCCTTGATCTGGAAGAGGCACTGATTGCTCTTTCAATAAGCGCAACAACAAACCACACCGCGGAGCTTGCCATGAAGAAGCTTATTGAATTACGCGACTGCGAGATGCACATGACCCATATACCAACGCCCGGCGATGATGTAGGCCTAAAGATGCTGGGAGTCAACCTAACCACCGATGGCAAATTCTCTTCACACAATCTATTCATCACATAAACAACCTCATTACTACGCCACCTTATGTCGAACCAATGTGAACTCGAAATCCTAAAAATACCTGATCAAGGCAATCCCATACAAATATATATGTTATAAACGCATAGTTTTTATAGATAAGTGTTAGATTGACAAAAGTTAGCTATCTTTCTATTGACTTAACACGATTGTGTGATATAATTTATTCAATCTATGTTAAGTTATTACAAACTAAGCCTGCCTTTAAAAATAATATCTGTATTCCTGATTCTTGCCCTGATATTAAACGAGTTAAGTTTTGCGACCAATGAGGCAACATACCACCTTGCCCCTCCCAGCAGATTTAGCCCTATACTATCTGTTGCAAATGGTGCCAGGACGGAGATTCGGATAAATTTCAACCCGGAAATCGAATCGTCATTTTTGCGTTCAAAAACGGACTTTAAGACAAAAGTAGAGAAAAACCCGCTATATCAGCGCCTTACCACAAACCCCCTAATGGAAGATGTGCTCATGGAAATAATGAAAAACTCGTATGATTCTATAATTGATAAATTCGAAGAGATGCGCAATAAGGGGATTGTATCATTTGTAGGTGTAGTCACAATTGAGGCGTACTATGACGCTGACGAACTGATAATAAATGTAATCGATAATGGCAAGCCAATAGAGCTTCTAAAGGAAGGTGTTCCAGCTTACAGAAAAAGGGAAAGGTCGTCCCAGCACCTCAAGAAACATTTTGGAGGCAATGGTACCGGAGTTATTGACGCATCTCTGACAATGCGCAGATTAGGCGGCTCGATAAGCTGGCGACCTTTTGCTGACGGTACAAAGACGCAACTTCGCATCCCTAAAAAAAACGACTCCTCTGAGATATTCGCCGAGAATGAATTTATTGCCATAGCGTACGCTGACGATAAAGAATTCCGCGAGAAAGCTGTCTTTCGGGATATAAGTATCCTGATAGGAAAATATCTACAATATAGTATATCTCAATATACTCTTATCCCGGAAATAAAACGCCACATATCCTTAGTAGATATAAAACGCGCTAACAAGAACGATCCTCTCCTTGCAGGGTTGGCGATAAACGAACTATTTTATAACAAAGAAGAGAAGGCGTATTATCTGCCACTATATAGAAACGGAGTAAAGGCTTATTATTACAAATATTATCTTGAGGACAAAAACACAGATGCCGATATGACGATACCGCTCGGTGACGGCACAAATGTCTATGTAAAGGTCATGCCCTTAATACAAACAAACGAAGACACCGCGATGAGTAAAACCCACAACTTAGCCGATAAGGATGACAAAAACATATCTAAAGTCGATGACAAGTTTTTGGGTCATTCTAAGACAAAGCCTCCTGCTCAAAGGTCCGACATCAACGCATCAGCAAATGTAAAAGAGAAGGAATACGAAAAAGACGATCGCGAGAACCTCCTCTGGGGGCCGGGGACGCCACATATTACCCAGCCACCCGATGATGACGCCAATGATGACGTCGATGATTACCTCAATGATGAAAATGACCCTGAGACGCATCACGCCATTCCTACCATTAAAATCCTTGAACGCATATTTGAGGATACATACGCCGATATAAGAAAATATCTTAACGAGGTCAAAAAAATCGGATGGGCGGTGGACTTGGAAAGCTTCTGGAAAGTACTCTTATCGCGGGAATCAACTCTAAGAAGGCTAAATTCCCTACTGGCATCGGATTTCAAAAAATATTGTATTCCCGGGACAGCTGTCGCTTCGCGTTATATTGCCCTAAACAATATAATAGTAGAACTACTAAGAATGCTCCAGGCACTACGTGATGATGCAAGCAGGTTTCAAACTGATGTTATGAATGCCAATTTTGAGTTTCTCTTATCAGAGATATACGCCTATGAAAAGGCACCACCTAAAAATGAGTTCAACCGCGCTCGGCTGGAACAAATGCTCACAGCATTCGTCCAACGATTCAATCCAACAACATTCCGGCAGGCAGAAACTGTTATCTTAGAGCTCTTTAAGGGCGAGACACGTTCAAAACTTTTAGAAGAACTGGCTCAGTCTAAGGCAGCATCAGATGCTATCAGGAAAATCCTTCGAGACGGTATCACTCTCGATAATCATCTTGCCATTTACGAACCTGTTCAAACAATAGAATGGTTCGTTAAGCATTTCGGTAAATGCTCATATCTGAAAGGATTGCACGAAGATATTGACAATATTATATCACATGTAGATGAGGCAAAAACCGACTATTTTAGTGAGGGAGAGGCATGGGGACAGATACCGCTATTGGCCTGGCTCATCGACAAGATAGACGAATCCTTCCCAATGCCACAAAAGATAAAGAGCTGGTCCCAGGTTTTCATAGAGCAGGCGTTATTCTGGGAATTAGCCATTATTTTGACACCAATCACCGGAAGTCTTTGGGCATCGGCCATAACATGGTCGCTTTTCGTTGCCTCGCATTATTTCAGGGCCAAGCATATGCCGCAGGCGCCGCCCTGGTATAAAATAACGGTTATCGCTTTACTAAATGCTGTTGTTATGGCCACACCGATATTCATGAGCATGCCTCAAAGTGTGGCTTTCTTTGCCCTCACGTCATGGGCTCATCACGCCCTTAATATCTCAGCCGAACTCGATGGCACGATACCCTACGAAAAGCTCCGAATAAGAAGAGAAGAACTATTCAGAGAAAAGTATATAAACAGCATAAAGGAGAACCTGAGCCGCGCCCAATATTTGAGGATGAGGGCATTCATAGATTTCAAGGAACACTACAGACAGAAACATCCGTATGTCTCCAGGGATCCGAAAAACGCGTTCGGCATATTCATGGATTCGAGTGAATACATAGTTGGACCGACGGTGCGGGAATGGGGCCTCAAAGAAGGCGCACATATAGTAGATCTCGGGGGCGGCCTAGGAAGCTTCGGGTTTTTCATGGCGTCGGTCTTCGGGTTCAGGGTCACGATGGTCGAGTGGGACCCGTCTAAGGTCTCATATGCCAAAGAGATGCTTGATGAACTTATAAAAGAAGGGCTCATCAAACCGGGCAGCGTCACTATAAAGCAGGGGGATTTTCTCAAAGAAGATCTGGGTAGGTATGATGCTGTCTACTACTTTATGGGCGGTGCTCCGGACGATGTCGAATATGCACTCGTGGATAAACTCAAAGAGATAAAAACCGGCGGCATATTCATACTTCAGGGGCATGAGGGCTTCAGGCTATTCAAGGAGCCGATATCGGGATTTAGGCATCACAGAACAAAAAACGAACTCATCCATTTCTTTGTGCAGGGAGAAAATGAAACCACGCCGTATGAGAAAAAGAGGGGAGAGCGTGATAAGCGCGCACAACATCTGAAATGGCTGAAGTTGCCAGCCGCCTTTGCGAGCGGCATCATACTCGCCATAGCGATACTACTACCATTCGGCCTGCTCGATACCATGAAGGACTGTCGCTACTACGCCATAACGCCGATAGAGGTCAGGAATTTATCGGAAGACCTCTCGAGAAGAGCAGAAGCAATGGAGATATGCCACGTCACCACGAATGCGGTATATGTTCCGATGATGAGCTACAAAATCAACTCCCGCGATATCCCTTTATACATCGACAACGTCGGCACATGCGCTGGTTTAGCAATAGACGATCCTCAAAACGGAAAACACTATCTTGCCCATTTCACGCCAGCTTGCACTATACAGGAAATACAAGATTCTATCGCTGCAAACTTTACCGAGAAAATGGGATTAAGGATATATATTCTTGAAGGGAGCTATGCCTTAGAGGATAACAGCGGCATCTTCAGTCCCCATTGGCTAAGAACCGTAAAAAATATTTACCGCGCTCTGCAAAACCTTGGAATGATAGAAAACGTTATGCTCATAAAAGCAAACAATTCCCATGGCAGCAGACTCATGATCCATAACGGCCAACTACTCTATCCTGTCCAAGCAGAAGATCCGCCTGAGCTCAGACAACCAGAGAAACCCTACCGACACACCAGCGCAGCATCAAGAACGATGCCAGTATCGACAAAATGGCTGGTTTTAGTTTCGATACTCGGGGTGATAATAAATAATGCTTCTTCCAAAAACCAAAACACCGACTTATCACATAAAGACAAGAAAAACTCCATTGAGAACGATAAGGCGCAACTTAACGATAACCAGGATGAAATTCTGGCAGAAGTAACTATCGACAGTAATAACAGAGTTGCCATACCCGCCCGCCTCGCCTCACAATTCAAGGCACCTTTTTATCTTTTCTGCAAAAGTTACGATAGATGCATCATTGTCTATCCCGCCGGTCAATTCTTACAGAAAATAAAACCATTGCTCGGCAAGTCTATTACAGATACCAAAAATAACGAAATGCTTACGGTCATAGGATCGAACAGCGAATTTATAGCAAACCTCCAGAAGGGCAATCGCTTGATGATACCGACAAGAATGCTTGCGGCTATAGGCGCCGCCGGTCGGGACAAGCTCCTCATCGTAAGGAAAAACGGCAACCTTGAGCTCAGGCCTTCAGCAACAAAGCAGGATTCAGCGGCCCAACAGACCACCGATCCCGCCATAGCCCGCGATCTCGAAAGGCCCCAGGAAGCAAAGCCCACTGGCTGGTCAGGAATAAGAGATGCCGAGCCGTCATCATCTATATCTGGCAGTTTTACCGCCGCTTCCGTAAAAAGTGTTACGGGCAAGAACGTCATTGACATAAACATAGGAAATGTGGATAAAATTATCGAGGCCATTAAAAACGGTAACGCAGTGGCTTTGAATCTGGCTTATCTCGCCGAAAAAGAATCCGCTTATGATGATCTTTATGATGCCATCATGAAGCTCTCCGGAAAACTCGATGACGCGTTCACCGATGGCAAAAGCATGACACCAATCGCGGAGGCCATCAAAAACGCGTTTTCACACGGCAACAGAGCCGATTTCAGCAAGCCGATCTTCCTCGACATAAAAATAGATTCTTTGGCAAAAAATACCACCGTAGACATCTACGATACCGCCTCAAGAAACGATAACACAGAATCTAGAACGAAGGCATTTCACGCGGGACTATGGGGAGGGGGCGCCGGCCTCAAGACTATAGAACACTGTCTGGGGGCCGAAAATTTCCATATGGAAAATGTGCCGGCAATAGGCACGAGGACCAGCCTTATCCTCCATTATGTTAAATCATCTTTCAGTTTAATTGACACGCAAAGCGCGATACCCTATCTGGAAGATGCGGCCACCACATACATAGAAGACTATCTCAAAGACTACCTGCCACGAGGGGCAAGGGTCCTTGATCTCATGAGCGGCGCTTTTACATATGTGCCGCAATCCGTAAACGCGTCGGAGATCATCGGAATAGGGCTCAACAGGGACGAGCTTAATGTCAACGCGAAACTTACCCAACGCATCGTGCAGGACCTAAACGCAAATCCGGAGTTTCCCGCCGAGTGGGAAAACCATTTTGACGCCGTGATAATCACCTCCGGCATGGCTTATGTTAAAGACCCGGAGGCGCTCATTTCAGCAGCGGCCAAGACACTGAAAAGAGGCGGGATTTTGTATATAGCCTTTAATCCCGACTATTACAGCAAAGAGGCCACGGAAAACTGGAAGAAGATGAGAGCGGATGAAAAATCGGACTTTGTGACCTCATCTATCAGGAGAACTCGAGCCTTTTACGGCATAGAACACAGGACAAAAGAGTATATAGGCAGGTTTGACCTGACTCAGCAGCTTGACATAATATTGGCCAGGAAGACCGAAGAGACCGGTCTTTTAAATCTGACCCGTGATGAGATGCTAAAGCGGGATGAGGAGCACTGGTATCTTGGCGGCATGGACCACAACAGCCTCTCTGTAGGGGACGTGCCCGCTGACGATGGCCATGGCGCCAAAAACTTCTCACCCGAAATACAGCAACATATCATGCTTTCGATTACAAACTTTATACGAAACATTGATAAGGCGTCCGAGATACAACTTGTCAAGATGGAGCAGGTCATAACATCTAACATCGGTAAATTAGAAAAAAGCGAGGATGTGCTCGCCACGATGGAAGCCCTTGCTAAAATATGGATACGCCTGTCGAAAATATCGACAGTTCCTTCTGATGCCTATAAAAGCCGAATTGCGGTATTAACAGAAAACTATCTTACACCGGTCAGGATCTTCGATGAGACGATACACGAAAAAGACACCTATTTACTTATAGAATACATTGGCCTGGCAAGGCCCGAAGATGCCCAGACGCTTGCGGATCTTCGCGATGAGATAAGAAAGACAGCCCCTCGTGACATGGATATGGATAAGGAACTCCAAATGATCCTCGAATACAAGCTGACCGAGGACAAAGAGAAAATAGAGAAAGCCATCGCCTCTAGACTGGCTTATTTTGATGGCTTAAAAGCCGATAAAAAAATACAGGCATATGATTATCCGCCGTCAGGCGAAGGAGATGGTCCAGGCATACCAGATGACATGGCAGCACCTGAATGGGTGGCGAGGCAAAATAACGGTCATGCGCCATTTGAGTATATTGAAAAGGATAAAAATGGCCGAATAAGAACCGTAACAGATGCTTTTGGAACAATATGGGAAGAGTATCATTACGGTATCCTGTGGAATGTCATCAAACTGCGGAATATAAAGACAGGCGCTATGGACATAAAAATCAAAATACCATCTCATCGAGGAGGCCCTATCAAGTTATATGAGATTGTAGCCGACGGCAGGAAGGCTGGGCTGGTCAATTATTACAAGGGCACGAATGTCATAACAACGATCCGGGTAAATGACAGGGGCAAGGGAATAGGCGAGACGGTATTGAACTGGCTCATCAAATCGGCCTGGAGGAACGGTGCGTCCCACTCCGGAATATCAGGCATCGTTAATCCGGCACTTGTCCATATCGCAAGAAAGCTCATAAAACAAACCGGCGATAAGAAGCCGGAGGTGGAAAATTCGGACTCTGTCGAATATGCTGTGATGAAGGCCGATTTTGATCCATTTACACAGGATGGCAAACATATTGGGAGGATAAAGGTTTCGAACGGCAAGATAACGGCCTGTGATCTACCGCAAGATCTGGTGTCATATCTTGATGAGGGAAGGATCGGCGTAAGAGAGCAAACCTCCGGCAAAGAGGCGGATGTCGTAATATTGTACGAAAAAGGGAGGACGGCGAACATCCACGGCGCACCCAATCCCATATTCGCCACTATGCGACGGGACGGGATAATCGAACACTGGCAGGAAGGGCAAAAAATCAAGGAAATAACCTCTGCCACTACCTGGCTTTCTTACGAAGAGAAACTTAAGCGCGACGATGAGCACCCGCTTTTGGGAGGCATGGACCATACCGAAGGCACGCGGGACGCGCTTTCCCGTAACGACATTAAACAAATGGCCGAGCGCAGTTATAGCGAATTGGCTGCGTATCTCGCCTCACTAAACACTGAAAGCCAAAAAGAAGCTATATGCACCGCGCTTGAAGTCATCGTCAACCTAGCTCATGATACTCATTATATGCCTTGCTGCGTCAATCACGCGCTTATAACAAACGGCCTTGTTAGGGCGTGTGAACAAAACCCCGGCCTTATCAAAGTGATAGCCAACCGGATATTCGACTCTCTCCAGCACGAAGATGACCCGCTTTACCAAATGAATAACCAAATTATAGCTGAAATAGTAATGCAGCTCGAATGGCTCTCCATGAATACACCGGGCATTCCACGCCTAACACAGTACCTAGGAGAGAGGGAAGGGGCTAGAGAAATAATAAAGGCATTGAAAAGATGTTTCCGCATATGGACAGAAGAGACTGATCGCGCTCCCCTGACAACGCTTCCAGAAGAAGATGTAGAGATATCCGAGGAGAAGAGGTTGAGGCTGCGAGCTTTTGACAGATCGTGGTATTTTCTCGAAGAGAACGAAAAGCTTGTTGGCACATTATACGCGTTTTACGTGAATGGCGAGACAACGCTATTTAAGAACCTGCGCATATTTGACAAGAAAGATACGCGGCGGGGATTGGGTGTCGAGGTAGTAAGATGGCTTGCATCGCAGGCCGGCCCAAATAGATTTATCGAATATTATGGCATACCTGATGAGACACATGCCGCATTTTTCCTTAGATGCGCCAGGGCCGGCATATTCGAATCCGTAGAAATAAGCTATGAAAAAGCCGGCGATGATAAACACCAAAATTGGATAGCCATAAAGGATATCTCCGAATTAGAGCCCATCCTCAAAGATTCCAATGAGGTGAGAATCCGCGGGAAGATAAGCAGCGCTATAAAAGATGGAGCAAGGGATAGGGATGATAATATATCCACCCTATCTCTGACCACATATGTATCTGAAATATCAAATACGTCTTCAGGTTCCAGAGATGGACTTAACACAGACAACAGCAATGACATCATAAACGAGATCAAAAACGCAGTCAAGTCGATGGATTTGAAATCATGTCTAGCCAACTCAGCCATGCTCACATATATATTAAATAAGCTTGGATATGAGGCATATCTTGTTGGTATGTACAGAAAAAACGAAAATATCCCATTCCATTATCTGGTCCACACAGTCAAATGGGGAGAGATCGATCTTGTTCCCTATGATGGTGAAGAGGAAGACTATGAATGGACCGACAGGATACCCGAGTCGGACCATAGTCGCGGCCTGGATTACCTACGGTCAACCGGCTATCTTGCGCGCGCCGATCAGATCGTAAGTAAGTATCAGATGGCCGAGGCTCGCATTATCCAATGGGCGGACATCGACAAACACGCCGATGCTATACGCAAGGCCATTAAGCAGCAAGGTGGACGGGTTTCATTTTTGGTGCATCCGGGGCAGATTTTTACTGCCAGTGAAAAAAACGATATCGTTATGGCAAATCAGAAAGAGGCGGAAATATACCTGTCAAACTTAAGAAAAACCATATCGGCCGAAAAAGGCGTGGTATTCATACTGGGCGGCAATTACAATGTTTTAAAGAATATATCGACGAGCGCTATAATCGTCGATATACCAAGTGTTCCGCGGTGGGGTATTCCGGCAACGGAGGCAGCGCTGCCAGACAGTATATATGACCAGAGGCGCTGGCAACCTGTCATAGCCACTATGAAAAAACTCGGCGTTACGTCGCTGGCGCCTTTCGGCGGAGAAGAGGTGCGCTATCTTGCGAACGGTGAAATATTAAAATCTCCCGAACCGGACTCAGGATGTCTCGGCGGAGCGCTATATGCCTTGGAGAGGCATTTTTCAAAGATTGTTACAATGCCCCAGGTGCTCTTCGGCCTTGTCAACAAGAAACTGACATCCATCGATGATGAGTCTCTTGAGAATTTATTTCGCTCTTTCGCGCCGCCCCACTACGATGCCGGCACACAACATTTACTATTGCCTAAGACGGGTAATTCTCTGCGGAAATCAGCGGAGTTCGCCAGACTACTGGAACTACTGGAAAAGGATCCTTACTTCACATGGACTGTCAAAGGGCAAAAGGTTGGCGCGTATATCGAATACGATGAAATCCCGCAGGAATTCGCGATCGAACCTACGGAAGATACCAAAAAGGCCTATCCCGAACTTGCCACGCTCGACATGATGGCATCTGACGACTATGTGCCTTCCAGCGGCCTTTTCGGCGTAATACGCCTGCGGATAACTGAACACAACAAAAAACCCGCCCTACTCATATATGACGTCCAGCCAAGCCTGGGATTCCGCAACATCCAACCTCTTGAAATACGCCAAAGATTTTACGAGTGGAATAGAGGGGCTATAATGCATATTGTCAGATTGGCCCAAAAAGCGGGTTTCGAATATTTTTACGCATCTACCGTTGAGGAGTTGGAAGATAGAT
This sequence comes from Candidatus Omnitrophota bacterium, assembly GCA_023818895.1. GTDB lineage: Bacteria > Omnitrophota > Gorgyraeia > 2-01-FULL-45-10 > 2-01-FULL-45-10 > JAMWCX01. The sequence goes on along the minus strand of JAMWCX010000001.1, from coordinate 123,474 downwards.
ATACGGGTAAGCTCCGAACACCAATTCCCAACAGCAATCTTAAGCAGAATTATCTTTACCCGTTCCGGGGTATATGGGTTAAGGTTAATGCCGAAATCGACGGAAGAAAAACCAAGCTCTGGCACCTGCAAGCGGCCTCTGAAGTAAACGCAAAAATTAGTGATTCGAAAACTATCCTGACAGAAGATGAGAACAAGACAGGATCTTTTTTACAACCCAGTGATACGTCAGGCTACAGCCCAGACGAACAGCCGAGAGCGGAACTTGCGCGTATAGAAGCGGTAAAGTTCTCCGATATCGTCAAGCTCATCCGCGCCGCGAACCAGAAAGAGCCTGTAATACTAGCTCTCGGCACAAGCTGGATAAAAGGCTATATGCGTGGAAACGGACCACAATATGCCGACCTTAATCAGCACATAATCATGATCCGCAATTTCTGTAATGACCGCGGCATAACATTCATTGACCGCGAAGACAAAGATCTACTATCAGAAATAGCAAAGGCAAGAGAGATTACCCCTGCGGCGCGGGTAGTCGTTCTCGCATCTCGCGACACCGTCATCTCGCGGGAATTTGAATACTTGCGCAATGACGAAAAGGCATTTCTCGCCGGCGTCGACGCAAGCGGGCTGGACGAGAGCTGCTATATGTACCTCACGGAAATGCTCGCGATGGCATTGAAGCTAGGCCTAAAAGACGTTTTGGCTGCAGAAGACGCTCTCGACAACCCAGCTGTGAGGGCCGAGGCCCTAAAGGACTGCCGCAACGTCTTCATCTTCCTGCCCAAGGCAGAGAGGATCCCCGTCTACGAGAACCTCAGGCGGCTCTACAAGGTACAGGAATTCGCATAATAAGATATGCCGCGATTTCCCCAAGACGCAGAAATTTGGCGGGATATTACTATTGACACCGGCAGCCAGCTGTGTTAGAATTTGCGCAATGAAGAAATCGCACATCCGAGAGGAATGTGGAGGTTACAAAATTAATATTATGTCGGATATAAATATAGATGTCGTCGGCAGGAGGGAGCTGGTACATAGCAAGTAATACCCACAATGGCTCCTTTTTTAAGGCCAGAGGGATTGTCGTCCCTGCTGGCCTTTTGTTTTATAAATAAGATTGACGGGAGAAAATATGAAATCAATGATAGTGCTTGAAGACGGTAGCTCGTTCGAAGGTATATCTATCGGCGAGCCAGGAGAGAGGTTCGGCGAGGTTGTGCTTAATACCGCTGTGGTGAGATACCAGGAGATTATGACTGACCCAAGCAATGCGGGTAAGATCCTAGTCCTTACTTATCCGTTGATAGGCAATTATGGTATTGCCAAAAAATTCAATGAATCGAGGAGATGTTGGATAGCGGGCCTTGTCATAAAAGAAGAGTCCAGAATATATTCAAACTGGCAAGCAGAGGGCTCGTTATGCGATTTTATCAAAGAAGAAAAAGTTACGGCTATAAGCGAGGTCGACACCAGGACGCTCGCTATTACTATACGCGATAAAGGCGAGATGTTCGGCGCCATATCCACAACGGACCTCAAGAAAGAATCCTTGCTGAAGAAATTGAGCCAACAGAAGACAAACGGCAAAGACTTTATCAAAGCCATATCCGTAAAGCATCCGACGCCTCTTAAGACAGGATCATCTGGGCCAACCATAGCGGTCCTGGATCTGGGAATGCTCAATAGTTTTATACATCAACTCAAAATTTTGAATTGTAATGTAACATTGCTTCCTTATGATACAAGCGCCTCCGATATCCTGAGCATGCGAGTTGATGGTCTGATAATCTCGAACGGTCCCGAAAACGACATAAGCCTTCCGAAAGTAGCGGATACCGTTAAAACGGTTCTTGGCAAAATACCGATGTTAGGCATCGCGACAGGCCATCAGGTAATCGGCATGGCCATGGGTTGCAAGCTCAGAAAACTCAAGATAGGCCACCATGGCGTAAATTATCCGGTGCGGCCGGCCGCTTCTTTCAAGGGCGAAATAACGGCGCAGAATCATTCTTATGTCATTGATGAAAACTCTCTCAAAAATAACAAGAGCGTGGCGATAACTCTGCGCAACGTTAACGACGATACCATCGAAGCGATGGAATCAAAAACTTTGAAGTTCATGTCGGTTCAATATAACCCCGCAAGCCCTGGCTTTGAAGAGATAAATGAGGTCTTTCCGCGATTTCTCTCCATGGCTAAAAAGGGGGGTGGCATTCTAAAAATCAAGAAAAATTCCAAATCATATCGCGAGGTGGCATATGCCAAAGCGTAAGGACATACACAGGATATTGATGATAGGATCGGGGCCGATAATAATAGGCCAGGCATGCGAATTCGATTATTCCGGCTCGCAAGCCTGCAAGGCGCTGAAGGAAGAGGGCTACTTCACGATACTGGTAAACTCAAACCCCGCAACCATTATGACAGATCCTAATATGGCGGACGCAACCTACATAGAGCCGCTCACCGTTGAAGCTGTCACCGAGATAATAAAAAAAGAGAGACCGGACGCGATACTACCTACTCTCGGCGGTCAAACGGGATTAAACCTGGCGTATTTCCTCATGAAAGAGGGTATCCTTAAAAAATACGGCGTCGAATCAATTGGCGCTAACGTCCAGGCAATTTCCCGTGCCGAAGACAGGGAGCTTTTCAAGAAGGCAATGCTCGAGATAGGTATAGACGTCCCGAAGAGCGGAATAGCGCGTTCGGTCGAAGAAGGAATGAAGATAGGCCTTTCTATAGGTTTTCCGCTGATTCTGCGACCCGCCTACACTCTCGGCGGTTCCGGCGGTTCCATAGCTTATAATAAGGAGGAGCTCGAGGCATTCCTGGCGAAAGGCCTCGAAATAAGCCCGGTTCACCAGATATTGGTCGAGCAGTCCGTGCTCGGCTGGAAGGAGATAGAGTTCGAGGTGATGAGGGACTGCGTTGACAACGTAATCATGATAACCTCTATGGAAAACGTGGATCCAATGGGCATACATACCGGCGACTCAATAGTAGTCGCCCCCTCCCAGACGCTGACAGCTGAAGAATACGCAAGATTCGTCAACCTATCAAAAAAGATAATACGCAAGATCGGCGTTACCGGAGGAGGGGCCAATATCCAGTTCGCCCAGAACCCCGCCAATGGCCACATAGTCATAATCGAGGTTAACCCACGCCTCTCCAGAAGTTCTGCCCTCGCTTCAAAGGCAACCGGCTTCCCGATAGCCCGTGTTGCCACGAAGCTTGCCGTGGGCCTAACATTGCCTGAGGTACTGAACCAGGTGACCGGCAGGACAACGGCATTTTTCGAGCCAACGGTAGATTACTGCGTATTCAAGATATGCCGCTTCGCCTTTGAGAAGTTTCCGGGCACCCCACGCGTTCTTAATACCTCTATGAAGGCGGTGGGAGAGGCGATGTCTATCGGCAGAAACTTCATGGAAGCCCTTCAGAAGGGTATACGCTCAACGGAGACCAGGCGCTTCGGCCTCGGTTCAGACGGCCGCGATAAGATAACCGACTCCATGCTAAAAAATCCATCAGCTGACCTTATAAACGAGATAAAGGAGAAGATACGCGTTCCAAACGATGAGCGCCTCTTCTACATACGGTATGCGATAAAGCTCGGTATGACCAATGAAGAGATATATGAGCTTTGCAAGATCGATAGGTGGTTCATCGACAATATACGGAATATAGTGGAAACCGAGGAAGAGCTTAAAAAATACAGGAACGAAAACCAGAAGGACGGTATCAGGATTCCGCAAAATCTGCTTTTAAAAGCAAAAAGATATGGATTTTCGGACGCCCAGATCGCCTTCCTTGTTACCTCAACGGAGAATGATGTGAGAGAAGAAAGAAAAAATAAGAACATCAAGGCCGCCTACAAGTTGGTGGATACCTGCGGCGGCGAATTCAAGGCCGAACGGCCTTACTATTACTCCACCTACGAAACCAAGTGCGAGAGCGAACCATCCTCGAACAAGAAGAAAGTGATGATACTCGGCGGAGGTCCCAACAGGATAGGGCAGGGTATAGAGTTTGACTACTGCTGCTGTCACGCCTCTTACGCGCTCCGTGAAGAAGGATACGAATCGATAATGGTAAACTGCAACCCCGAGACTGTCTCTACCGATTACGACACCTCCGATAAGCTATATTTCGAGCCGCTCACCGTAGAGGATGTGATGAACATAGTCGATATCGAAAAACCTATCGGCGCTATCGTACAATTCGGCGGCCAGACCCCTCTTAATATATCTGGCACCCTACATAAGCTGGGACTCAATATCCTCGGTACAAGCCCTGAGTCGATCGATATAGCCGAGGACAGGAAACTCTTCCAGCAAATGCTCAAGAAGCTTAAGCTCGTCCAGCCCGATAACGGCACTGCCACATCGTTCGAGGAGGCAAAGGAAGTGGCAAAGAAGATAGGCTATCCTGTAGTAGTACGGCCTTCGTTTGTCTTAGGCGGAAGAGCGATGGAGATAGTCTATGACGAAAAGAGCCTGGCCGATTATATGGAGAAGGCGGTGGAAGCGTCTCCGGAAAGACCGATACTTATCGATAAGTTCCTGGAGGACGCCATAGAAGTGGATGTCGACGCTATCGCGGACGGCCAAACGTGCGTCATAGGAGGCATACTTGAACATATAGAAGAAGCTGGCATACACTCCGGCGATAGCGCCATGGTCCTTCCCCCGCATACTCTGGGCAAGGACATCATCGAAACGATCAAGAAAAACACCTATGCGATGGCAATGGAACTCAAGGTAAAGGGGCTCATGAACGTCCAGTACGCCGTCAAAAACAACGTCGTCTATGTACTGGAGGTCAACCCCCGGGCTTCGAGGACAGTGCCGTTCGTCTCCAAAACAATAGGTGTGCCGCTCGCCAAGCTCGCAACTAAAATAATGCTTGGCAAGACATTGAAAGAACTTGGCTTCACAAAGGAAAAGGTTCCTTCTTACGTCACCGTAAAAGAATCGGTATTCCCGTTTATTCGGTTTCCGGGAGTAGACGCAATCCTCGGTCCCGAGATGAAATCAACCGGCGAGGTCATGGGGATAGATTCGACCTTCGGCATGGCATACGCTAAAAGCCAGATAGCGGCCGGGCAGAAACTTCCGACAAAGGGCAACGTCTTCATAAGCGTCAAGAACCAGGACAAACGCAACATAGTTTTCGTGGCCAAGAAGCTAGCCGACCTGGGATTCAAAATAATGGCCACTTCCGGCACAGCAGACGCGCTTAAATCCAACGATATAGACGTACAGGTCCTGCCAAAACTACACGAGGGTAGACCCAATATACTAGACCTGATCAAGGACAACAAGGTAAACCTTATAATAAACACACCGGCTGGGAAAACGACAAAGGAGGACGAGATTAAGATACGCTCTCACGCCATACTCTACAACGTCCCCCTTATCACCACTCTGTCCGGCGCTCAGGCCTCTGTAAACGGCATAGAAAACCTTATCAAGAAACCGAAGACATCGGTAAAGAGTCTGCAAGAGTACCATAAGTTAAAAAAGTAGAAGGTCATGAGAGATTACTGCGGAGTAGTAGGTATCTATGGCAACAAAAACGCGGCTCAGCTTACTTATCTGGCGTTGTATGCCCTCCAGCACCGCGGAGAAGAATCAGCCGGCATTGTAAGTTTCGACGGTAAAAAGGTAAGCCAGCAAAAGGGAATGGGCCATGTAGGTGAAGTCTTTACCGAGACCAACCTCAAGAAACTCAAAGGCCATACGGCCATAGGCCATGTGCGGTATTCAACCACGGGCTCGAGCATCGCCAAAAATGTCCAGCCACTCCTGATAAACCACAAGAAGGGCTTTATAGCAGTCGCCCATAATGGCAACCTCACAAACTCTGTGGACCTCAGAAATGAGCTCGAGGATGCCGGCTCGATCCTACAGACAACAATGGACTCAGAACTCATCCTTCACTATCTGGTCAAGGATCACCAGAACAACTACTCTGGAAAGATACTTTCCATAGCAAGCCGGCTTGAAGGAGCGTATTCATTCGTTCTGATGATAAATGACGCCATATACGCCCTGCGTGACCCGTACGGCTTCCGCCCCTTATGTATAGGGAAGATTGACGGCGGATATATCGTCGCCAGCGAAACATGCGCCCTAGATATGATACAGGCTACGTACATACGCGATATCGAGCCCGGCGAGGTCGTGATAATCGACAGGCAGGGCCTACGCTCTATGAAACAGCCCCAAAATAGAAAACATGCCTTCTGCATATTCGAGTATATATATTTCTCGCGCCCCGATTCTAATATCTACACCCAAAGCGTATATTTGACGCGCAAGAACCTCGGCAGAACACTCGCAAAGGAACACCCAGCGCAGGCGGATTTTGTCATGCCGATACCTGATTCGGGCACCTACGCCGCGATGGGATATGCTGAAGAATCTAAACTACCTCTTGAAATGGCATTCGTCAGAAACCACTACATCGGAAGGACATTCATACAACCGAGCCAGCTAATAAGAGATTTTAAGGTAAAAGTAAAATTAAACCCTGTTCGGGATGTCCTGAAAGGAAAGCGCATAGTGATAGTTGAGGATTCTATCGTAAGAGGAACTACGTCAAGGGGCAGAGTAAGAGCTCTGAGAGCAGCGGGCGCTGCGGAGATCCACATGCGCGTAAGCTGTCCGCCGCTTATGTGGCCTTGTTTTTACGGCATAGATTTTCCGACGCGCAAGGAACTAATCGCGGCAAATCACACAATAGAAGATATACGAAAATTCATAGGCGTCGATAGCCTGGCTTACCTGAGTCTAGACGGAATGCTCAACTCGATGTTGCTGTCTCGAGATGAATTCTGCACCGCTTGCTTCACAGGCAATTACCCCACTAGGATAAACAAGCCTCCGTCAAAAAAGTCTCTTGAGAAAAATCGTATACCAGCCGCTAAAAAGGCATGATATGTCGAGAGAGAAGATACTCATAATAGATTTCGGCTCACAATATAACCAGCTTATAGCCCGTAAGATAAGGGAACTTAATGTGTTTTGCGAGATAGTACCGCCGAACATTTCCGCGGATACAATAAAACCGTCTGAAATAAAGGGTATCATATTTTCAGGCGGGCCGGCCAGCGTCTACGCCCCGAAGGCGCCGCACTGCGATGCAAGGATACTATCAATGGGTATACCGGTGCTGGGGATATGCTATGGCATGCAGCTTATGGCTAAAATGCTTGGCGGAAAGGTAGAAAAGGCCCGTCACCGTGAATATGGCAGGGCACCTTTTACAGTCACAAACCGCGGGCTTCTTTTCAAGGATGTCCCCAAGACGACCATCTCATGGATGAGCCACGGCGACAAAGTAAAACGAATGCCAAAAGGCTTTGTGCGCATAGGACGTTCGGGCAATACACCTATAGCAGCATTCGCCGATTTCAACCGTAAATTATACGGCGTGCAATTCCACCCCGAAGTGGCCCATACAATCTGCGGAAAGATTATACTAAGAAATTTCGTAAAAGAAATCTGCCGTTGCAGGGGAGACTGGTCAATGCGATCCTTCATCCAAGAGACTGTGCGCGACATAAGAAAAAGAGTGGGGCGAAGCGACAAGGTGATACTCGGTCTTTCCGGAGGCGTCGATTCATCCGTAGCAGCGGTGCTTATTCACAAAGCGATCGGTCGCAGGCTCGCTTGCATATTCGTCGATAACGGGCTTTTGCGGAAAAACGAGGCGCGGCTCGTGCGGGAGATATTCCAGAAACACTTCAAAATAAACCTGCATTGCGTAGATGCTTCTGACAAATTCCTAAAAGCCCTGAAGGGCATCACCGACCCCGAGAAGAAACGCAAGGTGATAGGCCGGACCTTTATAAAGGTGTTCGAGCAAGAAGCCAAAAAACTCGGTAATGTCCGATTTCTCGCACAAGGCACTCTTTATCCGGATCTCATCGAGTCTCGTTCGGCTTTTGGTGGGCCCAGCGCTACTATAAAAACGCATCATAACGTCGGTGGGCTTCCAAAGAGAATGAATCTCAAGCTGATAGAGCCGCTTAAGTATCTTTTCAAGGATGAGGTAAGATGTGTCGGCAGGGAGCTCCAGATACCCAAAGAAATTCTCGGTCGCCACCCTTTCCCAGGACCCGGCCTGGCGGTCCGCATAATAGGAGATGTTACCAGACAGCGCTGCGATATCCTGCGCGAAGTGGACGATCGCTTTATATCGATATTAAAGAAGGAGAGGCTCTACGACAAAATCTGGCAGGCCTTCGCCGTCTTGCTTCCCATAAAATCGGTGGGGGTGATGGGGGACGAGCGTACCTATGAAAACGTGGTAGCGATACGAGCTGTTACATCTGTAGATGGCATGACCGCTGACTGGGCGAAAATACCATATAACGTGCTGGGGAAGATATCTAACCGAATAATAAACGAAGTGCGAGGAGTCAACAGAGTCGCTTACGACATAAGTTCCAAACCTCCTTCGACAATAGAATGGGAATAGATGATCTGGAGAGTTGAAGTAGCAGAAAAGAAGGGTTTCTACGACGCTATTGGGGCCAGCGTTAAACACGATATCCACGATTTGGGGCTTCAGGGCAAGGTCAAGGAGGTCAAAACCGTTCAAGTATATCTTCTAGAGGGGGATATCAGCGTAGATGCCATCACAAGCATATGCGAAAACCTACTGATAGACCCGGTAACTCAGGATTATAGCTTCCGCGGAAAAATCCTGAACGAAAGCAAATATAAAGTCGTCGAGGTAGCGTACAATCCCGGCGTTATGGACCCTGTCGAAGAAAGCGCGAAGAAGGCAATAGCCGATCTAGGCATAAAAGGCGTTCGCAGCTTCAAGACGGCCAGAAAATACCTAATAAGAGGCGATCTCTCTTACTCGGAAATACATGCTATCGCTGAAAAGGTGCTCTATAACAAAGTGATCCAACATATTGTAAAGGGCGCGGCCGCTATCGCGCCTGAGCCACCCCCATACAAATTCGAACTTCGACATGTGGACATCCTCAGCTCTTCCGACGAGAAGCTTAATAAGATATCGAAGGAGGGTCAGCTATTTCTAAGCCTTGATGAGATGAAGGCTATCAAAAGACATTTCAAAGCGATAGGCAGAAACCCCACTGACTGCGAACTCGAAACGCTGGCACAGACGTGGTCCGAGCACTGCAAGCACAAAACCTTTCGCGGCCTCATAGAGTACACAGGAGAGCTCGGAGAACATAAAGCTAAAAGCCCGAAACGCAAAACAATAATTATAGACAATCTTTTAAGACAGACCGTGATGAAAGTAACCGATAAACTAAACAAGCCTTGGTGCGTTTCGGTGTTCAAGGATAACTCGGGAATAATCCGGTTCGATGAAAAACACAATATCTGCTTCAAGGTTGAGACACACAACCATCCGTCAGCCCTGGAACCTTACGGCGGCGCTGGCACAGGCATAGGCGGCGTGATACGCGATCCTCTCGGCACAGGTCTCGGCGCCAAGCCTATAATAAATACCGATGTTTTTTGCTTTGGGCCGTCAGATTACCCTTACACTAAGCTGCCGAAGGGGACGTTGCACCCCAAGCGAATAATGAAGGGTGTCGTAGCGGGTGTTCGTGATTACGGAAACAGGATGGGCATACCGACATCCAACGGAGCCGTGCTGTTCGATGAACGTTTTGTTGGAAATCCGCTGGTATTCTGCGGTAATGTCGGCATAATGCCCAAGGATAAATGCGAAAAGGCGGCACGCAAAGGCGACCTCGTCGTCCTGATCGGCGGCAGAACGGGACGCGACGGCATCCATGGGGCAACATTCTCATCTGGCGAGCTAACCCACGAATCTGAAAGCGTTTCGGGTTCCGCAGTCCAGATAGGAAATCCCATCCAGGAAAAGAAACTCGTCGACACTATACTTAAGGCAAGAGACTTGGGCCTCTACACCGCGATAACGGACTGCGGCGCCGGCGGCCTTTCCAGCGCGGTAGGGGAGATGGGAGAGACCTTAGGGGTCGAAATACATCTCGAAAAAGTGCCGCTAAAATATACAGGGTTAAGCTACACGGAAATATGGATATCAGAGGCCCAGGAGCGCATGGTATTGGCGGTCGACCCCAGGAATATCGATAAGCTAAAGGCGATCTTTGAAGCGGAGAATGTAGAAGCCACCGTTATTGGAAAATTTACGGGCACAAAACGACTTAAGCTTTTTTACAATGGTAATTGCGTCTGCGATATGGACATGAAGTTTCTCCATAACGGAGTCCCCATCATAAAGAGAAAGGCTGTGTGGAATAAGCCGCGTTTTAAAGAACCTCCTCCTCCAAAAAACAGGGACCTCACAGAGGATCTGCTAAAGCTCATGTCCAGCCCAAATATAGCAAGCAAGGAATGGATAATCCACCAGTATGACCATGAGGTCCAGGGCGGAAGCATCCTTAAGCCGCTGCAGGGGCCTAATCATGGGCCTGGCGATGCCTGCGTCACGCAACCTGTGCTGGGCTCAAAAAAAGGCATCATTCTGGGTTGTGGCATAAATCCCGATTATGGAAAGATAGATCCGTATTGGATGGCTGCCAGCGCCATAGATGAGGCGCTCAGGCAGATCGTCTCAGTCGGCGGCGATATAACGAAATGCGCTATACTCGATAACTTCTGCTGGGGGAATACCAATAAACCTGACCGACTCGGCGAGCTGGTCCGTTCATCATACGGCTGCTATGATATAGCGTTGGCATATGGCGTACCTTTTATATCAGGCAAGGATAGTCTGAATAATGAATATTCGACCGGCAAAAAGACTATATCAATTCCCCCGACTCTTCTCATATCCGCTATAGCGGTCATTGATGATATAACAAAATCTATTTCGATGGACGCAAAGAGAGCCGGAAACTTTGTATATCTGGTCGGACTGACCCGTAACGAGCTTGGCGGTTCACAATATTATAAGATACGAGGCTTTACCGGAAACAATGTTCCAAAGGTCGATCCGACCTATGGCAAAAAGCTAATGATAAGACTCACTCGCGCGATGCGAAAAGGCCTGGTATCTTCCTGCCATGACTGCTCTGAAGGCGGCCTTGCCGTAAGCCTGTCGGAAATGGCATTTGCCGGCGGCCTCGGCATGGATATCGCATTAAACATGAGACAGATGCCTAAAGGGCAGTACCCCTTGAGACCATATGAGATGCTTTTTTCAGAGTCGAATACACGTTTTGTAGTCGAAACATCTGACGCCAAATCTTTCGAAAAGGCTATGGGAACAATACCTGTATGGAAGCTGGGACAGGTAACGAAAGATAAGAGATTCAGGATACGGGGATTTGACGGAAAAGATATAGTACATACTACCATAGAGAAACTTAAATCTGCTTGGCAAAAACCGTTTAAGGACATGTAATGCCTAAACCCAAAGTTCTGATATTAAGAACCGCTGGCACAAACTGCGACAAAGAGACCGCTTTTGCCTTCGAGCGTGCCGGAGGACGCGCAGAGCTAGTGCACGTAAACGAGATAACGAAAAAAAGGCGGAGCATCCACGACTATCAAATCCTGGCCATTCCGGGCGGTTTCACTTACGGCGACGACATAGCAAGCGGGAAGATTCTAGCAAACGAATTAAAATTCAAAGTCGAGTCGGACTTGCAGAAGTTCATAAATGATGGCAAGCTAATCATTGGCATATGCAACGGCTTTCAGATACTTGTCAAATCAGGGCTCCTGCCAAATCTATCCGGAAATTTCCAAAACATCGAAGCCACGCTTACGTTGAATGACTCGGACAAATTCGAGGATAGGTGGGTATATCTTAAAAAACCGGAATCCAAAAATCAAAAATCAAAATGCGTATGGGCTAAAGGCATTGATGGCTTGATAGAGCTTCCTGTGGCTCACGGCGAGGGTAAGTTCATCCCACGTGATGAAAATATACTCAGGGAACTAAAAGACGAGGGGCTTATAGTGTTTGAATATGTCGATGTCGCAGGAAAGCGAGCGGGATATCCTTATTGCCCCAATGGCTCAGTCGAGAATATAGCCGGCATCTGCGATCCTTCAGGCCGCATATTCGGCCTTATGCCTCATCCCGAAAGGCATATAAGCCCCTACCAGCATCCGTGCTGGACCAGAAAAATGAAAGACGGCCCCGGCGACGGATTTTATATATTCAGAAACGGCGTCGAATTCGCCAAAAAAAATTTGTAAAATAGTGTTTGATGGTATATATTTTTAACTGGAGAAAAGGAGGGGTCATGAAAAAAATAGCTGTAGCTAATCAAAAGGGTGGTTGCGGCAAGACCACCACAACCATAAACCTGGCAGGGGCTCTCGCCAGCTTAGGCAAAAAGACTCTAATAATAGACCTCGATCCCCAAGCCCATGCAAGCTTCGGCCTCGGAGTAACCAACCAGAGCATGGACCGTTCCACCTACAATATCCTTACTGAGAATCCTGAAAAGACCAGAACGATAAACGAATGCATAGTCAAGGTATCCGATAATCTTGACATCGTTGCTTCAAACATACTGCTGAGCACGCTCGAGCAGGAACTCAAGGACAAAGAGGACGCCGTATCGAAACTCCACCAGGTGCTCGCCTCAAGCCAGCTGGCTTACCAGTATATAGTTATCGACTGTCCTCCCAGCCTCGGCTTCCTGACGTTCAATGCCCTTAGAGCCGCCGATCAAATATTAGTCCCCATAGACATGAGCGCGTTTTCGCTTATGGGCGTTGGGAAGCTTCTGGGGATGCTTGAGCTAATCAAAATAAAAATAAACCACGCCCCTCAGGTCAACGCGCTTGCCACGTTGTTCGATAAAAGGACAAAATACTCCCAGGCAATGTATGATGAAATAAGCACTTTCTTCAGAAATCAGATGCTCTCCACGATAATCAGACTTAACGTAGATCTTAAGAAGGCAGCGGCAAAAGGCGTCTGTGTTGTCAGCTTCAATAAAGATTCGATAGGCGCCGAAGACTATCTGGCCCTCGCGCGGGAATTATTGAGGGCGGACGGTGCGCTGGAGTTCGAACAGGCCTTAAGCCAAGCCCAATCAAGCACAGAATCCGTATCCCAAACACTCAATGCTCCTCGCTCGACAATGGATCCGGCAAGCCCTATTTTAAGAGAGGTCTCCTTCAATATAGATGCGCCTAACGCAAAGAATATATTTGTGGTAGGCGAGTTTAACCACTGGAAGATAAACGATGAAAGCCGCCTTTCGAGGCTCGAAAACGGAAAATGGGAAAAAAGGTTTACTCTTGCGCCCGGTAGGTATAAATATAAATTCGTTGTTGACGGCGAATGGGTTCTCGACTCTCAGAACGCCGAAAGAGAGCAAAATTCGTTCGGCACTTTCGATTCCATAATAAACCTCCAGGGATAAAGGAAAATACCCTCTTGAAACCTCTAGCACATATCGCCGCATCGGGCATCATAAGCATTGCGGTCGGGATTTACTTCAAATCCATCGGCTGTGCCGCCATCTCCTTGGCGGCAGGCGTCCTTGTAGACGCCGACCATTTCATCGATTATTACACCAGCCATCCTTTCACGATACGCATAAAATATATATACAACGCTTGCGAGGAAATACGCATAAAAAAGCTATATGTCATTTTGCATTCATACGAACTCGTCCTGATCCTTTGGCTGGCGATATTCGCTCTGTCTCTTTCCGATTACTGGAAAGCGGCTGCCATAGGTCTAACGCAGCACATATTATTTGACCAGTTCACCAACCCGATAGGAAGACTTGGTTACTTTGTTATCTACAGGATGATCAGGGGGTTTAAAAAAGAGTTATTGGTTACACTAAAGGATTGATAAATGACCAGACTTAAAGGTGACTTTACTAAAGAAGACCCGTGGCGGATATTCCGTATCATGAGCGAGTTCGTCGATGGATTCGAGGAACTCTCCAGCGTCAAAGAGGCCGTCTCTATATTTGGTTCGGCAAGATCAAGACCGTCCGACAAATCTTACAAAGCCGCCGAGGAAACAGCATACAGGTTGGCCAGAAACGGATACTCTATAATAACAGGCGCCGGGGCCGGCATAATGGAGGCCGCAAACAAGGGCGCTAAAAAGGGGGGCGGCGAATCGATAGGCCTTAACATAATGATACCGACCATACAAAAACCGAACAAGTTCGTCACAAAACTTATTGAGTTCAAATACTTCTTTTGCAGAAAGGTTATGTTTGCCAAATACTCGATGGCTCTTGTGGCCTTTCCCGGCGGCTATGGGACGCTCGATGAATTCTTTGAAGTTATAACGCTTGTACAAACCAAAAGAATAGATCCGTTGCCGGTGATACTTTTCGGAAGCGAATTTTGGGCAGGCCTCTTGGAATGGCTCAAGAAAACACTGCTTTCGCATAAGATGATAGACAAGTCAGATCTTTTGATATTCAAGGTAGTGGATTCGCCGCAGGAAGTCGTAGCCGCCATAAATGACTTTTACAGAAAGACAAAATAGCGAGGAGTTGCATGGAGAAGATTCTTGTAATAGATGACGAAAAAGAGATAAGCGATATGTTGACAGATTTTCTTTCGCCGCGTGGATACAATGTCATATCCGCCGCCAACGGTGAGGAAGGACTTAAAAAATTCGATTCTGAGGCCCCCAATATCGTCATTTGCGACATAAAGATGCCCGTCAAAGACGGTTTTCAATTTCTCAAGGAACTAAGAGACTCTCGAAAATGGGTACCGGTAATAATACTAACCGCATTAACTGAGCCCGCAAGTATCCTTAAAGGGTACGATCTTCAGGCTGACTATTATATCACCAAGCCTATAGACCTCAACGAGATGCTAAAAGCTATCCAAATAATGCTTTCGCTTGCGCCGCTAAGAAAAGCGTAGCTGGGCAGCTCACTCCTCAAAAAACGGAATACCGCAACCACGCAAATGAATCAGATATTGCGACGTTGCGGTATCTATCGGTGTTACAATATAAAAAAAGGATGGCAACAGCGCTTAGCGGTACATAGTACCATCGGCCCGAGAACGGGTCATTGAGCCGTTGTCATCCATTTATTAGTATACTATATTTTTTAAAAAAATCAAGAGTTAAAAGGTGGATTTTTGTCATTTTTAACATATATGGTATAATTATTAACTATATGAAAGATAAGTATGACGTGATAGTTGTAGGGGGAGGTCATGCGGGGTGCGAGGCAAGCCTGGCGTCAAGCCGTATGGGGTGCAGGACACTTCTTGTAACTATGAGGCTGGATACGATCGGCCTTATGTCATGCAATCCTGCCATAGGCGGGCTTGCTAAGGGGCAACTTGTAAGAGAAATAGACGCCTTAGGCGGACAGATAGGGCGGGCGGCTGACGCTACCGCAATACAGTTCAGGCTATTAAACACCAGAAAAGGACCGGCTGTAAGATCGACCAGAGCCCAGGTAGATATCGAGGCATACCGTTCTTACATGAGATCCATAATAGAAGGCCAGGAAAACCTCGATATAAAAGAAGGGCTTGTGGAAGATATATTAATAAAAAAGGGTGTGGTGGAGGGCGTAAAAATAAACGTTGGTGAAACCTTTTATGCCTCCTGCGTAGTAATAACGGCTGGTACCTTCCTTAACGGTTTAATACATATCGGCCTTGAACACTGGCCGGGTGGCCGAATAGGGGAGAATAACTCAACGGCTCTATCAAACGTTCTAAAGAATCTTGGCTTCGCTGTGGGCCGTCTTAAGACAGGCACATGCCCAAGGTTAGACGGCAGGACAATAGATTTCGCCGCCCTGGCGGTCCAGCACGGCGACACCGATATAATGCCTTTTTCTTTCCATACAAAAAAAATTGGGAGGGAACAACTTCCTTGCTACATAACCTATACAAACCCCCGGACCCACGATATCATACGATCAGCTCTAAACCGCTCTCCTTTATTCACGGGAATCATAAAAGGCACCGGCGTCCGCTACTGCCCATCCATCGAGGATAAGATTCACCGCTTTCCGGAACGCGACAGGCATCATATATTTCTTGAACCCGAGGGCCTTAACACAACACGGTATTATCCAAACGGCATATCCACAAGCCTGCCCGTAGACATACAGGAAAGAATCGTCAACTCAATAAGAGGGCTTGAGCATGCCAAGATAGTGCGGCCCGGCTATGGCATAGAATACGACTATGTGGATCCGAGAGAGCTTTATCCAACACTCGAGACCAAGAGAATTGATGGATTATATTTGGCTGGCCAGATAAACGGCACCACCGGTTACGAAGAGGCCGCAAGCCTCGGACTCATGGCAGGGATAAATGCGGCGTTAAAATCGAAAGGGAAGAAACCTATTGTCCTTGCTCGCTCACAGGCTTATATCGGGGTTCTTATAGACGACCTCGTCACCAAAGGCACAAACGAGCCTTACCGCATGTTTACATCACGCGTGGAATACCGACTTCTGCTAAGGGAGGACAACGCAGATAAACGGCTAATGCCGATAGGATATGAAATAGGATTGATTAAAGACGAGGACTACAGGGCTATGCTTGCTAAAAAAGACAGGATAGAAGCCGAGATACAGCGACTTAAAGAAAGCGGCCTTGAAAAGGTCCTCAGAAAGCCGAGAATATCTTATCTTGATGCCGTATCCGGCAAAAAAACTCAAAACTTGTCTGATATCGAAACGCGGCAGGTTGAGATAGAAATAAAATACGAGGGTTTTATCAAAAGACAGCTCAACGAGATCGCGCGACTCGAAAAGACAGAGAAGATAAAGATACCCGAAAATATAGACTATAACAAAATACACGGCCTTTCTTCCGAGATCAAGGAAAAACTCGCTGCGATAAGACCTGTCAGTCTTGGGCAGGCGGCAAGGATATCAGGCGTTACTCCCGCAGCGATATCGATACTCATGGTATATCTTGATGGGATAAGGAAAAAATCTGAAGCCGGGAGCCATAAACTCTAACAAACCTCTAAATCCGAATTTATATTTTTTGATTTGGCTGGTAGCTGTATATTGGAATTTGGGATTTTAACGAATATGAAATATTATAATGACTACGGCTCTTACCTGAAAGCCAAATTCGGATGCAAGGTCTACCGCATAGGTCTGGATGCCGGTTTCACATGCCCAACCCGAGATGGCACAATGGGTTACGGCGGCTGCGCATTCTGCAATGCAAATGGTTCGCGATCTTCTTATACGGATCCCACGCAAACCATAAAAGAGCAGCTCACCACCCGGATTGAATACCTCAAGAAGGCAAAAGGGATCAAAAAGTTCATCGCATATTTCCAGGCCTTTACCAATACTTACGCGCCTATCGAGAAACTTAAGGAAATATACGATAACGTACTGCCGTTCAAAGAGATAGTTGGCATAACAATAGGCACAAGGCCTGATACGATCGACCAGGAAAAACTAAAACTGATTTTATCCTACAAGGAGCGCTACGATCTTTGGATCGAATACGGGTTACAATCGGCACACGATGCCACCCTTGAGGCAATAAACAGATGCCACCGATTAGACGATTTCGTAAAGGCTCTATGCATGACCAGGGAGCATGGCATTCCCGTCTGCGCCCACGTTATTCTGGGGTTGCCCCAGGAAACAAGAGAGGAGATGATTCAAACAGCGCGAACGTTATCAGAGTTTAAAGTAGAAGGTGTAAAGATACATCTGTTGCACATATTAAAGGGTAGCAGACTTGAGAGTCTTTACAGAGAAGGCAGAGTAAGGATACTTGAGCAGGACGAATACGTTAAACTGGTTTGCGACTTTCTGGAAAACCTACCGGAAACCACAATCATCCAACGTTTAACCGGAGAGGGGAAGAGGTCTGACCACATAGCGCCTCTCTGGGCATTAGACAAGATGGGCACAATAAAGAAGATAGAGGAAGAATTTTCAAGAAGGGGAAGCCACCAGGGAAGCGCTATATCCTCGTCCCGCTCTTTATTCCCGCGTTCTTAGGTATGATGACGATGCCGTCCCTTATGTAGTAATTGGTGCCATCGAAGTTTTTCAGTCTCTTCAGATTCTTTATCACAACGTTCCTTCCTATCCTGGCATTTTTGTCTATTATCGCCCTCTCAATAATAGTATCGTCACCTATACCAACCCTCATATCTTCCTTAAGGGCAACTAAATCTTCATAGTAATCGGCCCCCATAATAACACTTCTGGTAATCGTACACCGACGTCCTATTATAGACCTAAGCCCAATTATCGACTCTTTGATATAGGCGTCTTCGATCACTGAGCCTTCGGCGATTATCGAATCCTCAATCCTGCACTTGGCTATTCTGGGAGACGGCAAAAAGCGCGGCCTTGTAAAAACAGAGCCTTCGTGAAAAAATGAAAGATACGGCTTGTGCTTTGCTATATCCATACTCACATCGTAATAAGACCTTATCGTTCCCACATCTCTCCAGTATCCGTGATAAAGGAAACCGAGCCCCTTGAACTTCTTTATAGAGTGGGGAATGACTTCCTTGCCAAAATCTGCGTCGCCTGTCACCTCAAGGGCCTTCATTAACACCTTGACGTTAAAAAGATACACCCCCATAGACGCCAGGCAGCAGTTTTTACCGAGATGCCTGCCGACTCCCAGATCGTCTACCGATATCGTAAATCCTTTGAGCTCGGAAGGCGTGGCGGGTTTCTCCTTAAAACCTGTTATTCTTGAGCTTTCATTGATCCTAAGAACTCCGAACTCAGCGGCCTCTTGAACCTTTATCGGGATAACGGAAACGGTAAAATCCGCCTCATGCCTGCGATGGAATGATACCATTTCACGGTAGTCCATATTATACAAATGGTCGCCAGAAAGTATCAATATCTCCTCGTCTCCCTTGAGATCCAAGTGTATCATGTTCTTTCTCACCGCATCGGCCGTCCCCTGAAACCAGTTAGTGTTATCCAATGTCTGTTCCGCAGCAAGTATACGGACAAAAGCCCTCGAGAAATAATCGAATCGGTAGGTATTATTTATATGATTATTAAGAGATTCAGAGTTGAATTGGGTAAGAACGTATATGTCTTTAAGCCCAGAATGCAGGCAGTTAGAGATCGGTATATCTATAAGCCGGTATTTTCCTCCTATCGGAACCGCGGGTTTAGACCGGTACATCGTAAGCGGAAAAAGTCTTTTTCCTTGGCCACCTCCGAGTATAAGCGCTAATGTCCTTTTCACTTGCCTACCTTTCTTTTTGGCAAAACCCGTACCGGTTTATAGACACTGGTGTAAAGGTGTAAGTACCTTTTGTTTTTTTAGTAAATTAATTATATCACAGGACAAACAAAAAACAAGATCGCGCTAAAAAAGCAGGCCCGATAGTCCTTGACACGGGAGGTACCCACCCATATAATTATAACCAATGAATTTATTCCTCGTCTCGCTCACTATCTTGATGGGCATGGGTGTCGGCTGGTCTATAGGGGCCAATGATGCCGCCAATTCCCTCGGTGCCGCAGTGGGTTCGCGGGTACTTACATTAAAACGGGCCATTCTTCTCATATCTATATTCGGTTTTCTCGGCGCTACTCTGCAAGGATCTCATGTCACAAAAACGATAGGGAAGGGTATAGTTCCTATAAACAGTCTCGACAAGGCGCTGGCGACATATATCGCCGTGGTGGCCTGTTTCGCGGCCTGCGCATGGTTAGTCATCGCCACAAGATGGAAAATGCCTGTATCAACAAGCCATTCAATAGTTGGAGCGGTGGCAGGGGCGGGAGTGGCTGTACACGCGCCGGTAAAATGGAAGATCCTCGGCGACATATTCATCTGCTGGATATGCACGCCCCTGGGCGCGGCCATTCTAGGTTATATTTTTTGCATAATATTCCAGAATGTCTTTCAGCTAATAATACCGACGCGCTACATACGAAAGGTTCTTACCGCCCTTATAATAGCGAGCGGCTGCTACGTCGCCTATTCATGGGGCGCTAATGATGTCGCGAACTCGACTGGCGTCATGGCCGGCGCGGGCATCCTTTCGCCTCGTATAAGCACCATCTTAGGCGGGCTGGCAATACTAGTAGGAATAATAACCTGGGGGTATAAAGTAATAGAAACGGTGGGCTCGGAGATAACCAACCTTCTTCCGATCATGGCATTTTCTGCGCAACTTGCAAGCGCGGTAAACGTGCACGTATACACCTTATTCGGGATACCTGTTTCCACAAGCCATTCCATCGTCGGCGCGATCGTCGGCGTAGGGTTGGTGCGAGGCTCCAAGGTGCTAAATCTGAATATAATGAAAGATATGGTGTTATGCTGGATGGCCACACCATTTATATCTGGAATAATAAGTTTCGTTACTTTAAAAGGGATTATCTTTTTTATAAAAACGCCGTAAAATAAAAAAGGGGGTTTTAATCATGAAGGAGATAAGAAACATACTCGGCT
This sequence comes from Candidatus Omnitrophota bacterium, assembly GCA_023818895.1. Taxonomy (GTDB): domain Bacteria; phylum Omnitrophota; class Gorgyraeia; order 2-01-FULL-45-10; family 2-01-FULL-45-10; genus JAMWCX01. The sequence continues at coordinate 103,088 of JAMWCX010000001.1, read as the reverse complement.
GGCTTGGTATGGCTGAAGAACAATCGATACTTAAAGACGCCCAAAAGCATGTGGAGGAAGCCTGTAAGACCGTATCCTTTTTCGCCGATGCTATTAAGGCATTCATAAGAGGCGATCTGCAGGCCAAGATGTCCGCTATATCAAACGTAAGGGAGAGCGAGCATAAGGCGGATCTCTTGAGGACGAAGATGGTGGAGGAGCTTTCCAAAGGGATTCTGCTACCGCCCGATAGAGAAGACCTGATGCACTTCGCCAACACGCTGGACAAGATAGCTGATTGGACAAACGGTTCGGCCCGACTTTTGGGGTTCATAGAGGAAAAATTGCCTGAAAACATCCTGACTAATATATCGCTGGCTACCGACATAATCGTAAACTCTATATCGAAGCTTAAAGAAGCGATAGAAGCTGTTGCCAAGAACGACCTTAAAAAGGCTATAGCGGATTGCAGCGAGGTAGATCGGCTTGAGCATGACGCCGACGATCAGAAGAAGACTCTTATCGAAGCCATCATCCGCGCCAAGATGGAGCCGGCCACTCTATTGCTGACATACCAACTGGCCGAATATATGGAGGGCGTCACGGACAAGATAGAAGACGCGGCCGATTTTGTTAAGGTCCTAGCAATCAAATCAAAATAATAAATAAAGGAGAACATTAAAGCATGAGGGTCAAAAATATCATTATCGCCATAGCGATGGCATACTTATCTTTTCTGCCTTCCAGCCATCTTTACGCTGAGAACAAATGGGAAAATCTGGTAGAGGAGGCCGGTAAAGTGCTCCAGGATGTCCAGCAGATGCCTGATCAGGCCATACCGGAAGACCTACTCCGTAGCTGCCACGGAATTGCGATCTTTCCAAATACTATCTCAGCCGGTTTCGGAATAGGCGGAAAATACGGACAGGGAATAATAATGGTAAGAGATGAAAAAAGCGGAAAATGGTCGCCTCCGGCAATATTCACAATAGCGGGGGGCAGTATCGGTTGGCAGATCGGCGGCCAGGCCACAGACTTTGTCCTCCTTATCATGAATAGACGAAGCGTGGACGGCATACTTGAGGGAAAGTTCAAGCTAGGAGCGGACGCGTCAGTGGCCGCAGGCCCTGTCGGAAGAGCGGCTGAGGCCTCTACCGACATACAACTTAAGGGCGGGATCCTCTCCTATTCAAGGAGCCGCGGCTTATTCGCCGGGGCCAAGATCGAAGGTGCGGTAATAGCGCAGCACTGGGAAGGCGATAAAGAACTTTATGGAAAAGACCTTTCCGCAAAACAGATACTGCTGCAGAACGCCGCGAAGATGCCCAAATCGGCGGAGACGGTCCTCAAGGTACTTAACAAATACCCATTCAAAAAGTAGAGGGGAGGATGGGCCTCGCTTCGCTGCTTTTTAAAAATCCTGCTCTATTCTTAGTAATATCAGTACCTATTTTATACTCAGTCATAGCCCATGAAATAGCCCACGGCTGGGTAGCATATATGTTTGGCGACGATACCGCCAGACGTTCAGGAAGGCTTTCGCTCAACCCTTTCAAGCATCTTGACCCGATCGGAACCCTCGCGCTTTTTCTTGTGGGGTTCGGATGGGCAAGGCCGGTCCCAATAACTTATTCTAACTTAAGGAGTTTCAGGATAGGGCTTGTCTCTGTATCATTAGCGGGCTGCATAGTAAATATAGCCATCGCCACGATGTCTATATCCCTACTGCAATTCACGCAAATCCGTTCTAATCCGCTCATTGCCGTTATCCTGGTGGTCCTGGCACGAATAAACATACTTCTCGGAAGCCTCAACCTGATACCAATACCGCCCCTGGACGGCTCAAGGGTTCTTATGGGGATCCTGCCGCCAAGAGCGCAGATCGCGCTCGCGAGGCTGGAGCCATATGGCATGCTCATACTTCTTGGGTTATTGTTTACAGGACTACTAGATCCTGTTATAATAACTATACAAAATGTCATTACCACAATAATAAAAACCATCCTGAGAATATGAGCGATTTTTACATTGAAAAGAAAATATATTACCACGACACGGATGCAGGCGGAGTTGTATACTACGCATCTTACCTAAAGCATCTTGAGGAGGGCAGGTCAGAGTACTTCCGGAATCTGGGCTTGGACACCGCTGAATATGCCAAAAACGGCATAATATTTCCGGTGGTAAGACTTGAGATAGACTATAAGAAGCCTGCCAGATATGGGGATGGAATAAGGGTATTTACCAGGCCTGAGATGATGGGAAACGCCTCCATACATTTCTTCCAGGAAATAAAAAGGGGAGAGGATATACTGGTGTTCGCGAGGGTCATCTGCGCATGCGTTAACCGTGACCTGAAGCCCATAAAACTACCCCAGGAACTACGCGAAAAAATAGGTATTTAAGGAGATTGCAATGCATGATTTTAAGTTCTGCCAGGAGATACTGGCAGCGCTTACAGAAAAATCGAAAAAGTCCGGAAAAGCAATCAAGATAAAATCGGTGCGCGTCGCATTGAGCCCTGTAAGCCATGTAACTCCAAAAACCCTTGAAGAAACGTTCAGGACCATGGCAAAAAACACTCCTTTTTCGACCGTAAAACTATACGTTAGTCCGCTTAAGTTAGGGATCAAATGCGAGGCCTGCAAAAAAGGGTTTATGGTGGAAAGGCCGACGTTTATATGCCCGGAATGCCATAGTCCGTCCCTGAATATCATATACCAAAAAGAGTTCGCAATAGACTCCATAGAGTGTCAAAAGAAGTTAAAAAAACCGGCCAAAACAAAGTCTAAGAAACGCCGCTAAATGCCCTAAATTCGTCATTATAAGCCCGCCACAGCAAAATCTTGTGTAATACCCGACCACCACACACCAGCCAGTAATTATATCTATAAGGATTTATAATCCAACCCAAAATATTACCGCTCATCCATGGTTTTGTAAAAGCTAATACAAAACCAAAATCGTAAAGAAATATACTTATCAACAGGAAATTAGATTATGCATGTAACATATTGGGGTGCAAGATATTACAATTTATATTTCCATATTAGATAGTTAACATAAGATATATTATAGGACATTTAATCATATATATCATACTCCGCTATTTATGGTTTTTATGGATTGTTTTAGGCGCTTTTTTAGGTGAACTTCTAGATTAGATCAATACGCCAATGATTGGTATCTCATTTGGTATTGGAATCCGGCTCGGAATCGGTATAGATGCGCAACCTGCCATGGTCAATGCTAGAGTCGCCGAAAATATTAAAAATATCGCCAATTTAAGCCGATTTTTCAATTCTAAAGACTCCACCCTGGACCTTTATAATTTCGCCGTTTATAAGGGCTTCTGCAAGATGTTTTCGACCATTCCTTAATACCCGCGAAAATGTCTGCTGGCTAATCCCCATACGGCTAGCCGCTTCTTTCTGCTTCAGCCCCATATAATCAGACAACCTTATAGCTTCAAGCTCCTCAAACTTAAGCTCCTTATAGCCGGGCCTTCCGATTCTGCCCCTTGGACTGAATTGTGTGGTTTGAGGCTCTTTATGGACTATTCTGGGTTTAACGGGGCGCCCTTTTTTGGCAGTAAATTCGTCTTTTCTCTCATTCGGCATAAGTTTTAAATACCTATTTTATAAAAATTATCCACAGGTTATTTTATGAGTATATACTCAATATTAACATAGATACAAAAAGTATACTAGACAAATAACAAATTGACAAGGTAATAATAAAACAGGCCTTAAAAATTAAAGGCCTGTTTTATTAAGCAAAAGGCGGGGTCTTTATGCTTTGGAAGGCTTCCGCTACGTACCCTCTTCCTTGGAGTTGTCCTCCACAAATCGCTTTATCTCCTCGATATTTTCAAGGATAAGCCTGGCTTTCGACAACCCAAAGCTGAAAGGATACTTATCATCCTCGCTCCTTTTAATTATCAATACAGGCTTGCCCTTATACTCACTCCTCTCTACCATTATCTCCTCCTTTTTGTGAAAATTATTGGCGCACCAAAAATCTTTTAACAACCTTTCTGGTAAAACCCTATCTTATTATTATACGCCCATAAGACCCAGATAAGCGCCAACCCTTCTGCTGCGCAAAACGATATGGAAGCGCCTATCATACCATATTTCGGGACAATTAGGAAATTTAAAATTATATTAAGGCAGGCGCTCGCAAAGGCCTGCTTAAGGACCTCGCGCTCAAAAGAACTGGCTATGAGAGCCGTGGAATATGGAATATTGAATACAACGAGGGTAAGCGCCATGACCATCAATTTAAGAGACGTGCCTGCCGCCAAATACTGACTTCCTACGGTTAAGGTAATTATTTCTCTGCCGAATATTATAACTGGAACGAACACGAAGGTTACAACCAGCACAGCGAATCTCAGAAACCTGGTAGTGGCCCGCCTGAATTCCACCGGATCGCTTGAGAATGTCGCGGATAGACGCGGAAGAAGGGCGTTCGCCAAAAAGACCAGAAGAAGCGAAAATCCTCCTACTATACGACGCGCCACCGTAAAACAGCCGACCTCCTCGGCCTTGCGAAAAAACCCCATGATCACAATGTCCAAGCCGTTATAGACCTGCGTGAACATAGAGATGGCCCATATTACTAACGAGCTTGCCATATATCCTTTGAGGGTCTTCATGTGAATAATGCCGAATCTTAGCCGGAACTTAAGAATCTTAAGAAATATGGATATTACTGGAAGCGTGCCGAAGAATATTATTAGAGGCGCTCTCATTAGATCCTGCGGTCCTCTAACAAGTACGAGGCTGGCCAAGAGCTGGATAAGCGGAGTAAACGAGAATGATATAAAGACCATATACATACGTTCGAGACCCTGAAAAGCCCACTCCGTTGCGAGCGCTGAAACAAAAAGCATAAGGCTAGACTCGGCCAGCAGCAGCTTCATCAGTAAGGAGTGGCTGCAAAAAACATTTATTATGCCAAGCACTATGAACAATACGAATGCGACGGCTATCTTAAAGGAGATTATGTTTGATACGTAGTCGGAAACAGCTTCGTGATTTTTGGCTACTTCACGGATACCGTAGGTCGAAAGCCCCAGGTCCATGAAGTTATAAATGTATAAGACAAGGCTGGTGGCATATGAAAAATGGCCGAACGCCTCGGCACCGAGCGTCCTTGCGAGGTATATAAAAAGAAGGGCGGTAAAAAGGCTGCCTATAATATTGGCAGCCGCAAGCCACGCAAAATTCCTGGTAAGTCTTTCCACGCTTATTTCTTCTTGTCCACAAGGCCTTTGAATGCGTCGACAATGGCTTTGGCCTTGTCATATTCGCTTTCGCCCCCCGGCGCGGCAGAGCCTTGCTGCTGGGCCTTAGCGACTTCGGCTATGACCGCCGATACTTTATCGACGGCCATGGCCGTCATCGCCCGTTTGGATATTGGGCCGAGGTGAAACTTAGGATCTGCCATGTCCCCTTTGATCTTAAAATCAAATATGACCTCACCGGTTGAAGAGCTAAAGTATCTAACCAAATCCGGAACCGTGACCTCCAAAAACTGACTGTTTTCCTGCCCCTTCTTTATTGAAAAAGATAATCGCGACAAACGAATCTCGTTGGATGAGCCTATGTTGCCATTATCGAAATCGAATATTAGGACACCGGAGAATTTCCCTTGGTTGAATACAAAAGGAGAATACCTTTCATAATATGGCTCAAAGGCCTTTATATCCACACCGGATACATCGAACCTGTTAGACATAGTGAGTCTCGCAGTAGTAGGATCCCAGACTATGTTCCATTTAATATTCTCATTCTTCCTGCCGTTAAGATCGCCGCTGCCTGTTGATGAAAGACGAAGAAGCCCTGTATAGTAACTGTTGAAATTAAGCGTAAGGGTTGCGTCAATGTTCTCAAAAGTAAGCCTGTAAGGAGCCGGTCGTACCATATGGTCTGTAAAAAGCGCTTTGCAATTCCGGGCCAAGAATTTTTCCGGCAATTTAACAACATCCTGAATCTTCTTCCCCGTCGCCTCAAGTGGCGCCGCGCCGGCACCCCCTCCCCTCCCCTTCTTTTCATCTGCCACCGCGGCTTGAGCCTTGACAGCACCGCTATTCTTGGCTGGGCCTTCAACAACCTGTTGCATCTTTTGTAAATTAATGCTTCCGTCCGCCAGCCGTTCTATATCGAGAACTGCCCCTCTGAAGATGGGCTCGGTTATCTCTATTCCATCAAGGATATGCCTGCCTCGCATATTGTATCCGCAAGATAGGTTCTCCACCTCTAATAGATACTTACCATGAAAACCCGGCGGATTTTTTATGCACAGACCGCCTAGCGATAGCTTTCTATCCTTGAAATTAAAAGAAATCTTATCCACGCTTATATAGTCAGGAAGAAGCTTGCGCACTACCGCCTCGGTAGAGTACTGGATTATCTGATACCTGTATACGAAAACAGCGGTTGCAACTATTACAATTATTACAACCAAAGTAAAAAGCGATTTTTTAAGGAAGTTATTTTTCCTCATTATTGGCTATCCTTGAAAAGATCCAGAAAACGGTCTTCGTATATTTTATAGAGGTCCCACCTGTCGAGCTCTCTTTTGAGTATAATAGCTTTAGATTTATCCTTTTCGGCTTCCTTAAAAAGCCTTTCAATCTTATCGGTTATGTAGCCGGGAACCTTCTTGTCCGCAGGGGGCTGGGCTTCCTTTTCGTTTTCTATGGTAAGAACGTCCTTCACCTTTTCCTCTATTACCGCCATCTTCTCGTCCATATCCTTTATGTACTCGTACAACTCCTCAAGACTTACGACAAAACTCAACATCTTCTGCATAACATCTATTATAGCAGCGGACGCCTTGGGATTCGGCAGGCTTATGGCATATTGAGGCATTGTGGCCAAAAGGCATACGGCGTCTATATTTCTCTGCCTGGCCAGACCGAGAATCAGACCATTCATTCCCGATATGTGGCCACCCTCCATAGCCTTTATGTCGAATTTCTGAAGTACATCTAGAAGGTCTCTTCTATTGACGGCTCCGTAGACTTCTGGGTCCTCTCTATGGCTTATAGGCATTGGAAATGCCGCTCCTGTATATATGGTTCTGACCTTAAATCTTTCTGCGACATCGAGCACCTTGCCCAAAAGCGCCAAACCTGCCTGACCGGAAAGCTGGGCCTCCCCTTCAAGTATTATAATATCTGGATTTCTCACATAATAAAATATATTCTTTGGGATTGGCGGGATAGTGGCCACTCCGTCTTCGACAAGGACAGAATCGATAGTGGCAAGAGGGTCGAGTTCTATTTCGGCAAATTTCGTCGCGCCCAATTTTCTGCGCAGGTAGTCAACGACTCCGAGCGCCACCGTGCCCATGCCGGGCCATCCGGCTATCATAACCGGATTCGCCAATTCTATGTTCTTGAGTATTTTTATATCTTCCATGCCTCTATTCTCATATCTCGGCTACCAGAGCGCCTAAGCAAGGTTTCATGGATTTTCAGCCCACAACCCCTTACGGTTTTCACGCGCTTGTCTTTCAAGCCTAAGGAAATAATCAGTATATTTGACGTTAGGCGGTACGGTCATGACTTGACCATAACCTTCCTCTATAATCTTAGCATTGACGAACGTGCCATCTTCAAGATATACGTAGGCAAGCAACCGACCGTAACGATCGTACTTAGTCACGTCAAACTCGAGCCGGACCTTCCGGTTCTCGCACAACTTCCTGGTAAAATCAGAGGCCTTCCGACCGAGCAATTGTATTTGCTTCATATCCTTACGGCTCTTGCGGGCATCCCTTACAAGCTTATCGCTGTAATGTACTTCCGGCGTATCCACCCCGATAAGGCGAACACGCCTGCCATCGGAAAGTTTCAGCGTGTCACCGTCCACCGCCTTCAGGACATATAGCAACTCTTCCCTCGCGGCTGCGCACCCACCTAAAGGCAGATACTTAACGCCCATGTATAAGGCGGATACTACGATAAGCGCCACTGCCTGTATATACCCAATCTTTTTACGTCTCATCACGCCATCCCTGCGACAAAACAAAACCTCCTTCTGATATGAAGTATCATAACGGAGGTTTTGGTCAACGACTCTTTTCTATGTCGGCCCTAATAATATATCTCTTCCTCTGAAATAAGTTTTCCGCTAGAATCGTATTTCTTTATTATCTTCTTGCGTCCATCGCCAGAGCCAACAGTCTCTTCCTTTATCTGGACATTTTGCGGCTGATATTGCGGCTGATATTGTTGCTGATAAGGCTGCTGATATTGAGGTTGATATTGGGGTTGATATTGCTGCGCAGGAGGCCTGTAATAGACCCTCTTGGGTCGGGAAGGCTGAGTAATAGCGTCAAGCAAGGCGCCGCCAATGACATTTGTGCCAGCCCCTATTAGAGCCCCCTTACCGGCGTCACCTCCCGACATGCCTGAGGCAAGAGCGCCGGTACCTGCGCCTAACAGTCCTTGTTTTATTATCTTTGAGGTACTGGACTCTTGGGGCGGCTCTTCCTCATAGTAATATCCGCCAGAATCGTCATAATAACGATAAGCGGGAGCGCTACTTCTGGAAGAGCTTGAAGGGCCTGTTATCGCATCGAGTAAGGCGCCGCCAATGACATTTGTGCCAGCCCCTATTAGAGCTCCTTGCCCTGCCTTGCCGCCAGAAGCGCTGGCCGCTATGGCGCCTGTACCTGCGCCTAGAAGCCCCTGCTTGAGTATATTTCTTGTGGAATCATCGTCTTGACAATAAGCGAACTGGAAAATGAAGATACTGACAGCGCACACAAAAATAAGTAAAGTCGATAAAATAATTTTTACTTTCATAATCTATCCTCCCCGTGGATATTAGACAACTTAAATATACATTAAAGTTCCTTAAATTTCAAGAAAGAATTAAACCACATCTTATCTAAATTCTCCTTATAGCGACAGTCGCCAGCGCCTTAGGTATAACATATACGCCAGCGTCGCGCCCAACTATATCCTCCGCTCTTAGAATCGCCTTTCGTATGCTAGAAAAAGTCTCGAATGGAAGGTTCCTCATAAACCCTTTCTTTGAAGAAGCGGTTACAAATATCACTTTATAATCCATAAGCGGCGCGGCCAACATATAAGCCCTGTGCTTGCCTGCCACACATCCTTCCCTGCGGACCTCTTCAACAAGCTGCCGTGGCGAGCGCATTACGCACAAGTTCTTGTAGAAAAGTTTCTCGGCTTGGCTTAACCCTATACCGTCCCTAAGTTCAGCCGCCACTACAATAACGCCGCCCTTACTGATAACGGGCCTGTCCACATTAGCGACGTAATTTATAGCCCTGGAAGATTGATAAAGGTTTATATCTTTTGGGTATCCGATGCCGCATATAACTATGCCGCCCTCTTTTACTACTGTCACTTCAAAAATCTTTTTCGCGAGTTTCACCCCTTTTTCGAAAACATCTCTGGGGCTTCCAGCAAATACAGCCGCTGCCGTGCCATCGGGGTCATTTACGACGTTCACAGAAAAGCCAAGAGGCGTCTTAGCCGCAATCTCCCATAATGTATCCTGAAACAAATTGCCATCGATGGAGGCTATCCTAGTGCTCCTATCGTCCAGAAATCTGGTTCCGTGCGTATGGTCTATAGTCACCTTGCCGGCCAGCCCTATCGCCACGGTCTTGGCGCCGCCGCTGTAGCCGGCGTAGAGATGAGGCTCAATCACTCCAACAGATATTATAAGATCGCAGTCTCTGACCATCCTATTCAATACCACCGGAACGCCCTTCGAGGTGCGGCCAAAATCAATAAGCGATCTCTCATCCTGAGTGTGGCTTTTTACCCTGTAACTTTTGAATATGGCTTTGCCGACAAGACTACGGAGTTCTGGCCCGTCGTGAGACTTGTGCAGACCTGTGGCCGCCACAATAGTAATCGCGCGACCTTTTGATTCTATACGTCTCAATAATACCGGCAGGATATCTTTCAAATGAGCGCTTCTGGTATTATCAGGCACTGCCACCAAAATATTGTTTTTGCCAACCATAAGATCATCAAAAGAGACGCCATTTAAAGGGCGGCGAAGCGCCGTAACTGTCAAATCTCTTACACTATCGCCTCTAGCGACCTTATTCTTAAGGACACCGAGCACCCTGCGCTTAGGCAAAGAAAATTTTATCCGACCTCTACCATACGCTATGGCTATGTTCATGCCAAGTATAAGACCTCCCTTGGGAATATGTTGTCAAGCCCAAGAATGCAATTAGGGTCAAACGCCTTCTTTATCCGCGCCATCTCAATTATGCCGTTTTTACCGTACATCTCCTCAAGATACTTGTGTTTTATCTTTCCGATACCATGCTCCGCTGATACGGTCCCGCCAAGTGCAATTCCTTTTCTGACGAGCTCCAAAGCCATCTCCTTCGCCCTTAAGTTCTCCCTCTCATTTTTAGGCAGGATATTCACGTGGACATGGTTTTCTCCTATATGGCCAAATACTAGGTAGTCAAGGCCTCCATTCTTAAGCGTCTTAGAATAAAACCCCATCATCTCGATATTGGCAACGTCGGGGACAGCGATATCCGTGCTGATCTTCTGAAAACCTCTTGACCGTATGATATCGTTGACGGATTCAGGGATGGCGTGGCGCAAGTTACTGAACTTTTCGGCAGTCTTTTCATTCATAGCGACCCAGGTATTGTCCAATGATGGACTGTACTTCAAGATAAGCTCGATCCATGCGTCAAGAACCTCTTCTTCTCTATTGCCGGCACGCACCTCCTGTTCGAAGAATATGGCGCTTGCGAACTTTTCAGGGACATCGCGGTCTCGGGCCCGCAGGAGCCTAAGAGAATTATGGTCAAAATATTCGATTGATAAAGCGTCTATCAACGATCTGCCGCTTCGCGAAATGTCTCTTGCCTCACAGGCAAAGCGCCAGGCATCTTCCTCCGTCTCAAAAAATACAAACGCGCTTAGTATTTTAGAAGGCTTATCGACAAGACCTATCTCCATCTCGACTATGACTGAGAGCGTACCCTCCTGGCCGATGAAAAGATCGATTGGATCCATGCCATCCTTCGCGTAATAGCCCGCCGAGGTCTTGATTTCCGGCATTCTGTAAGTAGGAATAGGCACGGTGATGGCACTCTCGCCCGGTAGGATTATCCGGGAATCTTTACGCGAAAGAACGGACCGATTTCTTCTTATTTCCAGGATCTCTCCGTTTGCGAGAACCATCTTAAGGGTCCTGACATACCTTCGAGTTGCCCCATATTTAAAGGACCTTGCCCCTGAAGCGTTTGTGGCGATCGTCCCTCCGACTGACGCGGTATTTTCAGTGGGATGGGAAGTATAGAATAATTTTTTTTCATCACAGGCTTTCTTCAGGTCGTCTACCATCACGCCACTCTGAACTAATGCGCTCTTGCGGTCAGAGTCTATGGCAAGTATCCTATTGAATCTTTCAAGCGATATCACTGCCCCGCCGAACGGTATTCGCGATCCGGTTGTTCCAGTCCCCCCTCCAGATATCGTAACAGGCATTTTTTTTGCGTTCGCGTCCTTCAAGAAAGCGCATAACTCGTCAATGTTCTCAGGGATCACAACCTCATCGGCATATCCCCCTTTGACATTTGAGCTATCTTCAAGATAGGCCATTAAAAAAGAGTTTTCTTTCTTTACGATCATATATGTCCCATCATAAACAAAAATAAAACAGGCGGCTCATTTAACTGCCGTTGTTAAAAAGCCGCCTATGCATATACTTGAATATAGCTTTAATGAATTATTACTGCGCTACTTCTTTCTCCGATATAACGTTGCCCTGCTCATCGTACTGGCGTATTACTCGCTTTTTGATCTTTGCATTCTCTATCGGCAGCTGTTCTACCGCGTAAGAAGACTCTGGTGCTTGCCGCACATACTGCTGTTGCTGCACGTACTGCTGCTGTTCATACATCTCTTCTTGCTGGCGGTACTGTTTTTCTCTCTTCTTCTGATCAGCCTGACTGGCGCCCATAAGCGAGCCGCCTACCGCTCCAATGCCGGCTCCTATAAGAGCTCCCTTGCCGGCATTGCCTGAGGCGCTTCCGATCGCGGCGCCGAGGCCGCCTCCAAGAAGCCCGCCCATTAGAGTACCTCCCAAAACCGATCCTGCACCGTTATCCTGATCATCATCGTCATAAGATCCTGCGAATACTGGTTGCAGACCAAACGACAGCGCCAACACCATACTTACAATGTAAATAAATATCCTCATACGCCATTCTCCTTTTTAACTTAATCTTCGAATCTAAGTATACAACAAAGGCTGGAATTTGCAAGGCAAATAAGATGCGGATGATTTATTCGGATTGCGCTTTCTATCCCCTGATATTACGAGGAGTCTCTCTGATTCGGCGCTCTTCCCATCGCTTCTTGAAATCAGGGTTCGCCCTCTCTGTGTTAAGCGGCGGTTGTACTGCGCTGAAAGCCGGAGAACTTTGAGTTTGGCTTTGCGTGGTATTCAATTGGGTAGGCACGACTATCGCCCATAAAATCACAAGACAAATCGCTATCGCACAGGTTATCTTAACGGAATTACACTCAGGCTTGGTAGCACACTTCATATCAACACCAGTCCGTATGTTTCCCGCAAGATAATCGTCGACGATCTCAATCGCCTCGTTCTTATCTCGCGCCTCAGATGTTATTTTAATAATAGTTTTATATTTCATAGCTTTCTTTTTCTAATTTCAACAGGTTAAAGTATATATCAAATCGTTAAGAGTGTCAATAGTAAATATTTAACTATTTTATATCCTAACAAAATATAATGATATATTTGATATCCTTAGTATCTAAGAAGACGAGACATCTGACGATGAATTAGTCCATTAGTGGCGAGAATATTTTTATGGTATGGAAAGAATTTAGAACCGTCAAACTTAGTTGCCATTCCATCGGCTTCTTCAACGATAATAGCGCCGGCCGCGCTATCCCACGGCTGGAGATACATCTCCCAAAAACCGTCAAACCTTCCGCAAGCAACATAGCATAAGTCCAGCGCCGCTGAACCAGCCCTGCGGATGGCGAGTGATCGCATCAAAAGATTTTTAAAATTCCGAACGTTTTTATCTTTTCTGGCCTTACCGTACGAAAAGCCTGTGGCAAGAAAACTTTGGGAGAGGCGCCGCGTCATAGAGACGCTTATCCTGCGGTTATTAAGATAAGCACCCTTACCAGATTCGGCGCAAAAAAGCTCCCTCCTGACAGGGTCGTATACCACACCGAGCACAACTTTTCCGAACTTTTCAAGCGCAATCGACACGCAGAAAAACGGAAAGCCATGCGCAAAATTCGTCGTACCGTCAAGAGGGTCTATTATCCATTTATAGGGCGACTCCGTAGCGTCGGACGAGCCTTCTTCGGCAAGTATCGAATGATCGGGGAATTTGGATTTTATTATTCCGATAATCATCTTTTCGGAAGCCTTATCGATATCGGTGACAATATTATCCCTGCCCTTGTATGAAACCTTCCCAACCCTTCCGACCGAATTATTAATAAAAACGCCGCTTTTTAAAGCGGCCTCGATCGCTGTATTTTTATACCTATTATCCATTTATGACAAGCTCTCTGCCTATCTCATACGCTCTGTTGGGATATTCCTTGTATTTTGCCGCGTCGCCCTTCTTTTCCAGGCCGCCGCAGAAAAGTTCTCCTGAATATTCGGCATCCAGCGTCGCGAAGAACGCCTTTACCACGGCCCTGGAATTCTCGAAAAACTCCTTCTTGTAAGAACCGGAAGCCAGAAGAAGCGCCCCTTTCCGCCTCCTGCCGGAGCGGCCGCCTTTACCGAGAATATACTTGGCTACCCAGCGGCACTGAAAGCGGTCGATCATCATCTTGAGCTGAGCGCTCACGCTTGCGAAAAAGACCGGCGAGGCTATCACAATGGCGTCGGCGTCGTCAAGCTGCGCATACACCGGTTCCAGCCCGTCGTGGATCACGCAAAAACCAGTCCTGTCGCACCCGCCGCATTCCTGGCAAGGTCCAAATTTAAGCTCGTTAAGGATTATCTTCTTTACTTCTGCCCCTGCTGAGGCAGCGCCCTCTAGGGCGCGATTCAAAAGCTCATCACTGTTTCCGTCCTGGCGCGGACTGGCGCTTATCCCTATTACTTTCATGTCACTGGACCGTTATAGCATTTACTGGGCACTGATCTGCTATCTCCTTGATATCACAGCTGGTGCATTTATCCGATATCACATGCGCCAGGCCATCATCACCCACCTCGAATACGTCAGGACAATTGGCCGCGCAAAGGCCGCACCCTGTGCATGTCGATTCATCTATCTTTATATTCGCCATCTAGTAATCACCTCCTTAAATATAAAATTCCAAACAAATCTTAAGATTCTCTGCTACTTCTTTATTCTGTCCAGATATTTTCCGCTCTCCACATCCAGCTTTACGGTATCGCCTTCTTTTATAAACTGCGGCACAAGGGTTTTGATGCCATTCTCAAGCACAGCTTCCTTGAAAGTTGTATCAGTGCCCTCGTGAAGACCGGGCGGGCAGGAAACCACCTTAAGCTCTACCGTCTTGGGAAATACTATGTTAATGGGATTGCCTTTGTAAAATTCCACCTGTATGGTGGCGTTTTCCTTAAGATATAAGCCTATGTTTCCGACGATCTGGGCGGGGACGGCAAACTGTTCAAAACTTTCAGTATTCATAAAATAATAGTCCTTGCCGTCTGTATAAAGGTACTGCATCTGGTAGCGATCGGGCAATATCTGCTCAACCTTCTCGCCCGGATTATAGGTCTTTTCGATAAAGTGTCCGTCGGGAATGGAGCGCAGGCCCAGATGCATGATCTTATGGGCCTGTGCCGAACCTCTCAATGCCGCTGATATGACCTTATAGACTTTACCGTCTATAAGCAAGAGCATACCCTCATGGACGTCGGTTCCCTGTATCATGACGAAGACATCCTTTTGGTCAGGGCTTCTTTTCCTTTGGCACTTTAAGGCCTATGGAAGAGGCTATCTCAAGAAATTCCTGCTCGTTTATGTCGTCAAGGGTCTTGTGGCGCTTATCCAGCTGCTCGTTGAATTTTATAGCTTTCTCCTGCATCATCTCGTGCGTCTCTTCCGAACCGCCGAAAAGCCGAAAATTCTTTCCCTTGGTAACTCGCACATGACCGTCTTTGCAATCAAGGCCGAGGCCAAGCAAGATACTTCTCTGAAATATGTTCATATCTTATAACCTGTAAACACTATCGCCAATTCTTACCCGCTCTTTCACAAGGAGGCCTATCTCCTGCCCCTTTTTACCTTCCTGAATGGGCACATGATCAAGCTGCATCGACTCTACTTTTTCCTTGAAGTCGGTAGTGTGGCCTTTCAGATATATCTCATCTCCGACCTTCAAACCATCCTTAAGCAGCATTACGGCGGCAGCTCTCACATGCGGGAAATAGTGCGTCACCTCGCCTATCTTCTCAAGCGACGCCTCCGGCCCTTGCGATATTTTCATGGCTTTTTTAGCGGTAACTGCCCTGGAAATCTTTATTTTAGCTTTAGATCTTTTTGCAACCTTGCGCCGTGGCGGCTTTGCCGTCTTTTTTACTTTCTTCCTTGCCGCTTTCTTAGCTATTTTCTTTTTATTTTTTACTGGCATAATTCACCTCGCATTTTTTCAATATTATATTATCAGAAAAATATATTTGCAAGACATTTCACCCGCTAAGAGGGCATTCCGCACAATTTGGGCACTTTCGGCAATGTTCTTTACCCAACCTTACTATAAGGGCATGGTACTCGTTGTATAAGATATGATCGGGCAGGAGGCTATCCATGAATATCTTCTGTATATGATCGTAAGAAGATCCTGTTTCAAACAATCCATGGCGCGAGAATATTCTTTTGGTATAGGCATCCACGACAAATATAGGCCTTCTGAAGGCGTATAACAATATTGAATCGCATGTCTCCGGACCGATGCCGTTAACCGACAGAAGCTCCTGTCTCAATAAAGGTGTTTTCAAACGGCTAAGGTTATCGAGGCTAAAATCGTGTCTGGATCTGAGAAAACGAAGGAAGTTACAAAGTCTTTTTGCCTTGACATTATAGTAACCGGCGGGTCTTATAAGGCGCGCTATGCGGCGCTGCCCCAATTTCATCATAGCCGATGGAGAATCAAGCGCGCCAGCGGCCTTAAGATTAGATATTGCCTTTTCAACGTTCTTCCATGCTGTGTTCTGTGTAAGTATCGCCCCCACTATTATTTCAAAGCGGGTGTCTCCGGGCCACCAACCCTGCGGACCGAAATGTCTCAGAAGCTTATCGTAAACATTTTTAAGATCGGATCTTCCTATCTTCCTCATCACGGCATCCTTAAAGGCGGAGGTTTTTGGCAAGTTCTATCCTTTTGGAAATCGGGGGGTGGCTGTACAAAAGCCACTCTATTATGGGGTTGGGACTGGTATCCGCCAGGTTCTTGCTCGCTAACTTCTGCATCATCGAAATAAACGCATCTCGAGAGCCGGTGGCCCGCAATGCCATAATATCGGCCTCCGTCTCAAGGCGGCGGGAAAACCAATTATAGATTGGCATCATTAAGAATTCATATGCCATAAAGAACATATATACAAGCGGGAAAAATGATAGGTCTAAAAAAGCGTTCGGGTTATGCCGGCTGGCAAGCGGCAGCAACAACTTATCGAGAAGAATGAAGAACAAAAAAATGGAGATGGCGTTAAAGGCAATAAGTTTCCACATGTGCCCGCGCTTATGGTGCGCCATCTCATGCGCTACTACCACCCCTGCCTCCTCGGTCGAGAATTCATTAACCAGATTATCGGCAAGTATAACTCTTCGGGAGCCTCCCCAACCCACTACAGCGGCGTTTGACTTCTTCGTCTTGGTGCTAAAATCTATCTCAAAAACATCCAGCACTTTTATGCCGAACTTATCGGCAAGATGGAGGACTTTTTTCTTAAGGTCCTGGCTGGACAACGGGCTATATCGGTAAAATATGGGTATTATGGCCAGGGGGAACACCTTGGCAAGTACCACTGAAAGTGTTATCCAAAATAGGGAGGCCGCCAGGGTCCATGTCGCCGGAAAACACCTGGCTATAGCGTAAAAAGCCTCGATAAGAAAAAGGAAAAACGCGAATGAAATGGCGCTCTTTTTCGCCTCGTCCTTAAGCCAAGATGCGAGCGATTGATTAGAAAGCCCGAAACGGCGTTCAATAGCGTAACCCTCATAAAAATCAAGCGGAAACATGACCGCGCCGTATGTCAGGCTGAATACGGAAATATATATCAAGCAGGTGATGTAAAAATTCTCAGTAAATTTGGAGGCACTCGCTCTAATAGCGGCGGACGAGCCAGAGAGTTGAAAAACGGATAAAAACACAAAAGAGACGGCCAGGGAAACAAAGGTGACGGAGTACTTGTGTCGCCAGTAGGATTTTGCCTTATCGGACGGCATCGCTATTCGAAATATTCATCATCACTATACTTATACTTGCAGATGCCTCTCTTGGATCCCTGAATAAAATTGATCAGGTTATCTATCTCTTTGGACGGGCCCAGCTTCCTCATCGCCTCTATCGCCTGGGCGGTGTTCATATCTGACTTGTACAAAAGCCGGTAAGCTTCGTTTATCGTCTTTATCGCCTCTCTCGAGAATTTAAGCCTCCTCAATCCTACAAGGTTCACGCCGCGCACAACAGAAGGCCCCCTCACAAGCATATACGGCGGCACATCTTTATTTATGCCGGTAAATCCACCTATGATAGCGGCGGTACCGATGCGGCAGAACTGATGAACAACCACATTGCCGGATATGAATACGTGGTCGCCGACAGTAACATGGCCGGCCAAAAGGGCACAGTTGGCGAGTATGACATTATTGCCTATATGGCAGTTATGTCCGACGTGAGAAACGGCCATTAGATAACAGTTGTCCCCCACCGTGGTCTCAGAACCCTCCTCGGTTCCTCTGTGAATAGTGGCGTACTCACGTATAACTGTATTTTTTCCTATCTTGCAAAATGTCTTCGTATTTTTGAACGCCAAGTCTTGCGGAAGATGACCCACCACAGCGCCCATATGTATCTGGGAACCCTCCCCTATGGATGTGCCGCCCGCTATGTACGCATGCGGCCAGATCTTGACGCCGGCGCCTATTTCAACATCATCCTCGATTATGGCAAATGGGCCGATCTCAACCCTCTCGCCGATCCTTGCCTTCTTGCTTACTACCGCCTGGTTGCTTATTTGGCTCATCTTCTTTTTTCCTCTATTTTATCAAGCAGCTTATTAACCGCATCAGCTATCGGCCTGACGTCGTCCCTCTTTCTCAATAGTATCCTGTGCTTATAATTCTCCTTTTCCGTGATCTTTTTAAGCTCATCCTCAAGCCGCTCAAGCGGGCCTGCAAACCTGTGGGAAAGCACTATGCCCCACAGGACAAGGATGCCGATAAGAGGCGGCACGCCGACAAGAAGCATGAGATTGATCTTGTTAACAACAGGAAAAAGGTTATGGGCTATGTATTCGGGTATTCCTATCTGTTCGGCCAAAAGTGTAAATATAAGGTAATAGAGACATCCGCCGAGGAATATCATGGGGATTATCATGGATATCATGAGAAGCCCAAGATAGCGCATCTGGATACGGCTTCCGGTAAGATATTTTGTCCTGAAAAACTTAGCTCGCATCAATTATCACTTCCGATCTATATAACCGAGCCTGATCTCATCGTATGTCGCCTCGGCGCTTGTGCCCGTATGCTCGGTATTGGTCATAAAAGCGACGGCTCCGATATCCTTCTCCGGGCTTGTTCCAAACATCCTCTTGTAATCTGCAACTATGTCGCGCTCTTCAAGACTCCAAACACCATCTGCAGCAAGCCCACTCCTCAATACCATGAGCTTTATATTTTTCGAATAAGGGCTTGTGCCTGTCGTGCCGACAGGCAGCTTTTCGGCCCAGACGTATTCTAGCACCTTATAATTCGTTATGAATGCGGCAGGGAATATCACATAAACCCTTGCCGCAAAATCGTCTTCTTTCTCTGTCTCAAGACTCTCGGGAGCTTTTTTTTCAGGAAACTTATCGACCCGCCACTTCCATGTCAGCGCCGGCTTATTATTCCTGGCATCGAGTTTTATCCTGTAATACAAGGCCGAGGCCGCCGCGTCGCTTCTGGCGCGCACATACGAAAGATCGCCGCTTTTCTCCACCTTGTAAAGGACCCTGCCTTTGAATATCTTCTCCTCCCACTCCTTGAGAGAATCCTTTTCTGAGAAAGGGAACCACTTAACAATATGTAGAGGCAAAGCTGGCTTCTTAACAATCTCAGCCTCAACTTTTTTCTCGACTATAGTGGCAACAGGCTCTTTTTTGCGCGCAGAGGTGAAATACATCGCCATTGCCAAAAGGGCCATTATCACAAACGCCGCCGAGACGCCGGCCACTCCGGCTAATTTCCTTCGCTTCATCTCAGAACTTGATCGGTTCAGCTATATCAAAGACAACTGGCATCTTCCAGTACTTACCATTTAAGGCCTGCACTATGCCGATAAGCGACAAGACGCTGAAAAGTATCGTTCCGAAAAAGGCTATCAGCCATCCTATGAAGGGTATAATGCCCACTATCCCAATAATTATCTCGCCAATAAAAAGAACGAGCCCCTGCTTTGCGTGAAAAAGAGCGAACTTATTATCCTTTTTTAATAATAAAGGTATAAGGCACAGGATCCACAGATAAGCGAGAATGGCGTAGGGTTTTCCTTCCAGGACCTCTTTTTCGTCATATTTGTAATCTTCCGGCACATTCGCCTCCTTACATTATTTATGTGTTAGATTATATTTACGGCCGGGCTAAAAGTCAATACTATTCAAGCCGTTATCTGTACTAAACAAAAAACCCCGCCCTTTTGGGACGGGGTTTTTTGCGATACTATGCTAACTTAGAAGCTTATCTTCACGGTTCCAACGATATCGGAAACCGTAGCGTTGACATTCTGCGGATCGTATGCACCGCCAAAGCCAGGATAGAACCAAGCCGCAAGGACACCAAAGCTCACGTCTTCTGTGTAGTCCCATATAGCCTGGAGATCCAACTCTGAACCGATATAGCCACCGCGCTTGTCATTGCTCGGCGCAGCCCATGTTCTGGTATAGTCGGTGTAGGTCCAGAACAGGTTATAGTTACCCTTTAGCGTCAGGCAATCCATCGGCTGTAAGCTGCCGGAGAATACTACCTGCTGCTGGTTGGTAAATGAGGCATCCGGAACCGACTGTACTGTAAGCGGGTTGGCCGGATAATCATAGGTCGCGTAATACATGCCGACGAATTCGCGGATAGCTGAGTCAAACTTACCGCGGAACATCGGGTCCCAGCCGCCGAAGGTATCGGTGGCAGCAACCTGATTATCTGCGTTGTTGGTATTGCCGGAATACAGGATGTACTCGGCAGCAACTTTCGGCTTCCATGCCAACTTATCCATGAAGCCCCTGTACTCGGCTCCAATATCCATAGCCCATGCGCTACGATCTCTTTCATCTGGCTGAAAACGGGAACCGATGTAATTTCCGAACTGCAGGGCCAATTCGCCGCTTACAGTCAGATTCTCTATTGGATCCATGCTGCCTCTGGCGCCAATGGTGTGGGTCTGGCTGCCTCTTGCGCCACGGTATGTCTCAACCGAATTGTCGATCTTGGCAAACCAGTAGGCCTCGGCTTCTGCCTTATAGCAGTCAAACTTATAGCCGACGTTTATACCCCAAAGACTCACGCCGTCATCCCATGCGATAGAGTTGGTAAGTATCGCTGCATAGACACCCGTGATAGTCCATGGATCGTAATCCAATACCGCCTTGAAAGCATCGAAGGCCGTATTCAGCGTGTATTCTGGCGCATTCAACATCTGATTGCTTCTTAGCCAGTTGTTATACAACTGATTTGAGCCGACGATGAATCCTTTACCGAACCAGAGATCCTGACGGCCGATTGTGACTGTGAGAGGCTGATAGATGAAATTCTTCAGCGTCACATACGCAAGGTCGAGCTCTATTTCAAACTCTTCCGCATCGCCATCTGGCGTAGCCCATCCTCCGAATCCGTTAGGCCATAAAGCGGTGTTTTGGTTTACGATTACTTTATTCTGAACGTTCCAGTCTCTTTCATTCGCTATCCTGACACAAGCGGATACGCAGTCAGTAAGCTCAGCATCCACCTGAACCTCTGTCTGGCTCATCCACCATGCCTGGTTAGCACCAGGATAGGTACCGACACCGGTCAGCCCGCCACCATCCTGGGCAAAACTTGTGACAACTCCACCGATTGTTTCAGTCGAGTTCGTCACATACCGCAGATCATAATTGTCTCTCATCAATCCTCTGATCGTGAGGTCTCCGCTGACCTTAACGCTCTGGGTCTCGGCGTAGACGCTCGCGGTGAGGCAGAGAGCAATCGCCATTACAAAAGCGACTTTTAAAAACCTCATGCTACCTCCTTTAAATTGAATAAACGACTTTGAAATCCTATATTATAATCGTGGGCTTTCAATCACTGATGCCCAACATGATCCTTCAAGCCCGCTATATATTTCGTTTTACTTTTTATCTATATCACCACGTCGTGACAACTCTAGGCTATTTTGTTCCACCACCTCCTCTTTCGCCAAGATTCAAGTCGTCTATGGTGTTATAGGCGCTCTACCTCGCGGTAGTGTATAAAGTATATCACAGGATATAAAATTGTCAAGTAAAAATGGCTTTTTTATTTCTAACTTTTAACATCCTAAATTTTTAATCTTTTTAATAATTCCTCTGAATTCCTGAATACGCCGGCGATCTCATCGTTTCTCATGCCAAGGGCTGCCAGAAAACGTATCGCCTGATGGTAGGTCACTATATCATCCTCGTCATGGGCATCGGTATTAAGCACAAGCTTAGCTCCTGTAGCCCTTGCCAGCCCCACAAGACGCCTGTTGGGGCTTAAATGGTTCTTCCTTGTGGTGAGCTCAAGAAACACCCCCATTTTTTTAGCCAGCTTCACATCTTCTGCCGATATAAGCCCTGGATGAGCTAACACATCGCAGCCTGCCATGATGGCCGCCTTATTTGTGCCGGCAAGGACCGGTTCAGAAACGGTTTCGCCATGGACAACAACTATTCGGGCGCCGCTTTTTCTTGCGAACCTGACAAGAGGCGCAATTTCCTGAATTGGCGCATGGGTTATCTCGACCCCTGGAATGGCACGGATCTTCCAGTGCCTATTCAATACCCTGCAGACTTTTACTATCCTGGGAAGAACAAAATCGATATTGGAGGAGTCGACATGGTCCGTAAGGGCTATCGCTTTATAGCCCTTCGCCTCGGATCTTCTTACCATCTCGCTCGGCAAAAGCTCGCCATCGCTGAAGAGCGTGTGGGTGTGGAATCCTATCATTTTGAGCTGGGAATTTTTCATATTTTTATTATACATTATATTTGCCGTCATGGCTATGCCATGAACCTGAACAAAAATTTTTGCGAACGGTTCATGGCGCCCCTGGCCCGAGTCGAACGGGCGACACCAGGTTTAGGAAACCTGTGCTCTATCCATCTGAGCTACAGGGGCCGAATAATTTCAGCAATACTCGTCCTTGATAAGCGAAACTATATTGTAGTCCTTGAGTTTCTCGCGGCCCTTTAATGGAAGAAGCTCGATGAGAAACGCCAGCCCCACGACTTTTCCGCCTATCTTCTCGATGAGGTCTATGACGGCGCGGCTCGTACCGCCGGTGGCCAGAAGATCGTCAACTATAAGGACGTTATCCCCCTTGCTTATCGCGTCCTGATGTATCTCGAGAGTATCCTTGCCGTATTCGAGGTCGTAGCTTACGGCATATGTCTTGAAAGGCAGCTTCCCTTTTTTTCGCACTGGTATTATACCGGCGCCGAGCTTATAAGCAAGCGCCGCGCCGAATATAAACCCTCTGGCTTCGACGCTGACTATGAGGTCGATCTTTTTATCTTTATACTCCCGCGCGAAGGTATCAACGGCCTGCTTGAATCTCTTGCCGTCCTTCAATAGCGTCGTTATATCTTTGAATATTATTCCCTTTTTTGGAAAATCGGGAATGTCACGTATAAAAGTTTTTAGCTCATTCATAAATTCCTCTTTTGGCCTTACCTGTGTTTCGCAAGGGCTTCCTTTTCCTGTTGTATTATATACTCTCGCATCTTCTTCATCGCGGCGGATTCTATCTGCCTGACTCTTTCTCTTGTTATGCCGAAATGCTTGGCCGTGTCCCTCAGCGTATGCGGCACGCCGTCCTTAAGGCCAAAACGCAGGCTTAGTATCTTCTGCTCCCTTTTGGACATCTTCTCAAGAAGGCTTCTTATGCGCTCCTGTGTGAAGAAGCTCGAAAGCTCATCAGCCGCTGTTGTAATATTCTCATCCTCGATAAGATCCATAAATTCCGTGGACCCCTCTTCTCCGACTGGCGCATTGAGGCTCGATATGCCCGCAACCATCTTATTGAGCTGCTTCACCCTCTTCATGGGAAGCCGCATACGCTTAGCCACTTCGCTGAGCCGGGGTTTGCGTTTCAGAGAATTTGTCAGGTGCTCTGTGGTCTTCTTGAAACGCATCAGAAGCTCGATTACGTAGACGGGCATGCGCACCGTCTTGCCCTGGTTGGCGATAGCGCGCGAGATATACTGGCGTATCCACCACGCGGCGTATGTGGAGAAGCGGTATCCCTTCTTGGGGTTGAATTTCTCAACGGCCTTCATGAGGCCGAGGTTCCCCTCCTCGATGAGATCCATCATGGAAACACCGAGATGGGAATACTTCTTGGCGATATTTATGACGAGCCGCAGATTAGACTGTATCATTTTGGCCCGCGCGTGTTTATCGCCTCGCCTGATCTTGTTGGCAAGCGCTATCTCTTCCTCAGGCGTAAGCAGTGGAAGTTTCTTTATGTCTTTTAGATACAGCCTTATGGCATCCATTATAAGCTTCTATAGCGCACTACCTTCGGCGTGTAGTGGTTGACTATCCGATTACACACTTCCGGCTAACGCTATTCTCCTATTTTTTCTTTTCCTCTACCGCGGCTTGGGCCGCCGCAAGCCTTGCTATTGGAACGCGGAACGGTGAGCAGCTGACATAGTTCATTCCCACCTTGTGGCAGAACTTAACGCTTTCTGGGTCTCCGCCGTGTTCGCCGCATATTCCAACCTTCAGGTCTTTACGCGTCGCGCGACCGCGTTCAATGGCAAGACTGATGAGCTCACCCACTCCGTCCTGATCCACAGTCTGAAACGGATCGGCTGGCAGTATCTTCGAACTAAGATAATCCGGCAAGAAGCTGCCAATATCATCGCGGCTGAAGCCAAAGGTCATCTGTGTAAGGTCATTCGTCCCAAAGGAGAAAAAATCTGCCGTCTGGGCCATCTTGCCTGCCTGTATAGCCGCGCGCGGTATTTCGATCATGGTGCCATACATGTAAGGTATATTTTTAAGGCCGAATTTGTCGCAGACCTCGTTATATACCTTCTCCACGATAACTTTTTGATTATCAAGCTCGTTTTTTGCGCATGTCACCGGCACCATTATCTCAACCACAGCCTTCTTACCTTCCTTGATAATCTCCGCCGCGGCCTCAAAAATAGCGCGGACCTGCATCTCCGTTATCTCCGGATATGTTATGCCGAGCCTGACGCCCCGATGGCCGAGCATCGGGTTATTTTCCTTAAGCGACTCGGCTCTCTTGCGCAGTTCCTCCATATCTATGGCGAGGTCCTTGGCGAGGGCTTCGAGTTTATCCTCACTGTGCGGGACGAACTCGTGAAGCGGTGGGTCAAGTAGGCGAATTGTAACGGGGTAGCCCTTCATCTCTTCCAGTGTCGCCTTGATATCGCTCTTAACATATGGGAATAGCTCCGCTAGGGCCCTCTTTCTTTCTTCAAGCGTCTTCGACATTATCATCTTACGAAGGATGAAAAGCGGCTTATCCGCGTTCTCGCCGTAGAACATGTGCTCTGTGCGGAAAAGCCCTATGCCCTCAGCCCCGAATTTGAGCGCCTGAGCGGCGTCTTTCGGAGTGTCGGCATTGGTTCTAATCTTGAGAGCTTTAAATTTATCTACAAGTTTCATGAGCTCGATATAGTACTTATTATGCTCGATATCAACATCCACAAGCGGAATCTCGCCCTGATAGACAAGCCCTGTCGTTCCGTTAAGGCTTATCCAGTCGCCTTCTTTTATGGTCAGCCCCTTTTTGGTGCTAAAAGATTTGTTGTCAGAGGCAATCTCGATGTCACCACAGCCGACTATACAGCATTTTCCCCAACCGCGCGCCACTAAAGCCGCGTGTGAGGTCATGCCGCCTTTGGATGTCAATATACCTTGGGCCTTGTGCATCCCATCCACGTCTTCCGGAGAAGTCTCTTCCCTAACCAGTATAACCTTCTCGCCGCGCTGCGCCCATTTTACAGCTTCGTGAGAGGTGAACACGACCCTGCCAACAGCTCCTCCGGGACCCGCGGGCAAACCCTTGGCTATCGCGCCGGCGGCTTTTTCGGCCTTCGGGTCAAGCATTGGCAGAAGCAGTTCCACCAGTTGGTTGGGCGCCACGCGCATAAGCGCTGTCTTGGCGTCTATAAGCTTTTCTCTGTACATATCGATAGCCATGCGCACCGCCGAAACGCCATTACGTTTTCCAACACGGCACTGCAGCATGAATAGCTTGCCCCTTTCTATCGTAAACTCGATATCTTGCATGTCCTTGTAATGCTTTTCCAGTTTCTTCCGAATGGTATCAAGCTCTTTGTAGATAGAGGGCATGAGCTCTTCGAGGGTCTTAAAATGCTTCGACTGCTCGTTCTTGGAATACTCGTTAAGGGGGGCCGGAGTACGTATACCAGCCACAACGTCCTCGCCCTGGGCGTTTACAAGGTACTCACCGTAAAACTTGGGCTCACCGTTACCTGGATTGCGGCTGAACGCCACCCCTGTGGCGCTGTCATCGCCCATGTTGCCAAACACCATTGCCTGCACATTCACCGCGGTGCCCCAGTCGTCTGGTATCTTCTCTATCCTGCGGTATTCAACCGCGCGCTTGCCGTTCCAGCTCGAAAAAACCGCCCCAATACCACCCCAAAGCTGCTCTTTGGGATCATCTGGAAATGGTTTGCCTAACACATCTTTCACGGTATTCTTAAAATCAACTACAAGCGCCTTAAGGTCAGCGGCGGTAAGATCTGTGTCCGACTTGTATCCCTTCGAGCGCTTCAGCTGGTCAAGTTTCTCATCAAGAATCTTCCTGATGCCCTTGCCGCCCTTCGGCTCTATACCGGCGGCCTTTTCCATCACCACGTCCGAATACATCATAATCAGCCTTCGGTATGCATCGTAAACAAACCGCTCGTTGCCGGTTTGCTTAATAAGACCTGGTATGGTCTTCTCGGTAAGGCCGACGTTTAAGACAGTTTCCATCATACCGGGCATGGACTTGCGCGCGCCTGAGCGGACAGATACAAGAAGGGGGTTCGACGGATCGCCAAACTTCTTGCCCATTATCTTCTCAACCTGCGCCATCGCCTTTTCGACCTGGGCGCTCAGCTCTTTAGGATATTTCTTGTTATTATTAAGATACGCCATACAAACATCGGTCGTGACTGTAAAACCGGGAGGGACCGGAAGCCTTAAACTCGGATGACCGGCCATCTCAGCAAGGTTCGCGCCCTTGCCGCCCAGAAGGTTCTTCATCGACTCATTACCGTCGGCCCTCCCGCCGCCGAAGAAATAAACCATCTTTTTAGACTTACTGCCCATCGCAACACCTGCTCCTTTCGCTCCTTTGGAAAATTTTTCGACTTTCGGCCGCGCCAAAACGGCGCCCGCCGAATAGCCACCCCAACTTCCCGCGCTCTTCATGACTCCAACCTTTCTGTTAAGTATTCCTTAACCCGCGACACGTCTATTCTGTCTTGTTTCATCGTATCCCTATCACGCACGGTGACCTTTCTGTCGGCAAGACTATCCACATCCACCGTAACGCAATATGGCGTTCCTATCTCGTCCTGCCTCCTGTAGAGCCTCCCAATCGAAGCTGTATCGTCGTATTTGACCCTCATACGCACCCTGAGATCATCGGTGATCCTGCCGGCCAGTTCCACTATCTCCTGCCGGTTTCTTAAAAGCGGCAGCACTGCCACCTTAAGCGGCGCCAAGCTCTTATGGAGACCCAACACCACTCTTTTTTCGCCCCTTACCTCCTCTTCTCTGTAAGCGTCACATAAAAACGCCAGTATCGAACGGTCTATTCCGCCTGAAGGCTCGATAACATATGGTATATAACGCTCTTTCGTTTCGTCATCGAAATATTCTATCTCTTTTCCGCTTAAGCGGCTATGTTGTTTCAGATCGAAATCAGTTCTGTTGGCTATCCCCTCGAGCTCTGACCATCCAAATGGGAATCTATATTCTATATCAGTGCAGGCCTTGGCGTAGTGGGCTAGTTCATGCTTTTCGTGCTGACGCTTACGTAAGTTCTCTTTCCTAATGCCAAACCTTATGTACCAGCTAAAACGCTCTTCCACCCATCTATGGTACCACTCCTCGTCGGTACCGGGCTTGACGAAATACTCTATCTCCATCTGCTCAAATTCACGCGAGCGGAATGTAAAGCTTTTGGTTGTTACCTCGTTTCGGAAGGACTTACCCATCTGGGCGATGCCAAATGGGATTTTTCGCCTCATTGAGTCAAGGACATTCTTAAAATTGACGAATATACCTTGGGCCGTTTCGGGCCGCAAATATGTGAGGCTTCCCTCGTCTTCTATTGGCCCTAAGTGCGTCTTGAGCATTAGATTAAACTGGCGAGCCTCGGTAAGCTCTCCGCCGCATTCCGGGCAGGACTTGCCGTTGACATGCTCTACCTTGAAGCGTTTCTTGCAGGATTTGCAGTCTACGAGAGTATCCTCGAAGCTCGAAACATGGCCTGAGGCCATCCATGTCTCGGGCCTCATCAGGATAGCGGCATCCAGCCCTTCTATATCGCCCCTTTCAAATACAATGGAACGCCACCAGACGTCTTTGACATTACGTTTCAGCTCGGTACCGAGAGGGCCGTAGTCCCAAGTGGCTGCCAGGCCGCCGTAAATCTCGCTTGACTGAAAAATAAACCCCCGTCTCTTGCACAATGAGACGAGCTTATCCATCATGTCGGATTGTTGCTGCAGATGAGGCATATATAACCTAATAGCGATAAGTAATATTTTGAAGTTTCGTTATCTTAACACGCAACACGCCAAAAAGCAAGACAAAATTAAAAGTTGCCTACGTCCTTAATAAAATGGACCGTGCGAAGGCGGCGTTCAATATGATAATCGAGAAAGCTGCGCAATATCCTCTCGAGCTCTCTACCAACCTCTTCCGACACCTTGATCCTAGCCGCCTTATCAAAATTCGATCCGGCCACATGCTCCATAAATTTCGCCGTACCGGGGAGTATTGAGAACGCCTGGTTGTCATTAGCCAGGCATTCTTTGCACAAAAGACCGCCGTGCCGGAGGCTGAACCTGAAGCCCCCCGCGGTAGCCGTCCCGCAAGAAGAGCAGCAGCCCATGTTCGGCATGAGCCCAAGAAGGCTCAAAAGCTTTATCTCGAATATCCTTGCCACGCGCCGGGGGCTCGCCTGGCCCGAAAGAAGTCTCAGACTATTCAGGATAAGGTTGAACACTTCGGCATTCTTGTCGGATAGAGCGGTAACGGAATCGAGAAGCTCTATGATATAAGTCGCGTAGGAAAGCTTCTCTAAAGATTCTCTTATCGGATTGAAGTAATCGATGAGATCACACTGGGATATGGTATAAACATCGGCCCTCTTCCTTTCATAGAATACGATATCGTCGTGCGCAAATAACTCCAGGCCTCCTCCGCCCGTCCATTGGGCGCGGGGACCTCTCACGCCCCTGACTATCCCCCTTATCTTGCCAAAATCCTTTGTGTAAAAGGTGAGGATAATGCTCGTCTCGCGGAGGTCCTGACGCCGCAGTAATATGCCTTCGCTTTTCTGTATGGCCATGAGTTTTAATAATGGAATATCTGAAAAATAAGGGTGGTCAGGAGAATGCCGAGGACCGCGCCCGCGATAACTTCCCATATGTTATGAATGGCGTCCTTAAGGCGGTGCCTGGCTATGAGGAACGCCATGATAAACGAAAGCGCCACCACCACTGTATTATTGGTCATAAATGCGATAATCGTCCATATGGCAAATGCTATCGCGGAATGCCCCGATGGCATACCACCCCTGAGAGGCGTGCCTTTATGGAATATGATCTTACCCAGGATGCTCGTTGCAAATACCAAGATAAGCGCGATGAATGTGATATGCCATGGCGATTGCCTTATACGCGCCATTTCATAACCTATGCTGAAAGGTATTTTATTGGCAAATAAGACGTATCCGACTATTACGGCATTTATCGCCGTAAGAAGCACCACCCCTGCCGCCACATCCTTTATCACGCGCGCCAGCGGGTGGAATTCGCTCTTTATCATGTCCACAATAAGCTCTGTTGTGGTATTTATCATCTCCGCCGCCAAGACCAGCGCTATGGTCGTCGTGAGTATCAGTATCTCTGTGGCGGTGAAATTAAGATAGATGCCCAGAAGTATAAAAAAAAGGGCCGCCAGGAAATGAAAACGCATGTTGCGCTCCGTCTTGAGAACATATATGAAACCCTCTACCGCGGCATTAAAACTTTCGATAAAGTGTTTTGTCTGCATAAGAACCTCAGAATTCTATCCTCTGTCTTCGACATCTTAGATCTTTGGGCCACCTTCCTGTCATCGTAACCGAACAGGTGCAGGATGCCATGAATAATGTAACGAACCATCTCTTCTTCTAATAGCGCGCCAAAGACTCTTGAGTTCCTGCGCGCCGTATCAGCCGATATGAATATTTCGCCAAGAGGTTTTCGCTCTCCGAACTCGGCCCTTTCTATATAGAAACTGAGAACATCAGTAGGTTTATTATAGCCTTTATACCTGACATTTAGCTTCCTTATCTCATCGTCGTCCAAAAAGACAATTTCGAGATCAATCTTACCGCTTTTTCTAATAAAGTTCAGCGTCTTGGCCGCCAGATCTGCCAGCAGACTTTCGTTGAGACGGTATTTCTTGCAAGAGTTGGTAACCTTTATAGCCGAATTATTTCGCATTCTCGTAAGCTTTGATTATCTCCTGCACCAGCTCATGCCGCACCACATCGGCGCCCTTCAAGTGTATGAACTTTATCCCCTCCACATTTTTTAGGATCGTGAGGACCTGCCCCAAGCCGGACTGCCTGTTGCCTGGAAGATCGCTCTGTGTTATATCTCCCGTTATCACGGCCTTAGAATCAAATCCGAGACGAGTAAGAAACATCTTCATCTGCTCCGGTGTTGAGTTCTGGGCCTCGTCCATTATTATGAAGGCGTCGTTAAGAGTCCTGCCTCTCATGTAGGCGAGCGGCACTACTTCTATTATGCCGCGCTCTATGCAATCGTTTATCCTGTCAACCTCCATCATATCATACAGCGCATCGTAAAGAGGCCTTAAATAAGGCGAAACTTTAGCGTAAAGATCTCCCGGCAGGTAGCCGAGACTCTCCCCCGCTTCGACTGCCGGCCGCGTAAGTATTATGCGACTCACCAATTGCTTCTTAAGCGCGTTAACGGCCATCGCCATCGCAAGGTACGTCTTCCCTGTGCCCGCGGGCCCTATACAGAATACTATATCGTGACGACGTATGGCATCAACGTACTCCTTCTGCCCCGCCGACTTAGGGGTGATGTATTGTCTTTTTGAGGAGACCTCGATCCTGTCGAGATATATACTGTGTATATCACTAACTCCCCCTTCTTTTAGGGCTTTTACGGCGTAAAGGACCTCGTGTTTTTTCACGAAACCACCGCTCCGTATGGTCAGCAAGAGCTCATTAACCAGTTTAGCGGCCTGCTCAACTGAAGGCTTTTCCCCCTCTATTTTAAGTACGTCGCCTCTGCCAACCGTTGTTACGCCAAACTCCTTTTCGATAATCTTAAGATTCTCGTCATGGGTTCCGAAAAGAGACCTGGCCTCAAGGGTATCTTTAAGTCTGATGAGTTGTGCCATTTGGAGGGCTTTATGCCTTTTTTATTTTTATGTTAAGTTCGTTAAGCTGTTTGGTATCGACCGGCGACGGCGCTCCTGTCATCGGACAGAACGCCTTTTGAGTCTTAGGGAAAGCTATCACATCACGTATGGAATCACATCCTACGTAAAATGTCATAAGCCTATCCAGTCCGAACGCGAAGCCTCCATGAGGAGGCGCACCGTATCTGAAAGCATCGAGGAGGAATCCAAACCTCAAGCGTGCCTGCTCTTCATCTATGCCGATAGTCCTGAATATTAGCTCCTGAAGCGAGCGGTCATGTATCCTTATACTGC
The DNA here is from genome assembly GCA_023818895.1 of Candidatus Omnitrophota bacterium. Taxonomy (GTDB): domain Bacteria; phylum Omnitrophota; class Gorgyraeia; order 2-01-FULL-45-10; family 2-01-FULL-45-10; genus JAMWCX01. The sequence continues at coordinate 71,654 of JAMWCX010000001.1, read as the reverse complement.
CGGAACCGATCTCGGTGCCATTTATAACAAGGTCGTAAGACCTTGACCGTACCTTGTCAAGGTCGCGGCCGCTTTCGAGGATCTTGATATCATCAGGATGCACGGAGGTGAAAGGATGATGTTCAGACTCCCATCTCTTCTCTTCTTCGTTGTACTGAAAAAGAGGAAAGTCCGTTACCCATAGAAAAGAGAAGACCTTTTCATCAATCAGGTTTAGTCTCTTGCCTAGAAGCCTGCGCAAGGCGGCCATTGCGTCATAGGCAACCTTTTTGGCATCCGCGACAATAAATATCATATCACCGTCTTTTGAGGAGGCGGCCTTACGTATGGCGTCAAGCTCTTCGGCGGAAAAAAACTTGTCTATCTGTGAGACTAGACTGCCGCCTTCGGCCCTGAAATTGGCAAGGCCTTTGGCGCCGTATTCCTTTACAAACTCTATAAGTTCATCAATCTGGCCGCGGGAATAACCACCGCAAGAGGGGGCGTTTATCCCTATAACACGCCCTCCTTTGGCCAGAACCTCCTGAAATATCTTGAACTTGCAGTTTCTGACAATCTCGGTAAGGTCACACAGCTCGAGACCGAACCTTATATCCGGCTTATCACAACCAAAACGTGCCATAGCTTCGGCGTATTTCATTCTCGGAAAAGGCGTTTTGAGATCCACGCCTATCGCCCCTTTGAACAGTCTTTTCATTAGGCCTTCGCATATAGCGTAGATATCCTCTTCTGTGACGAAAGACATCTCGAGGTCAAACTGGGTGAATTCAGGCTGTCTATCCGCCCGCAGGTCTTCGTCTCGGAAGCATTTCGCAATCTGGAAATATCTATCGAAGGACGACACCATGAGTATCTGTTTGAATAGTTGCGGGGACTGCGGAAGCGCGTAGAACATCCCCACATTGACGCGAGACGGAACTAGATAATCACGCGCGCCTTCAGGGGTAGACTTGGTCAGTATGGGTGTTTCGATCTCAACAAAATTATTTTCGTCAAAATAATCCCTGGCCAGTTTGCATACCTTGTGCCTGAGCCGCAGGTTCCTCTGCATCTGCGGCCGCCTCAGATCAAGATATCGGTATTTAAGCCTCGATTCCTCCGTGACCGCGATATTATCATCTATCTCAAAAGGAGGGGTAGCGGATGGATTCAATACCTCCAACGCCTTCGCATGCACCTCGATAGAGCCGGTAGAAATTTTCGGGTTCTCAGTTCCCGTGGGCCTTCTCTCAACAGTGCCGGTTACCCTCACGACAAACTCCGAACGAAGACTCTCGGCTTGCGCGTGCAATTTGGCGTTCGACTGCGGATTGAACACAACTTGTGTTATGCCGTAACCGTCCCGCACGTCTATGAATATAAGGTTGCCATGATCACGCCTTCCATGAACCCACCCGCACAGCGTAACTGTCTTGCCAGCACAATCGGCGTTAAGCTCTCCGCATGTATGCGTCCTCAGCACAGTATCCTCCTTACCTCCTCAACAACCAACTCAGCCGCGACGGACACCTGCGACCCTCCAGGCCGCATATCCTTTATTGTGAGTTTTTTTTCTTTCATCTCATCCTCACCCAGTATTATGACAACCTTGGCATTTTGTCTATCGGCCGAACGCATCTGTGACTTCAGAGAAGCCTCGCCCATATCTCTCAAAACTACCAGATTAGGCAGCGCTAACCCATCCTTGAGACTCTCGGATATTTTTAGGCCCTCCAGCCTAGCGGCATCACCTAGGGTCGCTATATAAATAACGTTCCTATCTGGCTTGCGCGCGGCATGTCCTTTAAGCGCCAGAATTATCCTCTCCAGCCCCAAGGCGTATCCCACAGCACCAGCACATTCACCCCCCATATCCTTTATCAAATTGTCGTACCTGCCGCCGGCGCCTATGGCATCCTGAGTGCCTAAAGCGGGGTGCGTTATCTCAAATACGGTCGCCGTGTAATAATCAAGCCCTCTCACAAGATTCTTTGTTTCCTGAAAATTGATACCGAGCGCCTTAAGGGAGCTCTTGACCTCTTCAAAGTGCCTGGCGCATTTTAAGCACATATTGTCGAGTATGTTCGGCGCGCCGCGCATAGCCTGGGTGCAGGATTCTTTCTTACAATCCAGCACGCGCAATACGTTTTTGCCCACCCTGTTCCTACAGTCCTCGCAGAGAAGATTTATCTTATCGGCAAGATACTGTTTAAGGCTTTCGGTGAACTTAAGCTTATCCGACTTGCAGCCGAGGCTGTTCAGTTTGATTACATAACCGCTGAGGCCAAAGGCTTTGAGCAACTTATCAAGCTGCGCGAGTACTTCGACGTCCGCATACGGCGAAAAACTACCTATCACCTCCACCCCTATCTGGTGAAACTGCCGCGACCTTCCTTTCTGCGGCCTCTCGGCCCTGAACATCGGCCCGATATAATAGAGCCGCAATACCGGCGATATATTTCCAAGCGAATGTTCTATATACGAGCGCACTATGGGCGCTGTTCCTTCCGGACGCATAGTAAGAGATCTCTCCTTACGGTCGGAGAATGTGAACATCTCCTTTGTCACTATATCCGTCGTCTCGCCTATGCCACGAATGAATACCGCCGTTTCTTCCAGAATTGGCGTACGTATTTCCACATAACCGGAAGATTCCAATTCCTTGCGCGCCCTTGATTCAAGCTCCTGCCACAGCCATACATCCTGCGGCAGTATATCATCCATACCTTTTACGGATTTATATTTCATTTTCCCTTTAACTAACTACCAATAACTGGCGGCTAACAACTATTTGACCTTTTTCTTCATCACCATACCTACCTTGAACGAGACCACTTTTCTCTCAGGTATAGGCACGGTGGCGCCCGTCTTGGGATTACGGCCGACCCTCGACTTTCGCGATTTGACTTTGAACACACCAAAGTTTCGCAACTCAACGACATCTCCTTTTGATAGCGCGTCGATTATATGGTCGAGCGTCCTCTGCACCACCTTCTTAACGTCTATCTGCTTCAAACCGCTCTCTTCCGCTATCTTCATCACTATATCCTTCTTTGTCATGATGATCTCCCTTTCTTGAATAAAGCCGAAAGCTTTGCGCCACTCGCATCCAAAAGCCTCTTCATCAGGACACCTACGGTATTAAACTCCTCGAGTCGCCTCTTCTTATTCTTAAGGCGCTCCAGTATATTGTTGAGAAACACATAGGAATCTCTCCAATCCTCGTTCAGTCTCTTGAGGCTCTTTTCCGACATAAAACGTATCCCACTTATTTTGAGGACATCGTCCACCGGGTCGGTCATTCGGCCATGTGGCATATATTTAAACTCCAAAGATTTCTTAAGGTCCTCATATTTGGCTTTTATCATATCACGAGTCTCTAGAAATTTGGACTCCTCCTCAACCGATATTATCCCTTTCGAAATAGTCTCCGTGAATATAGAATGAAACTTCATCCAGAACTCCAGGAAACCATTAACAGACTTTATATCAGACTCAGTTTTACGATCTATCATAACTTTTTATTTTTCAAGGAGTTATGGTAGCATTGGGAAAGGCTAAAGTCAAGCATTTAGTCGGCTGGTCTCTACGCCTTGAAACTCACGACGTCGCGACCGAAAATTTTCTCAACGTCACGAACCAGCCCCTCGTGCGGCTCTACGTGATAATTACTGCCGATTGAGACCAAAGTCTTGTTTCCATCAGGCTTTGTAAATCTTAGGTAGGCGGGAACGCTTCCCGGATATCGCGAAAGAACCCTCTTGAGCTTCTCCAGCGAGCTTGTTTCCAGGCCGGTCGTAAGAATCTCTATAACAACGGCTTTTGTATACTTCATCCTGACGGCTTCAAGAGCCGATACCTCGCTTGCCACTATCTTGGGCTCTTCCTCTCTCAGGCTAAGGCGACCCTTGACGAAGACTATCGCGTCCTGCTTTATAAGGGCCGCGGCCTTTGAAAATGTGGTCGGAAATATCAGCGCCTCGACCGCACCATCGAGATCCTCCAACGTAACGATGGCCATTTTTTCACTCGTTCTCCTGGTTACGGTGAGCTTTATCTTTGATAGTATCCCTCCCAACAAGACCTCTTCGCCGTCTCTGCGACTCCTCAAATCCGCGGTCGAACACGTCGAATAGGTACGCAAAACATTCTCAAACCTCGCTAAAGGATGCTTGGTTATGTAGAAACCGAGCATCTCCTTTTCGTAAGCAAGAAGCTGGTTTTCGGGCCATTCTGGTATGTTGGGAATCTGCTGATAAGTCCTCTTAAAGTTCTCTTCGTCCGCAAAACTTTCGAAAAATGACAGCTGGCCATTAACCCTGTCCTTCTGCACGCCGCCGGCGACCTCCATCGCCTTGTCGATCATTGCCGATAGCTGCGAGCGAAAAAGGCCGAGCGAGTCCATCGCGCCGCACTTTATAAGGCTTTCTATAACCTTTCTGTTGACGAGCCTGGAATCAACTTTTTCCGTAAAATCATATATTGACCTGAACTTGCCGTTTTTCCTTCTCGAGGCGATTATAGACTCTATCGCGCCCTCCCCTACGTTTTTCACAGCCGCCAGCCCAAATCTGATCGAATCACCGACTACAGTAAAGTTGGCGTAGCTTTCATTGATGTCCGGAGGCAATATCCTGATTCCCATCCTTTGCGCCTCGTTTATGTACTGCGCTATCTTATCAAGGTTATCCTTTTCACTGGTAAGAAGGGCTGTCATGAACTCTATCGGGTAGTTTGCTTTAAGATATGCGGTCCTATAGCTTATAAGAGCGTAGGCGGTCGAATGTGATTTGTTGAAACCGTAACCGGCAAAGTATTCTATCTGATCGAATATCTTATCCGCGCTGCGCTTGTCTATCCCGTTCTTGAGGCAGCCGTTAACGAAGTGATTTCTCATCTCGACCATCACCTCAGGGGTCTTTTTAGCCATCGCGCGGCGAAGGTTATCGGCCTGGGCCAGGGTAAAGCCAGCAAGATTACTGGCTATCCTCATCGCCTGCTCCTGGTAGAGAATTACCCCATAAGTCTCCTTGAGTATAGGCTCGAGATTCTTGTGGTCGTAACGTATCTTTATCTCGCCGTGCTTTCGCTTCATGAAATCATCCAGCATCCCTGATCCTATGGGGCCAGGGCGGAAGAGCGCCAGAAGCGCTATTATATCTTCGAATCTCTCCGGGTTTAGTTTTTTCAAAAGGTCCTTCATGCCCGAGCTTTCCAGCTGGAAGACACCGGTTGATTCAGCGTTGGCAAGCAGTCTATAGGTCTTCTTATCGTCTATTGGTATATCATCTATATTGAGATCTATCCCTCTTGTGCGCTTTATTATCTTCACCGCTTCGCTTATGACTGTGAGTGTACGCAGGCCCAGAAGGTCCATCTTCAGCAGGCCTATCTTTTCCAGAGACGTCATGGGATACGCCGTGGTTATCTGCCCTTCCTGCATCTTATAAAGTGGAACATAATTAACGAGAGGCTCTTCGCTTATTACGATACCTGCGGCATGCGTTGAGGCGTGGCGAGTCAGGCCCTCAAGAACCATCGAGGTCTCGATAAGCTCCGCTATCTTAGGATCGTTCTTGTAAAGGGCCTTAAGCTCCGGTTCCTGCTCGAGGGCCTGAGCCAGCGTAATGTTAAGGTCGTTGGGAACAAGTTTGGCTATCCTGTCAACATCGGCATAAGCCATACCGAGGGCACGACCGGTATCCCTAATAGCGGCCTTTGCCATCATAGTCCCAAAAGTTATGATCTGCGCGACGTTATCTTTTGAGTATTTCTTAACAACATAATCTATAACCTCTCCCCTTCTCTCGAAACAGAAATCGATATCTATATCCGGCAGACTTATCCTCTCGGGATTTAGAAAACGTTCAAAAAGCAGATCATACTTAAGTGGGTCGATATTTGTTATGCCCAGAGCGTAACTCACAACGCTTCCCGCCGCGCTGCCGCGGCCCGGCCCTACAGGTATGCCGCTCTGTTTGGCGTAACTTACGAAATCCCATGCGATAAGAAAATAGCTGGGATACCCAAATCTTTCTATAACCTTGAGTTCGTGCTCGACTCGGTCATAGACTGCCTTATCCGCATCAGGATACCGTTTCTTAATGCCTTCATAAACAAGTTCTCTTAGGTATCCTTCTTTGGTCTTGCCCTCTGGGACCTTGTAATTGGGGAGGTGATGTTTCTTAAAATCAAGTTCAAGGTTGCACTTTTCCGCGATGACCATAGTGTTCTTAATGGCCTCTGGCGCAACTCTCGCAAAAGTACGACTCATCTCATCTTTGGATTTTAAATAGAATTCATCTGTCTGCAACCTCATCCTGTTGGGGTCGTCTATCGTCGTCTGTGTCTGTATGCAGAGAAGTGTTTCGTGCGCTTTGGCATGCTCCTTCTCTATGTAATGCACGTCGTTGGTCGCGACCACCCCTATTCCCATCTCTTTGGCTATGTTCAGGATCTCTTCATTAACCTTCTCCTGCTCCGGTATGAGGTTATCCTGTATTTCGAGATAGAAATCGTCCTTACCGAAAATACTTCGGTATTCCTCGATAACCTTACGTGCCTGGTCAAGCCGTCCTGTGTTTATAAGATGCGGTATCTCGCCTTTCAGGCAGGCGGAAGTACCGATAAGTCCGCTTGAATGCTGAGAAAGTATCTCCTTATCTATCCGAGGCCTATAGTAGAACCCCTCGAGAAAGCCAGCTGACACGAGTTTCATAAGGTTTTTGTAACCGGTTTCGTTCTTTACCAGCAGGATAAGGTGAAATGAAGCTTCTTGAATGCCGTGACTTGCCTTCTCAAACCTGGAATCTGGGGCTATATAAACCTCGCTGCCTATTATGGGCTTAATGCCGTTTTTCATCGCGAGGTCGTAAAACTCTATTGCGCCAAACATATTGCCGTGGTCGGTTATGGCGCATGCCGGCATTTTATATTCTTTTATCTTCTTTATAAGAGACTCCAGGATACAAGCGCCGTCAAGAAGGCTGTACTGCGTGTGGAGGTGCAAGTGGACAAAGTCGGAGTGAGTCATTACTATGAAATTCCGAAAATCAAAATGTAAATATCAAAACTTTTTTCAAAATTCAAATATTTTGAATTTTGTATTGTCGTTCCGCAGTCTCCGGCTTTTTTGCCGGTTGACCTGGGATATTTGATCTTGAATTTTAAACTACTTTCCCATTCCTACGCGCTGGGCTACTTGGAAGACCTTTCCCTCGGTCTGTATGGAAGGTGCTATAATGATCTCTGTTTTCTGCATCTCTTTTATGTTCCTAGCGCCGACATTACCCATCGAAGTCTGCAGCGCGCCCATCAGATTCTGCGAACCGTCATCGACCTTTGCCGGACCATACAATATCTCTTCAAGCGTTCCCATCACTCCGACTTTCACCCGTGTTCCGCGCGGCAGGTTGGCGTGAGGAGTCGCCATGCCCCAATGGAATCCCCTGCCCGGCGCCTCCGCGGCGCGGGCAAAGGCCGATCCAACCATTACCGCGTCCGCTCCGCATGCGAAAGCCTTGCAGATATCGCCGCCGGTTGACATGCCGCCATCCGTGATGATAGGAACGTATCTTTTCTTCTTTTTATAGTATGCGTCTCTTGCGGCCGCGCAGTCAATAGTAGCCGTCACCTGAGGCACGCCTATGCCGAGGACACCGCGGGTAGTGCATGCCGCGCCGGGCCCTATACCAACCAGAAGGGCGCTGCAACCGGTTTCCATGAGCTCGAGCGCCACCTCATAGCTGACACAATTACCGATAATTACGGGAAGCTTTGTCGATTTGCAAAACTTTTTGAAATCAAGCGCCTTGTAAGACTTGGAGATATGTTTTACCGTAGTAACGGTGGACTGAACAACGAATATATCGGCACCGGCTTCTTCCGCTATAGCGACAAAGCGCTCCGCCCTCTGAGGTATAGCGCTCACAACGGCCGGGGCGCCGCCTTTTTTGATCTCCTCTATCCTTTTTGAAATAAGCTCTTCCTTTATAGGCTCAAGATAGAGTCCCTGCACAAGCTTCGTCGCCTCTTCGGGCGTCGCTTCCGCGATCTTGTCCAGGACAGCGGCGGGATCCTCGTATCTGGTCTGAACACCCTCAAGGTTTAATACCGCTATTCCGCCCAGTTTACCCATCGCGATAGCAAACTTGACGTCTACAACGCCATCCATAGCGGCCGCCAGTATCGGAACCCTGTACTTCTTGCCGCCGAGCTCAAAACTCGTATCCACGTCTTCGGGATTTATAGTTATTCTTCCCGGAACCAGCGCTATCTCCCCGAATCCATAGCAGCGACGCGCCTTCCTGTCCACACCGATATAGAATTGCGCCATCTTTTCCTCCGATAAATCGTTATAATATGCAAAAATGTTAATTTGAAATAAAAATGTAAGGGATAAGATATAATATATAATTATAATTCTCTTGTCAAATACAAAAAGGGCCCGATTTTGTGGGGCCCTTTTTGTTTGTTACTTACTCTTTTTACTCGTCACAGATTACTGAATCAATACATCCCTCCCATGCCGCCTCCTGGAGGCATGCCGCCCGGCATTCCTGCTGACGCCTTCTCCTCCTCTGGGATGTCGGTAACAATCGTCTCTGTGGTTATCATGAGAGACGCTATGCTTGACGCGTTCTGAAGCGCTGACCGCGTAACCTTTTTGGGATCTATAATGCCGGCCGCTATCATATCGCAGTAGACATTCTTTTCGGCATCATAGCCCTCGTTGGTCTTCATATCTTTCACCTTCTGAACGACCACAGACCCTTCCATACCGGCATTTAACGCTATCTGCCTGATAGGCTCCTCGAGCGCCCTTCTCACAATATCAACGCCTGTCTGCTCGTCGCCGGAAAGTTTCAGCTTATCAAGCGCTGGTATACAACGTAGCAGCGCCACGCCGCCGCCCGGCACTATGCCCTCTTCGACCGCGGCCCTGGTGGCGTGCAACGCGTCCTCTACCCGCGCCTTCTTCTCCTTCATCTCCGTCTCCGTAGCGGCTCCGACATTTATAACCGCCACGCCGCCAGCAAGCTTAGCCAAACGCTCCTGTAGCTTTTCTCTATCGTAATCCGAATCAGTCTCTTCTATCTGTTTCTTTATCTGGCTGATTCTCGCCTGTATGTCGGCGGTCTTGCCCGCGCCTTCAACTATAGTGGTGTTATCCTTGTCGATTCTGACACGCTTGGCCCTTCCCAGATCCTCCAATTTTACATTCTCGAGTTTGATGCCCAAGTCTTCAGTAATCGCCTTTCCACCTGTAAGAATAGCTATATCCTCGAGCATTGCCTTCCGCCTGTCTCCGTAACCAGGCGCCTTGACAGCCGCGCAGGAGAGCGTACCGCGTATCTTGTTAACCACAAGCGTAGCGAGCACTTCACCCTCAGTTTCCTCCGAGATTATCAAGAGCGGCTTGCCGGCCCTGGCCACCTTCTCAAGGAGTGGGAGTATGTCTTTCATGCTGGATATCTTCTTTTCATGGATCAGTATGTAAGGCTCCTCCAAAGAGCACTCCATCTTCTCCGCGTCTGTAACAAAATATGGAGAGAGGTACCCCTGATCAAATTCCATACCCTCAACCAGCTCAAGCTCGGTCTTCGACGCCTTACCTTCCTCGACAGTTATTACACCGTCTTTGCCGACTTTGGTCATCGCGTCGCCGATCAGATCGCCTATTTCGTGGTCATTATTGGCGGCTATGGAAGCCACCTGAGAGACTTCCTTCTTATCCTTAGAATTAATCGGCTTGGCAAGTTTACCCAACTCCTCTACTACCTTCTCCACAGCCTTTTCTATACCGCGCTTTAACGCCATAGGATTGGCGCCCGCGGTCACGTTCTTCATACCATCTCTGAAAATCGACTCCGCAAGAACCGTCGCTGTGGTCGTGCCGTCACCAGCCGTGTCTGATGTCTTTGAAGCCACTTCTTTTACGAGCTCCGCGCCCATATTCTCGTAAGGATCCTTAAGCTCGATCTCCTTGGCCACCGTGACACCGTCCTTGGTTATAGTAGGAGCGCCGAATTTCTTGTCCAACACGACATTTCGCCCCTTAGGCCCCAATGTAACCTTTACCGCTTTAGCGAGCTGTTCAACGCCCTTCAGGATTGCCCTGCGCGCGTCTTCGCTATATAGTAGTTGTTTTGCCATCTTATCCTCCTTGAATTATCTTTTTAGCGCTTAACGGCATAGAACAACTTCTCCCTATCCGTTAGATACCATGCGCCATGCCTTATTTTACTATAGCCAGAATATCCTCCTCTTTCAAGATAAGATATTCATTTCCATCCATAGTTATTTCAGTGCCAGAATACTTACCAAAAAGCACCCTGTCGCCCACCTTTACCTCAGGCGCTATCGTCTTGCCATCGTCCGAGACCCTTCCCTTTCCTATAGCGATAACTTCCGCCTCCTGCGGCTTCTCTTTGGCTGTATCGGGAAGCACTATACCGCCCTTCGTCACCTCTTTGGCTTCGAGGACCTTCACAACTATCCTGTCTGCCAGTGGTTGTATCTTCATACTCTCATACCTCCTTTTTATTTTTAGTTTAAATTTTAGCACTCATCTTAATCGAGTGCTAACAAAAGCTATTATATCGAAACCTGAAAACTTGTCAAGAATTTTGTTAGATTTTTATTCTTTTTTGAAAACCACGGTGACTTCGAAGGACATCGACGGAAGATCGACTGACTTGGGAAAGGGCGAAAACGGAGAGGCTTCCTTAAGGCTCCTTATAGCTATATCTCTTAAAACCTCGTCCCTCACAGAGGCGCTTTTATCTACTTCAAAGAAGGAAAGCGATCCGTCCGAACGGAGAATAAACGTCAGGCGAACCTCGCCTTCCTTATGATAACGCTTGTAGTGGTGCTTGAGGGCCTGTCGGATCTTCTCACGGATAAGCTGGTAGTAATTAATATAATCTTTGGTCGACTTAACTTTAGCCTGTTTTTCGGCTAGTTCACGCGAAAAGTCTTTGTTAGAAGGGCTTTTTTCTGAGGCCGATACGATAGGCGGCGTCGGAAACGCCTCCACTTTATGCGCAGTATCCAATTTCGGTGTCTCAAGCTGTTTTGGCTCAGCCTCGACGATAACAGCCGGTTGACTTTCTTCAAGGACTATGTAATCTACGATGACGTTTTCGATTTTTTTTGCCATATCTTTTAGATAAAAATTCCAATGTAGAGGACAGAGGACACAGATATGTATCGCGAACGATATGATAATGGCGTTCCGAAAGGTTGTGTCTGCGGATAGTAACATCCTCTTATCGGTATTTAGTATTCTATCCCCTTGCGGGCAAGTATCCCTTTGTCGAAGGGGTGTTTTATCTTCCTCATCTCCGTAACCACATCAGCGTATCTTAAGAGTTTTTTCGGGCAACATCTACCTGTCAACACAAGCTCCACGCACCGCGGTCTATGTCTTATAAGTTCTATGACCTCATCGATCTTTATGAGACCGAGCTTCAGGGCTATATTGACCTCATCCAGTATAATAAGGTCATATTTTCCGGAAAGGATATCCTTCCTTGCTTCCTCAAATCCCTTTTTGGCGCATTCGATATCTTTAGCGTTAGCTGAACCCTTTATAAAGCGGCCATTGCCGCACCGCTTGATTATTATATTCTTTATGTTTTTTAAGAGATCTTTTTCGGCGCATCGGCCCGCCTTGATGAACTGATGTATGCATACCCTTAGCCCCGCGCCAGCGGCGCGAACAGCCAGGCCAAAAGCGGCCGTAGACTTGCCCTTGCCGCCTCCAGTATAGATATGCACCAAGCCTTTATTAAGCCTTGCCCTCATATCCGGTGTGTTTACCTGTAAAAAATAGCCTTAAAGATGAACCAGATAAAACGCAGGGTATCCATAAAAGGGTCTATCCTGCTAACCTCATCCTGATAGATCGTTTTTATAGGAACTGATTCTATCCTAAAACCGGCTCGCGCGGCTCTTATGATCATCTCGGACTCTATCTCATAATTAGATGACTTAAACTTCAACTTTTCCAGAACCGACCTTTTTATAAGCCTGAACCCAGACTGAGTATCAGGCACATCGCACCCGGCTACAAGTGATATTAGGCGCGACATGAAACGGTTAGTGCGTATACGGGCCGGCGGCATAGTGGATACATCCTGCATCCTGTTGCCTATAACGATATCGGCGCTGGTCTGGCTCATCTTGTCCATAAAATTGTTTATATCCGAGACGTGGTGCTGGCCATCACCGTCCATCACTATGACAGCCTCAAAACCTTTCTTCAGAATGTGGGCAAATCCTTCTCTGAGCGAGGCCCCTTTACCTTTGTTCCTTTTATGCCTGACCACCACTGCCCCATCTGCCTCGGCTATTTTAGCGGTATCATCTGTCGAGCCATCGTCTACGACATATACAGTAAAGTCCCTAGCCCGAAGCTCCTTAACAAGATGGCCTATAGTCTTGCTTTCGTTATACGATGGTATCAGGACGCATATCGTTTTGGGCATCTTGCAACCAAATATCTTTAAAAATATACCATTGTTCAGGATACTGTCTTATAAAGGCCTCTGTCACGGCTGTGTACTTTCCAGCAAGCTCAATTATAGCCTCCTCCTCCGCCTTTGAGCGGTCGGCAAACAGCGGCTCGCTAAAGACAAGCCTAAAGGTATCGTCTCTTTCTCTTACCATAAAAGATGGCACTATCGCTGACCCTATCCTATAACTGAATACGGCCGGTCCACGCGGAACTAGAACACAACGACCGAAAAGCTTAACCGGAAGGCCATTCTTGGTAAAATCCCTGTCACCCAGGAGAGCAAGAAGACCGTTATTTCTAAGGACTCTGTAGCAGGCTTTAAGCGAAGCGCCTATCTCTATAGGCGTCATATTGCCGGTGAGTCTCTGTCGGGTGAAAAAATCGTTTATCTTCTTGTTCTGATGGGTGAGGACCACGCCGCTGACCGGATAGCCCATCATCGAAATAATCACACCGCCCAGCTCCCAATTTCCCATATGCGCCGACAGCAAGATAACACCTCTGCTATTAGCCAAAGCGGCCCTCAGATTCTCTTCTCCCTCTATCTTAACAAACTTCCGTATGTACTCGAGGTCTACTTTCTGAAACCTGAAGAAATCTACAAGATATTTGGCGAAATGCCTAAACACTTCTCTTGCCATGGCCACTATCTGTTTATCATTGGCGGAAGAATCGGTTATGATTTTCAGATTATTAATGACTACGGCGCGATCTTTTGTAGAGAAAAAGCAGAAAATATCGGCTATAACACAGGCCAGCGCGTATGAAACCTTTAGCGGTAGCAATAGAGCGAAGAAATGGCCCATTTTATATAATATGTATAATATCATTTTTTTGCGAGCTCCAGCACAAGATGCGCTATCTTCACCGCGCTGTCGGGTTTTGAGAGAAGACGCCCCTTCTCCCCCATGGCTTTGAGCTTATCTTTGTTATAAAGAAGTTCTCCAAGCAGAACGGGGACGTCCTGTGGCGTATCGGCTTTAACGGCAACGCCTTCTTTGAGCAGGAATTTGGTATTCATGGCCTCCTGGCCGGGAAGCGGATTTACTATAAGCATAGGAAGGCCGCTGGCCAACGCTTCGGCCGTAGTTATACCGCCGGGTTTTGTTATGATCACGTTGGCTGCCTGCATTAGTTCTTCGACGTTGTCAGCATATGGGAAGACGAGCACCTTCTTCCTGAATCGTCTTGACGAAAGCCACTCAAAAAGACTATTGTTCGTGCCCGTAGCTATCATCATCTCTACTTCCAATGGCGAGCCATCAAGGAGCCTTACCACAGACTTTATAGGCCCGAGCCCCTGCGTTCCTCCCATTATCAGCAGGCAATGCTTATCCGCACTCAAGCCCAACTCGGCTCGAATATCTCGCCGGTCGCGCTGAATCATAAACTTGGGATCTATGGGTATGCCAAATTCGGAGATCTTCGATTGGTCTATGCCGTTATCGACCAGTTTCTTCCCTGTTTCCGCCGAAGGAACGATATACCTGTCGACGTTATTATATACCCAATAAGAGTGAGGCGCGTAATCAGTCAGAACGCCTATCAGCGCGATATCGAGGTTAAACGTTCTTTTATAGTCTGCGATCATTCCGCATGGGAATGCCTGAGTGCAGACAATCGCATCGGGCCGCGATTCCTCGAGCAATGCCTTAAGCTTACTGGTGTTAAACCTATGTATCAGCTCCCTCAATTTCTGGGTGCGCTTTACCACTTTGGGATTATCATAAAGATAATCCCATATCTCCGGCGTGCGCTTAACCACGCCCATGTAGGCCTTATTTATCACCTTTTCAAGTATCGGATTTGTGTAATTGAAGGAATTTATATTAATGGTCTCTACGGCTGGATTTATCTCCTTCAAGGCCTTCTCGATCGCCAGGCTCGCGCAGTGGTGGCCGGAATGTTCTGATATATACAGCAATAATACTTTTGGCGCCATAATTCTATTCTATTCTGGCTAAAAGCTGGCCTACCGACACCTCGGCGCCTTCGCTTATCAGCACCTCTTTCAACACACCGGAAGCCGGGGACGGCATGTTGAATGTGGCCTTATCAGTGACAAGCTCCACTAGATCTTCACCTTCTTTCACCGCATCTCCCACGCTCTTGTGCCAGTAAGCAACTGTTGCCTTGTTGACGCCTTCCGCCAGCACCGGTAATTTTACGTCCGTCATATCAGCATCCTTTCGTCTCTTTATACATCATCTCGGCAAGATAAGAACTTCTCACAAAAGAGCCAGCGCTTACAACCTTAAACCCCGCCCGAATGGCCATGTCTCTGTAGAACTCGAATTCTTCCGGTCTATAAAATTTATGAACCGGCTCGCAACCAGATGACGGCGCCAAATACTGGCCAATCGTCAGCATATCGCATCCGGCCTCTCTTATATCTAGAATGGTGTTACGAATCTCATCTTCGGACTCACCCAGCCCCAATATTATACCTGACTTGGCAACAACATTTGGCGAAAAAGACGCCGCCTTTTTTAATATACTCAAGGAGACATCATAATCAGCTCCTTTTCTCAATGCCGGATAAAGTCTCCTAGTGGTTTCCATATTGTGGCCGAATACATGCGGACCAGAAGCGAGCACCTTATCAACCGACAATAGCTTCCCTGCGAAATCGGGAACCAGGACCTCAACTGTTATTTCGACCGATAACTCCCTCAACGCTTTCACGCACGCAACAAATTGGCTTGCGCCGCCGTCCTCGAGGTCGTCCCGCGTGACCGAAGTTATTACTACATGTTTAACTCCCAAACGTTTCGCCGCACTCGCAAGCCTGTATGGCTCTTCCGTATCGAGTCTGGCCGGCAACCCTTTATTGATCGAGCAAAACGCGCAGGCCCTCGTGCAATTTCTCCCCAAAATAAGGAATGTCGCGTTTCTTCGCGAGAAACATTCTGTTAGATTAGGGCATCTACTAGACTCGCATACCGTATTTATGCGCAAACTATTTAGCGCGGATCTTGTCTCATCAAATATGGGACTGAGGACTAGTCGCTTATTAAGCCACTTGGGTCTTGCGCCTGTCTCGATAACAGATGTCACCAAGATTAAACACCTTCTGAAAGTAAGCCACGAAAATGCGTTTCGCCTCGTCCATAGCCACATTTTTACCCAAAATGCGATTCAGGGAAATAGTCTCGACGCTCTTCATGCCGCAGGGATATATCATAGCAAAGAAAGAAAGGTCGACATTAATGTTGATGCTGAGACCATGATAGGTGACCCAACCGGATGCCCCTATGCCTAATGATGCTATCTTTCTTCCCTGAACCCATACGCCAGTCTTGCCCGTTATGCGGCCAGCGGCAACGGAATATCTTTTGAGGAATAGGATAACGGCCTCTTCAAGATAGCGTAGGTATCTGTGAAGATCACATAAAGAGGCCTTGAGGTCTATTATCGGATATGCCACAAGCTGGCCAGGGCCGTGGAAAGTTATGTCTCCGCCTCTGTCGACAGATAGGACCTTTATACCTTTTTGGGCCAGAACCTTCTCATCGACTAGAAGACTTTCCTTTGAACCTGTCCTTCCTATGGTAAATACCGGATTATGCTCTGTTATAAGCAGCGTATCTTCTATCTCTCCAAGCTTGCGCCTGGCCACAAACTCCAGCTGAGCTCGATATGCCTGCTCATAATCTGTCAAGCCAAGGTCTATTATCATATGCCGTGTATTGCCTTTCCGCAGAATGCGTGCGAGGCCTCTTGCAAAATTTCCGAAAGCGTCGGATGCGCGTGAACCACCCTGCTCCACTCATTTACCTTTATGCCCATAGTACGCGCGAGTGTCGCTTCACCTATAAGATTACACGCGTCCTTGCCAAATATTTCCACTCCCAATATATCCCCGCCGCTATTACCTATTATTTTAACAAATCCTTCGGTCTCAGCCTCAAGATACGCCTTGCCTGAGGCAATATAAGGAAATTTCGCGGTCTTAACATCGGCACAAGAGGCCTTAGCGCCCTCTTCGGACAGCCCCACACTGGCTATCTCGGGATCAGTCCAGATGCAATTAGGTATATTAGAATAATCTACCCTTCTATTCTTCCCCATTATATTATCGCAGGCAAGGATACCATCATATGAGGCCTTGTGCGCCAGTAGTGGACCGCTGACACAGTCGCCTATAGCGTATATGCCGTCTGCGGATGTGCGCAAATACTCATCCACGCAAATCCTTCCGGACTCTGTCTTTATGCCAACTTCTTCAAGACCTAGCGATTCGGTGTTCGGCCTCCTGCCCACTGAGACCAAAACCTTCTCCACGTCCACACTCCTCCCACCAGATATTTTTACCGAAATATCTGTTCTTTTTTCGATCGATTCCACCTTCGACGCAAGATATATATCAACACCTTCTTTTTTCATAATGAGCTCGAGTTTTTTCGCTATCTCGCGGGACTGCGTCGGTATAAGTGTCTCGGTAATCTCCACTATCGTGACTTTAGAACCGAGTTTATTGAAGAGATTGGCAAACTCGCACCCTATCACGCCGCCTCCTACGATAAGTATGCTTGCGGGTATCGCGTTTATGTCAAGCACGTTGTCGCTCGAAAGTACGGACGAGCCGTCTATTCTTATGCTGGGGATCTCAGCGACACGCGAACCTGCGGCTATTATGATATTATTAGCCTTGAGATCTCCTATACCAGCTACCGATATAGCGCCAGGGCCCTTTAACCTTGCTTGGCCTCTAACAAGATCCACCCCCGCTGCTCTGAAAAGCGTCTCGATACCAGCTCTCAGCCGCGCAACTACTTCGTTCTTGCGGGCCATCATCCTGGCAAAATCTAAACTTACACCTTCTGCCTTAACGCCCAATGCCGCGGCCTTCTTTATCTTGGAAAATATAGATACGGAATTGAGGAGGGATTTTGTAGATATGCAGCCGCGGTTAAGGCATGTTCCACCGACAAAGTCTTTCTCTATAACGGCGACATTCAAACCATGCCGCGAAGCATAGAGGCCGGCGACGTAACCGCCTGGCCCCGAACCTATTATAGCGATGTCATAGGTCTTCACAGTGTTTTTCTTTACTAACCTCCTTCTAACAAAGAAGGTGCGAGGCGATCGATTGCCTGATCGCCTGCGCCGATCTGTGAAAAGCGCTAGATTCTTCGTCAGAGAGGTCTATCTCAAGCACCTCTTCTATGCCCGCTCTTCCGATCCTACATGGGACTCCTATGTATATGTCTTTCAGGCCGAACTCGCCTTCCAGATAAGCCGATACTGTCATTATCTCCTTGGTATCCCTTAGGATAGCCTTAACCATGCTAAATACCGCTGCGCTCGGTGAGTAATAAGCACTACCTGTGCCAAGACACGAGACTATCTCAGCCCCGCGGTTACAGGTCCTCTTTATTATACTCTCAATCCTGTCTTTCGCCATGAGTTTAGTCAACGGTTCACCGCCTACAAAGGTTTTCGAAACTACAGGCACCATGGTATCGCCATGACTTCCCAAAACCATAGCCGTTATTGAGGCGCGCGGGACTTTAAGATCATCCGCTATGAGAGCAATAAAACGTGATCCATCCAGCACGCCAGCCATGCCCAGCACCTTTTCACGTTTGAAACCTGTGGTCTTATAAACAAGATAGGCCATAGAATCGAGTGGATTAGTCACGACTATCACGATGGAAGACGGCGCATATCTTTTCACTTGGCACGACACGTCTTTCACAATGGCGGCGTTCTTAGATATGAGGTCCTCTCTGGACATTCCCGGTTTTCTCGCGAGTCCTGCTGTTATCACCACTATATCCGAATCAGCCACGGCAGCGTAATCGCCTGTGCCGAGTATCGAACGCTCTGTGGCCATAATAGGCGCCCCATCCATGAGATCGAGGGCCTTGCCGCAGGCGACCTTTTCAAGTATATCGACAAGCACGACGTCCGCTAGGTTGGATTCGAATATCCTTTGGGCAAGAGTTGCTCCAACCGCGCCTGCGCCTATTATTGACACTTTAGGACACGAGCCTTGCATGATTGAATACCTCTGCGCTCATTAAAATCACGCTTTACTGATTTTTCTGATTATCGCGTCTGCCATCTGACTTGTTCCAACCGCCGACGGATCGTTTCTATCCTTCTTCATATCATACGTCACGTACTTTCCTTCGGCTATTACCTCTGCAACAGCAGACTCAAGACGGCTTGCAGGCTCATCCTCGCCCAGATATTTGAGCATAAGAACAGCCGAGAGTATAAGAGCCACAGGATTGACCTTATTGAGCCCTTTGTATTTCGGCGCGCTACCGTGCGTCGGCTCGAATAGGGCGGCTGTCTCCCCTATGTTGGCACCGGGAGCAACTCCCAGCCCTCCCACAAGCCCAGCCGCAAGATCCGAAACAATGTCGCCGTAAAGATTCGGCAGCACAAGGACATCATAATCTTCGGGTTTCTGGACAAGCTGCATGCACATGTTGTCCACTATCCTATCCTCGAACTCAATCTTGCCTTCATAGTTCTTCGCCACCTCCCGAGCGACCTCAAGAAAAAGCCCGTCGGTGAATTTCATTATATTGGCCTTGTGGACGGCCGTGACTTTCCGGCGGCCATTCTTCAGGGCGTAATCAAAGGCAAACTTTACTATGCGCTTGGAGCCCTCCACGGAAATAGGCTTTATGCTTATCGCGGAATCAGAACGTATATTTTTTTTGCTCATCTTCTCGAGGATCTGGATAAGGTTGCCGCAATCCGTGGTTCCTTTTTCGAATTCTATGCCGGCATAGAGGTCTTCGGTATTCTCGCGCACGATAACAAGGTCTATGTTTTCGTACCGAGAACGCACGCCCTTATAGCTCTTGCATGGCCTCAAGCACGCATACAGATCAAGCCTCTTCCTGAATTCGACATTAACACTCCTGAAACCAGTTCCCACAGGCGTAGTTATAGGGCCTTTAAGAGCGACTCCGTTTCTTCTAATAGACTCAAGCGCGTAGTCCGGCAGGGGGGTTTTGTATTTTTCAATAGCGCATTCCCCCGCCTCTACCGTCTCCCACTCTATCCCTACGCCAAGAGCATCCACGCAGCGCCTGGCGGCTTCCACAAGCTCCGGGCCGGTGCCGTCGCCTGGTATAAGAGTCACTCTGTGTTTACTCAAACTTAAACCCTCCATGCTTCCGGAAATGCTCAACCACGCCGCCATCATCGAGAAGCTTTTTCATTACCGAAGGTATCGGATTTATATCCAAGAGAAGTCCATTAGATTTATTCTTTAACTTCCCTTTCTCTATATCTATCTCCAATTCGTCGCCATCATCGATGAAATCAGTGTTGCACTCGATTAGGAGAAGCCCTATGTTAAAAGCATTACGGTAAAATATCCTCGCGAAACTCTTCGCTACCACCGCGCTGAACCCCGACGACTTAAGCGCCTGAGGGGCTTGCTCCCTGGAAGAGCCGCAACCAAAATTCTCGCCCGCGACTAATATGTCACCCTTCTTGATGCGGCCTGCGAAATCCGGGTCTATATCCTCAAAGATGTGTTTTGCCAACTCTTTTGGATCCTGTATCTTAAATTTATACCGCCCGGATATGACATAGTCGGTGTTTATGTTGTCCTTGACTTTAAGACGTCTCGCGAAATGCTTCATGCGCTATAACCTCTTTTTATGTTCTCTGGGATCGGTGATTTTCCCGGTCAGGGCGGAGGCGGCCACAGTAGCGGGGCTTGCCAGATAGATAAAAGAGTTCGGGTTGCCCATCCTGCCCTTGAAATTCCTGTTCGCCGTGGAGATGGCGACTTCGCCATCAGCAAGAACGCCGTTATGAGTTCCTACGCAAGGGCCACATCCCGGCGCGACTACAGCGCAGCCCGCATTGATAAAAATATCAATGTAGCCCTTTCTAAGCGCTTCCAAGTATATCTTTCTCGATGCGGGCGCAATTACGAATTTTACATCAGGATGAATTTTCCTTCCTTTAAGTATCGCCGCCGTGATCTCAAGGTCCTCAAGCCGGCCATTAGTGCATGTCCCGACAAACGCCTGGTCTATTTTGACGTCAGCAAGCTCAGTCACATCGGCAACATTATCCACAGCATGGGGTTTGGCAACCTGGGGGACGAGCTCAGAAACATTGTAGGTCTTTACGCTGTAGTATTTGGCGTCCATATCCGCCTTGACAGGCTTCGGCTCTCTGGCAGAATGCTCCGCCACCCACTTAAGCACTTTACTGTCCGCCTCCATAATTCCAATCTTGGCGCCTATCTCAACGGCCATATTGGTAATGGTAAAACGGGCGTCAACCGACATAGCGGATATGGCATCGCCGTAAAACTCAACGGCCTTGTATGTCGCCCCATTGGCGCCTATATCTTTAGCTATGTGGAGCATAACATCTTTCGAATATACACCCTTTGGGAGCCTGCCTTCAACCACGATCTTTATCGTCTCAGGCACCCTGAACCAGTTTTTGCCGCTTGCGGCCGTTATGGCAAGGTCGGTAGAACCAACGCCTGTCGAAAAGACGTTTATGGCGCCGTAAGTGCAAGTATGTGAATCGGCGCCTATAACAAGATCTCCGCAGGTAACATACCCCTCTTGGGGAACAAGCTGGTGGCACACGCCGCATCCGATGTCATAGAGACCTATCTCGAATTGCTTCGCGAAATCACGCATCTTCTTGTGTATCGCGGAAACACCTATATTAGGACTCGGAGCGGAATGGTCTATGATCATGTAGAATTTTGATTTGTCGAAAGGTTTTGCCACACTGAGTTTTTTGAAGCTGTCGATTATAATGGAACTCGTCCCATCCTGGCCGAAACAAAAGTCAACATTGCAGATAGCGATATCCCCTGCCTTAAGGTCTTTGCCAGAATGGCTCGAAAGTATCTTTTCGGCTATCGTCTTACCCATGTTTTCTAAAATACTCCTCCATCCTGTCCATGCCTTTCTCGATCGTCTTCATATCTGTCGCGAAACTCAAACGTATCCAGTCAACCGCACCGAAAGGCTCTCCTGGTATCACCGCGACCTTCGCTTCGTCAAGAAGGCGATTGGCCGTCTCTATGGAATCTTTGCCGGTCTTGGATATATCGCAAAAAAGATAGAAGGCCCCTGCCGGCTTGAAACAGGAGATATTCTTCATCGCATTAACGCGGTTGACCATGTAATCGCGCCTTTTCTCGTATTCCTTCCTCATATCTTCAACAAAAGACTGATCCTGCGAAAGGCCGACGAGGGCAGCCTTCTGGCTTATGGAAGACGGATTGGAGGTGGCGTGACTCTGAAGGTTCCCTATAGCTTTCATTATATCCGCAGGCCCTGCGGCGTATCCTATGCGCCAGCCAGTCATAGAATAGCTCTTAGAGACGCCATTAACTGTTATAGTGCGCTCGTATATATCCTTACCGAGCGAAGCTATAGAATAATGCTTCTTACCATCATAGATGAGCTTCTCATATATCTCATCGCTTACGATAAAAAAATCGTGCTTTACCGCTAGTGCGGCGATGCCCTTAAGGTCCTCCAGTTCGTAGATACCGCCGGTTGGGTTGGAGGGACTATTTAACACCATGCACTTGGTCTTCTTTGTA
Source organism: Candidatus Omnitrophota bacterium (assembly GCA_023818895.1). Classification (GTDB taxonomy): domain Bacteria; phylum Omnitrophota; class Gorgyraeia; order 2-01-FULL-45-10; family 2-01-FULL-45-10; genus JAMWCX01. The sequence continues at coordinate 49,593 of JAMWCX010000001.1, read as the reverse complement.
ATCTTAGCCTCAAGGTCTTTGGGCGTGACTTTAAAACTGTTCGAGGCCTTGGTTTCAACAAACACAGGGGTTGCCTCGGCCATCCTCACCATAGCGGGGTAACTCAGCCAGTAGGGTGCCGGTATTAAAACTTCATCGCCGGTATCGCATAGCGCCTGAAATACATTATTAAGAGAATGCTTAGCGCCATTTGAAACAACTATCTGACTGGCCGCGTAATCAATCCCGTTATCGACTTTGAATTTCTTGGATATCGCTTCCCTAAGCTCCGGCATACCGCTTGAGGGGGTATACTTGGTGAAACCTTCGTTTATTGCCCTGATGGCGGCGTCTTTGATGTGCTTGGGCGTATCAAAGTCCGGCTCTCCTGCCGCGAAACTGACAACATCTATACCCTCTTTGGCCATCTTCTTGGCCCTTGAGGTTATCTCCAGCGTAACGGATTCATCTATTCCAGAAACCCTCTTAGCTAGTCTCATATACCTCTTCCAATGATAAAATGATGTACTTATTATAATATAAAACTATCAAATCTCAAGGGAAACTTTTTGGCCGATATTCGGCCTTATGGTGGTGATCTTTAAAAACAAAAAGCCCGCGGTAGTATTATCTGCCGCGGGCTTAGTAAACAACCTATAGCCTTGTATTATCGGTCTCCACGCTTGCGGAATAGGCCCCTAATATTCTTCATAAAACCCTTCTGACCAGATGCTTTTTTGTCTTCTGCCTTCGCCTTCTCCTGCTTTCTTTCTTCTTCAAGTGTCGGCTTGGACTTTGGCACCTGTTTAATCTTTGGTTCTTCTTTCTTTTCAGGGGGCGCTTTCTTCTTTTCCTCCGCGCCCGCCGGCTCTTTTGGCGCTTCCGTATGCGCTATTTCCGCTTTCGCCTTCTCTTTTTTCTTTTTTTGCGCCTTAAGTGGCTTTATCGTAGTCTCAGTAAGTTCAAGGATAGCGAGACTTGCGCCGTCTCCCCGACGAAAACCAAGTGGTATGATGCGAGTGTAGCCTGATGTCCTGTTTTTAAAAAGGGGTGCGATCTCCTTAAAGAGTTTTCCGACAAGATCCCTGTCATTCAGCACCGAGTAAACCTTGCGTCTGGCGGCAACCGTATCTTCCTTGCCTAGAGTTATTAGGCTCTCGGCCAGCCTCCTGGCCTCCTTGGCTCTTGCGTGTATAGTATGTATCCTCTGATGTTCAAACAACCCTCTAACCATATTTATAATGGTCGCCTTCCTGCGGCTGGTCATCATGCTAAGTCTTGAACGTCTCTTCCTGTGCCTCATATTATATTACTCCGACCCTTCTTTTTCTTTGGGCCCCTCTTCAACCTTCATCCCTAAAGATAGCCCCATCTCAGCTAGTATCTTGTTTATTTCGGCCAGGGACTTCTTGCCGAAATTTCTGTATTTAAGCATCTCGAGCTCTGTCTTTTTGACGAGATCCCCGATGGTCTTTATTCTGGCCTCACGCAGGCAATTCGAGCTCCTTACCGAAAGCTCCAGCTCAGAGATCGGTATTTTAAGCTTTTCTTTCAACATCTTCTGTTCCTCGGTCTCCTCCGGCACCTCTTCTTCCTCCGGAAGCTTGCCGAAACCAACAAATATATCCAGATGCCGCTGCATTATATTGGACGCATAAAGAAGCGATTCTTTGGGATCTATAGCGCCGTTCGTCCATATCTCCAAGATAAGTTTGTCATAATCGGTAATCTGGCCGACCCTCGTATTCTCGACGTAGAAATTGACCTTCTTGACCGGCGTAAATATCGAATCTACGGGTATGACCCCTATAGGCTGGCCCTCCTTCTTATTGCGCTCAGCTGGGACATATCCTCTGCCCCGCGCCACCTCCATTTCTATCCGAAGCGGCACATTTTTGGTAAGAGTCGCTATATGAAGCTCGGGATTGATTATCTCGACGGTCTCATCTGTCTTTATATCCTTGGCTGTCACGTCACCCTTCTTTTCCACCTCTATCAACATGGGTTTTGGGATCTTGAAATGAGACTTGAGCACAAGTTTCTTTATATTCATTATTATCTGCGGCACGTCCTCCAAGACACCGTTTATAGCCGAGAACTCGTGGTGAATTCCGTCGATCTTTATGGACGTTACCGCGGTTCCCTCTATGGACGATATCAGCACCCTCCGCAGGCTGTTGCCTATAGTCATGCCATATCCTCTCTCAAAGGGCTCCGCGATGAACTTCCCATACGTCGGAGTGTAGCTGCCCTCATCCAGGACGAGCTTCTTCGGCATCTCGAAATTTTTCATGCTTATTCCCATGCATAACTCCTTTTATCTGTGTTTCACCGCAAAACCATAACTGCGCACTTTCACCCTTTCGCAGAGGCGCCCTCTTTTTTAAAGGCTATTTCGTGTTTTTGTGCGGTTATTTCGAATATAATTCTACTATAAGCTGTTCCTGTATAGGGAAGCCGACGTCTTCCTTGGTCGGCATGGCGGTCACCTTGGCCTTTACATTCTGTATATCCATCTCAAGCCACTTTGGGATCGGCCTGTCTTTGAGCGCCTCAAACTTTTCCCTAAGAGATTTTAGAACTTTCTCTCTGGCCTTGACAGACACCTCTTCGCCAAGTTTTACTGTATAGGCTGGTATATCAACCCGTTTATTGTTAACGTATACCATGCCGTGCTGTACAAGTTGTCTGGCTTCAGGCCTCGAATTCGCCAAATTCATTCTAAATATGACATTATCGAGTCTTCTCTCTAACAGCTCGAGCAACATTAATCCTGTTACCGCCTTCGAGCGCTCCGCTATCCTGAAATAATGCCTAAATTGTCGTTCCAGCACGCCATATATCCTCTTAACCTTCTGTTTCTCTCTGAGCTGTATACCGTAGTTTGATTCCTTTTTCCTTATCTGACCGTGCTGACCCGGCGCAGAAGAACGCCTATTGTACGCGCATTTTTCCGTCAAACATCGCGAACCTTTCAGGAAGAGCTTCATCCCTTCTCTTCGACAAAGCCTGCACGATGGACCTATATTCCTAGCCATTACACTCTCCTTCGCTTCTGTGGACGGCATCCATTATGCGGTATGGGAGTAACGTCTTTGATGGCCCTGATACTAATGCCGGCCGCTTGTATGCTCCTTATGGCGGACTCCCTGCCAGCGCCTGGTCCTTTTATAACTACCTCTACTTCTTTTACGCCGCGCTCGACCGCTTTCTTCGCGGCGTTTTCTGCCGCGATGCCGGCGGCAAACGGTGTAGACTTCTTCGATCCCTTAAAACCGGAACTGCCGGTAGATGCCCACGTGATCGTGTTGCCGTCTTTATCAGTGATCGTAACAATGGTGTTATTAAAAGATGCTAATATATGAGCCACACCACTCGATACGGCTCTTGTCAGTTTTTTACTTTTTTTGGATTTTACCGGTTTTTTCTCTTCCACTTATTATTTATCCTTTATTTTTTTGATGTTGTCGCTGTCTCGGCCGCCTTTCTTTCAGACTTCTGCCTAATGACTCCGACCGTCTTCCTAGGGCCTTTCCTTGTCCTGGCGTTGGTCCTGGTCCTCTGCCCTCTCACAGGAAGCCCTTTTCTGTGTCTAAGACCTCTGTATGTCCCTATATCTATCAGTCGCTTTATATTAGCTGAGACCTCGCGCCGCAGGTCTCCTTCCACTTTATAATCCTTCTGTATTATAGTTGAAAGTCTCGCGACTTCCTCCTCGGTAAGATCCTTTGCCCTCTTATCCGGATTTATATTGGCGATTTTAAGTATCTTATTGGACATGGACCTTCCGATTCCGTATATGTACATAAGCGCTATCTCTACTCTCTTTTCCTTCGGAATGTCAACACCAACTATTCTCGGCACCTTGCTCCTCCTACCCCTGTCTCTGCTTATGTTTGGGATTCGCGCATATCACCATCAGAATGCCCTTACGGCGCACAATCTTACACTTAGGACATATTTTACGTATGCTCGACCTTACTTTCATATTATTTCTCTCGTCGTATTATCCTTCCACGCGTCAAGTCATATGGAGACAATTCCACTACGACGCTGTCGCCTGGAAGTATCCTTATGAAATTCATCCTCATCTTGCCTGAAACATGGGCCAAGACCCTATGGCCGTTGACAAGCTCAACTCTGAACATCGCGTTGGGCAGCGTCTCAACCACTTTACCCTCTACTGTTATCGCTTCTTCCTTAGGGCTCATCTCAAATACGGCTTTCGCTAAATCGTCAATATCTCCGGACCGTCTTCCTTAACCACTATAGTATGTTCAAAGTGGGCCGAAAGTCTTCTGTCCTTTGTGACGGCAGTCCAACCATCTTCCAATATCTCAACCTCGTGAGTTCCGGCGTTAACCATCGGCTCAATCGCCAAAACCATTCCCGGCTGCAGCACGGGCCCAAGTCTTGAGCTCCTGTAATTAGGTATTTCGGGCTCTTCATGTATCTTCGCGCCGATGCCATGGCCAACGAACGCCCTAACAACGCTGAAGCCGTTCGATTCAACATGAGCCTGTATGGCGGCTGAAACATCCGAAATGCTCCTGCCGCATATCGCGTTGCTTATTCCTATCGAAAGGGCTTGCCTGGTCACCTGTATCAGTCTAGCCGCAAGCTCGCTAATATTTCCGACGCCGAATGTCGCCGCCCCATCGGCAAAATAATCCCTGAACCTCACACCGATATCCAGCGATACGATATCGCCTTCTTTAAGGCGTCTGGCGGAAGGTATGCCGTGGACTACCACCTCGTTGGGCGACACACAGATATTAGCGGGGTAGCCCTTGTAACCCTTGAATGCCGGATAACCTCCCATGGCCAGTATCTCTTTTCTGGCTATGGCATCCAGCTCTTCGGTCGTGATGCCGCTTCTTATACTATTCCTTAACCTATCCAAAGTCGCGGCAACGATCGCGCCGGCCTTCCGTATCGTCTCTATCTCCTGGGCCGTGCGCAGCGCTATCATGAAAGCTTGGCGTCGGAGAATATCTTAGAAAGAACCTTAAAAAGCTCGTCCACACCCATATCGCCTGACACCCTTTTCAGAATGCCTTGCTTCATATAATAATCTATGAGGGGCTTGGTTTGGTCCTCATAGACTTTCAACCTATTACGAACAGTCGCCTCGGTATCATCCGGCCTCTGGAATAGCTCACCGCCGCATCTATCGCAGACGCCTTCTTTTTTAGGAGGCATATTCTTCACATGGTAATTGAAGCCGCACGATTTACACACCCTCCTGCCAGTCAGCCTCTCGATAGCAACTTCCGGAGACGTCGCAAAATAGAGGACTATGTCTATGCCTGACGACATTGCCTTGAGCGCCTTATCAAGCTCCTCCGCCTGTTTCAATGTCCTCGGAAATCCGTCAAGAATAAATCCCGGTCTGGTGTCAGGCTTCTTCAGGCGCTCCGCCACGATGCCTGTAACAACCTTGTCTGGAACAAGCTCGCCTCTATCCATATAGGCCTTGGCCTCAAGCCCCAGAGGCAGCCCTTCCCTTACCGCCTCCCTCAGGATGTCGCCAGTGGAGATGTGCGGCAAGCCATACTTATTGGCAAGAACTACACTCTGCGTACCCTTACCCGCCCCCGGAGGACCCAATAACACAAGCCTCAATGCTACCCCCTCTATGATATACGGGCCTTTAACTTGCCCTTTTTCATGAAGCCCTCGTAATGCCTCATTAAAAGGTGCGACTCTATCTGCTTCATCGTATCAAGCATCACACCAACGATAATAAGAAGGCCTGTTCCGCCGAAGAAGCTCGCCACAAGATAAGGTATCTTAAGCCATCCGGAGATTATGCTCGGAAGCACAGCTATAAAAGCAAGAAATATGGCGCCCGGGAAAGTTATCCTCGTCATGATAAAATCAAGATATTCCGCGGTCTGCCTGCCTGGCCTTATACCAGGAACGAAGCCGCCGTACTTCTTCATGTTCTCGGAAATATCTATAGGATTGAATGTTATCGCCGTATAAAAATAAGCAAAGAACATTATAAGAAGAGCGTATAAAGTATTATACACCCATTCACCCCTTGTAAGCATCTGCGCGAACTTCTGAAAACCCTGGCTCGGAATAAAACCGGCGACGGTAGCGGGAAATAGTATTATACTCTGAGCGAATATTATAGGAATAACTCCTGCTTGATTAACACGGAGTGGCAAAAATGTGGACTGCCCTCCGTATATCTTTCGGCCGACCACGCGCTTGGCGTACTGCACCGGTATCTTCCTCTGACCTTGGGTAACGACTATAACCGCGACCACAACAAATATAAGCATTCCTACCATAAGGATAAGCGTGAAAGGATCAAGCTGCGCCTTCTCCGGCGCGAACGGCGAAAAAAGCGCCCATAATTGATAAAGCGCTGTCGGTATCCTGGAGACTATGCCGGCGGTTATTATGAGCGACATGCCGTTGCCGATACCGTATTCCTGTATCTGTTCTCCAAGCCACATGATAAAGGCCGTACCGCTGGTAAGCGTTATAACCGTCAATATCCTAAAGGCCCAGCCCGGAAACTGCACTATCTGCAGTCCCTGGAAACGCGCCGGATTCTCAAGCCATAGGGCGATAAAGAAAGACTGTATGACGGCAAGGACTATCGTCCCGTAACGCGTATATTGTACTATCTTCTTATGGCCCGATTCTCCTTCCTTCGCAAGCTTTTCTAGCGCGGGTATAACTGCCGTCAGAAGCTGTATTATTATAGAGGAGGATATGTACGGCATTATACCGAGGGCGAATATCGTCAGCCGCGATATAGCGCCTCCTGAGAACATATTCATTATGCCAAAGAGCGCCCCACCCTGCGTCTGAGCAAGATGCGCAAAGAACTGCGCAAGTTTCGCTCCATCAATACCGGGTGTTGGTATATAAGTGCCAACCCTATATATGGCTATCATTCCCAGGGTGAAGAGAACCTTCTTCCTGAGATCTGGTATCTTTAAAATATTGGCAAATGCTTCTAACATTTCACTTCGTTATAAGCTCAAGCTTGGCACCAGCGGCGTCTATGAGCTTTTTGGCGCTATCAGAGGCCTTATGCGCCTTTATGATCAACACCTTCTCCAATTTTCCTTTTCCCAGTATTTTAACTGGATCCGAGTCGCTACCTATAAGGCCTGCCTTTTTAAATTCAACCGGGCCAACGGTAGAATTGGAGTCGAACCTGTTGAGCGACTGGACATTTACAACCTGATAATCGATTCTGAATCTGGAGTTAAAACCCCTCTTCGGTATACGTCTTATGAGCGGCATTTGGCCGCCTTCAAATCCAGGCCGCGTAGTTCTGCCGGAACGTTTCTTCGCGCCTTTGCGGCCACGACATGATGTCTTTCCGTGGCCTGAACCCGAGCCTCTTCCGCGCCTTTTAGTCTTTCTATTCGCGCCACAAGGGGCGCCTATCTCATTTAGCTTCACTCTTCACTTCCTCTTCTTTCGCAATCGACTGCCTCTCCACCCTAAGCTGTTTCATACCTGCTATCGCAGCTTTTAACACGTTGAGGGCATTGTCAGATCCGAGACTCTTGGTCAATATGTCCTTGACGCCGCCGGCTTCGCATATAGCCCTGACAGCCCCGCCCGCTATAACCCCAGTTCCTTCGTTGGCCGGTTTAAGCAGGACCTTGGCCGCCTTATAATGACCAATTATCTCGTGAGGGATGGTAGTGCCCTTCATCGGTATTTTAAAGAAGTTTCTCTTCGCGTCTATAAGACCCTTCCGTATCGCTTCCGCCACTTCGTTCGCCTTACCAAATCCCAATCCGACCTTTCCCTTACCGTCGCCCGCCACAACGAGAGCGTTAAAGGAAAATCTGCGACCACCTTTCACTACCTTGGCAACGCGCTTTATGCTTACCACTTTCTCTATCAGGCCCTCATCCTCCCCAGTGCGCTGCCGCCTTGTCTGCCGTGGAGCGCCTTTTACCCCCTTACGGCCTTTCGACCCCTGCGAAGAGCCGCGAGATGCCTCCGCAGCGGCTTGCGCCGTAGTCACCGCGGATGTTTTCGGCACCGTTTCCTGCGCAGCGTTGACTTCCCGCGCCGGCGTTTCACTATTAAGATCTTTTTCGTTTTTATTATCTTCGGGTTTTGCCAATTTTCTCTTCCTCTTTATTGTATTTGGATCATTTAGCGTCCTGTCTTTTGGAGACTAAAACTGTAGACCGCCTTTACGCGCGGCCTCAGCTAGCGCTTTGACACGGCCATGATAAAGATACCCCGACCGGTCAAATACCACTTTAGTGACCCCTGATCTCTTGCAGGCCTCAGCAAGCGCGCCACCCAAGATGCTCGCGCCTTTGACGTTGCCCGAATCTTTCTTGACCTTCTCTCTGACATCTGGAGAAAGGGTGGAAAGAGAAACGAGCGTCTTGCCGGTAGCGTCATCTATCACCTGCGCGTATATATGGTTAAGGCTTCTGCGAACGCTTAACCGCGGCCGTTCGCTGGTGCCCACAACTTTCTGCCTTATTATCTTATGCCGCCTCTGGCGGCCCTCAAGTTTTATCCAGCTTTTCATGCTATATCCTGCCCATACTATTATTTGCCTCCGGCGCCCCCTGCCGCCGCGCCCGCCACGGCCTTACCGGCCTTGCGCCGAACCTGTTCGCCGACATATTTTATTCCCTTGCCCTTATAAGGTTCTGGTCTGTAAAAATCCCTGATCTCCGCGGCCACCTCGCCGACCTTCGCCTTGTCAGCGCCCTTTACAATTATTATATTAGGTTTTGGAGTCTCAACGCTGACGCCTTCGGGGATATTATAATTTATTGGATGCGAAAAGCTCAGGCTCAGATTTAATACCTTACCCTGTACCGCCGCTTTGAAACCGACACCAGTAACTTCAAGCTCCTTTTTGTAGCCTTCCGATACTCCACGTATCATATTATTAACAAGACTTCTGATGAGGCCGTGCGTCGCCTTATCCTGTTTGGTGTCCGAAGGTCTGGATACGGAAAAACTATTCTCTTTCACCTCCAGTTTAAAATTTGCCGGCGCCTTATAAGTAAGTTTGCCATTTTTGCCTTCCACCGTTATCAAGTTATCGGCGCCAATGCTGACCTTTACACCGCTTGGTATCGCAATAGGTTTCTTACCTATCCTTGACATATATTACCTCACCATGCGTAGCAGAGGACTTCTCCGCCGACCTTCTTATCGCGCGCCTCTTCGTCAGTCAAGAGCCCTTTGGATGTGGATATTATAGCCACGCCAAGACCGCTGTAAACTCTTGGCAAGGCATTGGCCTTGCTGTATACGCGCAATCCTGGCCTTGAGACTCTCTTCAGCCCAAGAATCGCTGGCGTACCGTTTTTCAGATATTTAAGATATACCCTTATTATCCCCTGCTTGTTATCCTTTATGATCTTATAATTTGATATGAAGCCTTCCCGTTTCAATATTTTAACTATGCCTTCGGAAAGAACGGAGTTCTTTACTTCTACGACATCCTTCTTTGCGGAACTCGCGTTCCTGATCACCGTCAACATGTCAGCTATAGGATCTGTTGCCGCCATCTACTTTTCCTCTTTTCTATAGACTATAGACTATCAACTATCAACCAAATTACCAGCTTGCCTTGACGACACCCGGAATCTCGCCGCGGGAAGCCAGTTCTCTAAAGCATATCCTGCATATCTGGAACCTACGTATATAGCCTCGCGGACGGCCGCATAGTTTGCAGCGATTATACCGCCTTACTTTGAACTTTTGCGGTCTTGTCTGCTTTACTATTAATGATGTTTTCGCCATTGAATTTTGTCCTTGTCTCCACCTTGTATGGTCGCCGGCAAGTTTAATAAAACAGGTCGGCCTACAGACTGTTATGGTTTCTTGGCAAACGGCATACCGAAAAGCCTTAATAGCTCAAACGCCTCTTTACCAGACTTTGCTGTTGTGACTATCGTTATATCCATGCCGTGGGTCTTCATCACCTTGTCAACATCAACTTCCGGAAATATCACCTGTTCGTTTAGGCCGAAAGAATAGTTCCCGCCCTTGTCGAATGAATCAGGCGGCAGCCCCCTGAAGTCCCTTATTCTCGGTATGGCAACCGCTATGAGGCGATCGAGGAATTCGTACATCATCGCCCGTCTGAGAGTAACCTTACATCCTACAGAGGAACCTCTTTTTATCTTAAAGTTCGCTATCGCCTTCTTCGCCTTGGTAACAACCGGTTTCTGGCCCGTTATCATAGCGAGCTCGTTCTGGGCAGCTTCCAGAAGTTTGATATCCTGCGTCGCCTCTCCCAACCCAACGTTTATTACGATCTTCTTAAGTCGAGGCACCTGCATGGAATTCTTATAACCGAAGATCCTCATCATTTCGGGCGTTATCTCGCTTCTGTATCTTTCCAGAAGTCTCGGTGTTAGTTTATTGGCGGTTTCTTTTGTCATCTCTTATATTACCTCTTTACATCTTTTGCAAAACCTTGATTTCGTGCCGTCTGTAAGAAGATTTATGCCCACACGTGCGGGCTTATTACAGGTTTTGCAGAAAGGCGCCAGATTCGAAAGATGAATCGGGCTTTCCTTTTGAACTATACCGCCCTGCTGGTCCTGCCTGGTCCTGCGGGTATGTTTCTTAACGTAATTTACTCCCTCGACAAGAGCCTTTCCATCCTTAGCCATAACCCTGAAGACCTTGCCGGTCTTGCCCTTATCCTTTCCTGTCAAAACGTATACGATATCGTTCTTCTTTATCTTATTCACTCCACACCTTCTTAAACCTATATAAATAACTCTTGAAAATTAAAGACCTTCTTTACTTCGCTCACCCATACTTTTATACAAACCAAAAGGGAGCGGGACTCAACCACTTTATAAAACCTCCGGCGCTAACGATATTATCTTCATGAAGTTCTTATCCCTTAGCTCACGAGCTACCGGCCCAAATATCCTTGTGCCTTTGGGGTTCTTCTGCTCGTCTATTATCACCACAGCGTTCCTATCAAAACTCAGCTTGGTCCCATCAGGTCTTGTTATAGGATAAGCTGTACGCACTATAACACCCTTTACAACTTCATGGCTTTTAACCTGGGCATCAGGCGACGATTCTTTAATATTACAAGTTATAATATCACCTATATCGGCATAACGCCTATTTCCCCTGCCGAGAACACCTATCATAGACGCGCGCCTTGCGCCTGTGTTATCGGCCACATCCAATATTGTCCTCATCCTGACCATACATAGGCCTCTAATCTTTTGTCTGGCTTGCAGCCTCAGCCCTAGCCGATGCCGGAGCCGGACTTGCTTTCTTAACAACCTCGACCAGTCTCCACCGCTTTGTCTTTGAAATAGGTCTCGTCTCTTGAATCCTTACAGTATCTCCCAGTTTAGCAATGGACTTTTCATCATGGGCCTTGAACTTGGTGGCTCTTCTCATTATCTTCTTATATACCGGATGGTGCGTGACCCAATCAACCCTAACGGTTATGGTCTTATCCATCTTGTCGCTGACTACCACGCCGGTACGCTCCTTGCGCTTACCCCTCCCGCTACTTGACATTAGCCTTCTCCTTTAGAACGGTCTCGCATCTGGCTATATCCTTCCTGATATCCTTTATCTTATGCGGCTTCTCTATCCTTCCAGCCTTAACTTCGGTACGAAGCGCAAAAAGGTCTTTCTTGAGCGCCGCTATCTTTGCCGCTATCTCATCCTTTGTCATATTTCTGAGCTCATTAGCGGTTATCATGCATGCTCCGTCCTGGTTACGAACTTGGTCCTAAAAGGTATCTTGTGAGCGGCTACTCTAAGCGATTCTCTCGCTATCTCAAGCGGAACGCCGCCCATCTCAAATAGTATTTTACCCTTTTTCACGACAGCAACCCAATGACTGGGATCGCCCTTACCTTTGCCCATTCTGGTTTCTGCTGGCTTTTTGGTAATCGGTTTGTCAGGGAAGACTCTTATCCAGACCTTGCCGCCCCCCTTAAGATTCCTCATTAGAGCAACACGGGCGGCCTCTATCTGCCTGTCTGTAAAATAATCGTTCTCGAGCGCCTTGAGGCCAAACTCTCCAAACGATAAGGACGCTCCCCTATAAGAGGTGCCGCGCCGCTTGCCGCGCTGCGCCTTCCTGAATTTCACTCTCTTTGGCATCATTCCCATTGAGCTACCCGCCTGTTCCTTCTATAATCTTTATCTCTTCTCTTCGACCGTCTCTTCTTTGGCCTTATCGAGCACTTTATCGCCCTTATAAATCCACACCTTCACGCCAATTAGACCATAAGTTGTCAACGCCTCAGCAAAACCATAGTCAATATCGGCTCTGAGCGTCTGGGCAGGTATCGAGCCTATTCTGTAGCTCTCGTCCCTGGCAATCTCCGCTCCGCCGAGCCTACCGGAACATATTATCTTAACGCCACGAGCCCCGCTATCAAGCGCCGCCTGAACCGCCTTCTTCATAGCCCTTTTATGAGGTATGCGCTTCTCAAGTTGAAAAGCGATGTTTTCCGCAACAAGCTGGGCATCAACATTGGGATTCTTGATCTCCTTGATGTCGATTATTATCTCCTTACCCGCTATCGATTGAAGATCCTCTTTCAGTTTCTCAATCTCCGAGCCTCGGCGGCCTATTATTATACCAGGCCTCGCAGAATAGATAAGTATCCTGACCTTCTCGCTGGCCCTTTCAATCTCTATTTTGGAGACAGCGGCTGTAGACAGCGATTTCTTTATATGCTTTTTTATCTTCACATCCTCAAGGAACTGTCTCGGGAAATCCGCCTTCTTGGCAAACCAGCGGGACTTCCAATCATATATGTAACCTACCCTTAAACCATATGGATGAACTTTTTGGCCCATCTTACGCCTTGCCCTTCTTGCCTTCCGATTTTACTGGCTCTTTCGCCTTAATGACCTTCTTCGCCTTAGAGGAATCCTGCGCCTTTGGTTTCATGCGGGGCTCTTTAATCTTATGACCCGCCTCCTTGGCCGGAGTTTCTTTTTTGACCACCTCATCAAGCTCAACAGTAATGTGGCTGGTGCGTTTGCGTATCATACTCGCTCTGCCCATAGAAGCCGCCCGGAACCTTTTCATCTGCGGACCGCCGTTAGCGATAAGCTTGGATATAAAAAGGTTATCGATGTCGATTCCGGGAACACGCTTAGCGTTAGCGATCGCGGATTCTATAAGGTCTATAAGGTATTCCGAGGCCTTCTTCTTGACAGCGAAAAGTGTTGCGACAGCGTCACCGGCCTTCTTGCCTTTCACAAGCGGTATAACCTGCCGTACCTTACGCGGTGAAATCCGTACATATCTTAGAGTGGCTTTAGATATCATGTTATGTCTTTTCCATAGATATTTCGGTTGCGGCGCCGTGCTTCTTAAATAACCTTGTCGGCGCAAATTCTCCAACCTTATGGCCAACCATGTTTTCAGTCACGTATACTGGCAAAAACTTCTTTCCGTTGTAGATTGAAAGGGTTATGCCGACAAAATCGGGGGTTATCGTAGACCTTCTGGACCATGTCTTTATAGGTTTTTTGTCGCCTGACATCGCGGCCTTCTGTACCTTAATAAGAAGTTTTTCGTCCACATACGGACCTTTTTTAGTGGATCTTGACATTATCTTCTCCGTTTTACTATATACTTATCCGAAGGTTTGCTTTTCCTGGTCTTCAACCCCTTAGCGTATTGTCCCCATGGAGATCTCGGCAACCCGCCGCTCGCCTTCCCTTCGCCGCCGCCCATCGGATGATCGTGCGGATTCTTAACCACCCCTCTCGAATAAGGCCTCAAGCCCATCCACCGCGATCTGCCTGCCTTACCGATAGATATGGTTTCGTGTTCGATATTGCCTACCTGTCCGATTGTGGCCAGGCAATCCAATCCGATGAGCCTTATCTCTCCGCTTGGAAGCTTGACCTGCGCATACCCGCCTTCCTTGGCCATTATCACGCATGAATTACCAGCTGAACGGGCTATGGTCGCGCCCGATCCTTTCCTTATCTCAACATTATGTATTGGAATACCCGCCGGTATGTTTTCGATCCTTGTGGTATTACCCACCTTGATCTCCGCGGTGTCGCTCGAGATAATCTCATCGTTAACATTCAATCCAGCAGGCGCTATTATGTAACGTCTTTCTCCGTCATTATACTGAACGAGCGCCAGTCGCGCCGAACGATTAGGGTCATATTCTATAGCTATCACTTTTGCCGGCATGTCGGTCTTATCCCGCTTGAAATCTATTATGCGAATCATCCTCTTGTGACCGCCGCCCCGATGGCGGGATGTAATCCTGCCGCGATTATTCCTTCCGCCGGTTCCTTTGCGCGGTATTAAAAGACGCTTTTCCGGAGTGGACTTCGTCAGTTCGGAAAAGTCAGAAATAGCGGTATGTCTCAATGCATCCGTTGTTGGTCTGAATCTCTTTAATCCCATAAATTTATCCCAGTCTTGCTCTAAATAATGCCGATCCAATCCTCAAGGCCGCCACAAACAAAGAGCTGCCAAAGGATTTTATTCATTTAAGTTATATCTATTTTGCTTCCTTCTTTAAGCGTAACTATAGCCTTCTTCCAGTCGGGCGTCTTACCGACAGCGTACCTTACCCTCTTGAGCTTACCTCGCATCATGACGGTATTGACGTTATCTACTTTCACCTTATACATGTCCTCGATAGCCCTCTTCACTTCTATCTTATTGGCCGCTTTATCTACCCAGAAAAGATATTTGTTGAGCGCCAGTATGGCGGAGCCCTTTTCGGTCCTGATCATGCCTTTTACTATATCATGTGGATCTCTCATATAGCTATTTGAACCTCTCGGGTAGTTTCTGTAGCGCTGCTTTTGATATCACCAGATTATTGCAGCGCAGCACATCCATCGTATTAAAATCCTTGTAGTTCTTTACAAGGACGTCCTCTAAGTTTCTTGAAGCCCTCAAGATATTCTCATCTATATTTTCCAACACAAAAAGACTTTTGCCATCCAGTTTGAGGGCATCGACTATAGCCTTAAAAGCCTTAGTCTTCGATTCAGCTATCGTTATAGACAAGATGCCTTTCATCCTATTTTCATTAAGCTTTGAGTTAATACTTGAAAGAAAAGCAAGTCTCTTAATTTTTTTCGGAAGATCATAGGCGTAATCTCGCGGATGCGGTCCGAATATAATGCCACCGTGTCTCCAAAGCGGAGAACGGGTCGACCCCGCGCGAGCGCGGCCTGTACCTTTCTGCCTCCACGGCTTCTTGCCGCCACCCGAAACTTCAGCGCGCGTCTTGGTGGAGGCGTTACCCTGCCTCGCATTCGCACTATACATAAGGACGGCCTGATAAATCGCCGCTTTATTGACCTTGCCGGTAAAAAGATTCTTGTCGAGCTGGAACGTTTCCACCTCTTTTCCTTTCAGGTCGTACACCGGCACCGCTGGTTTGAACTCTCCTGTCGGCGTTGTCTTAATCTTTGGAATACCGGTCTTCCGGCTATTTCTTACTCTCTTATTCTCCACCGTACACCTTCTCTATTTCTTAATAGCGGCCTTAGCGCTCTTCTTGGGCGCGACGTGTACAACTTTCTTTTTGACGTAACCCTTCGGTCTTTTTCTCGCTTCCTTCAGCACTAAAAATGAGTTTTTATGCCCCGGAACGGAACCTTTCACTACTATCAGGTTCTTTTCCTTATCAACGTCTATTACCTCAAGATTCTGAATAGTTATCCGCTCAACACCAAGGTGGCCTGGTAGATGATGCCCCTTTGTGACGCGCCCCAGCCTGGCGCCGGACTGTATAGACCCTATAACACGCCCGAACATCGATCCGTGACCGGCATTACCACCGCGCCACCCCCACCTCTTGACGCCGCCTTGAAAACCCTTGCCTATCGAAGTTCCAACTATGTCAAGAAAATCGCCTTTCGCGAATATATCAGCGGTTATCTTCTGACCCGTCTTGTAGAGGGTTGTATCGTTCACCCTTATCTCCCTGATAAACCTCAAAGGAGGAGTGTCTGCCTTTTTGAAACGAGCCATATCGACGTTGTTGGTAACTTTCTGCCTCTTCTCGCAAAAACCGAGCTGTATGGCGCTATAACCGTCGTTATCTTTTGTCTTGACCTGTAGTACATAGCACGGCCCGGCTTCGATGACCGTCACAGGCACGTTCTTACCAGCTTCATCGAATATGTTCGTCATTCCGATCTTTTTACCCAGTATGCCTAACATAGTATCTTTTCTTTTTTTACTCTTTACAAATTACAGAATTACTTGATCTCCACGTATACGCCCGCCGGCAGGTCCAGTTTCTTAAGCGCGTCTATCGTCTTGGATGTCGGGCTGACAATGTCTAGAATCCGCTTATGTGTCTTTATCTGAAACTGCTCTCTCGATTTCTTGTCGACATGGGGTGACCTCAGGACCGTATATATCTCCCTCTTGGTCGGAAGCGGTATCGGCCCTATCACACCTGCCCCAGTACGCTTCGCCGTATCGACTATCTCTTCGGTCGAGACATCCAAAAGCCGGTGGTCGTAAGCCATCAGCTTGATTCTTATCTTCTGAGTATCCTGCTGTGCCATCGTATTACTCTATCACTTCCGTCACGACACCCGCGCCTACGGTATGGCCGCCTTCACGAATAGCGAAGCGCAGCTCCTTCTCCATGGCGATCGGCGTTATGAGCGATACTTCAAACTGTACGTTATCTCCCGGCATGACCATTTCGACGCCCTTGGGGAGGGTGACGACTCCGGTAACATCGGTGGTCCGGAAGTAGAACTGCGGCCGATATCCGTTGAAAAACGGCGTATGGCGGCCGCCCTCCTCTTTACTGAGTATATATACTTCTGCTTTGAACTTTGTATGGGGAGTGATGGAGCCCGGCTTAGCGAGGACCTGGCCTCTTTCCAGGTCATTTTTCTCTATACCCCTTAAGAGAACTCCTATATTATCTCCGGCCTGGCCGACGTCCAGCAGTTTTCTGAACATCTCTACGCCGGTCACAACGGACTTCTTGGTCGGCCTTATGCCGACTATTTCAACTTCCTCTCCTACCTTTATCTGGCCTCTTTCAACTCTTCCAGTTCCTACAGTACCCCTTCCTGTTATGGAGAATACGTCTTCTATGGGCATGAGGAATGGTTTATCTATGTCTCTTTTGGGCTCAGGGATGAAGGAGTCAACGGCCGCCATGAGCTCATGTATGGACTTGGTGGCCTCGGCGTCATCTGGGTTCGTCATGGCTTTAAGGGCGCTTCCTTTGATAACAGGGGTCTTGTCTCCCGGAAAGCCGTACTTGGTAAGAAGCTCTCTTACCTCCAGTTCCACCAGGTCTACCAGCTCCTTATCCTCCACAAGGTCTACCTTGTTTAAGTAGACAACTATGGATGGGACGTTGACCTGCCTGGCAAGGAGTATATGTTCTCTTGTCTGGGGCATAGGTCCATCTACGGCAGAGACGACCAGGATCGCGCCGTCCATCTGGGCGGCTCCTGTTATCATGTTCTTGATGTAGTCAGCGTGTCCGGGGCAGTCGATGTGGGCATAGTGGCGATTGTCGGTCTCGTACTCGACGTGGGCAACCGCTATTGTGACGGTCTTGGTCTCATCGCGGACGGTGCCGCCCTTGGCTATATCGGCATAGCTTTTAACCTGTGCCTTGCCCTTTTTGGCAAGGACCGCAAGTATGGCCGCGGTGAGCGTTGTCTTGCCGTGGTCGATGTGGCCTATCGTTCCTACGTTTACGTGAGGCTTTGACCTTACAAACGTTTCCTTTGCCATAAATCTCTCCTTTTAATTATGCCCTTCTCATACACAAAACCTTAAGGCCGTGACGTGAAGGGGCTCATCCTCTCTTAACCCTTCCGCTCAACTCTATTATTTTATCCGCTAAATTCCGCGGTACTTCCTGATAAAACGAAGGCTCCATTGTATACGATGCCCGCCCTTGAGTCAAGCTTCTTAAGCTTGTGGCATATCCGAACATCTCGCCAAGCGGGGCAAAACCTTTTATTATCTTAGTATTTGCCCTGTCGGTTATGGAATCTATTTTAACTCGTCGGGAACTCAGGTCCCCTATGACATCTCCCATGTAATTTTCTGGCGTAACAACCTCGAGGCTCATTATCGGCTCAAGAAGTATAGAGCCGCCATTTTTCAGTCCTTCGTTAAAAGCTATTACACCGGCCATATGGAACGCCAAATCAGAAGAATCAACCTCATGAAAAGAGCCATCAACGAGCTTGACCTCAACATCGGTAACCGGATAACCCGCCAGAGAGCCGCTCTGCGCGGCCTCGATGACGCCCTCCTTCACGGCGGGTATGTATTCCTTCGGAACCGCGCCACCTATTATCTTTGACTCGAAAGATATGCCGCTGCCTTTCCGCCCCGGCATTATATCAAGCACGACGTGTCCATATTGGCCCCTACCGCCTGTTTGCTGTATAAATTTGCCAACGGCCCTCACCTGCCTTGTTATAGTTTCCTTATACGCAACTTGCGGCTTGTCGACACTCGCTGCCACATTGAACTCCCGGAGCATCCTGTCTATTATTATCTCGAGATGAAGCTCGCCCATGCCACTTATGATAGTCTGTCCGGTCTCTTTATCATACCTTACCCTGAAAGTAGGATCCTCGTCACAAAGCTTGTTGAGGGCTATGCCCAGCTTCTCCTGATCAGCCTTAGTCTTGGGCTCTATCGCCATCGATATAACAGGTTCCGGGAAATGCATCGATTCAAGGATGATCGGATTATCCTCATCACATATCGTCTCGCCTGTAGTCGTCTCTTTAAGCCCCACCAGAGCAACGATGTCGCCAGCCTCGGCCTTATCAACTATCTCCTGCTTATTGGCGTGCATCCTAAGTATCTTCCCAACCCTCTCCTTGATATCTTTGGTGGAATTGTAAGCATATTCGCCCGGTCTCAAGACACCAGAGTATATCCTTGCGTAAGCAAGTTTACCTACAAAAGGATCGGATTTTATCTTGAATACAAGACCGCATAGCTTCTCCTCCGAAGATGTCTGTCTCGTTATTTCCCCGCCCGTCCGGGGATTGGTGCCTTTTACCGGCGGAATATCGAGAGGGGAAGGCAGGTAGTCAGTTATTCCGTCCAGCAGTGGTTGAATACCTTTGTTCTTGGCTGACGCTCCGCACAGGACAGGTATCATCTTGCCGTTAATAGTCGCCTTTCTTATGCATTCGCGTATCTCGCTCGGGTATATCCCTTGATCATGTATATACTTTTCAAGAACCGTCTCATCGATTTCTCCAAGCTTTTCTATCAGATTATGACGGTAATGGCTTGCCTGTTTCTTTAGGTCTCCCGGTATTTCCGTAACGTCGTAACCAGAAGTGCCCTCATCGCCTTTGTAAATGATAGCCTTCATAGTTATAAGGTCTATCATCCCCAGAAAAGCGTTTTCCGACCCTATCGGTATCTGCAGTGGTATTGGATTAGCGCCGAGCCGCTCCCGCATCTGTTCAACAACTTTGAAGAAGTCCGCTCCTGTCCTGTCCATCTTGTTAACGAACGCTATCCTCGGCACGCGGTACTTGTCCGCCTGGCGCCACACCGTCTCAGATTGTGGCTGAACGCCGCCTACAGCGCACAATACTATCACCGCGCCATCCAGCACCTTAAGGGACCTTTCGACCTCAACCGTAAAATCGACATGGCCGGGAGTATCTATGATATTGATATTCTTTTGCTTCCAGAAACAGGTGGTAGCGGCGCTTGTGATTGTAATACCGCGCTCCTGCTCCTGCACCATCCAATCCATTACGGCAGTGCCCTCATCAACGGTTCCGATCTTGTAGACCTTACCGGTGAAATAAAGCATCCTCTCGGTAGTAGTCGTCTTACCGGCATCGATATGCGCTATTATACCGATATTCCTTATATTTTCCAGGCGCGCGTCTTTAGCCATTTTAATCTTATCTGCTGCGAGAAGTTGTTCCATCTGTCCAATTCTGAATTTTTATATATAATTTTGATATTTGCATCATTATTTTGAAATTAATCCTATTACCATCTATAATGCGCGAAGGCCTTATTTGCCTCGGCCATCTTGTGCGTATCGTCTCTCTTTTTTACGGCGGAGCCCTGCCCGTTATACGCATCCAAAAGCTCATCGGCAAGCTTCACTTCCATGGGTTTACCCTTCTTGGCGCGGGCGAAATTTCTTATCCACCTCATAGCTATCGCTATTCCGCGTTCGCTTTTAACATCTATAGGCACTTGGTATGTTGCGCCGCCTATTCTTCTTGGCTTTATCTCTAAAAGCGGCCTGGTATTATCAAGGGCCTTTTGAAAAACCTCAACAGGGGGCTTACCGGTCTTCTGTGCCAGTATGTCGAACGACTTGTATACTATCTTTTCGGCGATGGACTTTTTGCCTTGTGCCATTATGGTATTTATAAAGCGGGCCACCATAACATTCTTGTATTTGGGGTCCGGTATAACTTCTCTTTTTTCAGCCCTTCTTCTTCTCATAACCTTTCGCCTTAAGCTCCTTTCGCTCCCGCCGCCTTTTCTTTGGGCCGCTTAGCTCCGTATTTTGAACGGGACTTCTTCCTGTCCGCAACTCCGGCCGTATCGAGCACACCTCTAACTATATGATATCTGACACCCGGCAGGTCTTTGACCCTACCGCCTCTAACAAGAACTATTGAGTGTTCCTGAAGATTGTGACCGACGCCTGGGATATAGGAAGTTACCTCGATGCCGTTGGTGAGCCTGACCCTTGCCACTTTTCTCAACGCGGAGTTTGGTTTTTTCGGTGTCTGTGTCCTGACCTGCAGACATACACCGCGTCTCTGCGGACATCCTCTTAGGGCCGGCGACTTGGACCTGTTCTTAAACCTCTCTCTTCCTAATCTTATGATCTGACTTATAGTCGGCATCGTGTATTTTCCTTAATTATTTTTTCTCCTCCACAGTTTCAGCTTTTTCACGCTTCTCAGCGCTTTCCTTGCTCGATGATTCCAGAACATGCTTTACAATAGATATATTTCTGTGCTCTGAAAAACCTGTGCCTGCAGGTATCAGATGACCCATTATTATATTCTCTTTAAGACCCCTTAAAAAATCGGTTCTCCCGCTCGTCGCGGCATCCGTAAGAACCCTGGTTGTCTCCTGGAAGCTTGCCGCAGATATAAAGCTTTCCGTGCTCAAAGAGGCTTTAGTTATACCCAATAGTACCGGATCAGCGCTTGCGGGCTTGCCCTTCTTCTTTACAACCCTCTTGTTTTCCTCAAGATAGACACTCTTATCTACCTGTTGGCCTACAAGAAATATCGTATCGCCGGGGTCTTTTATCTTCACCTTGCGAAGCATTTGCCTTACTATTACCTCTATATGCTTGTCGTTTATATTGACGCCCTGAAGCCTGTAGACTTCCTGGACTTCATTAACGAGATACTCCTGAAGTTTCTTGTCTCCGGAAACCCGCAAGATATCTTGCAGGACCACAGGTCCGTCTACCAGCTGCTGACCAGAATATACCTTGTCCCCTTTGTAGACATTGAGATGCTTGCCATGCGGTATAAGGTATTCCTTTTTCATTCCGGTAGCCGATTTGATTATTACCCTCTTCTGCCCCTTCTTTGACTCCCCAAACTCGACTATGCCGTCTATCTCGCTTATAATAGCTGGGTCTTTCGGTCTGCGGGCCTCAAAAAGCTCTGCGACCCTGGGAAGACCTCCTGTGATATCCTTGGTTTTGGTAATAACCCTCGGCGTCTTCGCAAGTATCTCTCCGGCCATAACAGACTTGCCGTCGTGGACAACTATGTGTGCCCCCGCTGGTATTGGATATATAGCGAGCACCGCGTCTTCTTTGTCGAGTATTAATATCTCGGGATGGTAGTCGCCTTTGTGCTCAACTATGACCCTATTCTTGAGTTTCGTTTCAGGGTCAAGCTCCTCTTTCATCGTAACGCCTTCCTTGATATCCTCAAACTTTACCTTGCCGGTTACTTCGGTAAGTATGGGAACGGTATAAGGATCCCACTTGACAAATATCGATCCGGCCTCGATTACGTCGCCATCTTTACACCTCAGGATAGCTCCATGCGGAACATTATGGCGCTCAAGCTCTCTTCCCTGGCTGTCGTTTATGCTTATCTGGCCATTACGATTCAACACTACCAGCTCGCCTTCCTTCTTGGTCTCAACTACTTTCAGGTTATGATATTTGACCACACCTTTATATTTGGATTCTATAAAAGACTGCTCCACTATTCTTGATGCTGTTCCGCCGATATGGAACGTCCGCATGGTAAGCTGTGTTCCCGGCTCGCCTATTGATTGTGCTGCTATGATTCCGACCGCCTCGCCAAGTTCAACCATCCTGCCCGTAGCTAAGTTGCGTCCGTAGCATTTGGCGCAGACGCCATGCTCTGATTCGCATGTCAGAACGCTTCGTATCTTTATCTTCTCGATACCCGCTTCTTCGATCCGCTGGGCTTTCTCCTCTGTTATCTCGGTTCCGGCCTCCACAAGTACTGTGTCAGTTATGACATCGGCTATGTTATCCAGGGCAACTCTTCCTATTATCCTCTCTGAAAGCTTTACGACAGTCTCATCGCCCTCTATGATAGCACCTATAAGTATGCCATTAACCGTCCCGCAATCCTCTTCCGTAATAATGACGTCCTGCGCCACATCGACAAGCCTTCTGGTAAGATAACCGGAATCGGCAGTTTTTAGCGCGGTATCGGCAAGGCCCTTTCTGGCGCCGTGCGTTGATATGAAGTATTCAAGAACAGTAAGACCCTCACGGAAGTTGGCGGTAATCGGCGTCTCTAGGATTTCTCCGGAAGGTTTGGCCATAAGACCTCTCATGCCAGCCAGCTGCCTTATCTGTAGCTTGGAACCCCTCGCGCCGGAATCGGCCATCATGAATATTGGATTAAAAGGATCTAATTCCTGGAATATCAGATCGGAGACATCTTCAGTAGTATGTGTCCATAGGTCAATGATCTTGTTGTATCTTTCTCTGTCGGTAATAAGACCTTTCTTATACTGGTCCTCAATGTGTTCAACATCTTCTTTTGTGCGTTTCAGATATTCATCCTTCTTCGCCGGTATCTGCAGGTCATCTATAGATATGGAGAGACCCGCTTTTGTCGCCTCTTCAAAACCGAGCCTCTTGAGGTTGTCCAGTAGCTTCACAACGCTCTGGTGCCCTTTGAGTTTGTAGCAAGCGTGAATCGTCTGTGAAAGTTTAGACTTAGACATAGTGTTGTTGAAAAATCCAACGCCTTCCGGCAGTTGAAGGTTAAAAAGGACCCTACCCACGGTTGTCTCTATAATCTTTCCTTCCACATTGACCTTTATCTTAGCGTGCAACCCCACCTCTTCGTCATCGTAAGCTATGACGACCTCTTCGGGAGATGAGAAATACTTCCCCTCTCCCTTATCGCCAGGCTTCTCCTTTGTGATGTAGTAGCACCCAAGAACTATGTCCTGAGTAGGGCTTGTTATTGGGCGGCCATCAGCCGGAGAAAAGATATTGTTGGTCGACAACATAAGAAGCTTGCACTCCATTTGTGCCTCTATAGAAAGAGGAACGTGCACAGCCATCTGATCCCCATCGAAGTCCGCGTTAAAAGCGGTGCAAACCAGCGGATGTATCCTTATGGCATTGCCTTCTATAAGGACCGGCTGGAAAGCCTGTATGCCGAGCCTGTGCAGCGTAGGAGCGCGGTTCAGCATTACCGGATGGTCCTTGATAACATCGTCCAGTATGTCCCATACTTCAAGCTTGGCTTTTTCGACCATCTTCTTGGCGCTCTTTATCGTGTGAACAAACCCTTTCTCCTTGAGCTTCTTTATTATGAACGGTTCGTAAAGCTCAAGAGCCATCTTTTTCGGAAGGCCGCACTCATTAAGCTTAAGCTCCGGTCCCACGACAATAACGCTTCTGCCGGAATAGTCAACCCTCTTACCTAGAAGATTCTGGCGGAAACGACCCTGCTTGCCTTTCAACATATCTGACAGCGACTTAAGCGGTCTATTGCCTGGACCAAGCACAGACTTGCCATGGCGGCCATTATCAAATAGGGCGTCTACCGCCTCCTGAAGCATACGTTTTTCGTTTCGTATGATTATCTCCGGCGCCTTGAGCTCTATGAGCTTCTTCAACCTGTTATTCCTGTTGATGACGCGTCTGTATAGGTCATTAAGATCGGATGTGGCGAATCTTCCGCCGTCAAGGGGCACAAGTGGTCTCAAATCAGGAGGTATAACCGGCAACACATCCAGAATCATCCATTCGGGTTTGTTACCAGAGCCCTTGAACGCCTCGACTATCCTAAGCAGCTTCGCAGCCTTCTTCTGTGAATTCTCGGACTTAGAATCCTTTATCTCCTTCTTAAGCCTTGAGGCCATCTTGTCAAGATCTATGTCCTTGAGAAGCTCCTTTATCGCTTCGGCTCCCATCTTCGCCGTGAATTTCTGCCCGAATTTCTCCCTGAATTCCCTATATCGCTCTTCCGAAAGAAGATCCAGCTTCTTAAGAGCTGTCTCACCCGGATCTATGACAATATACTCCTCGTAGTAAAGCACCTTCTCAAGATCCCTGCTGGTTATGCCGAGCAATGCCCCCATACGTGATGGCATGACTTTGAAGAACCATACATGCGAGACCGGACAGGCAAGCTCTATGTGACCCATACGCTCACGCCTGACACTTGAGCGAGTCACCTCAACACCGCAGCGATCGCATACTATACCCTTGTGCTTTATCCTTTTATATTTTCCGCAGTTGCACTCGTAATCCTTGGTGGGCCCAAATATCCGCTCGCAGAATAAGCCATCCTTCTCGGGCTTCAAAGTTCGGTAGTTGATAGTCTCCGGTTTCTTTACCTCGCCCTTAGACCAGCCGCGTATAATCTGCGGTGAGGCGATCTTGATCGTTATAGCGTTAAATGGGGTTACCTCGTCTATCATCTATCTACTTTCCCTTCTCTTCAATGGCTCTCTTCTCCATCTTTATCTCCAGGCCGAGCGACTGCAACTCCTTCACGAGAACGTTAAACGATTCTGGCGTGCCTGGTTGCAGTTTATTATCGCCCTTAACTATCGCTTCATATATCTTTGTCCTGCCGAGAACGTCATCTGACTTTACGGTGAGAAGCTCCTGCAGAGTAAATGCCGCACCATAGGCTTCAAGAGCCCAAACCTCCATCTCGCCGAACCTCTGGCCGCCGAACTGGGCCTTTCCACCGAGCGGCTGCTGAGTCACAAGCGAATACGGTCCTATGGACCTGGCATGTATTTTGTCATCTACCAGATGAGCGAGCTTCATCATATAGATGTAGCCAACCGTTACCTTCTGATCAAACGGCTTGCCGGTAAAACCATCGCGAACTGTAACCTTCCCTTCGACTGGGAGACCGGCCTTCTTCATCTCTTCCTTGATCTCCTTCTCAGTCGCGCCGTCAAACACAGGGCTGGACACCTGAAAACCAAGCACTTTGGCAGCCCAACCAAGATGCGTTTCGAGTATCTGACCGACGTTCATTCGGCTGGGGACTCCAAGGGGGTTCAACACTATTTCCACAGGCGTGCCGTCATCCAGATACGGCATATCCTCTTCTGGCAGTATCTTCGCTATCACTCCCTTATTGCCGTGACGACCGGCCATCTTATCGCCCACTGATATCTTCTTCTTAGAGGCCACATATACCTTTACCTTCTTAAGCACTCCTGGCGGAAGCTCATCGCCGCGCTTAACGCGCTCTATCTCTCTTTCAAGCTCAAAGCTCAGCTCCTCTATCTGGCTGTCGAGGAGTCTCGCTATCCTTCCTATTTCCTGCTCAACTTCGGGGTTATTGAGCTTTATGGTATCAAGATCGCCTTTTTCTACTATCCTCTTTATATCCTTTATGCGAATCGTCCTGCCCTGCGACATGAGCGCGCGGCCCGATTCCTGGTCAAGTATGCCCGCCGCCAGGCGCTGTCCCGCAAGAAGCTTGTGAAGCTTGCGGTATTTCTCTTCCTTTATCTTATCTATCTGGGCGCCAAAGCTCTCCTCAAGCGCCTTTATCTCTTTGTTCTCCTTGGTGCGCTCCTCCTTGGTCTTCGACCGCGCGTCGCGCCTGGAGAATATCCTCACGTCAACTACTATACCTTCGACACCGGGAGGCGCTATGAGCGAAGAATCCCTGACATCGCCGGCCTTTTCGCCGAATATCGCCCGAAGAAGCTTCTCCTCAGGTGAAAGCTCTGTCTCTGACTTAGGAGTCACCTTGCCCACTAGAATGTCTCCCGGTTCGACTTGCGCCCCTACCCTTATAATGCCCTCTTCGTCAAGATCCTTAAGAGCCTCTTCGCCAACATTCGGTATATCACGAGTTATCTCTTCGTTGCCAAGCCGCGTGTCACGCGCTTCGATTTCAAACTCCTCTATATGCACGGACGTGTAGACATCCTCCGCCACCAGCTTCTCGTTTATCAGGATGGCGTCTTCGAAATTATAACCTCTCCATGGCATAAAAGCCACCAGAACATTCTTGCCTAAAGCGAGTTCGCCATCCTTGGTAGCCGGCCCGTCAGCGATTACCTGCCCCTCCTTCACCTTGTCGCCGAGTCTCACCAACGGTCTCTGGTTAACACAGGTATTTGCATTAGACCTCTCGAACTTCTTCAATTTATAAGTCTTTCCGCTTATTAATATCTCGCTAGAATCAACGCTTGTGACAGTTCCCTCATTATGAGCGATAACTACCGCGCCTGAGTCTTTTGCCGTCCTGTATTCCATACCGGTTCCGATGAGCGGGGCTTCAGTATACAGAAGTGGAACGGCTTGGCGCTGCATGTTCGAGCCCATAAGCGCACGGTTTGCGTCATCGTGCTCGAGGAAGGGGATTAGGCTTGCCGCAACGCTGACAAGCTGTCGGGGAGAAACGTCCATATACTGAACATCCTTAGGGCTTGCCTTGATGAAATCGTCTTTGAACCGGCAAAATACCTTATCCTCTATAAAATTGCCTTTCGAATCTATCTTAGCATTTGCCTGCGCTATGGTATAAAGATCTTCGATATCGGCCGAAAGATATTCTATCTTGTCCGTCACCTTACCATTCTCTACCTTCCGATACGGCGTCTCTATAAATCCAAACTCGTTTATCCTCGAATATGTGCTTAAAGATGCGATAAGGCCAATATTCGGCCCTTCTGGCGTCTCTATAGGACAGAGTCTTCCATAATGAGAATAGTGAACATCGCGGACCTCAAATCCAGCCCTCTCCCTGTTAAGGCCTCCCGGCCCGAGAGCGCTCACGCGCCTTTTATGAGTCATCTCCGCCAGCGGATTGGTCTGGTCAAGAAACTGCGAAAGTTGTGAACGCCCGAAGAAATCTCTGATAACCCCTGAAATAAGCTTAGCATTTATCAGATTGTGAGGCATAACGTTTGAAAGATCGTAAATATTCATCCTTTCCCTGCACGAGCGTTCCATTCTGGCAAGCCCTATCCTGATCTGGTTTAAGAGGAGCTCTCCCGAACAGCGTACTCGCCTATTGCCGAGATGGTCTATATCGTCAGTATTTCCACGGCCGTTCTTTACTTCTACAAGCCTTTGAATAACCCGCACAAGGGTCGCAGGCGTTATCAACCTTTCATCCAACGAGACTTTCATATCGAGCTTGCGGTTCAATATATAGCGGCCGACATCCCCAAGGTCATAGCGCTTTGTGTCGAAGAAAAGCCTTTCGATTAGGTTCGCCGCAGACTCTGGCGTTGGAGGGTCTCCGGGCCTGAGCTTACGACAAATATCTATCATAGCCTCAACTTTATTGCGCGTATTATCCTTCTTAAGAGTGTTGATAATCTCCGGAATAGGATTTACAAGAACATCCACGCGCCTCACTGATGAAGCCCATATTTTATCGGCGATCTCCTGTGTTATTTTCTCGAGTTTCTCGGCTATTGTTACGTTCGTCTCTTTGTCCACCACATCCTTCGCCAGAATCATACCTATAAGCTTTTCGAGCTGAGCGGACCGTGAAAGCTCGTGTGACTCCACCCCGCATAAGGCCTTCAGTATCGATTCATCCGTTTCGTAGCCAAAAACCCGCAGAAGTTCTGTCGCCAAAAATTTTCGCCGCCTGTCAACATAAACATAGAGAAGGTCGTTTATATCAAATTCGAATTCCACCCATGCGCCGCGATAAGGTATTATCCTTGCTGAAAAAATATTTTTCCCTGTAGGGTGCGGCTCGGATTCGAACGAGATGCCGGGCGAACGATGCAACTGACTGACAACGACACGCTCATCGCCGTTAATGATAAATGTGCCGGTATCGGTCATGAGAGGCATTTCGCCCAGATAAACTTCTTGTTCCTTGGTCTCCTTTTTGGACTTTAGCCTTATCATGGCTCTCAGCGAGCCCGCATAGCTTACGCCGCGCTTCTTGCACTCTATGATGTCATATTTGGGCTTGCCTATGGAATAGCTGAGGTATTCGAGCTTGTATTCGCCGTCCGGAGACTCTATCGGAAATACTTCCCTGAACGCCGACTCAAGACCCTTGTTCTCACGTTTGGTCTTAGGCACATCCGCCTGCAGAAATTCCTGATAGGATTTAAGCTGCACATCCAACAGGTTTGGAAGCCTATAGCATTCCTCTATCTTAGCGTAGCTTTTGCGTTTGGCCATCTTGTTTCCTTATATAAGAACACCGGATTACAGAACCAAGGCAGCATTTTTACTCTTTACCAAAATCGCTCGTTACTAATTACGAATTACTAATTACTTTTACTTAAGCTCTATCTTGGCACCGGCCGCTTCCAGAGTCTTCTTTATCTTCTCGGCCTCGTCCTTAGTCGCGCCTTCCTTGATCGTCTTCGGAGCGCCATCAACGAGATCCTTTGCCTCTTTAAGACCGAGGTTAGTAAGCGCTCGAAGCTCCTTTATGACCTGTATCTTGTTTGAACCTGCGCCTGCGAGAACCACGTTGAAGGTTGACTTCTCTTCGGATGCCGCGGCAGGAGCCGCACCTCCCGCAGCCCCTCCGACAGCGGCAACAGCCACCGGCGCAGCCGCGGTAACACCGAACTTATCCTCAAGCGCCTTAACAAGGTCCGCCAGCTCCATAACGGTCATCTTCTCTATAGAATCCATTACGCTCTTCATTTTTTCCGTCAACTCTACTTTCGCTTCCATTTCTAGTCCTCTCCTCTCTTGTTTAGTTTTTGATCAACTCTTGGCTTCTTGCCCGGCAACCGGCGCTTGTTCCGGCGCCTGACTCGAACTTTCCTTGTTGCGTTTTATAGCATCAATGGTATATACGAACTTCCTCAAAACTCCGCCAAGCACATTGGCAAAACCTGTTATTGGCGACTTCATCCCGGCCAATAGCTGGGCAAGGAGCACCTCTTTCGTCGGAAGGCTCGCCAGAGCATTCACCTTCTCCGGAGCTATCGATTTTCCGTCAACGACCGCTCCTTTTATCTTGAACTTGGAGTTGGCGGTAGCGAAGGTGGAGAGCGCCTTACATGTCGCGATTATATCATCACCGCTGAATGAAATACCCATCCCGCTCTCTATCTTGGCCGACTCCTCACTCAACTTAAGCTTATCAAATACCACTTTCAATATGGAGTTCTTGACCACAAGGTAGTCAGACGAGGCTCTCTTCAGGCTCTTTCTAAGACTTTCGAGCTCCGACACAGTGGAACCCATATAGCTTGTTATTACAAAGTTCGGATGCTTGTTGATGCGGGAGATTATCTCCTCCACCATCTTCTCTTTGCACAACTTTGAGTACTTTTGCTGTTTAGCCATTTTATTACTTCCTGAACTCGGCCAGGTCAAGTTTTACCCCCGGCCCCATGGTAGTTGATATATACAACGATTTCACATGTTGTCCCTTAGGCCCGCTAGGGTTTGAGGACATTATAGCGTCTATTAGAGACATGGCGTTCGCATAAAGCGCATCCTCGCTAAAGGAGATCTTGCCAAGCGGGGCGTGTATACCCGCCTGCTTATCCATCTTGAACTCTATTTTGCCCGCCTTGACCTCTTTTACTGTCTTTGCGGTATCCATAGTGACCGTTCCTGATTTAGGGTTGGGCATGAGCCCCCGCGGCCCCAGTATCTTACCAAGCTTGGCCATATCCTTCATCATCTCAGGCGTTGCTATCGCCACGTCAAAATCGGCCCATCCGCCCTGTACTTTCGTTATCAGGTCTTCAGCGCCCACGAAGTCAGCGCCTGCATCCCTGGCTTTTTTCTCCTCCTCGCCCTTACAGAAGACCGCCACTCGCACCTTTTTCCCAGTACCATGCGGAAGCGCGACCGTTCCCCTGATTGAGGCGCTCTGGCTCTGCTTGGGATCGACGCTCAGTCTCGCCGATATCTCGACGGTTTCGTCAAACTTGGGTTTCGGCGATTTTTTAAGTATCGCTATCGCGTCCTTCAGGCTGTAGGCCTTGGTCTTATCGACCAGCGCATTCGCTGTTTTCATTCTCTTCGTCAGCTTCTTCATATATCGTTGCCTTCTACTTCTTTTTACTATTTACTAATTGCCAACTTACCCCTCGACCTCTATCCCCATGCTCCTTGCCGTACCTTTAACTATCTCTACGGCCTTCTCTATATCTTCGGTGTTAAGGTCTTTCAATTTGGTCTTGGCGATCTCCCTAACCTGATCCATCGTCACTTTACCGGCCTTTTCCTTATTGGGCGCCCCACTTGCCTTGGCAACACCGCATGCCCTCTTGAGAAGCACAGAGCAAGGCGGGCTCTTTATAATAAAGGTAAAGGTCCTGTCCTCGTAAGCTGTTATGACGACCGGTAGCGTGAGACCTTCCTGGTTTTGGGTCTTGGCATTGAATTGTTTGCAGAATTCCATTATATTTAGGCCATGCTGGCCAAGCGCCGGCCCTACAGGAGGTGCTGGGTTAGCGCTTCCCGCCGGACAATACAATTTTATTATCGCTTTTACCTTTTTTGCCATCTTTAACGCTCTTTCTATAAAATACCGATTATTAACCGCCTGCTATAGGCTAAATCTTCTCCACCTGCCATGTCTCCAGTTCGACCGGCGTCGCCCTGCCAAATATCGATATCATTACCTTAATCTTTCCCTTGGCGAGGTTTACTTCTTCTATGGAGCCGTTGAAATTAGTAAAAGGTCCGTCGTTCACCCTGACGTTTTCTCCCTTTTCAAATATAACCTTCGGCGTGGGCTTTTCTTTGGCGTCCTTCGCCTGCTTTAATATAGTTTCCACCTCTTCGTCTTTAAGAGGGAGCGGCTTGGATCCCGCCCCGACAAATCCGGTAACGCCGGTAATGCTCTTTATTAGATACCATGTCTCGTCGGTAAGTTCCATTTCGACGAGGATGTAGCCCGGGAAAAACTTGCGTTGCGATATCCTTTTTTTACCAGCCTTTACTTCTGACACCTGCTCTATCGGAACAAGCACCTGAGATATGTTATCACCCGCAAGCCCCGCCTTTACCTTGCTCTCAAGGGCCTTCTTGACCCTGTCCTCATATCCTGTCTGCGTGTGTATAACGTACCAGCGTTTCGCCATCGGCCCCTATCGCCTTATACTAAAGCCTCGACATAATTATATTAACGGTCTTGGACAGTATAACGTCACAGACCCCTATAAAAAGCGAGAGGATCGCTAGCGAAATCAGGACTATCACCGTGGAGCCTATGAGCTCGTCCTTATTCGGCCAGGAGACTTTCGTCATCTCAACCTTAACGTCTTTGAAAAATATCGCCAGCTTATTTGCCATAATATTAGAAAAACTCTCCTCGTGCCCGGAAAATATTTTATTTTTCGGCCGATCCGGTCAAGTATCACTTAAAATCAGTCTTACTGCGGGATTTGCTACTTTGCGCCGGTCCTTTACGTTGCGGCCTGGGACCACATTTTCAGGGCCGGCGAATTTGGCAGGCCAGGAGGGACTCGAACCCCCAACACGCGGTTTTGGAGACCGCCGCTCTACCAATTGGAGCTACTGGCCTCTCCATCTCCTCCTGACTCTACCCGGCAAGATTAAAGACTGTGCCTTAAACCGAGAGCCACTGCCTGCCGCCATGGCAGGTCACTTGAATTTATTTTATCTCCTTATGTGGTGTATGCTTTCTGCAAGTATTGCAAAACTTGTTCAATTCGAGCTTATCAGGATTTTTCTTTTTATTCTTGGTAGAAGAATAGTTCCTGTTCTTGCATTTAGTGCATTCGAGGGTGATAAGCTCTTGCATCTTTACTTACTCTATCACTTCCGTCACGACACCCGCGCCTACGGTATGGCCGCCTTCACGAATAGCGAAGCGCAGCTCCTTCTCCATGGCGATCGGCGTTATGAGCGATACTTCAAACTGTACGTTATCTCCCGGCATGACCATTTCGACGCCCTTGGGGAGGGTGACGACTCCGGTAACATCGGTGGTCCGGAAGTAGAACTGCGGCCGATATCCGTTGAAAAACGGCGTATGGCGGCCGCCCTCCTCTTTACTGAGTATATATACTTCTGCTTTGAACTTTGTATGGGGAGTGATGGAGCCCGGCTTAGCGAGGACCTGGCCTCTTTCCAGGTCATTTTTCTCTATACCCCTTAAGAGAACTCCTATATTATCTCCGGCCTGGCCGACGTCCAGCAGTTTTCTGAACATCTCTACGCCGGTCACAACGGACTTCTTGGTCGGCCTTATGCCGACTATTTCAACTTCCTCTCCTACCTTTATCTGGCCTCTTTCAACTCTTCCAGTTCCTACAGTACCCCTTCCTGTTATGGAGAATACGTCTTCTATGGGCATGAGGAATGGTTTATCTATGTCTCTTTTGGGCTCAGGGATGAAGGAGTCAACGGCCGCCATGAGCTCATGTATGGACTTGGTGGCCTCGGCGTCATCTGGGTTCGTCATGGCTTTAAGGGCGCTTCCTTTGATAACAGGGGTCTTGTCTCCCGGAAAGCCGTACTTGGTAAGAAGCTCTCTTACCTCCAGTTCCACCAGGTCTACCAGCTCCTTATCCTCCACAAGGTCTACCTTGTTTAAGTAGACAACTATGGATGGGACGTTGACCTGCCTGGCAAGGAGTATATGTTCTCTTGTCTGGGGCATAGGTCCATCTACGGCAGAGACGACCAGGATCGCGCCGTCCATCTGGGCGGCTCCTGTTATCATGTTCTTGATGTAGTCAGCGTGTCCGGGGCAGTCGATGTGGGCATAGTGGCGATTGTCGGTCTCGTACTCGACGTGGGCAACCGCTATTGTGACGGTCTTGGTCTCATCGCGGACGGTGCCGCCCTTGGCTATATCGGCATAGCTTTTAACCTGTGCCTTGCCCTTTTTGGCAAGGACCGCAAGTATGGCCGCGGTGAGCGTTGTCTTGCCGTGGTCGATGTGGCCTATCGTTCCTACGTTTACGTGAGGCTTTGACCTTACAAACGTTTCCTTTGCCATAAATCCTCCCCTAATTAATAATGCATTTTTTAATATGCTATTTGGTCCGCCACCGTGTAACAGGCCGATCGTCGCGGATAGCCCTAGGCGGACACATCCGCCGTACGCTATCTTTTCCCAATAAGGCCTGATGCAGAAAGGCGGATGGAGCTGCAGATCGGGATTGAACCGATGACCTCGTCCTTACCAAGGACGTGCTCTACCGACTGAGCTACTGCAGCCGCTTTAGCATTTTAGCGTTAGCGGCTGTCCAACCTGTGTCAAATCTGTCTGCTGAATTTTATTTCTAACAATTGGCAGACAGCTAAAGACAAAAACTATCCAATTTAGAGTTATTACCTTATAACTCTCTTTTTTCTATTTATATATTCTAAATTAGTGTTAGGAAAATTTAGGTGTTTAATTATAACAAAAATCTAATCTATGTCAAGGGTTTTTTAAAAAAAGTTTATATCTCCTCTACCGCCTCTTTCTTGACCCAGCCTATCTTGCCATCCGGCCTTTTAATCTGGCGCCATCCGTCCCGCGTCTTTAGGATAAGAACTTTCTCCGCTTCGTTCAGCTTATAATAAGTCGTAGACTTATCGATTGGCTCATATTTGCATTCGACATCTTTCTGCACCACTATGCCGTGCTTCAATATCACCTCGTCATAATACCTTACGCCAAATCCGATCAAGGTTGTAAGAAAAGCCAGGATAACCAGATAATATATAATCTTAAACCTTCTTACAGCCGGGCTCAACATCAAGAACGACCCTATAACTATAACACTCAGATAAAGTATCAGCGCCGACAACGCTATCATGCTAAGGCTTAAATCCCCAAAAACTTTTTTTATGCCTTTCAGGATAAAATTCTCTTCGGGAATGTTCATATAGGTAGCTTCTGAAAGGGACATCGCGTAAGCGAGGTTGGCTTTGAGATCGCTGTCCTGCGGTATAAGGCGTTTCGCCTTCTCGTAACACAATACGGCGTAACCAACCTTGCCTAATTTTAAGAATCCATTACCTATATTATAATAGAGGTTACCGTTCTCGAGGCCCATATCGAGTATTGCGGCATAGTCTTCAACGGCTTTTACGTAATCTCTTTTCGCATATGCCTGGTTTGCGTTATAAAAAAGTTGATCTGGACCCGCTTTTTTCTGATCAGCCGCAAGAACCGCATGGCCCATCAGAATCACCGCTAATAATATAGATATGCCGACTAAAGTCTTCATAGCCTCTTGCGCTCCAGTTTCTTAATAATCTCTTCCAGATCCTTGAAGTCGTCCTTCTTCTTGAAATCGTCCACGTTCATGTACGCAAAACGGGCCTTGTCACAGGTTTCAAACAGACTCTTCACCTTCCTTACGATCTCCATGTCCACATCTCTGCTGGCCAGATTAACCTCTGCCGTAGCGACTGTCATGCCAGCGGGAGGAATGCCAAGCCTATATCCCAGATAATTCTGAAGTGTTTTGAATAGCTCCTCATAAAAAACTCTTGGGTCCTTTTCGCCTATACGGCGCTTGAGAGCCTTAAGCCCTTTTCCAGCAGCCTTGGTGGCCAGTATCCTACCCGCGTATGTCATGTCGCGCTCAAAGCGCATCCGCCGTCGCTCAAAAAGATATAAGGAGACGATGAAAATAAATGGCACTATGATGAGCGTGTAGAATATTCCGCTCCTGTAGAGCGCGTGACCTTTTTTAAGCCACGGGCCGGGACTTTCCTTAATATATATGATGTCGCGACCGAGCTCGCTTTCAGCTTTTGCCGGAAGCTGGACGCCAGCGGGGGCGCTGATAACCTGTGATGGCGCCTCCTCCTTGGCCTTCTCCACCTGTATAGATATAGGCCCTTGGGTTATCGTCTTATACTGCCGCGCGTTTGGATCGAAATAACTGAATGTCGTCTTCGGAATCTGAGTAACTTTATCCGTCTCGGGAATAAGGACCTGCGTGAACGACTTGCGGTTCTCCTCAGTCTTGACCTGCGGTTCATACATCTTGAAACCGGTAGTATCGCCAAGCTTGGGTATGAGAACTGTATTGAAATTTCCGGTGCCGTTTATATCCATTCTTACCGTTATGGGGTCGCCTGTCTTAAGCTTTGTGGGGCTTGCGCTGAATATGAACTGGTAATCCCCCACAGCACCGGTGAAATCGGATGGCTTACCATCGGCGGGAAGCGGCAATATACCGAGCTGTACGTCTTTTGACTGTATCTCCATCGGATAACGCTCGTAGCGCGTAAAGAAATCGTCATAGAACGAGTCCTGAAAGGAATCGGCACCGAAGAAATCATCCCTGATGCCGCGCGCTACCGGCATCCTCTTAGGCATCATGACGTTACATCTGATCTTTGCAGGCCCAAGCCTGTAATCACCGGGACGAATTCCGAATATGCTCGTCTTGAATTCAAGTACATCGTAAAGAAGGCCGCCTAGCCGCTCACGGTACTGCTTCGGTTCCTTAAACTCGACCTTAGAGAAACCCTCCTGCGCAAAAGTCGGAAGCTGGATATCGCTAACGTTGAGGCGGTTGACATAGAGCTTGACGGTGACGGGTATCAATTCGTTTACATAAGCGGCCTGTTTGTCGACATTAAGAGTAAGAAATAGCCTATCGCCCAGACCCAACTGCTCAGCCGACTCGGGAGCCGCAACAGGCGCCCTCGCCATGACCCTCTCCTCCACTGCCTCGAGAAATACCATATTCGACGTGTAATTATCGCCTTTGTATTTGAACGTTAAAGGCCCGAGCTGAAATTTGCCGACTTTAAGCGGCTGGACATAATACATGTGAGTTATAGAGCTCGAGACCTGTCCATTTATGACGGTCATCATCGTCGATGGTCCGGCATATCGTATGTCGAGGCCATCTATATTGCCCAGGTCGGGCGCCGGCATAGACTGCGTGCCGTAGAATGACAGCCCCATCTGCGCCTTCTCCCCGATTGCTATCTTCGCCTTGTCAAGCGAGACCTCGAACTTCTTCTCGGCGGCTAGCGCAGGATGCGTGATCGCAGCCGCGATAGCGGCGGTGATGAGACAGCCAAGAATTATCAAGCGTAACGATATTTTCATTTTGTAAATACTCATTATCGAAAGTAAGCGATCAGTAAGGAACGGTTCCCGAATAGCGCAAGAATTACTCTTCACTCTTTACGCGTTACTAATTACTAATTACCCACGCTACATCATAGGAGGCATAGACAGGGCCGGATGGCCAACTTTCTCGAGATGCGCGAAAAGAGTAGCCGCATCCGTGGCGACCGTCTCATCGGCAATCTTGTCGAAAAGATCCGGCATGCCTATCTCGCTACAACGCGCCTTAAGTCTGTCTGAAAGGGCGTCTTTAAGCTCCTTCGGCATCCATACCACCCTCTTCAATCCTCCTTCGGCCGATATGAACTTCTTCGAGACTACATAAAGCCTCCCGACACCGAGAAAACCCGGTGTCTGCGCGCCACCACCAACCGATGAGGCAAGGGTCGTGAACTTCATGCCGGCCGGTGTCTCTCCCGTGTATTCGCGGTTTACCACCATTACACCGTTAGCTTCCGGCACGATGGCCACTATGCACTCGAAACATCCGCAGGAGGTCATCGGAGAATCCATAATAGAATAGGCGGCCATGCGCGTCGTGTGCTGGTGTGATTTTTCGGACACGAAGGCATTGACGCCCTCCCAAATCCCCTTATCAGCGTCTATGGCCCTGCCTTTCTTTATGGGCTGATTTCCACCGGTCGGCGTTATCTCGTGGGCGGCCTTCGCGTCAAGCCACGAATAAGCGCCGCACAGCCCAAGCCTTTCTGGACTCACTACGCAGACATGGTCCGGCGCGAAGCTCTGGCATAGAGTGCAGCTATAGAACGTATCGACCGATTCGTCGGTCATGCCCGCTATGCGGTTGTCCCTGGCCTCGAACACCTTCTTTGCCTCGGGCAATAGCCTGCTTACGTCCGCCTCATTCGTATAGATAGCGACCTGAACCTTGTCAACGATCGCGCCGTACTCATCGTGGAGCTTAGCAACTAGAATATCCCCAAAATGGCGGATTTTGAAACCGCTCTTTACGGCGTCCTTTGAGATCCTTATCCAGTTCATGTCACGCTGGCCCATGTGGAATACGCCCATAGCGTAATTGAGGAACTTGTGTATCTGCCTCTCTAGTATAGGCTCGAAATCCGCCGACATCTTGCGGCCCGCCACATCAACAACGATACCGAGCGGATAGCTCCCGCCCTCCTGCATAGCGTCAATCTCCGGCCCCACGACCGTGACCCTGCCGTTCTCTATCTCGTCCATCTTCCTCATCCTCAAGTATTCGAACGCCGTTGAGTACTTGCCGCCGAATTGCACGAACATGTCGGCCCGTCTGACCCTTTCTCCCTCAAATGCGGCCGAGAAGGGAACCGGCACCGGTATCTGGGACACCTTTACTTTGATGCCCCTGCTCTCGATCGCCTTCTGCACTATCTTTTTATAATCTTTTTCGACGACGAGGCATTCTTCGTGCGCGCAGACACCCGGTACCTTAATCTCGGGAAGATCGAGATCGGTTATTATGGGAACTCCGGCGGCCAGCGCTCCGCCGCCGGCAGCGGCCTTTATCTCATCGACCCCACCTAGGAGAAGCACGAACGCCGGCACCCTGTTTCTGACATAATCGACGCACGCGGCGGTGTTTCCGGCCTTTATGCCGCCGAATGTGAGCGCGGCACGTATGGCGAAATTCAGGACATAAACAACTGAGGCCGTATCACGACCGAACGGGACGACGTAACTCTCAAGTCCCATATGGAGGCCGCCTTCTTTGAGCTGTTCTATTATGCTTACACCTCCTACCGAATCGCCCACAAGAGTAAGTATATTGCGTTTCTGGAGGTCGCGGATGATCTCAACGGCGGTCTTCGCGTCAGGCGCCTTGCCCAATACAACGGCTATTCCCGATATCCTGCCATCGACCAGCTGTATTCCAAGCGCGCGAAGAAGCGTGTCCGAAAAGAAACCGGGGCAATCGGCCTGAGGCTCTTCTCCGTAAAGGTAGCGCAGGGCCTGCAGTATCTCCGCGGAAAGTATTGTCGCGACGCCGGCATTAAGGGCGTCTTTAAGAAATTTGTCCCACTTTGACTCGTCGACAATCTTTGGGAGAAACGATTTCGCCGTCTCAAACACCTTCTTTGCGTCGGCAAGCGTCTTCACTTCCGCGCCTAAAAGCGCGTTGGCAAGCGGCAAATAAAAGGCCGTGTCCGGGAAACCCACTTTTGAACTCTCGCCTTTCTCCTTGATCGCTTTAGCCAAATACCCCTCTGTAAGTGACGCCACAGTACCGGCGCCTTTAACTATAAGTGATGCAACGTCTTTTGCGGTGATCTCTGCCGTAACTTTAGCCATAGCTTTTCCTTTCATATAATCTCCAGTAATCTCTAACTTCCAATATCACAGAGAGTTAAACAAATTACAATTTTGAAATTCAAAATTGTTTAGTTCATAGATTGCCGCTATAATCCCGCCGCCTCCAACACTGCCGGCACTTTCTTATCCCATCCTATCGGCATTATATGTATGCCCTGACTCAATGGCTTTAGCTCCTTTATGAGTCGCGCCGCGATTTCGATCGAGGTGGCGGATTTGTCCTTTGCTTCTTCCATCTGCTTTATCAGATTTTCGGGAACAAACACGCCGGCGACGTTTTTGTTCATGAACTTAGCCATACCGGCTGATTTCAACAGCACTATGCCGGCAAGGATTGTCGTTTTAAGATGCCTGATCGCGTCCAGAAATCTCTTGTACTGATCAATATCATACACCGCCTGTGTCTGGAAGAATTCGGCGCCGGCCTCGATCTTTTTTTCCATCTTGATGATTTCAGGCTCTAGCGGATCTGCGCCGGGATTAACAACAGCGCCTATGCAGAATTTCGGCGCGCCCTTAAGGGTGTTTCCCTTCATGTCCTTGCCTTCCTGCAACGTCCTGGCGATCTCTATAAGCTGGACCGATCCTATATCAAAGACCGGTTTGGCCTCGGGATGGTCGCCAAGGGTGGGGTAATCTCCGGTGAGAAGAAGAACGTTTTCTATGCCAAGGACGCTGGCGGACAGAAGGTCGCTCTGGAGCGCCAGACGGTTACGGTCGCGGCATGTCAGCTGGAATATAGGTTCGATGCCGCGCTCTTTCAAAAGGCGGCATATGGCAAGCGAACCGACCCTCATCACCGAGCTTTGCAGGTCAGTAACGTTTATGGCGTCTACCTTGCCCTTGACGAGATCGGCGTCGTCGAGCATCTCCTTTATGTCCGTTCCCTTCGGAGGACCTATCTCGCTTGTCACCACGAATTTACCGGACCTTATCTTGTCGCAAAAACTCATTTGCTCACCTGAGACTTGAATAATTCCACCGTATTGCGCATGAGTATCGTTGTCGTCAATGGTCCCACTCCGCCGGGAACCGGCGTAATAAACGCGGCCTTTGCCGCGGCGGGCTCGAACTCGACATCCCCGACTATCTTGTCAGCCACCCTGTTTATGCCGACGTCTATGACTATAGAGCCCGGCTTGATCCAGTCACCCTTCACTATGCCGGCCTTACCAACGGCGACGATAAGAATCTCAGCGCGCTTCACGTGGTCTGGCAATACCCCCCGCTCGCCCGTTGCTATATGGCAGACTGTTGTGGTAACGAACCTGTTGAGCAGCATCAACGAAATAGGCTTTCCCACTATCTCGGAGTGACCGACCACCACCGCTTCTTTGCCATAAAGATTCTCGCCTGTCGAGTCCAGAAGCTCCATTATGGCCATTGGCGTGCACGGTCCGATAGAATATTTACCGAGAAGGATCTTGCCGATATTCTGCGGATGCATGCCCTCGGCGTCCTTGTCAGGCGATACCATGCTCACAAGTTTCTTGGCGTCTATCTGGGACGGCACGGGAAGCTGAAGGATGATCGCGGTAACACCCTTGTCCGCATTAAGCTCATTTATCAGTTTCTCGGCCTCGGCCTGAGTCAATGCGGCCGGCAACGTCTTGAGATCGTATTCTATGCCCAAAGCCTCTGCTGCCTTCTTCTGATTTTTTATGTAAACGGCCGATGATGCATTGTCGCCTATCTGTACGGCGATGAGCCTCGGCGGCTTTCCGCACTTATTTTTTAAAACTGCGACCTCGGCGGTGATAGCGGCCTTTATCTTTTCCGCCAGAGGCTTTCCCTCGAGCAATTTCCCTGCCATCTGGGTGACTCCTTCCATTTTCGTCTCTTTCTTCCGTATTATTTACACTCCATTGTATCGATCACGTCCTCGCATATCTCGAGTATCTCTTCCTTAAGTTCCGGTATGCTCTCCTCGAGCGGCGCAAGGACCTGGTGGACCTTGCCGATATAATCCATATCTTCGATGCACTCAAGATTTATGTAAACGTTGTACTTCGCCGAGAAGAAAGCCCCTTCGAGAAGTATCGCCGCGATCGCCGTGTCGGTAACGAGGTTCCTGTTGCCGGATTCCGCCAGCTCCTTGCAGAGTTTTAAGCACTTGGCCGATATCTCGCAGACCTTGAACGGAACCTCGCAGGCGGCCTTGTAAAGCGCCTCTTTCTTCGCCTTATCGTCGCAGGCGGCCTTCAATCCCTCCGAAAGTTTTTTATAGGCGGCAACGTCGTCGTCTACGAGAGATCGAAGCTCGCTGTCGAAATTCTGGACCCTAAGAAGGATATCGGCCACCTTAGCTTCGACGTCTTTGTATTTGGGCTTTCCGACGGTGTAATTAGCCACCATCGACATGAGGCTCGTGCCTATCGCGGCGGCGAGCGCGGCGGCGGATCCGCCGCCGGGGGCGGGTTTTTTGGCCGCGAGGTCGTCAAGGTATTGCCGTAGCGGCTTATCGAGATACATATCTCATTCTCCCTTTTGAATCTATATCTATGTTCTCGCCGTGAGGATGAGCCGGCAGAGCCGGCATCGTTTGAATATTTCCGCAGAGCGCGTACAAGAACCCAGCGCCGATCGACGGTTGGACGTCCCGGACAGGCAGAATGAAATCCTTCGGCGCGCCTTTGAGCGCCGGATCATGGGAAAGCGAAAGATGCGTCTTGGCCATGCATACAGGAAGATGTCCGTAGCCAAGTTTCTGAAAAAGCGAAATATTTCCTTCGGCGCACCTGTCATAGTGTACGCCCCTGGCACCGTAGACCAAGCGGGCTATCGTCTCGATCTTCGACTTTATCGAAGCTTCGGCCGGATACAGAAAATGGAACTTAGACCTAGCCTCACACGCCCCCATAACGGCAAGCGCAAGCGGCATACCGCCCTTTGATCCGCACTTGTAAAATTGACTTACCACGCAATCAAACGCGCCGCACTCAAGGGCTCTGCGCCTTATGATGTTAATTTCTTTTTGGGTGTCAGTCCTGAATTTGTTGATGGCTACGACACACGGAACTCCATAGAGCCTCGAATT
Organism: Candidatus Omnitrophota bacterium; assembly: GCA_023818895.1. Taxonomy (GTDB): domain Bacteria; phylum Omnitrophota; class Gorgyraeia; order 2-01-FULL-45-10; family 2-01-FULL-45-10; genus JAMWCX01. The sequence continues at coordinate 7,772 of JAMWCX010000001.1, read as the reverse complement.
CTCTATCTGTCTTTCAAGGTTCACACACCCTTGCTCAACAGCGTCAATATTCTCTTTTTCTATATCTATTCCAAGAGGACGGCCGACTGTCATCCTGAACATTCCTGAATGTACTTTAAGCGCCCGCACCGAACACACAAGGACAACGGCGTCGGGCTTAAGGCCGCTTACCCGGCATTTTATATTGACGAACTTCTCAAGGCCGCAGTCTGCGCCGAAGCCGGACTCCGTCACCACATAATCCGCCAACCCAAGAGCCATCCTGTCGGCTATTATGGATGAATTGCCGTGCGTGATGTTGGCAAAAGGTCCTGTATGTATGAAGGCGGGCGTGTTTTCTATCGTCTGCACCAGCGTGGGTTTTATCGCATCCTTTAAGAGAAGCGCCATTGAGCCTGCGACTTTAATGTCCTCGGCGGTAACGGGTTTGTCATTCTTGGTGAAACCCACCACTATCCTGCCTAAACGCTCACGCATATCCTTGACCGAATCGGCAAGCGCAAGTATCGCCATGACCTCGCTTGCGGCAGTGATGTTGAAACCACTTGAGCGTTCCGCGCACGCCGGGCAGTCGAGGCCTATTCTGACCTTCCTCAGGGCACGATCGTTTACATCCACAACACGATTCCAATGAATCTTATTCTTGTCCAGACCGAGGCGGTTGCCCCTGAAGATGTGGTTATCGAGAAATGAGGCACAAAGATTATGCGCCTGAGAGACGGCATGGATGTCGCCAGTGAGATGCAGATTAATATCGAGCGTCGGTATAACCTGCGAGTAGCCGCCGCCCACGCCGCCGCCCTTTATGCCGAAGAAAGGCCCTATCGAAGGCTGCCTGAGGCAAGCAACGCTCTTTTTGCCGGCCCTGTTAATAGCCATGGAAAGACCTATCGTCGTAACGGTCTTCCCTTCGCCCAGATGGGTGGGCGTAATTCCGGTAACTACGATATATTTACCGCGACCGCGGCCTGTCTTGCTTAGAATATCGAGAGAGACTTTCGCCTTGAAGTCACCGTAGGCCTCAAGATATTTACGTTGTATACCCAACCGCGCAGCTATTTCCGTGATGGGCTTTGGCTTTGCCTTGCGGGCTATTTCCAGGTCAGTCATGTGGAGTGTTGTAATTATATTAAGAGAATTACATACTTATAAATAGCGTACTGCGAGGAAATAATTGTAATATAAAGAGGCTGGCGAGTCAATATAAAACAAATGAGGCGCGCTATCCACGCAGGCTGGAGAGCAGGTATGAGAATTTATTCGCGATATAGAAGCGCCTTGTATCGGCGTCGATGATAGAACCCAGCGTGACCTTGAAGTCGTTATCCTTGAAGGAAACGGCGACCTTCGAAAGCTCCTCCCTTTTCTTACCGCTAAGTGTCATCTTTATCCCCCGGCGAAGCATAAATTCTATATCAAAGAAATCGCGAATCTCTTTCCTTTCCAACGCCGCCTCGACCTTGTTCTTCATCGTCTGCTCAAGCGTGTGAACCCTAAGGATCACCTGCTTCGTGCTGAACTTCGAGAAGGCGATCTTTTCCTGGAAATCGCACTGCCGCGCCTCTTTTCTTATCTCTATCTTGAGCCGTTTCGGATAATCCTTTGAACGGATCTCGAAAAGGAGCATATAGAATTTTATCTGCGCGTCGGTCAGGTCAAAATTCATCTCCAGATATCGGCGCATCCTGTCGAAATACGATTTTGCGTCGACTTTTTTAATGAACCAGAAGTCAATGTCCACGGAATAGCGGTTCAGTTCATAGCACAGCCGAAGCATCGTTCCGCCGCCGAAGACCAGCGGCTCAACGAGCCCCGCGCTCTTCAACCCGTCGAGCGTATCTATCTCAAATATCTCATGTGTTTTTAAAATATCCATACGATTCGAGCGCCTTCTTGGTTTTTCGGGGATACTTTCGGGCCATGGAGCACAAGACGGCCTTGTCCAGCCTGTCCGGATCTATCGATGCCAGATCGAAACGGTACCTTTTTAACGACAGGAGATAGACGGCGTCGAGAAACGCCTTTTCCGGCGCCGCGATAAAGAAACCGTTCTTTCTCGAAAACCCGAAATAGAGCCTGGCGTCTATCTTGGAATAATTGAATATGTCGTCGCCCGCTTCTATCGACTTTGTCCTTTTCAGCGCGACAGACTCGATTAAGTTGCGCTGGACCTGTGTCGTCACCTCATAATAATCGAGCGCCGTCATAAGCGATATATAAGAGGGCACCTGGGCGATATTAGCGAGGATAAACTTCTCCTCCCTGCCAAACGCAGACCAACGCTCTTTCAATACGTAGAGATTGCGCTTTATCCTGATGAGAAAGCCCTGCCTTACATACCTGTTAGCCGACACCCTGGCGGACTTATCGCTGATGCCCAATGCGCGGCCTATCTCTTCGTACCCGAAATAAAGTTTATCTATCGCTGTCAGTTTGGCGTATTTCATATAAGTATACTTAGTTAACACTATTGCTAATTAAGTATATCTGATAAAAAGGCGGGTGTCAAGGGATTTTTGCGCGTTTTTTACACGCTCTTTGCGGCGAGCTCCACGGCCCTCATGAAGTCCTCGAGGGCCTTGGCGATGTTGGCGATTATCCTGTGGAAGCCGAAGAACCGGGCCAGGCTCTGCACGCGCTCGTCGCGCTCGTCGTAGCCCATCCCGACGAACGCGCCCTTCATCGCGATGGATGTAAGGAGGTTTGCGAGGTTTATCTTGCCAGCAGGCACTTCAGCTGCAGGTGCCTGCTTATTCAAAACGGCGTAGGCAATGGTCCCGGCCCTTGGCGTATGCTGCACCGCCGCGACATCTCTCTCGACGAGAGCGAGCTCGGTGCCGCTATCCTCTAGGAAGATAGCGATATTGCCGACCCTGTTCTCGAATGCCACCCTTATGACATTCGACGGATTGTCCGTATTTTCGTTTACGACGACAACACTTACACCTTCGATCTTGCCTTCAAGCGAGCGCTTCTGATCCTCGCTCCTGGCGATGAGGACAACCTTGGCTATATCGTCATTGGCACGCGCACTTAAGACCGTCTCTCCGAAGGACGCGTTCGTGATCTTACCGTTTGCGTCGACAACGCTTGTGGCGTCGAACGCGATAGCCACCGGCTGGGTGATGACGCCGCTTGTAGCCAGTTTCCGGAGCGCGCTGAAAGCGTCCCGTTCGGTGAAATCATATTTGCCGGCGGCTATCATATCGAGAATAACGTCGATAGCTCTGATCTGCCTGGCGGGAGGCGCGAGCATCGCCCCAGCAGTCGCTTCGACACCTATCAAGGCAAATGGCTGTTCGACGGCAGGGGGCATCATCTCCTCGGCCATCCTGTGTATTGACGCCTCAAGTTTCGCCTCATGTGCCTCCGAACTGGTCGCTGTCTCCCTCAATATGATCGCGAATATGTCAGGCTCATCGGTGCGCTCCATCTCGGCCCCGCCGTATATAGGCACCCTAGTAGACCGGCTGGTGCGTACTTCCTGCCATGCGCGGAATCCGACATGCTGAGACTCGGGAAGCGCCACGGAACCAAGATCCTCTCTTCCCACCAATCTGAAGAGGCCCGGCTCCTCCTCTTTCACCTCGTTCACAACTATATCCATGCCATCGGCGGATGGCTGTATGATGTGCTCTGATATCCGCTTGCCGGTTATCCGCGCGATCGCGGCCGAGGCCGCCATATCGACGACGACAGACTCGATCGACTCTATCCTGTCGAGGTGTGAATGCATGCTCGCCACGAGATCCTCGCTCTCCTTGAAAGTCCTGGTAACGCTCGGTATGACGAACCCGTCCTTAAGCTCAAGTCCGGAACGCTCGCTCGTCACTGCCCTAATCTCGACTTTTCCGTCAGAAGCGGTCGTGCGCACGAACTTGACGCCAACCTCGTATCCGGCGATCCCTTCCGCAGATACGCCGAGCTGCCTTGCGACATCGGCAAGTTTTCTGCCCTCGTGATCGGCGCCTCGTACGACATGGACACCTGTTCTCTCGTCATCGATCACTATAGTCTGACTCCTGGTGATGGTGCCTTCCATGCCGCTTCGCACCTCGCCTGCGGCCGCCCTGATGCTCTGCCTGTTAAGATCAGCCTCTTTCACCCCAGGTATCTATCCTCTCCAGGGCCCTGTTATCGTACGTATATTCCGAATACGAGGATATCGTCCCATCTCTCCGGTAATCGGTAGTCTTCCATATTTTCTCTGAGCCTTCAGTGCCGGTATATATCGCGGCCTGCTTTACAATCACCGACGACGGCCCACCGTAGTAGGTTGCGTGCGACACAAGGGCGGGTCCGTCGTAAGCATAGACAGTATAATCCTTGAATGACCCGTCCGTGTTATAGGTCTGAGTGCTTTGTATCTTTTCGCCTCCCCTGTTGCCTGAAAATGTGCTTACGCTCTTCAGCCGCACCTTGGAAGAATCGTACCAGGTCGTCATCATCGTCATAGCTCCCGATACGGGGTCATAGGTATATTCTGAGTATGAGCTCTCATCCTCGGGAGCCTGCCCAGCTACCGCCTCTTCCTCACCCTCTTGCTCTCCTTCATCAAATGGGTACTCATAGTCTGTCGTATTGTCTATGACCTCCTCGCCCTCTTCGCCGGTATAGGTGGCCGTCTGCCTGACGGCGCCTGAACTTCCGTTCCCGTAATAGGAGATATGAGCCCTAATGACGCCGTTAACATATATATACCTGGTGAATTCTTTCGGCGTATGATCCCGGTAATATGACTGTGAGGTCTGGACCTTCTCCTCGCCGTCAAATCCCGCATACATCGACTCGTTCAGGAGTACAGACTTCGCGCTGTCTTCCCATGTGGATACACCTCTCAACGCCTTCGAGACAGTGTCATATCTGTATTCCGAATACGACTTGACACCGCCCCTTGCGAAGCCATCCGTCAAGGACGCTGTGCCGCTGGACGGCCTGAAATAATCGGTTGTAGTCGATATCTTCTCCGATCCCTCATGGCCTGTATAGGTCGCTTCTTGCTTCAGTGCCGTCGAAGACGAATCACCGTAGACGGTGAGGTGGCTTGCAAGAACGCTTTTCTCGTATCGATACACGGTATAATCGTTAGCAACCACGCTCCCATTAGAAGTAAGTACGTAGGTCTGGGTGTTGAGGATATTCTCATCCCCTTCAAAGCCAAAGAAGGCCGACACGCTCTTCAAGACCGCCTTGGTTTCATCAGTCCAAGTACTGACGCACGCGAGGGTATTATTGGCGTCGTAATCGAATTCGGAATAACTCCTCACGGCTCCTGAGCGGTAATAATCGGTGGTGGTCTTGAGCTTCTCCTCACCTTCCTCGTTCTGGTAGAAAGCCCGCTGCTTGACCTGCGTCGAGGCCTCATTCCCGTAATATGTGCTATGGCTTGCAAGGCGGCCGTTCTCATATTTGTAGATAGTATAGTCCTTTGGCTCAACAATACCGGCTTCGTTAAGACGGTAGGTCTGTGTAAAAAGAGTCTTTTCCTCTCCCTTAAAACCGAAGAAGGTCGATTCGCTCAGGATATTGATCTGTTGCAGGCCGTCCCATACCGCCACACTGACAAGGGCGCCGGTAACTGCATTATAGGTGTGCAGGGAATTACTCCTTATGCTTCCGTCGCGCCGGTAATCGATCGTGGTGTGGAGCCGCTCCTCGCCTTCGGCCCCGGTATAGGCGGCGTATTGCTTGACCTGTCCGGAAACGCCCTCGCCATAGTAGACCGTATGGGAGGTCATGACAGCGTTCACGTAGTTATAGACGGTGTAATCGTTCGGTTCAATGGCTCCCGCATCGTTCTTGTGGTAGGCCTGCGTCGACCTGATCTTCTCCTCGCCTTCGAAACCATCGAATACCGAGTGCGACCTGAGCCCCTTCTTGTCGATGCCGTCCCACGTATCGACCGCCCTGAGCGACCTACCGGTGTATGAATATTCGGAATACGCCTTCACGCCTCCCGAGCGGTACATATCGGTCGTGCTGGCAAGCCGTTCCTCGCTCTCGGTCCCGCGGTAGACGGCCAGCTGTTTCAGGCGGGCAGAGGAGGCATTATCATAATACGTCTCGTGCTGCACAAGCACGCCGTTCTGGTATATATAACACGTGTAATCATCCTCTTCGAGAGCTCCGTCCTCGTTCAGCCGGTATGTCTGGGTGTGCCGGATCTTCTCCTCACCGGTCAGACCCGAATAATCCGATACTGACCGCAGTTTACCTTTCGCAAGATCATACTCGTCACCTTCATCAAGCTGGTACGTCCGCGTCTGGTCAAGCCCCTTGTTCCGGTCTATATCATAGATGTAATCACTCCTCTCAATCGGATATCCGTCTCTGTTCAGCGAGAAGACGTGGGTCAGATTCTCTTCCGACACTCTCCCCTCATAGTAAGATATCTTCGATATGTAGCCATCCTCAAGAAACACTTCCGCATCATCGGTGTCCTCCCCGCTCCTGAAGGTAATTACCCGGTCGAGCGTCTTTGCGCTTGCGTCGCCTCCGAACTCAGATGCCGGAAGATCGTAGACATACTTACTTATCGAGGTAATCTCGCCGTTCGTCCTGTAGCTTATCGCCCGCTCCACTTTTTCTTTTCCTTCCCTGCCCGTATACATCTGCCGCGATATGATCTCCTCTGTCTCGCCGCGATAAGTGACAACCATGTCAAGGTCGCCAGACTCATCCTCATCGTAGATGTAATCTGACCGCGAGAGCTGGACACCGCTTTCGCCAAACCGCAGGCTATAATTGACCTTCTCCTTATTCTTTTCTCCCTGATATACCGCAACAGCCCTGAGCCTGTCGCGGTCTTCCGCCAGCAGATCCTCTTCCGAAACCGGCACCGCAGGCAGCTGCACGCCGCCGGGCAGCATAACAGGGACGGTTTCACGCATGCTCGATATGTCATACGTCCTTACTTCATCAAGCTGGTCGCCACTTACTTTGCTATAATCATAGATGCTTATCCGCGACGGATTGTTGGCGCCTTCTCCGCTGATAAAATAGTTGTCGAGCACATAGCGTATCCTCTCTTTAGATTTCTCGCCCTCGAAGACCGTCGCGCGCTTTACAAGGGTCGGCACAAGAAGGTCCTTCCACGCCCCCTTGTTCTCCGGTTCCAGCTTTTCGGTTATGCCGGAGACATCATACATCACCGTCTTCGCGAGCACGCCGCCGCCTCCGTATTCGTACATCGTCAGCTCCGTAAAGGCCTCGAGCTCCTCGTCATATCCGGAAAGGGCATAGTCAGCGACCTCGAAACCTTTCGATCCGATATAAAACGTCATTGTCAGAATATCTCTGTCGCCCAGGGTCGAGATGTCGGCTTTGCTTGCATATGAGCCAAGAAGCTTTGAACCGTCCTCAGTCTTCAGTTCTGTCGTGCCGGCAAGCCATTTCGCCGGATCCATGTCAGCTATGTCATAACTTACGATAGCGCGTAGCGAACGATCGCTGTTATATTCATACACATTAAGTTGTCCCGGCTTGCCATTTTCGTCAAAATTGCTCAAGGTATACTGTATGGCGCCCTCCCCGCCACCACGCTCCTGGCCGCCGCCTCGCTTGCGTTGCAGTTTCCACTCGTCGTCCTCACCTTCGCCGCGCGTCTTTTTTCGCAGATCCTGATCTACCGCCCACTGAAGATCATCGGTCGCCTGCCTCTGTTTGATTATGTCCTCGTGTTTTTCCTGCTGGTTCATGAGATAGCCGGGAGCGAACTTGTACGACTGTTCCTTATCCCGGGGTGAAGGCAGGAGTTTTTCGGCTGTGGATTC
>JAMWCX010000003.1 GCA_023818895.1 Candidatus Omnitrophota bacterium | reverse complement strand
CGTGACGCTGCCTTTGGGACTGAACATCAGGTTCCGGACCTCCTGATATTCCACCTTTTCCGGCACACCAGCTGGATCGGTTGAATAATCGACCACGTATTTTGTCCTCTTCTCAAGTCCTGCCTGTCCCTTAGCACTGTAGGCTGATAAAACGACGTCCTCGATCCTATCGAGCTTCTCGGCGCCCTGGAAGGTATAGTAAGTTTCTATATGCTGGTTACGGATATTTCCGTTCTTATCTTCCATACGTATGCCATTCCAGATATAATCGAGATTGTTGCTGGTCTCAACCCGTTCCACAACCTCTCCGGTGAGCGAATGCGTTTCCTCGGTTATATGCGATGCGTAATCTATGCCGAGGGCGTTCTGAAGGTATGTATAGCGAGTTCTCTTCAATATCTGACCTTGCGGATAATAGCTCGTCGTTGTGAGCAGGCGTTCTTTCCCCGCCTTGCCTTCGTATATACTCGCCTCCTGTAGAATCCGCGCTCCGCCGGTAGCAACGGATGTCACGTCGTATGTATTGACATTTCTGAGAGCCCTGCCGCTATACACATACTCAGTTTTTATCTGAGGCTGGCCTGTGGCCGGGTCATAGAGACTATTAACATAATTTAGCCTTTCGTGGTGTTTCTGCCCTTTGAAGAAGGCCTCTTCCTGTAGATCCCCCGCGCCGACTGTAGCGATCTTATCGGGCGCAAGGCCAGACACATCATACGTCTTAGTCTGAGTCATAACTCCTTTGTCGTCGTAAAAATAATCCTTTCTCTCCCACGGTATATATGCGCCTGTAGCCTGATCGAAGAAATAATAAGACAGAGAATACCGGACTTTTTCCTTATCCTTTGCGCCCTCGTAGACCGTTATGCTTTCAAGCCTTGACTGATCATCGGTGCGCCAGTCGGCTCTATCGGTGTCCGTTATGTAGTAAGTCCTCACCTCCTTGATAGAATTATCGCTATTGTAATTGTAAAGGGTTATTTTGTTTGGATTATTAGTGCGACCATCATCTTCGAAAAGGTAAGTATCTAAAATATAGTCTATGCGCTCCTCTTTCTTAGCACCGGTATATACCGTCGTCCTTGTAAGCCGGTCTTCGCCGAGGCGCGTTTTCCAGTCATCTGATTTAAAATCTATATCAAGCCCTTCGATATTATAAGTCCTTGTCTCATCCAGATTCTCATCACCGGTTTTGTTGTAATCGTATATGGTTACTTCTCCTGGAATACCTTTCTCATCATACCCTGAGATGATATAATCTATTTTTTCCTCGCCCTTACTTCCGAAATACACCGTCCGAGATATTATCCTGTCATCGGTGAGCCCCTCTCTTGTGGGAAGCTGCCGATAGGAACCCATGAATGAATCACCGTCTTCGGTCTTGATCTCCTGCGCCCCTGAAGTAAATGGATCGGTATTAAGATCGCTTATATCGTAGGAGACTATCTCAAGAAGCTTGCCTCGGTGGCTATCCCCTTCGTAGACATAGACGTTGATCTGTCGGGGTTTTCCAGCCTCGTCGTAATCTTCGAGCGTATAATAGATACCGGCTTCGGGGCTGGGTACGTCCTGGGGGCCGCCGCGCTTTCTCTGTAGCTTCCACTCCTCATCTTCTTCTCCTTTTTGGAGCTTTCTGGCAAGATCATCGTGAAGGCTCCACATCATCTCCTCGGTATCTTGCTTCTGTTTTATAATCTCCTCGTGTTTCTGCTGCTGCTCCTGAACGTATCCTGGAGAAAATCGCAACGATTGTTCTTTTTCCTCCACGCTTGGCAGAAGACTTTCAGCACCAGACTTTCGCTTATTATATGACAATAAGTCATAATTTGTTACCTCGTCCAGGATGTCTTCTACTTCTTTAGTTTCGGCGGATGGGATGGGAGCAGTGTGCGCCGCGCTTTTGGGGGCTGGTAGGGCATAAAAAAGATCTCCGGCCCATGCGATGTCATACCAAACAAACGAAAGAACAAGGATGACAGCGATGCTTTTCAGCAAGAATCTTTTTCGCGGCGAGTAATACTCAATCATCTTTTACCTCTCCCTAAAAGTGCCTCTACAAAAATATTTTTGAATCTTTTCCAGCGCCAAACGGATTATATAAATAAATCGAACTATGTTTTTTGTTAAGAATGAGTTTCTTAAAGGTAGCTGTTTATAAAAACTTTTTTTATTTGTTAATTTATGAATCAAAAAAATATTTCTCGCATCTTACGTGTATAATATATCACATATATAGTATGTAGTCAATAGAATAATTCTAACTTTTTTACATCTTAACCTATATTTATTTTTCTGAATTTTTTGGAGACGCACCGCTTTTATTTTTAAGATTTTTTCGGAAAAATCCGGCTATACGCCCTTTAAGATCCTCGGTAACAACATACGCGCTCGGCACCAAAAGCAGTGTCAATATGGTGGAACTGCTTAAACCGCCCATGACCGTTATAGCAAGAGGACTCCATAGGTTCGATCCTTCTTGAGTGCTTATCGCCATGGGCAGGAGGCCAAGAAGCGTTGTTATTGTGGTCATTAGTATAGGGCGAAGCCTGTCCCGTGACGCTACTATTACAGCCTTAAGGTGATTCATCCCTTTTCTGCGCAAGCCGTTGGCATGGTCGATAAGAAGGATCGCGTTGTTCACCACTATACCTCCGAGCATCATGATTCCCACAAGAACTCCCATTCCTACCGATTTGCCTGCCGCATATAACGCTATAACGACACCTATGAGCGCAAGAGGCACGGATACCATAATTATAAAGGGTTGATAATAGGACTCAAACAATGAGGCAAGAACCAGATAAATAAGAACTATTATGAGAATTATTATCGCTCGGAACTGTTTTTGCGTGGCCATCATGGTGGGGAAATTGCCTCCTATCCGCCAATAATAACCCTCTGGAAGTTTAAGATCGCTCATAGTCTTTTTCACTATCTCGGCTGCCTTGCTTAATGGTATGGCACCTATATTAGAACTTACTTGGATCATCCTTGATTTGTTCTTTCGCCATATCTCACTGGGGCCAAGGCCGTATTTGAAATCGACAAGCTGATCAAGATATATCTTGTCTTCTTCCCTGTTCATGAGTATCAACTTGTGAAGGTCTTTGAATGTCTTGCGGTATTTTTCGTCGAGTCGCGCTATCGTTTCGACTTCACTCGCCTCAGTATGAAAAAGGGTGGCGCGCAAGCCTCTCATCTGAGCGTGCACCATGTCGGCAACATCCTGTACAGTCATGTTGAATATACCTATCTTTTTCCTGTCAACTTTTAATCCAAGCTCCGGCCTTCCTTCACGCATCCTTATCTTGGTATCAGTAAAACCCTTTATTGCGCCGAGCCTTGTTGCCATGGAAATCGCTATTTCGCGCATCGTCGCGTAATCGTATCCGAAAAGCTCTATGATAAGCTCCTTGGTCCCGACTTCCTGCTGCTCTTCAAAATATATGAATGCGGGCTTAAGCCTTTCCACTTTCGGACGTATGCTCTCGATGACTTGTGATACTGAGCGCTTGCGCTCAGTCAGACTAACGAGCTCAACGTAAACTTTGCTCGACCATGGTTCAACCCTGGCCGAAAAAGTCTTTACCTCCGGTATCTCCTTTACTATTGCCTCAACCTTTTTTACTATACTATCTGTCACCTCAAGTTTCGTTCCGGTAGGCATCTCTATGAATATGGTAAATTTGTTCTGCTCTGTTGTGCCGAGAAATTCCATTCCGAGTCTTGTGAAAAGAAAGAAGGCCACCGCCAGAGCAATAAACGCGAATATAAGATATCTGTACCTGTGGCGCAAAAACCTTGTCACCCCTTTTCGTTGAAGATCATATAGTCTCTTCATAAAACCGCTTACATCTTTACCATATCCTTTAGGTATCGCCTCTACGGAAAATCTCATTCTCGATGAAAGAAGCGGCACGATGGTAATAGCTACGAAAAGCGATATGATAAGCGAAAATGTTACAGTCCACGCGACTCCCCCGTATAGGAGCTTTATCTCCTCCCCAACAAAGACCATCGGCAGAAATACTACTATAGTGGTTAGCGTAGATGCCCATATCGCTATCCATACCTCTTCAGCGCCCGCCACAGCCGCCGCTATACCGCTTAGGCCGCGCTCGTTTTTCTGCAGGATATTCTCAAAGACGACGATAGAATTGTCAACTAACATCCCGACGCCGAGAGCAAGACCAAAGAGAGTCATGAAATTCACCGAAAGTTTCATCCAGTACATGAAGATGAATGTTATTATAACTGAGATGGGTATGGCCGAGCTTACGATAAGGATCGGCCGTACAAGCTTTATGATAGCCGCAGCTATTATCAAGGCCAGTATGACAAACGGCAAAATAGATATGGGCATGAAGAGCACCGCCAGAATCAGCGCCGAAGTCAATATCACAAATTTCTTCTTTAACTTCACCAAAAAATACGTAAGCACGAGTATTATAAGACCGGCGCCTTGAAGGAGAGAGCCCTTGAGGTTGTCTATAGATTTTTTTATGAAGTCGGCCTGATTACTGGTAATGATTATCTGTATATCCTTGGGCAGCCTTTCCCTCAGCCTCTCTACCTCTTCTTCGACCGCTTTTGCCACCTGTATGGTATTGGCCGTTGACTCCTTCTGGACGTAGACGGATACGACAGGCCGTATGTTAACACGCGCATAACCCGTGGCTTCAAGATAAGAATCCACCACGTTTGCGACGTCCTTAAGCCGCACTATAGTTCCGTTCGGAAGTGCGCTCACGGGGATATTTTTTATATCATCGACCGATTGGTATAACCCTATAGCCCTGATGAGGTACTTCTCCTTACCTACATCCATACCTCCGGACAGGAGGTTAAGGTTATTGGCGCTTATCATGGCGATAAGTTTATCAAGAGGAAGGCCATATGCGGCCATCTTACGCTGGTCGGCCTCCACTAGGATTTTTCGCTCCCGGCCCCCAGCCACATCGGCATCGGCAACGCCGTTTATACGTTTTATCGATTCCCTGATGTTTTCATCAACCATCTTGCGCAACTCTTCGGTAGTGCGCTTAAGGCTTGTAACCGCCATTATGACTATGGGCACGTCGGAACGCTTAAATTGAGCTATGATGGGTTTTTCAATTTCTTTAGGGAGTCTATTCTTTACACGGGCGAACTTCTCGCGCACTTCGAGGGCGGCAAAGTTCATGTTCAGACCTGGTTCGAAGCTAAGGACGACCGTAGACTCTCCCTCTTTCGAGATAGATAGCATCTCCTCCAGATGGCTGACCGTTCCTACGCCTTCCTCGACAACTTTAGTCACCAGTGACTCTACTTCCGTTGGCGGTATACCGCCCCTTACCTCTATTATTATGCTTACTTCGCCGAAGCTGATATTAGGATATAACTCGACCGGCAGCTGAGTAAGAGACAAGATTCCCATCAAAACGAGAATGATGTATATCATCAGCATCGTGACAGGTCTGTGGATGGAGAACGATGGTAGGCTCATTATTTCTGCTGCTGTTTTTTCTTGAATATCTTGTTAGTAGTTTCCACCACACCGACGTAGATGGTAGGAATAACGATTAGCGTAAGGAATGTCGCCACAGTAAGCCCACCCATTACGGTTATGGCCATAGGCGCCCTAAGTTCAGCGCCTTCGCCGCCCAGAAACGCCATCGGCGCAAGACCCAGGATAGTGGTAAGCGCTGTCATGAGTATCGGCCGGAGTCTTATTTTACTGGCGTTCACAGCGGCCTCTTCATCGCTCATACCTTTAGACTTGAAGAGATTTATACAATCTATAAGCACTATGGCGTTATTGACAACTATGCCGCCCAGTATGCCGACGCCCATTAGCACATAAGCGCTCACAGTGGTGCGTGAAACCATTAGGGCAATGGCTACACCGATTAATGAAAGGGGTATGGTAAACATTATTATGAAAGGTTGCCACAAAGATTCGAAGAGCGCGGCCATTATCATATACACCAGAAGAAAAGCGGCAATTATCGCGTTACGCATGCTGTCAAAAGACTCCTTCATTTCTTCCGTTTCGCCGGTAAGTTTAGCGTAATAACCCTTCGGCAGGTTCAGTCCCTTAAGCATTGTATTGACATCCTCGTAAACATCCTTCATGGGCCTATTGTACACATTTCCGTATATGTTAACCACCCTCTCCTGATTAAGCCTCTTTATCTCGCTTGGCCCCTTGCCTTTGCCGAACTTTGCAACGCTTCCTAAATTTACCCTTATGCCGGCAGGTGACTGTATCTCGAGTCTTGATAGCTTTTCAAAGTCGTTTCTGTCCTGTTCGCGCAGGCGTACTCGTATATCGTATTCCTCGCCTTTCTCCTTAAGTTTGCTGGCTATATACCCTTTGAGGCCTATGAGGGCCGTCTGGGCGATGTCCGTAACAGACAAGCCATATACTGAGGCCTTATCCTTGTCTATTATGACTTTCGTCTCGGGAGAGGGCTCGGCAAGATTATCCTTGACACTGTAAACACCCTGTATCTTTTCAAGGCCCTCTTCGATCCGCCGGGTAATCTCCTCCATCTCCTTAAGCTCGGCGCCTTTAAGCTCTATCGTCACTGGAGCTGTAACCCCCATGCCCGTTGAAAGCACATTTTCCTGCAATACATATTCGACACGGGCCCCCTCCATATCCATCTTCTCGAGGCGAGCCTGTATCTCCTGGACCACATCCTGGCTTTTGCGGGTGCGTTTCTTCTTCAAGTTCACAACTATTTCGGCCTGGTGAGGACCCAAACGCTCCACTATGCTTTTTGTGGCCGACTCCTTCGTAGAACCGACTGTAACGTTGACCGACTCCACTTCCGGTATGGACATTATATAGTTTTCGACCCTTTCGGAAACGCGGTTTGTTACCTCAAGACGTGTACCGGTAGGCATATCGATCTTTACGGCAAACTGTCCCTGGTCCACCTTTGGCATTAGCTCCTTATCCATGAATATAAAAAGAGTAAGAGAGGCCAAGAAAATCAGGATGGTAAAAGACAGATATTTGAGTTTGTGCCTCATGTATTTATCCAGAACGACTGCGTAAAATCTTCTCACCTTTCCGACGAGGCCGCTGTGGTCAAGTTGCGATATATCATCGCCTTCCAGAGTCATGTCTTTCCCGATGTTGATACTGCGTGAAGCAAGAAGTGGTATTATCGTTACAGAAGCAATGAGCGAGGCTACAAGAGAAAAGGTGACCGTAAGTGCAAAGTCCTTCGATATCTGGCCTATGATTCCTACTACAAATATAAGTGGTAGAAATACGACCACGGTGGTAAGAACCGATCCTGTGACTGATATAAAAACTTCGTTTGCCCCTATATTTGCAGCTTCCTTACCGCCTTTTCCCATCTGCATATGACGAAATATATTTTCAACAACAACTATCGCGCAATCGACGAGGCTTCCCACCCCGAATGCAAGCCCTCCGAGAGACATCATGTTGATTGTTATCCCCGAAAAGAACATTAAAGCAAATGTTGCCATAACAGATATCGGTATAGTGAGAGTGACTATAAGTGCGCTCCATACATTTCGCAGGAAGTAAAAAAGCACTACGAAGACCAGAAGTCCGCCCTGCCAAGCGGCGTCCCAGACACCTCTGATGGAACTTTTTATGAATACCGACTGGTCGTATACTATAGCTATTTGAATGTCTTTCGGAATGTCATTTTTGAGTTCCTCTATTTTCCTCTTAACCTTATCTACGGTCTTTACGGTATTACCGGTTGCTTGTTTCTGGATAGCAAGCGAGATATTCTCCTTACCGTTATAACGCGAATAGCTGGTCCTCTCTTTAAGACCATCTACCACGGTGGCAATGTCCTTAACATAGATTAGCTTTTTATGCTCGCTTATAAACTTTCCCTGCTGGCGAGACTGGGACCTGTAGTACTCCTCATCGTCTTGTATGCCCGTCAGAGCCACTTCTTCTATATCTTGAACTTTCTGAAACTCCCCGAGTGTCCTTATGAGATATTCGTAAAAAGTCTCTTTTATGGTACCTGCTGGATAATTAAGATTGGCGCTTCCTATAGCCTTAGAAACGTCGAGTATCGGTATCCCGCGACTCTGTAGTTTATTCTGATCGACCTCAACCTGTATCTCCCTTTCCAAACCTCCGGATATAGTGGCTGAAGCCACCCCCTCGACTTTCTCAAGCTCATCTTTTATCATCTTCTTAACGAGATTCTTAAGCGACACGGAAGATCGGTCGCCGCTTGAGGTGATGCTCAGGATCATGATGGGTTTATCAAACGGGTTGAATGGCAGGACGATAGGCTCCTCCGCCTCGCGAGGAAGCCTCTCTTTTATAAGGTCTATTTTTTCGCGCATTCCAAGCGCGGCAAAATTTATATTCTGGTTCCAGCCGAATTCGGCGATGACAAGCGACAGGCCTTCCTTGGATATAGAGTGGATCCGCTTGACGCCGCTTACCGTGCCGACCGCTTCTTCTATGGGTTTGGTAATTAGCGTCTCTATCTCTTCGGGGGCGGCGTTTTCATACGGCGTCACAACGGTAAGCTGTGGATAGACTATCTGCGGAAAGAGTTCCTGCGGTATGAGGTTCAGCGATACCACGCCGAATATCAAAAGACCCGCCACTATCATCATAACCGTGACCGGCCGTTCTACGGAAAATTGTGGTAGATTCATATTTTAACCGAAAATCAATCTTCAAAACTCAAAACGCGGGCCTTAAAATTCGCCCATTTAAATTTTTGAATTTCGAATTTTTACACAAGCCCTTCCTGCACTTCGACAATCTCGACGCTCGCCTTGTCCTTGAACTCTTCCTGCACCTCAGTGATTATAAGCTCGTCTTCCTTCAAGCCTTCTTCCACTTCGACAAGGTCTTGCGTAGTATAGCCGACCTTTATTTTTCTTATTTCGACGATCCCGAACTCCGCTTCTTTCTCCTTGATCTCCGGCTTCGCTTCTTCGGCCTTATCTTTTTTCGTCTTGCCTCCGAATAAGGAGAACTTTTTCTTCTGTTCGGTCTCGGGCTTTTCCTTTATTTCTTTCTTCTTAGGTTCCTCTTTATTGATGACGTAGACAAAATATTCTGTTTCCTTCTTTTTCATCGCCGAGGAAGGTATAACAAGGGCGTCTTTCTTCTCATAGGTATATACAAGGGCCCTGAGAAACATCCCCGGTTTAAGGATTCCTTCCTTATTATCTAGCTCAACTTTTAAAACCTCCGTTCGAGATTTCCCCTCTATAATAGGGGCAAGCCGGTCTATCGTTCCGCTAAAAGATTTAGTGGGATAGGCATCGCTGAATACGTCGACTTTCTGCCCAACTGAGACTTTTGGGACGTCTTTTTCGATAACATTAAATTCGGCGTAAACCTTATCGATGGCTACAAATACGCCTATTTTGTCATTGCTATCGCTTGGCGTCACATATGAGCCTACATCCTTTTCCCTTGTCCCAAGCATGCCGTTAGACATCGCATAAATATTCGTCTTGTCCAGATCGCTTTTTGCCGATTCATATTCTAACTTGGCCTGTTCAAGCTTTATGGCGTTTATGGCACCTATATCGTAAAGCTGCTGGTTTTTTTTAAGCTCCACTTCCGCGTACTTAAGCTTGAGAAGCGCGTCCCGTTGGTCCAGGCTCGCTATTATGTCTCCCTCCTGTATCTTCTCGCCCTCTTCGAAATTGAAGCTTTCGATGACACCAGCTACCTGGAACTTAAGATTGACCTCACGGTATCCTTTGACTGTGCCAAGACAGGGTAATGTATCCCGAAAATCTGTTTTTTTCACTCTGAACGCCTTTACTGGAGAGGCGCTCTCTTCAAAAGTTACGGCAGGCGCCTTAGCCTCTTTGGGTTTTTTCTTAAATATAACGCCCTGCAGATTAGTGATGGTCCTAGCGAGCACTACCACTACCACAACCAGTATAAGCGCGCCAACGATTAGCCTCTTTTTCGTATTTTTATCCTTAAGATCTATTCTGGGTATCCGTTGCTGAAATAGGCTCGTTACAGATGCGAATATATTGCCTATAATATTCTTCATTTTTACATACACTCCTCGTTATTTAAGATTGTTTACTCCGGCCTTTCCTTATAATAATTTTCTATCCCGATAGCTTTGTTTATACTGGCAAGTGATATATGGCAGTCTGTCAGGGCCTGCACGTAGCCGAACTTCTCCTGTGCCAGCTTTATCATGCTGTCTATTACGTTTGAATCTTGAACCTCATCTAAACCACGCTTCATCTTCATGAAGTTAAGATCGCTTTCCTGATACTTGACTTTACTTGACGCCGTCTCAAGCTGTATGAGCGCTTTTTGGTAGTTAAAACATTGCTCTTTTACTTCGAGTGTAACATCTTGGCGTATTTTGACAAGCTCCTGCCTCGCCCTTTCAAAATCTATATCAGAAAGTTGGACCTCCGAAAATGTATCCAGCCTGTCGAACAGCTTAAACTTGAAGGCGTTCGTCGCCGCCTCTGTACCTTGATAAGCGCTAACCACCGGCACCCATTGTTCGCGCGTGTATGAGTATTCTGCTGTCGAGCCCCATACCGGCACAGACGCCTTGATTCCCGCGTACCATTGCTGTTCAAGCTTATTATCCTGATACCAGTTAGTATAACTTCCGTCGGGATTTTGCGGAGACCCCGGGATGATGCCATTATCGGGATAGGCATACTCTTCTTTGGCAAGACCCCAGTTACCCATGATGTCGACCTTGAAAGATCCCTTGGCCCTTGCTATGCGCTGGCCATATCTGTAATAATCCATCATAAGAAGATTTATCCTCACCTCCGGCCTATTGGCCATGGCAGCGGAAAGGGCCTTTTCGTAATCTACCTCGACCTTGTTTAGCGCCAGGTCTGTCTCTATGTCAATATCCGCTTTCGGATCAACATTCATAGCCTGTTTTAGTATAAGCTCCGCCACTTCCACATCGCCCTGGGCCGAGGCAAGCTGATAACCTACCTGGCTCTTCTGGGAAGTTACATTGAGTAATTCGATCTTCGAGATGATGTTCGCCTCAGCCTGTTTTTTCACCATGTCATAAATGCGTTCGACCGAGTTTGATAATTCTTTCTGAAGTTCCAGGTTTTCTTTAGATTTGGCGAGAGTATAATAACCCTTCTTAACCTGCAAAACCAATTCATTCTTTATCTTAGAGTATTCTGTCCTTGTAATCTCAAGATTAACCTCGGCCTGTTTCATCGCATAATAGAGCTCGCCTCCGTGAAATACCGGCTGCTGCCCTTCGATATACTGCTTCCTTCCGGTATAGCGCTGACCGTTGACCTTACCGCTTGAAGTCTCGAAATTAACGCTTGCCGACGGAAGCATATTCCTTCTTGCTTCAAGGACCCTTAACCTGGCAAGCTTGACGCTCTTTTCTGCAACCTGTAGCGGTATGTGATTCTTCACCGCTGTATCTATGCAATCTTTGAGTGTGAATTTCTGCTTTATCTTCTCGCTGGTCATTTTCAAAACGCTGGGTTTTTCGGCAATTGACATCTTCTCTATCCCAACCTCCTTGCGAGAGGGAGAGATAATTTCGGGTTTGGCCGCTTTCGTCTCTTTAGCAAATCTCATTTCGATCCTCGCTTCAGCCTCATTGATGTTACGCTTTATGTCTGTATTAGAGGGGTCTAACTCTAATGCCTTTTCCCACTTCGTTATGGCCTCTTCGTATCGGCCGCCAGCGAAGAGGACATCGGCCTCATTAAGAAGGTCGCTTAAAGCGGATTTAGGTGCTTGCGCTTCTGGCTTTGGCGGAGTAGGCGCGATAGGTTGTTCAGATAAGGTTACCGGGGTGCTCGTTATAGGCGCGGTTTTTATCTTTTCGGTGGCTTTGTATTTCGAGACGGCCTCTTCGACCTTTTCCTCTCTTGCTTGTCGGGATGGAGCTTCAGCAGAAATCTCTTTAGGAGGGGCCTCGACGGTAGTCACTTTGCCGGCAGACACCTTCTTGGCCTCTTCTTTGACCTCAAGAACGCCGGCCTTTATCCCTTCTGCTTTTACGCTTTGGGGTTTGGCGATTGGCTTCTGGGCAAAATCAGGAATAAGCCCTAGCTCCAGTTCTTCCTTCTTGGCCTCTTCTTTCGCGTAAGAAATCTCCTGTCCGCATATTGCTATCAATACCGCCGGCAATAAAATAAGTCGTAGAAGCTTTGCAAACTCATGTCTTATTTTTTTAAGCATCATCCTAGACAAAATCTTGTCCCTTAGACAGCCGCTTGACCTTCCTGGCCAAGGCGTTTTTTCTTTCTATATTCTCTCATGTATTCTCTCATGTAGCTGCGGTGGCGTTCTCTGTGTTCTTCCCTGTAAAGCTTCAGATACTCCATATGCCTTTTTCGCCATTCGAGCGATCTCGATCGACAGGTCTCCTTCCACGAGGAATCCTGGCTTTCCTTATACTTGAAATAGTTAGGATTTCTCTGCCGCCACTGTTTCATATTATCGAGCTGGCGTTGATACTGGCATTCGAGTGAAGAGCATATGGTCTGGTTAGGACGATATTTATTAGGAAGGAATGGTTTACCGCAAATTTTGCATATCCTCTCTTCTGCCATAGGTTACCTCTCTTTATTATTTTCTAAGTTTAAAACTACGGATATGAAAATATATCACGACCGCAAAAAAAGTTCCCTCACCGCAAGAGCGGCGGCCCCTAAGACCGCGGCGTCTTCGCCAAGCGAGCCAGCAACTACCTTGACATTGTGGGCAAGTTTAGCAAAAGACAGTCTCTCCACCATCTTCCGCATCGGCGCAAAGATGATATCCTGCGCCTTTTCGGGCCCTCCGCCGACCACCACCACCTCAGGGGTAAACAGGTTTATCAGAAAAGCTATGCGAAGGCCAAGGTTTATGCCGACTGACTGCACTATATTAAGGGCCACCTCGTCATTCTGCCTGGCCGCCTCTATTACCACATCTTCTGTTATCTTGTCTATATTACCCTTGGCAAGGCTCACAATCTTTGTGCCTATACCTTTCGAAACTTCTCTCTTGGCGGTCTGCACGATGCTCAAGTACTCATCCCACGCTCTCATATAACGCATCATGTCTGGTATGTCGCCTTTTGCTATCTTCGGAGCGGCGCCGTCTAACTCTCCATCGCCGTCCGTTCCGCCGAAACACACCTCGCCGCTTATCATTACCCCGCGTCCCAGGTCTGTATGCATATATAAAAGGCTTGAGGCGCTGATATTTGGATTAAGCCTTTTTTCCGCGTAGGCCGCGCAGGAGGCGAGACCTCCATTGAAACATTCGACGTGAAATTCTTTTTCTAGCGCCGTCCCCAAAAAAAGTTGAGACGCGTCACTCACGCCTACTCCGACCATCTTGACTTTCGAAATATCCACAGCGGCTGCTGACATCACATCCTTTATAAGATCAATTATTACTCCGGAGAAATCTTTAGCGCGGCCTTTTTCGGCCATCCTCTTTTCCACAACTCGCATGCCTATATCGGCGAGAATAACGCGCGCCTCGGCGCCGGATGCGTCCACGCCTATCACGAAATTATCGCGAGTGTTCAGCTCGACGAGCTCAGGCTTCCTGCCGCCACTCGATACCGCTAACCCTTTTTCCAATATAAGTTTCTTCGTAAGATAGCTGTTGATATAATTAGAAACCGAAACAACGTTGATGCCGGTTATCTTGGACACCTCTGTCCTTGATATGACACCTCTCTTCCTTATGAGATCGAATATCATGAGATTTCTGTTTTCTTTATCGCTGAGCCCATGATATGTGAAAACTTTGTTCCTCTTTGTTTTCATTTTCTTAACCTTTCCAGTAAAAAAAATCAGCCATACAACATTTTTGTTAAGGCTGATTTACATGTTTTTGTTCAACACTTTTTTATTTTTTACAACGTAAATTTTTAGGTTAGTAACTAACTTTTTGGATAAGTATACCTAATTAATATTATATTGTCAAGAGAGAACAGAAAATATTTTCATTACTAGTGGCGGGATTTTACTCGTACTAGAACTTTCGTTAGGCCTTTGGCTGGATTGCATATGTCTTCAAACGCTCTTTTCGATAGATCAATCACCCTCCCTTTTTTTACTAGCCTTCTATTCGGCCCTCTATCTGTTACTATGACTTCTGTGGTACGGCCAGTATCAAGGCTTTTCACCGTCAGAACCGTTCCAAAATCGTAAAACCAACTTGCGCAAGTCCTCTTTTCGGGGTCAAAGGCTTTTCCGTTCGCCATTGGAAGGTGGGCACATTCATAAGAGTAAAAGCTTGCCTCACCTATTTCATAAGGCCTCGGAAGGTCATGCCACTTGATGCTTGCGGTCGCTATCGGCTGAGCAAGGATAAACATACTCATAAAAATTAATAAGAACGATGATGAGATAGTTTTTACAATCGGTTTTGTGCTTTTCATATTCCCAACCTTCGCTCTTTATAATATTTTTTATAAAATCGTCAAAAAAATATGTGATCATAAATCTCACAGAAAGGATTATTAGCTTTCTCATTACCTAACTCGATTATAAGTATATCACATTATTTTAAGTTATGTTTAATCTAAATTAACCTTTTTTTATACTAACGTCGATATTGTATATACGAAATAGGTAAGATTTACCATTTGAATATGTGGTAGGAAAATATAATAGGAGCTTTAGAGTTATGGTTATTTCTAGGAAGATGCCTATTTAGAGCTAGATCTTTTGGCCAACATCTTGTCTAATCATCGCTATTTTGATTATGATATCGATATCGAAGTTAGGCCAGCATACTTATAATGCTATCCGCCTTTAGAAGCCACGGCTTGCGACCGCCTCCTGAATTCTCTCGACTTTTCCATATCTCCCTGTCTTTCATACATGTTGGCCATGTTTTCGAGGACGTTGGCGGTGCTTTTCGGGCTAACGCCGGCATGTTCGCATATGTAAAGCGCTCTACCGTAAAGAAGCTCAGCGTCTCCGTATTTATCCTGATAGGAATATACGGTTGCGAGGTTGTTTAAGTCGGTCACCAAGTTAGGATGGTCTTTACCGTATATCTCTTCGTCTATCTCAAGAATCCTTTCCAAAAGTGGTTGTGCGTCGGCAAAGCGGTTCTGGTAAAAATATACTGTTGCCAGATTATTGAGATATGGTTTCATATTGGGATTATCTAGGCCGAATGTCTTTTCATTTATCATTATGACATTTTTAAGCAGTTCTTCAGCCTCTGAATAGCGGCCCTGCGCCCTATATATCCTCGCAAGACTATTCATAGTCTGGGCTATGTCCGGGCTTTCAGGACCGGCGATTTGCTGTTCCACGGATATGGCCCGGCGAAGTATCTGTTCGGCGTCTTCGTAGCGGCCCTGCGCTCTGTACACAGAACCGAGGCTGTTAAGCGAGGCTTTAAGTATGGGATAATTGTTTTTCGGATCTATTTCGCTTATTCTTATCGCTTCTTTATAGGCCTTCTCTGCGGCCTCATATTCCTCTTTTGACTCGTAAAGGGAGGCTAAGTTGTTCAGGGAAAGCGCCGTGTTTTGGCTATCTGGTCCAAAGTTCTTTTCGTTTATCGCGAGCGCGCGTTTATACAGGATCTCGGCTTCATTGAATTTTTTCTGATAACTATATACCGTAGCGAGATTGTTTAAGTCAGTCACGAGGTCCGCGTGATCGCTCCCCAGGTTTTTCTCATCTATCGACAGGGCCTTCTTTAAAAGCGCTTCGGCTTCGGGCAAACGGCTTTGGTAGAAGTATATAGTGGCAAGGTTATTTAGGTATGTAGGAAGCATCTTGTCTTGAGAGCCGGCTGTACGCTCCGTTATTTCGATTACCTTTTTCATAAGCGGTTCGGCCTTGGCATAGCGGCCCTCGGATCTGTAAAGCGTGGCGAGATTGTTCATGGCGCTGGCAACATCCGGGTGGTCGGGTCCGAGGGTATTTTGCATTACCTCCAGCATTCTGTTGTAATACACTTCTGTTTGGGAAAATTTATTCTGCGCTTCATAAATTGATATTAATTCCTTAATGGCAGTAACTACATCCGGGTGGTCGGGTCCGAGCGCTTTTTCGGCGGCAGCTATCAGTTTTTTTAGAGTGTCTTCCGCCTCTAAGTATTTTCCCTGCTTCACATATATGTCAGCAAGACCGCTAAGGGACGCCTTAAGTACGGAATAATATCTTTCGGTATCTTTATTACATATAGCGAGCGCCTGGGCGTAATAATCTTCTGCCTCAGCATATCTTCCCTCAGAGCCATAAAGCATCGCCATGCTGTTAAACAACGAAACCACGGCGGGATCTTCTGGTCCGAGCGTTTTTCTATTTATCTCGAGCGCCTGTTTATAAAGCGCTTCGGCTTCGCCAAATTTTTGCTGGTAGGCGTATAAAGCGGCTAAGCTGTTTATATATTTTATCAGCCTCTGGCTCTCAGGCCCTAGATTCTTCTCCGTAACATCCATGGCTCTGTGATAAAGATCCTCGGCCTCTTTGAATTTCTTCTCGTAAGTGTACACGGTGGCGAGGTTATTTAAGTCCGTCACTATTTCGATATGATCTGGGCCGAGGTTTTTCTCATCTATGGCAAGCGCCCTTTGGAAAAGCGACGCGGCTTCCGAAAAACGGAGTTGGTAAAAATATACCGTGCCGAGATTATTCAGATATGTAGGGAGGCTCGCATTCTCAGGACCAAGATTTTTCTCTGTTATCTCGATCACTCTTTTAAGAAGCGGCTCGGCATCGGTATATACGCCCTGGGACCTGTAGAGGACAGCCAGGTTATTCATGGTTTTTAGAACTTCGGGGTCGTCAGCCCCAAGAGTCTTCTCCTCGATGGCAAGCACCTTTTTATATATCGGCTCGGCCCTGTGAAGCTTCCCCTCTGCCTCATATATTGATATCAACTCTTTAAGATCCGCAGCGATGTCGGGGTGTTCATTTCCAACGATTTTTTCTTTGATCGTTATAGCGTGCCTTAGGGTCTTGCCGGCGTGAGCAAGTTTTTTTTCAAGTTTGTATATCTCGTAAAGATCTTTCATCCCTTTGTATATGTCCGCGTAATCCCGCTCGGTCAAATTCTCTCCAACCGAAAGGGTGCGGACGGCAAGCGCCCTTTTCACGAAAGGTTCGGCGGCAGCATATTGTCCCTGCGACTTATAAAGCGATGCCAACACGTTAAGAGAGATAATAACGTTTTGATGATGTGGGCCGTATTCATCGATTGCGGCCTTAAGAGCCTTCTTTGCCGCCAAAACCGCTTCCTGGAAATTACCCTGCTTGCTGAGCTCCCACGATTCTTTGCTCAAATCTTCCCATGAAAGCTGCTGTCCGAAGGCGGACAGCGCTACTATGAGGGCTATTGATATAAAGATGGCGAGTCGTATAAAAAACATCTTCACCGTGACTCTTCCTTACGGTTGGATATCGTCCGTCTTTTTAGTCAGTGTCTCTATGACGGAAGCGTAGAGTTCTTTTTGGGCGTTCAAGTCGTTCACTTTTTTTTCCAGTTTGGCGGCATTGTCACTTAAGATGGCCTTTTCGGTCTGAATCCGCTGCAACTTATCTTTAAGTGAAGAGACCTGTCTTTCTTTTTTAATAGCCTCCAACTGGATCTCGCTGTTCTCTATGGCGGTGCTGATAACGGAGTTTAACACGGCGATGAATATGCTAACAACAAGAAGCACTATAAATATAGCCCTGGCATGCAATGGAGGAGTGCCGCTTATGGCAACTTTGTAGTCTTCATCCACGCCCTCTACTTTGCTTATCTCCTCCTCGGTCACCTTCCACGGTAGCTCAGGTTCTTGCGGGCTCCTCGTCTTTGGAATTTCGGCCGCCACGTTCTCATCGAATCTTGTCTTCATGGCTTCTCCTGCATTTTATAACTTTTACACTAATCATCTGCCTCTTATCTTAAAACCCATTTATCTCCCGGGCGAGCTCCTTTATGTCCCTGGCTGCCCTCGAATCGGGATTTAGCTCAAAAACGGACTTCCCCGCGCTGGTAGCGTCCATTATATCGTGAGATTCGTGTATAACGGTCTTGAGGGAATAATCGGGATAGTGCTTGTGTATAGCCTCATGGCATTCTCTACAGATGACATAATCCGGGTTGTACCTGTTTAAGAATATCGCTATTTTCCTTAAATAAAAACCGAAGTCCTTCTGTATCGAAGTTAGTGTCTCCATCAGTATTTTAAGGCCGTGAAAGGATAGGAAATCCGCCAGAAGCGGTATTAATATCTCATCTGAGGCCAATATCGCGTTCAGGCTCAATAGGCCTATGTTGGGAGCCGCGTCTATTATTATAAAATCGAAATCGCGTTCCACTTCTTTTATCGCCCTCCGCAATCTGAATTCGCGGTAAGGCATCCTGAAGAGCATGAGCTCCATCGACGAGAGTGAAAGAGTGGATGGTATAATCTTGAGAGTGGGCAGCGTCGTGTCAACAATTATTTCGGAAATACGGCCCCCTCTTACTATGACGCTATATAGGCTTTTTTCATGATGGGCGCTTGTCTGATTAAAACATGTTGTAAGGTGAGCCTGCGCGTCTAAGTCTATCATGAGGACCCTCTTGCCAATAGACGCCAGATAATAACCATAGGCTGCCGATATACTTGTCTTGCCGGTGCCACCCTTATAGTTTAGGAAAAGCTGCTTTGTCGCCTGTTTGACCTTAAAAGCCTGCCCTGTGGCACCCCTAACCCATCCGAATATTCTGTCAATGCTTCCAGTTATCGCTTGCACTTATCCCCTATTTCTGCTTTTGCATTTCCGAAAGCTTCTTACGCAATTCATTCACTTCTCTGGCTACTCTCTCCGTATATTTTATATCGGCTTCTATTTTGGCGTCTCGCGCGCTCAGTTCGGATTCAAGATGCTCTATCGTTATCCTGAAATCTCTCTCCGCTTTTTCTTTTTCCTTAACGGTATTTTTTAACGATTCTATCTCGCCTGTGAGCCTACCGATCTCTTCCTTGGCGAGATTCTCCATCTGGCTCATCTTCTCGACACTGTTATTGATCTCGCCTTCCAGGATCGCTATGCGCTTTTCCAGTTCCTGCTTCTCCTGTTCGTTTATGCGCATCTTTGAAGTCACATCTTTTATCAGCCCCTCTATCTCCTTGTGAAGCTTTTCCGCTTCCCTAAGCCGTAGATCCTTGGCCTCCATCTCGGTTTTGAGATGCGAAAGCTTCATAGTCAAGTCCTTGTTTTCAAGCCTTGCCGTTTCAAGTTGGAGCGCAACGTCTCCTCCCAGAGATTCCAACTCCTTATGCGCCCGTTCCATCTCGATTATCTTCGCGTCTTTGGCCTCGATTTCCTTTTCAAGCGCCGCTATCCTATCTTCGAGCTCCTTGCGCTGCTTCTGGGCAGATTGGAACTTCGCTGTAACATCGTTGACCAGGCGCTCCATCTCCTCGTGCAGTTTTTCGGCTTCAGCGAGTCTGGCGTTTTTGGCCTCTATTTCCAAGCCGAGCTGCGATATCCTGGCCTCGAGACTCTTATTTTCACGTTCTTTCGCCTGTAGATTGAGCTCCGTTTCCGCCAACAACCCCTCGATTTTCCTGCACCTACTCTCCGTTTCTGCCGCCCTGTCACCTTGCGATTCGAATTCCTGCTGCATCGCGGCTATCTTTTCCCGCAAGGCCTTATTTTCTTCGGAGGCTGCCGTCAGCTTACTCTCGATGTCCGCCTTTTCGCCAGCCGCTTCCGATTGGAGTTTCTCAAGGTCCGCTATCTTACGGTCTCTTGCGCGGACGGCCTCTTCGAGCTGCGCTATTTTCGTCATATATTCTTTCGCTTCCTTCGTCGCGGTGTAAAGCTTAGATCGCAAGTTCTCAACGTTGGTGGCGGCTTTCTCCTTTTCTTTCCGAAGCTCTTCTATCTCCATATTGAGCCTTTTCTCAACATCCTGCAGGCTTTCCTGTTTCTTCCCAAGTTCCTCCCGTAGCACATCATGATGTGTTATCGCCTCTTCGTGAAGCTGCTTTATCCTTGCTATCTCCGCCTGGGACGCTTCGAGCTTGATCTTATAATCCTCGGCCGTCTTTCGAGCCGCGTCAAGCTCTCGACTAATGTTTTCGGCTTCTGCTAACTTCTTATCGCGCGCTTTAAGTGCCTCTTCCAGTTGCGATATCTTAGCGGACTGCTCCGTCCTGGCTTGATACAGCTTGGTTTTGAAAACCTCCGCCTCTTCTTTTGCTTTGGATTTTTCCTTCTTAATTTCTTCGGCCAAGGCAACGATTTTTTTCTGAAGCTCATCTATGATATCGTTTTTCTTTTGAAGGTCTGAACGCATGCGTTTGCAATGCCTTAACGCGTCCTCCCTTGCCTTGGCGGCGCTTTTGTGTTCCGACTTGATGCCTCCTAACTGAGAACGATATCCCTCAAGTTCTTTCCGGACAGTTTCAAGCTCCCGCGCAAGGGAATCTGCATAAGAGGCCTTCTTTTCCATGTTTCTCAGGGCCTCCGCTTGCAACGCGGCCTTGTCCTTTTGTTCCCTTAAACTCGCCGACTCTTCGGCAAGCCTTTTCTGCAGGGATTGAATGGCACTCTCTTTTTCCGCAAGTTCCGACCGCAGCTTATCGGACTGTCTTGCCGCCTCCTCGCGAATCGCGCTCACCTTCCTGGCATCGTCTTCTATGCTGGCGATTTTGGCGCGGTAAGCCGATATTTCCTGCCTGGCGGCCTCCAGCTCTTTTGACATAGCGTCCATACGCTTCTGGGCATCTGTGTCAATTTTCGGCGTTTGGGCGATACGGCTTTCAAGGGTCCGTATAATCTCATTTTTAGAGTCGCATTCTTTCTGCAAGGCGGCGTGTTTTTTCTTAACTTCCTCATAAAGCTCGACGGTCTTCCGTAAAGAGGCCCGTTCCTCATCTAACTTGCTTCGATACTCTTCGATCTCTTTTCTGAGAGAGCCAAGCTCGTCTTTAATCGCATCCGGCAGTGGCGGAGGCGACGCTTTTTGAATGGTCGCCGGCGTTTCTTCAGCAGTAGCGGCAGGTTTTATTTCGGTTTGAGATGCCTGCGCGGCCGCTCTTTTCTCCTTTAGCTTCTCAAGGATCTGTCTCTTCATCTCCTTTACGTCCAAGTTTGCCGATCCTTTCATGGCATCCGGGGATAAGTCCTCTTTGCCGCTTCCTATCTTTTTTAATTTATCGAACATTTCGCTCATAGCCAGACCTGCCTATTTTTATGTTCCTGTTTCTTGCAGCACAAATTGTTTCTTGAAGCACAAATATCAAATGGACGGGGGAATTTATTGAACCAGCGCCTTATATACCTCTTCGAGTGAACTTTTAGCGTCCTGGAGCTCGGCTTTAAGCCGTGCTATTTCTCTTTCCAAGGCATCGTTCTTATCCGCCATCTCCTTTAACGCAGCGGCAGTGATGGCGTTCTTGCCGATTTCTTCTACTGGAGCGCCAGCCCTGGCGTTTTCCATCTCTTCCAAAAGTATCGCTCTGTCGCGCTCGAGCTTATCAATCTGGGATTTAAGCTTCATCACTTCCCTTCGGAAAACGTTTCTACTTGCCTCTGACTTCAATATCCATGCTATAACGAGACCCAGGCATATCGATATAGCAAAAAATAGCAACACTGCCTCTGCCAGGCTGAATCCTAACATAGGTTACCTCCGGATCGCTTGATGGTTTTTTGTGGGATATACAATGGTTTTCGCCGACGGCTGCAGAGTGGAAATTCGGAAATGAAAATATTCAGTGTGTTTTCCATATAATATTGATATACATAGGTATTTTATATTAAGGCAGATTGGATGTCAAACTAAAAGGGTGGAAACTATGCAATAAATGTGCGATAAATGTGCGATTTTTATCTTTACGACCTTTTATATTCTAGTCGCTTACTTTCTATTTTCAAATCGTGTCTCTTCACAGCCGGTAATCAAGACCGGCTGATACCATAAAATTAAAAGCCCGCCACAGGCATAATGCTTGTGGCGGGCTGTCTTGAAACTTTCTTTAATACTCAGAAGGATGCGTCGGCATCTCCATAGTTTTTTCCTTCTCCGGTATATCGCAGACAAGGGTTTCGGTGGTAAGCATTAGTCCCGCGATGCTTGAGGCATTTTGTATTGCAAGCCTCACCACCTTCACCGGATCAATGATACCGGCCTTGATAAGATCTTCATGCTCTCCCTTTTCAGCGTTATACCCGAAAGCGCCTTTTTCGGCCTTCACCTTTTGAACAGCTACGACACCTTCAATACCGGCGTTTTCCGCTATCTGTCTTAACGGTTCTTCCAAAGCGCGCTTGATGATTTCGACGCCTATTTTCTCATCATCTGCAAGCTTCAGCTCTTCCAGCTTCGCGGCTGCGCGCAGCAACGCTACGCCGCCGCCAGGAACTATCCCTTCTTCGACCGCCGCTCTTGTGGCATGCAGGGCGTCTTCGACCCTGGCCTTCTTTTCCTTCATTTCCGTCTCCGTGGCGGCGCCTACGTTGATCACGGCTACTCCGCCCGCGAGTTTGGCCAGTCGCTCTTGCAGCTTCTCCCGGTCATAGTCGGAATCGGTCTTCTCTATCTCCTTTTTTATTTGCTCTATTCTTCCTTTTATATCCGCTGTTTTGCCCGCACCTTCGATTATGGTGGTGTTTTCCTTGTCGACTTTAACCCTTTTAGCCCTTCCCAAATCTGACAGCTGGATGTTTTCAAGCTTTATACCAAGGTCTTCCATAATCGCTTTGCCGCCGGTAAGAATTGCGATATCTTCCAGCATGGCTTTACGCCTGTCTCCGTATCCGGGAGCCTTGACAGCGCAAACCGAAAGAGTGCCGCGTATCTTATTGACAACTAATGTGGCGAGAGCCTCTCCCTCAACCTCTTCCGAAATTACCAGTAGCGGCTTACCTTGCTTGGAGACTTTCTCAAGAAGAGGGATAAGGTCCTTGACCGCTGATATCTTCTTCTCATAGATAAGAATATACGGCTCCTCGAGAACACATTCCATCTTTTCGGAATCCGTCGCGAAATAGGGAGACAGATAACCTTGGTCAAATTGCATGCCCTCCACCAAATCAAGTGTGGTCTCCGTCGCCTTCGCCTCCTCAACTGTTATAACCCCATCTTTGCCCACCTTCTCCATGGCATCCGCCAGAAGATTACCTATCTTCTCGTCCCCGTTAGCCGATATAGTTGCTATCTGAGATGTCTCTTTCTTCTCTCTCACGGGTTTCGCTATTTTTTTAAGTTCCTCTACCACCGTCTCAACCGCTTTATCGATGCCTCTCTTCAATGCCATTGGGTTTGCGCCGGCAGTAACATTCTTCATGCCCTCCTTATAAATTGCTCGTGTAAGCAAGGTGGCCGTCGTGGTGCCATCTCCGGCCGTATCGGAAGTCTTTTCAGCCACCTCTTTCACCAGCTGCGCCCCCATGTTCTCATAAGGATCTTTAAGCTCTATCTCCTTGGCTACAGTAACGCCGTCTTTAGTTATAGTCGGCGCCCCGAATTTCTTATCAAGCACTACGTTTCGCCCCTTCGGACCTAATGTCACTATTACCGCGTTAGCAAGCTTATCCACACCATTTAGTATCTTATGACGGGCTTCTTCGCCGAACGCTAATTGCTTTGCCATATACCCCACCTCCTAAATTCAATCCTTAATGACCGCTAGTATATCTTCTTGGCGTATTATAAGATGTTCTATATCCTCTATTTTGATCTCTGTTCCGGAATATTTCCCATAGAGAACTTTATCGCCTACCTTAACTTCCATAGGCTGTAACTTGCCGTCGTCTGATACCTTCCCCTTGCCCACAGCTATGACTTTTCCT
The DNA here is from genome assembly GCA_023818895.1 of Candidatus Omnitrophota bacterium. Classification (GTDB taxonomy): domain Bacteria; phylum Omnitrophota; class Gorgyraeia; order 2-01-FULL-45-10; family 2-01-FULL-45-10; genus JAMWCX01. The sequence continues at coordinate 297,691 of JAMWCX010000003.1, read as the reverse complement.
TCCTGCGGTTTTTCTTTTGCGGTATCCGGCAGAATTATCCCTCCCTTGGTCTTCTCCTCAGCCTCGAGAGGCCTGACCAATACCCTGTCGGCTAATGGCACTATCTGCATACCTCAATCCCTCCTTTTCTGTTTTATTTTTCCAATATAGTTTTTCGCCGTATAGAAATTTTTACGGCGTCCGGTTGATTTTATTTTTTGGATGCCGCTTCTGCGGAACTTTCGGTTCCCCTGACCAGATTATCGCAGAACTTGATAACGCTATCCCCTACATAGTATCTGCCGTAGAAGAAGTCGTCTGGGTTCAGCTTCTTCTCCAAAAGGCGTTTTCGCTCTTTGCGCCTTTTCAGTTTCTGCCTTTGTTTTATCTGAAATTGTTTTTTAAGACCCGTTTTTGATAGGTGTTATTTTGTCCTCATAAATTAATGCGCACAACAGCCTTCAGAATATCTATTAATAGATTGCGGCGATAGACTATTATTCAAAAACGCGCCCCTCTTTTTAACTGCTTCTTTGTCTTATCTTTTTCCTCCATTTTTCATAAATATATGAAAGAAGGGCGCAATAATTCTGGACATACATAAACGAATCCATAAATTGCCCTCCTTCTTCTCGCATTCTAATCTACTCTGATTTTTGTGGATGCCTTTTGAGTTGATACACCTACGTCTTCCTTCGGAATTTTTATTACAAGCACCCCTTTGTCATACTCTGCCGTCATGCCCTCGCTTTTGGCGTCAGCCGGCATCGGGATAGTTCTTGAAAAATATCCGAAACTTCTTTCCTTAGAATAGAATTGATCGGCAGGTCGAGCCTCTTCGCGCTCTATACTCCTTTCGCCCGATATGGTCAGCATGTTATTTTTTAGTTCTATATTTATTTTATCTTTATCCATCCCGGGGAGGTCTATTCTTGCTATATAGAATTTACCGCTGTCTTCAAAGTCTATATCCGGCTCAAAAAAAGCGCTTCGTTTTGACACAGGAAATGCTTGACTCAGCAAGGCGCGGGAAAAACTATTTCTAAATATTCGGTTCATCTGCGCTTGCATAAGCCTCATCTCTTCAAAAGGATCCCATTCGTCATAGGCCTCTTCGTATAGGGTAATAGGATGCCTTTTGAGAGAAACTATTGAATGCGGAGCTTTTGATGTCTTTTGGATACCTACTCTATTCGGTTCTTTCCCTATATACAGAATATATGCCGTCTCTCCGATCAGCACTAATAAAAGCAGAATAACCACTCCGATCAATATTTTCATCTTCATTGTCTTCACCACCTCGAAACACATAGCTCCTGGGCGCGTGAGGCAGTCCTTCTAGGCCTCAGGCGCCCGCCATTCTTAATCCTTAATAGGTATCTTTTTTGGCTGATTACTCTCACTTTTGGGCACGGTGATTTTAAGAACACCGTCATTATACTGGGCGCTCAGCTTTTCTTTATCCACCTCATTGCCCAGTACAAACGTCCGCGAGTACTCGAATGGGCATCTTTCTCTGCTAAGAGGTGTGTAGCCCTTCGGTACATCTTCATTTTTACGGACACCCCCTATCGTGAGTTCATCGCCTTTTAACTCTATTTTAATGCTATCTTTATCCAGACCCGCCATTTCGGCTTCGAGGATAACCTCTTTATCTGTTTCACGCACGGTTACCAGCGGAGCTATCTGCGCTAAGGTTTGCTTGGCATTCTTTTTAAGACCTAGTGCCATAACTTAACACCCCCTTTCGTCTGGATTTCGTCTTTAAAGATGGTTATTTCACATCTACTTTAATCTGTTTGGGCTTGGCCTCCTCCTTTTTCGGCAAGACAAGCTCAAGGACACCATTCTTGTACGTTGCCTGGACCTTACCAGCATCCACTGCGGCAGGAAGAGTTACTGCCCTGTTAAAGGTCCCGTAGAACCTTTCGGTTCTTACATAATCCTTTTCCTTCACTTCGCGTTCCTGCTTCTTTTCGCCTTTTATGACAAGGGTGTTTCCGTGAACTGAAACATCTATATCTTCTTTTTTCATCCCTGGTATATCTACCTTCACGAGCAAGTTATCCTTAGAATCATAGATATCCATAGCGGGATTCCACACCCCCTCCAAAAGGCCTACTTCCCTTTCCGGAAAGCGAGAAAGCGAGAGATTGAAAAGGTTGTTCATCTGCCTCTGGATGTTATCCAGGTCATACAGCGGGTCCCACCAAAAATCCCTCGGTCTCCACGGTACAAGTGCCATAACAAACACCCCCTTTCGTTCCTGTTCTGAATCTAATTATTTAGCACTCCTTCTATGCGAGTGCTAATTCCTGCTCAAAAAAATTTATACCGTCTTATATCCTTTTGCTTCCATCTCTAATATAACTTTAATCCCATCAACCTTCACACGGCGAACTTTCATTAAATACCATATATGCTTTAACTTGTTAAATTCTCTTTGAGAATACAGCCTGCCCATCCCTTTCCTGCGTTTTGGCGAAACTATCTTATGCTTGTCGAGCTGTTTGAGAACCCATAGAGGCATATGAAGAATACCCGACACCACCCCTGTGGTCATTATCGGCTCGTCCATGCTGATACCTGCTGATTCCGCTTCGTTTGCCACAGTTTTGCGCTTCATACGCCTCTTCCTCCTTCCGAAAAAAATATATCATATTTCGAAAGTTTTGTCAAGTGCTTTCGAAATTTTTTTTTCGATTTTCGAAATAAACTGAAGCCGCTTCATCCGCTCGATACTGAACTGAGGTTCGAATTTTGCCGACCTTATTGGGCGTGGTTACAAACTTGAGTTATGATAAGTGGTAGCCCCACGGGGATTTGAACCCCGGTCTTTAGGCTGAGAACCTAACGTCCTAGGCCGGGCTAGACGATGGGGCCAGGTTTATGGTGCGGAGAGGGGGATTTGGTCTTCCGCTCGCATAGCTTGCTTCAGACCGGCCAATTTGCTTACGTCCAGAGGACTTTTCCTCCTGTTCGTCGGCGCAAATTGGCTTCAAATCCCTTCTGCCGTTACTACTATCAAACAACATGGTGCGGAGAGGGGGATTTGGTCTTCCGCTCGCATAGCTTGCTTCAGACCGGCCAATTTGCTTACGTCCAGAGGACTTTTCCTCCTGTTCGTCGGCGCAAATTGGCTTCAAATCCCTTCTGCCGTTACTACTATCAAACAACATGGTGCGGAGAGGGGGATTTGAACCCCCAAGCCTTGCGGCACATGCCCCTCAAACATGCGTGTCTGCCAGTTCCACCATCTCCGCGTAAAAAGAGCGAACTTTTACCATGTTATTATAGTGAGGCAGGCTTAAAATATCAAGCAGTTTTCTCTCCGAAATACCTTGCATAGCTTTAGGATATTGGTAGAATATACGAAAGCGATTTTTAAGGAAAGGCCCAAAAGAATATGCGGATGGTTGCGGACATAATAATACTGCCGATACGTTTCTTCAGATATCTATATGACTGGACACTGCATTGGGCAAAGACACCCCAGGCTCCGTATGCCCTATTCGGCATCGCATTTATCGAAAGCTCGTTCTTCCTTATCCCTCCAGATATTCTCCTTATCGCAATGGTAGTGGCGAACAGAAAAAGGTGGATAGTTGACGCAGCGGTATGCACGGTCGGATCTGTAACAGGGGCGTTTTTCGGTTATTTCATAGGTTGGAGCCTATATGAAACGGTGGGAAAACTCATAGTAAACACATACCATCTGCAGCCGATGATGGATGTTGTGGGTCGAAAATACGCGGAGAACGCGTTCTTGACGATCTTCACCGCCGCTTTCACGCCAATACCTTATAAAGTTATAACAATCGCCGCCGGACTTTTCAGAATCCCGCTTCTAACACTTGTGACAGCCTCTATCATAGGCAGGGCCGGCCGGTTCTTTATCGTCGCAGGTGCCCTGAGGATATTCGGCAAGAAGATAGAAAATACGATCGAGAAATATTTCGATATATTCTCTATCGTATTTATCCTGCTCCTCGTCGGCGGTTTTCTAGCGATCAAGTATCTGAAATAAATATTCGCAAATAAAAAGACTTCCCCAGAAGTACTTGTAGAGTCTTTATTATTGCCTGGCTAGGATTTGGTCTTCATCCGCCAGAGGTGGCTTCAGACCATCAAAATTTGCTTACGGCCAGAGGCCTTTTCCTCCCGTTGGTCGGCGCAAATTTTGTTTCAAATCCTAGCATCTCAAGCTACAGGAGGATTTTTTATATTGGCTGACGGGCTAGGATTTGAACCTAGACAAGCAGATCCAGAGTCTGCTGTGCTGCCGTTACACTACCCGTCAGTGTTTGCGAGATAAATTCTGACACCAAAACGCCGTTAAGAAATATACGAAGAGGCATTGCGGACATATCGGCGCAAACATTACGAAAAATCGCCTCTAAATTCTATATCAAAAGCGCCCGATTTTCAACGCTTTTCAAGGCCCTTTTTAGCCTCCTTCGCCCAACTATCTTTAAGGGTAACTATTCGGTTAAAGACTCTTTTTCCCGCCTTTGCAAAAACCGGATCTAGATAAAAATACCCCAGCCTCTCAAACTGATAACGGCTGCCTGGTGGGGCATCTTTGAGGAATGGCTCAAGCCTGGCTTCTTTAAGTATCTCAAGCGACTTGGGGTTCAGATTGGATCTGAAATCTACGCCCTCCGGCACATCATTGGGGTTTCTTGCTGTAAAGAGAAGCTCATACAGTCTGACCTCGGCCTCTATGGCATGGCGAGCGGACACCCAATGGAGCGTAGCCTTGACCTTGCGTCCGTCAGGCGCGTCTCCCCCGCGCGTAGCCGGGTCATAGGTGCAATGGACTTCGATGATCTGGCCCGTCTTTGGGTCTTTAACGACCCCTATGCATTTCACGAAATAGGCGTACCTCAGCCGGACCTCCTTACCTGGCGAAAGCCTGAAGAATTTAGGCGGGGGGGTCTCCTGAAAATCTTCCTGTTCGATATAAAGCTCTCTCGAAAAAGGCACTTTGCGTGTACCGGCTGATAGATCCTCTGGATTATTTATAGCCTCCAGCTCCTCAGTTTTGCCTTCGGGGTAGTTGGTTATGACGACTTTGAGCGGCTTTATTACCGCCATCGCTCGCGGCGCACTCTTGTTAAGTTCCTCTCGTATAGTGTTTTCCAGCACGGTAATATCAACTATGGAATCTACCTTCGACACGCCGATACTGTCGCAAAAATTTCTTATTGAAGACGGCGTGTAGCCACGGCGCCTTAAGCCCGATATGGTAGGCATGCGCGGATCATCCCAGCCCTCTACATTTGAATCCTGCACCAGCTGTAAAAGTTTACGCTTAGAAAGAACTGTGTGCGATAGGTTGAGCCTGGCGAATTCTATCTGCTGGGGATGGTGGACCTTCAACTGGTCGAGTATCCAGTCGTAAAGCGGTCTGTTATTCTCGAATTCAAGGGTGCATATGGAATGGGTTATACCTTCTATCGAATCGGAAAGACAATGGGCGAAATCGTACATTGGATAAATGCACCACTTATCCGCTGTCCTGTGGTGATTTTCCCGCTTTATGCGATAAAGAACCGGATCTCGCATTATGATATTGGGGCTTGCCATGTCTATCTTTGCGCGCAAGGTGCGGCTGCCATCCGGGAATTCTCCTTTTCTCATGCGCTCAAAAAGATCGAGATTTTCCTTTACGGAACGGTCGCGAAACGGAGAATTCTTCCCGGGCTCGGTAAGGGTGCCTCTAAAATCCCGGATCTGTTCAGCGTTAAGGTCGCAGACATAGGCCTTTCCGAGTTTTATCAGCTCGAGTGCGTACCCGTAAAGCTTTTCAAAGTAATCCGAAGCGTAGTAAAGGCGATCGCCCCAGTCAAAACCGAGCCAACGCACATCCTCGATTATGGCGTTTACATATTCGGACTCCTCTTTCTCTGGGTTTGTGTCATCCATCCGCAGGTTGCAAAGGCCGTTGTAGTCTCGCGCTATGCCGAAGCTTATGCAAATGGCCTTAGCGTGGCCTATGTGAAGATATCCGTTAGGCTCTGGCGGAAAACGTGTATGTACTCTGCCGCCAAAACGACCGATTCTTATGTGCTCGTCGATTATATCGCGTATGAAATTGGTGGTTATACTCTTTTCCATGCCAAAAATTTAGGCGCCCTGCGCCATCCGAAGACGCTCCAGAACCTTTTCTTTACCCAGCACCTCCATCATCTCGAAAAGCCCCGCCCCTGTTGTCTTGCCGCTTATCGCGACCCGCGTCGGATGGATTATCTGGGCTGTCTTGAGGCCTTTTTCCTCGGCAAGGGTGCGGCATGTCTTTTCAAGGTTCTCATGCGAAAATTCAGACAAGCTCTCGATGCGATCGGCAAATTGGCGCAGGATCATTTTAGACTCCGCGGGCTTTAAATACTTCTCCACGCCCTTTTCCTCGACTGTGTACACATCACTAAAGAAGTGGTCTGTCATCGGTATAAATTCGGAAAGCGTCTTTATTCTCACCTTGTAAAGGTCTATGACTTTAGCAAGCTTGTCGTCGGGCGGAATCTCTTTGGCGGCATCGGCAATCTGTTTTTTAATGAGCGGAAGAAGCTCCGAAGTCTTTTTCGCTGCTATATACTCACCGTTCATCCAGCGCAATTTCTGCAAATCGAATTTCGCCTGAACGCCTCTCATATCCTTTATATCAAAAATTTTTACGGCTTCTGAAAGCGAAATTATCTGCCGGTCGTCACCTGGCGACCATCCGAGAAGAAGCAGATAGTTCACCAACGACTCCGGCAGGAAACCCTGACGCTTATATTCTTCTACAGCCACTCCGCCATGCCGCTTGGATAGCTTTGCTCCATCCTGGCCCATGATAAGCGGCATATGCCCGAACTGCGGGCTTTGTAGCCCCAGCGCTTCGTAGAAAAGTATCTGCTTTGGGGTATTTGAAATATGATCGTCCCCGCGAATTATATGGGTTATATTGAGGAATGCGTCGTCTATAACACAGCAGAAATTGTATGCGGGAGAGCCGTCCGATTTTATAAGAACCTGGTCCTTGATATCATCAGTGTTCACGGAGACCTTGCCGTGGATCATGTCATCGAAGGTAATGGTTCTACCTTTTTCGATCCTGAATATATAAGCCTCTCCCTCGCGATAGGCCTTGCCCGACCTTACGAGTTCCTCAGCGGAGGCACGATAGACGTCGAAACGCTCTGACTGATATATCGGCTCCTCGTCCCAGTCCAGACCGAGCCAGCGCAGGTCGGTCAATATCTCATCGAGGTACTTCTTTTCTGAACGGGTCTTATCGGTATCTTCTATGCGCAAAAGGAATTTACCGCCGTAATGGCGGGCGTAGAGCCAGTTGAAGAGCGCGGTCCTTGCGCTCCCGATATGGAGATAACCGGTAGGGCTGGGGGCAAATCTTACACGGACCATATCACAGACTGTACCCTTTCTCAAGCGCTTTTTTATTAAGAGCAAAAAGATCTTCCCTATTCTTGAGGGCAGCTTTAAGGGCGTTTACAGCGTATCTAATCGAGACGGCTTTTGACCTTTTTAGAAACACGCCGAGAGCTATCATGTTCGCGCATCTGGTATTGCCTAGTTTTGAAGCAAGTTCCGTCATTGGCACACCGATTATCTTTACGTCTTTTCTCTTAGGCAAAACATCCACGAGCGTTTTGTTGTATATCAGCAGACCACCGGGCCTGACATTTGCCTCATATTTCACAAGCGACGGCTTATTCATCGCTATCAAGACATCCGGACTTGTAACTATGGGACTTGCTATCGCCTCCTTAGATATCTTAGTCATTGAATATGCGGTGCCACCTCTTACTTCGGCACCATAGGAAGGCATCCATGTCACACGTTTTCCCGCAAGAAGCCCAGCTTCGGCAAGAAGCTTCCCCATAAACATTATGCCCTGACCGCCGAATCCGGCGCACAGAATCCCTTCGCATCCGCTTTTGGATATTTTCTTCACAACCACCGAACTATCCCTTCACCAAACCGAGAGGGTAAAATGTCGCGACATCGTTTTTTATCCGCTCAGCGGCTTGTATGGGCGTCATACCCCAATATGTAGGACACATAGAAAGCACCTCAACCATTGAAAAACCTTTCCCCTGCATCTGTGTGACAAACGCCTTGCGTATAGCGCGCCTTGCGCGCATCACTTCTTGTGCTGAATTAACAGCTACACGCTCCAGATACTTTGTTCCAGGTAGCACGGCCAGCATCTCAAGAACCTTGAGAGGATAGCCTTCACGCCGCAGACTTCTACCTTGCAGAGTTGTGGCTGTTTTTTGGCCGGCAAGCGTTGTAGGCGCCATCTGCCCTCCCGTCATGCCATAAACGCCGTTATTTACAAATATGACGGTGATATTCTCTCCGCGGTTAGCCGCGTGGACTATTTCTGCCGTTCCTATGGCGGCAAGGTCGCCGTCTCCCTGATAGGTGAAAACAATGTTGTCTGGCCTAACCCTCTTTATGCCAGTGGCAACCGCGGGTGTCCTGCCGTGAGCGGCTTCGCTCACATCAAAATCCCAATAATCGTAAGCTATCACGGCGCAGCCAACCGGCGCTACAGCAATTGTCTTCTCCCTTATATTCAATTCGTCAATTACCTCACAGATGAGGCGATGAATGATCCCGTGACCGCACCCTGCGCAGTAATGAGTCTCGATATCGCGCAGACTGGCGGGCCGGCAAAAAACGACAGCCGGTTGTGTATCAGACTTTAACGCCTGCGCCGAAGGCGCGCTTTCTGGACGCAAGACGCTGTTTTTTCGTATTTTATCTTTGGCGTTTTTGGTTCTTATGATATTGCTCATTTGTATTATCGACTAAATAATCGCCTCTATGTGCTGTAATATCTCTTCTTCGCTCGGTATTCCACCGCCCATTCTACCCAAGAAGTTTACCTCAGCCTTATCACCGACGGCAAGCTTTACATCTTCGACCATCTGGCCTGCGCTCATTTCCACCACAAGGAACTTTTTCGCGCGGGCGCACGTTTCCTTTAATATTTTTTCCGGGAACGGCCATAGTGTGATCGGTCTTATTAATCCGACTTTCATCCCTTTTGCCCTGGCCTCGCTCATAGCTGCCCTGGCCATCCTTGCCACGGAGCCGTAAGCGACAAGTATAAGATCGCTATCCTTTACATTCAGCGCCTCATAGCGAACCTCCGCCTCTTTTATAGCACTGAATTTTGCCTGAAGTCTTTTATTATGCTCTTCAAGCGCCCCTTCGCTTAAAAGGAGTGATCTTATGATATTTGGTTTGCGGCCGGAACAGCCTGTAAGCGCCCACCTCTTATCATAGGTTTTCGATTCAAGCCTGGATGGTATCTGTAATGGTTCCATCATCTGCCCGAGAAGGCCGTCGCCAAGTATGAAAGCGGGGTTTCGGTATTTGTCCGCGAGATCAAAGGCAAGGAATGTGTGCTCAAGAAGCTCCTGCACCGAATTGGGGGCTAAAACTATCATCTTGTAGTCGCCATGACCGCCGCCTTTCACCGCCTGAAAATAATCTCCCTGGGCCGGGGCGATGTTGCCCAGGCCAGGACCGCCCCTCTGAATATTTACAATCACGCATGGAAGCTCGCACGCGGCAAGATATGATATTCCTTCCTGTTTTAGGCTCACGCCTGGGCTGGAGGATGATGTCATAGCCCGCGCTCCCGCTACCGCAGCGCCAAAGACCATATTGATGGCAGCTATCTCGGATTCCGCCTGTATGAAGACACCGCCGGTCTCGTTCATCCGTCTGGCCATGTACGCAGTAAGCTCGTTCTGCGGAGTTATAGGATAACCGGCATAAAATCTGCATCCGGCCAGGATCGCCCCTTCGCCGCAGGCCTCGTTTCCGCACATCAGTATCTCTTTTTTGCTCATATTGCTTCTTACCTATATACCTCTATAATGCACTCCGGACATACAAGTGCGCACATGGCGCAACCGGTACACTTGCCTCCGGAAAAATAGACGCTTTTAACGCCCTTGGAATTAAGATCTTTGGCTATCTTTATCAGGTTGTTAGGGCAATTGACGACGCAAAGGTAGCACCCCTTGCAACGCTGTTTATCTATCCTTATCTTCGCCATATGCTATCATGAAACCTCTTTAACAATTACATCGCAAACAGCGTCGGGTGTCAAGTTATACTTTGAAAACAGCTCCTGCCGGCTTCCATGTTCTATAAATTTATTGGGAAGGCCCAGTATTTTAACTCTCACACCTCTTATGCGGCGCCTTTCGATGAATTCGAGTACCGCAGATCCAAATCCTCCTTCTATGACACCATCCTCGAGGGTTACAATATTCTTTATATCTTCGAAAATACGCTCAAAAAACTCTTCGTCAAGAGGTTTTATAAAGCGCGCGTTTATCACCATGGCGTTTATCTTTCTACTTTCGAGAGCGGCCGCCGCCCTCATAGCCGTCTCAGCCATGCTGCCGACCGATATTATCGCCACACCCTCGCCTTTTTTAAAAAGCTCGGCTTTTCCAAGCGCTAAAGGTGAAGGGGCCTTTCCGAAACTTGTCGATCCCTTCGGGTATCGTATCGCCGCGGGCACATCAAGACCGACTGCGAGCTCCAGCATCGCTTTAAGTTCGTCCGGCGAAGCGGGCGCCATAACGACCATGTTGGGTATATGGCGCAGATACGCGATATCGAAAACGCCGTGGTGCGTCGGTCCATCCTCGCCGACAAGGCCGGCCCTGTCAAGACAAAAGACGACAGGAAGGCCCTGCAGGCTTACGTCGTGCAATATCTGGTCGTATCCTCTCTGTAGGAAAGTCGAATATATGGCAACAATGGGTCTGAACCCACCTCTCGCAAGACCGGCGCTAAAACCAACCGCATGCTCTTCGGCTATACCGACGTCAAAAAAACGCTCTGGATAGATAGACGCAAATTTATTAAGACCCGTTCCATCTATCATAGCCGCGGTTATGGCTACTATTTTCGTGTCGCTCGCTGCAAGTTCACAGATCTTTTCGCCAAATGCGTCTGTAAAAGTCTGTCTTTCTTTTATAACTTTTTTCTCTCCGGTGCTGAGATCAAACGGCCCTGTCCCATGGAATGAAGCTGGGTCATTCTCCGCGAATCTATAACCTTTTCCTTTTTTCGTTATAACGTGGATAAGTATGGGCTCATGCAGATCTTTAAGATTTTTAAATGCCCAGATAAGTTTCGAAATATTGTGGCCATCTATAGGGCCGAAATATCTGAATCCCATCTCCTCGAATAACATGCCTGGTATCAGAAGGTTTTTCAGCCCCTCTTCAAGTTTTCTTGCAGCCCTGTAGGCCCGGAAGCCAAAACGGGGTATGCGCTTGACAAGTTTTTCCACATCTTTTCTTATCTTATTATAAGCCGGCGCCGTTATGATTCTATTCAGGTAACCGCTCAGCGCCCCCACGCTATGCGATATGGAAAGTTCGTTATCGTTAAGTATTACGATCAAGTCTTTACCGGCGTGACCGGCGTGGTTCAGGGCTTCAAAAGCCATCCCGCCGCCTAAAGAAGCGTCACCTATCACCGCGATCACCTTTTCCGATGACTGGGAAAGGTCGCGCGCAGTCACTAACCCAAGGGCGGTCGAAATGGAGGTGGAACTATGACCGCAGGTAAAGAGGTCGTAATGAGGGCTTTCGTCTCTATTTGGAAAACCACTCAATCCGCCAAACTGTCTCAGCGTCGGGAATTTCTCTAGACGGCCTGTCAGTATCTTATGTGCGTATGTCTGGTGTCCGACATCCCAAACTATTTTGTCTTTCGGAGTGTCAAATATATAATGAATGGCAATCGTGAGCTCCACAGCGCCAAGACTGGAGGCGAGATGACCACCGTTTTTAGATACGGTGCGCAGGATCTCCTCGCGTATCTCGTCGGCCAGTTTGTGCAATTCATCCGGATTTAATTTCTTTAAATCGGCCGGGCTTTTTACTCTGTTTAGCAGTCTTTCCATTTTTGCCGCCAACTGGTATACAATGCCTATCGCCGCCTTACCCCTATATAATCCGCTATTGCCTTTAGAACCGAGGCGCTTAGCCCTAAAGACGCTATCGAGGCCTTCGCTTCGAGGACAAGCGCCTCACAGTCACGGCGCGCCTTCTCGTGGCCGACAATCCGCGCATATCCTTCGCCATCTATTATGTCGTCAGCTATCTGAAAAGCTATCCCGACAGAAAGACCATATGAGGCAAGCGCACGACGCCTTCTGCCATCGGCCCCTGCCGATATCGCCCCGATGGCGGCCGAAGCCTCAAACAACTTGGCAGTTTTGAGAGTATTTATTGTATTCAAGACACGGGCCACTGATCTATATTTGGTTTTTGCGATATCCATAGCCTGCCCGCCAACCATACCGAAACTTCCTATAGCGCTGGAAAGTTTTCTTATCGCTGCCACGGCTGACTCGGCCGGCAGGCTTTCGGCTATCACCTTAAATGCCAGCGTAAGAAGGGCATCTCCGGCGAGCACGGCATTCGCCTCTCCAAACACCCTATGGCAGGTAGGCTTACCACGCCTATAGTCATCGTTATCCATGCATGGTAAATCGTCATGTATAAGAGAGTAGCTATGCACCAGCTCGATAGCGCAGGCTGCCGCAAGCACACCTTTGGAATTTTTCCTACCGCAGGCTTTTGCCGATTCTATAACGATAATAGGTCTTATCCGCTTACCGCCCGTAAAGACGCTGTACCGCATAGCCTTATGTAGGGTGCGCGGCTCAGCGCTCTCTTTAGGGAGAATCCGGTCGAGCGCCTTGTCAATTAACCTTATTGAATTGCTGAAATATTTTTTAATATTCATTATTTTGCGAGTGTCGAAAATACAGGGGGGCGCCTTAGAGCAACTCTTCTCCTGCCTTTGCCCTCTTCTTCTTGGGCTCAACGGCTGAGCCTGTCTCTTCTTCGCTCACGGCCTTCTCGTCGAAATCCTTAAGCTCAAACGAACCGTTGTCCGATTTTAGAAGTATTTCCACTTTCTTACGCGCCGTTTCGAGCTTCTTGGAGCAAGCCCTGGAGAGCCTTATACCTTCCTCGTATTTCTCCAAGGCATCGTCAAGCGAAAGATTACCACTTTCTAGGTCAGATACGATCTTTTCCAGCTTTTTCAGCGCTTCCTCGAATTTCATCTCAGCCATTTTCTATCTCCTCTACTCTGCTTACAAACCTTCCCTTGCCAAGCCGCGTCTCTACTCTATCCCCCGCACCTATTGAGCGGACATCCTTAAGTATAGATCGGCCTGGCAGCTTTACGGTAATACTGTAGCCACGACTTAGTATGGCGAGCGGGCTCAAGACATCAAGCTTTTGGGCCAGAAGATTAAAATTCTCACTTCTGATCTTCAAAAGATGCTCTATCCTGATCGCCATATCTTTTCGAAGGTCATCTATCATCTGTTCATACTGCATGACCATATTGAGCGGCTGCCTAAAGATATAGCTATCCTTTAGGGCTTCGAGCCTGTGGCTAAGAATATCGAGTTTGCTAAAAAGCGCGTTCTTAAGCCTATCTACATTAGCAGCGATGGCGTTTTGAAGGTCCTCTTTTTTCGGTATCACTAGCTCTGCCGCGGCCGATGGGGTTGGCGCCCTCATGTCCGCGACGAAATCCGCAATGGTATAATCTATCTCATGCCCCACCGCGCTTATTACCGGTATCGCCGAATCATATATTGCGCGCGCCACAACTTCCTCATTGAAGGCCCATAGGTCCTCCAGGCTGCCTCCCCCTCGGCCCACTATCATCACATCTATATTCTTCAATCTGTTAAAATCACGTATCGCTGTCGCTATCTCGCCGGCTGCTCCTTCACCCTGTACTTTTACAGGGTAAAGGATTATCTCGACGTTCGAAAACCGTCTGCGAGCTATATTAAGTATATCCTGTATCGCCGCCCCCGTCGGGCTTGTCACCACACCGATCCTTGTTGGCAGGTGCGGTATCGCCACTTTGTGCGACTGCTCAAAGAGACCCTCTTTCTGGAGCTTCTCCTTAAGCTGCTGAAACTGAAGCTGCAGCGCGCCTATACCTTTTGGCTCCATCTCCTCAACGATGAGCTGATAGCTTCCACGCGGTTCATATACCGAGACCTTCCCAAACGCTATGACCTTCAGGCCGTCTTTTAGCTTGAATTTGAGTTTCTCGTTAGCGCGCTTAAACATCGCGCAAGGTATAACGGAGTTTGCGTCCTTCAGACTGAAATACATATGGCCGGATGAATGGAGCGTGTAGTTAGATATCTCGCCTTCAACCCAAAGGGCGGGGAATGAATCTTCGAGTATGACGCGTATATATTTGGTAAGCTCCGAAACAGTGTATATGTGTTTTTCTTTTTGATTGTTCACGCTCATCTGATTTCTGCTGAAAAGATCAGTCGCAAAGTTTTTCTTGGATGCGCCTGACCGACTCGGCCCTGCCCGTCTTGTCATCTACATCAATGACAACTCCGTGCATCTGTATATCGCCTTCTGCCATTTCGAAACGCGCCGGCATCTGGGTTATAAAACGCGTTAGTATCTGTTCTTTCTTGCGGCCTATTACGCCGTCGAAAGGTCCTGTCATTCCCGCATCCGAAATAAAAGCTGTGCCGCCCGGCAGTATCTTATCATCGGCGGTCTGGACGTGCGTATGCGTTCCAATGACAGCGCTCGCCATCCCGTCGAGGTACCAGCCGAGGGCGATCTTCTCGCTTGTAGCCTCAGCATGAATATCAATGATTATCACACGTGACTTGGTCTTCATCCTTTCGATCTCTTCTCTGGCAACCCTGAAGGGGCATTCGACCGGCTGCATAAAGACCCTGCCAACCAGATTAATAACCCCTACGCTCGTGCCGGAGGATGAAGCTATCACTGTTGAGCCGAAACCGGGCACACTGGAGGGATAGTTAGCCGGCCTTAAGAGTCTTCTGTCAGAATCAAGTTTCTCCACGATCTCTTTACGCTTCCAGATGTGGTCTCCTGAGGTCAGGACATCAACGCCATGCTCAAAAAGTTCGTCCGCGAGCGCCGGTGTAACCCCACTTCCCCCAGCAACATTTTCGCCGTTAGCCACCACGAACTCTAAGCCCTCCCGCTTTTTTATCTTTGGCAAAAGTTTCTCGACAGCTCGCCTACCGGGCTCGCCCACAATATCGCCAATGAATAGGATCTTCATCAAAACACCTCGTTTTATTTAACAGCCAGGAGGTTAGTAATAAACCTGTCTATGAACTATTGGTTCTTGACTACCAACTATTTAGCATATTCCACTGCCCTGGTCTCTCTTACCACTGTCACTTTGATCTGGCCCGGATACTCAAGGCCTTCTTCTATCTTTTTGGTAATATCGCGCGCTAGTACGGCAGCTTGAGCATCTGATACCTTATCCGGCTGCACCATAACTCGTATCTCTCTGCCCGCCTGTATGGCATACGCCTTGGCGACTCCTTTGAAGGAATCGGCTATCGTTTCGAGTTTTTCAAGCCTTTTAACATAGGTTTCAAGTGTTTCGCGCCTTGCGCCTGGCCGCGTTGCGCTTATAGAGTCGGCCGCCTGGACAAGTACGGCTAAAAGCGTCTTGGGTTCTATATCCTGATGATGTGCCTCTATCGCATGGCAGATATTTTCGCTTTCTCCGTATTTCCTGGCCAGATCTGCCCCCAGTTTTGAATGCGTGCCTTCCATTTCATGGCTTACGGCTTTTCCTATATCATGCAGAAGGCCTATACGTTTGGCGAGATTAAAATCCAGCTTAAGCTCACTCGCCATAACACCCATAAGATGAGCGACCTCCACAGAATGCTGCAACACGTTTTGGCCGTAGCTCGTCCTGTATTTAAGCCTGCCGAGGAGTTTGATTATCTCGGGGTGTAGCCCATGTAAACCGGTATCGAAAAGGGCCTTTTCACCCTCTTCACGGATGGTATTCTCCATATCCTTCTTAACCTTCTCGACTATCTCCTCGATCCTGCCAGGATGAATACGCCCGTCCTCAAGGAGCCGCTCGAGCGCTATTTTAGCTATCTCGCGCTTTATCGGATCAAATCCGGAAAGTATCACGGCTTCCGGCGTATCGTCTATGATGACGTCTATGCCAGTAGCAATTTCAAGAGCTCTGATATTCCTACCCTCGCGGCCGATTATCCTGCCCTTCATCTCGTCATTAGGCAGGTTTACCACGCTTACGGTTGTCTCGACGGTATGATCAGCGGCGCACCGCTGTATCGCAAGTCCTATTATCTTACGCGCCTCTTTGTCGGCCTTTTCCTTGGCTTCCTCCTCAGTCCTTTTTATCATAAGCGCGGCCTCTTGCTTAACCTCGTCTTCCAGCTTTTTCAACAGAAGCTGCCTAGCCTCATCGCGAGTCATTCCGGATATACTCTGGAGCCTTTCCTTCTCTTCCTGCAGCAGTTTCTCAAGTTCCTTTTCTTTAGAGATAACGAGCTTCTCTTTATCCGAAAGAGAGTGTTCGCGCCTTTCAATGTCCTTGTCCTTTCGTTCCAGTATATCGACTTTTCTGTCCAGATTCTCCTCTTTCTGTATAAGCCTCTTTTCCAGAACGATAAGTTCCTGCCGCCGGTCCTTCGTTTCCCTCTCAAATTCCGTCCTTAATTTAAGCAGAAGGTCTTTCGCCTGCAGCTCTGCCTCATGTCTTATCTTTTCCGCTTCAACCTTGGCTTCTTCTGTAATTTTCCTAGCCTTATCTTCGGCGTTTTTGACTTTGCCTTTGGCGTGAATCTTCCTTATAAAATACCCGAGAGCGAAGAAGAAGATCGCTGCCAGTCCTGCTAGCCCTATGTAAATTATTGTAGTATCCTGATGCATGTTTGTATCCTCCGTGGTTAGAATCAGAAGTCAATAGCGCATGTTCTGTAGTCAATTGGCGCTTTCTTAGCTTAAATTGGCTACGGACTTCTGGATATTGATTATTTTAAGCTGTGATGATTTTGGAGACGGGAATATCGTGTGAGTCTTTGGGAAGATGTTCGACTACCTGAAAATCAAAGGCAAGACCTATGGTCTTTGTCTTTTCGGGAAGACCGCATAGGAACCGGTCGTAATAACCGTGACCGCGGCCCAGCCTGACATTATTTCTGTCGAAGGCTACGCCGGGCACCACAACCAGATCTATATCGTCTAAAGGAACCTCCCTAACATGTCCAGCTTTGGGCTGGTAGATTCCGAAATGCTGTCTTTCCAAATCTTTTTCCCTATCTTTGATCTCGCCTGCTACAAGCCTCTTATCTTCCTTCAGTATCACCGGTACGCAGACCTTCTTTCCCATCTTAATAGTCTCGTCTATCATGGAAATCGTGTTGACTTCATCCTTTAACGAGACGTAAAACATCACAACCTTTGCCTTTTTAAATTCCTCCTCATTAAAAAGCTTATTTTTTATTATATCACTTTTGGCTGCTTTTTCAAGCAAGGAATAGGATTTATGCTTTTCCTTGATATGGATGCGTATCTTGTGCTTCATCCTGCGGAACCTTTTTTATTTTACCGCGCCGAACTTTTTGGGCCGACGGGGCTTACCTTAATCCCCCAGATTAGGTTCACCAGAATTCTCATGGATCGAGCGAGGCTCCTTAATTGTAGGCTTGCCGTGTTTGGCAAGATAATCATTAATCGCGCTACGAAGAGCCTGTTCGGCAAGAACCGAGCAGTGCATCTTTATCTTTGGCAGTCCTCCGAGCGCTTCGGCCACCGCCCGGTTGGATATCCTAAGTGCCTCGGTTATGGTCTTACCTTTAACGAGATCGGTCACCATACTAGAGGTGGCTATAGCTGCCCCACAGCCGAATGTCTTGAATTTAGCGTCTGTTATAACCTCGTTTTCATCGACCTTTATATAAAGCCTCATGATGTCGCCGCAAACAGGATTGCCTACATTTCCTACGCCGTCGGCATCCGGTATCTCGCCAACATTATGGGGGTTCCTGAAATGTTCCATAACCTTTTCTGAATACTGGCCTTCCATCTTAATTTCCTTTCTCGTAAAGAGGCGACATATCCCTTAGTCTCTGTATTATAGGAGGCAGCATCGTAAGAACGTAATCAATGTCCTCCTCTGTATTGTCCCTGCCGAGAGAAAACCGTATCGCCCCTTGAGCGTCCGCCGGGTCTATGCCCATAGCGGTTAGAACGTGCGAAGGCTCAAGGGTGCCGGAAGTGCAGGCTGAGCCTGTGGAGACCGCTATGCCCTCCATGTCGAGATTGAGAAGGATTGACTCCCCTTCAAGATATTTGAATCCGACATTTAGGGTATTGGGAAGCCGCTTTTCCGGATGTCCGAACAGACTAACGTGCGGTATCTTTGACATTATGCCCTGGTATAACCTGTCACGAAGCGCTATCAACTTCCGCCACTCGTCTGGCAGTTCTTTTTTGGCGAGTTCACAAGCCCTGCCAAGCCCTACAATGGCAGGCACATTTTCGGTACCGGCCCTTTTATTCATCTCATGATGGCCGCCGTGAGCAATGGCATCTATACGTGTTCCCTTCCTTATATAAAGAACTCCCACGCCCTTCGGGCCATAAATCTTGTGGCCGGACATCGACAAAAGGTCCACCGGAAGAGAACTAAGGTCAAAAGATATCTTTCCTAGTGCCTGCACCGCGTCCGTATGGAAATAAACCCCTCTTTCTTTTGCCACCTCAGCGAGTTCGGTTATCGGCTCGATCGTTCCAACCTCATTGTTGGCATACATTATGCTAATAAGTACTGTTTGGGGGCCTATAGCCTTACGCAAGCTATCCACTGAAACCAAGCCGTATTCGTCTACAGGCAGATATGTAACCTTATAGCCATCTTTCTCGAGCGCCCGGCAAGTATTTAAAACAGCGCTGTGCTCTATTGCGGTTGTGATGAGGTGATCTCCTTTTGAGCGCATTGCGTGTGCTACGCCTTTTATCGCCAGGTTGTCTGACTCTGTTCCGCCGGAGGTAAATATTATCTCTTCAGGGCTTGCTGCCCCAAGAAATGAGGCGACCTGGTTACGCGCATTGTCAAGTGCCGCGCGCGCCGCTCGGCCGAATTGGTGAACGCTTGAGGCATTTCCGTAGATATCCTTTAGATATGGTAGCATAGCCTCAAGAACTTCTTCACGCATCCTCGTGGTGGCGTTATTATCAAGGTATACTTTTCGCATGGTATTCCTTAAGATTTTCTTCGTTTAATCCTTATCGCTTCGGCGCACAGATCTTCCAGGGTGATGGATTCAAGACAATCGCTTATGGCCCTGGCTAGTTTGTGCCATACTATTTTCGGAACGCATGACGCTCCTCTAGAGCAGGCGCTCAAAGGGCCGTTCTTCGGTGATACACAGTGTACCGGATAAATATTGCCTTCGAGCGTCTTTACTATGTCAGCGACGGTTATCTCAGAAGGGCGCCTTGATAATATATAACCGCCTTTTGGACCACGGACGCTCTCGACAAGCCCATGCCTTCTGAGCCTGTTGAGAAGCTGCTCAAGATACGCCACCGATATGCCTTCGGCGCCTGATATATCATTTATAGACGTTGCCGTATTCTTATCTTTCATAGCAATCGCAAGCATCGCCCTTAATCCGTATGTAGATTTCGTTGAAAGCTTCATACGTAAATAAGATATCATACCTGACTATTTTTGTCAACTATTATTTTATTAAAAACCCGTTGCTAACCGCTTTCTGGGATCGTTATTATAAGGTGAATTTGCCGCTCTTGGGATCGATACTTACAGTGACCTTGCTGCCGTCGCTGTACTTACCTTCGAGAAGTTCGAGGGCAAGCTTGTCTTCTATTTCCCGCTGTATTAAGCGTTTAAGCGGCCTGGCGCCGAAGTCGGGGTCGAACCCCTCTTTGGCGAGTTTTTCGCGCGCCTTCTTGTCGATCTCTAGCTTTATGCCCTGCGATGCAAGGCGTTCTGAAAGTTCCTTGAGCTGGAGGTCAACTATTTTTTCGATATCATTTTCGGACAATTTATTGAATATGACTATCTCGTCCAGTCGGTTTACAAACTCAGGCCTGAAATGTTTGCGCACCTCATCCTGCACAGCGCGCTTCAAACCTTCTTTCGAAATGGAATCGTCCTGGAAATAGGTGCTGCCTATGTTGGAGGTCATGATAATAACGGTGTTTTTGAAATTCACAACCCGCCCCTGCCCGTCGGTAAGACGGCCGTCGTCAAGTATTTGCAAAAGTATATTAAATACATCGTGATGCGCCTTCTCTATCTCGTCAAAGAGGATCACGCAGTACGGCCTGCGCCGCACTCGCTCAGTGAGCTGCCCTCCCTCCTCGTATCCCACATAGCCCGGCGGGGCGCCGATTAGACGCGACACCGAATGCTTCTCCATATATTCCGACATATCTATTCGTACTATGGCGTTCTCGTCGTCAAAAAGAAACCATGCCAGCGTCTTCGCAAGATATGTCTTCCCCACGCCTGTTGGCCCGAGAAATAAAAACGAGCCTATCGGCCTGTTAGTGTCGGAAAGTCCTGAACGCGACCGACGCACCGCGTTGGATACGAGCGTAACCGCCTCATCTTGGCCAACAACGCGGGATCTGAGACGCTCTTCCATATGGACAAGTTTTTCTTTCTCACCCTCCATCAGTTTCGATACCGGTATCCCCGTCCATTTTGATACTATCTCAGCAATGTCCTCCTCATCTACCTCTTCTTTAAGCATCCTATTCTTGTTCTGGATCTCCCGCATCTTCTTATTCTCCGCATCAAGCTCTCTTTCGAGATCCCTTATCACTCCATAGCGTATCTCCGCGACTTTGTCGAGCCGCGCCTCCTTTTCGAACCTTTCCTCATCCAGTCTGGCCTGCTCCAGCCTCTCTTTTATCTTGCGGATCCTATCTATGGTCTGTTTCTCCTTTTCCCAGTGGCTCTTAAGTTCAGCGGATTTCTTCTTTAGGCCTTCGAGCTCCTCTTCCATTTTCTTAAGCCTTTCGCGGGATGAGGCGTCTTTTTCCTTTTTAAGCGCTTCGCGCTCTATTTCATACTGCATTATTTTGCGCTCCAGCTCATCAAGCTCAGTAGGAAGGCTGTCTATCTCTATACGCAGCTTTGCGGCGGCCTCATCAACAAGATCTATCGCCTTGTCCGGCAGAAATCTATCCGATATATACCGGTCGGAAAGAACGGCGGCGCTCACCAAGGCATCGTCCTTTATCTTTACGCCATGGTAAATTTCATAGCGTTCCTTTAATCCACGCAATATCGCTATGGTATCCTCCACCGAAGGCTCGCCTACAAATATCGGCTGGAACCTGCGCTCAAGCGCCTTATCCTTCTCCACATACTTGCGGTACTCATCCAGCGTCGTGGCTCCGATACATCGTAGCTCACCGCGCGCAAGAGCCGGTTTGAGCATATTTGAGGCATCAACGGCGCCTTCCGCCCCGCCCGCGCCAACAAGCGTATGGAGCTCATCGATAAACAGAATGATCTCTCCAGCTTTTGTCTGAATCTCCTTCAATACCGCTTTAAGCCGGTCTTCAAACTCTCCTCGGTACTTGGCCCCCGCCACGAGCGCACCGATATCAAGCGCCACTATCCTTTTATTCTTCAGAGTCGTAGGTACATCACCGCTTACTATACGTCTGGCAAGGCCTTCTGCTATAGCGGTCTTCCCCGTACCGGGGTCGCCTATGAGAACCGGATTATTTTTGGTCCTGCGGGCAAGCACCTGGATAGCGCGGCGTATCTCCTCATCGCGGCCTATGACTGGATCGAGCTTACCTTCGCGAGCAAGCTTCGTAAGGTCTCTACCATATCTTTCGAGAGCGTTGTATTTATCTTCCGGGTTCTGATCTGTCACCGTTTGCGAACCCCTTACTTCTCGCAGCACATTGAGAATAGCCTCTCTATTTATACCGTATTTTCGCAGGATAGCCCCAAGCTCCCCTTTGCGGTTAAATTCGGCGGCGGCCAGAAGGATATGCTCAACACTGATATATTCATCGCGAAGAGCGTGGGCCTGTCGTGCGGCCCCTTCGAGCAGCTCTCTGGCGTCCCTGGAAAAATATTGCTGACTTTCCGAGGCTTCGACCTTGGGCTTTTGGGCGATCAAGGCCTCTATATCCCTTTTGAAGGCGGCTATATCGACGTCCATCTTTTCGAGTATGGAGACGGCAATGCTTCCGTCTACAGCGAGAAGCCCCAGAATAAGATGCTCCGGGCCTATTTCCTGATTTGAGTAGCGACGACCGATATCAAGAGCCGACTGGACGGCGCTTTGCGCCTTCAGCGTCATTTTATCGAAATTCAACATAAGACATTATCCTCATTTTTGGTCCTGCTTAGTTTTTTTTAACCTGATACTTCTGGCGCGCGATCTCAGCTCTTCCGCGTATTCGACGCGGCCTATCTTCTCGTAGAATATCGCCAAGTAATCCATGAAGATAGCAAGGTAGCCATCATCGGCTGGCAGCTTTTTCTGGAGTATGGAAAAAGCCCGTTGATACAGCTCATCGGCTTCCTCATATTCGCCGGTTGCCGCTAGATACGAGGCAAGATTATCAAGCGAGCCGACTACCTTCAGGTCTTCGGGACCGAACAGTTCTATGGCAACCTTAAGCGCTTCCCGGGCCACTTCGACGGCCTCCTTATACCGATGGTAATAGTAATGGTCGAGCGCCTCGTCGGTAAGGCTCTGCCATTCCTCAAAAGTGGGCTCAGAAGAAAGAGAGCTGAAAGCTGCTATGGACACGATCAGAAAGACAGCGCCGCATATTCTGCGCATAGGTTTCCTCTGGCAGCATATGCCGGTTATAACGTGAGTGAACGCGGTTTTATGTTTTTGGAATGGTCTTTGGGCGGTTTTCGCTCTTTAAGCAGTTGAAGCTTATTCTGCTTCTTGAGCTCATTATAAATAAGTATCCATGCGCAGTCTTTGTTCTTATCGACCTCGCACTTGCCCTTATCCTGGCCGCCGCAAGGACCGTCCAAAAGCGATTTTGCGCACCTCGTAACCGGACATATGAGCGCGGTGAGTTCGAGTACGCAGTCGCCGCATGCCGCGCACTTTTCCAAGAAAGACCCGGCAGGGTCGATGGCCCCCATGAAAAGGGTATCACAACCTACGTGGACCTCTCTCTCGAGGCGCAAGTTCTCCTTCACCGATTGTACACCCAGGCCGCACGCCATCACAAGTATGGCATCCGAAGATTCTATCTGAGCCCTGTGTTTGGCAAGCTCGATCTTCACTTTAGCGGCGATACAAGGAGCCTCCGGAACGCACCAGCCGGTAACAAACTTACCCTCCTTTTCTAGGGTGTCCTTCAAAGCCTTCACTTCTTCCTCGCCCCCTGTCTTGCAAGTCGTAGAACATTCGCCGCATCCGACCACAAATATATTTTTCCGTCCCTCAATATACTTGAGTATTTCCTTGATCCCTTTTTGTCTTGTTACTATCATGATTTGGTTTCCCGCGGCTCTGGGGATGTCGCCGGCCGGCATTCAGCGCCAGAAGGTGCGCAAGCGCGGATTTTGTCCAGTTTATTGCACGGGCTCGACTCGCTTTATCTCCGGCGCCGCTTCCTTAAGTTTAGTTTCGACGAAGTTCGCGAGCGTCATCTGGCTCATCGGACAACCCGCACAAGCGCCCACAAGGCGCACCTTGACCACCCCATCCTCTACGCTCACAAGTTCTATATCACCGCCGTCTTGCTGAAGCGCTGTCCTGATCTTCTCGAGTGCTTTCTTTATCTTATCGTCCGTCATATTTCCTTTCTTTTCTATTTGAGCAGCTGTTTTATATCGTTCTCGAAGACCTCTTTAGGCCTGTAACCTATATACTTCCTGGCAATATTGAAATCCTTGTCTATAACAAAAGTGACCGGTATCGACCTTATTGGCCCATATGCCTCCGCTACGGCACTATCGGCTATAAGAACCGGATAATTGACGCCGAAAGCCTGCACGAAGCCTTGCGTATCGCCCAGTCTTGAAAGCGATACTCCTATTATCGTGAAGCCTCTATCGCCGTAGCGCCGCTGCAATTCCACAAAATCCGGGACTTCCATCTTGCACGGTGGACACCACGTGGCGAAGAAGTCAAGTATTATGACCTTTCCTTTGTGGTCAGACAGCTGGACAATATTCCCATTTATGTCACGAAGCCTGAAATCGGGCGCTGCGTCCGCCACGCGCAAGCCTCTTGGGGCGCATGCACTCAGAACAAACACGGCCAGCATGAGCGCAAGCGATTTAAAAAATATCCTTTTATTCATATGCGCTTTTCCCTATTTTATAATATATACTACGATAGCTATTGACAAAGTGCCGGCGCGCTATCATGGAAACGTCTCCTTAACTATTATTTCGAAAAGATACTGAGCATCTTTTCCGATAGAACATTGAGGTAATCGGTCATTATAAGGATACCTATTATGATCAGGAATATACCCGCTATCACATTGACGCCGGCCATTACCCTCTTGAAGCGATTAAAATACCCCAAAAAAGAATGCGTCGCAAGCGCTGTGAAGAGAAACGGTATCGCTATACCGGCCGAATATAAAGTTAGTAACCTCGCTCCTTCGGCAACGCTCTCCCCTGTGCCGGCCATCACGAGTATCGAACCGAGTATCGGACCGGCGCAAGGTGTCCATGCGGCGGCAAAGGTCACTCCCACCAAAAATGAACCGACGTAGCTGGCCTTTTTCGCGTGCACATGGAACTGATGTTCCTTCTGCAAAAACGGTATCTTTATTATGCCGGCCAGCGTAAGACCAAAAATCACTATCAGCGCACCCCCTCCTATCCTGATAGGTCTCTGATAGTGAAAGAGCGCTTGGCCTATAGCTGTAGCGGTAAGACCGAGAATTATAAACACGATAGAGAAACCGAGTATGAATAGTATGGTATGGCTCAGTATGCTGAAACGTATCTTTTCGCTCTTGTGTCCGTCTTTAAGATCGCCGAATGAAACACCTGTTATATAGGCGATGAATGAGGGCACTAAAGGCAATATGCAGGGTGAAAGAAATGTCAGAATTCCGGCTGTGAACGCAACCAGATAAGAGACGTTTTCGGTAGCCATGTCACATAGTCCTTTCGCGCTACAACTGCTGGGTAACCCTTATCTTTATTATCCGCAGTTCTTCCTTGATGGCGGCTAAATCTTCGATGATATCTTTCTGATTAGCTAGTATTTCATTAATCTTAGCCAAAAGCTCTTCACCCTGAGAAGCGGGCCCTTGAGCGCTTGTGACCGCACATGTCAATGCGATGAGCCCGGTGGCTATCAAAAGCGCTGTAAGGCCTAATAACAGCATCTTGCGGATCGGCATGGCATTTCTCCATTCGTTATGCAACTTTAGATTATATCACAGCAGCCACTGCTAAAGAGTAATTATTTTCCCCACACGACCCAAAGAAAAAGATAGGCCGTGCCAACGGCCGCTATAGTAAAAGGCAGTCCTATCTTCACAAAGTCGCCGAAGCTGACTTGATATTTCTCTTTCCGAAGCATGCCAACGGCGACGATATTCGCAGAAGCCCCGATAGGTGTTATATTGCCGCCTAAAGAGGTGCCCACCAGAAGCCCGAATAGAAAAAGTTCCGACCCTATACCCATAGAGCTTGCGACAATCTTGGCGACAGGTATCATCGCTATCGTATATGGAATATTGTCGATGAAGGCTGATAGTATTACCGAAACCCAGACGATAATTGTGAAGGCAATAAATACATTGCCCTTTGTGTAGGTTATGATATATTTCGCTATGTCGTCTACTATCCCCCGCTGCGTAAGAGTGCCGACTAATATAAATATGCCTATCAGGAAAAAGAAGGTATGCCAGTCGAGATCTCTAAAAATAGATATTGATTCTTTGTGACGCAGCTCGTGCCAGAGAAGGCCCACGATGCCGTATATGACGCAGATACCGGCTACCGTATAAGGTGGTTTATCAGGAATAAAGCTGGAAAGGCCGAGCGTCAACATCATCATGGTCATTAGAATGGTCGGAATCCATGTCTTGACACTCGTTTCTTCAACCCGGCTGACAGGCTCCTTGTATTTCCTGAACATTAGCCAGAGCACCAAGAATGAGGCGAGCGCTCCCAGCTCAACGGCGAACGTTATGCCGGGCCTCCCTTTCATCCAAAAGAAATCCATAAAATTCATCCCGCTCGACATGGCGAGTATTATGCTAGGGCTGTCACCAACCATTGTGGCGCAGCCCTGCAAGTTCGATGAGACGGCGAGCCCTATAAGGAAAGGGACTGGATCTGCCTTAAGTTTTCTGGCAACCTCAAGCGCTATAGGGCCCACGATGAGGACGGTGGCGACATTCTCGACAAAACTCGAAATGAAACCAGATAAAAAGCATACGTAGAGCATCGCTGTCCCTATGGAGCGTGCCCTGTCAACGAGCATTGTGGCCAAAAAAGCGGGAACTTTTGAAAAGATAAATAATCCTGAAAGGACCATCGTGCCCCAAAAGACTCCCAACACATTGAAGTTTATGCTAAGGAAGGCCTCGCGAAAACTAAGCGCGCCTATCGCAAGGAATGCGCCTATTGCCGAGGCGAGGACAACGAATGGGTTACCTTTTTTAAGGACTATGAGCGTATATGCCGCCAAAAATATTAATATCACCAGCGGTTTCACGATCTTAATCTTTCAATCACTTATGGTGCGCGGTGCATTTTCCGGTAAGATGAATCATCTCAAACTCCAGCCTGCCGATTTTTTCTATCAGTTCTGACAATATAAAAGTTGTTCCGATTACATATACGGTGGCTGCCGCGATTAGCAGCCTGATGAAGACAGGACGAACTTTATCCAATTATTAATCCTCCATAACTCGTCTCTCGCCAAGAGCCACCTGACCTCAAACGTATTTCCAACCTCAAGTGGGTCTTATAGCGTAAAAGCCTAAACCCAGTATCAATGATAGTATTATAAGCGAAATGATAAATATGGCAAGAACCTTCGGGCCATATTCTTTCCTAAGGACAAGAATAGTTCCATAGCTTGTGACCGGGCCGATAAGAAGAAGCGTCATGCCGGCGCCGGAATTCATTCCCTGTCTCATGAGGCTGTCTACCAGAGGCACTGTGGCGGTTGAGCAAATATACATAACTATG
Organism: Candidatus Omnitrophota bacterium; assembly: GCA_023818895.1. Taxonomy (GTDB): domain Bacteria; phylum Omnitrophota; class Gorgyraeia; order 2-01-FULL-45-10; family 2-01-FULL-45-10; genus JAMWCX01. The sequence continues at coordinate 270,634 of JAMWCX010000003.1, read as the reverse complement.
CCAAATATGATAGCAAAGGCGTACCCTAGCGGTCCGCTGAGATATATCTTTATAAGCCGCCCCACAGGCACAAAAGTGGCCACAAATGCGGCGAGCAGTATTCCGGCTAGAAGCTCTAGGCCTATTTCCCTTGGCAATTCTAAGTACGCATATTTAAGAGCAGAGACGATTCTCTCTTTCGGCGACTTTTTCATGTGTTTGTGAATATGCGTTGAGTCTATCTCGCAATGTGGGCAGACTTCTTTGGCAGGCGCAGTCCTTGGCGTATACCTTATAGCGTCACCTATAAATCCCATAGCGACACCCATTAATATTACCGCGAAGAAAATATAGACTGTAAAAAGCGGGCCCAAGACACTGTAGGCTACGAGTAGCGCGCTCACAGACGTTGCAGGGGTAGCAACGAGAAAGGCGAGCACAGGACCGAGCTTAGCTCCTTTTTTGTAGAAACTAACCGCTATCGGGAGGCTCCCAATACAGCAGACCGGAAGGATTGTTCCGATAACGGTGGAGGCCAGTATCGGTTTTATGCCACCCGAGCCCAGGTATTTCAGAACCGATTCTTCTGGGACAAGTTCATGTACCAGGCCGCTTATGAAAAATCCTATAGCGAGTGCCGGTAGTATCTCTGCAAGATAATGTAAAAATATGTGAAAAAAATGTTCCATTTCTCGAAATGTTATTCCTCCTCTTTAACTGGTCTTTCTTTCAGCGGCTTAAAAGAATACCCTGATTCGGCTCCAGGCAGCCTTTGAACATATTCTGTCAGAAAAAACTTTCTATCCTTTATCCATTTTTTGAGTTCCTCTGCGATTTCGAGCGCTTTCACATAGCTCGAAAGAGAAGACGTCGGGACCTCTTTACCTTTAATATTAATAGAGCCGCTCTTGAGTTGTTTATAGTTCACCTCGCCGAGCGAGTTTGGTTTTCCCTGTGGATAGTCTTCGCTATAGTCGACGATTTGGGTCCAGATATCTTCATCCTTTATGGCCGCATCCTTGAGCACATCCTCATTTAGGATAGGTATCGGAATTCCGAGACCGACGGTAAGGCTAACGCCGTATCCCTGAAACGATATTCCCCTAAGCCAGGAAGGGCTCATCTGCTTGAGATCGCCCATGACTGCGATTGTGCCGGCGGGCACCTGCGGAACACCGTTATCCTTGCGCTTCACCGAAGGATTATGCTGGGTGCCATGCCAGTAGACATAGCCGACGCCGCCGCCAAGAAATATCCTGGTACCCACTCCGATGGTCCTGTATAGCGGATCTTTAAGAAGCGGCGAAAGCTGCCCTGCCGAACAATAGTTAGCGTTGCCGAAGCCCGGTTTGAGCGCGCCCATGTATGTGTAGATTGTCTTTGAGTCAGATGCATTCACCGCCACATTGTAGTTCTGGTAGCAGTTGCGCGGATTCAAAAGCACGGCCTCGTTCAAGTCCTTTATATTTATATAAGTCTTTATATGCTTGCGCGGATAACAGTCTGTGCCGTAAGCGGCGCCTTCGAGCACTATATCCTTACCTGACACAAGCTCTTCTATTACATGACCGCCTCCATATCTAAACTCGCCTGGATAGACCTTATTGCGCGGGTCGTCGTCAGGCATAGCGGTTGCGCCTATGTAAATATCCACGGCGGCGAAGCCCGTATACGCCGGCACGCCGTTTAAAGTCACATGACCTCCTCCTAACTTTATCTTCGGTTTGGCGTGACCCACATTCAAGTAAACGCCGGACGAGCACATCGGCCCGAATGTCCCTGTTGTAACGACATCGACATGCCTTGCCGTTTCTTTAAGGCCCTTCTTTTCGACAAGGTCGATGACCTCTTCGGCTGTCACTACTACCGCCTCGCCGCGTTTTATCTTTTCGTTTATCTCTTTTATCGTCTTTGCCATGCTGTCTTACCCTCCATATCCCGAACCTATGCCTTAATATGCTCTTCCATTGATAGATAACGTTCGCCTGTATCCGGTAGAATAGCGACCACCCTCTTACCTTCACCCATCTCCTTTGCTATCTTAAGAGCTGCGTAAACGGCGGCGCCGCTCGATATCCCCACAAAAAGGCCTTCGTCTTTGGCCAAGGCCTTTGCGACAAGAAACGCATCATTATCTTCCACCTGGATTATTCTGTCAATAACGCTACGGTTAAGGACGCGCGGAATAAAACCTGCGCCTATACCCTGTATACGGTGAGGTCCGGCCGGTCCGCCTGATAGTACCGGGCTTTTTTTCGGTTCAACAGCGACTATTTTTATGCCGGCATTGTGCTTTTTCAAGACTTCACCGACACCGGTAATGGTTCCCCCTGTCCCAACTCCTGCCACAAAAGCATCGAGCATTCCCTTTGTCTGCTCAAGTATCTCTACGGCGGTGGTACGCCGGTGGGCGGCCGGGTTCGACGGATTTTCGAACTGCTGAGGCATGAAGCTGTCGGCTGTTTTTTTGCATAATTCTTCCGCCTTCTTCACAGCGCCCTTCATTCCTTCAGTGCCCGGTGTTAACACTATCTCAGCGCCGTATGATCTGAGAATCTGGCGGCGCTCCACTGACATGGTGTCTGGCATGGTAAGAAGGCACTTATATCCTTTTGCGGCGGCTATCATGGCAAGGCCTATGCCCGTATTACCGCTCGTTGGCTCTATTATGGTCGCGCCCTTTTTGAGAAGCCCCTTTTTCTCTGCGTCCTCTATCATGGCGAGGCATATCCTATCTTTTACGCTTCCGCCTGGGTTGAAATACTCAAGCTTAGCAACAACCTCGGCCATACCGGAGGTAATAAGGCGCCTTAAACGCACCATGGGCGTTTTCCCTATAAGTTCTATTACATTGTTGGCTATATTCATACTCATACTTTCCTCTATATATTGTATTCAAGCATGGATGATTTTTTTAAGCTCTTTTCCTTATAACGAATTATCAGGTCTTCGAAGGTCAGCGCATCAACTATGGCGCATACAGAATTTTTAACCTCTTTCCAAATATCGCGAAATATGCATCCCGCAACATCCTTACATCCTTTGTATGATTCCTTTTCAACGCAGGCTATGGGCTCTATGGGCCCCTCCATAAACCTTATCACTTCACCCACCTTTATCTCTTTCGGGTGCCTGGCCAAAAGAAAACCGCCTTTCACTCCGCGTCTTGATTTCACGAAACCGCCCCTTCTAAGCGCAAGGAGTATCTGCTCAAGAAATTTAACAGGCATATCACCAAGTTTGGCTATTTCGGAAATGGACATCACACACTCATCCGACTTACCATAGTGCAGGGCGAGTTGGAATATAGCCTTGAGAGCGTAATCGCCTTTATATGTTATCTTCACCCGCTGTCACCTCACAGCTTTTTGCTCTTTCAAACTGGCAACTTGGTTTACCATATAAATTCCGATAAATATGATTATTTTAGTAGTGATTATACACCAATATTCATTTTTGTCAAGAATTTTATTATTTCTATGGAAGATTATAAACGCTGCAGGATATCCTTTGCCACTTTCTCGCCTGAAAGAAGCATCCCGCCAAATATTGGTCCCATGCGCGGACCGCCGAGAACAGCGTTGGCGCACATGCCGCAGGTATAAAGGCCTGGGGCAACCTCTTTAGAGTTTTTCACGATCGTATCCTCGCCGACATCCGCCCACATGGAGCCTTCGCCTATTGTCCTGCCTGTTTTTGTCTTTAATTTCAGTCCGGACTTTTTTTCTGCTATGCGGGCAACCTCCGCGGCGTGTCCTGTCGCATCTACTACAAAGCGCGCCGCCATTGAGATGGGGTCAACATGCAAGGCCGCTATTTCAACGGCTGTCCAGTTCAGAACAAGCCCGCAGATTCTGTTCTTCCTTACCATCACATCCTCGACGCTCATGAGATTAAATATTCTGACCCCTGCCTTGACGGTCCTTGAGCATATGGTAGAGACGGCTTCGATTGAATCGGCGGTATAATAGCCTTTCTCGTAGCTTTTCGTCCTGACGCCGAATTCGTCCAGTATCCTCTTCGCCGCTTCCTGCACCACTATCTCATTGAACATGATGCCGCCGCCCCACATCCCGCCTCCGACGGAAAGCTTCCGCTCGAATATCGCAACCCTCCTGTCATTCCTGGCGAGATAATAACCACAAACCATGCCGGCGGGGCCGGCCCCAACTATAGCTACATCTATGTCCAGGGCGGACACAAGCTTGTCCTTATAGGTTTCTATTATCGCTTTAGATATCTTTATCTCATCCAGTTTCATCTTGCTCCTTCCGGCCGTATAAGAGCCTTCTTAAACTTTTTTACCGCAGACTCAACATCCACCGCCTGAGTTATCGGTCTTATGAGAGCGATATTACGACCTCCCTCAGCCAGGACTTCTGCTATATTTGACAGATTTATGCCCCCTATGAAAAATACGGGTTTTTTTACCAGCGCCAAGACCTCTTTTATGCCTTCTTTGCCTATATGATAGCCCTTGGCCTCGGTTGGAAATATAGGCCCAAAAGCTATATAATCCACTTCTTTTGCGCAGGCTTCTTTCGCCTCCTCAATTGAGTGCGTGGAAACGCCTATTATCCTTTCGGGGCCGAGAATATCTCTCGCTTTTTTTATCGGAAAACGGGCTATATCTTCTTGGCCAAGATGAACCCCATCTGCGCGCAGTTGTAGAGCGAGCGTCGGATCGTCGTTTACGATGAAGAGGGCGCTTGATTTCTGGCAGATATCACGCATCTTGCTGCCGATTTCAACAAGCTCCTGCATCGATTTATTCTTTTCCCGCATCTGGATTATATCGACACCGCCGGCAACCGCTCTTTCGGCGATCCAAATTGCCGGCCTGCCATCCGAATATTCCTCGCTTATCACAAGGTATAGGCTACGGTCTTTTATTTTTCTCATTATAGCGCTCACCTCGCCTGTAAATAAAAAACCCTTATGCCGATGCATAAGAGCCTTGATGTTTCTTCCCTACGCCGGCATTATCCGGATCAGGTCCTTCGGGTAATCCGCTTATTGCGCGGAACTCTCAGGCTGCCTTACAACCTCCCCTGAACTTGCGTGTATATTAGAACATATGTCAATCGATATGTCAAATCCTGCTTTTGCTGATTTCTTCGGCGGACGCCGCCCTGGCCTTAACTATCTGCCTTTCATCACCCCCTTTTCGCCACCAAAGGATATTGAGAAATTCTTCGCTTCGGAATTTAGTATGCTGCGCCACTATTTCACATGCCCGTTTTATAAGAGGCTCGTCGGCAAAGCCGCGAATTATCGAAAATGGGCCCTGCCTGTCTTTAAGCCTTATGCAGACATCGCCGTCTTTGGCGAGGCTCTGCATATATTTGTTCTCATTTTTGTCTCGTCCTATGATAAGTTTCGACTTGTCTGACAGCCTGAAGTGGCGGCCAACCTTCAAAAGCCGCAGGCTTTCAAGGCTCAGGTCGTTGTGCGCTATGAGGTCTTTGACTCTTTTTGTAAAACCTGGGTCGGTGAGAAGACATCCTCCTGATGGATTTGGATATTCCTTTATGCCGAAACGCGCGGCAAGCTCCATCTGTATCTTGCGGCTACGGCCCTGTATATCGAGAAGCTTTTCGCGGTCAACGACGCCTTTTGCTTCCGGAATAGTCGGCACCAGCAACTTTGCTGAAAGCGGCCTAAGGAGAATGCCGCGCACGCCGCTGTTTTTTTCTATAATGTTTAGAGCATCTCTGCGCTGCGACATCGGCCTTTCGCCGAGGACCTCGCCGGTCACAAGAAACGAAGCGCCAATTTCGGCCATATATTCCTTTGCCTTCTTAAGCATAAGTATCTTGCAGTCGATGCAGGGATTTATATTCGCGCCATAACCATGTTTTGGATTTCTGAACATTTCAAGATATTCTGCAGTGATATCGAATATCTTGATCGGAACGCCGAGCATTTTAGCGGCATTAACAGCCGATGTTTCCCCTCCTCCGCAGGCAGCAAACTCGATATAGTAGTGAACGCACGCAACCTCTATGCCCAGCTCCATCATAAGCCGTGTTGCCAGTATCGAGTCTAGTCCTCCAGAGAATAGAACGACCGCTTTTTTGGTCATATCGCGCCCTCTTTTCGCCCATATAGCCCTTCCTTTAAGGGGACGGGGTTGTATTCTTCAGCTTTTCTAGCCACTCTTTTATTTTCGCTTCATAGCCCATATTCGTCGGGATGTAATACTTGGTATCCGATGGCTTATACTGCTGTTTTACGTAATGATCCTTGAAATCATGTGCGTATTTATAGCCCTTGCCGTGACCAAACACGGTTCCATCGAGGGTTGCATCCTTAAGATGATCTGGGACGTCAAGTAGTCGCCCCTCTTCAACATCCTTAAGTGCGGCTTCGATGCCAAGATACGCGGCGTTTGATTTTGGGGCACACGCCACATAGACCGCGGCCTGGGCAAGAGGAATCCTCGCTTCCGGCATGCCGACAAATTCCGAGACCTGGAGGGCAGCGTTAGCCACAACGAGCGCTTGAGGATCTGCGTTGCCTACATCCTCGGCGGCGCAAATCACTATGCGGCGAGCAATGAACCTCGGATCCTCGCCGGCATATATCATTTTAGCGAGCCAGTATAACACAGCGTCCGGATCGGAGCCCCGCATAGACTTTATGAACGCCGATATCGTATCGTAGTGGCCATCCTCGTCCTTGTCATATACCACGGCCTTCTTCTGTATCGATTCCTCGGCTACCTTGACTGTGAAATGTATCTTTTTATCCTTACCGGCCTTTGTCGAAAGGCAACCGACTTCCAGCGCCGAGAGGGCCCGCCTGGCATCGCCCTCTGAAACTTTGGCGAGGTGTTTAAGCGCCTCTTCTTCCATATCTATCGCCATCTTGCCAAGGCCGCGTTCTTTATCTTCAAGGGCGCGTTTTAAAATAATAACTACGTCTTCATCAGAGAGCTTCTTGAATTCAAAGACTTGAGAGCGCGAAAGAAGCGCGGAATTTACATAAAAAAATGGGTTATGAGTAGTAGTGCCTATGAGGACGGGATTGCCTGCCTCCACATCGGGCATGAGGACATCCTGCTGGGCCTTGTTAAAACGGTGGATTTCGTCGATGAGCAATATCGTGCGCCTTCCTTCTATAGCCTGACGGCGTTTCGCCGCGTCGATAATGCGCCTCATATCAGCGACGTTGTGGGAAGCGGCATTTATGCGCTCAAAATGGGATCTTGTCTTATCGCTTATAATAAGCGCGAGCGTCGTCTTCCCGCATCCTGGGGGGCCGTAAAGTATCAAAGACATTATTCGGTCGGTCTCGATGAGGCGGCGCAGTAGCTTATCCTTGCCCAACACGTGATCTTGGCCTACGAAATCATCGAGTGTCTTCGGTCTCATCCTCAGCGCCAGCGGCTCATCTAGAGTATCGTTGGACTTCTTCTCAAATAGGTCCATTGTATTTGTCTATTCCTGATATTTATCAAACCAACGCTCAATAAAACTTTTTAGGCGTCTTCTTTAGCGATTCTTTAAAATTTGATACCTCATACCAACCGAGGACCAGTTATCGAAATCTTAATGGCGGCAAGCCAAAAAGTTGAGCCATAAAAAATCCCCGCAATGCCGTTGTGATATGAATTATCTTGACCCTGTTATGAACAGGTGGGTGCCCTCGGTCATACGCCAAGGCGTATGCTCAGTTAGGCTCCCTAGTTTAGTGCTAATGGCTCAAGATTCTTCATTCCGATCACGCGCACCGCAGGGATTTTTCGTTCTTGTCACCCTACCGGCACGATATCCGCCAAATTCTTACCATCGCTCATCGTTAAAAGGTTAGGGCGGATATCGTTCTCGACTAAAGTATACCACGGAATCCGCAAAAAGAAAAGCCGGGCCTATCGCGGCGTTGTCTCTTATCGCAGCTTCGCACCAAATCTCTCTTCGAGAGAATGCAGTACTTTGGAATGTATATCTGAGATGTATTTTTCTTCGAGAGTTCTTGTCGGATCCTGATATTCCAGCCTGTAGGTAAGGCTCACCTTGCCTTCTGGCACTTGTTTTCCGGAATATCTATCGATAAGATAAGCATCTTTAAGGAGCGCGCCCGCGGTCTTTTTCATGATCGACAGAATATCGGCATTGACTGTCTCCTTAGCGACTATGATAGAGATATCCCGCCATACAGAAGGATATCGCGGCAATTCCTCAAATCTTTTTTCGACTGGTACATATTTGAAGAGTTCCTCCAGATTCATCTCGGCCAGATAAACGGCTTCCTTAATATCGAAAGAGGTCAGCACCCTTGTGGCGAGTTTTCCCATCACCCCTATGGGCCTTCCGCCTATTTCTATGCTTGCGCATTCGGCCAGTGCGAAACTTTCATGTCTTGTTTGTTGGAAGGCGGCCTCACGTATTCCGAGCCAGGCAAACAGGCGCTCCAATATTCCTTTCAGCTCGAAGAAATCGGCCTGTCTGGATGATGATGCCCAATGCGCAAAAGAAGTGCCTGCTATTCCGACACAGAGATGATTTTTTTCAGAATATTCACCTCCGGGTTTCTTCAGATAGATGTTGCCGATCTCAAAAAGTTTCAGGTCTTTCAATTTCCTGTTCATATTGCGCGCCATCGCGCCGAGCATCCCGGGAATAAGGCTTGGTCGCATCACCTCCTGTTCGCTCGTCAGGGGGTTCTCGATATCAACAAGGGCTTGTGGGGCCAATCCTGCTGAGGCGACAGACTTTCTACTAAGAAGACTATATGTTATTATTTCATCACACCCAGCGCCGGCTATGGCCGAGCGTACCGAACCTCGTAGCAAAAGTTCCTTCTCCATCCTGACGGGCTGTTCTACTATAGAAGGTATAGTGGAAGGTATGTTCTGATATCCGAATATCCTTGAGATCTCTTCTACTATATCGATCTCATATCTTAAATCATTCCTGAAAGAAGGGACTTGCAAAGAAAGTCTACTCTTTGACTCCATAGGGATGCCTATCCCCAAAGATATCAATATCTTTTTCATCCGTTCAACCGGTATATCGATACCTAGAACGGCGTTCACTTTCTCCGGCCTGAGATCTATGATGCGTTTTTGTGTTTGCGAATAGTTGATATCTGTAAATTCACCTGGTTGGCCGCCAGCGAGCTCAAGGATCAGTCCGAGAGCTCTGTAAGAGGCACATACGATATTTTCGGGGTCAACGCCTCTTTCGAACCTATAGCTTGATTCAGTTGATATGCCGAGCTTGCGGCATGTCCTCCTGATTGATATCGGATCAAAAAAAGCTGCCTCTAAAAGAATGTTCTTTGTAGATTCTGTTACTTCAGTATTAAGGCCGCCCATCACACCGGCTATCGCGATAGGTTTATCGCTATCTGCTATCACAAGAACCGACTCATCAAGGGTCTTTTCCGCACCCTCAATTACCGTTATCTTTTCTCCGGAGCGGGCTTTACGTACTATTATCTGGCCGCCAGCGATTTTGTCGAAGTCGAAGGCATGCATGGGTTCGCCTGTTTCAAATAGGCAGAAGTTTATAATGTCAACTATATTGTTAACGCTTCTCAGGCCTACGGCTTCGAGTCGAGCCTTAAGCCAAGCCGGAGAGGGAGCCACCTTAATATCGGTTATCAGCCGCGCGGTATACCTCGGGCAGAGCTTCTTATCCTCAACTTTTATAAAAACAGCTTTAGCTTTTTTATTCGAAGGGCTGCGGTGTTGCTGCGTTACAGCCGGTATTTCAAGGCGGGCTCCAGTCATGGCAGCAACCTCCCTTGCAACACCTATTATTGAAAGCCAGTCAGGCCTATTGGCGGTTATCTCTATCTCAAGGATATAATCGTTTCCGAACTTTTCGATAGATTCAACGCTTAACCCTCCCATTGTCAAAAGATCAGCGAGCTTCTCGGCCGATAGCTTAACATCTACGTATTTCTTTAACCAGTCGTATGAGATTCTCATGATTAGAATTGTCTCAAAAATCTGATATCATTCTCAAAAAATAATCTGATATCCGTAATACCGTACTTAAGGATAGCGATCCTTTCGACACCCATTCCAAAGGCAAATCCAGTCACTCTCTCGGTATCGTATCCGACGGCCTCGAAAACCTTTGGGTTCACCATACCGGCTCCGAGTATCTCTAGCCATCCTTTGCCGCCGCACATGGAACATCTTTTGGCAGTAAATTCTCTTCCGCCGCAAAGGATACATGATATGTCCACTTCCGCGCTTGGTTCCGTAAATGGAAAAAAGCTCGGCCTGAAACGCATACGCGTATTCCGGCCGAACATCTGCCTTGCGAATATCTCAAGAATGCCTTTCAGATCGGAAAAACGTACCTTTTCTCCTACCACCAACCCCTCGACCTGGTGAAACATAAAAGAATGTGAGGCATCGGTTGCGTCGGGTCTGAAGACTTTCCCCGGCACTATAATGGAAAAAGGCGGTGAGTTTTTTTCCATGAAACGGGTCTGCACAGGTGAGGTATGGCTTCTCAAGAGATACCTCTTTTCTCGGGAAAGGTAGAAAGTATCGAAAGCGTCGCGGGATGGATGTTCCAATGGTATATTTAGAGTCTCAAAGTTATAATGTTCGGTCTCTATCTCCGGCCCCTCCACTACCCTGAAACCAAGAGAAATGAAAAGACCGCATATTTCATCAATCGTTTTTGTCAGGGGGTGTATCTTACCGGCGCGTACCGGCACGCCAGGAAGTGTAACGTCGATCTTTTCGGCATGCTCTTCCTCGTAGCCCGAAACGGCTTTGGTTTTCGAGGCGAGCGCACAGGTAACTTCGTCTTTTACTTCGTTTATGAGGCTTCCAAGATGAGGCCTCTCTTCGGCGGGAACGGAGCTCATCTTCTTAAAGAGCTCCGTTATTATGCCCTTGCGGCCGAGATATTTTATACGAATACTTTCGAGAGCGTCAGGACCTGGTGCTGCGTCTATCTCTGCGATAGCCGCGTCTTTTATGCGACGGATGTCTTCTTTCATTTGCCGTCTTCTGTATTGCTTAAGGTATAATGCGTAAAGATAGTGTAATGGGAAAAACCGCGCGCCTCAAAAAAATAAGCCATCAGGCCGAACTACACATCCATTACACAATAATATCGTTTTCTTTAGGCCTTGGCGGCTTCGACCAGCTTCGCGAAGGCATTTTTGTCGGTCACCGCCAGGTCCGCCAGAATCTTCCTGTCAAGCGTGATCTTAACTTTCTTTAGACCTGCGATGAATCGTGAATAAGAAAGGCCGTGTTCTCTGCAGGCGGCGTTTATCCTGGCTATCCAGAGTTTTCTGAAATCCCTCTTTTTGGCTTTTCTATCCCTATAGCTGTAATACATCCCTTTCGCAACAGATTCTTTCGCGCGCTTATAAAAGCGTGATCTGCCGCCATATTGCCCCTCGGCGGCTCTTAAGACTCTCTTCTTCCGTTTTCTTGTCGCAACAGCGTGTTTTACCTTAGACATTGTCCTTCTCCTCGTTGGCTATATTATGCTCCATAAGGCAACATCTTGTATATGCTCTTTAGTTCGCCTTCGAAAATGTAGCCGGGACGCCCCAGAAGCCTTTTCCTTTTTGATCTTTTCGAAGTAAGGAGATGGCTCCTAGAGGCCTTGAAATGTTTTGCCTTTCCTTTTTTTGTGATCCTTATGCGCTTTTTGGCGCTCTTCAACGTCTTGAGTTTGGGCATTTTATTCTCCTCTTAAAAAATATATCGATAAACCGCCCAGAATAATCCCAACCCTGCCACGAATAGGCTATTTGGCGTGGTCTATGAATTAGCTGGTACCGGCTAAAATTACTTTGCCCTTATCACCATCGTGATAAAGCGGCCTTCGAGTTTAGGCGCTTCCTCTATCTCGCCTATTGTTGATATGTCGCTTGCGAGTCTGTCGAGAATCTTCCTGCCGAGGTCGATATGCGCCATCTCGCGACCTTTAAACATCATCGTGATCTTAACCTTGTCGCCCCTCTTCAGAAAATCCTCCAGGTATCTGATCTTGAACTGATAGTCATGCTCGCCGATCTTAGGCCCCATCCTGATCTCTTTGATATGAATTATCTTCTGTTTCTTGCGCGCCTCCCTCTCCCTCTTTTCCTGTTCGTATTTGAACTTGGAGTAGTCTATAATCCTGCAGACTGGAGGTGTGGCTGTTGGCGCAACCTCAACAAGATCGAGCCCTGCTTCTTCAGCGCGCCTTAAGGCTTCTTGCGTCTGCATGACGCCCAATTGCTCGCCGTTTTCGCCTATAACCCTTACTTCTCTTACCCTTATCCTGTTATTTACCCTTAGTTCCTGCCTTGCGATATTATCTCACCTCACCTTCTCTTTTATTTCCTTTTGAAGCATCTGCATAAACTCTTCTATCATCAGGCGGCCCATCTCACCTTGTGCCTTAGAGCGTATGGAAAGCGAATTCTCCGCGGCCTCTTTCTCGCCAATTATCACCATGTACGGGACCTTCTCCAGCTCGGCGTCCCTTATCTTCTTCTGGAGCCTTTCGTTGCGATAATCGAGTTCGGCCCTAATTCCGTTTTCGATGAGAAGCTTCTCAACCCGTTTCGCATAGCTCATCACTTTTTCAGATATGGGAATTATCATCACCTGGCAAGGCGAAAGCCATAGCGGCAGCGCCCCACCGAAGTGCTCAAGAAGCGCTCCGGTGAAGCGTTCCACAGAGCCGAGAATGACGCGGTGAAGCATTATAGGCCTATGTTCCTTTCCATCCTCGCCTATATAGGTCAGATCGAACCTTTCCGGAAGCGCGAAATCGCATTGTATGGTAGCGCACTGCCACTCCCGCTTGAGGGCATCCTTAAGCTTTATATCGATCTTCGGGCCGTAGAAAGCACCTTCCCCCTCGTTTACGCTGTAACGTATATATTTACGCTTTAGAGCGTTGGAAAGAGCGTGATGAGCCGCATCCCAATCCTCATCTTTACCGATAGATTTAGCCGGCCTCGTTGATATCTCCACCGCAAAGTCCTCAAAGCCAAAAACGTTCAGTGTGTCGATGACAAAATCTATAACCTTGATGATCTCTTCCTCGACTTGTTGATGGAGACAGAATATGTGAGCGTCATCCTGCGTAAACCCTCTAACACGCAAAAGGCCGTGAAGGACGCCGGATTTCTCATTGCGATATACGGTACCGAGCTCAAAATATCTTATAGGCAGATCCCGATAGCTTCGCGTCTTCGACTTGTAAACGAGTATATGGCCAGGACAATTCATAGGCTTTATCGCGTATTCCTGCCCTTCTATTTTGAAGATATACATATTCTCCTTGTAATACTCAAAATGGCCTGATTGTATCCATATATCGCTTTTCATAATATGCGGGCCCAGAACAAGCTGGTAGCCGCGCCTGAGATGTTCCCGACGGATATAGTCTTCTATGAGGAATCTCAGCATGGCGCCTTTCGGATGATATAAGACAAGGCCTGGCCCAACTTCTTCGTTTAAGCTGAAATATCCGAGCTGTTTGCCAACCAATCTATGGTCGCGCTTTTTCGCCTCTTCGACCAAAACAAGATAGTCGTTAAGCTCTTCTTCCGTCTCAAAGGCTGTGCCGTATATCCTCTGCAGCATAGGATTGGTCTCCAGCCCGTGCCAGTAGGCGCCCGCTATGGAAAGCAGTTTGAAGGCCCGTATCTTACCGGTCGATTCGACATGAGGGCCACGACAAAGATCTATGAAGTCACCGTCTTTATATATGCTTACTTTGTCATCGGCGATCTCCTGTATAAGTTCCAGCTTGTATTTTTCGCCTCTTTTCTTGAATATCTTAATCGCCTCTTCCTTGGAGATCTCCTGCCGCTCGAATTTATAATTAGCCCTGATGATGTCGCGCATCTTGTCTTCTATGCGGTCGAGGTCTTCCGGCTCAAAGGGATCTGGCTTGTCGAAATCGTAATAGAAGCCGTCCTCTATTGCCGGGCCGATGCCAAGCTTGACTTCCGGCCAGAGCATCTTTACCGCCTGAGCCATAACATGGGATGCGCTATGTCGTAATGCCGATAGATCCATCGTTTTCCTTTTAAAGTCGTTTTTCGTAGCCCGCTTCCGTCAGTTCATATAAAGCGAAGCTGGATTTATCTTAAAAATCTCCTCGAGCCTGCTCATACAAGCGAAGCAGGATGGTGCCGGGAGCGGGGGTCGAACCCACATGGCCTTTGGGGCCGAGGGATTTTAAGTCCCTTGCGTCTGCCAGTTCCGCCATCCCGGCACCCGCACTAATACTTTTCTCAAGACAATAGAGGGCTCGGTCATTCAACCCTCAGGAGCGTATTCAAACCGGCCTGCCATCCAAAACCCGCATTCATTAAATAACCCAACCGATCGAGGCGAAGGATGATGGGCAGTATAGGACTCTGTCTTTCGCTCGCATAGCTCGCTTCAGACCGGCCTATTTGCTTACGTCCAGAGAACTTTTCTTCCTGTTCGTCAGCGTAAATTGGCTTCGAGTCCCACTCAACCAACCTTATAAATTTCAGTCAGACAATGAGCAATATGGTGGGCAGTAGAGGACTCGAACCTCTGACCCCCACGATGTCAACGTGGTGCGCTAACCAACTGCGCTAACTGCCCCGCTACGCATTCCATTATCAAACAACGCGTTACTTCGTAGGGAAAATCCTTCCAAAGTCTATATTTCTACCTTCCCAAATCGGATCTGCCCAGCAAGACCTATTGTATTTAGCCCTGAACATCTTCTAGGGGCGAAGTAAGATGGAGGCGCGGAGCGGAATCGAACCGCTGTATAAGAGTTTTGCAGACTCCTGCCTTACCGCTTGGCTACCGCGCCATCAATGTCTAAAACATACCCACTCAATCGTCCCATCGACCCTGACTATATTCATCCCAGACTTTTTATGGTTACCGTCTTTGTCTCTTACTATTATCTCTCTGGGCGACGATATCTCTGACAATCCCACAGTATATTCGTAATCCGGCGCTTCCTTGGTCCCAACATTTTTTATCGCCGGGCAATCAAATACTTTCTCATGAGAAACATAACGGGGGTAAAGGTCGCCAAGCTTTGGCGGGAACAGGTCGTTATGATCCGCGGCGTATTTGTGCAGGCCCAGGCTTATCTCCCTAAGGTTATTTGCGCACCCTAACCTGCGTGAACGCCCCTTTGCCATGTTTACAAAGGGCGCCAGAAGGGAGAATATAAGAAGGAACATGCCCGTCACTATGAGTAGTTCCGCTATCGTAAAGCCTTTCCTATTCTCGCAGATCGAAAACACTCTATCTTCACCTCTAGCTCTTCTTAAATTTTTAACTATATATTAAATCTCAACACCTTGTCAAGGATAATCTTGGCCATGGTCTGCTTGGATTTCCGGTGGTAAAGATGCTTGTTGCCAAACCTGTCTATTATCATTATATCATTAATATTATCTCCAAAAGGAGATGCGGCCGGCAAGATCCTGTTTGCCACTATAATGTCAAGGCCTTTTTCTTTTAGCTTTTCTGACGCGTTATGCGCAAGGCTCTCCGTTTCCAGAGAAAATCCCACAACCATGGCTGGCTTTTTTATCTTCACCGCCTCAGCAACGATGTCTGGGTTCGTTCTCAACTTTAGCGTAAAGACCGGCCCATTCTTTTTTATTTTGTTCTTAGCAAAGGCTGCCGGCCGCCAGTCAGAGACAGCCGCCGCCATTATTAGATAGTCGGTTCTTCTCAACTCATTCAAAACGGCGCGCCGCATATCGAGAGCGCTTTCCACCGCAATGAACTTAACGCCTGATGGTGGCTTAAGGTGTGTCGGCCCGCTTATGAGGGTGGTGCGGAACCCTCTCGCAAAAGCCTGTTTTGCTATTTCATAACCGAAAAATCCTGTCGAATAGTTTGATATGAATCTTACGGGATCTATCTTCTCGCGGGTCGGGCCGGCGGTTATGATAATCGCCGGTTTCCTTTTTTTAACGGAAGCGGGCTTGATCACTTAAGAAGCCTTTTTACTTCTTTCACTATTTCGGCCGTATCCGCTATATGACCGATATCCTCGTGGCCGCAGGCAAGGCGCCCTTTTATGGGACCTATAAAATGATAACCTATCTTTTTTAGAGTATCGATATTCCTCTGAGTGACTGGATGTTTGTACATCTTCTCATTCATGGCCGGTGCTATCACCACGGGCGCTGTTGTGGCAAATACCACTGAACTTAGTATGTCATCGCAAACACCACTTGCAAGCTTGCCTATTATATTAGCGGTGGCAGGAGCTATCAGGACAATATCCGCCCTGTCCGCAAGAGAGGTGTGGATAACCTCCCATTTTTCCGGCAAAGCAAACATATCGCTGACGACTTTGTTCTGCGAGATGGTCTGAAGGGTAAGCGGTGTTATAAATTCAAGTGCCTCTTTTGTCATAACCACCTGGACGTCAAGCGAGCTTTTTTTCAGCGCGCTTGCTATATCACATGCGCGGTAGGCGGCTATGCTTCCTGTGATTCCCAAAAGGACGGTTTTTGAGGGTTGTGTCATTTAGCTTCCTTGACTTTGTACGATATCTTGCCTTCGGCAATCTCCTGTATGGCCACGTTTGTCACTTTGGCCTCCGGTGGTGCGTCAACAAGCTTGGCTGCCCCCTCGCTTAACTCTATCGCCCGTCTGGAAGCTAGAATGACAAGCTTGTAGACGCTTCCTGTCTTATTCAAAAGGTCCGCTATATCCACGTTCATCGCTCACAATCCTCCAATTCCTTTTCCACGATCTTCCTCAATCTCCTGTAAGATGCGTCAAGCCTGTTGTTGACGATTCGGTAATCATATTTATCCTTATAGGACAGCTCTTTTTTCGCCAGAGCGAGCCTTCGCGCCACTTCCTCGGGCGAGTCCGAACGCCTCAGATGTAGCCTAGTTTTTAGAACACGCGCCGACGGAGGCAGTATAAATATCAGGACGCTTCTGGCCGGATATGCGCGCCTCACTTTCATCGCGCCTTTGACATCTATCGAGAGAAGAACATTCCTGCCTTTTTTTAGGTTTTTCTCGACGAAATCTCTGGGTGTGCCGTATAGGTTCC
Source organism: Candidatus Omnitrophota bacterium (assembly GCA_023818895.1). Taxonomy (GTDB): domain Bacteria; phylum Omnitrophota; class Gorgyraeia; order 2-01-FULL-45-10; family 2-01-FULL-45-10; genus JAMWCX01. The sequence continues at coordinate 253,638 of JAMWCX010000003.1, read as the reverse complement.
CGAAATTCTCCTCATATTCGAGAAAGCCCTTTTTAGATATCATATCCTCGAAGCGCTTCCTCGTTACGAAATAATAATCAACCCCTTCTTTCTCGCCCGGCCTTGGCTTGCGGGTGGTCATTGAGACCGAATTTACCAGCCCCAATCCGTCTCTTAGCAACTTGTTACAAAGCGTCGTCTTACCTGTCCCCGACGGCGCGGATATAACAAAAAGTTTCGCTCTGCCATTTTTGAGCTTCGCCATCATTCCAGGTTTTTCGCCTGTTCGCGTATCTTCTCTATTTCGCTCTTTATCTCAATGACGTTCTTCGAGATATTGAAATCGCAGGCTTTCGAGCCTATCGTATTTATTTCCCTGTGCAGTTCTTGCGCTATGAAGTCAATCTTCTTGCCAACATCGCCATCGGACGACATCGTCTTTTTGAAATTCGCCAGATGATTCTTAAGTCTTGTTATCTCTTCTGAGATATCGCTGTTCTTCGCGAATATCGCGACCTCCATCTCGAGCCTACCCGTGTCAATATCCCGGCCGCCGGTGAGGGCTTTTATCCTATCAGCAAACTTGCTACGGTATTCCTCTATGTTCAGATGGGACCTTGCCTTTATACGCGAAAGCATCGTCTCGATATGGCGAGCTCTTGACATCAGATCGTTGTAGAGGTGCCTGCCTTCCTTTTCTCTGTCAGCGATAAGGCGTTCGACAGCTTTTTCGATAGCCTCTTTAAGTTTCGGCCACATCCGCGATATGCGCCCTGCCCCAGATTCATAGTTAAGAACACCTGGGAGGGTTATTAGGGAGGTAATTGTGACATCATCCTTAAGCCCCAGGGCTTTTCTCATCCTACTAAACTCTTTGTAATAATTTTTCGCGATATCCCTGTTTACGCTGATCCTCTCCTGTTTTATTGGCTTTCCGTCATATGTCAGACTCAGATTCACTTTGCCACGGAGGATATTTTTTTGCAGCACTTCTTTTATCTTGTCCTCAAATGCCATTATGCCATTGGGCAACTTAAGGGTGGCGTCGAAAAACTTGTGGTTTACGGTCTTTATCTCCACGGTTATCTTACCGTTTCCGAACCTGACCTCAGCCCGGCCGAATCCAGTCATGGACCTTACCACCTCAACCTCCCTTCATGCCCAGACCCTTACCTCTATGCTTTTTTTCACTGTCTTGGTAGGATAAAGGTCGACTATTATCTCATCCGGCTGAAACCATAGTTTTATTTCCCGCTCCGCTTCGGCCTCATTCGTAGACGCATGTATGACGTTTTCGTATACCCCCTTAGTTGTTATTCTGCCGTACGCCCCACGTATAGAGACGGGATCGGCCTCTTCGGGATTCGTAGCTCCGCATATCTGTCTTACTTTATCAATCGCGTTTTCACCCCAATATACAAGTGCCATAACCTTCTTTTTATGATATTCTCCCATGATATATTTAAGAAGCTCTTCAAAAAATGGCTTGTCCTTGAGCTGCTTGTAATGCTCCTCGGCCAACTCTCGGGATACGCGGACTATTTTCGCGGCCACTATATCAAGTTTTGTCTCGGAAAGCCGCGTCAGGACGTTTCCTGTGAGCGATTTTTTCAACCCATCCGGCTTGATTAAAACAAGTGTTTGCTGAATCATGCCTAACCCCTTAATATTAAGCAGTATTGATAAAATAATTACACTATCCCATTTTAGATTTATGGATAGTATTATGATATTTTAATAAATAAGGCGGGCGCTCGTCAAGACTTTTTAGCGTTTGAGTAGGTCAAGGATGCGGTTCATGTCCTCGAGTGAGTAATATTCAATCTGTATCTTCCCCCTCTTTTTGCCATGGATGATTCTCACTCGCGTTCCGAATAACTGCTGTAGGCTTGATTCTATCTCACTTATATTCTGATCCTTACGTGGAGGGCTTTTGCGCTCCCCGAAGGAGCGCCTGGAAACGATAGACTCTGTTTCTCGTACGGAAAGCCCTTTCTTTATTATAAGATTGCACACCCTGAGCTGCTCCATCTCAGATGGAAGGCCGAGAAGCGCCTTGGCATGCCCAGCGGTTATCGTGTTGGAGGCGATAAAATCCTGTATTTTTTTGGGAAGGGCCAGAAGTCTTATTGTGTTCGCTATTGTTGATCGGTCCTTTGATAGAACTTTTGCTATATCCTCTTGTGTGTAATTAAATTCGGTCACGAACCTCTGGAAGGCGTGAGCCTCTTCTATAGGGTTGAGCTCTTCCCTTTGTATATTCTCTATCAGCGATATTTCCAACATGTCAATGTCGGAAACGTTCTTCACTATCGCCGGTATCTTATCGAGCCCCAATTCCTTTACAGCGCGCAGTCGTCTTTCTCCTGCTATCAACTCATATCCATCTGGTATCTTTCTAACAAGAACTGGTTGTACAACCCCCTTTTCCTTTATCGAATTAATGAGCTCGTTGAGCTTTTCTCTGTTAAACGCTATCCGCGGCTGGTATTTATTCATCTTTATCTGCGACAATGGGATCTGCAACACCTGTTCCTGTGTGTTTGTCGATACCGCTGTTGCTGTTTCAACCGCCTTTGGTGTAAGTAAAGCTTCCAATCCTCTTCCTAAGGCTCGCTTTTCCATCATTTAACCTCCAAGTCTCCGACTTTCTCTAACTGATTATTAATATTGATGTTATGATTTTCTGATATGCTGTTAAGCTGTGTTTCTTTTTTAACCCCTAATAACTCATTTGCAAATTCTTGATACTTTTGTGATCCAATAGAATTCCTATCATAAAGTGCGATAGGCTTACCAAAACCTGGCGCCTCAGTAAGCTTAATATTTCTTGGTATAACCGTATTGTAAACTTTTCCTTTTACAAAATTTCTTACTTCATTTATCACTTCGTTAGTCAATTTTGTCCTATAATCTGCCATTGTAAGCAAAACACCCTCTATGGTAAGGCTGTTATTTATATTTTCTTTGACGAGATTTATAGTTTTAATTAGCTGACTCAAGCCTTCTAGAGCATAATACTCACATTGAATTGGTATCAATACTGAATGTGCTGCTGCAAGTGCGTTAATCGTGAGAAGGCCTAATGATGGAGGACAATCAATAAATATGTAATCGAAGTCTTCGGCAATAGCCGCTAGCGCTTTCTTAAGTCGATACTCGCGCCCCATCACTCCAACAAGTTCAACTTCAGCCCCAGTAAGACTAAGTGTTGATGGCAACAGAATAAAATTATCTATTCCGCTGGTCACAAAGATGGACTTTGGATCGATTTCTTCAATAAGAAGATCGTATACGCTCGTCTTAATATTGTGCTTATTGATTCCGAGGCCGCTTGTGGCATTACCCTGAGGGTCAATATCTACGAGTAGCGTCTTTTTACCAGAGAATGCGAGAAATGTCGCGAGGTTAATAGCGGTTGTCGTCTTGCCTACGCCACCTTTTTGGTTGCATATAGCTATTACTTTAGACATTATAAAAAATGTTCCCCGTGAAACACTGAAAATTCTTTTGATTATTTTGATAAAAGATTACACTACTTTCAACAAAAAGTCAAGTTTATGTCGTTGATTTTTTCAATATCACCCCTTGCTCAAATATTGTCAGTGCCGTATTGACCAACCAATATAACACTAGACCTGACGGCATATTATAAAATACAAACCCAAATACGATAGGCATCATTATCATCATAAGTCTTTGCTGTTCTTTTTGTTCAACAGTAACTGCTCCGCCCATAGATTTGGTGGAGATCTTCTGTTGTAACGCCATCGCCAGAACCATTACCAATGGGAGAATATTAATGTTGTTACCGATTATAGGAAGCGCAAATGGTAGTTTCACAGCGTCCGGAGCAGATAGGTCTCTTATCCATAAAAAACTGGCGTTACGAAGTTCTATAGATCTCATTAGCGCTGAGTAGAGTGCTATGAATATCGGCATCTGCAGAAGAATGGGGAGACAGCCACTAAATGGATTGATGTTGTACTTTCTGTATAAATCCATTATCTCCTTATTCAGCTTTTGTGGGTTATCTTTATATTGCTTTTTCAATCTCTCCATTTCTGGATGTAGTTCCTGCATCTTTTGCATCGATCTGAAACTCTTCATTGTCAAAGGAAATAGAATAAAATTAAGAAACACGGATAGTAGTATTATCGATAGTCCCCAGCTTTGTACTATCGAATGGAAAAATCTCATCACCGATATCATTACCTTGCTTATGCCGCCGAAGAATCCATAGCTTACCGTCGACTCTAAACCGTATCCGAATTCTTTTAAGGCTGGTATATGGCTTGGTCCCGCATATAGAAGATATTTATTAATTAAAACGGATTTTGGTTGTATAACCGTTTCACCGACATCTACTCCCATGGTCAATAGGCCGGTGTTGTCTTCTTTGTAAAACTGGCCTCTCGTTGTGAATAGAGGCTTGAGAATTAATGAAAAATACTTGCTCTTCAGGGCTGTCCATGCAACAATGCCGAGATTTGTTATCCTTTTATCCTTCGGTCTTTTGAATCCGATGTATTTCCCATCCACTACCGAGGTGACTTCTAAGAACCGTTTGTCTTCGTGTTTAGTCTCATTTATTCCGGCCCCACCGATTATATTATAATTGAAAGACCGCGGCGAATCGGAGATATTTCTTATCGACACTTCTAACTCTATGCCATATTTGGAGTTATGTAATGTATATCGCTTGGATATTTCAAAATCTTTAGTGGAAAGAAAATACGTAATCGTATTGTCGGATCTTGTTAGAGAATAGGCGGCTATGTCAATACCCGGGATATCGGCACTTGATATAGTGAATATATATTCTTTTGGATTTCGTATGTCGGCGAGCCAAAGAGGCCCTCCAGTGTGGATGTCCTTATATTCCTTTAACCATATATTTTTTATCGCGCCACCCATATTGCTGAAGGTTAAGATATAACGATCGGTATCCACCTTTAGCTCTTTCTCCTGTATAGCTACTTCTGCCGCCGACGGTGCGCTGATAATTGTATCCTTCGGCAAAACTGTCGGCGGTGCTTCTTTCGTCACAACCGTAACCGACGGGGAATGGGGGCCTTTCGGCGCCATTATCTGAAATGACATTATTATGAAGATCGATAACGCTATTGCTAGAATAAGTCTTTTCTCCATATCGTCCTGTCAGGCCGGATCATAGCCGCCTTTGCAAAAAGGATGGCAGCGTGTTATCCGGCCGATAGATTTAAATAACCCTTTCACAACCCCATATTTTTGAAGTGCTTCGATGGCATATTCTGAGCAGGAAGGATAAAATCTACAACATTGTATATTCATACACGACAAATAGTTACGATAAAATTTTATTGCCTCAATAATGACCTTTCTCACAACATTATCCCCGCTTGCTTCAGCAGCGCTGAAAAGGTCTCTTCGGCCCATTTATATGAGGTGGCCTTGCCTGGGTTTTTTCTCACTATTAATATAATATCAAAGGCGGTCTTCATCGAGGTTTTTTTTCTGCGATATACTTCCCGGAAAAGTCTCCGGATGCGGTTACGAAGTGTTGCTAACTTTACGGTGGAGGAACTTATTGAAAATCCCACCCGATTATAACTAAGACCGTTGGCAAGAAAATAAAGGACAAGTCCATCTTTTCTTAAAGACCGTCCTTTCTTATACGCTATCCTAAAGTCTCTCGTCTTGAGTATGCGCTCTTTTTTGCGGAAATCTCCGTCGGAGATCATCCTGCCAGACCTTTCCTTCCGCGCCTCTTTTGCCGGGCGCGGCCTTTCTGATATGCCGACGGCAATTACACAGTCAGTTTATGACGGCCCTTTTTTCTGCGCCTTGAAAGAACCTGGCGCCCCCAGCGGCTTTTCATCCTTTTTCGGAAACCGTGCGTGCGCTTCCGCTTAATGTTTGATCCGGGTTTTAGTGTATATTTCATAACGCTCCTTTAAAAATTCGCGTTGTAGATTATAACATAAAGAAAGGTTGAGTCAATATTATTTACCCGGTCTAGTATAATTTTTATCTACAACAATAATATCGCTGCGCCTTTTGATTAAGGTCTTTGACTACCTTTCACTAACCTCTTTGGAGGCCTTTTGTTATATAACCTTTTTACGCAATTCTATTGTGCGACAAAATCAAACCCTTCTTTTTTGTTACAAGGGATGTTTTCTCTTGCAATCTAAAGCATATTTTAATATAATAGCGCGTGATATCGTCTATTTTGGCAATTTTGGCTTGTGAACAACTTGTGAATAACCTCCGAATTTCCCTTGAATTTGCTCCGAACTATTGTGGATAAGTGAATGGGTGCTTGATGTCTGATTCTGGAAACGCTTCTTGGGTTCGCGCAAAAGAGATACTTAAGAAGAATCTGGATAACGAGCGAACCTACAATATATGGTTCGAACCGATAAAATGCCTGGCCCTAAAGAGCGACGCGATCGTTCTTGAAGTACCTAATGAATTTTTTAGAGGATGGCTTTTGGATCACTACATGGAGCCGCTTAATGCCGCTATTCGTCAGGCCTGTGGTTCAGATTTAAAAATAGACTTTGTGCTTGCGGAGGCCGGTGGTGTGCAATCGGCCCAGGAAGCATCATCTAGAAAAGAGAAGGGGGGTCGTGGCATTTGGCCTTTTTCACGATCGGTTTCGGACCAAGCGAAGGAAATAGGACTACAAGAGAGATACTCGTTTGACCATTTTGTTATAGGGCCATCCAATCGCTTCGCGCATGCCGCCGCGCTTGCGGTTTCGGATTCGCCGGCAAAGGCATACAATCCTCTTTTTATATACGGCGGCGTCGGCCTCGGCAAGACACACCTGATGCACGCTATAGGACACCGGGTCTTACAAAAATCTCCGAAGGCCCGCGTGCTTTACATCTCAAGCGAAGAGTTCACTAATCAGCTGATAAGCGCCATCCAGAATCGGACCACCTTGAAATTCAGGGAAAAATACAGAAGCGTCGACATACTTCTAATAGATGATATACACTTCATCGCTGGCAAGGAGGCCACGCAGGAGGAATTCTTCCATACCTTCAATGCGCTCTATGACGCCCACAAACAGATTGTTGTCTCAAGCGATAGGCCGCCTAAAGAGATAGAGAGGTTGGAAGAAAGGCTTGTTTCCAGGTTTGAGTGGGGGCTTGTAACTGATATACAACCGCCTGATTTTGAGACGAGAATTGCGATACTAAAGAAGAAATCCGAGAAAGAAACTATAGTTTTGCCTGAGGATGTCTTTTACTTCTTGGCTGAGAAGATAAGAACCAATATACGCGAGCTTGAGGGTGCATTAATACGTGTTGTTGCATATGCCAAACTTGTTGGGAAGGATGTTTCGGTTGAACTCGCAAAAGAAGTTCTTAAGGATATGATCATAGAGGGGGAGAAAAAAGTCACTATAGAATTGATTCAGAAAAAAGTGAGTGAATATTTTGATATAAAACTTTCGGATATGAGGGCAAAGAAGCGCTCTAAAGCAATAGCTTATCCTCGCCAGATAGCGATGTATTTGGCAAGGCAACTCACAGATTATTCGCTACCAGAGATCGGCGAACAGTTTGGTGGTAGGGACCACACAACAGTGATTCACGCTTATGATAAAATAGAAAATGATCTGAAAAACAAAAGGGGGCTAAAGGCAATTGTTGATAAAGTTATTGAAAGCATCAAAAATTGAGGCGTTTTGTTGGTGTTGTGGATATTTTTTGTTTTGTGTTTTGGATTTGTTTTTCCGTAAATATTTGATTTTGTTTCGGTTAAAAAACTACTAACTTATCAACAACCTTTACGTATGCTTTTACTGGCTAATCTAATAAATTAAAAGAAAAGGATTTAAAATGAGATTTACTTCCACCAAAGAGGTTTTATTAAAAGGAATTCAAGGAGTTCAAACAGTTATAGACCCAAAAGCCGTTCAACCAATTCTGTCACATATATTAATCGAATCAAAAAACGATAACATTGTGTTAACAGCCACAGATTTCAATATCGGCATAGTATCTATACTCCCTATAAAACCGATCATGACCGGCGCGATAACAATACCCGCAAAAAAGATCTTGGAAATAGTAAAAGAGCTTCCAGACAACGAAACGATATCCGTGTCTGTGAAAAAAAATAATCTTGTTAGCATAGAATGCGGGAAAAGCCTATTTAAAATAATGGGCCTGCCAGAAGAGGAGTTTTCAAAACCGCCGGAATTCAAAGACAAAAACAACATTACCTTAAAACAAAACAAACTAAAGACTATGCTACGCAGGACAAGCTTCGCGATAGGACATGATGAGATACGCCATGTGTTGAACGGCATACTTTTTGTAATAAAACCTACCTACCTTAGGTTGGCGGCAACCGACGGCAGATGTCTTGCGGTCACAGAAGACAAGATACAGCTACCAAAGACAGCGGAAACGAAGTTCATCCTACCAGCCAAAGCAGTCGACGAATTAGACAGGATGCTTGCGGATAGCGAAGAGGAAATCAAGTTGTTTCTGGCTGAAAAACAAGTATCGTTCGATAAAGGCAGTAAAAAACTTATCTCAAGACTGATCGAAGGAGAGTTCCCAAACTACGAAAAGGTTATACCTGAAGAAGCCAAAGAAAAGATTGTTGTAGCAAGAGCGCCACTATTGGCAGCGATAAAGAGGACAGCGCTTTTTACGAGCCATGACTCGATGTTTGTAAAAATAGATGTCTCACGCGACAAAATAACACTTTCTAAAAACGACCCCCATATGGGGGAGGCAAGAGTTGAGCTTGAGGCCCAGTATAAGGGTAAAGATATCTCAATAGGTTTCAACCCGGATTACCTTATCAATCTTTTAAAAAACATAGACGAAGAAAACATATACATGGAGCTTGTTGATCCGGCAAAACCGGGCGTGGTCAGGATTGGCGATGAATACGTATATGTGGTTATGCCAAGGCAGCCCAGTTGAAAACACCGCTTCCAAAAATCCGCTCTCAGAGATTCTGGGGAAAGTGATAAAAAACCTAAGCGGGGGAGAACGGGTTAGTGCCGAAGAGATCGACGAGGCTTGGCGTCGGGCGGCTGGTGATGACGCCGCCAAACATTCCAAGCCGACCACGCTCAAGAAGGCGGTTATAACGGTCAGTGTGGATAGCTCCAGCTGGCTTTATGAGCTGACGATGAGGAAAAAAGAGATACTTAACAAGCTAGAGAAAGCCATCCCAAACAAAAAGATAAAAGACGTGCGGTTCAGAATCGGTAATATTAAATGAAAGGCAAAAGGTAAAAACGAAATGGCAAAGAAAGAGGCGCTGAAGGACAAGAAACCTAAAGACGCTGTGGCAAACGCGGCGACAAGTGAGGCAAAAGTAGCCGCGGCGAAGAAGTATGACGCCACGACAATACAGGTTCTCGAGGGCGTAGACGCGGTGCGAAAAAGACCCGCCATGTATATAGGTGATACAACTCAACGCGGATTACACCACCTTGTCTACGAAGTCGTGGACAATTCGATCGATGAGTGTATGGCGGGCTACGCCTCCTCGGTAGATGTCGTAGTTCACGCTGACAACTCCGTCTCCGTGATAGACGACGGCCGCGGCATACCGGTGGATATACATAAAGGCGAAGGTAAACCCGCCGTTGAAGTCGTTCTTACCACCCTTCATGCCGGAGGTAAGTTTGACCACAGGGTTTACAAGGTTGCCGGAGGTCTTCATGGCGTCGGGGTGAGTGTCGTCAATGCGCTTTCGGAGTGGCTTGAGGTCGAGGTCAAACGCGATGGCAAGATATACCATATGGAGTTCGAAAGAGGTAAAACTGCCTCCAAACTCAAGACCATAGGCACCACTAAACAGACCGGAACACGCGTCACTTTTAGGGCGGATGAAGAGATATTCGGTAAGGGAAAAATAGTATATTCGTTCGATACCTTAGCCAATCGCCTAAGGGAGCTGGCGTTCCTTAATAAGAACATACGCATAACGCTGAAAGACGAGAGAGTCAAAGACAAGTTCGTGGAATTTCAGTTCTCTGGCGGGATAGTTTCCTTCGTAGAATTTCTGAACAAGAATAAAAACGTCCTTCATAAAAAGGTCATATATTTCGCGAAGGAGAAAGATCAAATACAAGCCGAAGTCGCCATGCAATATAATGACGGCTACGGAGAGAATATATTCACCTTTGCAAATAATATCAATACCGTCGAAGGGGGAACCCACCTAAGCGGCTTTAAATCGGCGCTCACAAGGACCATAAATCAGTATTGTAAGTCAAAGAAACTTTTAAAAGAGAACGACCCTGTTATGTCCGGCGACGACGTGCGGGAAGGCCTAACGGCGGTGATAAGCGTGAAGGTGCCGAACCCGCAATACGAGGGGCAGACCAAAACCAAGCTCGGAAATTCTGAAGTTGAAGGTATTGTGGAGGCGATCGTTAACGAGGCCCTTACTAATTTCATCGAGGAGAACCCCGCGGTCGCGAATAAAATAGTCGAAAAAGCCGTCCTTGCGGCAAGGGCGCGCGAAGCAGCCAGAAAGGCCAGGGAGCTTACCCGCAGAAAGGGCGCTCTTGAAGGCGCAAGCCTTCCAGGCAAACTAGCGGATTGCCAAGAGACCGACGCGTCCGTCTGCGAACTGTATTTGGTTGAGGGAGACTCAGCTGGTGGCAGCGCTAAGCAAGGGCGCGACAGACGCTTCCAAGCCATACTTCCGCTTAAAGGCAAGATCCTGAATGTAGAAAAGGCACGGCTCGACAAGATCCTTTCGAACGAAGAGATAAGGACTATAATAACCGCCATAGGTACTGGTATAGGTGAGGAATTTAACATAGAAAAACTGCGGTATCACAAGATTATACTGATGTGCGATGCCGATGTTGATGGCTCGCATATAAGAACTCTTATATTGACATTTTTGTACCGCCAGATGCATGCCCTAATTGAAAAAGGGTATGTGTACATAGCCCAGCCACCGCTTTATAAGATAAAGAGAGGGAAAAGGGAGGAGTATATACAGACAGAAGACCAGATGAATAACCTGCTTCTTGAGCTGGGGGCAGAAGGCCACTCTTTGATCAGGCTTAAAGACAAAAAGGAGTTCACAGATAAGCAACTAAAAGCTATACTGGATGCGTTGGTAGACCTGCAAAGCCTATCAAATGCTATAGAACGGCGTGGAGTAAATTTTCAAAAATATCTATATTTTAGGCATAAGAAGACCAAAAAACTGCCACTTTATATGGTAAAAGTGGATGGTGAAGACCATTTTTTATATAATGACGATGAGCTTTCAGAATATATAAAGACCGAGGAATCTATCCCAAAAGACCGAGCGAAAAGTAAGTCTAAAAATGGGAAGAATAATAACGGAACAAAAGATAAGAAAGAAAAAGGCCCTGCCGAAGAAGAGTCTTTGGAAAGGCCGCGGGGTCCTGAATATATAGAATTCTATGAGGCCAGAGAGATCGAAAAGATCATAGAGAGGATAGAAAAGCTCGGAGTTGACGCCGAGGATTATGACGTGAACGAGCCTGCCATTGGCGATAGCAAAGGAGCCAAGGATACCTTAAAACCAAAATACATGATAAAGGCCGAAAAGGAAAAACACAATTTCGCAAGCCTTAAAGAGATACTGGCCTTTGTGATGAATGCGGGCAAAGAGGGAATGACCATCCAGCGGTATAAAGGCCTCGGAGAGATGAACCCGCATCAACTTTGGGAGACGACCATGGATCCGGAAAGGCGCACGCTTCTTAAAGTAACACTGGAAGACGCTGTGGAGGCGGATTCTATGTTTACGATACTCATGGGCGAGGCGGTCGAACCGCGGCGCGAATTCATCGAGAAACACGCTCATGAGGTCAAAGTTCTGGATATATAAGGAGAGACATGTACGCGTTAAATGAAAAGGTGTTACCAGTATACATCGAAGAGGAGATGAAGGACTCCTATATAAATTACGCAATGAGCGTAATAGTGGGTAGGGCGCTCCCAGATATTCGTGACGGACTGAAACCTGTTCACAGGAGGGTCCTCTACGCTATGCGGGAGCTCGGAGTAGAGCATAACAAGCCCTATAAAAAGAGCGCTCGTATCGTCGGAGAGGTGCTTGGTAAATACCACCCCCACGGCGATGTTGCCGTGTACGATACGCTTGTCAGGATGGCGCAGGATTTCAGCCTGCGATATCCCCTTGTGGACGGTCAAGGCAACTTCGGTTCTATCGACGGCGATGCACCTGCCGCTATGAGGTATACAGAGGCGCGCCTTGAGCACATTACAGATTGGATGCTCCTTGATATAGACAAAAACACCGTTGATTTTACGCCGAATTTCGACGGGTCTCTTGAGGAGCCGAAGGTGCTTCCTTCATGCCTGCCCAATCTTCTTGTTAACGGCTCCAGCGGCATAGCGGTCGGGATGGCCACGAATATTCCGCCGCACAACTTGAAGGAAGTCGCTGAGGCCATTACGCATGTCATCGATGAGCCAGATTGTGACATAAGCGCGCTCATAAGAAAGATAAAAGGGCCCGACTTCCCAACGGGCGGCATCGTTAGGGGGCTTGAGGGCATCCGCAGGGCCTACACGACGGGCAGGGGCCTTTTAAAGATACATGCCAAGGCGTATATAGAGGAACAGAAGAGCGGCAAAGAGGCCATCATCATAAAAGAGATACCCTACATGGTCAACAAGGCCAACCTTATTGAGTCGATAGCCAATCTTGTCCAGGAGAAGAAGATCGACGGAATTACAGACCTGCGCGACGAATCCGATAAGGATGGTATGAGGATCGTCATAGAGCTTCGCAGGGGCACGATAGCGAGAGTCGTTCTGAACCAGCTCTACAAGCACACCCAAATGCAGGTGACCTTCGGGGTTATAATGCTAGCGCTCGTTGACGGAAGGCCGAAGGTCCTCAACCTGAAAGAAGTTATAGAAGAATTTATCCGCCATCGTAAGGATGTGGTGATTCGCAGGACGCGCTTCGACCTGGATAAAGCTCTCGAAAGGGCCCACATACTCGAAGGGCTTAAAGTGGCTTTAAAGAATCTCGACAGGGTCATCAAGATAATAAAAGAATCTAAGGATCCGCAGGTTGCCAAAGAAGAGCTCATGAAAAAATTTGAGCTTTCCGACAGGCAGGCGCAGGCGATCCTTGAGATGCAACTTCAGCGACTGACGGGTCTGGAGCGCGACAAAATAGATAAAGAGTATCTCGAGCTCATAAAGAAGATAGAATATTATAAGTCGATACTCGCCAGCGAAAAGAAGGTGCTTGAAATAATAAAACAGGAGACCAGGGAACTCGCCGAAAAATTCGGTGATGAACGCCGGACCGAGATAGCACCGGAAGCGGAAGAGTTAGAGATAGAGGATCTGATAGCAGAAGAAGATGTCGTGATAACTATGAGCCATGGAGGATATATCAAGAGGCTTCCAGTCTCAAGTTATCGCAAGCAGCGCCGCGGCGGCAAGGGCGTCACGGGAGCGGAGATAAAGGATGAGGATTTTGTCGAACATCTTTTCATCGCCTCCACCCATGACTACATGCTTTTCTTCACCGACAAAGGAAATGTCCACTGGCTCAAGGTCCATGAAATACCAGAGGCCGGCAGGACATCCAAAGGAAAGGCGATAGTCAATCTTCTTTCGCTCGCAAGCGGCGAAAAGATAAGCGCTTTCGTACCGGTGAGGGAATTTAAGGAGGGCTACTTCCTTATGATGGTAACCAAAGCCGGTCTTGTCAAAAAGACGGCGCTTAGCGCTTATTCAAATCCTCGCAAGGGCGGCATAATAGGAATAGGCCTCGAACCCGGCGATGAGCTTATTGATGTAAAAATGACGGATGGCAATCAGGAGATCCTTATAGCTACAAAGGAAGGGAAGGCGATCCGTTTCAAGGAGTCGCAAGTCCGGGAAATGGGCAGGGCTGCAAAAGGTGTGCGGGGCATAGGGCTGGGGAAGAAGGATTCTGTGATCGGCATGGAAGTTGTGAAGCCAGAACAGACCGTTCTTACGGTAACAGCCCAAGGCTTCGGCAAGCGCACAGATTTCAAAGAATATAGGTTGCAATCCCGCGGCGGCAAAGGCATTATCAATATAAAAGTGACCGGTAAAAACGGTGAGGCAGTCGGCCTTAACGCCGTCTCCGATAAAGACGAACTCATGCTCATAACGGAAAAGGGCATGATAGTCCGTTCGCCAGTAAAGGATATAAGGACAACCGGCCGCTCTACACAGGGGGTTCGTCTAATGAGACTTGATCCCGGCGACAGGGTTGCGTCAGTTGCCAAAATCGTGCCGGAGGAAGAGGAAGATAAGGCGGCGGGAGAAGCCCCTACCGTCGGAACAAACGCTGGCCCGGCTACTTCGCTAAAAACCGAGCCGAAGGCGGAGCCTGCTAAGGAAACGAAGGAAGAGAGTAAAAAGAAGACGGCCCCGAAAGAAAAGGCTGGAAAAAAACACCCGATGAAGTAAAATAGTAGCCTTAACCTGATTTGCGCCGCGCGGCGTTATCATAATTTTGATATTTTTGGATTTTGGTTTTATCGTCCCCATCGTCTAGTCCGGTCCAGGACATCAGATTTTCATTCTGAGAACACCGGTTCAAATCCGGTTGGGGACGCCAGTTTGCGGCAGGGCGCCTGAGGGACTCGAAGTCAAACCATGCTTCATGATGGCGCGGCCATTCTTTTGCAATTCTATCCACTTATGCCCACCATACTGATTAATCACGGAGACATAATACTTAAAGACCGCCTGCTGAAAGGCTCTTCCGTCTTGATAGAAGGCACCAGGATAAAATCCGTTGGGAAAATACTCCGCACGAAGGCCGATATTGTAATAGATGCACGGTGTTGTTACGTCTCGCCGGGTTTTATCGACACACATATTCACGGTGATCCAGCCGATATCTTTCCATACGAGGTTAAACATGGCACAACAGCTATAGTTGTGGCGGTCTCATGCGCGTCTCTTGACGAGATATTTAAAACGGCGCAGAAGATAAAGACTTTTATGAAGGAAGATCGGCTGGGATGCGAGGTGCTGGGTTTTCGTCTGGAAGGGCCGTATATAAACATAAAAAAAGCTGGCGCGCAAGACAAGCGTTATATACGACGTCCTGATAAAAGAGAACTGGCTTTGATAATCAAGCGATGCACACCTGCCCTAAAGATGGTGACGATAGCGCCGGAGCTTGGAGGAGCCCTGCCGCTTATAAGTCTGCTTTCCAAAAAAGGAATAATACCATCGATAGGTCATTCATATGCCACCGCTATCCAAGCTATTAAAGGCGTAGAGGCGGGTATACGCCATGCCACGCATTTTTTTAACGCCATGCGCCTTCCCGCAGGAAAGGAGGGTGGCGTAGCGGGAGCCGTCATATCCGACGGTAGGATATGGGCGGAAGTGATCTTAGACCGGATACATGTCCCCCCGGCCATGTTCCTTCTTCTTTTGCGGGCCAAAGGTCCGGGTAAGGTGGTATTGATTACAGATTCAGTCAAGGCATGCGATCAGAAAGGAGTGCGCAAATTTAAAGGGGCTTACCGATTTAGTGACGGAAAACTTGCCGGCTCATGCCTTACGATGATAAAAGCGGTGCATAACGCCGTTTGTTGCGGGCTGACCTTGCCGGAGGCGGTGAGGCTCGCATCGTATAATCCAGCTAAGATGTTGGGGGAGCACTCGAGAAAAGGTTCCATAGCGAATGGCAAGGACGCCGATATATTAATATTTGATAAAGATTTTGATGTAAAATTGGTTCTTGCGCGTGGTAAAATAATGTTTCAGAAAAAAGGAGCGCCGATCCATGTGCGGTATAGTGGGTTACATAGGTGAGCGCACAGCCCAGGAAGTCCTGCTTAAGGGTTTGAGCCGCCTCGAATACAGAGGGTATGATTCAGCCGGCGTTGCGATACTCAAGGATGGTAGGATCAACGCGGTTAAAAGGCAGGGAAAACTTAGCGTCCTTGCCAGGGAGCTCGCATCCAATCCCTTGAGCGGAACCATGGGAATAGGTCACACAAGGTGGGCTACACATGGTGTTCCCAACGACACGAATGCCCATCCCCATCTCGACTGCTCGGGGAAGATAGCCGTAGTTCATAACGGCATAATAGAGAATTACCTCGAGCTTAAAAAATACCTAAAAAAGAAAGGCCACAGGTTTATATCCGATACTGACACAGAGACGATATCCCACTTGATCGAGGATAATTATAAGGGTGACCTTGAGGCCGCGGTGCGCAAGACGACAGCTATCCTTAAAGGGTCATATGCCATAGCGGCCATACATGAGAAGGATTCGGGAAGAATAGTAGGGGCAAGATGCGACTCCCCCCTTATCGTTGGTATCGGCAAAGGCGAAAACTTTCTGGCGAGTGATGTGCCGGCGATTCTCGATTACACCAAAGAAGTCATCTACCTCGAAAACCATGATATAGTGACTATGACCAGAAGCGGCGTCAAGATTACCAACGGCGCCGGCCGCGTAGTTAAGCCCAAAGTCTCAAAAGTGAAATGGGATATCAGCCAGGCTGAAAAATGCGGCTATAGACATTTCATGTTGAAGGAGATATTTGAGCAGGCCGATGTCTTACAAAGGATCTTAGACGAAAGGATCAGACGTGGTCGCATAGTATTTGACGAACTCAAGTTAAAGGAATCCGACCTACGGTGTATTAAAAGGATAGCGATTGTGGCATGCGGGACCGCCTATCATGCCGGTCTCACCGGTAAATATATGATAGAGGAATACGCCCGGATACCATGCTGGGTGGATACATCAAGCGAATTCCGCTATAGGGACCCGCTGGTCGGCGAGGATACGCTGGTAATAATAGTATCGCAGTCTGGCGAAACCGCCGATAGCCTTGCCGCGCTGAGGGAGGCCAAAAGGCGCAAGGCAAAGACGCTTGGGATATGCAACGTTCTCGGTAGCTCCATAGCCAGGGAAGCAAACGGCGTCATCTACACGCACGCTGGCCCGGAGATAGCCGTGGCTTCTACTAAGGCCTACACGGCGCAGCTGGCCGTATTTTATCTGTTGACCATGTACCTTGCCTCCTTGCGTAACACTGTAAAACGATCGCGCCTTGATTCGCTGGTCAGCCAATTTAAGAAATTGCCATCTCTAATGGAAGACCTGCTGGCGGAATACAAGTCCGATTACAACAAAATCGCCGCGTATGCCCAGGAGTTCAAGAGGTATTATCACGAGAAGCATAACAAATCATATTTTTTGTATCTCGGCCGAAACATAAATTATCCTAACGCCCTCGAGGGGGCACTTAAGCTGAAGGAAATCTCATATATAAGCGCAGAAGGCTATCCCGCCGGCGAGATGAAACACGGCCCGATAGCCCTTATCGATGAAAACCCTTGGGTTGTCTGCATCGCGACACGCTCAAAAACGTACGATAAGATGCTATCTAATATACAGGAAATAAAAGCGCGCGGGGGCATCGTGATAGCATTAGTCACGGAAGGTGACGAGGAGATCTTGCATCATAGCGTGAATTACCTGGTAGAATTACCCGCCGTAGAAGAGTTTTTTTCGCCGCTAATAGTGGTCATACCGTTGCAACTTCTGGCCTATTATGTCGCGCTCGAATTCGGATACGATATCGATCAGCCGAGAAATCTGGCCAAATCGGTGACTGTCGAATAATATTATGCCGGGGACCCTTTACATAGTTTCAACCCCAATCGGAAATCTGGAAGACATAACATTCCGCGCGGTCGACACGTTAAAGAAAGTGAATATGATCGCCGCTGAGGATACACGTCATACCAAGATACTCCTTTCCCGCTATGGAATAAAGACGCCCACGAGTAGTTATTTTGAATATAACAAGACCCAAAAGTCCGAATATTTGCTGAAGTTTCTTAAGGACGGCAAATCCGTCGCTCTTGTATCCGATGCGGGAACCCCCGGTATATCCGACCCGGGATGGGGAATAATACGTATGGCAATAGATAATGGCATACCCGTTGTACCTATACCGGGACCATCGGGCATAATAACCGCACTGACCGTTTCTGGTAAACCGACCAATGCATTCACCTTCGAAGGCTTTCTTTCGCCCAAAGGATTACGCCGCAAAAACGAGTTGGCCAAACTAAAGGCCGAAGGCAGAACAGTTATTCTTTACGAATCGCCTCACAGGATAACAAAGCTTTTATACGATATCCTTGAGATCTACGGCGATGTGGAGGTAGTGTTGGCAAGGGAGCTCACCAAAAAATTTGAAGAGATTCGCAGGGAGAAGGTATCGGCCGCGTTGGAACATTTTACGAGATCAAGACCCCGCGGCGAATTTATAGTTATTCTTTAGAGAAAAAGATGAAAGAGACGATAAAGGCGTTATTTCTTACCAAATACTCGCGTGAGGGCGCCTCAAGTAGGTACCGCTTTCTACAGTATTTTCCATATCTTGAGTCGCAGGGCATAAGATGTGACTTTTCACCGCTTACCGACTCCCGCTATCTAAACCATCTTTATTCTATGAAGAGAGGAAGCGTCCTAGACTATGCCAAGGCGCTTGCAAGAAGGCTTTGGGCCATCAGTGGAGCGCGCAAATATGATGTTGTGATCGTGGAATATGAAATACTGCCATTTTCCCCTCCGGTATTTGAAAATATGCTAAACGCACTGGGCATCCCCTATATAGCAAATTATGACGACGCCGTCTTTTACAGATACAGCCAGCATCAAAACCGCTTTGTTCGCCGAGTTCTCGGCAGAAAGATCGACATTGTTATGAGGCAGGCTGACCTAGTGATAGCGGGAAATAATTTTCTGGCCGAATACGCATTGAACTCCGGTTCTTCGAGGGTCGAAGTAATTCCTACCGCCGTCGACCTGAAGCGTTACCCTATCAGGCGGCCCGCCGCAAATAGGATTTTCACAATAGGCTGGATAGGGTCCCCGTCGACCACTAAATATCTTACTGAGATATCGCCGGCGCTTAAGGAGGTCTGCGATGGAGGGCGCGCCAAGGTAGTTTTGATAGGCGCGGGCAAAGTTGAGCTTACAGGGGTGCCGGTGGAGACAAGGCCATGGTCAGAACCAAGCGAAGTGACGGATCTTGAATCCTGCGATGTTGGCATAATGCCTCTGCATAATGGTCTATGGGAGAGAGGCAAGTGCGGGCTTAAGACAATCCAATATATGGCCTGCGGCCTTCCGGTAGTTGTTTCGCCGATCGGCGTAAACGCGGAAATCGTTGAGGAGGGAGTAAACGGATTTTTGGCGTCTGACAATACGGCTTGGGCACGCGCCCTATCAATGCTTAGAGACGATGTCGCTTTACGCCAGAGAATGGGCAAAGCAGGTCGCAGAAAGGCCGAGGCAGTCTATTCTATCAATGTCACCGCGCCGAAGATGGCGTATCTGATTTGGGATGTAGTTGAGCGCTCGAGAACGAGGGCGGGCAGCAAAAAGGGTTGACAGGCGGCCCGAAGGCGGCTATAATAAAAAATGGAAATCATGAAAAACCTTTTAAGACCGGTCCTGCGAGTCCGGAAAAGGAGAATATGCAGCGCCAGAAGACCCGCACATCTTCTAAAAGATGGGCGGGATTTTTTTATCATATAGGGCGATTCGTATTACGAGTCCGGAGCTAACAGATGGAACTTAAAGAGAAGACGAAGCTAATGGACAAGGATGCTATCGAGCGCGCCCTTGAACGCATAGCTCATGAGATAGTAGAGAGGGTGAAGTCGATAGATGACATCGCTGTCATCGGCATAAAGAACAGGGGCGCCTATCTAGGTCGGAGGCTGGCCGAAAAACTGGCTCAGATATGCGGTAAGCGCCCAGACGTGGGGGCGCTTGACATAACACTTTATAGGGATGACCTCACACAGGTTGCTGAACAACCTGTCGTGCACGCAACCGAGATAGATTTCATTATAGATGACAAAAAGGTAATACTGGTCGACGACGTCCTCTTCACCGGCAGGACCATACGGTGCGCCCTCGACGCTCTCATAGATTTCGGAAGACCGGCTGCCATACAACTCGCTGTTCTTATAGACAGGGGCCATCGGGAACTACCTATAAGGGCGGATTATGTGGGGAAAAATGTGCCGACATCGCTTAAAGAGGTCGTTGAGGTAAGGCTTGAGGAGTCTGATGGCAAAGATGAGGTAGTCATTTGTGAGAAATTAGATGAGCAATAAATTCATCTGGACAAAAAAGGATCTTCTCGGTCTGGAGTATCTTTCGGCGGAAGAGATTAACCACATACTCTATACGGCCGCCAGTTTTAAGGAGGTCACGACCCGGCAGATAAAGAAGGTGCCGGTCTTACGAGGCAAGACGGTGGTGAACCTTTTCTATGAGCCTTCAACGAGGACCAGGACATCCTTCGAGCTTGCTGCCAAAAGGCTCTCCGCTGACGTTATAAACATAGCGGTCGAATCCTCAAGCGTGCGCAAAGGAGAGACGCTCATAGATACCGGCAGGAATATTGAAGCCCTCAAGATAGATATAATAGTGGTGAGGCATAGCGCAAGCGGTGCTCCCAATATACTTGCCCGTTCAGTCCGTTCTAGCGTAGTAAACGCGGGCGATGGATGGCATGAGCATCCGACTCAGGCGCTTTTAGATATATTCACCCTCAAAGAAAAGCTGGGCCGTATAGAGGGACTTAAAGTCAGCATTATAGGCGACATTGCGCACTCAAGGGTTGCGCGCTCCAACATATGGGGTTTTATAAAACTTGGGGCCAAGGTTACTGTATGCGCGCCTGAGAAACTAATCCCTGTAGGAATAGAGCAGACCGGTGTACACGTCACTAATGATATCAACGAAGCGCTCGAAGACGCTGACGCCATTAATGTCCTGAGGATGCAGTTCGAGAGGGATTCGAAGCTCGCATTTCCTTCAGCGCTGGAATACTTTAAACAGTATGGCATCACTTCGGATCGAATCAAAAAATGCAAGAAGAATATAGTAGTAATGCACCCCGGCCCTATCAACAGGGGGGTGGAGATGTCGAGCGAGGTGGCGGATGGGGCGAACTCGGTGATACTGGAGCAGGTAACAAATGGGATAGCTGTCAGGATGGCGGTTCTTTATCTTGTGGCGCTGGCAAAAAAGCCGACATCCTCTTTACCTGCTAAAGTTGAGAATATGTGAGAAACGCAAAAAATCTGAAAATTTAATAAAGAAGGCACACAGGTGAGATACCTTATAAAGGGCGGCAGGGTGGTAGATCCGGTATCTAAGATCGATGATACCAGCGACATATTGATTGACGGAAACAGAATAGCTAAGGTTGCAAAAGACCTTAACGAAAAGTGCGATACCGAAATCAACGCCAAAGGGAAGATCGTCATACCCGGCCTTGTGGATATGCACTCTCATCTTAGGGAACCAGGCAGGGAGGATGAGGAGACGATAGCTACGGGTACACGCGCCGCCCTGCGCGGCGGATTCACTACGATAGCCTGTATGCCCAATACGGAACCGCCCATAGATAGCCCAGAGATGGTGAGAAAGCTCAGCGGCATCATAAAACGGGACGCAGCATGCCATGTTGCGATGGTCGGCGCCATTACTTTGAAGCGGACTGGCAGGAAGGTCGCGGCGTTTTCCGGGATGAAAAAAGAGGGGGTGGTGGCTGTCTCGGATGACGGCTCATCGGTGGAAAAGGCCTCTATCATGCTTCAAGCGCTTAGGGCCGCCAGAAAAAGCGGCCTTTTAGTAATAGATCATTGTGAAGACCCAAAGATGTCGGCCGGTGGCGTCATGAACAAAGGGTTCATCTCAACGAAGATGGGGTTGCGCGGCATACCTGCGGAGGCGGAAAGCACCTTCGTTAAAAGAGATATAGAGCTTGCTAAAAAAGCGCGCGCGAAAATTCATATAGCCCATGTAAGCTGCGCCAAATCGATTGAGTTGATACGCAAGGCGAAAAAGGCGCGCCTGCCGGTCACAGCCGAAACAGCGCCTCATTATTTCAGTCTTACCGAAGACTGCTGTGTATCTTATGACACGAACACAAAGATGAACCCACCCTTGAGGACAAAAGCGGATGTTGAGTTCATAAAGGAGGCCCTTGCCGATGGTACTATAGATGTAATAGCCACGGACCATGCGCCGCACACGGATGCTGAAAAAGATGTCGAATTTGATTTTGCGCCTTTCGGAATAATAGGTTTTGAGACGGCGCTATCACTGTGTGTGATGGAGCTTCTGGACAAGGGCGTCCTCTCCTGGCCGGATCTCGTCATGAAATTGTCGACCAATCCAGCCAAGATACTGGGTTGCTGTGGCGGCAGCTTGAAAAAGGGATCGCCCGCGGACATAACGGTGATAGACCCGGAAAAGGAATACGTTTATACAAAGGAATTGGTCGAGTCGAAATCAAAAAATTCGCCTTTTATAGGATGGCGTCTTAAAGGCAAGGCTATAGATGTCTTTGTGGGCGGTGTCCTGGCGATGAAGGATGAAGAAATAATGGTATGATTCTTGCGCTTTCTGTTAAAAGCGTGAGGGTCGAGAGGGTGCGTGGTGCGTTTTATAGTCACCGCAGAACTTGGAAGACTCGTTACGTGGCTGCGCATACTCGGATTTGATACTGTTCTCGAGAAGGACAGCGCGGCTGTCGTACTACAGAGCTTGAGGGAGGATAGGATAATACTTACGCGCGACTCGAAGATGTCGCGTTTTAGCGGAACGAGAATGATCAGGGTCTCAAGCGATTTTGTCGAGAAACAGCTCGAGCAGATTATACGGGAACTCGATATTAATATAGACAGAAGGTCATTGTTTAGCAGGTGCGTTCTTTGTAATGAGATATTGGAGAGCGTTGAGAAGATATCGGTAAAAGGATCGGTCCCCGAATATGTTTTTGATACTCAAGACTCTTTTATGAAATGTCTGAAATGCGACAAGGTGTACTGGCGCGGAACACACTGGATGCTGGTAAATCAGTTTCTTGACAATCTTGTCGGCTTACCTGCTGAGCGCGCGCATCGGCCAGATGGCGAACAACCAAAGAATAGCCCATGAGCTTCATCGCCGATTTCCACATACATTCAAGATATTCGCGAGCGACGTCAAACGACATGGATATTTCCTCCCTGACGAAATGGGCGGCGGCTAAAGGCATCGCGATGCTTGGCACCGGCGATTTTACCCACCCGAGCTGGTTTGCGGAGCTTAAGTCCTCGCTTGAAGGTCCTGAGCGCGGGGTCTATCGGCGCGACGGCATATATTTTGTGCTGACAGCGGAGGTCTCCAACATATATTTCAAGGCCGGCAGGACACGAAAAGTGCACAATATAATTTTCGCTCCCGATCTCAATACCGCTGCCGAGATCAACAGTCTTCTTTCAGAATACGGTGATCTTTCTTCAGACGGAAGACCGGTGCTGAATCTTGAATGCGACAGAATGGTTAAGCTTCTTTCGGCCATAGACGAAAATATATTATGCGTTCCCAGTCACGCTTGGACTCCGCACTTCAGCATATTCGGTTCGAGATCCGGTTTCGATTCGGCCGAGGAATGTTTTGAGGATCAGACGCCTAAAATATTATCGATAGAAACAGGTCTTTCAAGCGATCCCGAGATGAACTGGCGATGGTCGAGCCTGGACCGCTTCACACTGATGTCCAACTCAGATGCCCATTCGCCATCTAAGATAGGCAGAGAGGCTAATGTTTTCAAGGAAAAGATAGATTATCCCGCCCTTTGCGAAATATTGAGGCGTAAGAATGACGAGAGATTTCTCTATACCATAGAGTTCTTTCCTGAGGAGGGAAAGTACCACTGGGATGGCCACCGGCTATGCGGTGTGGCCCTTTCGCCGGCGGAGTCTTCCAGAAATAACAATATGTGCCCCGTTTGCGGCAAGAAGGTAACCATAGGAGTTATGCATCGCGTCGAAGAGCTGGCTGACAGAAAAGCGGGTTTTGTTCCTAAGGCCAGGCCTTCGTTTAGAAAGGTTGTTCCCCTTGCCGAGATAGTGGCCAATGCATTAGGCAGATCAGCCGATTCACTAGCCGTGCAGAAGGAGTATATGAGGATCATCAAGAATCTGAAAAATGAGATGAATGCCCTTTTATACGCCTCCGAGGATGATCTTTACCACAACTGCCCCACTAGAGTAGCAGAGGGCATAATGAATGTGCGCAACGGTAACGTCAAGATAGAGCCTGGCTACGACGGTAAGTATGGCAAGGTGAAGGTATTGTGCGCCTTTGACTTAAGTTTTGAGAAACAGGAGAATCTTTTATAGGACCTGTAAGAAAATGAAACAACAAAAGGTCAAGATACTAAAAAACGAAAAGGTGGCCGAGGGGTTCTACAGGATGCGGGTTGCCTCCGACTATTTTGGCAGCCAGACTAGTCCCGGGCAATTTTTTGAGGTAAGATGTTCGTTATCTACAGAGCCTCTGCTACGCAGGCCGCTCGGCGCGCACAGAATATGGCAAGGCGGAATAGAGATGCTTTACGAGGTTGTCGGCAAAGGGACATCTCTCCTTTCCGCCAAACGGGCCGGCGAGGATGTCGATATCATAGGCCCCCTCGGCAAAGGTTTCACCGTTTCAGAAGAAGGCGACGCGCTGCTCGTGGCAGGCGGAATAGGGGTTGCGCCACTTCTTGCCCTGGCGGAGCGAATAAATAAAGGCGCTGATAGAATGTCGCACCGAAAGAAAAACATAGTCGTTATTATCGGGGCAAAAACGAGGGCACACGTACTTTGTGAAAAAGAATTCCGTTTATTGGGATGTGAGGTTTTGGTGGCGACCGAAGACGGCTCCAAGGGGAAAAAGGGCCTGGCAACAGATATTTTAAAAAATTTACTCTTCGCTCGAAGGCTCGCTGAAAGGGCTGCCATCTACGCCTGCGGCCCAACCGCTATGCTTAAAGCGGTTGCTGACATAGCGAAGGCCGGGCGTATGCCATGCCAGGTTTCGCTCGAAGAACGAATGGCCTGCGGTATCGGTGTTTGTCTTGGCTGTCCTGTCAGGATAAAATCTGATGTTACAACCGCGCCGTCCGCAGTTCTATACAAAATGGTCTGCAAAGACGGCCCTGTTTTTAACGCGGAGGATATAGTGTGGTAGATCTATCGGTAAAGATTGGAAAGCTGAGACTAAAAAACCCTGTGATGGTGGCGTCGGGCACATGGGGCATAGAATACGACGAACTTACCGAGACAGATTTGATTGGCGCCGTAGTTCTCAAGACCATAACGCTGGAGGAGCGTTCAGGTAATCTGCCCCCAAGGATTGCTGAAACAGCGTCCGGCATGCTCAATTCAATAGGGCTTGAGAACAAAGGGGTTGAAGATTTCATAAGAAATAAGCTGCCGGCCATGAGCGGCTTGGAGGCGCCGATTGTCGTAAGCATAGCAGGTGACGACGAAAAACAATTCAGCAGGCTCGCCCGCTCGCTTTCGAGGTTCGCAAGAGTAAACGCTTTGGAAGTTAACCTCTCCTGCCCGAATATCAAATACGGCCTCAGCGAAGGCCTTATAGCGCAAGATGAAAAAGCGACCTACCGGGTTGTAAAGGCTGTCCGGGCCGCTACAGACCTTACTGTTATAGTCAAATTGTCCCCTAACGTTACCGATATCGGCAAGATAGCGAAAGCCGCGGAAGCCGCGGGTGCAGATGCCCTTTCAGTCGCCAATACCTTTATCGCCATGGCGGTTGATGTAGATACGTGGAAACCGAAACTTGGTAATGTCACAGGCGGCTTGAGCGGCCCGGCGATAAAACCCCTTTCTTTGAGAGCCGTTTGGGAGGCGGCCAAGAAGACTTCAGTGCCAATAATAGGAATAGGCGGTATAATGAATGCCTCGGATGCTGTGGAGTTTATGCTCTGCGGGGCAAGTGCCGTTCAGGTAGGGACAGCCAACTTTGTGAACCCCCAGACGCCAGCCGAGATTGTCAAAGGACTGGAAATATATATGAAAAAGCGAGGCATCAAGAATATAAAATCACTCATCGGATCTTTAAAGATGGGATAAAGGACGTATGGGGCCGAAGAATAGACTTATAGTTGCGTTAGACGTTGATACACAAAAGAAGGCACTGGACCTCTGTGACAAGCTGAAGGGCGAGGTTGTCGCAGTCAAAATAGGTTCTGAGCTCTTCTCATCGTGTGGGCCGTCCGTTGTGGAGGCGGTTATAAAGAACGGCGTTAAAGTTTTTCTCGACCTGAAATTTCATGATATACCGAATACCGTTTCAAAGGCAGTGCTTTCGGCTACAAGGCTTGGTGTTTTTATGGTCAATGTCCATGCTCTTGGCGGGTATGAGATGATGAAAAAAGCCTCAGAAAGCGTGATGATTGAGGCGCAAAGAATGAAGATAGAAAAACCTAAACTTATAGCCGTCACCATTCTTACCAGCATGGATGAAAAGGCGTTGAAGAAAGTCGGTATAGATGATAATATAAACCGAGAAGTGTTGCGCCTTGCCGTATTGGCGAAGGACGCGGGTTTAGATGGTGTTGTGGCATCGCCAAAAGAGACCGCGCTCATCAGGCAAAAGCTTGGTAAAGATTTTATTATAGTGACGCCGGGAGTGCGGCCGACGTGGACAGAGGCTCAGGATCAGAAAAGGATAGCCACGCCGGCGGACGCGATACGCGATGGGGCCAGTTTCATAGTGGTGGGTAGGCCTGTCATAGAAGCTCCGGACCCGGCAGGGGCGGCAAGACGCATCCTGAAAGAGATTGGGCAATGACGGAAAAAGACGTATTGGATCTTTTTGAGAAGAACAAGGCCCTCCTCAAAGGGCATTTTAAGCTTTCGAGCGGGCTACACAGTGAAAAGTATCTGCAATGCGCGCTCGTTTTGCAATATCCCTATATAGCGGAAAAATTAGCGAAAGCGCTTGTCGCAAGGTTCGTGGGGGAAAAGATAGACCTGGTCGTCGGACCCGCCTTAGGGGGCGTGACGCTCGCTTACGAGGTTGCGAGATCTCTGGGTGTAAGGGGTATCTTTACCGAGAGAGAAGAAGGTATTATGATGCTGAGGCGCGGCTTCTCTATCTCTGAAGGAGAGAGGACCCTTGTGGTAGAGGACGTTGTTACTACCGGAAAGTCTACAAATGAGGTCATAGAGGTAGTGAAAACATGCGGCGGCATCATAGCTGGCGTCGGGAGCATAATAGACAGGAGTGATAGGCCTCCTAATTTCGGAGTAAAATTTGCCTCGCTGGCGAAAGTAAAGGTGGAAACATACAAATCGGAAGATTGTCCCTTATGCAGGGCCGGCATGCCGGTAATTAAGCCTGGCTCGCGCAAGTAGACAGGAGCGCAATATGGCGGAAGAATTAAAAGGACTTATAGCCAAGATACAGGAAGAAGGCATAAAAGCCGCTCAGGCTAAAGCTGAGCAAATCGAGGAAGAGGCTAGGCGCCGCGCGGAGGAGAAAATACAGCAGGCGGAAAAGGAGGCCAGGCGCATCCTGAGTGAGGCCGCGGAAAAGGCGGCCAAGATTGAGGCAAGTGCAAGAGAATCACTCAAACAGGCCTCCCGAGACATCCTAATATCTTTAAAAAAAGAAATAGCAGCCATGCTTGACAGGATAATTACTTTGCACATCCACAAGACGCTCTCGCCGGAAGAACTTGCCGGCATGCTGATAGCGATGATAAAGGGTTGTTCTCCTCACAGCAGGGAGAAGGTTGTCATATCCTTAAGGAAAGAGGATCTTGAGAAGGTAGAAAAGACGCTCTTCGCCGAGCTCGGTGCGGAGGCCAAAAAGGGCATAACGCTAAAAAGCTCTTCCGGTATCCGGAGTGGATTTACCATCAGCTATGACGGCGGCAAATCATATTTCGATTTCACCGAAAAAGCTTTAGCCGAATATCTTTCATCGCAACTGAGCCCGTATCTGGCCGAAATACTAAAAGAGAGTGTCTAGAAAACAGGAAATTCGAGACCAAAAATGGCTTCCTATTTCATATATCTTATCTCAAGCCTGCCGGCGCTTTCCTTCGGGGCTAAACCGCCTTTAAGTTTCGAGAAATTTCTGGCGACCTGCAAGACGCTGGTATCCGACGAAGAATTTTCCGCGCTAAGTGGCCTTAAGAACGCGGAGGTGGTACCATCCCACAAGATAAAGAACCCAACATTAAGAAAGTGGCGGGCCTTTGATGCCATGGTGCGGAACGAACTGGTTGAAATAAGGGCCTCAAGAAAAAAGGTTAATCCCGCTAAGTATCTAAGGCCAGATGGCCGCCCGGAATCGTCGCATGCGGCGCATATAGCGATAAATGCCTATCGCAAACCCTCTTTATTCGAAGCCGAAAAGGAACTTGATCTTGAGCGCTGGCGCAAACTCGATGAATTTTCCGTGGGCCACTATTTCGATATGGATGCGCTCGTGATATACGGTGTAAAGCTTTTGATACTGGAAAAGTGGGATAGGATAAATACGGCGGACGGAAAGCGCCTTCTTGAGGAGGTATTGGCAGGAAGCGCTGAAAAATAGCTAATTAAGGAGCGATGCGGTGTCAAAGAGAAAAGGGCGGATAACCGCCATAAATGGCAATATGGTAAAGGTCGAGACCGATTCCTTCATTGTGCAGAACGAAGTGGCCTATATCATACACGGAAACGAGCGCCTAAAGGCCGAAGTTATCCGTGTCAGGGGTAAATGCGCGGAGACGCAAGTTTACGAGAATACCAGCGGCTTAAAGGTGGGCGAGGAGGTGGAATTCAGCGAAGAGCTTCTGTCGGTCGAACTTGGGCCAGGGCTGCTGGGGCAGATATTCGACGGATTACAGAATCCACTGCCGCAGCTCGCTAAGGAATGCGGTTTTTTCCTTAGAAGAGGCGTTTATCTGAAGGCGCTGCCTGATATGATGGAATGGGATTTTAGTCCTATCGCGAAAAAAGGCGACTGTGTGCGCGCCGGCGACAAACTTGGAGTGGTGCCTGAGAAGATATTCAAGCATTATATAATGGTTCCTTTCAGCATCGAAGAGGAATGCGAGGTAACGCATATAGAAGAACGCGGCAGATATGATTTCACCAGGCCCATAGCCCGGCTTAAGGATTCGTCCGGCCGGCATCATGATGTCTATTTGAAGCAAAACTGGCCGGTCAAAATACCGATCCGCGCCTACTCCCAGAAACTGAAACCCGAAAGGACGCTTGTCACAAAAATGCGTCTTATAGATTCATTGTTTCCCGTTGCCCTTGGGGGAACATACTGCATACCTGGCCCGTTTGGCGCCGGCAAGACGGTATTACAGCAGCTTACATCGCGTCATGCGGACGTCGATGTTGTTATCATAGCCGCATGCGGCGAACGCGCAGGAGAAGTCGTAGAGACGCTCAAGACCTTTCCGACCATAACAGATCCGCGGACCGGCCGGACCCTGATGGACAGGACGGTCATAATCTGCAACACAAGTTCCATGCCGGTCGCGGCGCGCGAGTCAAGCGTCTATACAGCCGTTACAATCGCGGAATATTACCGTCAGATGAGACTTAATGTCCTTCTGCTTGCCGACTCCACTTCGCGGTGGGCGCAGGCCATGAGGGAGATGTCCGGCAGGCTAGAGGAGATACCCGGCGAAGAGGCGTTTCCGGCTTATCTTGAGTCCAGGATAGCGTCATTCTACGAGCGAGCCGGCATAGTGAAATTCCACGATGGCTCCACCGGCTCTGTCACGATAGGCGGAACAGTGAGCCCGGCTGGCGGCAATTTCGAGGAGCCCGTCACTCAAGCGACTCTTAAAGTCGTCGGCGCGTTTCACGGGCTTTCGCGCGAGCGTTCGGACGCGCGCAAGTATCCCGCGATAGATCCTCTCACCAGCTGGTCGAAATACAAAAGCTTCGTTGAAGAGAAAGAGGTCAGAGCCGCTCACATGGCGTTGCGCAGATCCAATGACGTTGCGCAGATGATGAAGGTTATAGGCGAGGAAGGCACATCTCTGGAAGATTACGTTGACTATCTGAAAGGCGAATTTTTTGATTTTGTCTACCTGCAGCAGAACGCCTTTGACAAGGTCGATGAGGCGACATCGGAAGAGCGGCAGAAATACATGATGCATTTTATCCACGACAACATACTAGCATCCCAGTTCGATTTTAAGGATAAGGAAGATGCGTTGAAGTTTTTTCAGGCCTTAAGACAGTTATTCCGCGGCTGGAACTCTGCTGGGTGGGGATCGAACGAGTTCGAATCAATAGAATCAGAAGTTATAACCAAGCTCAAGGCCTATTTGAAGGCCGGACAGGAGAAGGTTAATGCATAAAATATACACAAATATCCTTCAGATAGCCGGTGACGTTATCATGGTCGAGGCCGAAGACATAGGCTATAATGAGATAGCGCATATCCAGACCCAACGCGGCAGTTCTCTTGCCCAGGTAATAAGGATTGACGGGAAGAACGTATCTTTACAAGTATTTGCCGGAAGCCGCGGCGTCTCTACGGGCGACAGGGTGAGATTCTTGGGCCACCCAATGCGTGTGGCAAGCGGACCCAATCTTTTAGGACGTATCTTCAACGGGAGCGGATCCCCTCTCGACAACGGGCCGGCATTATCCGAAAACATGATCGACATAGGAGGTCCGCCGGTTAACCCCGTCAAGCGCGTCATACCCAATAAGATGATACGTACCGGCATACCGATGATAGACCTGTTCAATTCTCTGGTGGAATCCCAAAAGTTGCCGATATTTTCCGTCGCGGGCGAGCCCTACAATAACCTGCTTGCCAGGATAGCGATACAGGCTGAGGTGGATATCATAATCCTGGGTGGCATGGGGCTCAAACACGACGACTATCTTTTTTTCAGGGACATTCTTGAGGAACACGGCGCGTTGCCAAGGTCGATATTTTTCATGCATACAGCGGCCGACCCAACAGTCGAATGTCTGTTGGTTCCCGATATAAGCCTTGCGGTTGCGGAGGCCTTCGCTCTCGAAGGGAAGCGGGTCCTTGTGCTACTTACAGATATGACAAACTTCTGCGATGCCCTTAAGGAGATAGCCATTACCATGGAACAAATACCTTCGAACAGGGGATATCCAGGTGACCTCTACAGCCAGCTTGCGGCCAGATATGAAAAAGCGGTCGATTTTGACACAGCAGGATCAATAACGATACTTGCGGCCACTACAATGCCCGGCGATGATGTCACCCATCCGGTGCCGGATAACACCGGCTACATCACCGAGGGTCAATTCTATCTAAAAAATCATGTCATAGAGCCATTCGGTTCTTTAAGCCGCCTAAAGCAGCAGGTGAACGGCAAAACGCGGGATGACCATAGGACGATAATGGACACCATGATTCAGCTATTTGCCAATTACCGCGAGACACTTGAAAAGAGGGCCATGGGTTTCCAGATGAGCTCATGGGATAAAAAACTCCTGAAGTACGGTCGACTTTTCGAAAAGCATATGATGTCGCTCGAAGTAAACATTCCTCTTGAGAAGGCTCTTGATCTCGGATGGGATATCTTGGCCGAATGCTTCCTTCCGGAAGAGACCGGCATAAAAAAATCCCTCATAGAGAAGTACTGGCCCAAGAAGACGACGCAAACATCATAGGCAGAATATAAGCACAATGGCAAAAATAAAATACACAAAGGGTGAACTGAAGAAGCAGAGAGACGCCTTGCGCCAATACAGGAGGTATCTGCCGACACTTCAGCTTAAAAAACAACAGCTCCAGACCGAGATACTCCATCAGGCCTCTTTCATAGAGGCGGCGGAATTGCGCGAAAAACAGAAGATGCGTGATGCGGAAATCTGGGCCGGACTTCTCTCTGATCCCGAAGTGGATCTCCGTCGGTGGCTTTCGCCGTCCAAGATTATCACTACCTTCAAGAATATAGCCGGTGTCGATATTCCCGTCTATGAAAGGGCCGAGTTTGACAAGGCAGAATACGATCTATTTCTTATGCCCCTCTGGGTGGACGGAGGGCTGGAAGCCCTTCGTGCCATAAAGGCATTGAGGGAGGAGATAGCGGTCCTGCGCCAGGGCATGGAGATACTTAAACAGGAGCTTCGCACCACGACTCAGAGAGTGAACCTTTTTGAAAAAATAAAGATCCCAGAAGCCGAAGATGCGATAAGGCGAATAAAGATATATATAGGCGACCAGATGACTAATGCCGTTGGCCGTAGCAAGATGGCCAAGAATAAGATAGAGAAGGCTATAGAAGCGGTAGAAAGGGCAGCCGTATGACCGTTAGAATGGCCGAATATAGCGGTATGCCAGAAAGATCGGTGAGTGTATGATAGTTCCGATGAAGAAGGTGGCTATAATCGTACGCTCGGAAGACTCTAAAGAAACCGCTTCCAAATTGAGATCAATGGGGGTCCTCCATATAGAACACCAGCAAGTTCCGAAAGGCGCCGATATAGCTTCACTTTATGAAGATATAGCAACTCTTTCCAAGGTAATAGGCATATTATCATCTCCGGAGATGAAGGGATCAAGCGGCCTTAAACCAGCTAAGATCCTGCAGGATTGGCGCTTTGTTGCCAAGCATGTGCTTGACATTAGAGCCAGAATAGACCACCTTGAGGAATATGGCATAGGCCTTAACGCCAGAATAGCCGAGTGGGAACCGTGGGGCGATTTCGATCCGGCAGCGATAGAAGACCTGAAGAAAAAGGACATCTTCGTAAAACTTTACGAGATACCTTCTGACCGCATAAATGAAGTGCCTGCCGGCATAATCGTGCAAAAGATAGGCGATCAGCGTAATAAAGGGCTTTTGCGCTGCGCTCTTATCTCAAGACAGGAGATAAGTCTGCCTTTTAAAGAAAAGGCCCTTCCCGCCATGGGCCTTGCCGAGATGAGATCGCGTCTTGCTGAGGACAAGGAGATGATGCGTCTCCTTAAGGATTCCTTGCGCAAGTATACATTTTATCTTGAAAGATTCATTAAGATACGTGACGCATTTTCAAAAGAGCTTGAGTTTCACGAGGCGATTCACGGCATGGGGTCTTCCGGCGAGATAGCATATCTGGTTGGCTATGTACCATATGACAGCGTCAGTTTTTTGAAGGAATCGGCTTGTAGTAATAGATGGGGGATATGGGTGACCGATCCTTCGGAAGACGATGCTGTCCCTACATTGATAAGGAATCCAAAGTGGATTTCGATAATAAGCCCCGTCTTCAAGCTGATAGAGGTGGTACCCGGTTATAAAGAGCTTGATATGAGCCTATGGTTTTTGATATTTTTATCCATATTTTTTGGTATGCTTATAGGAGATGCTGGATACGGCTCGGTATTCCTTGCTATTACATTGTTTGCCAACGCTCGATTAGGTAAACGCGTCTCTGACAAATCGGCCTTTTACCTATTTTATATATTCAGCTGTTGTGCTATCATATGGGGTATTCTGACGGGCGCGCTTTTCGGCCAGGAATGGCTGCACGGTGTCGTAAGGCCGCTTTTACCGGCTCTTAGAGACGACAGGAACGTTCAATCGCTTTGTTTCTTCATGGGAGCTCTTCATCTAAGCATCGCACATCTATGGAGGGCGACGGTTAAGATTCCTTCCGTGGCGGCTCTTTGCGATATAGGGTGGACGCTGATATTGTGGGGAGGTTTTTTTCTGGCCAGACTCCTAATTCTCGGCCAGGACTTTCCGCCTCAGGTGTTATGGCTTTTTATGGTTGGGGCCTTGCTTGTGCTCTTCTTTGCCAGTCCATCAAAGAACATAATCAAGGGCGTGGGGCATGGAGTGGGCGCGCTGGCCGGCAATTTCGTCAACAGTTTTACGGATGTCGTCTCTTACATACGCCTGTTTGCCGTCGGCCTTGCCACCGTGGCGATGGCCGATTCTTTTAACACCATGGCCAAGGATGTGGGATTCGGTAATATCTTTTCGTCTTTTGTGACGGTGTTGATACTTTTCATAGGCCATGGGCTCAACATTCTGCTTGGCCCGATGTCGGTTCTTGTCCATGGCGTCAGGCTAAACGTACTTGAGTTTTGCTCTCATGCTGATATCTCATGGAAAGGGTTCGCTTACAGGCCATTCAGGGAAAAGTAAACAAAGGAGAGATTTATGGAAGGCGGAGCATTGATGCAATTTAAGGACATAGGGCTTGGCGCTGTCTTGGCCCTTTCTGCTGTCGGTTCAGGATGGGGGGCGGGTGTCGCCGGCATGGCAGCAATAGGGGCCTGGAAAAAGGCCTTTATGCAGAATAAGGCCGCCTCTTTCGTTATGGTCGCATTCGTTGGCGCTCCTCTTACGCAGACCATATACGGTATGATAGTCATGAACAAGATGGCAGAGCTTAGTGGCAGGGGCATCCCAAGCTCGGCAGGAATTTTCTCCGGCCTTGCTATAGGGGTATCGGCAGTTTTTCAGGGGATGGCCGGCGCTGTCGCCGCGGACGCGCTGGGTGAGACCGGCAAGGGATTTGGTAATTACATCATAGTTCTTGGTGTAATAGAAACAGTCGCCCTCTTCGTTATGGCTTTCACGTTAGGTGTGTTAGGAAAACTCGCCGGGGCCTGATATTAAATTTCGGGCGGATAGTTCAGTTGGTAGAACGCCTCGTTTACACCGAGGAAGTCAGGGGTTCGAGCCCTCTTCCGCCCACCATCCTTTACCTCTATTGGCAGGTGTGGCCGGAAAAAGAATGTTTCGGAGGGCAGTCCACCTAATCCTTAATATATGATTTTCTGGACCCTCTACATCCTTCAGTGTGCCGACAATTCCCTCTACACCGGAATTACTACCGACCTCAACAGGCGTATAAAGCGTCACAACAGCGGCAAGGCTTCTAAGTTCACCAGGTCAAGGCTTCCTGTGAAACTGGTTTATATGAATACATTTCGCGACGAATCCTCCGCTCGTAGGGAAGAGGCTCTCATAAAGAAGCTTACCCGTAGCGAAAAACTAGAGATAATAAAGCAAAAAAGCGCGAAGGCGCTATTAAAAGCCGACAGGGCGAATCGGCGCACTTTCCGATCAAAAGGCCCCGATAAAAAAACTTGCCAGAAAAAAACAATAGTTATATAATACCTCTGCTTTTTGGGGACGTAGTTCAGTTGGTTCAGAACGTCAGATTGTCGATCTGAAGGTCGCGGGTTCGAGCCCCGTCGTCCCCGCCACTATAGTTAAACACAATTTATCCTTAAAATACGTTCTTGAGCGGCTTTTTGTTCGCAAGATTACACGTTTTTTAAACGGTAGGCGCATCGCGGCTGCGCCTACCGTTTTTGCTTTTATATGCAGGTATAGATTACGTTCCCGATGGTTAAATATATTATAAAAAGCATATAAAAAAGATGAATATAGATAAGAATGTTTACTTAACAAAAAATAGTCGGGGAACCTCAGTCAAATAAAATTCTTCACTCGTCGGTTTGTTTGAAGTATAATTACTACGGATAATTCAAGATGTAGTATGGCCGAATTAGAATTAAAGCTTTTTTATTACTTTAATCATAATCTTGTAAATTCCTTTTTTGATAACCTGACACCTCTTCTTACATTCCTTGGCGAATACAATTTTTCTCTATCGTTTGCCCTGGCCCTTTTTCTTGTTTTGCGAAACGGAAAAAAAGAAGCGGCTTTAGTTTTGTTGGCAGCGCTTCTTGTTAGCGGTTTTATAATATTTATATTAAAGACGGCATTCCCCCGGCATCCTCCTTTCGTAGCTATCCAGAATGTACGTCAGTTGGTGGAGGAACACGATTTGCTTCATTCATTTCCATCGGGGCACGCGACATGCGCGTTTGTGCTTGCCTCCGTCAATTCGAGTTATTTCGGCCGCGCCTACCTCTTCTACCCTTTAGCGATCGCCATAGCCTTCGTGCGAATATATAGCGGCGCTCATTACCCTAGTGATGTCGTTACAGGCGCGGTTGTTGGTATTGCCACTGGTTATGTGCTTGTATTGGCAGTGCGGAGGATAAAAGGATATAATATACTACCATGACATCAAACCAAATCTGGATTATTGCGGGAATTTCGGCCTACATGGCGTTTGTCCTCTTCATCGGGTACTGGGCGTCGCGTCGCATCCACGACACGAGAGACTATATAGTGGCCGGAGGCCGGCTCGGCTGGGTCCTTTCGATCGGAACGATCTTCGCGACGTGGTTCGGTGCCGAGACGTGCATGGGCTCTTCTTCGACAGCGTTCAACAGGGGCATTCTGGGCGTGATCGCGGACCCGTTCGGCGCGGGGGCCTGCCTCATCATATCCGGTGTATTCTTTGCTAAATTCTTCCGTAGCCTTAATCTCGAGACGGTCGTAGATTATTTTGAGATGCGCTATGGCGGCCGCACGGCGCAGATACTATCCCTTATATATCTTCCCGTTTATCTCGGCTGGGTGGGGGCTCAGCTTCTGGCCTTCGGTTACATACTCAATTCTCTTACAGCTCTTCCTCTGATACCATGCGCGCTTGCCGCGACTATCGTTGTCCTTACCTATACATACCTTGGAGGCATGTGGGCGGATACGATGTCGGACTTTGTCCAGATGATCATAATCATCTCGAGCCTTTTTATTTTATTCCCTATACTTGTCAAGGACCTCGGCGGTTGGTCAACGGTCGTGGCGAAGACGCCGCCCCAGATGTTCCAATTCTATCCGAAAAGCACAAGCCCGCTCGCGTGGTTTAATTATTTACAGGCATGGATGGTCGTCGGCATAGGGTCATTGCCGGCGCAGGACCTCTTTGCCAGGACCATGGCCCCCCGGACACCTCATCTTTCCAGGTGGGCGTCGATCATAGCCGGCGTGATGTATATCACTATAGGGCTATTGCCGGTACTACTCGGTATATTCGGCAGGATAGCGTTTCCTCAAGGTAGCGGCGAGGCGGTGCTGATAGATCTTGCCCTCAAATATCTTTCGCCGCCGCTCATCGCCGTTATGATAGGCTCGCTTCTTGCCGCGATCATGAGTTCCGCCGATAGCGCGCTTCTGGCGCCTTCGAGCATTATCGGGGAGAACATTCTTCCGTCGTTTAAGCCTGACGCAAGCGAAGAACTAAAACTGAAGTTCTGCAAGCTCAGCGTCCCGGTTTTAGGCATAATCTCACTCGTGCTCGCCATATACTTTAAGAATGTCTACCGTCTCTGTCAGGAATCTTGGGGTGTGCTCCTGACAGGGGTTGCCGCGCCCATGATATTGGGCGTATATTGGCGAAGGGCAAATACAATTGGCGCGGCATGCGGAGCCATAGTCGGCGTTGCCATCTGGTTTGTGTTAAAAGTCTGGGGGCCGGACATATATCCCCACAGTCTGATAGGATTTACCGTATCCATGATTGTGATTATTGTCGTCAGCCTTCTGACCGGACGCTCCGGCGGCGGCATGACGATAAAACAACAGTTGCGCGCGCGGCGTAAAAAGAAGCAGGCCGATTTGTTCGCTTGACAGAAATAGGGCCCATAGATATAATATTTTTGTCTTTGACAATATCTAACTACGTAGGCGCTCGAAAAGGGCTTAATAGGGAATATCCACCCCGCACCACTTTGTAACTAGTGCGGCTAAGGAAACGGTCCCGCCGCTGTAGGGGATGACGAAATTCGACACAAGCCATTGCTTCGATAATGAAGTGAGAAGGCTCAGAAGAGTAGGATGAATCCCCAGTCAGAAAACCTGCCTATGTATTAAATCCGCCCTTGCCTATCGGGCCAGTCATGTATGGCAGGCTTCGGCGGACTGGCGTCGCATGAACGCCGGCATATACGGTTCAGTAGAACAGGGAGCTGACCCTTGGCATTTTTGCCAAGGGTTTTTGTTTTAAGGAGAAAGATATGAAAAAACTATTAATGGCGGTAGCCACTATATTCGCGGCCGCATTGGCCGAAGCGGCGGAACTTGAAAAGATCGTCGTTACTCCATCTCGTATGGCGGAGAAGATCGGTTCCGCCTCATGTTCCATATCGGTTGTAGATGAGGAGGATTTTGAGCGGGAAAAGATTCATACGGTCCGCCAGGCCCTGCAGGAGCAGGTCGGAGTTGACGTAAGGCAGTCCGGCGCTTTTCAGGGGCAAACGGACCTTCTGATACGCGGCGGAAGTTCCAATCAGGCGCTGATTCTGGTCGATGGTCTTAAGGCCTATGACCCGATAGCGCCGGGAGGTGAGTATAATCTCGCCCATCTTACCCTTGACAACGTCGAAAGGATCGAGATACTGCGCGGCCCGCAGTCAGCCGCCTACGGCTCGGATGCTATGGCCGGCGTAGTTAATATTATCTCTAAGAAAGCAGAGGATACCTATGTCAACGCGCAGTGGGAGGGCGGCTCTTTCTACACTTCGCAGGAGAATTTCGAGGCGGGATCTGTGGCGCATGGCTTCCATTACAGCATAGCGGGATCACGACTCGATACCAAAGGCATATCACAGGCCGAGGCCAAGCACGGATGCTATGAAAGGGATTTTTATGACAGGACCGCCTTTTCGGGAAGGGCCGACTACGATATAGGCGACAAAGCAAGCGTTGGGGGAACGATTCGTTATACGAAAGCGCATTTTGCGTTCGACCAGGGCGCCGACGCCGATGATGACAACGCCTTCTGTCTTCTGACCGAAAGCTTCATCACGCTTTTTGGAGAACAGCGGATAATTGACCGTTGGAGCCACGCCTTGCGGCTTGGCTGGATGGAATCTATGCGCCAGTATTTCGACGAGGACTCGCCGCCGGTAAACGATTTCGACAGGTCAAAATATGCCGGTAAGTATTTTAAGCTCGATTATACTAGCACATTTGAGTTCTGCGACTTTGATAGATTCCTAATCGGGTATGAATACACAGAAGAGCAAGCTTGTTATTATTCAACCAATGATTTCAGCGGTGTCATGGCGACAGACATAATGCCGAAAGTATTTGCCCGCGAAGGGGATTTTTATTTCGAAAACAGGTTTAACTACCCTGATAAAATCACCGCTACTCAGGGCCTGCGCATAATACACCATTCACTCGCCGGAACGCACTTAACATACAGAGTGGACGGTTCGTACACGTTTCCGACCAAAACGAAGATTCGAGGCCTCGTCGCCACCGGCTTCAAAGCACCTTCGCTATACCAACTTCACGCGCCGGCATCTTTCTGGTTTGGCGGAGGCAACCCCAATTTGAACCCCGAGGAAAGCTTCTCCTACGAATATGGCGCGGACCAAAATCTATGGGGCGAGCGTATCATAGCCGGCATAACATACTTCCATACACTATATAGAGACCTTATTGACGCGATAACGGACCCGACCACATGGATAACCGCACCATATACTAATATAGGAAAGGCACAGGTCCATGGCATAGAAGCCGCTATCGATGTAAAGCCGATAGATTCGATCAAGGTCAAGACGGGCTTTACCTACATGAAGACCAAAGACTTTCAGAACGACCAGGAGATGGTGCGGCGGCCTGAGCGTAAGTTCTTCATAGAGTGTTTCTGGCAGGCGACGAAGGCATTAAGCTTTGACCTGAGAATGAGATATAATGGTCCTATGAGCGACAATCTTTCGAATCCGTTATGGGCGCTTAATACTTACAAGGTAAAAGAATTTGTTGTAGCTGACGCTGTGGTGAATTATGATATATCGAAGAATTTCTCTTTTTATATGAAGGCGAACAACCTTTTCAATAAGCACTATGAAGAGGTGCGTGGATACTGTACTTCGCCTTTTGCCCTCTACGGAGGTATCAAAGCGAGGTTCTAAAGTTGACAAAAGCTGCGCGCATTGCGGCAATAATTTTGTCTTTGTCGCAAATAGTATGGACCGGAGAGGCGCTGGCTGCCGGCAGGCATAGGATAGTTTCCCTTGCGCCGTCGACCACCGAAATATTATTCGCGTTAGGCGCCGGCGATGAGGTGGTGGGGGTAAGCCAGCTTTGCGACTATCCTGACGCAGCCGTTTCAAAAGAAAAAGTCGGGACCTTCAGCCAACCAAATATCGAAAAGATAATTTCACTGAAGCCTGATATAATATTCTGCACCGGCTTGGAGCAGGCACCAGTCATAACGAAATTAAGGCAGCTTGGCCTACACATTTTTGTTAGTGATCCTTCAAGCTTTGAAGATATTTTTTTGTCCATACAGAGGATTGGAGAGCTAATTGGCAGGTCGGCTGAGGCGTCACTAATAATAAGCCGCCTGAAAGAAGACTTCGCCGAGCTGGCACGCAAGACGGCGCAGACACCTGAGAATAGAAGACCCGGCGTTTACGTCGAGATATGGCACAGCCCGATCATGACAGCGGGCAAGGGATCTTTTTTAGACGAGATGATAAGCGCAGCGGGCGGTAAGAATATAGCGGGCGACATCGGAAAGCAGTTTTGCAGCGTGAGCCCTGAAGTCATATTGGAGCGCGACCCCGATTTCATATTTTTGGCCTATATGGAAAATGAGGCGGCGCCTGACGCGGTCTTGAAAAGACCCGGCTGGCAAAATGTCTCAGCGGTGAAAAACGGCCGCGTGTATAGCGATATAGAACCGAATACGCTTTTGAGGCCGGGTCCGCGGCTTGTAGAAGGCGCCCGGAAGCTGCAGGAAAGGCTTTATCATCAAGATGAAAAGCAGGATAAAGATTAAAATCACCATGCTTTTGTTCATCCTGGCCGCAAGCATCGCTCTCGGCCTTTCGAGGGGCGCCGTTGATATTCCTTTTTTATCCCTGTTTGAGATGCCAAACCGCCCGATACTCTATCTCAGATTTTTAAGG
Source organism: Candidatus Omnitrophota bacterium (assembly GCA_023818895.1). Classification (GTDB taxonomy): domain Bacteria; phylum Omnitrophota; class Gorgyraeia; order 2-01-FULL-45-10; family 2-01-FULL-45-10; genus JAMWCX01. Next base: position 213,021 of record JAMWCX010000003.1, on the reverse strand, counting down.
ATCCTCGTTGCCGCTGTTGCCGGCAGCGGTCTGGCCGTCTCCGGAATAGCGCTTCAGGCGATATTGCGAAATCCGCTGGCTGAACCATATCTTCTCGGCACCTCAAGCGGCGCGGCCCTCGGCGCGGTCATCGCTGTTATCCTCGGCTCCGCGGGACTGTATCTTCCGCCGGCGGCTTTTCTCAGCGCGGTTTTAAGCGTTACGCTCGTATACGCGATAGCAAAGCAGGGGGAACATATACCTGTGCAATCACTTATCTTGTCAGGTGTAATAGTCTCTGTGGCGCTTTCGGCGATAATAGTCTTCCTTGTCTCGATATCCTCCGACGGAGCGCTTCACGGCCTAATGTGGTGGCTTTGGGGCAGCCTCGAGGTTTATGACATGAAACTCTTATCGGTGGTCGCGCTCATCGTATTTGCGGGGATCGCCGCTATATTCTTTTTTTCCCAGGATATGAACGCCATGAGCGTGGGAGAGGAGTACGCCTCGCACGTTGGTGTAAAGACCGAGGAAGTGAAAAAGATTCTTTTTTTCATAACCTCGCTTGTGAGCGCAAGCATCGTTTGCGTCTCCGGCATCATAGGCTTCGTCGGCCTTATTATACCGCACATCATGCGACTTGCGGTTGGGCCTGACCACAGGGTGCTTATACCGTGCACCTGTGTCGCGGCTTCGGCGTTCATGATACTTTGCGACATGATGGGACGCACGCTACTCGCGCCGCTTGAGATACCGATAGGAGTTATAACAGCCGTTGTGGGCGCCCCTATATTCATAATACTCCTTAAGAGGAAGCAGAGGATACGTTGACCGATGGCAAATATCCTGAGCGTCAAAGGACTTTACGGCGGCTACGGCAGCCAGATGGTCGTGCGCGGCGTCTCGTTCGAAGTCGGCAGGGGAGAGTTTTTGGGTATCATCGGCCCGAACGGCTCTGGAAAATCAACTCTTCTGAGGCTCGCGACGCGCATATTGAAGCCCAGCGCCGGTTCTGTGATGCTTGACGGGAAGAATATCCGTTCGATAGATTCCAAAGCGTTCTTCAGAAGGGTCGCCTTTGTAAGCCAGGATACCATTATACAATTTCCTTTCACAGCCCGTCAGATAGTGCTCATGGGCAGGATCCCCCATCTTAAGAGGTTGCAGTTCGAGACAAGGCGTGATCTGGAGATAGCGGATAGGGCGCTTGCGCTTACAGATACCTCGCATCTTGCCGAAAGGCCGATAGACTCTTTAAGCGCCGGAGAACGGCAACGCGTTATTATCGCAAAGGCCCTTGCCCAGGAACCAGAGCTCCTTTTTCTCGACGAGCCGACATCACACCTGGACATAGGCCACCAAGCCAGGACCCTCGATCTTTTAAAAAAACTCAATATGGAAAAGAATCTTACGATCGTCATGGTGCTCCATGACCTTAATCTCGCGTCCGCTTATTGTGACCGCCTCATCATGTTAAATGACGGAGTGATATACCGGGAAGGCTGCCCTGATGAGGTTCTGACCTATCAGAATATAGAGGCTATCTACCACACGGTGGTCCTCGTGAATAAAAGCCGCATCACATCAAGGCCGAATATAGTGGTGGTCCCGGGAGGTGTGGCATTCACTAAAGAGAAAAGGGTTAATAATGGGTAGAGTCACTTTTATTTTGGGTGGCGCAAGGAGCGGGAAAAGCTCCTACGCCTTAGAGATAGCCCGCGCCTCCGGCCGCCGTAAGGTCGCCTTCATAGCTACCTGCGAAGCTCTCGACAATGAGATGGCCAGGCGCATCGCCCTTCATAAAAAGTCGCGGCCTGCGTCGTGGAAGACGTTTGACGAACCAAGACGTGTCGCGGCCCTATTGGAGAAGATCGAAGGAAAATTTGAGTATATCGTGCTTGACTGTCTGACCCTTCTTGTCTCGAACCTGTTTCTGGCGGGTAAAAGCGGCGGGGCGATAGAAAAAGAGATAGTTCGCATATTCTCGGCTCTCAAGAAAAGTGGTGCGGATGCGGCTATTGTGTCGAACGAGGTCGGCCTGGGTATAGTGCCGGAGCGTCCTGTGGCGAGGGGGTTCAGGGATATCGCCGGCAGGGTAAATCAGCTTGCGGCGAAGGCCGCGGATGAGGTATGCCTGATGGTGGCTGGCATCCCCAGAAGGATAAAGTAGGTGGATAAAATACTTAAAGTCGCCAGGAGCATAAAGGCTCCCGACGGGAGGCTTTTGAAAAAAGCCCAAGATCGCCTCGACTGTCTTACAAAACCTCAGGGCAGTCTGGGCAGGCTCGAGGAGCTGGCTTCTTGCGTTGTTGCGATGACCGGTGATGAGAATCCCGCGCTCGACAATAAGGTCATTTTCACGTTTGCATCCGACCATGGAGTCACCGAGGAAGGAGTGAGCGCGTTTCCAAAAGAAGTGACGCCGCAGATGGTCCGTAATTTTCTGAAAGGCGGGGCCGGCATCAATGTGCTCGCAAGGCATGTCGGCGCAAGGGTCGTTATAGCAGACCTGGGTGTTGCGGCGGACTTAGAGCCCGCAGCGGGACTCACTATCAAGAAGATAGGTTACGGGACTAAGAACATGGCCAAAGGCCCTGCCATGACCAGGGACGAGGCCATAAGAGCAGTCAATGCTGGCATGGAGATATTCGAAAGCGAGTTTAAAAAAGGCGTGGATATAGTCGGCACCGGCGATATGGGCATAGGCAATACAACCTCATCCAGCGCCATAACAGCTGTCTTCACCGGACACCGCGTTGAAGATGTGACGGGTAGGGGAACTGGCATAGATGAAAAAGGCCTTGAGCGTAAGATCAGCGTTATACAAAGAGCCTTGGAGATGAATAAACCCGACGCCAAAGACCCAATAGATGTTCTTTCGAAGGTTGGAGGTTTCGAAATAGGCGGCCTTGCCGGCGTCATCCTGTCCGCCGCCGCAAGGCGCGTTCCGGTCGTGATAGACGGATTCATATCAGGCGCGGCCGCGCTCGTGGCGTTTGGCATGGCGCCGATGTCCAAAGATTACATGATAGCGAGCCACTGTTCTGTCGAGCGGGGGCATAAGCTGATATTGAAATATTTAGGACTTAGACCTGTGCTTGACCTCGATTTAAGGCTGGGGGAAGGGACGGGCGCGGCGCTCTGCATCAGCATCATCGAGGCGTCGGTGAAGATCCTGACACAGATGGCCTCATTTAAAGAAGCGAAGGTGTCGGAGCGGATAGAAAGATGAGAAATTTTATGGCTGCGATGCAATTCCTCACCATTTTCCCTTGCGGGGAAAAAGATGAGCCTAGACAGGCCCTGGCCGCCTCGCTACCATGGTTTCCCTTGGCAGGGCTTTGCCTGGGACTTGTGCTTGCCGGCGTAAACACAGTGCTTGAGTATTTTGGTTGCGACAGCCTACTGGCCGGCGCGATCGTTATTATTACGCTTGTGATTCTCACAGGCGCCATTCATCTCGACGGGCTTGCCGATACGGCGGACGCGCTCTTCAGCGGCAAAAATAGGGAAGAGATGCTCTCTATCATGAGAGATCCTCATATAGGGACCATGGGAGCCTTAAGTCTTGCGGGGATGCTTTTATTACAGGTATCCGTATTACAGGCAATAGGATCGCCGTCTAAAAACACAGCTCTTATAACCATGTGTGTGTTGAGCAGGTGGTCTCTGGTATTTTCCATGTTTTTGTTCCCATATGCGCGGCAGGATGGCAAGGCGAAGCTCTTCCTTGAAAATATAAACGCTAAGAGTGTCGGAATAGCAACCGCCCTCGCCATCGGCATCGCTATCGTCGTGTTAAGTATAAAAGGGATATTGGTTTTCTGCGCAGTCGCTGGGGTAAGCTATCTTATCAATAAGTATATAAAGAAAAGGCTGGGCGGTATAACCGGTGACACCCTCGGCGCTATCAATGAAGTGTCAGAGCTTGTCGCCATATTCAGCGTATATGCCCTGGAAATAATATGGCCGTGAGTAAAATTCCCGCGATAGCTTCATGGAGCGGCGGCAAAGACAGCTGTCTTGCCTGTTACAAGGCAATGTGTGGAGGATATGACATTAAGTATCTTTTAAACTTCATATCCAGGGAATACAGGCGGTGCTGCTTTCACGGAGTGGAGGAGGATCTTCTGAAGCTTCAGGCTCAAGCTATCGGCATTCCTTTGGTTCAGAAAGCCGTAACCGCTGACATGAAAGAATACGAGAAAGAATTTAAAGAAGCGGTGGCCGGTCTTTCCTCACAAGACATCGGCTCGATAGTATTCGGCGACATCTATCTTGCCGATCATGCGAGCTGGGTAGAGCGAGTGTGCGGCGAGCTCGAAATAAAGCCGGTGGAGCCGCTATGGGACGAACATCCCGCTAAGGTCCTCGAGGAATTTATAGACGCAGGCTTCAAGGCGGTGATCGTCAGTTGCCAGGCTGAGAAGCTGGGGGAGGAGTTTGTGGGAAAGTGTTTAGAGAAAAACATGGTAAAGGAATTTGAGGCCAGGGGAGTGTGCCCGTGTGGAGAGAACGGGGAGTTCCATACGCTTGTTGTAGACGGACCGATATTCCGACAAAAGATAGAGCTTCTTGCAAGCGAGAAGGTTTTTAAGAAGGATTTCTGGGAATACTGGTTTTTGGATATCAAAAAATACCGGCTGTCGGACAAGCAGGTTGACTTTTCAGGGCTGGCGAAGTAATATCAAGTTACGCAAAAAGGAGGGTGTTATGTGTGGGAAAATAGTTGCGGTCTGTGTCGCGGCATTGTTTGCCGTCTCCGGCATATTGCTGGCGGAAGAACCGGCCGGAAAAGGCAGCCAGAGAAGTGCTTTTAGGCAGGAACAGAAGGCTGAAAAGAAGGCTTTCATGGAAAAAGAGAGGGCGGAAAAGGAGGCCTTCAAGGAGAGCCTTGCCGGAAAAACAGGCCAAGAACGCGCTGAGGCCATCAAGGAGTATCACAAGACACAAAAGGCCGAGATGCAGGATTTCAAGAAAGATCGCAAAGCAGAAAAGAAGGCCTTCAGGGAGCAACACAAGGTCGGAAAAACGGCTTTTAAGGGTGAGCAGAAATAAGAGCTTACTCGCACAAAAAGAGGGCGGGTTGTTTTTAACCTGCCCTCTTTTTTATCAACAATTTTTATTTCGTGATACTCTCAACAGCTTGTTTCGAGGTGTCAGCCACCGCTTCAACACTTTCTTTAGCTACGCTACCCAGGCCCTTCGTTGCTTCCGCTGTGGTATCGCCCACCGCCTTGACAGGATTGGACTCCTGTCCGGTTACAGCCTTTGTTGTGCCTACGGCCGTATCGGAAACTACCTTTACTGTGTTACTGGCTACCGAGCCTACTCTTTTGGTGGCGTCAACAGCGGTAGTTCCCACCTTCGTCACCGGGTTTTTCTCTTCTGCGGCCATGGCTGTATGAAAAGCAGCTATCAAGCAGATTCCTATGATGGCTACTATGGCCATAGTCAATAACCTATTCATTCAAATCACCCCCTTCCAATTATGACTATATTATATTACCTTGGTAGCAGAAGTCAATACATAGTCCAAAATGGATGAAATTTATTGCGATTGGTGATATATTTATATAATATGATAAAAAATTTAAGGCATGTATGTATCGTTGTCGGTGACCTGCGAAAGGCTGTTAGATTCTATAAAGGCATCCTGGGTCTTAAAGTCGAAAAAACGCGAACCATCAAAGGTCCATATCTTGAGAAAGTGCTTGGAGGACAAGGCCGCCAGCTTACTTATGTAAAGATGTATGGGCCGGGTCAACGCAATAACGAAAAACCTATTTTTGAACTACACTGCTGGGGGAAGTCCAGGGCCGCATCAGGTATAACTCGTGGTCATATAGCTTTTACGGTATCTGACTTGGATAAGGAGTATGCGAGGCTGAGAAAATCTGGCGTCAGGTTTGTATCAGAGCCTGTTATGGCGCCCGATGGTGTTACTAAGCTGTGTTTTGGTCTTGATCCCGATGGTAATCTAATAGAATTTATGGAAGATATCCAAAAAAATAGAGGAAATAAAAGATGAGAGTAGTGGTTTTCTTAATCTGCCTGATGATCCTGCTCGGGCAGGGCTCGTTTTGCAGCCAGAACGAAAATGAGGCCAAAGAAGCCCTGGAGGGTATAAATTCCTTAGACGCCGCCTATAAGATTACAGATGAGGAAGCATTCAAGCTTGTCGAAGCGGCAAGGTCAGCAAGTCCAAAAACCGCCGTTGAATCGTACGCCGAGTCGGAAAAGACAACTAAGGTAGCGACGGAGACAGAGGTAGAAGATGCCTTACCGCTTGCCAGCGTCTTTGATGCCAGTACCCTCGGATACATGATATGTTATCCAGGCGATTGGGTGTATGAAACCCCGACCAGCCACCAGATAGTATTCAGTGGAAAAGAGGGGACCGAGGCGTACTACTCCACAGTGAGCATACAGAATATACTTTCGGCCAAGGAGGGCGGAAAATATGAAAGCGTCGCGGAGGTGGCCGATGATGTGGTGGAACAATTGAAGACTGGCGCCTCGGAGATGAATATATATGACGAAAAACCATTTTCATACAATATGAAGGATGGGCATGTCCTCAAAGGACTGGAATTCAAGATGGAATATGTGCGCCAGAGCAGAAAATTCAGGCAGTGGCTTATCATTCTGCAACGCCCATCCGGAGAGGCGTTTCATATATGGTCATACACTTCGCCGGAGGACCGATATAATACATATTACGACATAGCCAGAAAAATGCTTGAGTCTTGGGATATAAATTGATCTTTAGTATTATTAGGTTTATTGCGCCCGTAGCGTAACGGATAACGCACTAGCCTCCGGAGCTAGACATGGCAGTTCGATTCTGCCCGGGCGCGCCATCTTAATTCGCCTTCTACACAATAAGCACACAACCTGAGGCTTATGAGGCAAATTTTGTTTTGTCTTTTCATAGTCATTGAAATTCACTTTTTTTTGTAATAAAATAGCTAAAAAAATGGGAGAGGTAGGTTATGAAGAAATTAGCGATACTATTCATAGTGATGTTCGTTTCCTCGGCAGTCGTCTTTGCTGACGAGGGCGAGCTTACCCGCGCACAGCCAAAAAAAGTGATTACCAGCGCCGTGTTGAAGATGGAAGACCCGGACTATGTGACCGGCAAAGTCGTCGATATAATACCGTCCGATAGAGGTAGATCACGGGCCCAGATAACGATATCAGATAGAGACGGCGCCGAGTACGTTTTTGATGTGAAAGTGCTTGCCGTAATTTATGACGGTAAAGGTAATCTACTCTCTCTTGACGAAATTGCGCTCGGATCGGAGGTAGAGGCCCACTACAGAATGCTGGCAAGCGGTAAGAGGGAGGCGACATCCATACGGGTGCTTCGTTAAGCTATATGCTTAAACGTCTGATCCTCCCCGCCATACTCGCCTTATGCCTTTCGACTGGCTGTGGCAACGCTGCCGAAAGCCCACGACTTACGCCGGTGGTCAAGGTAGTGAAGAAGTGGGGGCCTTCAGTTGTGAACATAAGCACAGAGCGGCTTGCCATTATTCAGCATAACCTATTTCAGGGTATGTACGGGACGGCCTTTGAGGAATTCTTCAGGCAGAATCCCGCCGCCATGATACCCATAGGCACGATGAAGCTAAAAGGTATCGGTTCCGGCGTTATCGTCTCAGAGGATGGTTTAATTGTAACAAATGCCCACGTAGTCCACATGGCAAATAAAATCTACGTTATACTAGCAGACGGCAAAGCTACCGAGGCTGAGGTGTTTGCGGTAAGCCCCGCCGATGACATCGCCATACTTAAAATAACCCCACCGGAAGAGCTGCATGCCATAAAGTTTGCTCAGGATGTTATGATAGGCGAGACGGTAGTAGCCATAGGTAATCCCTTTGGTCTTGAGAATTCCGTCTCCGCCGGTATAATAAGCGGCACAAACCGCAGCTTCTCGGCAGGCCAGCCGGGTCAGATGATGACATTCAATAACCTCATACAGACCGACGCGTCAATAAACCTTGGATCATCGGGTGGAGCCCTCTTTAACTTGGATGGAGAACTTGTGGGGATTAATCTTGCCGTTGTGCAAGGCGCCCAGTCAATAGGTTTCGCTATACCAGCTTCAAGGATACGTGAAATACTTGAAGAATATAAAGAGATAAAAAGTAAACAGCCTGTCCGGATCAAGATTTCCGAATAATAAGATTGGTGGTCCAAATCGATGAAGGATTTTATAGAAAGGTTCTTCGGCCTTAAAACTCTCAGCACGAACATAAAAACAGAGATCCTCGCCGGATTTACAACATTCATGACGATGGCCTATATAATATTTGTTAATCCGGCGATGATCTCACAGACGGGGATGGATTTCGGCTCAAGCCTCATGGCAACCTGTATCGCCGCCGGTTTTGCCACAATATTAATGGGCTTATATGCAAATTATCCAATCGCGCTTGCTCCCGGAATGGGTGAAAACGCTTTTTTCACGTATACCGTCTGTATAACGATGGGGATATCCTGGCAGGTAGCGCTGGGCTGCGTCTTTTTAAGCGGCGCGATATTCATAATCCTGACGCTTACACGCCTCAGGCAGGCTCTTTTAGAGGCGATACCCTCATCATTAAGGCATGCGATCGCCGCGGGGATAGGGCTTCTCATAGCGCTAGTGGGGCTGATGGACGCCGGCCTTGTCGTCTCGAACCCGGCAACGCTTGTAAAGGTCGGTGATATCTTAAATCCACCGGCTCTGCTGGCCCTATTTGGGCTTGCTATTACCAGTGTGTTTTTGATAAAGGGTATTAAGGGCGCTCTGTTGTGGGGGATACTTGCCACCTCTGCCGTCGGGATACTTTTCGACCTTGTGAATTTTGAAGGATTTATATCAGCTCCGCCGTCGATGGCACCCACATTTTTCAAACTCGATATATTTGGCGCGCTTAAACTGGGCCTCGCTTCGGTTATATTCATCTTTTTATTTATGGACCTCTTTGATACCGTAGGAACCCTTGCGGGAGTCGGGGAAGTGGGGGGATTTATGAGGGGGGGTAAGCTTCCGCGCGCCGGAAGGGCGCTTCTATCCGATGCCGTTGGAACATGTGTAGGCGCAGCCTGCGGTACGCCGACCGTAACCAGTTATATAGAAAGCGCCTCTGGTATAACAGCGGGAGGCCGGACGGGACTTGCCAACATTGTCACCGGACTTCTATTTTTCGCTGCCCCATTTTTCTATCCACTCATCAAGATGGTAGGAGGAGGTTATAAGACCTCAAGCGGTATAATTCTTCATCCGGTTACTGCGCCGGCGCTCATTCTGGTAGGTGGCATGATGCTTCATTCTATAACCAAAATAGACTGGAAAGACTATAGCGAAACCATACCAGTCTTTTTGGTGCTTCTCATGATGCCTCTTTCCTTCAGCATAGCAACGGGCGTGGCTTTCGGTTTTATAAGTTATGCCTCGCTGAAATTTTTTAGTGGTCGCGGCAGGGAAGTATCATGGCTTGTCTATCTGTTGGCGGCGCTTTTCATAATAAGGTTTTTGTATCTTAAGGCGCTGTGAGGGATTTTCTCGCCAGAATATTTTTTCTTGAATATAGGCACATTTGTATTTATACTATTTAACCAGATAAGAAGAAGATAGTTATAATATATTCGGGAAGGTGAGGTTACAAATCGCGAAACATAGCACAAAGAGAGGATTTATGATGAAGAGACAGCTTGCCATATTGATGGTTATCGCATTCTCCGTTTCGTTTATTGCGCTTTCATTTGCGCAGGAGATGTCGAGAGATGCTCGGCGCAAAGAGGAACTCCAGAAGCTACAAGAGCGCTTTTCTTGGTGGGGGACCAGCGGCGCACAGCCGGCTCCGGTCAGGGACCCTGAGAGGGGGGGATATTGGTGGATGCCAAAAGAACCCGGCCCCGATTCTCCCAAAATATGGGGTAACCGCGGATATATCTATGTTTACAAGATAATCTTCGACTATATGGAAGAGGAGTTGCCCGCGCCCAAACCCAAAGAGCTAAGGCCGTCGCTTCTTATAAAAAAGATACTAAAGAATGTAAAGATATACTTTGATTATGACAAGGCCGACTTGCGTCCGGATTCAATAGATGTTCTCGATAATGCCGTTGGCATGTTGAATCGGAATAAAGAGGCAAGTATCCTAATTACCGGTAATTGCGATATCCGTGGAACGGAACAGTATAACGAGAAACTTGGCAAAAGGCGCGGCGAAGCAGTGAAAAAGTACATGCTCGATAACGGTATACCGGAGTCGCGTATAAAGATAATAAGCCGCGGCAAACTTGATGCCATAGCCCCCGTCACAGATCTCGTCGGTATGGCAAAGGACCGCAATGCCCAATTTATGATAGCCGAGGTCGAAGAGGTTATGATCCCGTATACTGGGCCAGCTGGCGGCATTGAAGGTGAATCAGACGCTAAGGTATCAGCTCCGCCGATTGCCGGCGCTACCCAGATAGAGGAGGGGAAGTATCTTATCGAAAAAGAAGAAGAGGTAACTGGTGAGATCAAAGTCTCTACAAAAGAGTATATTACCAAGAAAGGCGACAGCCTCTGGAAACTTGCCGAGGAGACTTACGGCGACGGCAGAAAGTGGAAGAATATATACAGGTTCAATAAGGACAGGATAAAGGACCCTAACAAGCTTAAGCCTGGAACTAAGATCATAATACCTATTGAGTAAGGGTATTGTGCAGCTTGCAAAAATTTTTTCGATGAATAAGAAAGTCGTCATAGTGGCGGCCGCTATATATGCGGCCGCTTTTGATTGCCACGCCGAAGGAATAAATACGCTCGTTGAAGTCGCCGCAAGCATGGGCGAGGCTAAGAAAGTACTCGATAAAGAAACCGCTAATTTTAATAGCGTGAAAACGGCGATCGATTCCGGCAGGCTCTCCAAGGGGCAGCCTAAGGGCCAGATCAGGGCACAGTACGGCGAGCCAGTCGTTGAGAACAAAGATATACCGTCAGGTAGAGAAAGATGGGTTTATAAAAGCGCGGACTCGAGCTTTTTCAAGGGAGTGCGCATATATCTATTTTTCGATGATAAAGGTATGCTTGAAGAGATAAAGATATTAGAATAGGATCATACCGATGGATAGGGGGCCCATACAGAGCGCCGCGAAACTCTACGCCGTATGGGCTTTTTCATTTTTCGTTATTGTTTTGTTTCGATCTCCTGCATTTGCCGATATGGAGGTGGCGAAAGGCAAAAATTATACTCTTGCTATAACGCCGTATTTTAGAACAGATGCAATAGCAATTGACAACAATAACGACCTTGATTCTAAGGTGCGGGATGATAGAGTTCAATATATAGGGTTTGACTATAGCCTGGCCCTTGATTTGAATTTTAAAGACCATGGGCCGCGCTATTTTTTCCGGCTCGAGCGTAACGGACTTTACGACTACGATACCCCTGTAATTATTAACAATACTTTAAATACCTACCTTGGCAAAGTTCACCCATATACTGACGCGGAACTTTTGCCTTACATTGAAGAATATTGGGTGGACATTCCAATAAGTGCGGATCAGCCTGTTAGGCTGCGCAGCGGGATGTTCAATTACCGCGTGGGTCACGGCATAGCATTGAATGGAAACTACGAAAATTACGGCATCGATCTGTATGCCAATACCGATTATTTTGACTGGCACATATATTATTGCTGGCCTGATATCGCCTCAAAGAACCTATTCTGGCCGTACATAAAACAGCAAAAGCCGCAGGGCATTAATTATTTTCATTCGAAATCATACTTCTGGGCTACCGATATGCTCATGAAACTATGGGAGGGTAGCTCAATTCAACCATACGTCGGTATGTTGCTTGACTATAGCGTCGGGAAAAGACTTAATTTTTTCCAGACACCTGTACGACGGGACTCTTTGGGCACGGTAGGTATCTCATGGGATTTTACGCTAGGGAAGTTTTCGGGAAGTCTGGAGTGGGCGCGGAATTTTGGCGGCGCCAACTCTACAGACCAGGATTTTCCCGACGTAGAACACAGAGGATGGGCTGCCTACGCCGACGCTTTGTACGACGCGGGGAAACTCACGCCCTACACACGCTTTATATACGCATCGGGGAACAAGCTCACAACTGATATGATAGCAAACGGGGATAGTCTCTATACTTCAGGGAAGAACAACGCCTTCAGCGTCTATTCGCCGCTTAACGCGAATCTCGCCGGTTCAATATATCCTGGAATACAGACACTTCCTCTGGTGGCGATGGGCAATGGCTATGGCATGAACTACGGTGTACCGAGACCAACGACCTTCAACGATCCTGGCATAATTGAAAATCTTATTCTTGTAAACGCGGGATTCAGCTATGATTTTACTGATAAGTGTTCCGCGACAATTGAGTGGTGGTATCTTGCCAGCGCGCAGAACGGTATCGGCTTGTATAACGGTGTGCCAAAGGTGATCTCGCCAGAACTTGGTCACGAGGTTGATATCGACATTACATATTCACCTAACAGCAATATAATGCTCGAGCTTTATAGTGGTATTTTCTTCCCCGGCGCGGCATATAGAGAGGAGAGAACCGATAGGGCTGGCAGCCTTTTTACGCCCTTTGTACGCGGTGACGGCAAGGCCGATACCGCATATCAGGTGGAAATAAGTCTTGCGTTCATATTTTGATTAGGAAAAATCAGTTTTTATGAAGATTCGTGCCAAGCTTACCATATTATTGCTCGTCTACGTTGGCGTATTTGTCACGCTTCTAGTTCTCTATAGCAAAATGGAGCATAGAAGGCTAGATATGATATTCAGGGCAGAGGCAACCGAACGCATCAACAGCTTCAGGAATATGCTGCAGGTGATGGAAGCCTCCCTCGAGGCATACGCTTATGATTACACATACTGGGACGAGATGGTATCGTTCATACTGACCGGCAGTCAGGTGTGGGCGAAAAATAATATAGATCCGTCTCTTCAAACATACAAGGCGAACGCCGCTTGGGTATACAATGAAGAGGGCCTTCTTGTTTATAGCACATCGAATATAGCGGACAAATCTTTCACCTCACTGCCTGTGCCACCGGGCATGATAGAAAGACTTTTCGCTAAATCCAGGTTTTGCCATTTCTTTATAATGACACCGCTCGGGCCAATGGAGATTCGTGGAGCCACGGTGCATTCCTCCAGCGATAGAGAGAGAAGGTCGTCACCTGCCGGCTATTTCTTCGTCGGGCGCATGTGGGATAGAGGTTATTTAAGCAATCTTTCGAGGCTGACAGCGACTGAGATAAAGATGTGCGAACAACCGTCTGGAAAACCCGACCTCGATCTAAATCTCAGAAAAGGGACGATAATTTTCCACAAGACGCTGAATGATTGGCGCGGCAACCCGCTCGCCTGCCTCGAAGTCCAGAGCCGATCCAATATCGCGGCTATATTGTTAAGCGCCTCGCGACAGACCCTTCTGGTTTTGTTATTCTACGCTGTTGTTCTTTTCATGATCCTCTCCGTGGCGCTCGTCGTATGGGTAAACGTTCCGCTTGATGCCATATCACAAGCGCTTGCCACGGAAGATGTCACGCCCATAAAAGTGCTTACGAAAACATCTGGCGAATTTGGAAATATAGCCGCCCTTATATGCAAGTTCTTTGAACAAAGGCGTGAGCTTATGTTGGAGATAAACGAGCGCAGACGAGCGGAGGAGGCGCTCGGGATGTCGGAGTACAAGTTTTCCAAGACGTTTCATGCCAACCCCAGCCCAATGGCTGTCTTCTCGCGCTACGACGGCCATATACTCGATGTCAATAGTTCTTTTCTATCCACTTTTGGTTACAGCCGGGAAGAGGTGATAGGCTATAGTCTCATTAAATTAAATATAGTGCCAACACCAATACGAGTGGCGGTAAAAAAGATGCTGCGCAGCCAGGATACGATTCACAATATGGAGCTGGAGGTATCGACGAGAACTGGCCATAAACGCACATTCCTATTCTCAGCCGAAAAGATAGATGCCGGCGAAGACAAGTTGCTGCTGGCAGTCGCTAATGATATAACAGAACGCAAACAAGCCGAAGAGTCTTTACGAAACAAAATAAAGGAACTGGAGGAGACGTATAAGAAATTACAGGATACGCAAACAAAGCTTGTTCAATCGGAAAAGATGGCAGCCCTAGGCAGGTTCGCCTCAGGAGTCGCCCATGAGGTAAAAAACCCTCTTGCGGTTATATTGGGAGGGCTGGAATACATAAGCGCCAAGATGCCTCACCTTAATCCGGAAGTAAAAGAAGCGATGGTGAAGATGCGGGAAGCCATCATGCGCGCCGATATAACCGTCAAAGATCTCCTGACTTTCGCGAAGCCCTCGAAGTTAGTTACCGAAATAATACATCCCAATCTTCTCGTAAATGATACGATAAGCTTTGCGGAGCTTTTCAAACATAAATCCGACACAGCCAATATAACGATAAGACGGGAACTTACCTCAAGCGATATATACGTAGCTGTTGACAGAAACCAGATGCAGCAGGCGCTCTTCAATATACTCTTGAACGCAATCGAGGCATTGTCTATGAGCGGAGAAATCGTTGTGAAGACTTATCCGTCGGAAGGGATACTGCCGCTTTTTTCACAAAATGTCATTTCGGTTTGTGTGATAGAAATAAGCGATAACGGGCCGGGTATCTCAAAGGACGATATCGCGAAGTTATTTGAACCATTCTTCACCACGAAACGTGACCAAAAAGGCACCGGTTTGGGTCTTGCCATCGTCAAATCGATAGTAGAAAGGCATAAGGGCCTGATAAAGGTTGAGAGCGAACTCGGCAAGGGGACTGTCGTCAGGATCATGCTGCCCGTTATGCCCCAATATAAAGGAGGAGCAAGTGAAAAAAATACTGGTAATTGATGATGAGGAGGATTTCGCGTTTTTCGTAAAGCAAAATATGGAATTAGGGGGCGCCTATACCGTGAAGGTATGCGCTAGCGGCAAGGACGGTATCGTCGCCGCCCTTCGCTATAGACCAGACCTTATCCTCCTCGATGTCATAATGCCGGACATGAGCGGCTTCGAAGTCTTGAAAACACTGAAGGGCAACAGGGCAACGGCGTCCATACCAGTAATCATGCTGACAGCCGTTGAGGAGTCGGAGACGAAAAGGGGAAAAGCGGGTCTGGCCGTGGAAGACTACATAGTCAAGCCGGTTGCAATATCGGAGTTAAAGAGCAGAGTAGAAAACGCGATTTCTCGCCGCCTTCGAAAGCGCTAAGGATGCTCTTAGCCTTGTCTTTGGGGTTTTTTTATGATATTATTACGAATAAATATTAATGTATATGCTCACACAAGTGCTTCGCGATAAAGACAGACTGATAGCAATAGCATTGATAATAATGTGCCTTTTGCTTGCGGCGGTATCATTGCTATCCTACCATTACGCCAATAGTATCAGCCTTGATTTTCATCAAAAGCAAGATGAATTTATTGCCAAACTCGCCGAATACAAGAAACGGTTCGATGTTCTCCAGATAACTTTAAATGAAAAGATAAAGCTCCTTTCAGAATCTCAGGAAAAGATAAAAGAACTCGAGGTAGAGCTAAAAACTGTGCGCAAAGAAGGGGAAAAGAATAGATTGGAGCTCGAAGAGGAGCGTAGAAACCTATCAGCCAAGATAGCTGCCTTAAAGGAGAAACTGGATAGATTGGAAAACGCTCCGATAGAGGAGGTCATAACAGAGGCCCTCAGTAAAGAGACAAACAGCGAAGTGAGAGCAGTTATCGCTGACTCGCTGGCAAGAGTAGAGCTTATAAGGACTGGCAAAGCGGTTAGCCTGGAACCAATCCTTGTGACAGCCGCTGGCGCGCCCGAGGTGGCGGCCGTATCGCCAAACGCGCGGTTTAGTATTATAACGCTCGACAGGAAAAATAACCTGATAGCTATAAATGGCGGCCGAAGGGATGGTCTGAAGGAAGGCGACCGCCTTTCCATATTAAAGGACGGCAAGCCGGCAGCTACAGCCGGTGTGATAGCGGTGCGCTATCGTGTGGCTTCCGCCTTTGTCAACAACACTCGCCAGAATTTCAGTTTTAGAGATATAAAAGAGGGCGACGAAGTTATAATAGCTGAAAAATAGAGTTCAGAAGAAAGGATCTTTGACCGATGTGCGGCATAGCCGGTATCTATAACTTTAGAACCGGCGCAGCTGTCGAAGAATCCGTCATAAGGAAGATGTGCTCCGTCCTCATTCACCGAGGGCCGGATGACGAGGGTATTTACTGCAAGGACTGCATCGGGCTTGGCCACAGGCGCCTTTCCATCATAGACCTAGTCGGCGGTCATCAACCAATGTCGAACGAAGACGGCTCGGTCTGGATAGTCTACAACGGCGAAATCTACAATTTCCACGAACTCAAAGAAGATCTTACCCGCAAAGGCCACGTATTCAGGACCCACTGCGATACCGAAACTATAATACACCTGTATGAAGAAGAAGGCGAAGAATGTGTCCACAAACTGAGAGGCATGTTCGCCTTCGCCATATGGGACGAAAAACGTCGCCGTCTTTTCCTAGCAAGAGAAAGAATAGGAAAAAAGCCGCTTCATTACGCTTTAATTAACGGAAAACTTATCTTTGCCTCCGAAATAAAAGGTATACTTCAGGACCCCGAAATAAGACGCGAGATAGATTATGAGGCGCTTCACGATTACCTTTCGTTTCTCTATGTACCGGCGCCAAGGACAATGTTTAAAGGCATATCGAAATTGCCCGCTGGCTACTATCTTGTCTGTGACAAAAACGGCGCGAAGGTAACAAAATACTGGGATATAGATTTTTCTAAAACCTCTTGCTATGACGAAGAGGCGCTGGCGGAAGAACTTTACCTACGGCTGAAAGACGCCACGAAAGTGCGCCTCATAAGCGATGTGCCTCTTGGCGCCTTTTTAAGCGGCGGCATAGACTCTTCTTCCGTGGTCAGTTTAATGAGCGAGCTGAAAGATGGACCAGTCATTACCAATTCGATCGGATTTTCTGTCAAGGCGTTTGACGAGCTTAAATATGCCAGGATGATCGCTAGCCGCTACAAGACCGACCATCATGAATACGTGGTTGAACCCAAGGCCCTCGATGTCATTGAAACTCTCATTTGGCATTACGATGAGCCTTTCGGAGACGCCTCCTCGATACCGACGTACTATGTTTCCAAAATGGCCAAGCAGAATGTCACCGTTGCCCTGTCCGGCGATGGCGGGGATGAGAATTTTGCCGGCTACAACCGCTATATCTACTGCGGCGCTGTCACAAAAATGCAGAGTCTTGTGCCGGGATTTATGAAGGAAATGGGCCGCACAGCCTCGACGCTTTCGGCGGATAAGGATTCAGGGGCGTGGATAAGAAAAATAGCAAATAAGCTCGAAGAGCTCTACCTATCGCCATTTGAACTCTACTTCAAGATCATATCCATCTATAAAGAGGAGGAGAAACCTTTTCTTTATTCAGCAAATACAAAGAAAAAGATCGGCTCCTACAATTCGCGCGATAATTTCAAGCTCATATATGACTCATGTCAAAGCCCAGACTACATATCGAAGCTCCAATACCTCGATATTAAAACTTATCTATGCGACGACATCCTCGTTAAGGTTGACCGCGCCAGCATGGCTGTGTCCTTGGAGGTTCGCGCACCGATCCTTGACCACAAATTTATGGAATTCGCCGCCACCATACCGGCGACCTTCAAGGTGCGCGGACTGAGAGGTAAATATATATTTAAAAAAGCGATGAAGAAAAATATTCCATCGGCGATCTTAAATCGCTCGAAAATGGGGTTTGGGGTGCCTATGACGCACTGGATGAGGACGGACCTTAAAGCGACAGTCGAATCGGAACTTTTTGCCAAAGACGGTATAGTGGCTGAGTTATTCAACGCACAATATGTTAAAAAGATGTGGAATATCATCCAATATACGGACCTTAAGGGATTCAGGAAGACAGATTTTTCATACAGAATATGGCTCTTATATTTATTCAGCAGATGGTTTAAAAAATATATTATGAAAAACGATGAATAGTTCTGAAGCGATTTTTACGGTAGATGTAGAGGAGTATTTTCAGGCCGAAAATATTCAAGATTCTCTTTCGAAGCAGAAGATAGCGAGTCTGCCAAGCAGGGTTGAGATTGGCACAAGAAAACTCCTGGATCTCTTGGCGCATCACGGCGGCACCGCTACATTTTTTGTTCTTGGTTGCGTTGCCGAAAAACACCCTTGTCTTATCAAGGATATTGTACAAGCAGGCCATGAAGTCGCAAGCCACGGCTATGAGCATATACCGCTTCATAAGCATACGCCGACAAGCTTTGACGCGGATCTCAGTCGGTCGATCAAAATATTGGGCGATATTACGGGGCAGACAATAATCGGCTACAGGGCCACGAGTTTTTCGATAGCACCGAATATGGAATGGTTTTTTTCAGTGCTGAAGAAAAACGGGATAGTATATGATAGCAGCCTTAGCTTATCTTTATTCAGGAAAAATTACCGCAGTTTATGGTCAGATATCCTGAGCTCCCAAAAAAATTTAGGTATACTGGAGTTTCCGCCTTCTTACATAAACTTAGGCTTCATAAGGCTTCCAATAGGCGGAGGTTATTTCAGGGCTTATCCGTATTGGCTTACTAAATACGGCTTAAGCCAATCGATCGCCCAACGCCGCACTCCCCCGCTATTCTATATCCATCCTTGGGAGCTTGATCCGTCTCAGCCGAGATTTAGCCTTTCACCATTCAATCTCATGAGACATTATATGGGGTTGTCCTCGACAGAAACTAAACTAAAACGCCTTTTTTCGAATATAGAATTTGCGTCGATAAGAAAATATATAATGTCACAACACTATTATGCCTAACCGAAATTAACAAAAAGCTAGCAAAAACACTGTTTAGCAACAAGTTTATTTAATAGAATATCGTGTTTCATATATGTTTTTTGAGTATCTTTTTTAACCCGAAGAGTTTTCTAAATGGAATATATAGGTCATAAGGTTAAACAGGGCATAGTCTGAAGCGTTATAAGGCAGTTGATATTACGACCGGCTAGCCTGATTACCAATTTTTGATGTTACGAAGGCCTTGCTACTTGTTTATAGGGCAGGATGTGCGGATAGCGGATCAAAAGCAATTAGAATTGCTGACACGCTGTTGTTACAATTTCTATGAGACGGAAACATTGTCTAAAAACGCCTTTTTAGTCAATCACTTAAATTCAGGACAAAAAATCGGTAGATATTTTAGAAAAAATATTTCCTTAACTTGGGGAAATAAAGTGAACTGGCTATATAAATAATGAAACAAAATAAAATTATTTTATAAGTAAAGGATCATAAGTTCAATTTTTAATCGATATATTAATTATTATAGAGCATTGGTATGAATTCCCAGACTTCTTTTAGTGTAATAATACCAGTTTATAATAGATGCGAATTTTTAACAAAGGTGTTATCATCTGTATTGCAGCAGAGTTATCAGGACTTTGAAATAATTGTCGTAGACGATTATAGTTCAAAGAATATTTGCAATGCTCTAAAAGGAGCGGTTGATAAAAGGATATCTTATATTAAAAGCGATAGGACAAAAGGCCCCGCTGGCGCCAGAAACGCTGGGCTTGCAAAAGCAAAAGCCAAATATATCGCGTTTCTCGATTCAGACGACGAATTTCTGCCGAATCATCTTAAGGATTCCGTTGTCGTTTTTGAGAAGGAACCCGACGTTCATATTATATTCGGTAAGGCCGTGTATCTTACTGAATTCGGTAAAGAAGTCGAGTATATGTACCCGAACCTTATTAAAAAAATAAACCGGATAACTAACGTTCTGGATAAAGGCGAATATCTCGTATTTAATGATTTCCTTTTCAAATTTATGCTAAAAGAGGGATGTTTTTTCAATCTTTCCAGCGTTGTTATGCGGCGTGAGATCATCGACAGAGGTTTTTTTATGGATGAGAGTCTTGAGCAGGGTGAAGACATGGAGTACTGGCAGAGGTTATCGCGATTTTTCAAATTCGCTTATTTAAAAAAAAATCAGATAAAATATCTCATGCATGCTGACAATATTTCAATACCACGTGATGAGGAATCGGCCGATCGTCTCCTCAACCAAAGATTGAAAATGTATGGGGTTATGCTTCATTATGATTATATAGACCGTCAGGATAGAGCGGTTATTAATCGTAACATAGCGAAAGTATTATTTGACCACGGATACATGAAGAAAAATAGAGGTAAGCTTCAAGAAGCCAAAACATATTATCTTAGAAGCTTGAAGTTCCATCTTAATATCAAGGTTTTTAAAGCGTTGTTTGCTGTTATATTTTTGCAGCTCTGCCAGCTATTAAAAAATAAGCGGAAGGGTATATCGTGAAGATAGCGCTATTATGTGCGGGATTGGGTAATATAGATAGGGGGCATGAGGTATTTGCTAGAAGTGTCTTCGATCTACTTAAGAACGATCTTGACATAACATTGTTTAAGGGCGGCGGGCAGAATAAAGACCGAGAGGTGGTTTTAGAAAATATTCCTAGGTATTCTCCACTTCTTGCTGATATGCGATTAAATGTCTCTGAGAAATGGAAGACCTCCATAATGGAGGAAAAAAGAGAGGATGTTGAATGCAGCACCTTCGCTTATTTCGCTCTTAAACCATTGCTTATAGGTAGTTATGATATCATACATTGTCTTGAAAGAAGAGTCGCTCAGATTATATGGGATCACAGATATTTATTTAAAAATAGACCTCGGTTTTTATTTTCCAACGGAGGGGCGTTAGCGCGCGGCCGACTCCCGGGCTGTGATTTCATTCAGGAATATACGGAGTATAATCTCAAGAAGGGTATTAAAGCAAAGAGCTTTCTCATTCCGCATGGGGTTGATCTTACAGTTTTTGACCCTACTATTAAATCCGACTTTCGTAGTAGACATAATATCCCTCCCAGCGCGCTTACCATACTAAGCGTAGGCAAGATATGCCGCTGGCATAAAAGGATGGATTATCTTGTAAAGGAAATTTCCAAAATAAACGGCGTCTATCTTGTTGTCGTAGGCCAGGAATCGCCGGATTCCACAGCCATAAAGGATCTGGCTAGCAACTTGATGGGTGAGAGGGCAATATTCCTGCAGATGCCTCACGAAGAGTTGCCGCAAGTTTATAAATCGGCTGATATATTTGTGCTCGCGTCACTTTCGGAGACATTCGGGATTGCGTATATCGAGGCGATGGCGATGGGGATTCCTGTGATAGCGTCGGACAATACTAACATAAGGCAGATATTAAAGAACCAGGTATTTATAAATATGAAGAAAGAGGGCGAACTCGCGAAAGCCATAAAGAACCTGGGTGAGGAAAAAAGAAGAGAGATCAGTAAAAATGGCAGAAGGGTCGTGGAAGAATATTACGATCTGGCTAAATTAAAGTCGCGATATATCGAGATGTATAGGAAGATATATGAATCGCAGGTCAAAGACAAAAGATACCTGTTTAGAGATAAGATAAAGAATAATATTTGTAACTTATTGAATATTAAGAAAGACTGACCAAATAGATGCCGAAAGTAAGCGCAATCATACCTGCATATAACAACGCAGAATTTCTAGCCAATGCCATAGAAAGCGCGCTGGCGCAAACACACAAAGATATGGAAATAATCGTTATCGATGACGGCTCAACTGATAACACGCCCGAAGTTGCCGATAGTTACGCCGGCAGGATCACCTATATTCGGCAGGATAACGCGGGACCAGCGAAAGCGCGCAATACCGGCATCCTGAAAGCCACCGGTGAATATATCGCTTTTCTCGACGCGGATGATATGTGGTTGCCGGCTAAAACGGCAGAACAACTTAAAATCATGGAAAAAAAACCCAGCACCGCTTTGATCTATTCAAAAGCGATTTCATTTGATTCCAACACAGGATTTGATATTGAGGTCTTACCAGCCAGGGTTTATTCGGGTAACGTATTTAACGAATTGTTAAGCAAATCCGGTCCTATTATATTGTCCAGCGTGATGATACGATCATCAGTTTTAAAAGACATAGGCATATTTGACGAAAAGCTTTTTATCGGCGAGGATATAAACCTTTGGCTTAGGGTCGCGAAAAAATATGAAATTGTCGGTTTAGACAAGGTTCTTGTGAGGCGAAGGCTGCACGGCAAAAACATAGGATTTTCCCACACCCCCCCCACCACTATTCTCGACTCGTTAGATGGCATAGTCACTTTATTTCCCGACACAAATCCGAATATATATAGTCCGATGAAAAAAGCGTATATAACTCACGGAGAGCAGATTATAAGGACATTCTTTTATTATTCGGAATATGGCCGTTGCCGCGATATCTGCAGAAAAGTTACAGTTAAAGCGGGAATGTCGCCAGCGATACTATTTTTCCGGCTTTTATTACTACTTCCCGATCCGGTCTTAATATTTTTACAACGTATTAGAAGGAAAAAAATAGCTGGCAGGAGGTGGCTAGGCACAGCCATAATTATTTCTATTTTTACCTGCGCTTTTTGCGATGCGGCGGACAATGGGTCAAGCGGCATACCAATAAAATATTCGGTTTTTGCAGAAAAAGAGCTTAAAGACGAAACGTTAGAGGCGGTGAGTGGGGAAGAGAGCGCTTTAAGCGTAAGCGCATTTGACTTAAAGAAGATGGGCAATAAAAATGCCATAGCGGTCTGCGGCAGGTATCTTTATATATTCAGTCACCGTGGAAATATGTTGACCAAAAGCGACACGCCCGTATTTATGAAAGGGACATCCCGGGTAAGGGCGGCACGTCTTTCCGAAGAAGGTTATTATGATTCTATAGTAGCTTCGGGAGAAACAGTGAAAGTTTTCGACAGGATAGGAGTACATTTATCTACCATAAATGCAACAGCCTTTCTTAACGAGGACCTTAATGGCGATGGAATAGATGAGCTTATTGTCGATGAAGGCGCTTATTACACAAAAGATAATGGGATGTCCTGGCGGTCCATGTGGACAAATGACAATATTAAGCGTATCCAGGATATAGCGGCTTATGGGGAAGGCGAAGGTTTTTGCTACAACCAGTATCTTGGCGCCGTTTATTCGGTGAGTAAAGATGGAAAGATCCTCTTCAGTTCGAAGCCCGGATATGGCATACGCTGTCTAGCGGCAGGAGATTTTGACGGCGATGGTAGAAAAGATGATCTGGCGTGTCCTTTGGCCGATGGCACCGTCTACATTTATGAAAAGGAAGGAGAGCTTGTCAATGTCGTAAGCATGAATCTATTAGGCGAGAAAGTGGATCTTAATGAGGCCATGACTATAGCAGCCGGACGTCTCGCAGAAAGTAGTGAATGCGATGATATAGTGGTTGGTGCCAGACGCGGTCTTGTTGTGTGTAGCCCAAAAGGCAAGATACTTTGGAGCTATATCAAATGGGCGGGCGAGAATTCAGCGCCGCCTGTCTATAACCTTTTTTTATCTGACTTGGATTCAGACGGTGTTACGGAGATTATAGCTGGCAAGGGGAATGAGATATTCATATTTTCCGTCAAGGGTAGACTACTGGATAAGCTAACAGTCCAGGGGAGGCTTGATTGCTGGAGGAATCCGAACTCCAAGATGGATGTAGCCGATCTTGACAACGACGGTTTTAAGGAAATAATAGCTGTGACTAACGAAGGAAGGCTCTATATATTTGCCATGGGACGGCAATAGGGTGAATAAAGGATTTTTATGAACACCAGCGATAACATATATAAATTTCTTGCTGATAGCGTCTCCAGCTGGCCAGGCAAAAAAGCTGTGGTAAAGAGCGGGGCGTCTTTCACCTATGCGGATATTGAGACGCGCTGTCAGGCCTTATGTGCTGAGCTTGGTGGATGTGGATTAGAAGAAGGTGACAGGGTCGGCATATATCTTGATAAGAATCCAGATCAGGTGGCTTCGATATTCGCCGCGGCTAAAAAAGGCGCGATCTTTGTAATACTTAACACCAAGCTCAAGAAGGATCAGATAGCGCATATAATGGGCGACTGCCGAATAAAGATTGTTATAACATCTAAACCTCTAGCACATGCTATACTTGCGACTTCACCCGCTCAACTGGGTTGCAGATCTGTAATCTACGCCGAGGAAGGTAAATACTTTTCTACAGATATAGGGAGCTCGGCGGCGAAAGTACCCCAGGCGCCTCCTCCGGCCGAAGGCATAGCCTGCATAATTTATACCTCCGGCTCGACAGGCATGCCGAAGGGCGTGATGGTTACGCATAAGAACCTCTCTGACGGGGCTCGGATAGTCTCAGCATATCTTGACTGTCGCCACGACGACAAGGTGTTGTCTCTTCTTCCCTTCAGTTTCGATTATGGGTTGAACCAGCTTCTCACGACTTTCAGAAACGGCGCAACGATCGTTTTGCATAACTATGTTTTCCCTGACGAAGTATTGGGAACTATCGAGAAAGAGAGGATAACAGCTCTTGCGGGCATACCTACCATATGGCTTGGTCTGATGAATGCAACAAGTCTATCCAAGTATAATTACGAGTCTCTGAGGTACATAACTAATTCGGGCGGCAAAATACCGGTTGAGTATGTAAAAAAACTTATTAGCTCGTTCTCGCGTTCTAAATTATATCTTATGTACGGGCTTACGGAGGCGTTTAGATCCACATATCTCGACCCTGCGCTTGTCGCTTCAAAGCCAGACTCCATCGGCAAGGCAATACCCGAAGTGAAGATATCTGTCTTGAATAAAGAGGGGATGGAATGCGCGCCAGGTGAAGAAGGAGAACTGATTCATAGAGGGGCTCTTATATCGCTTGGCTACTGGAATAATAAAGAGGCGACAGAAAAGATCATAAAGCCTCTACCCGCGGGTGCCGAAGGAAAACAGAAGAATGAGATAGGCGTCTTCTCGGGAGATATCGTAAAAAGAGATAGCGACGGATTTTTGTATTATATAGGTAGAAACGATGAGATGATCAAATCCTCCGGATATAGGATAAGCCCGGCCGAAATAGAGGAAGTTATATATAGCATGGAAGGAATAAGCGCTGCCGTAGTTTTTGGCAAAGAAGACCCATTTTTGGGGCAGAAGATAGTAGCCGTTGTTCAGTCGTCAGGTGGAGGAGAGGCAGCTAAACGACGGATTGCCGATGAGTGCTCAAAGCGCCTTCCTGATTACGCTGTTCCTTCTGAGATTGTGATGGTAGATGACATGCCAAAGACGACTTCCGGAAAACTCGATCGCGCGTTGATAAAGGAGATGTATGGTAGATATAAATAAGATCAAGCGGGCCATAAGTATGACAAGAACGCCTTTTTACTTGTACGACCGCGCTTCTATAAAGAAAGCATATTATTCCCTTAGCGGTATTTTGCCAAAAAGTTTTCGTATTTATTATGCAATAAAAGCAAACCCTAATGCCCACATCGTTTCTTTGCTAGGGCGTTTGGGAGCTGGCGCGGATGTGGCATCTATGGGCGAGTTGCGGATTGCACTCAAGGCGGGGATCAGGCCTTCCATGATAAGCTTTACAGGTCCAGGCAAGACCGAGGAGGAGCTATCTTTTGCCATCAGAAACAAAATAGGTTCGATAAGCGTTGAAAGCGAAGACGAGATAAGTTTGATAGAGAAATTATCGACAAGAGCGAGGAAGGTCTCTAGTGTAGTAATAAGGATTAATCCCGCTTTTGCCTCCGAAACAGCGGGCATTAGGATGGGCGGCGGAAGTCAGCAGTTCGGTATAGATGAAGAGGCCGTGCCATCTGCTTTAAAACTCATAAAAGGCTGCTGCCATATAGATTTTGCAGGTGTTCATATGCACACAGGCTCTCAGATATTGTCGGAAGATACCATAGCGAAAAACATTAACTATCTGCTCAACTTTTGCTTGCGTCTTCAGGATAAAGAAGACATAAAATTAAATATGATAAATTTCGGAGGCGGTCTTGGCATTCCTTATTATTACGGCCAGCGGCCCTTGGACTTAAAAAGATTGGGCAGCCTTATAAAAGACACCTTTGCTAAGGTACAAGCAAACAAGGTATTTAAGAAAACGACTTTTATTATTGAACCAGGTCGCTTTATTGTCGGCCAATCAGGTATTTACGTTACGAAAGTCCTTTATAGGAAAACGTCGAGGGGGAAAGCATTTCTCATAGTTGACGGAGGTATGCATCAGAATATGGCGGCAGCGGGCCTTTTAGGTGAAGGGCTTAGACGTAATCGTATTATCGGAACGATTTTCAGCGGCAAAAAAGTCAGTAAAAAAGAGAGAGTGACGGTTGCTGGATGTCTGTGCACGCCTCTCGATATCTTAGCGCACGATATAGAGCTGCCTGTATGCGCACCCGGCGACTATCTTTTCATAACATGTTCCGGAGCATACGGATATTCGGCAAGCCCTTTGGGTTTTCTGACTCACCAAATGCCGCCAGAGGTTATATTATGACGAGGAATTATCTGGCTATCAAAGACAAAGTTCGCGCCATACTATCCCGTCAGCTTAGCTCAAGAGGAATGACGCTGAATGTGGCGGACACCGATTCGATAATCGCGGCAGGGATACTGGATTCTTTGAGCGCGATTGAGCTTGTGACCGAGGTTGAAAAGTCCTTTGGCATAACCATCTTGCCCGAAGAGATGACAGAGGCGAATTTTGATTCAATACAGAAGATAGCCGATTTTTTAAGCGCGAAGACAAGCGAAAGGTCTTAAAGATCATGGTAAATGACATACGCCTCAGGCATATGACGTTCGACGACTTAGAAGAAATGATCGCCCTCAAGAAAGACGTTTTAAATAGAAGCGATTTTGACCCCGCGGCAGAAAGGAAGCTCTATAATTGGGAGCTTATAGGCAATCCTTATCGAAGGGACGATTTTCCCGTGGGATTGGTCCTTGAAAATGGCAAGCGCATAGTTGGAATGGTAGCGCTTGTGCCGGCGCTTTTCAGGATAAACCAAAAAGATACATACGGTTGTTTTGAAATAGACCTGGCGGTAGCCAATGATTTTAGATTTCACGGCCTAAAGCTCCTCAATCTTATCTGGAGATCCGATAAATTTCCGGTTGTCGTTGGGACCACGCCCAACAAAACAAGTTACGATATAGAAACACGGCTAGGCGCTTTAGAGATTCCATTTACGCGGTATTATTGCGTCAAGGTTATAAACCCGCCTAAAGTGTTGATCAAGAAGAAAGGCTCGCGCATATCCGCTATTTTAGCCTGGTTCATGTTACAGCGCGTGTTGCTGCGCGGTTATTTGTCAAGACTGAATAAGAACTTCTCCGAAGATGATTATGTTGTCGAAAAGATAGATAGTTTTACCGAACAATTTGACCAATTTTTTGAAAAAGCCGCAACCACCTATAGCGCGCTTGTTGTGAAAAACAGCCGGTATCTTAACTGGCGTTATGTGGAATTTCCCTTTGGCGAAAGAGTTATTTATATGGTATCCGATCGGAAAGGGGACCTTAGTGGTTATATTGTTATTCAGCACGAAATTTTAAATGGTAGTATAAAGGTCGCCCGAATATTAGACATTTTTACTTTAAAAAACGACGCGAACGCGCGCCGCATGCTTTTAAGGGTAGCGACAACGCATGCCAAATCAAGTGGGCTCGAATCAGTTTACATGAATGCTGTGGATGCTTTTATATGCGACACGGCGGCCACGGAAGGATTTATTACACGGCAACTGGCTTTGCCGGTGGCCATCTACAGGTCAAACGAAAAGGTTAGAGAAGGTAGCTTAGGTTGGTTCCTATCATCTGGGGATGGGGATGCGTCGACATTCTCCGCATTATCATGGAAGATGACGAATCAAAAGTGACCACAGGCAAAAAGGTTTAAGAATGAAAATGCCAAGATATCGGAACTTGTAGTGGAGTTGTGCGACTATAACTATAGGTATTATGTCGTTCGGGTACTGGTACAAAAAGTATCATAGCATTACCTAGTCAATGGGTAGTAAAGCCAGGAGGATTATGGGAACAAAACTGATCGTAACCGTGGATGCGGAAGAGAACTGGGAATGGCCAGGGTCGTCCAAATGGCCCGATACGGCAAATATTCGCTTTATTCCTGAATTGCAAAAAGATATCTTCGATTCCATTGGTGTGAGACCCGTATATCTTGTAACATATCCTGTGGCTACGGACAAGGAGTCCGCTTCTATCCTAAAAGATATTTATTATTCGGGACGTTGCGAGATAGGAGCACATCTTCACCACTGGAACGTACCGTCTTCTACGCGCGACGATGTTATAGCGAAATCGGCCCAGTGCCGTTTGAGCCGTGAGTTGGAAAAACATAAGATAGAGTTACTTACCCGTAAGTTGGAAGAGTCCTTTGGCGTAAGGCCTGTAACTTTCAGGGCCGGCAGGTGGGCGGCCGATGGCGAGACGATAGAAATACTTGCGGAACTTGGATACAAAATAGATGTAAGTGTAATACCCCTAACCGAATATTCTTGCGAAGGGGGTGCAGATTTTTTCACGGCACCCTTTACGCCGTATTATCCCTCTTACAACGATATATGCCGTCCATCAGCGGGTAAGAACAATAACCTTTTGGAGGTTCCAGTTACGTGTGGATTTTATAATAAAGATTTCGAAAGATGGAGGGAAGTTCACATGAGGCTGCGTCTTTTGCCTAAGTGGTTGCACCTTGTAGGGCTTTTCACGCTGTTTGGAATGCCGCCTATAATTAAACTTTCTCCGGAAAGCGCTGATTTAGGGCAGATGAAAAACCTTGTCAACGCTGTCATTGAAAGAGGTGGCGGCATACTCCATCTTACATTTCACTCCTCGCTATGTATGACAGGCGCGTGCCCTTATTCAAGAACGGATAAGGAAAGAACTCTCCGTATAGAAAACCTTAAGAGTATTCTTTACTACATATTAAGTAAAAAGGGTGTTGAGAGTTTCACAGCCGGAGAGGTATATAGCTCGATTCATGGTTGATAAGAGAAAAGTTTTGCTCATAGGGCCGGTCGCACCTCCTGTCGGAGGAATGACCATATCGATGGAAAACATCGTTACGTCAAAACTGCGTGAGTCCTACACTTTTTACGTGCTTGATGTAACAGGATGCAAGACAAGAGACAAAAAAGCCAGCATATTGAAAAGAATGTTTCATCAGATACGGCTTTTTTGGAGATTGTTTTATATTCTTATGCGCAAAAATCCGGCGTTAATACATGTCCAGATGTCGTCTTTTCAGTATTTTTATAGGCGTGGCATTGATATCGTAGTAAGTAGGTTATTTCGAAAAAAAATCATCCTTCATTTGAGAGGTGGTAGTTTTGTAGAGTTCTACGAAGAGGCCCCTTACATAGCTAAGTGGGCCATCCGAGTAGTGCTTGGCATGTCTAACAGGATAATAGCGCTTTCCAGCTACTGGAAAGAGGTCTTGGTTACTATGAGCGAGCCCGCTAAGATATCGGTTATACCGAACGGCGTTAAAGTTAGCGAACTAAGGTTAAAGGAAAATATCCGCCCACGCCTTGGCTTATCAGCCACAGATATTGTAATATTGCATGTAGGACCGATAGGACGCAGAAAAGGTTCGTTTGACCTGGTCTTCGCTATTCCTCTTATACTCGAAAAGATAAATAAGGCAAGGTTTATCTTTTGCGGCATAGGGGAGTTTGAGGGCGAGATCGATGAGCTGCTGAGCCTTATAAAAGAAAAAGGTCTATCCGACGTTTTCTGGTACGCCGAAAAGCTATCAGGCCAAGATAAGTATAACTATTACCTTTCGTCAGATATATTTGTATTACCGTCTTATCATGAAAACATGCCTAATTCCCTTTTAGAGGCGATGGCCGCGGGCCTGCCGGCTGTGGTATCGGATGTAGGCGCCATACCAGAAATAGCAAAAGACGGAATAAACGGCTTTCTGGTTAAACCCGGTGATATCATCTCATTATCGGAAAAGATAATAACCCTATCTTCTGACGCAGTCCTTCGAAAATCTATGGGCAAAAGAAACCTTGAAGAGGCTAAAGAGAAATACGATATGCCGATCATCTCGGATAAAATAGATAAGGTGTATAAGGAGCTCTTATCAAAATGAAACATATAATTCCGCGGCTTATATATGGCCTTAATGAGAAGCTGACAGCAAGACAGACATTTAAATCTTACAACGAACTTAAAAAGACACAATCCTATTCCGAAGAGCAGCTTGCGGAATTTCAGTTTGAGAAACTTAAGAGGCTTCTTATTCATGCGCGCGATTACACGGATTATTATAAAGAAGCCTTTGCTGTTTCCTCGTTCGATCCGCAAGCTATGGAAAGCGCACTTGACTTAAGAAAAGCGCCTCTATTGAAAAGAAGCATGATTCGCAAGGCTCCCAGCCGGTTCATTTCTTCCGATAGGAGGAGGAAGTTATCGCGCCTTGCCACCAGCGGATCTACTGGAGAACCGCTTATATTTTATCTTTCAAACGAAAGGGTCTCGGCAAACAAGGCGGCGTATCTTATGCTGTACGAGTGGTGGGGACTCCAGATAGGGGACAAAGAGGTCGTTTTCTGGGGAAGCCCGCGGGATTTTACCGCGTATAACATAGCCAAGAAGATTCGAGATAGGCTGCTCAACACCCATCTTCTGCCGGCTTTTAATATGAGCGCGACCACAATGTTCGGCTATCTGGACTTCATAAAAAGATATAGGCCAAAGGATATTTTCGGATATGCCCATAGCATTTACCTTCTTGCTAGATACGCCAGGAACAGAGGTATATCAATGAGAAACGCCGCCATAAGGGTTGTATTTACCACAGCCGAGGTGCTTCACGGCTTTCAGAGGAAGACCATAGAAGAGGTTTTCGGATGTCCTGTCTCTAACTGCTATGGCGGAAGAGACAGCGGCCTTGTGGCGTTTGAATGCCCAGCTGGCAGCATGCACATCAACCCTAACATAATAACAGAGGTCATAAAAGACGCTACGCCTGTCGGAGAAGGCATAAAAGGCGAAATAGTAGTAACAGATATAGATTCATACGGTATGCCTTTTATAAGATATTGCACAGGAGATGAAGGTGTTGTGGGCAATAGGCGGTGCGCTTGTGGGAGGCCCTACCCCATTATGGATGAGATAATTGGGAGAGATACGGATTATGTAGTCAGTCCTAGCGGTGAATTTATTCATCCCCTTGCCCTAGAATACATCTTCAGGGAACTCGAAGGAATAGATTATTTTAAGATCGTTCAGGAAAAGGAGGATAAGTTGGTGGTAACCATGTCCGTCAATGATAGATTTGAAAAGAAATTGGAGACCGATATAAAGGCCAGGATAGACGGTGTCATGGGAGTGGCAATCGAGACAATCTTCAGATATGTAGGCCAGGATGAGATAGGATCGGAGGGCAAATATAAGTTCGTGGTATCGGAAGTTATAAAGAAATATTTGTAGGGGGCCTCTTGTGTCAGGCATATGCGGTATAGTAAGTATAGGTGGCGGCAAAGTTGAAGAAAAAGTTATCCTTGCCATGGCTTCTTCCATGCAAAGCGTGCCGGGTGAAAAAATCTTTGCGCACGCCGAAAGTCAGGCTGGCATCGGCGCCTGCGTTCATCCTGAAGGTGGTGTTTTCGTTGAAGTTAAGGACATCATAATCGCCATTGACGGGGAGATACATGATCCTCGGACATCCGATCCCGCCAGGCTCATAGAGTCACTATACCGGGAAAGCGGGGAGGAGTTTTTGGGGCGGGTAGATGGTAGGTTCAACCTCTGCATATTAGATGTTAGGTTAGGAAAGCTCATAGTAGCCACGGATCGTTTCGGTACTGGTTCTATCAGTTTTTATAATAACGGGAAATATTTCGTTTTTGCCTCTAAACCAAGGGCTATTTTCGAAAGCGCCCTGGTGTCACCATCCATAGAGGCGCAGGCGATATATGATTACTGCGTGCTTGCCTTCATCCCCTCGCCCCGTTCGATATATTCAATGGTAGTCAAGCTCGAACCGGGAAGCCTTATTGTAGTTCAGAACGGCGGTGTAAAAGTGTTAAGATATTGGGACATTAATTATTCCAGTAATCTAAGGATAAGCGAAGAGGATTACTGCCGTCGGATAAGAGACGAAATCGAGGAGGCAACCCGCAGAAGGTTTGAGCCGTCAGTAGAGTTAAGCAGGACAGGGGCATTCTTGAGCGGCGGGCTAGACTCAAGCACCATCTCAGGTCTCATGAGAAAGATAGCCGGTACAGAAGTAAAGACTTTCTCGATAGTATTCGATGAGGAAAAATACAGCGAAGCACGCTATATTGACCTGGCGGCAAGCCACTTTGCCTTAAAAAACCACAAGTATTGCGTAAGGCCACCAGACCTTATTGAGGCAGCCGAAAAACTGATTGAAGAATATGATGAACCTTTCGGAAATTCTTCCGCTATCGCGGCGTACTATTGTATGAAGATAGCCCGCGATAACGGTGTCAACGTGCTCCTTGGCGGTGATGGCGGTGATGAGAATTTCGCAGGATATGAGCGCTACGTGAATGACAAAATATATTCGCTCTATCAATATATGCCCCTTATCGTACGTAAAGCTTTTTTGGAGCCGATAGCATTAAGCGGCGTGCTTAGGTCTATTCCGTTTTTCAGGAAGGTCGAAAGTTATATCGGCCGCGCCAATATGCCGAATCCGGAAAGGCTCTGTTTTTATGAGTTATACGCTTTTCACAATAGAGTGGATATATTTTCTGAGGATTTTTTAAGAGCTATAAACCAGAACAGCCCCGTAGATATTCTTAGTTCCTATTTTAATGCGCCGCTGACAGACGCGCCGCTCAACAGGCTGCTTTACCTTGACTCGAAAATGGGGCTGATTGATAATGATTTAAGAAATAAGATGGAAAAGGCCGCCCAGATATTTGGTGTGCGCCTGCGCTATCCGATGCTTGACGCTAAGCTGTGGGATCTCGGGTGCTCGATTCCGGCGCAGTTAAAACTAAAAGGTTTTACCAGAAAATATATTTTCAGGAAGGCATTCAAAAATTTTCTGCCGAAGGAAATAGTCGCAAAGAAAAAGCACGGTTTTGGGCTACCCTTCGCCGTCTGGCTGCGTAAAGAGCGGACGGTAAGGAAGTTTGCCGAAGATATCCTTCTGGACGGCCGTTTAGATAAAAGGGGATATTTCAAAAAAGGCGTATTCAAAAAGATGCTGGAGATGCATGACAGTGAAGCGTCCTCGTATTATGGCGATCTCTTATGGCCGTTTCTTATGCTGGAACTGTGGCACAGGAAGTGGGTAGACGGAAAATGAGCATACGGATAGCGCACATCATGTACTCTTTTGGAACCGGAGGGCTGGAAGGAATGGTAGCCCAGCTTATTAACCGGTTAGAGACGCAGACGTTTTCCCACGCTGTATTTACATTAAGCAATGATACTTCTTCGCGCGATAGGATCATTAGGGGCGGAGTCAGTATAGCGGTCGTAAAGAGAGCTTTCCCTCACGATCCGTCGTGCGCTATCCGCCTTGCCCTCGCTTTGAGAGCGTATAATCCTAACATAGTCAGAACCTATAATTGGAGCGGGATTGAAGGGATAATGGCAGCTGGCATGATAAAGGCGAAGACTGTGATACATTCAGAGCACGGTTTTGACGCGGACGAGGTGGATGTTAAGAAAACCAGGCGAGTCTTTGCCCGCCGGTTTTTTTTAAACAGATGTAGCAGAGTAATCGCCGTATCAAAATGCTTACGAAGATGGCTCATAGAAGATGTGAAAATCGAAAAGTCCAAGGTACTTTATATCCCAAACGGATGCGACATGAATGAATTTCATCCCGGCAGAGAGAATGCTTTGAGAAAAAGCCTTGGAATAGGTGCGGAAGATGTTGTTATCGGCAATGTCGGCACATTATGCCGCATCAAAGACCATAATAGCCTTATAAAGGCCTTTCAAGGTGTTGCAAAAAGACACCCCCATACCAGACTCCTTATCGTGGGGGATGGACCGCTTAAAAAGGAGCTGGAAGCTCTTATATCTGCGGGAGGAATATCCGACAGGGTAATATTCACAGGCAGAATTAAAGACACAGCTCCATATTACAGGGTGATGGATATATTTGTTCTTACATCATTATCTGAAAACATGCCAAACGCGCTTATTCAGGCCATGGCTACCGGCATCCCTGTTGTAGCCACTGACGTGGGAGACATCAGAGATATCACAGGGCCAAATATAGGGGCGGTGATAGTAAGACCTAAAGATGTTGAGGCAGTTGAAAAAGGTATTTTGTATTTTTTGGGGTGTCCAGATGAGGCAAAGCGCGTGGGCGATGCTTTACGACGTAAGGCAGAGGCCTCATACGATATAGAAAAGATTTCTAAAGAGTACGAAGCGCTTTACAGAGAAGCCGTGGCTGAACACGTAGGACGGTGAAAATGGGGCTAAGGGTATTAGCCACCCTTTTAATTACGTTCCTCGGTATAATAGGCGCAATATCTTATGACGCGTTTTACGCTCTCATAGCTTATGCCTTCTGGTCATACACCTATCCGGAAAAGGCCACGTGGGGAACTTTGCCTGTCCAGGGACTATCCTACCTAACCGGCGTCATTCTTATTTGGATGACTATCATGCGAAAAAAGCGTCTATTTTCGGGACATCCGCTTAATATAGCCATTATCGTCTTCTGGTTTATGTGCGCAGGATCTGTATTTACCGCCGGATTCACCGATATTGCGATGTGGCAGTTCAAATATTTTAGCAGGGTAATATTAATTACTCTGGTAATCACGGCGCTCGTAGATGATATCAAAAGGTTTCGATATTATTTGTGGGCGATAACAATATTCGTTGGCGCGGTCGCCGCCAGATCGGGCATAATGGGTGTTGTTGGAGGTATCGTCTATGAGGGAAGTAGAGAGGGATTTGCCGGCGTTATAGCTGATAGAAATTTCATGGCGGTAATACTGTGTTCAATGATGCCGGTGGTATTTTTTCTTATGACCACTGAAAGGAGAGCGTGGATTAAGGTGATATTGGTGGTTATCCTTGGCGGCGACGTACTGGCTACCTATCTTACCTATGCAAGGGCCGGCTTTATAGGCATGTTCTCTTCGGGTGTTTTTTTGATTACTAAGCTAAGGCGCAAAATATTCGCGATTCTTATATTTGCCGTCTTTTCCGCTTTGTTTATGACACATATTGTTTCAAAGGCATATCTCGAAAGGATAACGGCGGTTACCAGGATAGATGAAATAACAACAACCGATTTGTCTGCGGCTATAAGGATGCATGCATGGAATTCTGCCATTCGAATGATCATAGAAAAACCTTTGACCGGGGTAGGATTTTATATGTCCGACGCGGAGATGGAAAAGTATCCGGATCCACAAACAGGCAGGGTGATATCTGACACAGCGATTCATAATTCTGTACTGCAGGTCGGAGCCGAAGTCGGACTGCCGGCCCTTTTACTTTATTTTTTCATATTCTTTACGGGATACAAAATGCTGGGAAAGATAAGACGTAAAG
This sequence comes from Candidatus Omnitrophota bacterium, assembly GCA_023818895.1. Lineage (GTDB taxonomy): Bacteria > Omnitrophota > Gorgyraeia > 2-01-FULL-45-10 > 2-01-FULL-45-10 > JAMWCX01. The sequence goes on along the minus strand of JAMWCX010000003.1, from coordinate 177,528 downwards.
TAAATCGCGGCCTTTTGGAACCCTATTTTTTGGATTACGCTTCAATGCTTCAAGTCTGTTTTGTAGGCTTTTTCACGAGCGCTTTCTTCGTGAACGCCGCGTTTATAGATATATCATGGCACCTTATAGCGCTTACCATAGCGCTTACTCAGATAGCGCATAAGCAAGAAGGCTAAGGCGATATGAAAAAGATAACAATGCTTCTTACAAACGCATTTATGCCGGACCCGAGGCCACACAGGGAGGCGTTGTCACTGGTCAGCGCCGGTTACCATGTCCGGCTAATAGCCTGGGACAGGGGGGAAAATCTTTCTGAAAAAGAGAGGGTAGATGGCATAGAGGTCGAGCGCATCCGTATTAAATCCCGCCATGGAAGGGGATTGTCCCAGCTGGTATTTATCATTATCGTCTGGCTGAGAATGACAATCAGTCTTCTTAAAGAAAACCAGGATCTTATATATTGCCACGACTTCGACACGCTTATTCCAGGTTTCATCGCGGCCGCCCTTACGAAAAAGAAGGTTATATTTGACAGCCACGAGGTTTATTCGAGGATGCTGGGGAAGAACGTTCCAGGATTTATGAAGAATGTTATCGCTTGGCTTGAGAAGATTTTTGTAAAGATGGCATCTCATATCATAGTTACTTGCGAAGCGATGAAGTTATTTTACGAAAAAATCGGTGCAAAGAAAATAACCGTAGTGGCTAATTATAAGGAACCTTCTTTCTTTCGGTTTTCAACAGAGTTTCTCCAAAAAGAGCGCGAAAGGCTCGGCGCTTCAAATAAAACAATAATCTCCTATATTGCGAATCTCGGACCAGAAAGGATTATAGAGCCGCTCCTCGATGCAGTAAAAGATGACGATTCATTGTTTCTGATAGTCGGCGGAGATGGTGTCAAAAAACGAGTAGTGGAAAAGGCCGCGGCTATATGCCGCAGGATAAAGTATCTTGGTTATGTAGCACCTGACAAAGTACCGCTATATACGGCGATAGCGGATATAGTCTATTATGGATATGACAAAACGGCCGGCATGGCCGAGTTCTGTAATCCAAACAAACTTTTCGAAGCCCTGGCCGTCGGATGTGCGTTTTTGGGAGGCAGTTTTGGTGAGATGGGCAGGATAATAAGAGAAGAGGTGTGCGGCATCGCGTTGGAGGATTTTACAAAGGATAGCGTTGCCTCGGCGCTTAAGAAAATGAAGGAACCCCAAACGTTAGAACGGCTTAAAGAAAATGCAAGACGCGCGGGCTCTGAAAAGTATGTATGGAAGATAGCCGAGGAGAGGCTTTTGTCCGCCGTTGCTGATACTCTTTCAAAATAAAAGCGATGGGTGAAATGACCATAAAACTATCTGACGGAACCGGCTGGGATGATTACGTATTCAGGCATCCCCACTCTTTTTTTTATCATCTGTACAGATGGGGCGAGTGTCTTGAAGAAGTATTCGGGTTCAAAAAATATTATCTTGCTGCGGAAGAGTCCGGAAACATTCGCGGAATACTGCCGCTCGTCTTGGTGAGAACGATGTTTGGCTCAAGGCTTATCTCAGTTCCCATAGGCGTGTATGCCGGCCCTTTAGCAGATGATCCGGCAACGGTAGACAAATTAACAGACGAAGCCGCCTCTCTTGCTAAAAGGCTCGGGTGCGATTATCTCGAACTCAGGAGCATGAAAGATCTCGGATGCGGCTTTCTTCAGAAAGATCTTTACGTAACGTTCATAAAACCACTGCCGGAAACCAAGGAGGAATGCTTAGAGAGAATGCCGCGCAAGGCAAGGGCAGAAGTCAGGCATGCTATAGAAAAAGGTTTAACCTATGAAACGGGCCTTGAATATCTGGGCGACTGCTATGAGCTATATGCGGCTAACCAGAAAGCGCTTGGTTCACCGGTCGTTTCGAGAAGATGGTTTGTTTCGCTAGCAAATTCTTTTAAGAATGAGACGGATGTTCTTGTGGTTAAACTCGCGGATAAACCAATAGCCGCCGTTCTTTCGTTTTTCTATAGGGATACGGTTCTTCCTTTTTATGGGGGCGCGCTTCACAAATATGAAAAGTACAGCCCCAGCAATTATATGTATCTTAAACTGCAGGAGGTAGGGGTTGAAAGAGGGTTCAGATATTTTGATTTTGGCAGGAGCAGAAAAGGTGCCGGCCCATATTATTTCAAAATAAACCAGGGTTTTGAGCCGAAGCAGCTTCATTACCAGTATCGCTTGATCAAGGCGAGGTCCCTTCCGGATATCAGCCCTTCTAATAAGGCTTTTGATATTGCCAAGGAAATTTGGAAACATCTGCCGCTGGCTGTGACGAAAATCTTGGGCCCTCGGATCTATAAATACGTTATCCCATGAACATATTAATGCTTACTCACAGGATTCCGTATCCGCCAAATAAAGGTGATAAACTGAGGGCATACAATATCATGAGGTATCTAGCCTCTCAGCACGATGTATGTTTGCTTTCACTTTACGATGAGCTTTCCGATTGTAAATATGTACGAGAGCTTAACAATATATGTAAAGAGGTCCATCTCTTTTATCTAAATCCATTTTTAGCTAAAGGCCAGGCGTTGGGAAGTTTTTTTATGAGAGGGCCTTTTACTGTCGGGTATTTTTTTCACCCGGCCTTAAAAAGAAAAGTTTACAGTATTCTCCGAGAGGGTAAGACAGACCGCATATTCGCCTATTCTTCGCCTATGGCGCAATACGTGATGAACGCCCAAATAACGAAAATAATGGATTTTGTCGACTGTGATTCCGCGAAATGGAGGCAATACACCGTTTATTCCGGCTTTCCCATGTCAGTAGTATATGGCCTTGAGAACAAATTATTGAGAAATTATGAGAGAGAGATTGCCAGCAAATTCGATCGTCTTATAGTTGTAACCGAAAAAGAGAAAGACGAATTTGCAAGAATTACCGATGTTGACAAATTTCAGGTTATCGAAAACGGCGTTGACACCGGGTTTTTTACGCCCGGGCCATTCTCCGAAGAAAAACGCATTGTCTTTACTGGCGCAATGGATTATTACGCTAATATTGACGCCGTCTTTTATTTTTGCGAGGAAATATTTCCCATTGTGAGAAGAAGCCATCCCGACGCGCAGCTTTATATTGTTGGTCACAATCCTGTCAGAGCTGTGAGATCGCTTGGTAAAAGAGCGGGTGTGACGGTGACAGGCACAGTAAAAGACGTGAGAGATTACCTGCGCGGCGCGATAGCAGCGATCGCACCGATGCGCATAGCACAGGGTATACAGAATAAGATACTAGAGGCAATGGCCTGCGGCATACCGGTAGTGGCGACTTCAAAGGCGGCTGGGGCGGTAAAGGCCCTGCCCGGCCGCGACATTTTAGTGTCTGACAATCCCGCCGATTTTGCCAGGCAACTGAGTGATCTTATTCGCGATAAGTCTTTAAGGGATTTTATCGGTCGATCGGCTCGAAGGTTTGTGGAGGAAGAATATTCTTGGGAAAAGAATCTTTCAAAGTTGGATTTGGTGATTGAATGAAGAAGATAAAGATATTGAGCGTCGTAGGGGCCAGGCCAAACTTTATGAAGATCGCTCCTCTCTTACGCGAGTTTCGCAAGCACAAACGAATTGAAAGCGTATTGGTACATACAGGCCAGCATTATTCATGCTCAATGTCTGACATATTCATAAAGGAGCTTAAAATAGGCAGGCATATAGCTCTTAAGGCAGGCCCTGGCGAGCCTATTGAACAGGTGAAAAAGATTATGGGCCGTTTTAGGAAGGTTCTGGTTAAGGAACGACCTGATATAGTGGTAGTCGTGGGAGATGTTAATTCCACACTAGCGTGTGCTCTTGTATCGGCCTCATTGGGTATAAAAGTTGCCCATGTTGAGGCAGGGCTTCGCAGCTTTGATTTTTCGATGCCAGAAGAAATAAACCGGAAATTTACCGATGCTATTAGCGACTATCTTTTTGTAACCGAACCATCTGGGCTTAAGAACCTTCGTGATGAAGCGATACCGGATGAGAGGATATTTTTTGTAGGTAACATAATGATAGATTCGCTGGTAAGCTCTATAAAAGCCGCACGCAAGAAAAATACTTTAAGTTTGCTTGGCGTCAAAAGAAGGGAATACGCCCTTCTTACACTTCACCGGCCAAGCAATGTGGATAATGCTAACTCATTGAGTCGTATAGTTAATATCCTCAAGAAGATTGCCAAGATGACGACCATAGTATATCCTGCCCATCCACGCGCTGTAAAGATGTTGAAGGCTCTTGGCTACTGGGAAAACCTTAAACGTATAAATAATATAATAATAACCAGACCTCTTGGCTATCTTGATTTTCTGAGACTTATGATAGACGCGAAATTCGTTCTGACAGATTCGGGCGGGATACAGGAGGAGACGACTTATCTTGGCATACCTTGTTTTACTATAAGAAAAAATACAGAAAGGCCTGTAACTATAACCCAGGGAACCAACACCCTTGTGGGGGACAATCAAAAGCTCCTTATCAGTCTCATATCAAGATTGCCGCGCCGGATAAAAAGAAAGATACCGAAATTGTGGGACGGAAAGACTGCTAGAAGGATAACAGCCATATTAATGCGCGCCGCGTCCGGTTAATACTACCCTAAAAGTCTTTAATGCTATAAGGAAATCCAAGGCAAGCGACGCATTTTGGATGTAAAATAAGTCATAAAGCAGCTTTTCACGAGCGCCTTTTTCAGTGTCGGTGTACTGATAGTTGACCTGGGCCCAGCCGGTCAGTCCCGGCTTTATCTGTAGTCTTCGGGCATAGAAGGGGATGCTTCTCATGAGTTTAGAGGTGAAGAATGGGCGTTCCGGCCTCGGTCCTATAAGGCTCATATCACCTTTTAAAACATTGAAAAGCTGCGGAAGTTCGTCTATCCTGAAGCGCCTTAATATCCTGCCGACCGGCAGCACCCTTAAGTCTCCGGCTTTTGCCCACCTCGGTCTTTTTTTCTCGGCGTTCGGTTGCATTGTCCGGAGTTTGTACATGATAAAAGGCCTGCCATTCAAACCCGTTCTTTTCTGGAGGTATAAAACTGGTCCAGCAGGGGATGTTATTTTAATAAGGAGGGCTGCTGCAATCATAAGAGGAATGGTTATGATGAGGAGGAAAAGAGATAGTATGATATCCTCCATTCTTTTTAAGGCCCAGTACCATGACGGCGCCGGTCGCTCTGTAAAAGTAGGACCGAAGAAAGGCACGTAGCTTTCATAAAGGACCATATTTTTTATGATAGACTCGTAAGCCGGCGGAGCCGCTCTTAAGGATACATTTTCCCAACTCAATAGGCTTACTAACTCTGATATACTCTTTTCGGATAATTGGGGATCGGCCAGTATTACTTCGTCTACGGTAAATTTTCGTACCACCAGCGGCAGTTTGTCTATTCTGCCGATGATCTTGGACTTGTCGACCTCAATGGGAAGACCGCTTCCAGTATCAATGAAGCCTACCAGATTATAGCTTAGGGAGGCATCCATCGTCACTCTTAAGGCCGTCTCTTGAGCCGTCTTCCCCGTCCCTATAATTAGAACTCGCGACTTGAATATATCACTACCAAAAAAAGAGGCGCCGATTCGCCGTGCAAGAAGTCTCCAAGCGTTTACGTAAAGTATCGTAATGGCCCATGCCAAGATGGCCACGGAACGAGGATAGTACTCAATATCAAGGAAGTATAAAACCGCTATTATAATAATGGAGCTTGCCGTACAGGCCTTGACTGAGTTGACAAAAATGTCGAAATTAGTCTTGTTTTTTACCCCGTCATAAAACCTAAATACGTAGAAACCGAGTATGCGCAACCCTATTATCAGGATAGCCATATTGAGGTAAGTCTCAATATTTTTCTTGGGGATAAGAGAGCTGAATCGAAGGTGCAAACTTGTAGCGGAGGCGCCGATGGAAGAGATGATATCCGCAAGGATCGATGCGAGCTTTAGCGCGCGGTCGTATTTTTTGTTTTTCACGTCAAGAATATACCATACGCAATTTTTCATGTCAAGGCGGCGAATAGGAGCTATGATGATCGACACGCCACGAAAAATTATTGGACAATTATTGAACATGTAGTATACTTTACTACAGCAAATTAAAATATACCAAGATATGCCTAAAGAAGAACCTTCCATTTCGCTTGAGTCGTTGGAATTTCTAATACGCCATCCCTGGTGTTTCATATATCCTTTCACGGTGCTTCTCTTTATGACGTTAGCTTATGTGATGAGCCTACCTAAGGTTTATGAATGTCACGCGGTCGTTTCATTCGGTTCCGCCGCGGTCGAAACACTGCCTCAGAGATTTACTCAAAGAAAGGAAAACCTCATATCCAAAGTACTTCTGGGAGACAATATAAAAAAGATCATAGGGATTGTATGGCCTGGCATAAGCGAGGAGGCCAATCCCTTGAGGTACGCGATGATTAGGAACGGGCTGCGCAATCCCAAGGGTGGTATAAAGTTCCAATTTGACAGAAGGGACGCCAATATAGTGGATATCTCTTTCACAGGTTATAACCCGGATATCTGTTATAAGGTTGTCCAAGCCACGATAGATGTTATAAGAATGGAAAACTCAAGGTCGGTGGAAGAGGCGATTGACGCTTCCATTGTTTTTCTTACTCGGCAGATTAACCTTTACAGGGATAGATTAGCTGCCATAGATTCTGAGATGCTAAAAGTATCGGCAAAACTTCGGGAAATGGCGATGAGTCTCGATGTTGAACAGCGTGAGCTTGTTAACAGGATAACGTCTGAGGTTGTGACGCAAAGACAATTGGACAATCGCGCGGCCATGGGCGAGGTCAGGAGCGCTGATGTAATGGCTGATCTTGAGATGAAGCTCGTAGAGGCCAGAAAGAAGAAAGAGTTGCTCGCTATGCGTATAGAAAGGAAAGATTTCGAAATAGCAAAGAGCGAATCACGAGACCTACGAGAGGGAATATTCGAAAAAGCAGTGGAACAAAAGAAGCTGCTCATGCTCGATATGGTGGCGAGGGGTTATCTGCCCGAACATCCAGCGATGAAGAGCATTCAGAAGGGCATAGATGATATAGAAAATTTACGGCAGAAACAAATGGAAGATATGGTTGCCGGTAAGGAGGGCAAGCTTTCCGAAAGCGAAAAAAAGGTCGCGGAGAAACTTATGCGGGACGAGCTAGAAGAAACGGAATTCTTGATAAATACGCTTGAGGAGAAGATAAAAGTCTTGAAAGGTTATAGGGCTAACTTGGAAAAGGGGACAACTATGGAGGAGACGCTGGTTGGTCCGGTCGCGTCCGAGGCCGCGAAGCTCAAGAGCTTGCGAGACGAGAAGGAGATGATAACCCGCTATTATAATGAATTGAGAAAACAGCTCGAGGACGCAGATTTGAAGAGAAGAGCGGAGAAGACGCAAGCCGGTTTTCAGATAGAGGTTATCGAGCCGCCGAGAGTGCCGCTTTCGCCGCTTCCGTCCCAGAAAGCCGGAAGACTCCTCCTGGGAATTATAATAGCCATAGGCGCAGGGTCGGCGCTTTCTTATGTCGTGGACTCATTGGATAAATCCGTCAGATCCGCGGCTGAATTGAGAGATAAGTTTCACTTGCCGGTCCTTGCTTCCATAGATAGGATATACAGTGTCAAGGACATAAAGTTGAAACGCGCCGAGAGAAATCTTATAGTCGGATCAATGGCTGCCATTATCATAGCGGGGATGATAGCGGTCAATTTAGCTGTTAAAATGTTCAGGATGTGAGAATGAAGGTTTTCCCAGAATTTTTTAATTCAATACGAACGACTTTGAGTAGATACTTGCCGCCGGTCTACATAGTCCATGAAGATTTCAATAAAGAAGGAGTGGACGGCCGCGTCATAGCGTATATTGACAGGCTTTCATATGTTGCCGAACAGTATAAGACGTTGCGTACCAATCTTTATTCACTTTCTCCGGAGAACCCGATAAAAACGGTTGTGATTACAAGCAGTCAGCCCTGGGAAGGTAAGACAGTAACCTGCTGTAATCTGGCGATAACGATATCCTACGACAAAGAGAAAAAGGTGATACTCATTGACGCCGACATGCGTAAGCCCGCAATTCATAGTTTTTTCGGCTTGCCAAATGAGCCGGGATTTTCCGATTTGCTTTCAGGCAAGGTTTCGTTGGAAAAGTTCACCACTAAACCGGCAATAGGAGATCTCTTTATCATACCGGCAGGAAGCCCGATAGACGACCCGGCGGAAATACTTAGCTCTACCAATGTAGACCCTTTGATAAAAAAGATCAAATCAGCCTTTGACTACGCAATCTTTGATAGCCCACCTGTTCTTGAGTTTACGGATGCGAGCATACTGGGTTCGCTATGTGACGCGGTTATTCTCGTTGTTAAGGCCGCTTCGACCCAAGAGCAGGCGATTCAAGAAGCGTTGAATCTCCTGAGCGAAGCACAGGCTACACCTAAGGCATGTGTGCTGACAAACGTGGTTCACCTCCTGGATTCGCGATACCACTTTTACAAGTATAAGCAGAAGATAAGATCAACGGCCGAAAAAGAGCCTTAAGCTATCGGCGGGATATATTTTTGCGGGACATTTTGCTTAATATGTTGACCGTTTCAATAAGTTTCTCGTTGTCGATAGGACTCATATCAGAGAATTCTATTCCCGCCTCATAAACAGCGGACGCACCCTTTGTCTCTGACGTAGGACGGACCCTTACTATCCGCGCTTTTGCGGTAATCGGTTCAGAAAAGAACGGAAGATAGATGGCAAGCTTGACAGTATCGCCAGGCTTCAACTGGTGCGTCGTCTTAAGTAAGGCACCGTCATAACTTAAATCATGTATCTTTAAGAAATCGTCTCCAGTTTGCCTCCCATCCGCGAAACGCGCAAGTATATCGGTTTTGATTCTAAAAGAGCGTCTCTTCTCTCTGTAGAAATACCTCGTCCCATCTCGTATATCGATAAGGAGGCGTTCGATATTTTCGTATTTAGTTACCATCTCAGAGGCTATTAACTCGATATTTCTGTGAAAAGCGGCTAACGACCATGCTGTGAATATGCCTGTGAACGCGAGAAATATAAGTATAGACGTTAATAGAAAAATTTCTGTCGAAGGTCCTATGTTTACAGCGTAAAAGACGGCTCCTAAAACAATCAAGGAATAAAGGACCGCCGCGATAAGAAAATATTTTTTCCCTTTCATAACATGATACTATAGCAGGATTAGAAGATACTGTCAAGGACACCTCTTATACAGTAATCTGTGATGCCGAAGCTCATTTGACTATGTGGGAATTATATGATATATTTTTAACATAATGTATACGGATTTCGGAAAATCCCGACTTATCAGGCCGGCAGAGGTTGCTTTTGTATGCGCCGCGGTTTTTATAGTTACCGCGGAAATTTGTCTTTTTGCGGCCGTTGAGGAAACTGCGCTGGCAAGCGGCCCTGTCATAGTTGCCCCCTCTGGTCTCACAGAGCGCGAAAGGCATGAAGCTGATCGCGAGTATGCCTACCAATTCCGTGGTAAGGATAGGCTCCTCAGCCCGTATATTACCGGCAGAGCATCCACGTTCGCAGCAGCTAGCTATGAAGCAGCACCTCTTACGGAGGATGAGAAACTTTACCGATATTTTGGCGCGGCTACCAAATTTTATGAGCAGGGTAGATACGAAGAGGCGATAGAGATTCTCAAGTATATACTAGAAAAAGACCCCCAGAATAAATACGTTAAAAACTACCTATCAAAAGTCGAAAATGCCAACAGGTTCCAGGAAGCACAATGGAAGGCGAAGTCACTACAGGAGGCCTCTTTTCGCAAAAAACAGAGGATAAAGAGAGCGCTTGCCGACGGAATAACGGCTTATGAGCAAAAAAGATATGAAAGCGCGGTGGTGAGCTTCCGCGATGTACTTGAACTTGACCCAGGAAATTTGCAGGCCAAACATTATATGAATAAGCTAAAAGGCCTCTATTCGCGGGAGGTGCGCATTGACAATATGGTAAGAGAGCTGGAGAGTGAGACCGAAGGTGCTGATGCAAATTTTACCGCGAAAGATATTATGAATAAAAGCGAGAAGACAAGCGATTCGTTGCTCGATGAGGCCGAGCTAAGTCTGACGGTAGATGAGATAATAGCGCGCCTTAAGGAGGAGGAAGCTAAATCAGTCTCGCTAACACTTTCCGCTGGAGATGTGGTGCAGCTCATTGTATATGAGCATCCTGAGCTTAGCGGCAACCTTTCTGTTGGAGGCGATGGAAACGTAATTTTGCCCCTCGTTGAGCTCCCTGTAGCGGTAAAAGGTCTTACGATAGAGGAGGCCACCGAGAAGCTAAGGGCTGAGGTCAACAAGTTTGTCAAGGATCCGTATGTCGCCGTAAGGCTGGTATCTACCAGTAAGCTTTTTTATTTCGTTGACGAGGTAGGCTGCACGCCTTATCCGATAACCAGACCGAACTTCACTCTGCGCGATGCCCTCTTCCTGTCTGATTGGGGAAATAATAGGGCGCTGGGAAGGGTCATTGTCATTAAACCTGACGAGATAGCACCTATTGTCAAGAAGGTAGATGCCTTTGACTTGATCTACAGGGGTAACCTTGCCAATAATATAAAGATTGAAGACGGAGACGTAATCTATGTTCCGATGACCATAGTCGGCAAGACAACGCAAACCGTGAATGATACTATCGCGCCATTTATAGCCATAAAGAGCGCCCGCGATCAATGGCTTGACCTGAAATGGGACCAAAAGGGCCTGAAGAGTATGTTCAGAATATACCCTGATCAGCAGGTTATGCCTCAATCAGTTAACGAGGGCGATTAGCGCATCGTCTCCCCAAACCCCACCTAATTTTTTATTGTTCTTCGTCAGCGAAAATGATAATATGATTCTGTAACATAATTGTCGGAAGGCAGTTAGCTCAAGGACAACTTAAATAATGGCCCAAAAAAAGATACTCGTAATCTGCCGAGGCAGGGAAGCCAGAGAAATTAAAAGCATACTCGCGCAGATAGCCATACCTTTTGATTTTGCGTTCACAGCGACAGATATAAAAAGAAAAATAAGACGCGGTGATGTGGCATGCGCGCTATTTGACAATGACGCATTTTCTGGAGGACTTGATTCGAAAAGACTCGATTTTTTAAAGATATTGAGAACTTCAGGAAAGAGTTTCATATTCCTGTCATCTTCATCGAGTTTTTGCCTTGCGGAGGAAGCGGAAAGCTTCGGAGCCTCCGAGATTGTAATTCGCCCATACAATTACAGAGAACTAATACTTCGAATAAATTCCTGCTACCACAAAAAGGTGAGAATAACATGCATGGGTGGCGGCACAGGGCTTTTTAATCTTCTTATGGGACTAAAAAAACTACCGCATGTCTTGATAAATTCAATTGTCGCCATGAGCGATGACGGCGGCTCTACAGGAAAACTTAGGGAATCATTCGGCATGCTGCCGCCCGGCGACGTTAGGCGAAGCCTTGTAGCGCTTTCAAATGCCCCGCTGCTTATGAACGAAGTCTTACAGCACAGGTTCAGGAAAGGTGGGGAAAAATACCAAGGTCATAATTTCGGCAACTTATTTCTTACCGCTCTTAACGAAATCACAGGTTCGATGAAAGAGGGTGTCAGGTGTTTGGGGGATATATTAAACATCCAGGGGATAGTTATACCAGTAACTGACACGAATGTCAGGCTTATGGCAATGTTTGAACACGGTAAGATAATAAGAGGCGAAAACAAGATAGACCTTGCGGAAGGGAGGAACCCAAAACTCCGCATCAAGGGTCTATGGCATGAGCCATGCGCTGTTTGCAACATCGATGCGTTCGCGTCCATCTTGAATGCGGATGTTGTTGTGATAGGGCCAGGCGATCTTTTTACAAGCGTAATAACCAATCTTATCGTTGAGCATATACCAGAGGCGCTTGCCCGGACACGTGCTAAGAAGGTATATGTCTGCAATCTAATGACCAAACCCGGCGAAACCGCCCATTACGGAGTGTTCGAACACGTAAGAGAGATCATTAATTACATGAGAGGAGATTATCTCGATTATATAGTAGTTTCTAACTCCAAGGTTTCTAAAAGGCTTCTAGGGCTTTACAAGGCGAAAGGGCAGTTTCCGGTAAAGCTTGGGGACCTCGAAAAAATAAAAAAGATTACAAAAGCCAAGGTAATAAGGGCAGATATAACTCACCAGACGGAGCTGGTGCGCCACGATAGCGATAAGCTGAAGAACGTGATACAGAGGATTATAAAAATTTAGCGGCGTAAAGGCAGGGATGCCTGTTTGGAGGATTGGATGGCAACATATGAGGATTTCAGGAAGCTGGAGTTTAAGGTGGCTAAAGTAAAAGAAGTTATTGAGCACCCAAACGCGGATAAACTTTTTGTCATGACCGTAGATATGGGAGACAAGACAAAACAGCTTGTGGCTGGCATAAGGGTTTCTTACAAGAAAGAAGAGCTTATCGGCCGGCAGGTTGTTGTGGTTGACAATCTCGATCCCGCTACCATAAGAGGAGTTGAGAGTCAGGGCATGATCCTGGCGGCGTCGGATGCTAACGGCATAGCCATCATTTCTCCCGACCGCGAAATGCAGTTAGGTAGCATTGTTAAATAGAATAAACGCTTCCCTAAAGTCCCTGCTTCGTCTTCTATGAGATGACAATACGGGGCTTTGTAGGGCAGAGAAGATACATTAAGTTCGGATAACACGTGCCCGTAGCTCAGTTGGATAGAGTGACTGGCTACGAACCAGTAGGTCGCAGGTTCGAATCCTGCCGGGCACGCCAGTTTAGTTACAGCGCTTCGGGGGATTCAAAGCCGATTTGCGCCGACCAGCGGCAGGAAAAGGCCTCTGGCCGTAAGCAAATCGGCAGGTCTGAAGCGAGCTCTGCGAGCGGAAGACCGAATCCTGCCGGGCGCGCCAGTTTTATCATGTCCACTGATGTGCTATATATGCGGGAAGCCTTGAAAGAAGCGCACAAAGCCTTCGAGGCTGACGAGGTGCCGGTAGGCGCCATTATTGTTCACAAAGGCCGGATAATAGGCCGCGCGCATAATCAGATAAAAATGTTAAAAGACCCTACCGCCCATGCCGAAATGATTGCCCTGACTCAGGCTGCAGCGTACCTTCAGAATGAGCGCCTACTTGATACCACCGTATATTCCACGGTTGAACCCTGCCCGATGTGCGCGGGCGCGATGGTGCTGGGCCGGGTGAAGAAGCTTGTTTATGGAGCAAGCGACCCGAAAGCGGGAGCGGCCGGCTCGGTGCTAAATATTGTTGACAGCTCAAGATTAAATCATAGAATAAAAATCATAAAAGGATTGCTTAGGGAAGATTGCGCAAGGTTAATGCGGGAATTCTTCAGGATAAAGCGTCATTGTAAAAAGATTAACGCAACATATGATAAATCGCATCGCAAAAAATAGCATATGAAATATTTCAGATACCATTGCCTATTATTCTCCATTTTTTTCCTAGCGCCCTCACTTTACGCTGCCGAGGTCTTCTATCTTGGAGAAGGCGCTACCGTCGGAGAGGCCGGCGAGGCGGTCCCGGCTTTTACATGGCAGAAGAGGGTGGACGATCTTTTGGACTTTGCCTCTTACGGCGATTACGGTATTGAACGGTCAGGCATGATCACCGGTAGCGTCATGGAAGACGTCAGCTGGAACGATGTGGGCGGAAACGGCAATAATTCATTCCTGCGCAAAGGCGTATACCAGAATACGGAAGTTAACGTTAACGCCTATGAGCGTCTCTGGAAAGGCTATAGTTTTGAAGGCCAGGTATTTGTAAGGCGCACCGATGACCGCAGGATAGAGCGCCGAAAAGACCTGCGGTTAAAGCAGCTTACCACCAAGATATACAATTCCGAAAACATGCTGTTATTCGGTGATTTCTACGGGGATTTTTCCCAGTTTGTCCTCGGCAATTCGCTGGAAGGATTTGCGCTGGAGCTCAAAGGATCCGACACACTTCAATTTAAAGGCGTGGCTGCCCGGAGCCAAAGCCCCGATCCCGACGCCGCCACCTACTGGCGCAATGTAGCCGGCGGCAAGGCCGATCTTTTTCTATTTCAGGGATCTGAAGATTTTACCCTTTTCCGGAACGGCCTCCAGGTCATAGCAAACGAAGATGACAGAGGAACGGTAGATAATACGAACAGGCAGACACCGATACCGGATCTCCACAATGTTGTCGTAAGCTGGGATGGAGAGATAAACTTCAGGAAGTTTTTCAGCGTCGTCTATGAGCTTGCCGGAAGCGCCTATACGCCTGACCAGAAGGTCAATACCGACGTGAACTGGGGGACGGCGTTAAGGATTCAGCCCAGGTTAAGATATGGCCCTTTTTCGGTCAAATACCTCTACTATTATGTCACCCCGCAGTTTTACACTGATTCCGGTTCAGCTATGCCGGATAAGATGCAGCACCAATTCACCGTTGATGCCGATCTTACAAAAAAAGCGCGACTATCATTCGTGGAGAACTATTACTGGGACCGTCTTGCAAGAAGCGAACGTTCATACCGGACTACAAATGACGAGCAGTACATAACTCTTACGCTTGCTCCTCTTGACAAGGACCCCGACTTTAACATACGCGCTTATACTAATATCCAGCAGCGTAATTCAGACGATCCTGCCCACCTTATAAATACAATTACTCTCACCCCCGGCCTGAGCATCAATGACAACCTTGATGAGAAGACTTCCTACGGTCTTTTTTACGAGTTCAGGGGTTACACTGACAGGTATAACAGCAAGAGCTCGGACTATTTTTACCGCCTAGGAGGTAATGTCGGCCGCGAGCAGCAGATATTCGGAAAAAGATTCTATTGTAATGCGAACATTAGTATGGATTTTCACGACCAGAAATCGGAAGACGACGACGAAGTTATCACGGGCTTCGGCATAACGGGCCAGTATAATTTTCTGGCCGAACACATGTTTTACTTCGGATATAATGTCAACGCTTCTACAGCCGCAGGCCCGGCCCAGGGGTATTTCAACGCGATGAATTACGCTGAGTTTAACCTGCTTATGGAAAAGAAGCGCAATACGCGGGTTGTTCTGAGAGGTGAATTCAACAGATATAACGCGGAGGATAGCGGAAATGCGTATGACGAGACGAGGATCATCACTCGCTTTCTCAGTAATTTCTAATCGGTTCTGGATCGCTGTTCTTATTTTGGCCACATCAGTTTTTTTTCATGCGTCACCCTTGTTTTGCGAAGGAGGGCCGCAGGTTACTACAGCACAAGATAGGTCCCTTGCCCAGAGGCTTGTATCCGAGACGATAAGCTCTTATACGAGCTACACGCGAGGTCAATTTACTGATCGCGTATCGGATGATTTTCCGAATGACAAATACGCTTTCGTTAACCGCGTGGAGCGCAGATATTACAGCGCGAAGCCCACACAAGTCGATTTTTTCATAAGCACAGTCAACAGGACAGCTGACAAACTTGCGGTTTCATTCTCGTGGGAAAAAAAGGTCATGGTCCGAAAGACGGGCCTGCAGCGAAATTTTAAAGGTCAGTGCATGTTTGTTTACAGGCAGGAGAACGGAGCGTGGCGGCTTTACGACATAAAGGGGAACTCACCATTATAAGATGAAAGGCATAAATAGATGATCAAAAGATATCGCAATCTTATCATAGTTTGGCTTTCAATTATTTCCGTTTCGGCATTATTCGGACTAGCCCCTCTTTTTGCCGATGAAGATCCCTATTATCTACAGAAGGAGATAGAAGAGACTCATCGCCATCTGGATCCGCTACTGAGGGAGGAAGCTAACCTGCGGCTATTCATGGATGAGTATCCTACCGCAAGAGACACGCTCGCAAATATCATGACAGAGCTGGATAGGTTCGAAGAGAGGCTATCGACGTTTTTCCGTAACAACATTCTCAAGGATGTGATGAAAGCCTCGCTGGACACTTTCTCACTTATCTCAGCTGGCTACGGTGCATTGCAAAAATCGGTAGGAGTTCTTATAGCGTCAGCGCTTACAGAGACCGGCCAGCAGGCCGGCGAATATTTCATGAGCGCTTCTTATAACCAAGCCATGAGAGGCATAAGTGAACAATCCAGACAGCTATATCCAGTCCTTGAGAATGTGCAGAACACCTTGAGGATGACGATCGAGGAAGTCCAAGCAGTTGCGAGAGAGGAGGAAGGCGAAGAGCTTACGGAAAGGGCTGCGGTTTACAGGAAATATCATATGTTGTTCGAAGAGATACGAAATGCCAGAAATGTCCTCAATGGTTTTATGACGCAGCTGGACAATACACATAGAGCAGCAAGAGAGCGACTAAACGAAATAATGCCGCAGATAGAAAGGTTAAATGCTCGCCTTGCGGAATTGGAAGGGCGATATAAGAAGGCGAAAGAAAAGAGTCTGGAAAAAATACAAAGCGAGACTACAAGACTGCAGGTAAAGACCGCCAGGCCTGCCTCAGCGCCATCACCAAACATAACTTCACCAGGAGCCGATGGTTATTATCGCCAGTTCTTTCTTCCCATTATGCAGCGGGAGAATTTTGATAGCTGGGTTAAGGATGGCGAACAATACAAGAAAGACATCGAAAAACTTTTAAAAGAAGGCAAGTTTAAGGAAGGTTGGGAGCTCAGGAATAGGTGGAGGGAGCAGGATAATCTTGTAGAGGAATATTATAAAAAAATATACTCAAAGCTTTCAGAGATCGTTCATGAACAAAATATTGTCTTCGCTGCCAGAAAAAGGGCCGCTAAGGATAAGGAGGATTACAAAGAAGCATCGAGGATAAGCAGAGAGGAAGACGCTTTCAACGAGGCCTCGCGGCAAGCGTTTGATGAGATTTTAAGGATAAAGAAGGAAAGCCACGAATATGTGAACAGAATCTGGGAGGCTATGGGAGAGATCGCGAGCGCATATGAGGCGGTAAGGGCTCTGCGCAAAGCTGAGCTAACCAAGTATCGTGGTCTTGTGGAAAAGATAAAGCAGCACCTTCCTATAGATATGATCAACACAGGGCGAACTGTGGACATGAGTACGGGTGTGTTTGCAACCTCTCAGTACAACATGTATAAGGAATTACGCCGACTTGATGAGATCCTCTCTATGATAGAGAAGAACAAGTACACTCATCTGGTTGTCTTTGAGAAGCCGCGTAATCAGGTTGAGTTGATATCAGAGATTAATACTCTTGCACAAAAGATAAGAGCGGATGGCATAGACCCGGTCGACGCGGGTATTATTATAGCAGAAGTCCAGAAATTTTTTTCCACCTGGCAGTCATATGCCGATATGTGGCAGAAGGCCGACAAGCCTTCTGACCAAGATTTTGTAAATATAAATACTATGCTAAAAGAGTCGAATGGCCCGCTGGACCTGAACGCTATTTATACCGAGAAAAAATCGATCGACAGCGCTGTCGCGAAACTCCCTTCGTTTATTTCAGATTTGAGCCAGAGATTCAAAGGAGTCAAATCTGATGCCGAGAACCGCCAAAAAGACGCTGCCTGGCTCGAGGAAAGAGCCCGGGAAGTTAACGATTTTTTTGAGGATGAACTGGCAAAGAAAGTTTTTAAGAAAGTGAATGGTAACTACGAACTTATTTTCGAGGTTATGGACGGAATGTTCGTAACAAGCACTCCGTACCGCCATTACATGTTGGAGTCTGAAGTCAAAGCCCGTATAGATAGCATCGCTAAGGACTGGGAGAGGTACCCTGGATATGAGTTCATGAGAAAGTACGCACCTAACGTCTACACCTGGGTTCAGAAGATTCTGAAGGCTCCGGCAGGAATAAAAACGGCTTCAGAAGAAAATGCCATCGTAAGGAATTCCGAAGGAACTCATGTTATTTGGCAGAGTGAGCTCGATCGATTCGTAGCGGCAGTCAATAACTTGAAATACAACTCAAGCGATATCGAGTTTGAGAAGGCAATAATGGCGGTTTCGACAGCGCAGGGTTTTGCTGGGGCGCTAGTTCCCTCATCGAAGACTGTTAGGTATGCTGTCACCGAACGGCATAAAGGATTTGAGGGCGATTACAATAACCCTCTAGGGAATAAGTATTTAAGCGCGCTCAATACCTTACAAGATATCCTTAATAAAAGAGAGGAGTATCTAAAAAACTTGCCGACGACTCCAAAAGGCCCCCCCGGCCCAGCCGCTCCTACCGCGCCGACGACGCCGACAGTGCCGACCGCGCCCATAGGCCCGACCGGTCCCATACCGACACAGCCGCCGACCGGGCCAAAAGGCCCCATAGGCCCGACTGCCCCTATGCCCATATCACCGCCGGTTGACCCGATGTCCTTTTATAAGCTTTATGACGCGCGTGTTAACGGCAACAACTTAAAAAGCATCACATCGGGAATGGTTATGTTCACAAACTCGGACCTTAAGAATAACGCCATAGAGTTTAGCGCTCGGCTCAATACCAAAGATAGAATAGAAAAGCTCCTCATATCCGTCGATGACGGAAGGACCTGGAACGAGCTTCCGGTCGACCAGGCAATAAGGTATTCTTTTACACCGATACCAAATCGTACTTACCAAATAGCCGTGAAGATAAAAGGCGTTGACATGGACGAGTTTGTTATCAAACCCTTCGAGAACATCCAGGGCATACAATACCAGAACATAGATTACCAGGATCTCGTGGTGGCCGTTGTGAAGGAACTTGCCGAAGCGTACGAGGCTGAGAGCGTGGCACGCTTCGCGGACCTCATATCAAGGGATTTTCTGGGAAACCGCACATTCCTGGAAGAGGGTGTTCGGTTTGACTTCGATATGTTCGACAACATACGCCTTCAGATATTTATAAACAAGATAGAGGTACGAGGCAACACCTATTCAGCGGATACAAGATGGATAAAGTCCCAGGTGCCCCGCTCGACCGGCCAGCAACAGCGCACAAGCGGTAATACTACGATGATGTTTGTCATTGAAGATGGCCGAATGAAAATCCAGAACCTACGCGGAAACCTCATATACGCCACTCTCTCTCCTGAGATAGCGGAGTCAAGCGGCCTGTCGCAGACGACCGTCGAAGAGATCAGGATTGCCCAGCAGACGCGCACTCCAGTCCAGCCGGGCGCTGGTCAAACTGAGGAGTCAGGGGGAGTTTCTTCGCCCGGAGGCCTTACTACTAGGACGGTTAGTATTACCTCTGCCCCACCGCCTTTTGGTCCCAATGTCCGCGGTCTTGACTTTGCCACCGGCACTATTACAACCACCGGCGTAGGCGATTTCGATTTCATGGAGATGAATAGATTCCTGATGAATGGCACAGCTCAGATACAAAAATCCACAAGCTCTTTCGATGACCTGGTGGAAGCTCCAACAAGCGGCTATACCGGTCTGGCTTTTGTAGCGGTGGGTGATGTCTATGTTTTCATAACAAGGGGTGGCCTTTACGGAAAATTGCGCATAACCTCTCTGGTCAATGTTCCGATGGTCAATGATACAGTGACGTTTGAATATGCTGTCCAGACCAACGGTTCGCGGGATATCGCTACGCGATGATATAGAATGCTATTACTTCATTAAAACCGCCGCTATCATTTCTTAGGGAGGACCCTATGAGATACAGATATGTTATTTTTATTACCTTCATTCCCCTTGTTGCCACAGTCTTTTTACCCCTGCAACCATCATCCATTGCCGAGGAAGATGTTTATTAGCTAGAAAAAGAGATTCAATATGTCCAAAGCAAGATCGACCCCATTGCCGATTCCATTATTCGTATGGAAGAATTCCTCAAGGCGTATCCCCAAAGACGGGCTGACCTTGAAAGGGTCTATAATGACCTCGAGGCTCTTAAACAGCAGTTACAACCCATACTGAGGAAGAACCTTATCAAATCGACGATCACCGTCGGATTCGAAACGGTGACGAAGGTCAAATTCGCGACCGGATTTGCCGAGGCGACTGTATTGGGTATTATTGGATCATGCGGACACGAGTATGCGATGGATACGCTTCAGCAGATGGCCCGGTCTCCGTATGGCAGGGCAGTGAAGAAGCTTAGCTCAGATGCCAGCGCGATTGTGCCTGAGATGCGAAAGTTTCAGTGGGAGCTATCGTTGAGCGCCGGGGAATACCACGGCTGGCTTCGTATGACCTCCGATGTTGGCGAGGACGACCAAATCGCTATGATCTACCGCCGTTTCAAAAATACTCTCGATGGCATAGAAAAGTTTCAAAAAAGGATAGATGAGATTATCGCGGAGCTTAAGGTAACAAAGTTGAAGATCGAGAGTGAACCGCCAGAACTATATAAAGAGAATCAGCTTCTTGTAAAAAGGAAGGGAGGGCTTCAGACACGCCTGATAAATACTCTGAAGGAAAAGAAGGAAAAAGAGATCAATGAGATAGTCAACGAGGCGAATAAGAAGGCCGATGGAAGCGCGCCCGCGGCGCTTCCGCCGCTGGCCCTAACAGGCAAAGCGGACGCCGATTACGAGGCATGGGCAAGAAAGTACGACGCGGCTGCCGCTGTCTTTGAGAAAGAGATGCCGCCACTTGCTAAGTCTATCATTGAGGAGCGCGAAAAGATTCGTTTGCAGCTCGACGATATAACCGCCAAAATGGCGGAATTCCAGTATTTCGAAGTCCCTAAAGAGATAGATCCAGCCGTACCGTTGTCGGCAGAGCAGATCGTTGAATTGCATGCAGGGGCTAAAAAAGGCCAAGAGGTCTTTACACGGTGGATATCAACGGTAAGTGGTTTGCGAGCTACCTTAAAATCGCTTATTGCGGCTGCTACAGAGCTTGCGGTGAAAGAGAGGAGGTTTACCAAATTAATTGAGCAAGGTGAGCAGCTTGAGAATGAGCGCGTTAAGATTCAAGGGGCGGGGTCGGTCGATCAGAAGAGGATGATTATTTGGCTCTTCTCCAGGCTCGTTCCAGGGTATGTTAATTTCGATAGAACTTCGCGGGGACCGGATTTCTTATCGACAGCGAGCTCACTCGATACGGACCTTGAGCGAATTGATAAACTATTGCCGGACGCTATCCAGATATCTTCGAAGAACGAGAAGACGCTGGCAAAGATGTTCGAGGCGAAGATTAAAGCTTATGAAGCCGTTTCCACGCAGCTTGATGAGTATTACACGAACATGGAGAATGCCTTCTCGCAGATGGAAGGAAGTGCTGCGGCATTCGATAAGTTAGTTGCGGCCTCAGGTTTTGGGGTGAAGCGGAACCCACCGGCAAGCGAATTTTACTACAGTACTTCCAAGGGAGGGATGACGAGCATACTTTCGATGACATTCGACGCAAACCTCTTCGAAAGACAGTTGGTTGATGCTATGGCGAACGGAAATTATGAAGCGGCGAAAAAGATTATGGCCAGCTATGAAAACTTGCGGAAAGAATCCGATTTGCTCAACAGTAAATATACCAAGGCCTTGGCGCACTACTACTATTATGTCGACGGCGTGAAAGGACTTAATCGCGAGATCATCAGTGATATGAATGCGGCATCGCGCGTGGAAAACGCATACCTAAGGGCACCTGCGATGGATGACAAAACATACCAACGAGTACAAGGAGCGGGTGTTGCTGCTTATGCCAAGTGTTTCGAGACCATTCCCGAGCTACCGTCGGCCGCATTCGAACCATCATCGCGCGCTGGAAAGGCGATCGCTCTTTATAAGATATGGGAGCGCATAGAAAAGGAAAGGCCGGGGTGGTCAAGCCTCGACAAAGAAAGTTTTAATAAGAATATGGAGAGTATCAAAGCCGAGATGCAGAGCGCCACAAAAGGTGCTAATCTAGATGGAGTTGTTGGTCGTCTCAAAGCGATCCTGTCCCGGATCGAAAGCGACTGGAGCGCCAAGCATAAGAGTCCTGTCACGCCTCCTCTTGCACCGCCGACTATGGGGCCGGCTGGCCCGCAAAGTCCATCGCCTGGTATACCGCCGGGAACAGATTATAAGCAGCTCGTCGCAGAAGTGGTAAAGAAGCTTTCCGAGGCGTACGAGAAAAAGAACGCCGCCGCTTTTTTGGCGCTGGTGTCAAGGGATTTTATAGGCAATAGGTCTTTTCTGGAAGACGGCATCCGCCGCGATTTTGATACTTTCGACGGTATACGGCTTTCGATGTTCCTTAACAGGATAGAGAAGCGCGGTGCCGAATTCGTTGCCGAAACAAAATGGGATAAGACCCAGTCGGTCAGGAAGACAGGCAAGCAGCAGTAGACGAAAGGCAACACGACGATGCTGTTCGCCCTCGAGGAAGGCTCCATGAGGCTGCGGAACCTGCGCGGCGACCTCGTCTACGCGACGCTTTCGCCCGAAATAGCGGACTCAAGCGGACTTGGCGAGAAGGTCATTGAGAAGATCAAGATAGCGGCCAGGGACGGAACTGGCGATCAGCCCGGAGCGGGCGGCGGGACAGGCGGCACGACTGGCGGGACCGGCGGGGCTACCCCGCCGGTCCCGGCCTCGCCGGCCGCGTCGCAGGTGACCATTGGCAATTTTACCCTGACGCAGTACAAGCTTCCTCATCCGCCTAATTTCGACATAGAGGGTTTTAACTTTTCAACCCGGTCGAAGACGCGGGAGACTTCGCCTTTTCCGGTCCAGTCAGACTTCAGGCGCCGCGAGGGCTGGATAGAATCCCGCGGTGGCCTCGTAGATCTGGGCCCCGTTGGCCTTGAAAACGTAGTCGAGGCGCCTGCCTCCGGATACAAGGATGCAGCAAGCGGAGCACCTGGTCGGATTTATGCTGTGCGCTGCGGTGACGGCACATATGCGCTTGTTGAGACGATGTTTATGGCCGATAGCAATAATCTTCCCAGCACCAGCACCTTCAGGTACAAGCATCAGCGCAACGGCACGCGTATTTTTAAATAATCTGGCAACATCCGACAAAAAACCTTAGAAATTCCGGTTAATACTTACCTTGGAAAATATGCTTTTTACCACCAAAAATCTTATGATAAGGTATGATAGGAATGTGGTATAATCAAATGCAGCTTAAATAGGATCTATTTTAAAGAGGAGATAATCAAAGTTCTATTTTTTAAAAGATTTTAATATTTTCCCATCTCCAAAATTGCTTTATAACATCGGAGAGGTCGCCTAGTGGCCTAGGGCGGCGGTTTGCTAAACCGCTATACTGGTGAAAGCCGGTATCCAGGGTTCAAATCCCTGCCTCTCCGCCAGTCAGGACAGCCCTGCGATTTCGCGATGAAGTCGTAGGGCTTTTTATATGTAACGCATAGGGTTGTGTCTTTTAGGATGAGGTTCGAGCCGCAAATTTTCAAAAAATCTTTTTTGGGGCTTAAAATTTCCTGCCAAGCGACAGAACCAGCTCTATTACAAGTAGTTACGAATTGTTTTGCCGGTTCGAGCCACCCGCCGCCGCTTTTCTCTATCTCTTTGAGTTTCCCTTCTAAATCCTTCTTATCGTTGAGCAGTTTTGCCTTCCTTTTGGTGTATTCCTCTTGAGTAATCTGGCGGTCAATGAAGATGTCAACGAGTCGCTCAAGTTTTGCATCAAATTCGCTGATTCGGTTTTTAACTTCTTGAGATAGAGAAGAGGAGGCTTTGCTTTCCTCTTGGAAGAGTTCGTCAAAGCGGTTAATCATTTTGTCTTTTGTTGAATCGTCTATAAAAACTTTTTTGATCGCTTCGTTTATTTGAGAAAGCAAAGCCTCTTCTCTAAGAAACTTTTTGCTTGAGCAGGGGCCTTTCTTTTTGGTGCAGTGGTAATAAATGTGTCCTTTTTGTTTCTCTGCGGTAATTGCACAACCGCAGTAATCACACTTTACTAACCCGGTAAGGGCATATTTCGTTTCTGCGGGTTTATGATTGCGGTGGCGGTTGTCCAAAATATCCTGCACGCTATCAAAAAGTTTCTTAGAGATAAGCGGCGGGTGGCTTCCTTCATACATTTCACCGTTAAACTTGAATACACCGTAATAAATCGGATTCCTCAATAACCTTGCCAGTTGCGATTTACAGACAGGCTTGCCCATGCTTCCTGTAAGGCCCCACCTGCGAATTTCTTCAACCATTGATGAGAGGGTATAACTATCTGTGGCATAGAGTTCAAAAATCTTCCTTACAAACTGAGCCTTTTCCGGATCAAGGTAGATATTGTGTTCTTTGTAATTATTCAGATAACCAAGTGGGGCCCAATTAGGCCAGATTCCGCGTCTTAACTTTTCCCTCATCCCGCGCTTAATATTCTCGGAAAGATTATCAACATAATATTTACTTTGCCCGAAGGCGATAGAGAGCATAAACTTTCCTTGGGCAGAGTTATCAAAGCGAAGAGTGGGGAAGCGAAGGTCAAGAATCTTACCAACATCTACTAAATAGATAATCTTTCCGCCGTCTACAGAGTTACGGGCAAGCCTGTCCGGATGCCATGCCAAAATACCGTTAGCTACGCCCGCCTCAATCTGCTTAAGCATAAAGTCGAAGATAGGTCTGCCGGGTTTCTTAGCGGTCTTGGTTTCGATAAATTCCTCCAGTAGAAACAAATTTTCCCGTTGAGCGTATTCCCGGAGTTCATTGAGTTGAGATCCAATAGACAATATCTGCCTGTCTTCATCATCCGTTGACTTGCGGGCGTATAAGTAGTATTTTGGCATGGTCTAACCCTCCTTATAAAAAATTATTGTTCTGTCGCTTGGCAAAGAAAGTTTTTGAGGTCTTGATTAACCTCAAAAATTTACTTATTCGCTTTCAGCGAATAGGAAATTTTAAGCCCCAAAAAAGATTTTTTGAAAATTTGCGGCTCGAACCTCATCCTAAAAGACACAACCCTATGCGTTACATATAAAAAGCCCTACGACTTCATCGCGAAATCGCAGGGCTGTCCTGACTGGCGGTGTTCTTGCGACGAAATCAGAATGTTTTACCGCCATAATTTTATCAATCTTTAGCCGCGCCTTGGGGCGCTCCCACATCTCCCGCGCCCCATTCGCCCCGCTTGGGAGCGGGGCTCATTCGGCGCCAGCCTGGGCCGGCTGGCTTCTTGCTAATGTTATTGCGGGTTTAAGCTTTGCTTTGCGTCTTGCGAGCACAACCTAAAAAACTCAACGCAAGACGCAAGCGTCCTTACTTCAAGATTTTTTATAAGTAAAACCAGAATTTTAAAGAGCGGATTCGTCCGCTCTCCCGCCTACAACAATCTAAAAACTCCCACAAAGGCGGGAGGCAAAGCTTCTCACGCGCAGTGCTTCAAAACCAAATCTCTGGGGCGGGCGTGGTGCGGGCACGCCCGCCCCAACGACTACCCTTTACAGTGGCAAAAATTTACTTTTTAAAAAAGACTTTTAGTAGTATAATATAAATGATAATATATAACCTTTGATACTCGTATTATAATGAGTAATTTACTCGAAGTCAAGTATAAATGCTTGCTGAAAATTTGAAAAAATTAAGAAAACGAAAGAAGTTATCACAAGAGAAACTTGCCAGATTGGTTGATATTTCATATAATACAATTTCTAAGATTGAGTCAGGGAAGGCAAAGAACCCAACCTTTGAGACTCTTTCTAAATTAGCGGATGTTTTTGAGGTCTCAATAGATGAATTGGCTGGGAGAAAACATTAGATTAGTTATGTTGCATAATATTTGCTAGTTAAATTAATGAATCTAGACATGATTTAAAATATGTCAAGACATTAGAAATGTTAAAAAAGGGGAGATATTATGCCTATTGTTAATTGTCCCGAATGTAAAAAAGAAATATCTGATCAGGCTGTTTCCTGTCCTCATTGCGGGTATCGGTTAAAAGAAACTTCTCAGGGCATGAGTGGCTGCGGCTGGTTTTTGCTAATAGTAGGAGCAATAATAACAGCTGTAATAGTTATATCCATAGGTCTTTAATTCATGAAGAATAAATTTAATTATCTTTCTGATCCTATATTCATTATAGCCCTATCCGCTTATATTTTAAATAAGTTTTTTATAACGTTGAAGTTTCATTCTTTGAGTGCCATCCAGTTATATTATTTCAATGATTTACTCCTAGTGCCTTGCTGTTTACCCCTCTTATTATTTGTGATACATAAAATTGGCCATAGAGACTGTAGGCCTCCTACTCTCATTGAAATAATAAGTGTTTTAACTATTTGGTCCGTCTTCTTTGAATTTCTGGGTCCTTATTGTTTGTATCGAGGAACAGGAGACTTTCTAGACATAATAGTTTATTGGGGCGGTGGGTTAATTGCTTGGTTCTTATGGAATAGCAGAGATATTTTGATTGCAAGAAATTAAAGCGATAGCAAACTACCAAATTATTTTATGGCAAAAGTTCCTTGTTGTAAGTGTGGAGAATTAGTCGATAAAGCTGGATTTGCTACATGGCAAATTCTTGTATCAATTTTTTTCTTTCCGATTGGGTTATTAGCTTTATTGGCAGGCACAAAACGAACAGAATGTCCTAAATGTGGATATAAATGGCATGCCTCAAGGAGTGTTTATATTATTTAACAAAGATTGTTTTTTAAAGAAAGGAGGTATTTTATGAAGGAACGGTCTAGTCATATACTGATTGAAAAAGCTTATATATATTCACAGAAAAGAAGGTCTTTGCAACCCGATGGTTGCCATTATGATTTTGAAAATGGCGGTTGGATGCGTAGAGAAGAAAATGAAGAAGTATTTTTAGTAAAGTCAAAAGATATAAACAAACCCATGGCCGGGACTAAAAAAGCCGATTTAGAAACGGGTGAAGATCAAAAAGGCGAATAAGAAATTTTAAGTTTATGAAAAGCTTAAGGCCAGAAATTCTTATATTATCTAATAAATATGACTTCGCATCAGATTATATTGCGGCGGAATTAAGAAAACGTAGGAAACCCTATCTTAGATTAAATCAAGAAGACTTCGTGAATATGGATATAAATCTATTTCCTATTGAGTCAAAGTTAGCAGGGAAATTTGAGAATATAAAGTTTGAAATAACTAATAAAAGTTTAAAGTCTATATTCTTTAGAAGACCTACTTTTTTAAGAGATAACTATAATCCTAATCTCACTCCTATTGAACAGTTAAGTAGGACGCAATGGGCAGCTTTTAATAGAGGGCTAATGATATTTAAAGACTGCTTATGGATTAATCATCCAAAGGCTACATACGCAGCAGAAAGTAAACCTTTCCAAATTCATATGGCAAAGGCCGTTGGTTTTAAGATACCAAAAACAATAATTACCAATACAGATAAAGCTATAAACAATTATTTCCCAGGACAGAAAAGATTAGCGATTAAAACGGTAGATTCGGTAGTATTAAAAATATCCAAAAAAGATGCATTTATATATACTAATCCTATAAGCGTATCTAATATTCGTCGAAAGACATTATCGTCTTCGCCTGCAATATTTCAAGAATTCCTTTCAAACAAAATAGATGTAAGAGTAACCGTTGTTAATAACAGGACATTCTCAGTAAGCATTCAAAGTGGTAAGAATGGGGTAGATGGTGATTGGCGACTAATGAAAGATAAAGTTAATTATTTACCTTTAGAATTACCTCGAAATATACATAACATATGTGTTAGATTAGTTAAGGCTTTAGGGTTATGTTTTGGGGCTATTGATTTAGCTA
Source organism: Candidatus Omnitrophota bacterium (assembly GCA_023818895.1). Lineage (GTDB taxonomy): Bacteria > Omnitrophota > Gorgyraeia > 2-01-FULL-45-10 > 2-01-FULL-45-10 > JAMWCX01. The sequence continues at coordinate 149,947 of JAMWCX010000003.1, read as the reverse complement.
TGGTAGATAATGAATATTATTTTCTAGAAATAAATCCAACTGGGGAGTGGTCGTGGTTGGTTGATTGTGCTAATTTGCCGATTGATTCTGCAATAGTCGATTTATTATGTAGCAATAATTGATAATAAAAAATATTCGATGAAAAATATATTGCTGGTAGTTAGATTTCTGTATCAGGCATTTCCGTGCTTAGTGTGGCTTTATGTTTGGGATGGCAATAGAAAAATTGAAGAGAAAGAGTCGCTATTTAAAGCAATGCAAGAAAATAACGAAGAATATGTTAAAAAACATGAGAAGGAGAAAAATAATTTTATAGCAAAAGCCAATTTGTCTTTATCAGAGATCGAAAAATGTCACACTAAAGAGATAGAAAGAAAGAAAATAATAGAAGAAAAGGCGAAAGCAAATTTATTAGCAATTACTGTTTCAATATCACTCATGTTAGGTGTTGTTGGATTGATACTTAAAGATAAAGCCAATATCACGATTGACAAAGATTGGTTAACTAAAATAATTTTTGTATTTAGTATTGGCGTTTTATATTTTTTATGGGGAGGATTAGCAGCATTGAGTTCAATTCGAACAGATAAATTTGGAGAAGTCTATATAGATGATAAAGTTAGAAATAAAGGGGATGAGGCTAAGGAAAAAGAAGAATTAGTCAAATGTATTGAGTTGAATACATTGGTGACAATGAAACGGTCAAATTATATTGATTCGAGCTACGTTGGAATTAGAAATGGAATTATTTGTTTAGGCGTTTGTTTTGCATTGTTAGTTGTTCTACTACTAAGAATTTTTTCTAAGTAAATTTTTGCCACTGTAAAGGGTAGTCGTTGGGGCGGGCGTGCCCGCACCACGCCCGCCCCAGAGATTTGGTTTTGAAGCACTGCGCGTGAGAAGCTTTGCCTCCCGCCTTTGTGGGAGTTTTTAGATTGTTGTAGGCGGGAGAGCGGACGAATCCGCTCTTTAAAATTCTGGTTTTACTTATAAAAAATCTTGAAGTAAGGACGCTTGCGTCTTGCGTTGAGTTTTTTAGGTTGTGCTCGCAAGACGCAAAGCAAAGCTTAAACCCGCAATAACATTAGCAAGAAGCCAGCCGGCCCAGGCTGGCGCCGAATGAGCCCCGCTCCCAAGCGGGGCGAATGGGGCGCGGGAGATGTGGGAGCGCCCCAAGGCGCGGCTAAAGATTGATAAAATTATGGCGGTAAAACATTCTGATTTCGTCGCAAGAACACCGCCATTCAATTGTCTTAAAAAAGGACTTGCACAAAAAAGAAAATTTACCCTTATGAAGCGCCTTCTTTTAATAATGGTTTTAATAGCGGCGCTACTTTCCGTAAATTCTGTCGCGCCGGTATTATGGCTCTATCTTAAAAAATGCCCCGCCCAACCCACCAATGAAGCGGTTGTGGAGAAGCTTAAGACAAACAGCGGAGAATATTTCGGCTTTATCGCGTTCGGCGACAACCACGCCGGTTTTATATTTGACGACAGCGCGTTCCTGAAGATGATACGCCTGATGAACAGGGAGGACCGTTATAAGAAACTTCCAATCGATTTTGCGGTGAATCTTGGCGATGTAACTTTTTCCAAAGGCCGCGAATGGGATTACTGCATTTACGATAAGTTACGTTCGCTGATAAAGTGGCCGGTTATAAGTCTTATGGGAAACCACGACTACCAGAAGGGCGGATGGCGTATTTTCAGGCAGCGCCTTGGAAAACATGAATTTGCCTTCTCAAACCGCAATTCTTATTTTATAGCGCTTGACAACAAGATAACGGACCTGACCGAAGAGCAGTTCGCGTGGCTTGAAAGCCAGCTGAAAAAGGACTCTTCCTACAAACATATCTTTCTTTTCATGCACAAGCCGCCCATATCACTTTACCAGCAGTCCTGGTACAGGCCGGAGTTAAGTCCGTGGTCATACAGACTGATGAAGTTATGCGAGCAGTATAACGTTAAAATGGTGTTAGCTGGACACGAGCACATGTTTCGGGAAAGAGTCTTCGGCGGCGTTCGATATGTCATTACCGGTGGGGCCGGCATGCTTATACAGATACCGGAAGCGGAAGGAGGGTATCTCCATTATATCGTCGTCAGAGTTAACGGCGATTATGTAGATTATGAAGTGCGCAAAGTCTTCCCCCCACTATGGGAATACCTGACTTACTATGTGTGGAAAGAGATTTTGTACGCGCTTAAACACATTTTCTTAAAAGACGGACTATTGTTGTAACGGGCCTTCTATGAGAATACTCAGAGATTATATATTAAAAGATTTTCTTCATTCCTTCTCGCTATCCATAATTGTCTTTACATTCGTGCTTCTAGTCGGAAACATCATTCGCCTTGCGGACCTTGTCATCAATAAAGGCGTTGATATGATATCCGTCCTAAAGCTTTTTTTCTATCTCATACCATGGCTGCTTAGCTTCACGTTGCCGGTCGCCGCGCTTACCGGTGTTATACTCACCTTTGGAAGGCTTTCCAGCGACGGAGAACTTATTGCTATGAAGGCAAGCGGCATATCGCTCTACAGGATAGCCTCACCGGTCATAATGATAGGAATCATATTTAGCTTCGTTGCATTCATCTTGAACGACCAGATATCGTCAAACGCTTCATTCGCATCACGTAAGGTCATCAAGGAGATAGGCATAAAAAGCCCGGCGGCGTATCTGGAGGAGAGCACATTTATACGGGGGTTTGAAAATTATGTTATATTTATATATGAAATACGCGGCAATAAGTTCAAGAACATAAGGATATACCAGCCGCAGGAAGGGAAACCCACGCGGACCATAGTGGCGGAGTCAGGTGAGATAAATACAGACCCCAAGAGGAATATAGTAGAATTGCAGCTTTTTAACGGAACGAGCGAGGAGCCATCGCCTACGGATCCGCAGAGCTTCTATAAGCTCAACTTTAAAACATATTTTATGTCGCTGGACCTTAACAAAATATTTAAGAAAGAAAAGATAGAGAAGAAGACCAGAGAGATGAGCATTAACGAATTGCGCGATCAGATCAATCAGTTCATCGCCCAAAAAATAGATCCGACTCCTCTTTATGTTGAGATATACAAGAAGGTAAACATGTCAGTTGCCTCGTTTGTGCTTGTGCTTATAGGTATTCCTCTCGGCATAAGGGCTCACAGGAGTGAAAAGTCAATTGGTTTCGGAATAAGCCTCATATTATTTGCCCTTTACTGGGGGGCATTTTTGGGAGGGGTGGCGTTGGCGCTGAAAGGGACAATGCCACCGGCGCTCGGTGTGTCGCTTCCTAACGCCGTATTTTTAATATTGGGGCTTATTCTATTCGCGTATACCGCAAGGAGGTAATGTTTATGGGACTGAAGCGTCAATACCAGGTAAAAATGAAACAGGCGGAAAAAAGAAAAAAAACCAGGCAGAGGCTTTTGGAGAAAGGCGAGAATCCCGCCTCGTATTATTACGGAAAATATTATATAAAGCAGGCATAGATGGCTGACCTCTACGATATAGCGATAATAGGTGCCGGTCCCGCCGGTCTTACAGCTGCGCTTTATGCATGCCGAGCAAGAATGAAGACGATACTTGTGGAAAAAGCAGCCTGCGGAGGCCAGATACTCATCGCTGACATAATAGAGAATTTTCCGGGATTTCCAAATGGAGTAAAAGGGCCTGAGCTTGCTGGCTGGATGCTCAAACAGGTCGAGAATTTCGGGCTGGAAATAATGTTCGCGGAGGTATCGCAAGTTGCGCCTAAGAAGAGCGAAAAAAAGCCGTTTATTGTTAAGTTGACCACAGGCGCTCCCTTACAAGCGATTTCGCTCATAATCGCGACGGGGGCGAGATGGAACTCGCTTGGCATTCCCGGCGAAAAGGAACTTTCCGGAAGAGGTGTTTCATATTGCGCCACGTGCGATGGCCCGCTTTTCAGGAACAAAGAAGTCGTTGTAATAGGCGGCGGTGATACTGCAATCGAGGACGCGCTTTTCTTGACTAAATTTGCCTCTAAAGTCACAGTCGTGCATAGACGCCAGACGCTGAGGGCGACGAAGATACTCCAGGAAAGGGCTTACTCTAATCCTAAGATAGAGTTTTGCCTGAGCTCGATCGCTACCGCCATTAAAGGAAGTTCAAAATGTGAGGCTGTAGAGATTCAGGATGTGGCAACTGGCGCAAGGAAGACGATCAAGGCAGACGGTGTATTTATGCTTATCGGCGTAACGCCCAATTCAGACGCAGTGAAAGGAACGGTGGCCTTGGATGAAAGAGGATATATCATCTGTGATGACGACATGAAGACATCGGTTCCTGGGATATTCGCATGTGGCGATGTCCGGAGAAAACTTTTGCGGCAGGTAGTGACGGCGGCGGGTGACGGCGCCACAGCGGCTTTCAGCGCTCAGCATTACGTCGAGAGATTGAAGGGAATCGAGTATAAATAGTATTGACTAAGTATATCGTTCATGTTAATTTATTCCTGCATATTTTGTGTGAGACGATGCGCCGGTCCTGTTTCACTTATATATGCGAATTAAAGAAACTTTGCAGGAGCCGGTGATTAATGATATGCAATAGTGCCGAGGTAGCTCACTGGTAGAGCGCCGCGCTGAAAACGCGGGCGTTGGCAGTTCGATTCTGCCCCTCGGCACCATTTTATTTCAATGAAAACCATATTCAATGGCAAACTTCTGAAGGTCTACATCAAAAAACAGCGGCTGCCGCACGGCTATCTGGCTACTTTCGAGATGGTCAAGCATCCAGGGGCAAGTCTTGTTGTGCCATTTCTTGATAAGAATACCGTAATCCTCCTTCGGCAGCTGAGGCCTGTCGTCGGTTCATATATTTATGAATTTCCCGCTGGAACACTCGCTAAAAAAGAGTCCCCGCTTTCCTGTGCCCGTCGCGAGATCATCGAGGAGACCGGTTATAAGGCGAGGAAGTTTAAACTCCTTGGAAGGATATATCCGGTTCCGGGCTATTCCACAGAAAAGATATTTATCTACAAAGCAGAGGGCCTTGAGCCGGTTAAACATGTTCCTGAAGACGATGAAGTAATAGAACATAAACCATTTACCCGTGCTCAGGTCAGACGTCTTTTCCGGCACGGTATGATCGTTGACGCCAAAACGATATGCGGCCTTGCGCTCTGTGGATGGCTATAAATGATATACGTAACGACGGCCCAGATGAAAGCCATCGACCGGAACGCTATAGAAAAATACGGAGTCCCGGCCGCCTTACTTATGGAGAACGCCGGGGCCGCGGTAGCCGGGGAAATCTTAAAGTCCTTAAGACCGTGCAAAACCCTCGTGGTTTCTGGGTACGGCAATAATGGCGGCGATGGTTTTGTTGTCGCAAGACACCTTCTGAATAAGGGCTACGACGTAAGCGTATTTCTCGCCGGTCGCCCGAAGCCATTCAGTAAAGAGACGGGCGATAATTTTGCCACCCTGCTTTCCATGGGAAACTCCCCCCGCTCTATCTATGACATCAGGGGTACGGAGATGGCCTTTAAGGCCGTCGGACGTTGCGGTCTTATAGTCGATGCGCTATTTGGGATAGGGATAAAAGGCAGGCTCGATGATTTTTATACCTCCGTTATAAATAGGATCAATTCTTTGAAGGCTTGCGTCTTTTCCGTGGACGTTCCTAGCGGTATGGATGCCGATGAGGGAATCCCCTGTCCTGTCGCTGTAAGAGCCGCCATCACCGTGACATTCGGATTTGCCAAAAAAGGTTTTAAAAATCCCGCCTCGGAGGAATTTACCGGCAAAGTTATAGTGGCTGATATAGGCATACCAGAGGCGGCCGCCAGGGAAATAATCGGCTAATGGAATACCAAACTCTAAGACTTAGAAGAGGGAGGCAAGGGGTGATAAGGAAAGGTCATCCCTGGATATACAAGAGCCAGCTATTGAAATCCTATAATTCCTTGAGGCCAGGGGGGATCGTTGCGCTGCAGGATGCCAACGGAAGATACATAGGCAAGGGATATTTTAATCCGCGCTCTCAGATAACCGTAAGGCTCCTTACCTTCGGCGATGAGCCGATAAACGCCGCTTTCTTCGCCGAAAGGATACGGGAGGCGGTGAAGAAAAGAGAAGGATTGTCCGATAAGACTAACGCGTACAGAGTAATATACAGCGAGGCAGATGGCCTTCCGGGAATCATCGTGGATATGTATGCGGATACCGCCGTCGCGCAGGTTAATACCCTCGGCATGGACCGTTTAAAAGGCCTCATATTCGAGAAAATATCCGAGCTTCTGAAACCGGCGTATATTTATGAGAAAAGCGACTCGGCGTTCAGGGAGCAGGAAGGGCTTAAGCCCGCGATTGGCTGGCATGGCGCCAAAGGACACACCAAGATAGAGATATTCGAAGGAAAGGCGCGCTTTTTAGTCGATATAGAGAACGGCCACAAGACGGGTTTTTATCTTGATCAGCGTAATTCCCGTTTATCCATGCACACGATATCGAAAGGTAAAAGCGTTCTCGACCTTTTCTGTTACACAGGAGCTTTTGCCGTTCATTCGGCTTTGTATGGTGCCTCAAGCGTTCTTGCATGCGACATCAAAGATGACTGGCTTGCGCTCGGGCGCGAAAACGCCGCTCTTAACGGGGTCGCCGGCAAAATAGAGTTTGTCAGTTCGGACGCTTTCGATCTTCTTGAAAATATCTACAAATCAGGCCGGACTTTTGATATCATAATACTCGATCCGCCATCTTTTGTTAAAACGAGGCGTTCGCTTGATACAGCGATAAAGGGCTATAGAAAGCTAAACACGATGGCCATGAGACTCCTAAAAGATAGGGGCGTTTTGGCGACATTCTCCTGCTCGCATAATATGCCGAACGAGGTCCTCTCAACCATTCTGAAGGAATCGGCAGAAAAGGCTGGCAAGAAGTTTTCCCTATTGAAAAGATGTCACCAGGCTGAAGACCATCCTATTGTAAGAGATATTCCCGAGACGGAATATCTTAAAGGTTATTTTCTAAAGGTCGATAGTCAGTAGTTGGTAGTAAGGTAAAAAATGTGCGCCAAGCTTAATCAGTTTTTGTCGCGTCTCATTCCCGAAGGACCATTGAAGGACGCGTTTACAAGCTCCTATTATAAACTTTATTATAACCGCCGGCATTTCGGAGAAAATGAATTTTACGTTTATTACAGGGACGGTTATTTTATCTATAGATTTGAAAATGGTGTGGAGTTCGCTTCTTACCAGAACATGGCCGATGAACTCAAACGCTCCCTTAAAGGCTATCTTGCCAGATATCCTCTAAAGACAGGCGATATTGTGGTAGACTGCGGCGCTTACATAGGCGAGTTTGCCCTATACGCGGCAAAGGCAGTTGGTTCCTCAGGCAGGGTTGTCGCGTTTGAGCCTGACCGCGAAGCTTTTCGGAAGTTGGAGGCCAATGTCAGGTTGAATGGTCTTGCCAATGTTACGACTGTGAACAAGGGGGTATGGAGCTGTGAGGGTGTACTGAAATTCGTCGGTGACGCCGTCAGGGGGTATTCGTTCATGATAGCGGATAAGGGCGCAAGCGCCGTTGACATACCTGTCGTAAGGCTGGATGCGGAGCTTGCGAGGCTCGGTATAAGGGTGGTAAATTTCATAAAGGTCGATGTCGAGGGCGCGGAGATAGAGTTCATTAAAGGCGCCGCGGAGACGCTGAAAAACGGCAGCGTCAACCTTGCCATAGCATCGTATCATGAAGTGGCTGGCAGGAAGACTTTTACGGAGATCGAGAGAATGTTAACGGAACTCGGCTATCGCGCCGAGACGTCGCATCCGAGGCATCTTACTACGTACGGATGGAAGGAGAACTGAAGCGATGAAACGTTTTATCCTATATCTTATAAGATGGCAGCTTTCGACGCCGATATTGTGGCTCGTGGTCCGACGGCTTGGGACGAGCCTTTACGCTACCATCATAGCTAATCTGATAGGCGGCGCCATATTCTTCTGGGTAGATAAATTCATATTTACTTCCAAGGCCGTGGAGGTATGGCACATCAGGGAAGGCAAATGCGATAGGTGTGGTGTTACCTCGCACCTCTGGAGGCTCGTGAAGACCGCGGGTTATGACAGGTCGAATGCCAAGCCGGTATTTCTTTGCATGGAATGCTCGAAAGAGAAGACCGACGAACTTCGGGCCAAGGGTGTGCCGGTGCGGGGGAAAAGCAGATAGTACATTGAGCGCTCTCATCCCGACAATGGGTTTTCGTCGGCCATCTGTCAGGCTTTTTATTTTTAGCGCCGCTTAAGGCATTTCCGGCTTCTGCGGCTATTTTTTAAAGAGAGAGGTAGTGCTTGAAAAAATTTGTTATTTTTCGCAGGATATCACAAGGTTTTTTTCTATCGCTTTTTATCTGCATGCTATGGCCAATAACATACCAGCTTACCGGCGCTTTGCGGCCCGACATGCTTTTTAAGTTAGACCCACTTCTTATGGTAATGACCGCTATCAGCGAACGCAAGGTGCCCTCAGGTATGGTCGCTTTCGTCGGGATGTTATGCATGACGTTTGCGTTGGGAAGGTTCTTCTGCGGCTGGGTTTGCCCCCTCGGCACATCGATAGATATAGCCTCAAGCCTAAGCCGAAAAAGATGGATCCTATCTGATAGAGCGAATAGGATTCTTATAAAGCCAAAATTCCTACTTCTTGCCGCCCTTTTTGTCGCAGCCGCGGCCGGTTGGCAAATCGCCTGGGCCTTCGATCCGATGGTTATAACATCCCGTTTTATATCGCTTAACCTTATCCCCGCAGCTACAGCGGCGATTAACTCAATTTTATTTATATTGCGCGATATGCCACTCGATGGTGTGAGCGGTTTATACGATTCGCTTAAGCCGATAATCCTCGGAGTCAAAGTTTATTACTCTCCCTATGCGTTTCTTGTGCTTGCTTATTTTATAATGATTGCGCTGACGGGAATTTTCGTAAGCCGGCTGTGGTGCCGCGCGCTATGCCCTCTCGGAGCCATTTATGCGCTTGCCGGAAGCAGGGCTTTTTTAAGCAGAACGGTGGATAAATGCGTGAAGTGCTTCCGGTGTAAGGCAGATTGCAGGATGGGAGCCATCAACAAAGACCTTGCTTATGTTAAAAGCGAGTGCATTCTTTGTATGGATTGCTTGTATAACTGTCCTAGCCATGGAACCAGTTTTCGTCTTGGATTGTTCCGGAAAAGGATAAAATGAGGTAGCTTTTTCTGGTAATCATGGCTTCACCAAGAATCGGCGGGATAGAAAATATAATATCCTCTTGCATTTTTATAGTTATAATGTATAATATAAAACCAAAAAGAAGGAGGTTGCTGTATGAGGAAGATGATTGTTTTGGCGGTTGTGCTGGCGTTTGCGCTTTGCGCTATGCCGGTGCTGGCGGCTGATAGCGGCTGCTCGAAGTGCGGGCAGACCTATACCTGCGGGAAGTGCCCGACAAGCTGCTTCCAGGTTATGGCCGACACTATGAAGTGCTGGAAGATGCCGCCGAGAGGCTGCGGAAACGCCCCGAAAGTGGTGCCTGTCCCGTGCCAGGACGTGTCGATATTCAAAGATACGGCATGTGCGTTGCAGAAGATGGGTACTTGCAATTGCCCGTCTTGTAAGAAAAACTAAGAGAACTGCAAACCCTGCAAATAGAAATCATAAGTAAAAAGAATTAAAACATTAAAAGACACTGCCGGTTTATTATATCGGCAGTGTCTTTTTGTTTATGGTTGTTGCATCCCACCCCCTTTGATATAATATTTCTCTAATCATGAGGTGATATGTCAGAACTCCGATATAACATCATTACCCGCGACTGGGTAATAATAGCCAGTGAGCGAGCCAAAAGGCCCAGCGATTTCAGGAAGCCAAGGTTGGAGAAAGCGCCCCTTCCAAAGTACAGAAATGACTGCCCATTTTGCCCAGGCAATGAAGGTGACCGTAGCGATGAAACATTCCGGCTGGGCGGCGCTGATAGCTGGCGCACCCGTGTAATGTATAATAAATTCCCGGCGCTAGTCCCTACCGTAAAAAAAGAGCGCCAGATAAGCCATCCACACAGGCGCATCAGCGGTTATGGGGTTCACGAAGTTATTGTGAAACACCCCGACCATAATACCTGTATCGCTTTGATGAAATATAACGAGGTGGAGGATATAATCCGCACCTACCGGAGCCGTTACATTGATATTCAGAAGATGCCAGATATAGAGGCTATCACCATTTTCAAGAACCATGGCCAGGCTGCCGGTACGTCCCAGGAGCATCCCCATTCACAGCTTATAGCCACACCCATAGTTCCCCATCATATAAGGGATATCCTTGAAAACGCAATATCATGCCATGATGTTACAGGTGAATGCATGTTTTGTCAGATGCTTGAACAGGAACTTGCTGGGAAAAAGAGACTGGTTTTCGAGACCGAATATTTTGTGGCGTTTATGCCGTACGCGGAGATATCTCCTTTTGTAACGCTTATATTTCCTCGCCGCCATTCCGCTTCATTTGATGAGATTGCTGATGTGGAGATTAGTGATCTTGCCATGAACCTCAAGATCGTGCTCAATAAGTTATACGTTGGTCTTGATAATCCCGATTTCAATTATACGATACGCTCAGCGCCTGTTAACGAGAAATGGCGCGAGTCATTCCATTGGTATGTCTCCGTTATTCCTCGAATCACGAGTCCTGCCGGCTTTGAGCTGGGATCAGGCATGTCCATAAATGCATCAATACCGGAAGAAAGCGCCGAGTTTTTAAGACGGATAAAAGTGTGAAGAAAAACTGTCGTAATGGCCGCAGTCGTTTTTGCCACGATGGCGACAACATTATATTTCTCTAATTGCTTGGAGATGGGCGAATACAGCATGATTGGAAAGACCAACGAGGTCGGTGAAAAGGACGGTAGGGTTTTCACGTTAAAGGAGGCGATGATGCCCGTCCTTTTATTTAATTTCCCGATGACACTATTTTAGGAATTTGCCTATCCAATCGATTATATTGCTGAGTCCTCAGCGGTATTATCTTACGACCACCGCGTATATTTTTCTTAAAGGCGTCGGCGTGGAAGTGCTCTGGGACTAGATGCTATGCTTTTCATATTCGGAATCGCTGTTATAACAATGAGTTCTCTCAGGTTTCAAAAAAGCTCGGCTAAAATCATTTTTTAGCCTCCAGGTTTGTTGTGTATGATTTTGTAAAAGGACCATAATAGTTGCTCGTATCAAAGCGCCATAAGAGGTTTTTTCTCAAGACGAGGGTTGCCACCAGGATAGATGATATTCCTCGCGACACCTGGGACAGATTATTCCCCGATGTACTGGAAAGCTACGATTTTTTCCGAACCCTCGATGAATCGGGACTGGAGCAATTTTCCTTTCGCTACATCATTGTCTACGACAAAAAAACTCCCGTGGCGGTAGCACCTTGTTTTCTCGTGAATTATTCCCTCGATACCAGCATAAACGGCCCATTAAGGCGGCTTTCCAATTCTGTCAAAAAGATCGCGCCGAACATATTTGGCCTGAAAGCGTTTGTCTGCGGCCAGCCACTTGGTCCCGGTAGGATTGGTATAGTAAATGATCCCGAAAGAACCTTGAAGGTAATAGTTCGGCGCATGGAGCAAGTGGCAAAGAAGGAAAGATGCGCCATAATTGCCTTTAAGGATTTTGAGCATTCGTATACGAGCCTTCTTGATCCGTTGCAAAAAGACGGATTCTTGAAATTCGACAGTCTCCCGACCACTGAGATGAACGTCTGGTTCAAGGACTTCGAGGAATACCTGAAGACGTTAAGCGCGGCGTCACGCTATGATCTACGCAGAAAATTCAGGAAGGTAGATGGTCAGGTGAGGATCGATATGCGGATCGCGGATTCGCTTGATGACCACACCCTGCGCGAGGTCTACAAGCTCTATCTCGAAATTGTTGAAAAACATGACATGGGTTTTGAGCTGCTTCCTATGGCTTTCTTCAAAAACCTGTCAAAGAACATGCCGGGAAAGGTGAAATATTTTCTATGGTACATAGAAGGAAAGCTGACAGCGTTCCTTTTGTGCCTGGTCTCCGAGAAACGCCTCATAGACTACTATGTTGGACTGGATTACTCGGTTGCTCACAAATATCACCTTTACTTCTTGAAATTCCGCGATGTCCTCAACTGGTGTATAAAGCATGGCATAAAAGAGTATGAGATGGGCATTACCGGTTATGAGCCCAAAAGAAGGCTCGGCTTTGAATTCATCCCTCTTTATATCTACGCTCGCCTTCGGAACCGAGCTCTGCGGCCTATATTTGCTTTTATATGTCAATTTCTTAAATTCGAGAACTTCGATCCTTCACTCAGAGAGGCAAGGAAGATAATGAGGAACCGATGATAAAATCCCGCCTTACACTCAAGATATTTCTTCTCATCGTCCTAAACGATATAGGGGACACGCTCGCCCAGTTTCTGATGAAGAAAGGGCTGATTCAGACAGGGATAAACTCGATTACCCTGGTCAATATGGCGGAATTCATCTCAAAAAACGCCGGGTCGCTTATTCTGTGGGCGGGACTAGCGGTTTACATATTCAACTTTTTCATATGGATAATAGTTCTTTATAGGGCCGATCTAAGCGTTGCGATGCCGGTGGGAAGCACTTCTTATATACTGGTGCCGGTAGTGGCAGCCGTCTTCCTGCATGAGCGCGTTGACGCCCTCAGATGGGCGGGTATATTCCTGATCGTGCTCGGTATACATTTCGTCTCGCAGAGTAAAAGCGGCCGGAGAGCGGAGAAGGCATGATAAAGATTGTCCTCTTAGTGATATCAGCGGAGATAGTGACGGCGCTCGGGCACCTTTTGTTTAAATCCGCCACCAATTCTGTTGGCAGGCACGACCTGCGCCGTCCTGGCAGCGTCTTTAAGTTTGTGGGAGAAGTCCTCTCGAAGAAGGCCATTTGGGCGGGGCTGGCAGCGATGATGGCTGGGCTGGCGATATGGGTCGCTGCGCTTGCGCAGGGTGACCTCAGCCTCGTCTACTCGCTGGGCAGCCTTCAGTATCTCATAATACTTTTTTCGGCACACTTTTTTCTGGGTGAGAAGATTGAGCGAATGAAGGTGATTGGCACGTTTCTGGTGGTCGCCGGTATTATACTCATAATGCTCAGCTGATCCTTCGCACAGCGAGGAAAACCACCCCCTTGCTGTAGCAACTTTTACCATTCCGCATAATTAGTTTAATCCTCGCGCTTGGGTGCCTTGCGGCCATTTTTGCCACATGATATAATACACCCATGTTTTTCCAATCTATACGCTTCAGGATGATGCTGTGGTACATGCTCCTTTTGGCATTGACGTTGCTTGTTTTCAGTGCCGTTCTCTATGGAAGTTTTAATAGGCTCCTCTACGAAGATCTTGATGACCTATTAAGTTTAAGAGCTGACGGCGTGGCCAGTTCGATAGATGCTCATTGGAATACCAAAGGTAAACCATCGGATTCACGGAATGGTCCGGATGTTAAAGATATTATGGCAAATTCTTCCAACTGGATCGAAACAAAACGTAAAGATCCGGAGCTGATGAGCATCTTCGTCCGCCTGCTTGATAAGGATAACCAGATTATAGTTTCCTCTAGAAATATGCCACGTATAGCCGCTCCGGATGCCGACGTTATTGAGAAAGTGCGTGACGGAGCATGTGATTTCGATACCGTTAAAGGTGAGACGATAGAAGGCAAAAAGGCTAGTTTCAGGGTATACACTAAGCCTGTTATAAAAGATGGCTCGCTTATGTATATAATCCAGGTAGCCGGGCCGACGCGCCTTCTTTCTATCGCGATGAGTAATCTTATGTTGGCGCTTGTTATTCTCTTGCCTCTTACAGTATTTCTTGCTGGCATGCCGGGGCTTGTGCTCGTACGGCTTACCCTCAAACCAGTTGATAAGATGATAGATACACTCAAACAAACGACCGCCGAGAATTTAAAGCTGAAGATACATATTCCAGATACAAAAGACGAGATAAAACGCCTTGCCGATACCTTTAACGATATGATAGAAAGGCTTGACCGTTCCTTTTCATCGCAGCAGCGTTTTATACAAAACATATCCGGAGAGCTAAAGATGCCTTTGGCGGCTATGAAAGAAAGATTCGAATCGGCATTTGGCAAGGAGTTTTCGGCGAAAGAGCATAAGGTAATCTTGAGATACGGACTGGGAGAAATAGCAAAATTCGGGCGTATTATAGAGGATCTTGAATTGTTGGCCAAGTACGATAACGAGCGTATGGCTCTCGAGATAAGGAGGGTGAGCCTTATGAAAGTCCTCGAAAAAGCGCTCGAAGGGATAAAAGCCGAGGCTGCTTTAAAAGGCATAAACATTTCCTCAGTGCTTAAAGATGACATTGTTCTCGACGCTGACGAGAAAAAACTGGACACGCTTTTTTCGAATCTTCTCGATAACGCCGTGAAGTACACTAACAGAAAAGGCACCATTTCCGTATCAGCTCGCAAAGACCGCAGGTTTGCGGTGGTAAATGTAAGTGATACGGGAATCGGTATAGAGGAATCAGAAATACCTTATATATTAGACAGATTTTACAAGGCGCGAAAGTCTACCTTATTCGGTGACGGTTTCGGTCTCGGTCTTTCTATGGCTAAAGCAGTAGCGGACGTCCACAGGGGAACCATAACTGTGGAAAGCCGAGTTGGCGAAGGTTCAACTTTTACGGTGAAACTTCCGTTATCGTATGAGGGATGATTCGACTTAAGCCTGGCTTTTTCTATTTTGCAAAAGATGTATCAGTACTTGAAAAAGGATAAAAAATGTCGGTGGTATTTACACTCGGCTTAAGGAATACTTATAGACGCGTCAAAAAATGCCATCCAGCCTCTACCATCACTAATGGCTTTTCGGTCGAAGGAACCAATGGGGCGACTGTGATGCTGTTGCATGGCTTGACGGGGACTCCCAACGAAATGCGTTTTCTCGCGAGTTTTCTAAATAAGAAAGGTTATTCGGTCATCGTGCCGAGACTAG
The DNA here is from genome assembly GCA_023818895.1 of Candidatus Omnitrophota bacterium. GTDB lineage: Bacteria > Omnitrophota > Gorgyraeia > 2-01-FULL-45-10 > 2-01-FULL-45-10 > JAMWCX01. The sequence goes on along the minus strand of JAMWCX010000003.1, from coordinate 134,937 downwards.
CGAATCACGGAGAACCTTTAGAGGTCCTCAGAAAAAGCCGCTGGCAGGAGTTCTATGCTTCCGTCACGTCAGCCTTTCTATCAGCCGGCCTCGAAAAATCAGAAAGACCTGTATTTGTAGGGGGCCTTTCGTTTGGGGCGCTTTTGGCTCTTCTTCTTGCATATGAGTACCCCACAAGTATAAGCGCGGTGTCATGTTTGGCACCTACGCTGTTCTACGACGGCTGGAACACACCGATGGCTAAATTATTTATGCCGCTCGCATGCACGCCGCTTAAAAACTTTTTCTATTTTAAAGAAGAACCGCCTTACGGGGTAAGAAATGAAGCGATACGCAGCCGCATTCATAAGTATTATTCTAAAGCCACCCTTGAGAATATGGAAAATGTTGCGCAGTATGGCTACCCTTTTTTCCCGGTTACGCAGCTATACCAGCTTAAGCTGCTGGTGCGATATCTTTCGCCAAGGTTAAGCCGTATCGTAGTGCCGGTCCAAATGATACAAGCCAAAGACGATGATTTGACCAGTATAAAGAATTCAAAATACATATATGATAATGTTGGATCCCCCATCAAAGAGATGATATTTCTGTATAACTCGTATCATGTTATAACAGTAGACCAGGAAAGGGAGATTGTGGCCGAAAAAATGGAGGCCTTTTTCAATCGTGCTTTGTCCACAGGTCATTGTGAAAAGGAGAAACAACAATGTATGGTAAATTGACCCTATTTTTCTTGCTATTATTTAATATAATGTTTTTTGCTTTCGACACAGTTTACGCTGAGGTTATCACTTTAAAAAGCGGCGAAAAGGTAAGCGCCATAATAATAGAAAAAACGGAGAACTATCTTAAAATAGATTACAAGGGGGCAGTTATAATCTACCGTGCCTCGGAGATAGATAATATCGACGGCCAGCCATATAATTCTGCCTTGGATACAAAAGTCCAGAAGCCTTTGCATCTTCTCATGGGTGCAAAAGCGCTTGAGGCGCAAAACATTGCCAGGCAGGTTGTTTTGAGCGAATCTATTACGGCTGGGGAATATGTCAAAAGAGCCATAGCTTATTACAACAAGGGAAACCTTGATATGGCGATCTCTGATCTCAACAAGGCGATAGCAACGGATAAAACCTATGCCGACGCCTATCGTTACAGGGGGCTTGTCTATATGGCTATGGACAAAACTGACGAAGCGATCGCCGATTACACCAAGGCGATAGAACTGGATTCGAATAAGGAAGAGACCTATTATGTCCGCGGGGTTGCTTATGCCAACTCCAAGCAGCCCGAAAAGGCGATCGCCGATTACACCAAGGCGATAGAGCTTAACAACCAGTATGTCCAAGCCTACCTAAGCCGCGGCCTTTTATACGCCATGGGAGGCAATACCGGAAAGGCCATCGAGGATGTTAACAAAGTAATAAAGATAAACGCGAATATTCCAATGGCCTATTATACCCGCGCCATAGCCTATGCAAATTCAAACGAGGTTGAGCAGGCTATACTTGATTACTCTAAGGCTATAGAGTTAAACCCTAACTATGTCGAAGCGTATATTAACCGCTCTTTGGCCTATGCCTACAAAAACATTATAGAGCGTTCCAAGATAGACCCCAATTCCCCCCAAGCTTATATAAACATCGGACCGGCGGAGATGAGCGATGAGGACTTCAAGCTTGCCATAGCCGATGCCAACAAGGCGATCGAGCTTGCCCCGAAATATCCGGAGGGCTATTTTGTCAGGGCCAAGGTATATATGCTAGCCAAAGATTACGACAAGGCCTGGTCTGATGTCCACAAGATTGAGGAGATAGGCGGTAAAGTCCGACAGGAGTTTCTGGATGAGCTGAAAAAATTATCTGGAAGAGAAAAATAACCCGCCCGTTTACCTCGAAAAATATCCTAGCAAACGGAACTTTTGCGACCGCCAGCTTGTCTAATAAAATAGAGACAAAAGATATGTCTGATATATCAAACGAGCTTGTCATGAAGGCCTCGGGCGGCGACATGGCCGCCTTCGAGGAGATCTACCGGGCCACTTCGGGCTTCGTCTACAACATAGCGCTGCGGATAACCAATAACCGCGACGATGCCGACGAGGTGGTCCAAGACGTATTTCTAAAGGTGTACAGGAGTCTTAATGGTTTCGGATTTCGGTCTTCGTTTAAGACTTGGATTTACCGTATCGCCGCCAACACCGCCATCAATTACTGCAAGGCCTCGGAGAGGCGGTCGCGCGGCAATGTCGTATATGACCCGGTCGCGCACGACAGGCTCTCAGCCGATAAGTCAAAAGAGGTGCTGGATAAGGAGGAGGCCGGTGAGACGGTAAGGCGGCTTCTTGCGGCGCTCGATCCAGACCAGAGAGCCTGTGTGGTGCTGAGGGAGATAGAAGGGATGGATTACGCCTCCATAGCGGACGTTTTGCGCATCAACATAAATACCGTCCGCTCCAGGCTTAAAAGGGCTCGCGAGAAGTTGCTCGCGATCGGAAAGAAGGGGTGAGGGGGATGAACTGCGAACAGGTGAGAGAACTTTTGTTCGCCGATTATATCGACGGAGAACTTAAAGGCGGCCTCAGGCTGGAGGCGGAGGATCATCTGAGGGCCTGCAGCGCCTGCCGCGAGCTTGCCGCGCAAGTGGCCGCGGGGGCAAAACAGCCGTTTGAGTCGGTCCGGAAAGAGGAGGCGCCGGCCTACCTCTGGGAGCGCGTGAGGGCGCGCGTATTGTCGGATAAAAGGACGATTTGCGGCGTGAAGGCGGGTATCCTTGAGGCGGCAGGCCGCATCGCCGCGAATATGGCGGGGATACCGAGAAGCGCGCTCGCGTTCGCGGCCGCCTGCGCGGTCCTTATCGCTTTCATGTTGGCGCGGCCAATAGCGCAGACGCGCGCGGCGGATGAATATCTCGGCGAGCAGATGGAGTTCCTGATAAGCCTCACCGCGGCGGAGCCGAACGGCGCGGAATTCTTTGACACCGAGATATGCGCCGGCAATGATAAAACGCTATAGAGGGAACTTTCCGGTACGCAGCGTTGTCTAAAGTAATAAAAGGGGGGATTAACATGAAGACGAGGACGGGGAAAGCGCTGGCGATATTCGTAGCGGCGGCGATGATCTTCTCAGGTACCGCTGTCTGGGCTGGCGATGAATGGCACGGCAGGAAAGGCGAGGGCGACGGCAAGGCTCATTTCGAGGAGATGACCAGGGAGCTGGGCCTTACGGCCGGGCAGAAAGCCGAGCTCGCGAAGCAGAGAGAGGCTTTCGCGCCAAAGGTAAAGGAGATCAGGGAGAAGATGAAAACCGCGCATGAAGCGCTGAAGACCGAGCTTGACAAAGCCTCGCCTGACAAGGCGAAACTCGCGGCTATCGTCGAGGACCTGAAGAACCTCAGCGGTGAGCAGATACAGATGAGGATCGAGAAGGTCCTGCAGATGAAGAAGATCCTGACGCCGGAACAATTCGCGAAGATGAGGAGCGTAATGGAAAAAAAAGGAAGAGTGCACAGGGGTAAATGGGTCAAGAAAGATTTTGACGGCCCTGAAATATAGAGACGAGAGCTGTTTTTGCCACCACAAAGCCGCAAGATGGCGCAAAGACTCAAAAGCATGACTTTGGCGCCTTTGCGGTTTTGTGTTTTTCGGTAGTATAGCATGAGTAGAAAGCGGATGTGCCATGAGTCTTGTTTATGATATAATATTTTGCCGTAAAGGGGGTGTTATTACTTGTGATGACGCATCACACTGGATTTAAACTGGAGGAAGATCTCGATTTCGAGATATCTTTCTATGAAGATGTTCTTAAGGTAAGACCCGACCTTATCGAAGCGCTCGTGGCTTTAGGAGACGCCTACACCAAAAAGGGTATGTATAGGAAAGGCCTCGAGGTGGACTTAAGGCTCGTAAAGCTTAAACCAAAGGAAGCAGTTTTTCACTATAACCTCGCATGCGACTATTCGCTTCTCAAGAAAAGCGATGAGTGTCTCGAATCCCTCGAGAAGGCGATTAAGCTTGGTTACCGCGCCTTTGGCTATATGGAGAAGGACCCAGACCTTGAATTCATACGTAAGGATGCCAGGTATGCCGCCCTTGTGGCAAAGTACCGAAAAAAGAAATAATCTTTAAGGAGCTGCGATGAAGAGCGCTTTTAAGTTTTGCCTGACACTTTTTGTCGCCCTTGCGTTGTGTTTTCAAGATGCGTCTTCCGGATGCGCTACGACAGCGGTAAAAGAACCCGAGGAAACCCGGCTTAAAGCGATCTTAGGAGAATTCGAAGACTACGCCGTTAAAGGAATGGTCGACTGGCAGATACCCGGCATGGCCTTAGCTATTGTGCAGGGCGACGATATCATCTACGAAAAAGCCTTCGGAGTAAAGGAGCTCGGCAAAGACGACCCTGTAACAACTGATACTGTATTTCAGATAGGATCGGCCTCCAAGGCATTCACCGCCGCGCTTGTGGCCATGCTCGTTGACGAGGGCAAAATAAAATGGGATGATAAGGTCATAAACCATCTTAGCGGCTTCAAGATGTACGACCCGTGGGTGACAGATCAGTTTCAGGTCACTAACCTCATGGCTCAGAACAGCGGCATGCCGGCTTTTAGCCTTGATAACCTAATCATGGCCGGCTACGGTCGGGATAAAGTGGTTGATTCGCTGCGTTACGTTAAACCCGTTACAAGCTTTCGTTCAACCTATGCCTATCAGAATAGTATCTGGCTTGTCGCCGCAAAACTCGTCGAAAAATATACCGGCAAAACGTGGGAGCAGAATATAAAGGATCGCATATTTACTCCTCTTGGCATGACCTCGAGTTCCTGTGACAAAAGCTCTTACGTATCCTCTGATAACGCGGCGTCTCTTCATCACATCGTTGATGGGAAGATCATCGTGCTTCCGATGGATTGGAAATACATGGACTGGCCATACGATTACGGCCCGGCCGGCGGAATAAATTCCAATGTAAAGGATATGATTAAATGGATCCGCATGCAGATGTCCGATGGCGTCTTCGAAGGAAAACGAATAATAAAAGAAGAAAACTTGAGGTTTATGCGCAAGCCCAAAACCGCCATCGGTGGCTCTACAGGCCCCGAACAATACTATTGTCAGGGATGGATCCGCAGGGAGTTCAGCCCATATCCTATAATATGGCATAACGGCGGTACATCCGGTTCCAAGACTATGGTCGCGTTCGTGTCGGAAGCGAGAGTCGGCATAGTTGTGCTTTCGAACCTTATCGAGAACAAATTCCCGGAGGCGCTTGCCTTCCGTTTCTTCGACCTATACTTTGGCAATCCAGCCCGTGACTGGTCGAAAGAGGCGCTTCGGAAGCAGAGAGAGGCAAGTGAGAAAGAGAATGCCAAGAAACCAAAACGTCCGGCCATACCTTTACACGCCCGCCCCGAATATAAATACGAAGGCGACTATTCAAACGACGTCTATGGGAAAGTCACCGTGAGGAAGTCGGAAGATCACCTGGTCCTGTCCATAGGTCCGAGGAGCATGGAACTCGATCTGCGCCACTGGGACAAGGATACTTTTATGTCTTCCTGGAGTTATTTTACCGTCACCGAAGATGCCGGCCTTGTGACTTTCACTGCCGGGCCTGATGGGGAGGTAAGTGGCATGGTTGTCGATGTCCTTAATGAGGACGGTTGCGGCGTGTTCAGGAAGATTTCCGCTGATGGAAAGGAAGTGCCGGCTGCTACGACCGTGTCGACGAGGCCCTCTGCACCATCGACATTTGACAAGATCTTCAGCGAAGTGCTCGAGAAGGACGGCATCAGGGCGATATCATATCTTCAGATGATGCAGATATGCTTTTCAAGGCAGAATGTCGTCATAGTGGACGTCCTATCATCCGACGACTACAGAACAGGCCACATCCCGAGCGCGATATCGTTTCCGGTAAAGACGATAAGCGAATCGAGCGCCAAAGAGAAGATACCGCCAGGCTCCAACGTAGTTGTCTACTGCCTAGATTTCCATTGTCCTTACAGCGACGAGGCAGCAAAGAAGCTCTCTAGCTACGGATACCGGGTGCTTGTCTTCAAGGGTGGCCTCGACGAATGGCAGGAGAAAGGGCAAAAACTTGAGCGTTGAGGATAATTTTTAAGGCGTATGTCTATAGTATTTTTTTGATAAAATGTGTTATAATAAAATCCATGAGTTTCCTCAGAGTAGATATAACCGAATGCGCCAGTTGCGGTACCTGCGTTGAGGTGTGTCCTGTGCGCATCCTCGAGTTGGACGCTGAAAAGCGTCCAAGGGTGCGCGAAGGTCGCGAAGACGACTGCATATCCTGCGGCCACTGTGCTTGCGCTTGCCCCAAAGGCGCTATCTCGCTTGACTTCATGCCGATTGAAAAGCTCAAGGAACTTCCCGCTGGTTGGCGGCTTACGCCCGAGAAGGCGGAAGTCTTTTTCAAGGGCCGTCGGTCCATCCGCGTATATAAGGATGAGATGGTTGACAAGGCCGTCATCGACAAGATGATCGACATCGCGCGCTACGCGCCCACCGGCATTAACCGCCAGGAAGTCCACTGGGCCGTCATCCATGATCCAAACAAGGTTAAGGAACTTGCCGGCCTGACAGTCGAATGGATGAAAGGACTTGTCGCTGAAAAATCGCCTCTTGCCGAGTCTCTTCACTTCGAAGGAATAATCAAGGCATTCGAATCAGGTTCCGACCGTATCTGCAGAGGCGCGCCGCACACCGTTATCACTTACGCCCCCAAAGCCGACAGGATGGCCGTCACCGACTGCGTGATCGCGATGGCGCATTTCGAGCTCATCGCGCTGCCGTTCGGCCTGGGCGCATGCTGGGCAGGCTATCTAAAGATGGCGCTCAACGAATATACCGCTGCACGCAAGGCGGCAGGAATTTCGTCTAAAGCGGAATGCCACGGCGCCATGCTCCTCGGTTATCCCAAATACGAGTATAACTGCATTCCGTTAAGGGTTGAACCCCGCATCATCTGGCGCTAGCGCCTTTTCTTACGCCTTGCGCCCTTTATCTTCTCTTGTCAACGCGTGTTCCTCCCTTTCAATATTTACCCTTTTCATGATATAATAATGAATGCCAACAAAGGAGGTTCCCATGGAGGAGAAGGAGATAGGCAAGGTAACGCATTACTTCGCGCATGTGAACGCAGCAGTGATAGAATTATCAGGGGACCTGAAGGTAGGAGACAAGATACACATAAGGGGGGCGCACGACGACATTACTATGGACGTGACCTCGATGCAGATCGAGCGTGTCGATGTCAAAGAGGCGAAAGCCGGCGATCTTGTTGGCGTCAAGGTTCCCCAGAAAGTTCATCAGCACGATAGAGTTTTCAAAGTAGTCTGATTAGTTATAGCAGCTAGCGGAGGTTTTAATGAAAAACAAAGCGATGTTGGCCGTATTCTGTATCGCATGTTTCTCTATGACAGCATCTGCGCATCCACCCTCAGCGATAAACACCTCGTACGACGCTCAAAAGGGTGAACTTACAGTTACAGTCAAACACGATACAAAAGATACAGCTAAACACTATGTGAGAAAAATTGAAGTGGCAAAAGATGAAGGGGTTATGGGATTCGAAGAGTTTACCTCCCAGGCAGATCCTGCTGTCCAGAAGGCGACTATCACCTTAAAAAACAATAAACGGGGCGAGAAAGTTCGTGTTATTGCCTACTGTAACTTAAGCGGCGATAAAGAGAAGACCATAGCGCTTAAATAGAAAAAAACAGGATTCAGCTCGATTCGGAAAGGAGTTAGCGATGAAGAGGGTCATTATAGCGGCACTGGCCGTTGCGGTAGCGGCTTCCGCAGTTTATGCGGATAACATATTTGATGTGCTGTCGTCCGCCGTTAAGACGACCGTATCGGGCGTGCAGAAGACATTTTCAAACGCAAGACCGGCGAAGGTGATATCTGATACGGTTGAAGACGCCGGACAGGCCACTCAAGAGGCAGGGGAGGCCGCTGTCGGCACTGCTGGAAATGCCGTAGGCCTGGTCAAGCAGGCGGTAAGCAACAAGTAGTCCGAAGCGGTTTCAAAAAATCATCCCGGATTCGCGCCAAATCCGCCCCCAAAGGATAGGTTGTGCACCATCACGCGACGCACAGACACGCCATATCTAAGGCCGAGATAAACGCCCTGCCGCTTAAGTCCTACACAGGGCATATCCATCTGGTTGATTCCGATGCTAAGGCGCATGCGGCTGCTTGCGCCCTCGCGGGCGAAAAGGTCCTGGGTTTCGATACAGAGACCAGGCCCGCCTTCAAGGCGGGCCAGTCGTATCCGCCCGCTTTGGTGCAGCTAGCTGGAAGCTCAGGGGTCTACATATTCCAGCTGCGTAATATCGGTTCCCACGAGCCGCTTGCCGCTATCCTCGCGGATAAGAAGACAGTGAAGGCCGGTGTCGCCGTCAACGACGACATCAATAAGTTAAAGACAGTTTTTTCGTTTAATCCAGCAGGTTTCATAGAGCTGGCGGCTTTAAGCGCCGGCCTCGGAATAAAAAACGCTGGGCTTCGTGGGCTTGCGGCGCTCCTTTTCGGGTTTAAGATATCAAAATCGGCAAGAGTCTCTCGCTGGGACCTGCCCCACCTTTCACGCGAACAGATAATATACGCTGCGACCGACGCATGGATATGCAGGGAAATATACTTTGCGCTGCGGGCGATACAGCGCGGCCACAGGCATGTTGACCACCGTAATAGTCTGTATAGATTGTAATATGAGCAACCACCCTTTATTGAGGTTTGGATGTAGAGGCTTTGAATTTCGACCATCAAAAAGCCACATATCCTATCTTTCTGTGGTAAAATATAAAAAATAAGGAGATTCAAATGGGGCATAAAAAGGTTATGACAATTTTTTCGATTATAATTACGGTGTTTTTGAGCGATGTTGACCTTCAGGCGAAAGAGAACTTCAAGGTATGCGTCAGCGTCGCGGGTGCTGAAAATACGGCCGGTCAGGTAAAGAGCTATGTCGAACGCTATCTGCGCGCGCTGGGAGACGTTACCATAGTAGATGACTCCTCGGCTGCCGGCAAGGATTACGACATACTAATCTCCTGCATCTCAGACGAAAAGGACTCAAGAAGAGTCTATCTTGGAGTTATCTTTGCAAAGAGCCTCGGGACAGTTTATGAGGAAATCGCGGATGAAATAAGAAATCCTGCCTCAAGAGAGTTCATCACCGATTTTCTGGCGAAGATTTCAATAGTGCCGGTGTCTTTTCCGCAGCCATTCGTCGGCACGGAAAGAGATCTGGAGACGATGTCGAAAGATATAGTTACGGCATTTGACGATATGGTGCTCGCATCTCACCGCAGAATGTGGGAGAAATACGGCTCAGACCTTGATCCTAGAAATTTCCTTGCTGGGTTATGGGAGACTTGGAACGAGTAAGATAGCAGAAAAGTTTTTAATAAAAGACAGGAGGAAGATATGGAAGAGAAAGAGGTTGCGAATGTAGGAGGGGAATCGAAGGCGGACAAGTTTAAAAGACTTGCCTCTAAAAGAGTGACGAACGCGATATCCAAAATAGAGCTAATAGCAAATCTGGCCAGCTCAAGCTACGAGTATACACCGGAACAGGTGGAAAAGATCTTGACCGCACTGCAGGGTTCCGTAGACAAGGTGAAGGCGGCATTCTCTAAGCAGAAGATCGAGAAGACGAAATTCAGCCTTTAGTAAGACGAACGGCGATGATGGGGTTATATATAGATTTTTTATTATGGTGACAATAACGGCTAACAATACCATCTATTTAGATGTTACGAGACTATTGCAAAGTAAGGTGTAAGAGATAAAGGGCTCATTGCGCTGGACGAGAAAGCGATATGGCCAAGAAAAGATGGTCTGATGCGGTTACCAAGCAAAGTAACGCCCTCGACTTGGAGGCCGGTGTGTTTACCTGGGATGATCCGGTTAGGATTGCCCAGTCGCTTAAACGCTCCGCTGAAGAAAGCTCGCGCCGTAAAGCGCCGCCGTTTCAATCCGCGATGTCCATGCTCAATTTCTATATCAACCGGGCCGGCAGAAACCTGCGGCCGGAGCGTCGACGTATCCTTGAAGATGTGAAGTCCGAGTTACGTAAGCTGTTTGGAAGATAAAGTAAGCGGAACTTTTTCAAAGAGAAAAGGTTCAAAGAGAAAAGGTTACTATGGGCGGCAAAAAAGAGTATAGGATAGGCGATGAAGATATCGAGGGGCTGATAGAAGCCCTTGCGGCGCTTTCGTCATCTCCTGAGACAAGCCGTCTTCTCGAAGAGATACTGACGACCGTTGTAAAGCTAGGTATGGAATCAAAAGACATAGGCGATCTGAAGCTCATCAATAACGCGATGAAGGAACTTCGGTACTCATTCAAAGTCTTTGCCCCCTACCGAGATGTGCGCAAGGTCGTCATTTTCGGTTCTGCAAGGTCCAAGCCATCGGCCGCAGAATATAAGATGGCGGAGAAGTTTGCCCGTAAACTTTCAGACTCAGGCTACATGGTTGTCACAGGCGGAGGGGGCGGTATCATGGAGGCCGGAAACAAAGGCACAGGTCCGGGCGGCCAGTTCGCCCTTAACATACGCCTTCCTTTCGAACAGAAGCCAAACCCTTATATCAACGAGAAGGAAAAGCTGATAAACTTCAAATATTTTTTCACCAGGAAGCTGATATTCATAAAGGAAACCGATGCCACCGCCCTGTTCCCCGGAGGTTTCGGAACGCATGACGAGGGGTTTGAGATACTCACCCTTGTGCAGACCGGCAAGTCGCGGCCGCGGCCGATCGTCCTGCTGGAGCCGTCCGGGATGGGCTACTGGTCATCGTGGAAGAGGTTCATCAGCGGACAACTGGTCAATAACGGCTATATCGACGCCCAGGATCTTAAGCTGTACCGCATCACCACCGATGTCGACGAGGCCGTCCGCTACATCCAGGATTTTTACAGGGTCTATCACTCGATCCGTTATATCGGAAACCTGACTGTCCTGCGGCTCAACAGAGAGCTGTCGCCCGGAAAAATCGCGGATCTCAACAGGCGCTTTAGTGACATCCTGACCGGCGGCGAGATACGGCCGTCGCAGGCGCTGAATGCCGAGGTGTCGAAAGGCGAATTCGTGGGGCTTCCGCGTCTTGTTATGAAATTCAACCGCCGCGATTACGGCAGGCTCTATGAACTGATAAGTTCTATTAATGGTGATTAGGAGGCGTTGGCATGAAGAAAGCGACACAGGTGATAATACTATTCGGTCTTGTAAGCCTTTTCGGCGACCTGATATATGAGGGCGCTCGCAGCATAAACGGCCCGTATCTTGAGACTCTCGGCGCAAGCGCGGCGGCGGTCGGGTTTTTTATGGGCTTTGCGGAATTCTGTTCATACGGTGTGCGTCTTGTCTCCGGATTTTTGTCCGACAGGTCAAAGTCTTATTGGCTATTCATATTCATAGGTTACGGCCTTCTTATAGCCGTACCTCTTATGTCGCTTACGGGCATATGGCAGACGGCGGTCATGTTTATCATATTGGAAAGGATAGGGAAAGCGCTGCGTGGGCCGGCAAGGGACACCGTCGTTTCGATGGCCTCTTCAAAAATAGGCACAGGGCTCGGCTTCGGCATAACGGAGGTGCTGGATCAGCTCGGCGCGGTGGCAGGCCCCCTCATATTGACGGGCTCGCTTTTGCTCGCAGGAGGAGGATACCGGAAGGGCGCTTCCGCGTATCAAAGCGCGTACGCGCTGATGTGGTTTCCGCTAGTTGTTCTGATGGCATGTGTCGCGATCGCGTACTTTCGAGTCAAGGATCCAACCCGCCTTGAGCATTCCGATGAGATAGTCCCGCCATCGGACAAGTTGCCGAGGATATTCTGGCTTTACACAGCTTTTACCTTCGTCTCGACAACCGGCTTCGTAAACGCTGTCCTTGTCGGCTATCACTTCAAGATCAAGGGGATGTTTGCGGATGCCTTTATCCCGCTCCTCTATGCCATTGCCATGGCCGCCGACGCTATAGCGGCTATTGTTATAGGTAAAGCTTATGATATATTCAAGAATAGGCGGCCGGGCAAGACAGGCGGGCTTTCGGTCCTTATAGCCATCCCTATTCTTACAATGATGATGATGCCGTGCGTCTTCTCAGGCAGTCAGGCTTTGGCGATCTTTGGTATGGTCCTGTGGGGTGTGATAATGGGGGCTCACGAGACCGTTATGCGCTCAGGCGTGGCCGACCTGACCCATTTAAAAAAGAGAGGAACAGGCTACGGTATCTTCAACACCTCTTACGGGCTTGCGCTCTTCGCCGGCGGCGCTTTGATGGGCCTTCTATACGGTATTTCGCTCGCAGCCCTGATAACGGCGGCTGTGGTGATAGAATGCGCGGCTCTGGCGGTATTTTTGGTGATGCGCCGCGAAGCGATAGCCAGGACAGTATGACGAAGAAATGGGGATTGGGATGGACGGCTCTGTCTTGATAGCGAAGTTCCTGGGACCGTTCATAGTCATCATAGGGACAGGTCTTTTTCTTAACGTTGATATATTCAGGCGGATAGGCGCGGACTTCTTTAAGAACCCCGCCCTTGTATTTATAAGCGGCATCATGACTTTCTTAATAGGACTTGCCATAGTGATCTTCAACAATATCTGGGCCGCGGACTGGCGACTGATCATTACGATCTTCGGCTGGCTGACACTCATCAAGGGTGCGTTGCTCGTCGTGTTGCCGGACAGGCTGGCCGGAATATCGAAAATATTCCTTAAGAACATAAGAGTTATGCTGGTGCCCTGGGCTGTAATCTTTATTTTGGGGATATTCCTGACTTATAAGGGGTACTTCACAGGTGTCTGAAGACATTTTATGAGCGATAAAAAGAGTATTTTAGAGTGTATGTTAAAGCTGGGCGTGGCCGTCTTGTCGGTGGCGGCGGTACTTTGTGTGGCATTGGCCGATTTTCTCACCAAATATGAAACCGCGGTCTCCCTTCTTTACTTGGTGCCGATTGTTATTACTGCCTGGTTTTCATGGAGTCTTGCCGCTATGCTTGTGGCGGCCTTAAGCGGTATTTCGGATGTGGCGGTCACCTACATACTCAGCGGCTCTTACTCTCCGGTAAATACCCTCAACGCCGGCATACAGAGTGTCTTCTTCATCATGTTTGCCCTCGTGCTTATGGCGCTTAAGAAATCGCAAGTCGGACTGAAGAGACTCTCCAGAACCGATCCGCTGACGGAAGTGGTCAATAGCCGCTATTTCTTCGAGATCGGCCGGGCCGAGACGCACAGGTCGCTCAGGTACAAGCACCCTTTCAGCGTCGTGTATCTTGATATAGATAACTTTAAAAGCATAAACGATAATCTCGGCCATAGCGCCGGAGACGCCTTTCTCCGGGATATCACCAGGGGGGGTGAAAAAGTCACTCCGCGCGACAGATACGATAGCGCGGCTCGGCGGCGATGAATTCGCGATACTGATGCCTGAGACAGGGGCTGAAGCCGCCCAGGCGGCAGTCGCGAGGATACGGGACAGCTTCCCGAATACCGCTATGTCAAACGGAAAGCCTGTTACGTTCAGTATCGGCGTAATGACGAACGACTGCCGTTCGTGCCATTTTGACGAGATGATAAAGGCAGCCGACGCGCTTATGTATAAGGCAAAACGTGAAGGTAAGAATACCGTCAGATGCAGCGTCGTAGGGCCTGAGACTTAACAGCCTAAGACGAGAAAGATGCGGAAGAAAATTTTTATTATCGGCTTCAAGAAACGATATTAAAAAGGAGGTCAGATATGAAATGCTTGGGGATACTTGCGGGCCCGCGTAAAGGTCATGCGACAGATAGGCTGATAGAGGCGGTGCTTGAAGGCGTCAAGCAATCCGGCGGCGAGGTCGAGAAGATATCGCTCTATGACTATAATATAAAGCCCTGCGCAGGTTGCTCTGCATGCCAGATGAACAAAAAGTGCCCTATAGAGGATGACCACCATATAATTCTTGAAAAGATGGAAGAAGCCGATAGTATAGTATTCGGCTCTCCCGCATATTGGAGTAACGTCACCTCCGAGGCGAAAAAGTTCATGGACAGAAGCGCCTCTTTCTTTGAGATGACTGCCTTCGGACCGAGAAGGAAAAAGAAAAAGCCTTCAAAGATCGTGCTCATTACCACATGCGGCGCGCCTTTTCCGTTCAGCCATCTGATGGGCATCATCCCGGGCGCGGTGGGGGCGATGAAGGTCTTCTTCGGCCGCATGAACGCGAAGGTCCATGTGATCTATGCCGCGGGCATGATGGATCCCGCGAAGAGCTTGCCGTCGGAGAAGCTGATGAGGAAAGCGCGCGACCTCGGGAAAAGCCTGTAAGCGGCCTACGCACAGGAGGAGGGTAAGGTCATGAATTGGCCCGTTAGTGGATTTTTTCGCGAAATGCCGGTGCTCGGCGGGCGTCATCTGCCCGTTCTGCCTGCGGCTTGCGGCTATAGCGGTAATTACCGTCTTCGGCGCGCTCATCGCCTGGAAACCGAAGAAGACGATCGATATCCAGATAGCGCTATACAGGCCGTTTAACTGGAGGCTTGAACCAATCTCCTGGGAGAAGGAGATACGGAATACGCGGCTCATGGGGCTTACTCTTGTAGTTCTGGGAGTGGCGTCTTTCCTTTACGTGTTGCTGTATTGACAGCTCGGTATTGAGCATGCGGCTTTATGCTTACGCCTTACCGTAATTCAAAATTCCGCGCCCGTTTTAGACTTGATGGAAAAGATATCGCATGCATACAGAGATACTCCATCGAGAAGATAGAATCGCATGCCAGGGATTTTATCGTTCGGAAGCTTGCGCCGGCTCGGCCTTATAATGACGGCAAACAGACGCCGTTTAAGGGCCATCCCGTTTTCAAGGCGCAGCACGCCACCGCGACGTGCTGTAGAGGCTGCCTCGAAAAATGGTATAATATCCCGAAGGGCCGTCCGTTGACCGAAGCCGAGATAGACATGGCTGTCTCGAAGATAATGGAATGGATAAATTTATCTTGCGAAAAAGAGATGGGGCGGTCTGTCAGCGCCGCAAGAGAGTAGGAAATCACGAAGAAAGGTAAAGGCATGGAGGTAGACACAGGCAGGAATTATTACGAAGAGGCGGAGGTAGCGCCTGTCGCGCGGGTCGGCGTCCAGGACGCGCGCGCATTTATAAAGGCGATGCTCGACCTTTTCAGGAATAACGGCACCCTATATATATCCTCATACGATTTCGGATACTGGGCGGGCGAGCTTTCCCATTTCCGCTCAGCCGAGAGGGTGAAGCTCAACACCTCGCTTCCCGACGCGGCATTCCTCGAGAACGGCTACAGCCTCACCGACGACTTCATCTATGTCTTTTCGGTCGAATGCCTTAACAGCGTCGATCCGAAGAGCATGTTCAACCAGTTCCTTATATATCAGAAAGGCACGCCAGTTCTTCAGTGCTGCTGTAACTTCGAAGAGGTGTATGTGAATACTAAATTGCCCAAAACGGTCATAGACAAGCTGATGAGAAGCGGTGTTATTGCGTCTTGGGAGAAGAGATGAGCGGAGGGCAGGACATATATGAGGAAAAAAGTCCCGCTTGATATCGCGTACAGGATAATACAGCCGGGGCCTACCGTTCTGGTCAGTTCGTTGTATAACGAAAGGTGTGCTATCACGCCTATAGCCTGGCACATGCCGGTTTCCGACGACCCCCCGATAATAGCCCTCGAGATATACCACGGCCACTTCATATACAAGGCCGTGATGCAGACAGGCGATTTCGTGGTAAATGTTCCGCCAAGCGAAATGGCAGAAACAGTCCGCAAGCTCGGCAGTGTGTCCGGCGCGAAGGTCGATAAGTTCACGGAGTTGGGACTCGTCAGGGAAAAGTCCGAAAAGGTCTCCTCTCCGAGACTCGGAGGGGCGATCGCGATTCTCGAATGTAAATTGCGAAACGAGAAAGCCATTGCAAAGAAATACGACCTGATCCTTGCGGATGTCGTTTACGCCGAGGCCGAAGAGAGTGTCTTTACCGACAGATGGATGCCTGAAAATCCCGGGCCGCGGATACTCCACCATCTTGGCGGCAAGATATTTTACGTTCCGTCTAATGAAATTATCACGAAAAAGTAACCAAACGCAAAATGAGAGTTATTAACAGAATTGCCGGATATTGCACCGAATACCTGGTCCTGTGGGTCATAGTGGCCGTAGCGCTCGCTTACTTATTTCCGCAATGGTTCGTGCCGCTCAAAGCCTTTATGGAATGGTTCTTCGCCTGCACGATGTTCGGCATAGGCGCGCTCCTTTCTGTGGATGACTTCGAGCCGATATTCAGGAGGCCGAGGACAGTCCTTCTGGGAGTGCTGGCGCAGTTTGCTATAATGCCGACAGCGGCTTTCGTGATAGTGCGGGCCTTGCGGCTGCCGCCCGAGCTGGCCTTCGGCCTGATATTGGCCGGCGCTGTTCCGGATGCGATGGCAGCAGGTGTCATGTCGTATGTGGCGGAAGCCGATGTGGCGCTCTCGGTCTCCTTGACCACAGGCACGACTCTCATCTCGCCGGTCGTTACCCCTGCGCTTGTGTATGTATTCGCCCGCGAGTATGTGCCGGTACAGGTCCTGCCGATGCTCGTCAGCATAATGCTCATGGTGATATTGCCACTTTGCGCGGGCCTTACGGTGCGGCACTATTTCCAGCGCCAGGTGGAGAAGATACGCTCCATATTTCCGGCGTTTTCCACACTTTTCATAGCTTTCATATGCGCGCTCGTCGTTGCTCTAAACAGGCAGTCGCTTGGCCGCGTCACAGGCCTGGTATTTGTCGCTGTAGCGCTGCTCAACTTCGCAGGTCTCATTCTCGGCTACTGGGCGGGTAAGCTTTTCGGTTTCGACCTGAGGCAGCGCCGGACGCTGGCTATCGGAGTGGGGATGCAGAACGCTGGACTCGGAGCTGTCCTGGCGATAAAGTATGCCTCAGCCGAAGCGGCGATACCGAACGCGCTATTCGCGACATGGTGTATCGTGACCGCGGCTGTGCTTGCGGGCGTCTGGAGTCGGAGGGCCATCATAACTCAATGATCGAATTCATAAAAGGTGATATTACCAAGGTGAAAGTGGATGCCATCGTCAACGCCGCCAATACGACTCTTCTGGGTGGCGGCGGGGTGGACGGCGCCACCCACAGGGCCGCCGGGCCAGGGCTTCTTGAAGAATGTAAAAGGTTAGGCGGGTGCCCGACAGGCCAGGCGAAGATTACCGCCGGATACAACCTGCCGGCACGATATGTGATACATACGGTTGGGCCCGTATGGCACGGAGGAAGGTCCGGCGAAGAAGGGCTTCTTGAGTCGTGTTATCGAAACTCGCTGGAGCTGGCTGCCAAAAATGGCTTAAGGACTATAGCATTTCCTTCCATATCCACAGGTGCATATCGATTTCCCATAGAAAAGGCTGCTGAGATTGCGATAAAAACCGTCAAAACATTCCTGCGCCAGAATCCGGGTGTTTTTGAGAAGATAATCTTTGTTTTGTTCTCAGATTACGATCTTGAAGTGTATAAAAAAAACGGCGGTGGAAGGACAGGCACGACCTCGACTCTGGCACGTGAAAAGAAAGGTGATTTGATGTGAATAAAAGATGCGCTGACTGTCCGGAACTCAGGCGCTGTGAGAGCTCCGTGATGTCGTGGGTATTCTTCACAATAGGGCTCATCGCCGCCTTTTCGGTCAGGCTTGTCGCCGTATTCATGGACTACAACGTCCTCTACGCCAAGATAGCGTGGTATGTAGGTGTCATAGGATTTTTTGTGTTCTTCCTTAACAAGTTTTATGTCGACATGTCTAGATCTCGCTTGATCGACAGCATTGGTATAGCCGCGCGGTTGCACCAGCGCAAACCGTTAAACGACGAGGATTATAAGATGCTGGACGCCATCTTTTGCGCGCTAAAATCAAATAAAGACAGGATAAATTATTTTGTTATATTTAGCACCTCGCTGATTACGATCGCTTTTGCGATTTATGCGGATTTCTTAAAAAAATAATGCGGCTACTAGGAACAATAGATAGAATATGAATATAAAACGTCTTTTGGATTGTCCTGAATTTATAGCCGGCGACGGTACGAACTTGCGCGAGCTTTTTCACGCCTCCAAAGGCGATTTCAAATTTCGGTACAGCCTGGCGCGCGCTGTTGTCAAGGAAGGACGCGTCTCGAAACCGCACCGTCTTAAGACTTCCGAGGTTTACCATATAATAGAGGGTCGAGGCCGCATGCATATAGGAAAAGAGTCATCCAAAGTCGGTCCTGGCGATTCCATCTATATACCACCGCATTCGATCCAGTATATAGAAAATATTGGTCATGGCGATCTCGTTTTTCTCTGCATCGTTGATCCCGCATGGCGCGCTGAGGACGAGGAGATGGTATAATAAGTCAGATATGAGTAAAAATACTTCTAAGCTTTCCGCTTTGACAATCGGCTGGGGCGTTTGGATTATTGCCTCGGCTTCTTTTATGCTAAAAGTCAACGAATGGCTGGTAGCAAGGATGGGGGGCGGTTTTCTCTTAGCCATGTTAGGGATTACGGCAAGTTTTGTGTTCTTGGCAACATTTTTGTATGCTATCAGAAGCGGCGCAGGTTTAATTAGGGCAGGAGCCGTTATTTCGATTTTTGGATTAGGCTTTCTTTTAGCCCTGCGGCAGGAATATCTTGCGGAGAAGACACACATATTTACATATGGTTTACTAGGATTTATGGCCGCTGCCAATTTGGTGGGTTCAGGTCCGGCATTGTTGCCGAAAACGGTTTTGTTGGCGTTATGCTTTGTTGCGTTCATCAGCGCCCTTGATGAGACTTTCCAGTTTTTTCTGCCTTACCGTTTTGGAGAGATGAGAGATTTCGCGACGAATATGATAAGCGGCGCTCTGGGAATATCCCTTTTTATCATCCTCAGAAAAACGTTATCCACAAAATTTTTGTAATGAATGGGGTCCGGCGTTTTTAACGATATCTAACAAGGAATAAATGACCAGAATAATAAAAGCTTTTGTCGTGCTTTTACTGGGCTGCGTATGGCTATACTCTGTAGCTGCCGCTGATTCTCCCCAATGGTACTACTCATACGAGGAGGCCTTGAAGACAGCCGCTCGCCAGGGGAAGCCAGTGATGGCATTTTTTTACACTACCTGGTGCGTGTGGTGCAGGAAGCTTGACGAAGTAGCCTACGCAGATAGATCTGTGATTAATGCCTCAAGGGATTTTGTCTGCCTCAGGGTGGATGCTGATAGGAACCGTGAAATTGCGTACGGATACGGCGCGGCGCGCCTTCCGGCGATATTTTTCCTGGATCCTTCAGGCAGACTGATCTGGAGGGAGTTTGGTTACCGAGAACCGGATTTTCTGGCTGGGAGGATGCGTGAGGTTCTTGCCTTTTTCAGAAAGAGCAGGGCTACCGAGCCCTATATCAAAAAGGCGTTCGAGGAGGCGGGCCGGGGGAGGATGGACGAGGCCGTCTCAATACTTAGCGGCGCGATCACGGCCTACCCCGACGACCCGCGTCTGTACGCGGCCAGAAGCTCGCTCTACAGGTATAAAAAGGACCTCAACGCCGCTTTGGATGATCTTGATAGGTCTCTTTCTCTGAATCCGTCCGATGATGGCGTCCTTACTATGCGCGGTATGGTTTATTATGAAAAAAGAGACCTTCCCACAGCCCTTGAAGATTACAAGAAGGCGATCTCGATTAACCGGTGGAACTACGAGGCTTATAACGGCCGTGGCCTTATATATCTCGAACAGAACGATCTGGACTCGGCGATAAAAAATTTCAATACAACGCTCTTGATAAACCCGCGCCATGCGAACGCTTATTTCCACCGAGGCATAGCGTATCTAAAAAAAGGCGTTCTTGACAAGGCGATCAGCGACTTTGATATGGCGATAGCCATAAATCCTAACATGATGAATGCCTATTCAAACAGGGCTTCCGCTTGTATGCATGCAGGGCTTTACGACAAGGCCTGGGATGACGTTCGTTTCATAGAAAGCCGCGGCTACTCACTGAACAGTTCCTTTATGGATGAATTGAAGCGGCTCTCAGGCAGGGAAAGATAAATAGGGACATATTCGTCTGTTAGATGTAAAATAAATATATAAAAATATACAATATTTTGAAAGGAGCACGATGGGAAAGATAATCTTAACCGCATTGATGTTGGCCTGTAGCAACGTCTTTATGACGTTTGCTTGGTATGGCCATCTGAAGAATCTTAATTCTAAGCCTTGGATAGTTGCCGCACTTGTAAGCTGGGGAATAGCGCTCTTCGAATACCTTATTCAAGTACCGGCTAACAGGATCAGCCACGACGTTATGAGCCTTGGCCAGCTCAAGATACTGCAGGAGGTGATAACGCTTTCGGTATTTGTGCCTTTCTCCGTTTTATATATGAAGGAGGGTTTAAAGCAAGATTATCTCTGGGCAGCTATCTGCATAATGGGCACGGTGTTTTTTATGTTCCGGGGCGCTTTGGCGCATTAAAAGGAGGTAAGTGATGCAGAGGATTTGCAGAATCGCCTTGATTGTGTTGCTGGTGTATGTTTTCTCCGCCGTGGCGATTAAGGCGAAGGGTGAAACAAAAGTCTCGTCCGAAGACTTAGGCGCGAAAACCGTCAACGTCGTAACCGATACTACCAAATCCGCCGTAAATGGTAGTGCGAACATTGCCAAGTCATCGGTAACCAATACTGTTTCGACTCCGATAACCGCTATAAAGGCGGTTGGGGATACGGGGACAACGGCTCTTGTAAGGGCCGATAAAGTATTAAAGACACTGACAGGCGAGGACAAAGAGGGCAAATAATTATAGCGATATATCTTATCTGAGACGGACTATAAGTGAGCATGAGTTTAAATATCATGGTATAATCTGGTATGCGGTAGGAGGTTTGATGGCAAAAGCGCGGTGGTATGACCTTGGTCAGGCAAGTATCCTCAAGAATAAACCCCTCAGGCAGATAGAAGTAGATGGCGTAAAGATCGCGCTAAGTTTCCGAAAAGGCGTTTTTGCCGCAGTATCTGGTGAGTGCAATCACGTAAAGGGGCCTCTCGGTAAGGGGAGTCTTAAAGGTGATTATATAGTCTGTCCGTGGCATTCCTGGAAATTCCATCGCAAGACAGGCCGCGGCGAGGCGCCATATGATAAGGCTTGCCTTCCACGGCATGAAGTAAAATTAAAGGATGGGCACCTTTTCGTAAATCTTTCGGCATCTAACAGGCGCGTACATGAGTCCCACCCGCCTCACCCGCTTGCGCGGCCAGTTAGCAGGGCAAAAGGCCCTATACGCGTTGCGGGCATATCAACTACCGCCATGGAAAAGATGAACCCGAGGTATTCGACCTCCGAACATCTTCTAAAGATTGCGCTGGATGCGGCTGCAAAGGCCGGCGCCGAGACGCGTTTTATCGCGCTGAACAAACTAAGGTTCAACGCTTGCGGCGGTTTTTATTCAAAGGATGAGCACGCCTGTACGTGGCCTTGCACCTATTCGCAAATCGACCCTAAAGATCAGCTCTCCGAAATTTATGAAGCGCTTATCTTCTGGGCGGATGCCGTTATAATAGCCACTCCAATACGGTGGGGTAATGCCAGCTCCCTGTATTATAAGATGGCCGAGCGCCTTAATTGCATTGAGAACCAGATGCTAATAGCCAACAGGTCGCTTGTGAAAAATAAGGTCATCTCATTCATAATAACAGGAGGCCAGGATAATGTGCAGTCGGTGGCCGGTCAGATGCTAGCGTTTTTCAGTTCGCTGGGATTTCAATTTCCGCTATTTCCATTTATTGGTACAAGCCGCGGCTGGCATGCCGAGGATATGGCTAATAATGTGGAACATGTAAGGCGCAACAGAGCCCTTCATAAGGAGGCTAAAGAGTTAGCATTAAGGACAATGAACGCCGCCTTGGCGCTTTTAAAACAATAATGGTATCCTATTAAGTAGGAAAGGAGAATGATGAAAAAAGGCACCTCTAAGCCGCAGTTGCGGCAGGAAACTCCTGACATAACTGGTATTATAAGCACAATGCAGCAACAACTTGCCGTTCTTGATAGAAAGCTGGATACTTTACTCAACCGCTCTTCGCAGAGACCTTTTGATACAAGACAGTTTTCGGCGCCAGCGCAACATTTTGAGCAGCCTAATCGCCAACCCGAAACCAGGCAGAATAACGGCTTTAAGGAACGGATCTTGTATAAAGCCGTTTGCGCTGACTGCAGTAAAGAATGCGAAATACCTTTCAAGCCGGCTTCTGGCCGGCCGGTATACTGCAAGGAATGCTATGCGAAAAGGAGAAACGGTTCCGCGGCCATACAGGTTAATTATAAAGCGACAGCGTCCTTAAGGCAGCCCGCCCAGCCGGTAGCCAAATCAGAAAAAAGCCACAATGCCGAGAAAGAGATACCAGCCGGAAAGAGTAAAAACCATACAAAGAGGAAAGCGGCCGCCCCTCGAGGTCGGCGATCAACGAAGAAATGAGCGATCTAATAAATTGCCCTAAATGCGGAAGACAGACGAATAAGTATTCGCCCGTTTGCGAACACTGTCTTGAACCGCTCAAAGAGCGCTTCTCCGGTGCTCCGCAGATACCGGAAGAAAGGGAAAGTCTCATATCCGGCGGATCGGCGCCCACTATAGAGGAGCATGGTAGGGAGCTTTTTCAGGAGTTGGAAAATCGCAGCCGCCGCACCAAGAGATGCCCTTTTTGCGCTGAGGAGATACAGGCAGATGCCATAAAGTGTCGCTATTGCGGAGAAAGGATTGGGAAACCCGCAGGCTCGGCGGCTGGTCACAAACTCGCGCTTTTTGCCTTGCTGGCAATAACGGCGGTATTATTGACGGGGGTGGTGGCATATACGGGCTCGAGATATTTTTTTAAATGCGCAGCCATGACGCGCTCTCTTAGTCCCGAGCTTAAGAAAGATCCTGCCAAGGCAAAATATGTAAAGGACTACATTACGCTTACTGATATCGGAACCTTAGAGGAGACGGATTCGATATCAGGCAGCGCCGCGACAAAATACTTTTACGGAACGGTAAAAAACAGCGGCGATAAGACCGTTATCAAGATGACCGTGACCGTATATTACTTTGATATGAACGGACGATGTGTGGCACAGGGTGAGCTTTCACCGGTCCTTGGCACTAAGGACAGACCGGATTCTCTGAAGCCGCATGGGTCGAAAGAATTCCAAGTTCCAATAATGAATGTAGACAGCAGATGGGCCGGCGCAATCAAAGCTAAAGTCTCGGATATAGAGTTTCTCGAGTAAGAGGCAGAAGGCCTTGTGGAAGCAGATCAAAGTTTTTCCAATCCGCGACAGGATTTTTGCTATCGTCAATCCTATCGGAAGTATACCCGTTTTTGCGTCTGTCAGCATGCGCCTTTTTTAGCCTATAATGTTTGGCATTACGTGATGGGATGAGCGAGAAGATCCGGAGTGCGAGTATATGCAATTTCTGATGTCGGTAATGATATGGATCGCGGGCGCTTTTATAACGGCGGCGATATTCATTTCAAGCTTCCTTATAAAAAATGCCCCTTTCCCGATCCGCGGTCGGCAAAAGCTGATACATAAGCAGTGCTTCTGGTGGTCTGACGCTCTCATAGCGTTGAACCCTTTCTGGAAGGTGAGCGTCGAAGGGCTGGAGAACATAGATCATTCGAAGACCTACGTCATAGTGGCAAACCATGAGAGCCTGGCGGATATAATAATCATATACCAGACCCGAATGTACTTCAAATGGGTGGCTAAGGAAGAGCTTTTGAAAGTACCTTTGATAGGAGGCCTGCTCCGCATGAACGACCATGTAATGCTTTCGCGAGATGATCTGGGCAGCATAAAGGAAGCCTATCGGAAAGCCATAGAGTTCTTAAGGGCCGGTACATCGATGCTCTTCTTTCCCGAAGGAACGCGAAGCAGCACCGACATGATGGGCGAATTCAAGAACGGCGCTTTCAAGCTTGCCATAAAAGAATCTATGCCCATCCTTCCCATCTATATAGGAGGAACCAGGGAAGCGATACCGAAAGGCGGTTTTATATTTAAGACAAAAGTATCAGGCCGGATCGTCGTGTTGCCGCCTATAGAGACGGCAGGTTTCAAGGTGGCGGATTACGCGCGGCTAAGGGACATGGTGCGTGGCAGGCTGGAAGAGCTGAAAAGTTCCCGCGCCGTAGCAGTAAAAGATCAAAATTAAATCAGGGATATGGTGAAAAAAACATTGATTTTCCTTTTTCTGTTTCCGTTTATCTTCAGTCTGTCTTACGCCGGGACAGTTTCGGAGGAGCACGGCGAATTTTTAGATAAAGTCCAGAAAGAGGCCTTCGACTATTTCTGGAAGGAAACGGATCCAGAAACAGGCCTTACTTACAATACCTCCGAAGTGAGGTCTCCGGCCACCAACGCGGCATCGGGCTTTATGCTGTCAGCGCTCATAGTGGGTATCGAGCGCAAATGGATAAGTCGCCAGGAAGGGTATGAAATGGCGCTCAAGGCCCTCAAGAGCTTTAAGACAATGGAGCGCTTTCACGGCTTTACTTATCATTATTTCAGGCGGGATAACGCAAGCCGTATGTGGTCAAGCGAGGTAAGTTGTATAGATATAGGTTTATTTCTCGCCGGCGCTTTAACGGTAGGAGAATATTTTAAGGGCACAGAGGTGGAGACGATTGCCGACGAACTTTATCGTCAAACGGATTGGGAATGGTTTCTTGACGGCGAGGATATGCTGCAGATGGCCTGGAAGCCCGAATCTGGATTCTTCGCGCGGATAGACAGGTTCTCCGAAGGCATTCTTTGCTATATTCTGGCAATGGGGTCACCTACGCATCCTATACCCGCTTCATGCTGGGATTCTTTCTTAAGACCGGTCGGTAAATATGGTGACTATGAGCTTATCTATGTGTCCGATGGAAGCCTATTCCAGTACCTCTTTCCGCTGGCGTGGCTTGACCTCCGGGAAAAACACGACAAATATGCTGACTATTGGCAGAACGCGATATCGGCGGTAAAGGCGAATAAAAAATATTGCGCCGATAATGCGGATAAATTCAAGACCTTCAAAGAGGGTTTCTGGGGCCTTAGCGCGTGCCTGTCGCCACGCGGTTACAAGGTCTTTGGCGCCAAGCCCGGCAGGAATATTACGGATGGTACGGTGACGACCGATATTGTCGCCGCATCTATACCGCTCGTGCCCGAGTTCGCGATAGACGATTACAAATCAATGTATGCCAGAGTGCCCGAGGCCCTCGGCCAATACGGCCTCACCAATTCTTTCAATATTGACAGGGACTGGTTCGCGAAACATTATATCGCCATCGATAAGGGGCTTATGCTTCTCATGATAGAGAATTACCGTACCGGCGCCATCTGGAAATATTTCATGCAGAACAGGTATGTCCAGAAGGGAATGGCCGCTGCGGGATTCAAGCCAGGTGGTCAGGCGACTCCTTCGCCGCAGGCGATTATACCAGGAAACCCGCACGATGTTTACCGGGCCCGCAAGGTAGCATTCCCTGTAAAGATCGATGGAAGCGTACTTGAATGGGAGGAGACCGACCCCATGATTTTAACCACAAAAGACAAGAAAAACGTCGAGATCCTACTCGGATACGCCAAAGATGATAATGATGTCAGCGGGAAATTTTATGCCGGATGGGATGATGAATACTTCTATATCGCCGGTCATGTCACAGATAATGAGATAGTATGCGAAAAGACGGAAGACAAGATTTACCAAGATGACTGTGTTGAGATATTTTTCGATGTTAACAAGGACGGATTTTATTTCGACAGGAATTTAAATGACTACCAGTTGGGCATAGCCCCCTCAGGTCCGGAAGGTTTGCCGCAGGCCTGGGCATGGGGCTATAAGAACACGACGCCCAAAAATGTGAGATATGCGGTGAAGAGAACACATGACGGCTATGACATAGAGATAGCAATACCTTTCTACGAGATACTCAATTTTAAGCCTGAGGCCGGCGGGTCGACTCTTTTCTCGGTATCGATACATGATCGTGATTCGAACGGTAAGACCAAAAAACTTAGCTGGTCAGTTGATTCAACGACGGACCCCGAGCAGATTGTGTTCGGAACCCTTGTGCTGCAGCAATGACGTAACGTTATCCGAAAAATCTTTACCACTCAAAGGCGGTAGCCATAAAGACAATTGTTTTCAGAAACTTTGATAGATTATAACCTTTATAAAAACGGTAACAAGGTGCGATATTCTATCGGGATACTGGTTATTTTGATATGCCTCTGCGCGGCTATTTGCGGTTGCGCGACGATGCGTTATCCGTGTGCTTATAAAGTAGAAGGGGTAGAATTCAGAGAGTTTAAAGATCTTGATGACGACAAGGCCCTAAAGCTTGTAGCCCTAATATACAATGTCAGGACTGACTGCTGGGAGGATGGCATAGCGAGGAGCGTAACGCTAGACGAGTATATCGGCCTTCTAAGAAAGAGGAACTCCCCATATGTGAGAAATTCCGGCATATTTGATATAAAATACGAAAAGGTCAAGCTGTCGACTTGGAAGGACAATGACCTTGTCAAATTGTACGAGTCGCTTGAGCCGAAAGCAGCACAGTATTATTTAGATTGTGCGCCTGAGCTTACGGAGAGCCAGAACGCAAGAAGGATAGTATATCTGACCGGCATCAGTTGCGTAGTCAAAGAGCTTAAGAAAAGAGACATTTCCCAGAAGGCTGTGATGGTAGCAGCGCAGGTGCTTTCCGCGGCGCTTACCATAGCGCTGGCCATGATCTGATTTTGGCAGTAATCTTATAAAAGGAATTTTTTGTACTCGGCATTCGGTATAGTAAGGAGCATAATAATAGGCGATGGACAATAGAGAAGGGTCTCGCAGGCCTTATCACAGCGTAAGCAAAGCTTTCAAGCTGGTGGTAGTGGTGCTTCTTTTTATTATCACACTCGTCCGCTTGCTTCTTTTGGTATATTTTCCAGAGACGGATATAGTGTCGGATAAAGTCCTGCTTTTCATTCTACTTTTTATATCTTTATATCTTTGGATCCAAGAATTGAGAGATCGATATTATCTTCAGCGTCTTCACGAGGAGCTGAAAACCGCTCATGAGCAGCTTAAGCAAGCCGAGATAGATACGATAGCGTCTCTCATTAAGACTGAGGAAGAGAAGGATGTCAATACGAGAGGCCATTCCGAACGGGTTACGAAGATAGCGCTTGCGATAGCCGAGGAAATGGGCCTTGATAAAAAGACCAAGGACACTCTTTCAAGAGGCGGTATCCTGCATGATATAGGAAAGATAGGAATAAAGGATGCCGTGCTGCACAAGATAGAAAAGCTGACTGAAGAAGAATGGGAATTGATAAAGAGCCATCCTCAGAAGGCGATAGATATTCTGGAACCGCTAAAATTTCTCGCCATCGAAAGAAATATGATACTTAACCATCATGAGAGATATGACGGAAGTGGGTATCCAGCTGGACGAAAAGGCAACGAGATCTGCCGCGAGGCTCTTATACTGGCGGTAGCAGATGCTTTTGACGCTATGAACTCAAGCCGGGCTTATCGCCAAGCCTTGCCAAGGGAAAAGATTATATCTGAGCTTAAGAACGCTCGCAATACACAGCTTTCGGCCGAGATAGTTGATATTTTCCTTAAGCTCCTTGAAAAAAGACCGGAGCTTTGGGAGAAGTAGAAATAGATTGCAAGAAGCAGATATTAAACTATAATTAGAGATGAGAGGAGGGCTATATGGAAAAGCAATCCTTTGAAGAGAAAAGGGAGTTTTTGCGTTACAGGTATGACCAGCCGATAAGTTTTAAGGTCATCTCGTCATCGCGTCCGGGGCAGGAGAGCATTTCTAGGGCGCTCGATGCCGTTGCGAAGAATCTTAGCGCCTGCGGCGTCCTTTTTACCAGCAGGTTTATTCCGGAGATCTCAAGTATAGTGGCACTCGAGATGGATTACAGGACCACAAGGATATGCCGCGAGTTGGAAGAAAACGCTCTAATCATAAACAATAAGGTTGTGGGTAAGGTTGTGCGGATTGAAGAAGACGAAAACGGCCTATACGGTGTAGGGGTCGCCTTCATAAAGAGATTGTCACGCCTTCCGAAGAGCATCGAAAGCCTTATAGTGTAGATTTCAATGGATATTTTCAGGCTGCGGCCTAAACCGCGTCGCAACCTTTGGCGGATGTTTCTGTGGTGTCTTTGTATCCTTCCTATTTTTCTTCAGGGCTATGCTTTGGCAAGGTCAGTCGATGAGCGTATTTATCTGGTGGCGGTCGGAAATGTGGATAAAGCCATCCTGAAAAACTTAAAGAGCGCTCTTCCAAGCCGTCTTCCCATGACCGCGAAAGTGGTGATTGAGCCCGCGGCGGCTCTTCCCGCAGGCGCTTATTCTCCCTCAAGGAAGCAGTATAACGCCTATTTGATACTTGATGAGCTCTCCAAAGAAGTAAGGCTCTTTCTAGATATGGAGCGCGCCCTTTTCGTAATCGACGAAGATATCTTTGTACCGGACCTCAATTTCGTTTTCGGCCTGGCTGACCAGAAGAAAGGGACAGCGATAATATCGCTCGCGCGCCTTAAAAACGAATTTTACGGCATGAAGACCAATAGCGCCCTTTTCAATGACAGGGTAGTTAAGGAAGCGGTCCATGAGTTGGGGCATACCTGGGGAATGGACCATTGCCCAAATTCAAGGTGCGTTATGTATTTTTCTAACAACCTGCAAGATACGGATAGAAAGAGGGATAATTTCTGTCTTGATTGCCGAATAAAGCTGGGCAAGCGATATAGCGGCGGCGGCTTGCTGGGTGAAAAGGCCAGAAAATAGCAAAATAACGTCTTATTCGAACATCATCCGCGACACAACATCCCGCCGGATCTTCTTAGTGACTGTTTTCGGCAACTCCTCATAAGATATGTCAAATTTCGTTATCCTTTTGTAAGGAGCCAAAGACTTGCTTAAGATGGCTATCTCGGAAGATATTTTTGACGCTATGCCTTCTTTGGAGGTTACGCCTTCGTGTTCGAGAAGTTTTGTGTCCGGGACGATGACCGCGTAGACCTCTTCGTGGCCCTTTCTGAAGGCCCTGTCGGCTTTCCTCGCTATGACGCAGACCTCTTTGATATAGGGGCTCCTGCCGATGACCGCTTCGACCTCCTCCGGAAATACTTTTTTGCCACCCCCGAGAACTATCATATTCTTCTTTCTGCCCGTTATATAGAGAAATCCATCCTTGTCAAAATGACCGAGGTCGCCTGTGTACAGCCAGCCGTCTTTTATAACCTCAGCGGTTTTCTGAGGGTCTCTGAAATAACCCTTCATTACATGCGGCCCTCGTGTCAGTATCTCGCCTTCCGTGTCTGAAGGGTCTTCTTTCAATATCTTTACCTGGACACCGGGGAGCGGTTTACCTACCGAACCGAGCCTATTGTCTTTGAGCGTGTTGACTGATATTACAGGAGCAGTCTCTGTAAGTCCGTATCCCTGAAGGACGCGGAATCCGAGAGCGTTCATATCTTTTTCGACATCGGAGTCGAGCGGAGCGCCTCCGGTTATGAAGCCGCGCAATTTTCCGCCGAACCGCTTATGAAGAGACCTAAAGAATATTCTGCCTAAGCGCACTTTGAATTTCAAAAGGGCTTTCGAGACCGCCAGCAATCCAAAAAAGACCTTGCGCTGAAAAAGAGGCAGGCCTTCCGCTTTTTTCATTATGCCCGAATGTATCAGTTTAAGGACTAGAGGCACACATATCATCGCGGTCGTGCGCGTTTCTTGCATAAGCGGTAGGAGCGCGCTTGCCTTGAGCGTGTCGCAGTATGTTACGCAGGAACCGGCATAGAGGGGAGCTATAAGGCCGCCTGTTATTTCGAGCATATGGCTTAAAGGCAGGACCGAGAGAAGACGTTCTTCCGGCGTACATCGGATTATCTGGCTGAATTCTAGTACCTGAAATAAGAGGTTTTTGTAGGTAAGCTCAACCCCTTTGGCGACGCCCATGGTGCCGGATGTATATACGATAATAGCCGTGTCGTCAGGGTATATAGGCCTGTCTCTCTGCCTGCCACGATGCGGACGCAGCTTGGTCAGCTGTATAATATCGCTGCGCGATGTCTTATCAAGGAGTATTGTATGCGTCAAATTAGGCAGCGCTTTTTTTAAGCGGTCCAGGACGGGGAGGTATTTTTCGCTAACGAAAGCGCACTTAGCCTGACTATCGTTCAAGATGAACTCGATCTCTATGTCGGAAAGTTTTACATCGATGGGGAGGACAATGCCGCCGCAGGTGAGTATGCCGAAATACGCCGCTACCCACTCAGGCCTGTTTTCGGAGATGATAGCGACCCTATCAGTCTTGTTGACGCCGAGATTTATGAGGGCCGAGGAAATACTTACGACTCTTCTGCCGAGTTTTAAGAAGGATATCTCCTTAAAAGAACCATCTTCATTTTTTATGCGAAGGGCGGTCTTGTTGCCATACTTGCGGTTTATCGCCTCAAAGACGTCTTTGATCGTGACATTCCGCAGAACGTCTTTTACCATAGCGTCGATCATGGTATCTTTCCGGCAGTTTTGTCAAATCCGCCTATTTATCCAGTGGAGTATGTCGTTGAAGACCTTTTCCCGCCCTAGTTCCATCGTGAGCGAGTGTCGCATTTCCGGATATTCTATTATTTGCTTGTTTTCGAACCCGATGCCTTTAAATATATTCCTGCTCGCCTCAGAGCTTACGAAAGTGTCCGCTCCGGCAAGCAGAAAGAGTGTGTCCGTCCTGATCTTGTGTTTAAAGAGCCGTGAGGAGAGCTGGCCTAAAAGTATGCTTTGAAGAAGCTTCGGCGTGGCGAATTTATGTTCTAAGGTGTCGGAGTCCATTATTCTCTTGCACTCAGGATCGCGCGTGCACATGTCGCTGGTGAACGGCATGACAAACTGCTTATGCGGCCTGTAAAACCGCGCCGTTATCATCCTAAAATATTCCATAAGGGAGAACTTAAGGCTCGATTTAAAGCCAGGGGATAGGCATATGAGCCCTCTGAATAGGCGCGGCTTCTTTATCACCGTAAGAAATCCGATAAGGCCTCCCATGCTTTCGCCTGCTATGAAAACAGGCAGCCGGCGATGTTCACGCTTGACGATCGAGTAAAGTCGGCGCACATCCTTGATATAAGTATTTAGAGAATCTATATGGCCACGTATGCCGTCTGTCCTACCGAACCCTTTCAGCTCAATAGAATAGCAAGAGATGCCGTGAGCGGCCAGAAAGTTTGCCACAAATTCCCAGTTATTACTGTGTCCGCCAAGGCCGTGGACCATGATAATCGCCGCTCTTGGCAAGGAGCATCCCCACTGCCTGTACATTATGTTGCGTCTCGTGCATCGTTTCACAACTGCTATTATATCCGATTATCTCAGTGCGCGCAATACGCGGAATATAATAGGATTTAGTGGATTTTTTAGACCTCTTAAGCGGGTCGTTATTTACCAATATGATGGATGAGCCGAAAAAATTTCCGTGACGCCTTGTATTTTTGAAGAATGGTGGTATACTTTTAGGCAAGACGCTTATGAGCGTCTAAGTGGTTTGCCCACCTATCGGTTACACGATAAAGTTTCGCGGTAGGTGGGCTTTTTAACTCTATCCGAAAGGGCCTTAATGAGTGACAACGTATTTAACTCATCATCAAAAAACAAGATACGGCCTATCCTTATAGTCATTCTTATCGCCGCAAGCCTGTCCAATATCTTCTATTATTTCCGCGAAATAATATTGTTTCTTAACACGAATTTAGAGACGATTTGGGGACTATTGCTAGTACTCATTCTACTCGGTTTCTTTCTCGGCTACAGGATAAATCAGTCGAGAGCGAACCTTAAACCATATTTTTTCGATTATGGTGAGATGGCGTGGCTCATCAGGCCCGCCTCGGTTGGGACGGTGCGCGTCGAAGATACTCCCTATTGCCGAAAATGTAAAGTTCAGTACCTGGTGTTGCAGAATAGCTCTCTGGTCTGTCCGCTATGCCAACAATCTAAGGATATCATGCCCCTTTCGGCCCTTCACAAGGCTGTCGAGAATATCGCAAGGACAAAGGCAGAGGGCCTTGACAAATTGGAAGAAAAGTGACCTATCTTTAATATTATGTTTGACAAAATCCCCCAACCTGCGATGTCGAGAAGGCGTTTTCTGGCTGGCACCATCGTCTTTTTGACAGGACAGCTCATACCCATCGCTTTAATACCTTTAGTCTTGGCCTCTTGCCTTCCGGCTGACAGAAAGGCTCTGGTCTCCGTTCTTCTTGTCTTTCCCATTCCTTTCATATTCACGCTCTCTTCGATAGCGATACTAGGCAAACCCAGCTTCCTGTACATGAAGAACATCATCTCAGGCTGGTTTAAAAAACGAAGATGTCATTAACAATCCTCTTGGGTTTTGAACGCCTTCCGAGGTATAATTTATAAAAATGGCTTTAATAATGTATGCGGAGGTGTGCAATGTGGTATATGGTTGTGATTGTTGCTATAGTGTGTGTCGCAATTTTTATGCTTGTCAGCAGCAAAAACTCTGCGCGGAAGGCTAAAGAGACCGGCCAGAGCGAGGATAAGGCCTTTCGCAGCGAGGAGGAGTTGGAAGAATACGCCAAGCCTATGAAGGACCCAGATTCGACAACAGCCTCGGATTTCAACGAGGCTGAGTAGCGCCGGTTGCGCGCAATACGGAGAAAGCGATGGCAAATAGCTATATTGAACGAAGAAAGTATCTGCGCTATGATACTGATATGAAGGTCTATTTTCAGGTCAAATACGACATCAAGACCAGAGTGGAGTTCATTGTGCTTGAGGAGGAGTGGAAATCCGGCACCGTTCATAAATATTCGGGTTTGTGCAAAAATGTCAATGTTGAAGGTATGTGTTTTGTCTCCCGGAAAAAGCTGAATAAAGGCGACATCCTTCTATTGGACGTATATGAGCCTATAGTGAAAGGTCCAGTAAGGATGGAAGGCGAAGTACGTTGGTCGAAAAAAATATCGGGGAAGGAAGGGGACAGGGGGCTGTTTCGAACCGGCGTGCGTCTCATTTCCGTTAATGGTAAATCAGTGGCCGATTCCATATATTTTGACAAGAAATATAAGATCGTGTGGAGCGCTGTTCTGGAGTCCCTCTTCGGTAACTTTGCGGCCATGTTGAAGAAACTTAAGAAAAGACGCAAAAGCTGATATATGACGCAAAGGGTAGTACACGGGCCAACGCTTTTCAGCGAATTCGATATTCACCTTTTTAAGGAAGGCAACCACCATCGCCTCTACGAGAAGTTTGGCTCACATCTCATGACCACCGGCGATGAAAATGGTGTCTATTTTGCCGTTTGGGCACCAAACGCCGAATACGTATCGGTTATCGGAGATTTCAATGGTTGGGATGCCAGCGCGCATCCCCTTGGCGTAAGATGGGATGGTTCAGGTATCTGGGAGGGCTTCATCCCCGGCTTAGGCCGTGGCACTCTTTATAAATATTTTATCAGATCGAAATTCGGCGCTTACACGGTGGAAAAGGGCGATCCCTTTGCTTTTCTTTGGGAGATTCCGCCGAAAACCGCTTCCATCGTGACAGACCTTTCCTACAAATGGAAGGATTCCTCCTGGCTTGAAGCCCGGCCAAAGCGCAATGGCCTTGACTCGCCTATCTCTGTTTATGAAGTACATATCGGCTCATGGAGAAGGGTGCCAGAACAGGATAATCGTTTCTTAAGCTATAGGGAGTTGGCGCCGATCCTTGCCTCATATGTAAAAGATATGGGTTTTACGCACGTAGAATTCCTACCCGTCATGGAACATCCTTTCTACGGCTCATGGGGATACCAGATATGCGGTTATTTTGCTCCAACCTCTCGTTACGGGACTCCTCAAGATTTTATGTACTTGATCGATTATCTTCATCGCGAAGGAATAGGAGTCTATCTAGACTGGGTTCCTTCCCATTTTCCGAATGACCAGCATGGGCTCATCTATTTTGATGGGACCCACCTTTACGAGCACGCTGATACGTGCAAAGGTTTTCATCCGGACTGGAAGAGCCTCATATACAATTACGGACGCAACGAAGTTCGTAGTTTTCTTATCTCAAACGCCGTATTCTGGTGTGACAAGTATCACGCCGACGGCCTCAGGATCGACGCCGTGGCATCCATGCTCTACCTCGATTATTCCAGGAAGCCCGGTGAATGGGTGCCGAACCAGTTTGGCGGCAGGGAAAATATCGAGGCGGTGTCCTTCCTTAAATGTCTAAATGAGAGTATCTACCAAGAATTTCCTTCCGTTCAGGTTATCGCGGAGGAATCTACAGCCTGGCCTATGGTTACCCGTCCCACCTATCTTGGCGGACTTGGCTTTGGCATGAAATGGAACATGGGGTGGATGCATGACACCCTCGAGTATTTTTCGAAAGACCCCATCTTCCGCAAGTACCATCATGGGATGCTCACATTTAGCCTTCTTTACGCCTTCACTGAGAATTTTGTGCTCGCCCTTTCACACGACGAGGTAACGCACGGCAAGAAGTCTTTACTGAATAAGATGCCGGGTGATAGATGGCAGAAGAACGCCAGTTTAAGACTCCTTTTGGGCTACATGTGGATGCATCCTGGCAAAAAGCTCCTATTTATGGGTGGAGAGTTTGGACAATCGGATGAATGGAATCATGACCAAAGTCTTGAATGGCACCTCCTGCAGTATCCTGAGCACGCCAGCATCCAGAAATGGGTGAAAGATATAAATAATTTTTACAGCACAACGCCCTCTCTCTACGAACGTGATTTTACCTGGGAAGGTTTTGAATGGGTCGACCTTAATGACTACGAGTCGAGCGTCATATCCTTTCTGAGAAAGGGCGTATCTGGTTACGAGGACGCTGTTCTTGCGGTGTGTAATTTTACACCGGTGCCCAGGCACGGCTATCTTGTCGGCGTTCCGTCGGGAGGGTTCTGGAAAGAGGTTTTAAATAGCGATGCGGCCGAATATGGCGGTAGCGGTCAGGGTAATTTCGGCGGTCTTGAGGCTATTAACGTACCGTGTCACGGAAGGAATCATTCGCTTTCTCTCACCCTTCCGCCGCTTGGCATAGTAATTTTTAAAAAGGCGAAATAGAATAAAGAGGTGTAAATATGGACACCGTGCAGACGCTAATTCATTATCTGCCGTCGTTTTTTATCGGTATTCTGGTAATGGCTTGCGCATTGACGCTGGTTATTCTGGGTCTTGTATTTGTCAGGAAAAAAGTTCCGCATCAAAAGCTTAAAACTCACAATGATATAGCCGGCGCCATCTTCAGTACGCTGGGCGTGACCTATGCTGTGCTGCTTGCATTTGTGGTGGTTGTATGGCAGAGTTTCGATCAGGCGAAAAAGGATGTGGAAAAAAGAGGCCAACTGCTTGGCTGACCTGTATAGGAATTCCGAAGCCTTTGGCGCTTCTTTCCGCGACGAGGTGAAAAATCTCTCCGTGGGGTATGCCAGGGCAGTGACCGGCGACGAATGGAAGCATATGGCAAGAGGCGGTTCAAGCGCCTTGGCGCAAGCCGCTTTCAATAAATTATTCTTCGCCTATATGGCGTATTCACCGTCCACTGAAAGAGAAAGGATATTTTTTACAGAATCTATACGCAAGCTCAATGACCTTTCAGAACTTCGCAGAACAAGGCTTTCAGAGGCGCGGGCGGGCATCCATCCTGTGCTTCGATTCGTCCTGTTGGTCGGGGCTCTAGCAACAATAATCTTCACTTTCTTCTTTGGATCGGAGAACCCTAAGGCGCAGGTGCTAATGACAATGCTTCTGGCTATTGTTATCAGCCTTGTTCTCTATACTATAATGATGTTTGATTATCCTTTTACAGGCGATGTCAACATATCGCCGGAAACATTTAATCATATCTTTTCGTTTTAGGTATCATTCTGTTTTAAAGCGACCGCTGGCACAACTCGCGCCAAAGGATAGAAAAGTGCAAAACGCCTTAACTTAGCATGGGCTTAAAGCGATCGATATGCCGATTATCCCGCAGATATTGGTTGACAAATCATTGCACGCGACGTATCGTGTAATAAAAAGGAGAACAGCATGACAAAAACAAGCAGAGCTTTACTTATCGTTTTTATTACGTTATCAGCCTCTATCCTGGCAGGTTGCGCGACAATCGGAGAAGGGGTGGGTAATGTCGTCGGGCTTTCAATAAGCGATATAGAGGGATCCCGATCCACCGCCCTCACTAAGGTATTTGACGACAATTATGATACATGTTATGAAAAGGTTGAATCTCTTCTCCGGAAAATGCCGGAGGTATCCATCTATGGTCAGGACGAAGAACTGATCGTTTTATTCTGGAAAAATATCAATACGACGCCGGTCGGGGTATATTTCAAGAAGATCGACGCTTCCCGTACCGAAGTAGCGGTCGCTTCGCCGAGCACTACCGCCAGGGAATGGATAGCAAAAAACATTTTTGAAGAAAAAATCCTTCAGCCGCCTAAACCTCAAAAATTTTTTTGATGAACAAAGGTATAGTACCTTATCTTAAGGAATTCAGGGAAGCGAAAAAAGCACTCTTTGACTCCCGTCTGCGCCTATTAAGCAGTCTCGCAGTGGCCCTCTATCTGGCGCTAAGCATTTTCTACATTGTCTTAAAACCTTCGGATTTTAGAAAAGGCGAATTTTTCGTATGGGGGTTCCTACTAGCTACAGGCACCCTAACGTTCCTGGCAAGCAAACACACTAAGACGCTTTTCCAATCAAGGCTTAACGCCTCGATATTTACATGTTCGCTCGTATCGGCGGTCGTCATGTTATTTTGCTTGTATCCCGCATATGCCGCTCAGAGCTCCAGCGTATTCGCGTTATGCGTTTTTCTCATATCGTTCATAATGCCGTGGGAAGTGATCGAGGTCGTCCTCATAGGAGCGGCTAATGCCGCGGCATATTCGTTGGTATACCTCAACAGAGCTGGATATTTTTCCAGCTCTGAAGGCGCTATCGCCTCTATGGGGGAATATGTTGACGGCATGGTATTTCTCTTTGTCTGCATCATTATATGTACCGTCATACGCCACAGAGACCATACAAACTACGTTAAGAACTTTATTCTAATGAAGGAGCTCGAAAAGAAGAATACTCAGATATTGGAAGAGCTCGCCCTCGCAAGGGACATTCAGACAACGCTCATTCCGAGGCCCACAAGCACTCCCCGCGCCGATATAGCGGTAAATTACATACCGCTTTCTATGGTCGGAGGCGATTACGCAACGTTCCACCATTTAAAA
The DNA here is from genome assembly GCA_023818895.1 of Candidatus Omnitrophota bacterium. Classification (GTDB taxonomy): domain Bacteria; phylum Omnitrophota; class Gorgyraeia; order 2-01-FULL-45-10; family 2-01-FULL-45-10; genus JAMWCX01. Next base: position 97,584 of record JAMWCX010000003.1, on the reverse strand, counting down.
GAGGGAGAAGGCCTTTTCTTCCTGATAGGCGATATCACTGGCCACGGCGTGCCGGCCGCGCTTCTCGTAAACAGGGTTTATGGCGAGGTTGAGTCTCTCATCGCCAGAGACCCCGATCCAGGCAAACTGATGCGTCAACTGAATAGTTTCGTGCAGGAACACTTTAAGCAGACGCATATGTATTTTACCGTATGCGCTGGCCTTGTTGATTTCGCCGCCCGAACCCTCTTCTACTCCAATTACGGTCACCCTCCACAAATACTTCACCAGCATAAGGACAACACAATACGTCTTCTCGAGTCGCATACGAGTTTTCTCGGCCTGGATACAGAAGTCGGCGATTCAAATGTCTTTGAAGGGAGTACAAAGTTTGATTCAAATGACAGGATAGTCCTCTTTACCGACGGGTTGATAGAGACGCGTAACTCCTCGGGGGCGCTCTATGGGATGGAATCGCTCGAGGCGTTCGTGCGAACCCACTCCAATGACAGCCCGCAGGTTTTCAACGCAAATCTTCTTAAAGAAATAAACGCCTTCAGGTCAGGCCCTCTCAGCGACGACATGCTGCTTGTCACCATAGATATTAAGTAGAAAACATCTTAGCGTTACTTATAAGCGGATCCGAATGGCGCCAAGCCGGCGGCTCTTTCCGGCAAACGGCCGCAAAAATTAAAATCAGAAAAGCTATTTGCGAAGCATTTCGGTTACTTCTATGAATTTGTATGGATATCGGGCGGTGGATAAGAAGGACCTGTCTTCAAGGATCGGGTATTCTGTCCCGAAATAGTAGTTGAAGATGGTCCTGAAGGTGTTGACGGGACTTATGTCCTCGTAGAGGAGCGCGTCGCCGCCGTCAGGCAGGTGATACGCGTTAAGTATCGACATGCATTCAGCGAAATCCGTTTCCATGGGGCTCTCCCAGTGTAACCCCGAACGCGGGCCGTGATCTGACTGAACCACTATTATGGGAGGTGTACCGGGCCTCGATAATATAACGCTTAAGGTCTTGTCGAGCTTTTTACTGATGAAAACAAGCTGGTCCACATAGTGTTTTATATATTCCTGCCTCGTGAGTCTGCCGTCCCTGACAAGCCAGTCGCCGTCATGGACCTGGAAGACCGGCTCAAGCTTTATCGGCTTGCCGTTTCTGTCAAAAACAAAAGGGGGGTGAGGAGCGTAAATATGGGCAAATACAAAAAGAGGCGAGGTGGTATCTTTTACTTTTGCCAGATTATTGAGGATAAAAAGAATCCTTCCCCTATGGGCGTCGAACTGGTCGTATATTCCTATAAAGTCAAATATAACAGGAAGGGGCGTCAAACTTATCAGCGTATTCTGGAATTCGTCGGGTTCCCACCCGGGCCTCATATATATATCGGCATTATCGATCTCCGTATCGAAGCAGCCGGAAGAAAAGGCAGCTATCTTATAACCCTGCCTTCGGAGGAAACGGAATACCCTACTATGTTTTATTAGATTTTTGAGAGGACCTATGTCTTTTGACTCCGCGTTTAGATTTGTTATAATCTTGTCAAGATAATCCATGTTAAGGGACGATGATAGAGAAAGGCTTGTTCGGGCGTAATTCGATGCCGAATCACCCGCTACGTAGAAGCCTTTTTTCTCAAGAGAACTCAAAAACGCGGAGTTATCATAATCGTATACCTTTTTTAATATGTCGCCCCGAGCATAAGCATCGACGATTATATAGTATATATCCGGCGGTTTGAATTCGGTATAACCTTTCCTTTCATCCATCTTATCATGAGAGGCTATCTTCGGCTGGCTCACTGCGCGCGTAATGTCATAGAAACCAATGCCCAGAGCCGCTGCCAGCACGAGCACCGCTGAAACTGCGTTAAGGACAGCCGTCGCCTTCTTAAGACTTTCGCGTATCTTCATGATGAGGAAGGCATCTATTATGAAAATAAGTGCCCATGTCGCGAGCAGAATGATACCCGGCCTGGGATCGAATCTCGTCATGGCAGCCCCTAAGGGCGAGGCTTTAAGGAGCGGGTAAATACTTCCATAAGAGAAGAAGAATATAAGGAAGAGGGTTAGTAGAAGGGCAACCCTGTCATTATCTCGTATGAAAATGCTCAGAAAAATATAAGCTATCGATGTTGCGCCAACGCAGACAGAAAGAGGCGCAAGTAGCGCTTCAGGGGATATCTCTCCTATGTTATATGCATATACAAAAAGAGCCGGTAACGCGGCGAATAATAACGGATGGATAGCAAACGCCCTTTTCCACATGACATTAATGTTAGCACCAACATTTGGGTTCAGTCAATCCAAATTCTATCTGTTGCGTGCCGTTGGATAATTAGTTATAATAATACCCATGAGAGTCACATTTCTTGGCACAAACGGCTGGTATGACACCGAAACGGGTAATACTCCCTGCGTTCTTGCCGAGACGGATGAACAATATATAGTGTTCGATGCCGGATTCGGTTTCCGCAAAGTAAAGGATATGGTCAGCACGGATAAACCGGTCCTCCTTTTCATAAGCCACTTACATCTTGATCACCTAATCGGTCTTCACACACTGCCTCTTTTCAATATTAAACAAGGTATCGACGTCTACGCGCCTAAAGGTATGGAGAAGGCCGTTAGAGGATTCCTGAAGAGGCCTTTTACCTCGCCGATTATTGTGCTTAAAACAACCATGCGGTTTCACGGTTTAGATGGCAGCGGGAGGCTTCCTTTCGCGATAGAGATGAAGAAACTCCGTCATTCGGTGCCCTGCTACGGTTACCGCTTAGAGACGACGGAAGGTATCATTGCCTACTGCACTGATACGGGTGATTGCCCAAATCTAAGGCGTCTGGCCGCAGGGGCGGATCTTTTCATTACAGAGTGTGCTATGGCACCTGGAGATACTTCACCGAACCTTTTCCATGTGACGCCGGAGACAGCGGCGAGAGTCGCCGCTGTCTCCGGAGCGCGGAAACTCGCGTTATTTCATTTTGATCCTGGCAAATATCAGTCATTGGCTCATCGCCTGAACGCCCAAAATTCTGCTTGCGAGATATTCGCTGACACAATAGCGGCTAATGACGGTACGATAATAGAATTTTAAGTGACAGGAGAATGCCATGCCTTTTGGAAAGATGTTCAAGAAATGCACCTCTTGCGGGGCAAACTGGAAGACGAGAGACGATTTCCTAAATGATTGTTCCCTGGAATTGATTGGATACCAGGCGAATTTTAAGTCACTGGAAACAGGCCTTTTACTTTTTAATCATACGTGCGGCACGACGTTATCATTGCCAGCCGGCACCTTTAAAGATATATATAAGGGGCCTATATATACCGAAAGAAAGACCGGCACAGAAGACTGCCCCGGATACTGCCTGCATGAAGAGGAATTGAGGAGATGTCCGGAGAAGTGCGAATGCGCGTGGGTCAGAGAAATGATACAGGTGATAAAAGAAGCCGAGAAAACACATCGCGCTCGATCGGCGCAAAAAAAAGGATAAAGCCATGAAAAAGTTTCTGCTCGTTGCGTCTCTTATTTTTCTTTTAATCGCGGCGGTTATAGCTTTTTTCATCACCACTTTCAACATAAATAATTACAAGGGCGCTTTTATCTCCCAGCTCGAAGCTATTACGGGCAACGCGGTGGATATCGGAGAACTTGCGCTGTCTTGGCAAGGGGAGCTTGTGATCGATGTGAGAAAATTCAGGATATACGACAGGAAAACGAATGATACGCTTTTGTCGTTTGAAGCGGCAAGCGCCGGTGTCCAGCTCCTGCCCCTTCTGCGCAGGCATGTGGAAATATCCTCCATCTCGCTTGTAAGTCCCTTGCTTAACATAGTGCGGGCTAAGGATGGAAAAATAGAGATAAAAGGCTACACTCCGCCTGAGAAGAAAGACACAGGTGTTAAAACACCGGTTGCTGCGAAAACTTCGGGAGCAGGCCCCGCGCTACAACTGAATATATCATCCATTGATATACAGCAGGGAACGCTTAGGTTCCAAGACATGATGTCCGATCCCCCTCCAGACCTGACGGTCAGAAATCTGGACGCAACAGTAAAAAACATATCTTTGAATACACCAATGGTTTTCAGCGCAAAAATGGCTCTTGCCAGTACTGAGCAGAATATGGCCTTCTCAGGGACAGCGGGCGGGTTCGCCGCAGGGCAGCCTTTCCTGAAAGATTTTGAAGGAAGGTTTGAGTTAAGCAAGATAGGATATGATGATCTTATAAAAGCCATTCCACAACTTCGCGCCCTTGGCGTCCGTGACCGGCCAAATGGCATCTTTACCGTAAAGTTACATTCGTTAGAATTCGCTAATAACAAAATGTCAAAATTACGTGCCGACGCGTCACTGACCGACGGCCATCTGGCGCTGGCGCAGTTGAAAGCGCCGCTTAACAACGTTACCTTCACAATATCGGTAGATGACGATGTTATCACCGTTAAATCATTTTCCGGGGAGCTCGCCAGCGCCGTTATGAGTGGATCCGGCAGAGTAGATGGGGTGTTCTCATCTCCCAAGACATCATTGCAGACAAAGATGGAAATCCGCGGTATTAAATCATTTCTTGCCTCGGTTGCTGGATCAGACCAGCCGTTGGACGGAAATCTGAAGGTAATGTTCGAAGGGGTAGCTACCGGTTCAGATTGGGCGGAGATTCATAGAACCCTTGCCGGGAAAGGATCTCTTACCCTGGAAAAAGGAGTGATTCTGGAAAATAATCTTGTCAGACAGACACTGGGAGCGCTTAGTCTTTTTCCTTCGCTTGCCGCTGTCTCTCAAGGCGCGCCGGCTGGCAGCGGTATCTTGGGCCGTTCGATAAGCGAGCGCTACACAATATTGAGGCCATTTAGCCAGCCGTTCGTGGTAGAAGGAGGATATATCATACTGCCGGAGACGTACATAGCGACCGATTTTCTGGATTTTCGAGGCACAGCTAAAGTGTCATTTGCCGGAGACCTATCTGGTAACGGAATAATTCGTTTTTCGCCAGATATATCCAATGAGATGACCGCCATAGTGCCTCAGATGCGGTATCTTTCCGACTCTCAAGGGCTGGTGCAGTTCCCCATGGCCTTCAAAGGCGGCGCCGAGGGCTTCAAGGTGATACCGGACGCAAAATATATAGCTCAGAAGATTGCCATACAGGAAACCGGCAGGATTGTCACCGATCTTCTCGCACCGTCCGGCGTCAATAAAGAGCAGACTCAACAAGCCGCGCAACCTGCCGGTGAGGCCAAGCCGCCCAAAATAAAGGACGTTCTTAAGAATCTTCTGAAAGAATAGAACAAAAACCGCCAACACGAAAAAGAGTCATCGCTTGATTCGATGAGATCACCAGATGAGAAACTTAAACGAGCTCGCCGCGCATTTGCCAGATCTTCCTAAGCGACTCAAGGAATATAACTATTACCAAGATTATCATTATTACTGATAGGGCCGCGTTTATATTCCCCTGGAAGGTATGCTTGGGCAGGTAATTGCCGATCACGTTCTCCACGCCGGCGGTTATTGTTGTAGCCAGCATAAAAAGCGAGGGCAAGAAGGTTATAAGTCCGTAAACCCACTTCTTTGAATGTCTAAGGACGTAGACGGTCCCCACCAATAAAGCAAGCGTTGCCAGAAGCTGGTTTGCTACCCCGAACATTGGCCAGATAGTCGTAATATCACCGTTCCACACAAGGTATCCCCACAGGAAGCTTACAGCCGCTCCGCTGCCTATAGCCGCCCAAAGTTTTTTGCCGGTCCATCTCGGATTCGCGAATTTTACCAGATCGTCGAATATATAGCGGGCCACGCGCGTGCCGGTGTCTATCGTGGTCAATATAAACATCGCCTCAAACATTATCGTGAAATGGTACCAGTATCCCATCAGGTTCCTCATGCCAGGGATGGCGGAAAGGATTACTGACATTCCCGCTGCGAGCGATACCGCTCCACCGGTCCTGCCCGCCAGGGCCTCGCCGGTCATGCGCTCTATGTCCGCAAGTTGTACTGTGTGGAGACCAAGCTTCTGGAATACATCCACGGGCACGTTGATCGCGAAATAGTCAGCTGGTATCAATACTGTAGCGGCTATCAGGGCCATGACCGAGACAATCGACTCAACAAGCATCGCCCCGAATCCTATCATGCGAATGTCGGACTCTAGTTTTATCATTTTAGGCGTTGTCCCTGAACTTATGAGGGCATGGAAACCGCTTATGGCGCCGCATGCGATTGTGATACAGACAAAAGGCCATACCTTGCCGGGTATTATAGGCCCCCCACCGTGAATATAATTGGTGAAAGCGGGCATCTTAAGATGCGGATTGACAACTACTATTCCGACAGCCAAGAGCGCTACTGTACCTATCTTCATGTATGAACTGAGGTAATCTCGAGGGCACATAAGGAGCCAGACAGGAAGTATCGAGGCGATAAAGCCGTATAGCGGAAGCGACGCCGATAGAGCCTGCTTTGAAAAAAGAAAATATCCGCCTAAAGCGGACCTTGAAAGCGGTTCTCCCAGCACCACGCCAGCTATTACTATGGCCATGCCGATAACGGAAGCCTCGAAGATTTTGCCGGGGCGGATCCGATACATGTATAGAGCCACGAACATAGCCGCCGGTATAGTGATGATGATCGTGAAGGTAGCCCAAGAGCTTTCATTGAGAGCGTTGACGACTACCAGAGCAAGTCCCGCCAGGGCCGTTATTATGATGAACAGGATGGCGAGCCCCGTTATAATGCCGGCGACCCTGCTTACGTTTTTTTTCGCAAGCCTTGTGAGCGAAAGACCTTTTGTTCTTACTGACGCGAAGAGTATGACCATATCATGGACCGCCCCGGCAAGTACCGCGCCTATTAATATCCAAAGGAAACCCGGAAGATAGCCGAATTGTGCGGCGAGAATCGGTCCGACAAGAGGGCCCGCGCCGGATATAGAAGCGAAATGGTGGCCAAAGAGGATGTACCTGTTGGTCGGATGATATTCCCGGCCATCGTTAAATCTATACGCGGGTGTCATCCTTTGGTCATCAACGACCAGCACCTTCGTTATTATAAACTTGGCGTAAAAACGATAGGCGAGCGCGAAGACAAGAAGCGAGACTATAAGCAACGTCAGTGCGTACATGAATTTGTTCCCTTAGCCTAAATAGGGTAATGTAAAAGAGGTTTTATGTCAAGTTTTCTTAATGATTTCTGTTGGAGTTCTCGGCCTAAAGGGATATAATGATATCAAATACTATTTAGCTCTATTTAGCTTTGACGACTAACCTTTATTGTAGGAGAAGAAAGGTTACAATGAAGATGCGCATCAGGGCTTTTGTTTTCATGCTATTTTTATTTTGTTGCACGTGCGTATGCCACGGCGCCGGCACGCGAGTGCTCGTCGTGCCTTTCGAAGACAAGACAGGCGAGCTTAAGGGGGTTGAAAAGGACATGACCGCGGCGGTGATCGAAGAGATTAACTCATCGAGGAAATATACTCATGTAACAGGTGATAAGTTTGCTGAAAACTGGATCAAGACCGCCTCTGAAGGCGACGCGAAGCCGTTGACTCCTGAGGCCGAAATCCGGCTGAAAGATCTGAGGCACCTTAAGCCGTTACTTGTCCACGATGAGCTCGGTGCCGTAGCTGGCTACCGGGACAGATGGGGCGCGGACCTTGTGATAACCGGTGAGATAAGGAAAGAAGGAGAGGCGCTGAAGCTTTACTCAGATATCATAGGAGTGTCCAGCGGCAGGTTCTACTCGCTGAGCGGTCAGTGCCAGCCCGGTCTGATGAAAGACGAAGCCAGGCGTCAGGCGCGGCTTGCGCTGTCTAAAGGCGACGCTGTCCAGCAGATCGGGGCTGATAGGGTGCTCGAGCCGAACGATTCGGTTGTCGCCTTCGATATAAAGACGCAGGAAGGAGAGGATCTCTATCTTGTGGCAGATTATACAGCTCGCCGGCCAGACCCCGAGTTGCAAAATATGGATATCGCGCCGGCAAGCCCTTTAAGAGAGGGCGTCAAGTTTCTGAAGATAGATACCGTCGAAGGCAGGCCGATCGAATTTCAGTATTTCTATAAGGAGGGGCAGCTTGTCAGTATCAATATAACCACACCACCTCCCTCTGTGCCGATGGATGGAGAATACCTCGAAACCCTGACCGTAAAAAGCAAGGCCGGCCATCCCATAATATTCACTTTTCAGTGGGAAAAGGGCGAGCTTAAAGGCGTAAGGGTGGAGCCGGCGACAAACCCTTTCGGCGAGGTAAAATGAAATAAGTTTAGAGGACATTTGAGATGGGCAAGAAAGATAAGAGAATAATACTTATAGCGCAGTGCCTGATCAATCCCTACTGCAGGGTGCATATCCTGGGACAGAATTTCCCGCTTTCTCAAGAACTTGTAACCTATCTTATGCAAAAACACGTCGGGATTATCCAATACCCTTGTCCCGAAACGACGGCCATGGGGCTTAAGCGAAATCCCCAGGGCCGCCAGCAGTATGACAATATATTCTTCCGTGATCACTGCAGGGAGCTTTTGAAGGTGCCTATGCTAATGGTTCGCGAGTTCTTGAAGAATAACTATCGTCTTACCTGTTTTATAGGTCTTGCAAACAGTCCAACCTGCGGTATTCATTGGGGAAAGCACAAGGTCAATAAATATCAGACCGAATCTCCCAATCCAGCCGAGAACCCGGATCCGAACGATCCTGTCCTTGCCGGAATCATGGCCGAGATAATCGGCGAAGAACTAGCGAAAGAAAACGTGAAGGTGCCTTTCCTTGAATTTCCGGCCCTATCGCAGCCGGATGCGCCAGAGCGAAGTAAATTTTGGGAGGACCTGCGTAAGGCCATTGAAGGCGGGTTGGAATAAGAAGCGAATACGCCGCTATCATGAAGATCCTCATAGTTATTTTGATTCTTATCATTACTTCTTTTGGCACAACGTTTGTATATCACAGCACCCACCAGGCCGAAATCAATTACTACAAAGGTCACCGTTATTTCGAAAAGGCCCACTACACAAAAGCGATTCCATATTTCAAAAAGGCTATTGCCATCGATCCTCGTCGGTTGGACGCCTTGCGCGAGCTTGGCTATTCCTGCCAGTGGACAGGCAGGCATTCAGAGGCGATAGAGGCTTTTGAAAAACTTCTTGCGCTTAGACCCGATGACCTAACGGTGAAAGGTTCGCTTGCCGAGACATATTCTTGGGAGAAAAAGTACACCGAGGCGATAAGGCTCTATGAAGAAATCTTACGAAAGGGCCGCGATACCGCTACGGATAGGCGCCTGGCTGAAGTGTTTATGTGGACGGGCCAGTGGGAGAGAGCGGAGCGGCTGCTCATAATGGTCCTTAAGGAAAACCCTACGGATATCAAGACGCGTTTTCTCATGGCCCAAGCTCTGCAATATTCCGGCAGGGCCGCCGATGCCGTAATGATATACAGGACTCTTCTGGAAGATGAGAAAGTAAATAAAGACATAAAGATGAAGACGGAGATAAGAAGACTCCTTGGCGAGGCGTATATGATAAGCAAAGACTATGGGGATTCCATCGCCGAATATAGGCGCATCCTGAAGAAAGACCCTAATAATGTAAAAGTGTTACTTTCGTTGGCTGACATACTGAGCTGGCAGAAGCAATATGATGAATCAATAGCCGGATATAGGAAGGCCCTTGAAATAGAGCCGGGCAGTATCGATATAAAATGGAAACTCGCAAATGTCCTGGTGTGGAGCAAGGATCTCGAAGGATCTGAAAGGCTCTTAAGGGAAATAATAAGCCAAGACTCTCAATATGTGGAGGCCTATGGCCTTTTGGGTCAGATCCTTACATGGCAGAAGAAATACGCCCAGGCCATAGGTTATCTTGAAAAGGCCCTTTCCATAAGAGATGACGGGATGATTAGGGCTTATTATGCCAAGGCGTTGTTATATTCTGGTGATTATGTGAAAGCCGAAAAAACCCTAAAGGAGATTCTGGCAAAGGATCCAGACGATCTCAAAGCCAAAGTCTATCTTGCCGACCTCTATTCCTACACCAAGAGATTTCAACAAAGTATCGCTTTTTATGAGGAAGTGTTGAAAAAATCTTATGATCGAGAGGTGAAAAGAAAACTTGCGGACGTCCTATCGTGGGCCAGGGACTATAGACGTTCGATAAAGGCCTATGATGATCTTCTCGCCGAAACGGAAGATAGCAAAATAAGGCTGCAGAAGGCCAGGGTTCTCGGCTGGATGAGGGAATATGACAGGTCTCTAAAGGAATACCAAAAAATACTCGAAATGAAATATGATAGGGACATAGAAGTTGAGATGAAGGCGAAGACCGCCTATTGGGGCGATCGCGTAGAACAGGCGATAAAGTATTACAAAGAGGCCATAAGGCGGGCTTCCGGAAACGTGGAGGCCATGTTCGACTTAAGCCAGATATATTCTTATCAGTCGATGTGGAAAGAGGCGACAGACGAATACAAGAAGATACTTGAGCAGTCGCCGACCCATTTCAGGGCAAATGAAGGTCTTGAGAAGATCTCTCTTATGGCGGCTCATCTTCGCTGGGACACAGGGTATGATTTCGTTGAAGCAGATTCTATCTCAAGGGACATGGATGTGAGGAAGCACTCCTATTTCAATAAGTTCAGTTATCCTCTAGATTACACCCTCCGGATTGACGCCGGCCAGAAGCTTACCTTCAGATCCTTTTCGGACTATAGCCAGGTGATCGAGAACGAGGAGATGGTGAAGCTCACCTATATGCATAATCCGATAGGCTGGGTGGACGGTTTCTATAACTGCGTTATCTATAATAAAGATATAAAGGCAATGAACACTTTCGGTTCTAGCGCCACTTTCAGAGTTCTGGGGACAGGCGCTTTCAGATTTTCTTACGAGAGGGAAAGGCTTGAGAACTCCAGCAGCGTCATCGTAAGCCACGAATACCGCGACTGCTTTAGGGAGAGGCTGGATCTTAGCCTGTCAAAGAGGTTAAAAGTCGGTGCAGATATGCTATACGCCACCTATTCTGACCATAACTATCTAAATGAGCCGGGTTTCGATATCCTCTATTTCTTTTCGCTGGACCCGTTGCGCTTTTCGGTAAAGTACAGGTATTTTTACAAAGAGTTTAACGAAAAGGTGGCCGCTTACTGGTCGCCGAAGGGATTTACCACCAATTCGGTGTTTTTTAACTGGCGCCACTACCTGAACAAAGAAGAGATCTTCTTCGGCGCAGACGACCTCTATTATGATATAGGATATCAATTCTCGGTGGATTCCGAGACCGTAGTCGCCCACAAGTTTTCGGGAGAATTCAACTGGGACATCAACAAGAGGCTGAACTTCAATGTACGCAGCTCTTTTTCGCGTTCAAGCAATAAGGTCTACAAAGATAGCGATCTCATCGCGTCGTTCAAATATTATTTCTAAATATGAATATGGAATTCCGCAAACTTTTCATGAATTTCCTGGTCGTCGGCGCGCTCATTGCCGTAGTCGTCTACGTCATCACAAGGAGCGTACTGTTCATGACCGGCGAATATAGTCCCGTAGAGCGCGTGTTTGCCGTTATGCTTATAGTCGGAGAGCTTTTTATCCTGCTCCATGCTTTCGGCTATGCGGCCAACATCTTCAGGATAATGACGAGCCCGAAAATAAGAGAGGAGATGTTTCCATTCTCGGCGAGGGCCGGCGGGCCGTCCGTAGCTGTACTGGTCACCGCAAGACACGAGCCAAAAGAGGTGCTTGAGAAGACCTTCACAACCATAAACGCAATGGACTATCCGAATAAGAAGGTATATTTCCTGGATGACAGCTCGGAGGACTCCTACAAAAAAGAGGCTGATGAAATCGCGTCTGAATATGGTCTGGTCCTATTCAGGCGCAAGATCCGTCACGGTGCCAAGGCCGGGATTATAAACGACTGCCTAAAGAACCTTACCGAAAAATACGTCGTCATATTTGACGCCGACCAGAACCCGATGCCAAATTTTTTAAAAGTCCTTGTCCCAATGATGGAGCGCGATGATAAACTCGCCTTTATTCAGACCCCTCAGTTTTATTCAAACATAGATAAAAGCGCTATAGCGCGGGGTGCGGCATTTCAGCAAGCGGTGTTTTATGAATATATCTGCGAAGGTAAATCCTCAGGTGGGGCGATGTTCTGCTGTGGGACCAATGTTATATTCAGGCGCGAAGCGCTTGTCTCCGTAGGAGGTCTCGATGAATCAACCGTCACAGAGGACTTTGCAACATCTGTGAAGCTGCACTCAGCTGGTTGGAGATCGCGCTACTATGACCATGTCTCGGCTTTCGGAATGGGACCTGAGGACCTGAATAGTTATTTCAAACAGCAGTTTAGGTGGGCTGTCGGCACCATAAGCGTCTTTCGAAAGCTGTTATGGCGTTTTTTGACAAGGCCTTTTTCCCTCAAACCTCTCCAGTGGTGGGAGTATTTTCTTTCAAGCACTTATTATCTGATAGGTATAGCATTCTTCTTTCTTATGATCTGTCCTATTACCTATCTGCTTTTCAGGATACCGTCATTCTTTACTCATCCCGAAATATATTTTTTCACATTTCTTCCATATCTTATATTATCTGTGAGCGTCTTCTACATCATGCTCGGAAACAGGCATTACAGCCCACAGGACCTATTTATCGGTCAGCTGCTCGGCGTAAATACATTTTCGATTTACATTAGAGCCGCCGCATCGGCGCTTCTTGGCGTAAAGGTAAGCTTCGGTGTGACGGGGAAGGTAAAAGAAAAGAGATTACCTTATTGGCGTCTTTGGCCGCAGATGACGATGATGTTCTTCTGCGTTGTTACTGTAGTATGGGGGGCAAATAGGTATATCTATGAGCGCGAACCAGCAATCCTCGTCAATAGCTTATGGGCATTATATTATTTTCTAGCCCTTGCCGCCATCTTTTACTTTAATGAGGAGAGGTAGTATAATAAAAAACGCAAGTTGAAAGATATAAGGGACGAATGGAAAGATGATTAAAAAAGAAGAGTTGCTGCGCCTCCTGAAGGAGGCAATGGATATGGAGGAGAAGTCCGTTCCAGTATATATGAATCATTTGAAAGCCGCGTTGTTCTGGGTCGGCATGGAGCAGGATAAGGCGGAAAAGGTAAAGGAGCATTTTAAGTATCTTGCTGCTTGCTCGACAAAGCATCAAAACATTGTTCTGGAAGTGATTGATAAAGTTACGAAAGAAGGAAGAAGTGCTTACTAAAGAAGATTATAAAAATTACCTCGATCAGATGAGGACAGTTGAGATGAAGATGTGCGCTCGTTACAAGGACCTTGCAGACAGGCTCGACGATCAGCAGATGAAAGCACTTTTCAGCAAACTTTCCCTAGAAGAGGCGGCTCATGCCGAAATTGTCAACACTGTGGCAAAGCTGCTCCTGGGGCGTATGACTTAATAGGATATCTCGTGAGATTGTTTTACAAGGCAGCGGTTGTTATATTGGTTCTTTCAACGGTGATCTCTGTCTCGTCTTGTAATGCCTCAAGGCAGCAAGGAGAGCAAACATGCCTGGCTGGATTTTTTTTGGGCGATAATCCATCATGGCATGAACTGAACGCCTTCAGAGAGGACTTCGGAAAAAAGCCGTCGCTTATAATGGTTTTTGCCGAATGGGGATCTTACGTTCCCGATAAGACCGTGCGGGATGTCTACTCTGCCGGAGCGCGCCTTATGGTCACTTGGGAGCCCTGGCGGGCTGCCGCTCAAGAGGCGATAGATTACGATGGGCTGATAGCTGGCAAGTACGACAATTATATCTTGGACTTTGCTTTAAGGCTTAAAAATATACGCAGGGATTTATATTTGAGATTCGCTCACGAGATGAACGGCGATTGGTATCCCTGGTCAGCGGCGAGGATAGGATCAGAGAAATATATTGCCATCTACAGGCATATAAGAAAGTTATTTGACAATGCCGGCGTGGACAATGTGAAATGGGTATTTTCCATTAACTGGGAGGATAGGCCGAAAGAAAACGGTTTCGCGCGCTCGTATCCAGGCGATGCCTATGTGGATTATTGCGGCATAGATGGATACAATTGGGGAAACAGCCAGAACTGGAGTAGGTGGATGAGCTTTCAAGAGATCTTCTCGGCGCGATATAGCGAGATAACCACCTCTTACGAAAAGCCTGTTATCATAACCGAATTCGGATGTTCTTCTAAAGGCGGCGATAAAGCGGAGTGGATAAGGCAGGCCCTCTTAGATATAAAGGCAATGCAAAAGGTTAAGGCGTTTGTCCTTTTCAATGTCGATAAAGAGACTGATTGGGCTTTTGACCCAGAAAGTCCAGCAGGCAAGGCGCTTAAGGGGGCTCTCGAAGACCCCTATTTTCGATAGCGTTCTTATAAAAAGGAGCAAAAAGAAAATATGATAAGAGCGGCCGTATATCTTGCAAAAACACTCCGAGAGATATTCCCAGCGTTTCTATTCTTCTTCATAATGTTCCATATATTACTAGTCACAAGGACACTAATGCTTCAGCAGTTCGGCATCGCCGTACCTATGTCGGCCGTGGCGGTGATAGGCGCCCTGGTCGTCGCCAAGGTAGTTTTTATCGCTGGCAGGATCCCGTTCCTCAACCAGTATCCAGAAAAGCCGCTTATCTATAATGTCCTGACAAAGACGGCGGTATACTTTTTGGTCGCTATGCTTTTTCTGGCGCTGGAAGAATTTGTTCATATCTCCCTGAGGGAAAAAGGTTTATTGTGGACATGGCAGAACATATCCAGCCGCATAATTTGGCCCATATTCTGGGTCAGACAGATATGGCTCTTTATACTTCTTCTTTTCTACTGTTCTTCATCAGAGCTTATACGCGCTATAGGCAAGGACAAAGTGAGGGAGATATTTTTCGGCAGGCATAAGGTATAGTGAAGGACTATTTTGGCATGAAAAAAAAGATAGTTATCGTCAATGACAAGATGCAAAAAAATTATAAATATGTCCTTAGCGAACCGGTGGGGCGAAATTTTGACCCTGAATTCAAACCTGAGCTTACTCCGAAACAGATGTTGGAGATGGGAGTGTTCGGCGGAAAATACATGACCGACTGCAGAAAAGAATTCCCAGCCTCATGGTTCAAAAAAGCAAAACTCTGTAGCGAGCGGCATGATCCGAAGTTGAATTATTTCAAAGTCAACGCAAGCCAACCCCTATTAGTCTGGAGGAAAAAGCGCTGGCTTTACAAGGATGACCCCAGAGGGTGGTTTCAGTGGTACTGCCGTTATTATATGGGCAGACGCTTGCCCGAAGAGGATAGAAGGCAGATAAAAAGGTGGAAGGCGATTAAGAGGCATATAGCGCAGGTGAGGCATAATTGCGACAGAGGAAATCTTGAATGCCGCGCCCGCCAGCGCCAGGCCATTCTTCACTGGGCCTATGACAGCAGGAAGATATAGGAGAGGGTAGTGGGGCGCAGGAGCGAGAAGTTTTTTCCTTGCCTAAATATGCCCCTTTCGATAGAATAAACGCGCAAGCTGGCGTAGCTCAGTCGGTAGAGCAGCGGTTTCGTAAACCGCAGGTCGATGGTTCGAATCCATTCGCCAGCTCCATCATATTGGTCTAGTTAGCGTACATAATATACGATGTTGGCAGGGATGGATTCGAAGCCAAATTGCGCCGACCAAGGGGGAGGAAAAGGCCTTAAGGCCGTCAGCAATTTGGCCGGCTCTGAGTCCCGCTGTGCGGGACGAAGAGGAATCCATTCGCCAGCTCCATACTAACGAGGATCCGACTATGAAGAACATCAAAAACATCTACGCATATTCCGTAGAGAAACTCAAAGGATGTAATTACCGCGTCGCGTTCATAAATATGAACGGCAAGAAAGTTCTCGAGATAACTGAAACCCCGCGGTTCTGGCTTCTTTTCATCAAGAATATACAGAGGGCGATAGCCCAAACACGCCTTGAGCCGGTAAAGAGATCCAGGAAAACATCATAATATCGAATGATACGTTTCCGTGACGTATTGAAGGACCGCAACTTCCTATTCCTCTGGCTAGGGCAACTTATATCAAATTTCGGCGATAGGCTTAATCAGATGGCGCTTGTCGCCCTGGTATACCAGAGAGATCCCGGCTCGGAAGTTGCCCTCGCAAAGCTTATATCGTTTACGATAATCCCTGTCTTCGTCATAGGTCCAATAGCCGGCGTATGGGTTGACCGGCTAAACCGCAAATATATCATGGTGATATCGGATATCCTGCGCGGCTTTCTGGTCCTGCTGATCCCCCTCTTTATAGTATGGAATAGAATGCTGCCGATATATCTTGTGATATTCCTCGTCTTTTCCATATCACGTTTCTTCATACCTTCCAAGATGGCTATAATCCCGGATCTTGTCACAAGAGATAAACTGCTGATCGCAAATACCCTTCAGGACATGACTCATATGATCGGAAATATCGTAGGACTGATGATCGCCGGCTTCATAGTGAATATCCGCTATATAGGCGCCGTCGGAGGTTTCTATATCGACAGCGCAACCTTCTTCGTCTCTGCGGCTCTTATCGGAATGATTGTCCATTCGACCGGCTCTGGAATCAATGTTGAAAATGAGCTTGTAGCCGCAAGCCAGGCGCTGAAAAATTCTCTTAGAAAATCTTTCTATTCGGAGATCAAAGATGGCATAAGATATATCACGTCCCACCCGGGTATGCGTTTTATCGTTCAGGTATTTTTTGTTCTCCTGGCCGGCATAGGCGCTATATCTTGCGTTATAATTGTATTCATCCAAGAGGCGTTTGGGACATCGACCAGACACATTGGTTTTTTAGCCACATATCTTGTAGGCGGTCTCTTCGCCGGCACTATTATTTACGGCAGGCTTGGTCAGAAGCTGGATAAGCCCAGCGTCATCAACTTAAGTTTCGTTGCAAGCGGATTTTTTATTATAGCGTTTACGGTACTTCTTGGAGGTTACCCGAATGTTTATACGGCGGGGCTTCTCTCAGCTCTCATAGGACTTGCTGTAAGTCCGATGATGGTATCGCTTAATACCATTGTGCACGAAACGATACCTGAGGAAGTAAGGGGAAGGATATTTTCAAGCCTTGAGGTGGTAATACATCTTTCGTTTTTAGTTTTTATGTTCCTGGCCGCTTACGCAGCTAAATTCGTTGGAAGATTTTGGGTACTGATGGCGGTAGGGGCAGCTTTTTCGCTCTGTGGTATCACAGCTATGCTATCAGGAAAGAAAACCTTTGTTACCTCGTCTTAGAGCTACCCTCTTTTTTTGATTTCTCGAGGCATGTCTTATAGTAATTACAGACTGGGCAACAGATATTTTCTTCGCCCTTTTCCCCTCTATACCACTTCGTCTCGCATGTCCAGTATACCTGGCACGTCTCGCAACAATTGATCTTAGGTTGGGCCATTTTTTCTCCTTCCACACTATAAAATACATCAAGCCGTTCGAAATGTCAATATAGTATTGAAGGTTCAGGAGAAGCCAAAAATTATTGGACGATATGGCCGCCTTTGATTAAAGGCCCTTTGTTGACAAATTAAAACAATATTGTATAATAATCGCACTATGCATTACGGATTTCACGGTGGGATACACCCTTCTGTCCACAAAACCCTCGCATCGGACAGGCCTGCTAAAAAGGCTTTAATACCTAAGAAGGTAATAATACCCGTCCTTCAGCATACTGGTTCACCTGCCGAACCTGTTGTGGCGCCGGGGACTATCGTGCGGGTGGGTGATGTTATAGCAAGGCCGACAGGTTACGTCTCAGCGTCAATACACGCTTCTATAAGCGGCAAGGTTATGAGGACGATACACTCTCCGACAAGGATTCAGCCGAGAGCCTTATCTATAGTTATCGAGCGAGAGGAGGGATTGAATCAGGAGTGGGAGAGCCGACCGCCGCGCGACGTAAACGCTATGTCTCCGGAAGAGCTGGTGGCTGTCATAAAGGAGGCGGGCATAGTGGGCATGGGCGGGGCGGTGTTTCCCACCCACGTCAAGCTATCTCCCCCGAAAAATAAGCCCATAGATGCTGTGATACTGAACGGCGTTGAATGTGAGCCCTATCTTGCCTGTGACGCCCGTCTTATGATCGAGAAGACTAACCAGATACTTAAGGGGTTGGACATTATACTTAAAATAGTGGGTGCTAAAGAGGGATATATCGCCATAGAGGATAATAAGCAGCCGGCCATATATGTCATGGAGAAAGCCTTAAGAGCTCGTGCAGAGAGAACCCCGCCGAAGATTGCGAAACTCCAGCCCAAGATAAAAGTAGTGGCATTGCGAACCAAATATCCCCAAGGCGCGGAGAAACAGGTTATAAAGGCGATACTTAATCGCGAAGTGCCTTCAGGCGGTCTTCCGATGGATGTAGGATGTATCGTTCAGAACGTTGCTACCGCATTCGCTATATATGAGGCGGTCAATTTCAGTAAACCGCTTATTGAGAGGATAGTCACTCTTACCGGCGAATGCATGAGAGAGCCGATAAATGTGTGGGTTAGGATAGGGACGATGCTTCCAGACCTTATCGAATATGTTGGAGGTTTTATAAAAGAACCGGCCAAGGTCGTGGTAGGTGGGCCGATGATGGGAGTGGCGCAGTATACTATGAATATCCCGGTTACCAAGGGATTCAGCGGCGCCTTGTTTATGCCGAAGGAGTCGGTTAATATTGAGCAAGAATCCGTTTGCATAAGATGCGGCCGCTGCGTTGAGGCCTGTCCTATGAGGCTTGTTCCAACAGTTCTTATGTACCGGGTTAAGAAGGATAATTTCGCCGAGGCAAAGGAGCTTGGCATAACCAACTGTTATGAATGCGGTGCCTGCGCTTACGCGTGCCCGGCAAAGATACCTCTTCTTGATTATATGAAATACGGAAAATCAAAGGTTATAAGCTTTTAGGGACATAATGGCCGAATCATTGACAGTATCCATAGGTCCTCATATAAAGGACAGCTTGACTACCAAAAAGATAATGTGGGCGGTGACAATTTCGCTTCTTCCCGCCGGCATGGCGGGCGTCTTCATATTTGGCCTGAACGCCCTTTTGGTGACGGTCGCCGCAGTCGCTGCTGCGCTTGCTACTGAGTTTGTGATACTTTCCGCCCGAAAGAAGGATACCTCGGCGGTGTGGGATGGCAGCGCCGTATTGACCGGTTTACTTTTAGCCTACAATCTTCCTCCACAGGTCCCTTTATGGATGCCGATAGCGGGTTCGATCTTCGCGATCGCGTTTGGCAAGCAAGTGTTTGGAGGACTCGGTCATAATATATTTAATCCCGCGCTTGCCGGTAGGGCGTTTCTTATGATATCGTGGCCGGTCTACATGACCACCTGGCAGAAACCACGCTGGGCACCGGACACCGTTACTGGCGCAACTCCGCTCGCCTGTTATAAGAACTTGGAGGGCGTGCTGGCTAAGTGTCCTTCAAACTGGGATCTTTTCATAGGAAATCGCGGCGGATGTATTGGTGAGGTCTGCGTAGCCGCTCTCATAATCGGAGCGGCCTATCTTCTAATAAGACGTTATATCACATGGCATATCCCCCTGACATATATCGGGGTGGTGGCTTTTATGAGTTGGGCATTTAACGGCACATCAGGTCTTTTTTCCGGCGACGCTCTTTTCTTTGTATTGGGCGGAGGGCTAATACTTGGGGCTTTCTTTATGGCGACCGATTATGTGACAAGCCCATTAAGCGCCCGAGGAAAAGTTATATTCGGTATCGGATGCGGAGTACTTACGTTTTTGATACGCAAGTTCGCCGGGTATCCTGAAGGAGTCTCATATTCTATACTAATGATGAATGCGGCGACACCCCTCATAGACCGTTATGCGCTCCCGAAATGGTTCGGTTATGTCTCGTCGCAACGTCCACTAAAAACGCGCGAAAAGAGGAAAAAGGAAGGTGCGGCTTGAACCAACTTGTTAAATTTGGCCTTATACTGGGAGTCATTTGTCTTATCGCTACGCTTGTTCTCGCTGTCACATATGAGATAACGAAGCCGAAAATAGATGAGCAGATGAGACTAGAGGTGCAATCCGCCCTCAAGAGGATAATGCCGGACGCTGATTCCTTCGATGCTAAGACTCTGGATGATATAGAGTACTTTGAGGCCAGAAAAGGAGCTGAACTGGTAGGTTACTGCGTAAAGGTCACAGGCTTCGGCTATGGCGGATATATACGCATGATAGTTGGTATGGACAGATCAGGTATTATAAAAGGCGTAAGAGTTCTTGAGCACCAGGAAACCCCCGGGCTCGGATCTAAGATAAACGAGACTCGTCCGGGAGAGGCAGAGCCGTATTTTCTTAAACAATTCAAGGGTAAACAGGCGAGGACCGTTTCTGTGAAGAAAGATATAGACGCCATAACCGGCGCGACGATATCGTCGAGGGCTGTAACAGACGCCATAAGCAAGACCGCAACAGAATTTTTTAATAAAGTAAAGAGGTAAAGATGCGAGGCAGCCTCAGTGAGCTCATAAAAGGTCTATGGAGGGAGAATCCTACATTCAGAATGATGCTCGGCCTCTGTCCGACGCTTGCGGTTTCCACCAGCGTCGCTAACGGACTTGGCATGGGATTAGCCGCCACATTTGTTCTTGCGGGCTCCAGCGCGATGGTCTCTACGGTACGCGGCGTAATACCTGAAAAAGTCCGCATACCTTGTTTTATCGTTATCATCGCGACATTCGTGACGATAACAGAGCTCCTCATGAAGGCGTATACGCCGCTATTGTCAAGGGCCTTAGGTATATATGTCCCTCTCATAGTCGTTAACTGCATAGTTCTCGGCCGTGCGGAGGCATTTGCGTCCAAGAAAGGTGTCATCAGTTCCACCATAGATGCTATCGGTATGGGGCTAGGATTTACATGGGCATTGTGTTTTATTTCCGCTATAAGAGAAATTTTAGGAAATGGCACTATCCTAGGGCTGCAGATAAGCGACAGGTTTGAGCCGCCCCTTTTTATGATACTCGCTCCCGGAGCGTTGCTTACCATCGGATTGTTGATAGGACTTATAAACTATTTGGCATCAAAACAAAAGGCTTGAGTGAATGAACTTATCGGCATTTATTGCTATAGCGATTAGCACGATATTTATAAATAATTTCATCCTGTCGCGCTTCTTGGGGCTTTGCCCGTTCATAGGGGTTTCTAAACGTACAGGCCCGGCGATCTCGATGGGGCTTGCAGTGACTTTCGTTACCACGACCGCCTCAATCCTGACATGGCTTATATACGATCTGGTGCTTATACCTTTCCACCTGGAGTATCTTCGCACTATAAGTTTCATACTTGTCATAGCCTTTTTTGTGCAGTTCGCGGAAATCGTAATTCAGAAAAATATGCCCGCCATTTATAAAGCGTTCGGTATATACTTGACTCTTATCACGACTAATTGCGCAGTGCTCGGCGTGGCGGTCTTAAACACGGATATGTTCTTCATGAAAGGGAAGGCCGTTGCCGGCAGTTTCCTATTGTCTGTCTTCCAGGGCTTTGGCGCCGGCGTAGGATTTACTCTTGCGATGGTTCTAATGTCCGGCATAAGGGAGAGGCTTGAATTTGCCGAAATACCGGCTTGCTTGAAAGACGCACCTATAACATTCATCGTGGCAAGTCTGATGTCTCTGGCCTTTTTAGGATTCAGCGGATTCAAGATATGAACAGAGATAATAAGCGCTCCAAGGCGCAGGCAGCGCAGGGGAAGAAATAAAGATGAGCGCGATAGCAATTAAGGTTATGACGCCGGTAGTGACGATGGCTGCCTTGGGGCTGGCCTTTGGCTGCGCGCTCGCTTTAGCGCTGAAGATATTTGCTATTAAGGTTGATCCCACTATTCTAAATATCCTTTCGCTTCTTCCGGGTGTGAATTGCGGCGCCTGCGGTAGCGCCGGCTGCGCCGCATTCGCTGAGATTCTGGCAAAAGGAGAGGCTATGCCTTCGGCGTGTACAGTAAGTGATAGTGAGGCCAGAAAGAAGATCGCGCGTCTTCTAGGGATAGAGGACGCCGGGAAGGTAAAAACTTCAGCGGTCGTTCTTTGCAACGGTGGTCAAAGGGCTTTAAATAAGTTCGAGTACCAGGGGATAAGAACCTGCAAGGCCGCTACGCTTATCTTTGCGGGGCATAAGGCGTGCACTTTTGGTTGTCTCGGTTTCGGAGACTGCGTCGAGGCCTGTCCCTTTGGCGCCATATCGATGGGACCGGACGGTCTTCCGGTAGTGGATGAGGGAAAATGCACCTCCTGTGGCAAGTGCGTCAAAGCGTGCCCGAAGGGTTTGTTCGTGCTTCTTGACACCTTATGCAGATATTACGTTAAGTGCAGTTCGAAAGACCCAGGCGGTATTACTGCCAAGGCCTGTAAGGCCGGCTGTATAGGATGTATGAAGTGCGAAAAGGCCTGCCCCGCAGGGGCGATTAAAGTCGAATCGAATCTTGCCAGGATAGATCCCGCCAAATGTCAGAATCTTGGCAAGTGCTTTGAAGCGTGTCCAACCAAAGTCATAACAAGGAGAGGGTTGCCAAATGCTTGAGATAACACAGGCCAATTTTAATAAAGAGGTCTTGGAGTCAGATAGGCCGGTGCTCATCGATTTCTGGGCGCCGTGGTGCATGCCTTGCAAGATAATAGCGCCGGCGGTGGAAAAGATTGATGAGGAGATGGGGCAGAAGGTGAAGGTATGCAAATGCGATGTTGACGAAAGCCCTGAGGTGGCTACCGATCTTTCTATACTTAATATCCCGACGCTGGTTCTATTCAAGAATGGTGAGGAAGTGTTGCGCATAATAGGCGTTAATTCCAAAGAGGCTATAGAGGTTAAGATAAAGGCGGCTTTGTAAAATGTACATATTGGGAATCTCGTGTTTCTATCACGATTCAGCGGCCGCGCTGATTAAAGACGGCGATATAGTAGCCGCTGCGCAGGAAGAGCGCTTTACCAGGAAAAAGCACGACTACACGTTCCCCGCCAACTCCATAAGATTCTGTCTTTCGCAAGCCGGTATAAAGGTAAAGGATATCGACTACGTCGCTTTCTACGATAAGCCGTTCATCAAGTTTGAGCGCATACTTGAAACATACATTGCTTACGCCCCTTTCGGGATAAGGAGTTTCATAAAGGCCATCCCGCTGTGGATAAAAAAGAAGCTCTGGATGAAGGATCTCATTAAAAAGGAGCTCGGATACAGCGGTAAGATAATATTTCCCGAACACCACGAGTCACACGCCTCAAGCGCGTTCTTCCCTTCGCCTTACAAGGAAGCGGCTATCTTGACTATGGATGGCGTGGGCGAGTGGACGACGGCTAGTCTCGGCATCGGCGAAGGCAATTCTATGTCTATTAAGGCCGATATAAAATTTCCGCATTCTCTCGGTCTTCTATATTCGGCATTTACATATTATACGGGTTTTAAAGTAAATTCAGGCGAGTATAAAGTCATGGGGCTGGCGCCTTACGGCAGGCCACTATATAAGGATCTGATAATGCGCGAGCTCATCGACCTTAAGAAGGACGGCTCCTTCAAGTTGAACATGAAGTACTTCAATTACTGCGCCGGGCTCACCATGACGAACGCTAAATTCCATAAGCTGTTTGGTGGGCCGCCGAGAAAACCAGAATCGCGAATAACGCAGCGTGACATGGATCTCGCCGCTTCTATACAGAATGTCACCGAAGAAGTGATGCTTGCCATGGCCAGATACGCCCATGAAGTGACAGGGAAGAAGTATCTTACTCTGGCGGGCGGAGTAGCGCTGAACTGCGTCGGGAATGGCCGTATACTGCGGGAGACGCCTTTTAAGGATGTGTGGATTCAGCCCGCCGCTGGCGATGCGGGCGCTGCCCTTGGGGCCGCGCTTTTTACGTGGTATCAATATTTGGAAAATCCCAGGATGGCCGATGATGTTAATGATTTTCAGAAAGCCTCTCTTTTAGGTACTTCATACGGAAACGATTATATAGAAGAATTTCTTAAAAGCCGCGGAGCGTCTTACACAAAACTTAAGGATGAAGAAATACCCGAGACCATAGCAGACCTTATAGCCCAGCAGAAGGTCATAGGCTGGTTTGAGGGGAGGATGGAATTCGGGCCCCGGGCCTTAGGCGCCCGCAGCATAATCGGCGACGCGCGTTCTCCGAAAATGCAGGAGACGATGAACCTAAAGATAAAATTCAGAGAAAGTTTCAGGCCCTTCGCGCCATCGGTCCTTGAGGAGAAGGCCAAGGATTATTTCGACCTTGAGACGAAGAGTGATTACATGCTATTGGTGGCGCCTGTTAAAAAGGAAAAGCGTAAAGCAGTTTCAGAGCGGGATAATAACCTCTTCGGTATCGATAAACTGAATGTGGTACGTTCGGAAATACCGGCCGTTACGCATGTGGACTATTCGGCGCGCGTTCAGACAGTTGGCCGGAGATGGAACCCTCTTTATTATGACATGATAAAAAAATTTGACGAAAAATACGGTTGTCCTGTTATAATAAACACCTCCTTCAATGTAAGGGGTGAGCCTATAGTTGAGAGCCCTGAGCATGCCTACATGTGTTTCATGAGGACCAATATGGACTATTTGATAATGGGAAACTGTCTTCTTGAGAAGAAAACGCAGAAAAAGCTAGATAAAGATATAGATTGGCTTAAGGAATTCGAACTGGACTAAAATGCTCGAAGATATAAAGAATATTAAAAGCGGCAGAAAGCAGTTGCGCGAGTTCGGCCTGACCATCGGAGGTGTTCTTCTTATGCTTGGCGGTTTGGCGATGTGGCGCGGCAAGACGTCCTGGCCCTATCTTTTGTGTAGCGGCTCATCGTTTTTGGCCTTGGGCATAGTCTTTCCCGAAGTTTTGAAACCGCTCCAGAAGGCATGGATGGCGTTGGGGCTGGTAATAGGGTTTTTCGTAAGCCATCTGATTCTTGCGATCCTTTTTTATTTTGTGATAACTCCAATAGGTCTTCTGATTAAGTTTTTCGGAAAGGATGTTCTTGATCAGAGGATAGATAAAAGAAGAGATTCTTACTGGCATATGCGTACGGGCCCTGCCAGAACTAAAGAAAGTTACGAAAACCAATATTAAGAAAACGACCCCCTTTTGTGTCTTTTTTGGAGGTGTTGTGGGGGGCGGGAAAGAAGGTGCGGGATGGGAATCGGCATAATTAAGGAATTCTGGGGCTTTCTTTTGGAGCGCAAGAAATGGTGGCTTTTACCAATAGTTATCATGCTCGTCCTTTTAGGTCTTCTCATAATATTTACTGAAGGAAGCGCGATAGCGCCGTTCATTTATACGCTTTTTTAAGGTTTAGTAAACAGTAATTAGTAAAGCGTGATTGGTAATTAGAATCAGATATCCGAACGAACAAGGAAACAAAAATTACTTATTATGCCTTACGAATTACGAAAAGGGCAAAAGGCAGTGAATATATCGGTTCTTTGTTCAGGCAGCGGCACGAACCTCCAGGCTATCATAGACAGCGTGAGGTCAGGATATATACCAGCCAAGATCGCCCTTGTAGTTAGTGATCGGAAGGACGCATTTGCACTCGAGAGGGCAAAGAAGGCAGGTGTAGAAACGCTTGTGCTTAATCCGAAGGATTTCAGATCGCGTGAGGATTTTGACAAAGAGGTTGTAAAGAACCTCAGAGCGAGGAATGTTGGGCTTGTTGTGCTGGCAGGTTTTATGAGGTTGCTGAGCCCATACTTTATCAGGGAGTACAGAAACAAGATAATGAACATACACCCCGCTCTTTTGCCGTCATTCAAGGGAACTTGTGGAATAAAGGACGCGCTCGAATATGGCGTAAAGGTGACAGGCCCGACGGTGCATTTTGTAGATGAAGAGCTTGACCACGGCCCAATAATCCTTCAAAGGGCTGTCGAGATAAAAGAAGACGATACGCCGGAAACGCTTCTTGAGCGTGTTCATGCCGAGGAGCACAGGATATATCCCGAGGCTATAAAATTGTTCGTGGAAGGTAGGCTTAAAATAGAAGGAAGGAGAGTAAGGATAATATGAGCGCCAAGATAAAGGATGTGAAAGCGAGAGAAATACTTGATTCTAGAGGCAATCCGACCGTTGAGGTCGACGTTATTTTACAGGATGGTTCTTTCGGAAGGGCGGCGGTACCGAGCGGTGCTTCTACCGGTGAGTACGAGGCCGTCGAGCTTCGCGACGGTGATAAGTCGCGCTACATGGGAAAAGGCGTCCTGAAAGCAGTCGCCAATGTGAACGGCGAGATAAAAAAAGCTGTTAAGGGCAAAGATGCCTTAAGGCAGGGTGAGATCGACCAGCTTCTAATAGACCTGGACGGTACTCCTAATAAGGCAAGGCTGGGCGCCAACGCGATTCTCGGCGTCTCTCTAGCGGTCGCCAAGGCCGCCTCCGTTCATAAGAAGATGCCGCTTTATAAGTATATCGGCGGCGGTAAGGCAAGAGTGTTGCCGGTTCCGATGATGAACATCTTAAACGGTGGCGCTCACGCCGACAACAATGTTGACCTTCAGGAATTTATGATCATGCCACTCGGCGCCGATTCATTCAGAGAAGCCTTAAGATGGGGTTCCGAGGTGTTCCATAACCTTAAGAAGATACTCCATGACAGAAAACTTTCGACCGCCGTAGGCGACGAAGGCGGATTCGCGCCGGATCTTAAATCAAACGAGGAAGCCGTTGACGTAATACTTGCCGCGATTGATAAGGCCGGCTACAAAGCGGGCAAGGATATATCTATAGCTCTTGATCCTGCCTCGAGCTCCTTCTACGAGGACGGTAAGTATATACTTGAGGCTGAGCCCAAGGTTGAGAATTCTTCTAAGGATATGATAGATTTCTATAGCCGGTGGGTTGAGAAGTATCCAATAGTCTCAATAGAGGACGGTCTGGCTGAAAACGACTGGGGCGGATGGGAAGCTCTTACCAAGAAGCTTGGATCCAGGATACAGCTTGTTGGCGATGATATCTTTGTGACCAACGTAAAACGGCTGCGCATGGGCATAGAGCGCAAAGTGGCCAATTCTATCTTAATAAAGGTAAACCAGATCGGAACGCTTTCCGAAACACTCGACGCCATAGAGCTGGCGCGCAAACATGGATACACAGCGGTCGTATCGCACCGTTCCGGTGAGACTGAGGATACCACAATAGCGCATCTGGTGGTTGGGATGAATACAGGCCAGATCAAGACAGGGTCTGTTTGCAGAACCGACAGGATATGCAAGTATAACGAGCTCCTCAGGATAGAAGAGGACCTCGGCAAGAAGGCGGAATACGGCAAAGCGACATGGCGAAGAAAGTAAATTCTTCGACCCCGCGCAGAATTTATGCCGGGCGAGGCCGAGGCATAAAAAAGACCAAGATAATTCTTGTCGCGGCCGCTCTTTTTGTGATATTTTTACCTTCGTTTCTCAAGTATCAGGCGCTTCTTTGTAAGAATAGAAACCTGGAGGAGCGCATAAAATTTCTGAAAAAGGAAAACGAAAGGCTAGAGAAGGAGAAGGCGCGGCTTGAGATGGATATCTCATACATAGAGCTCAAGGCGCGCGAGAAGCTGGGTGTGGTGAGAAAAGGCGAAATAGTTATTAAGGAGGCTCCACCTAAAGAATAAGGATCGATATGGAAGAAAAAAGTCCGACAACCCCGATGCTTTTCAACGTTCCCGCGGCCAGCTACCTGGCGCTGGAGGAAGAGCACTCGACCTTCAAGAAATCAAAAGTTGTCATAATCCCAGTCCCTTATGATATGACGACAACCTACATACATGGAACATCAGCCGGTCCTGCCGCGATCCTGGAGGCCTCCCGATATCTGGAGCGCTATGATGACGAACTGAATCAGGAGACATTCAGAATCGGTATCAATACCATGGATCCTCTACGTGTAGAAAATATGCAGCCCCAGGATATGGTTGAGAAGGTTTACTCACAGACGCTTGAGATTATCAAGGCGAACAAATTCCCAGTTATAGTCGGAGGAGAGCACTCGGTCACGATAGGGGTGGTAAAGGCGCAAAAAGAGCTATATCCAAACCTCTCGGTACTTCACCTCGACGCCCATTACGACCTGCGTGACGAATACTTTGGCTCCAAGCTAAATCATGGTTGTGTCACCAGAAGGATATTGGAGTTTTGCCCCGTAGTGCAGGTAGGCACCAGGAGCATGTCGAAAGAGGAGAAGGACTTTCTTTCCACACAGGCGAATGGCAGAATAAAGTCCGTAAGTGTGTATGATATACTTGAGACGCCTATGTGGAAGGATTCCGTGACGAATAACCTTTCAGAGAACATCTACATTACCGTAGACCTGGACGTATTTGACCCTTCTATCGTTCCTGCAGTAGGGACGCCGGAGCCCGGCGGTATAGGATGGTACGAAACGCTGGATCTTCTTAAAGATGTCATCAAGGCGAAGAAGGTAGTGGGGTTCGATGTGGTGGAGCTTTGTCCCATAAAGGGCAATATAGCTTCTGATTTTCTGGCGGCAAAGCTTATCTACCGGCTGCTGGGTTATATGTTTCCGGTAAAGAAATAGAGTAAATGTGAAATGATACTTGTGCCGCGAAAAAACCTGCTTCTTCCAAAAAAGATGTTCTTCACAAAAGGTGTCGGTACGCATAAAGCGGAGCTGAGAAGCTTTGAGCTTGCCCTGCGCGACGCCGGCATAGAGAAATGTAACCTTGTCCATGTGTCGAGCATACTTCCTCCCGGCTGCAAGGTGATACCTAAGGCCGAGGGCTTGAAGGAGCTATATCCCGGCATGATAACGTTCGCTGTGGTATCACGCTGCTCTGGAAATGAGCCTCATAGGCTAATCGCCGCCTCAATAGGCTGCGCCGTACCGGCGGATCCTAACGCTTACGGGTATTTAAGCGAGCATCATGCCTTCGGCCAGAACGAAAAAATCGCCGGCGACCTCGCCGAAGACCTCGCGGTGGAAATGTTGGCATCAACTCTTGGTCTAGAATTCGATGAGGATAAATCTTGGGATGAGAACAAAGAGATCTATAAACTGCATGATAAGATAGTCCGCACTTCTAATACCACGCAGTCGGCGGTGATAGGTCCGGAAGGCAACTACTCCACGGTCATCGCCGCCGCCGTATTTCTTTTCTAAGACTTTGTTAACAAATAAAAACCCCTGCCTTATCGAGGCAGGGGTTTGATTTTTTTTGGTAGCGGGGCCACGATTTGAACGTGGGACCTTTGGGTTATGAGCCCAACGAGCTACCAGGCTGCTCCACCCCGCAATGGACCTTCTATTATACCGGAAGGCCGTTAATTTGCAAGAAAAATCGCCTATCGGTTTATATGCAGTACCTTCGCCGGCGGAAAGCCGTTAAAGTATGTGGACGAGGCGTGTGAATAGGCGCCGATATTATCGGCATAGACGTAGTCGCCTATCTCAAGGTCCGGCAACTCCTCCGCGACCGAAATCGTATCGAGGGCATCGCAGGTAGGCCCGAATACCGCGGAGACTTTCTTCTCGCCGTCCTTGAACGCCTTTATGGGGTATGTGCAGTGGTCGAATATTACTCCCGAGAAAGTATGGTATACTCCGTCGTCTATATAATAACACGGCTTGCCATCCCTGACGGCCTTCCCGATGACCTTTGCCACCAGCGTGGCGGCATTCGCGATCATAAAGCGGCCCGGCTCGGCCAGTATCTCTATATCCTTCGAGAAAAGCCTCTCTATCTCCGCGTTAAGCTTTCTGGCCAGGACCTTGAAGGATTTCGATTTATTATCGTATTTTACCGGGAAGCCGCCGCCGATATCCAGTATCTTTATCTTATGGCCTCTTGATTCCGACTCCCTGAATATGCCGGCGCAAAGCTGAAGCGCCTGCATGTAATTCTCAAAATTGTTACACTGGCTTCCCACATGAAAGCTGATGCCCTCCACTACGAGATTTGCTTTGCGGGCCTCAAGGATGAGGTCGACCGCCTCTCCCGGATGGGCCCCAAACTTGGAAGATAGCTCAACCATAGAGCCGGTATTAGGAACGCGAATCCTGAGACATAGGCCGGCGTGTGGGCAGTGGACTTTTATCTTGTGAAGCTCGTCAATATTGTCAAAAGTGACAAGCGGCTTGAATTGATCGAGCTTATGGAGAGTTTCTATCTGCTTTATTGTGTTGGCATAAATGATCTTGTCCCAAATCCAGTCTTGTCGCTTCTTCGCGGGCATGTTTTTGATATTCTCATAGACTATCATGAACTCGGGAAATGACGCCACATCGAAGCTCGCTCCGCACTTGTAGAGAGTGCGAACTATCTCAGGTAGCGGATTCGCCTTTACCGCGTAATATGCCTGTACGCGAGGCAAGCTTGTCGTGAATTCGCGGTAATTTTCGCGTATCCTGTCATGATCGACTATGAAGATGGGCGTTCCGTATCTTTCCGCGATACTTTTAATTCTCTGGAGTCTTTTTGAAAGGCGTTTTTTTGCCATATCTGTGTCTATCTCGGTTAAGGTTTAAACAAGAAATTTTGGAAACACCATATGTTTCTGGTGTCTAGCTTATCGGCCTTATTCTCCTTGAAAAATATCGAATAGTTTGAAAGAGGTGTCCAATCGGATTGGACCGACACAAACCTTCCGAGATATGGCTTAGCGATCTTTAGTATGTAGTCATGGGGCAGATCGTCGGGAAGTTTGAGGCCTTTTCTGGGGTTTTCGATCATCCACATGACGGCCGAAACGACGCCTATGGCGACCTGCATCGTTGTGGCATTCTGATGCGGAACGAGCCGGCGTGATTCCTCGATCGAAAGGATGCTTCCCGTCCACCAGGAATTGTATTTGTGGCCCATGATAAGCGCGCCTAGGATATCCTCGCCTGAAGTGATCTCGTCGTTCATGATCCTCCAGCGGGGTTGCAGCTCGTAATTACGACCGCGCAGTTCGTGGAGGGAGGATATGGTTTCGTGGCAGGGCATGTAGGCATAGTGGACCGTCGGCCTGTAGACCGCTTTCTTGCCTTTCCAGACTGTGAGCCTGTCCGATATGCCGAAGGCTTCACCGTGGCGGATAACCATTCCTACTATCTCCTGGTCGGGTATCCATGACCTCACCCAGGTGTTCATGCCCATCTGGGCAAGAAATATCTGATTCTTGGGACCGTAGTGCGGCAGGTGGGCGTTTTTAGGAAGCGTTTTCTCGTGCGTACCCCAGCCCATTTCGGCGGGGGATATACCCTCTTCTCTTAAGCCCTCGACCGACCATGTTCCGACAAACTCGTCGACCTCTTTGGGTTTATTCGCTATCTGCGTGTCCCTTTCACTACAGTGTATGGTCTTGACGCCCAG
Organism: Candidatus Omnitrophota bacterium; assembly: GCA_023818895.1. Lineage (GTDB taxonomy): Bacteria > Omnitrophota > Gorgyraeia > 2-01-FULL-45-10 > 2-01-FULL-45-10 > JAMWCX01. The sequence goes on along the minus strand of JAMWCX010000003.1, from coordinate 66,288 downwards.
CTTCATGGCAAGCCGCGCAAAGTCCATGTCGCACAGCAGCTTCTCAAGCGCCTTTTGAGTGGATTTAGGCGTCGTCTTGTCTTTGATGGCCTTTTCCGCTATATCTATAAGACCTTGTTTTGTGAAGTGCGAGATAAGACCGGGATTGGCGCCGTGATCTACGACTACCGTTGCTGAATCACCGTTCCATTTGGATTCCATTTCGCGCAACTTCATCTGCCTGTAGTATAACGACTTCTGCAGAGTTGTTTTATTATGGATATCGGCATAAGGATCCCACTCCTCAACGGAAGTATTCACGTAAAGGACATTGTTATCATGGCACCATGACACTATGTCGATACATCCGATATTCCATGCCAGGTCAATCACCATGCCGCCCGCACCAACGTGCCTGGCCAGCTCCTGCGCCATATTGATAGGGGTTATCTTCTCCTGAAAATATTTTACGCCCCTATCGGTCCATTCTTTTATGGCGGCCTTTTGATCGACAAAATCTATTACTGTGACATTTTTGTATGGCACCTTTATATGCTTTAAGAGTATGGGAAGGGTGCATTTTGAGACGGAACCGTAACCGATGACGAGTATCTTATTGTTGAATTCCAACATCGCTTAAGCCTCCAGCTATTTTTACGCAAAACAAGGTTAAAAAAATATTGAATATGCTACATTTTACATTGCCGTTGAGCGTTATGTCAAGCATATGGAGTGAAATTATCTTCCTTCTCGCGGCCTGATATGGCCAAAATTGGTATGAACAATCGCGCCAGCGGCTACGGCCAGGCTACAGCAGCCCGACGGATTTATTTCGTTAGAGGAAATACCAACACCCCCATAAAGCCGTAAAATCGCCCGCTCTTTTCTTTAATTGACACACCCGTTTTTCTAATATAGAATACTATCGCGATAATGCCAATATTAAGGTGAAAAATGATACCACGATACTCACTGCCGCGGATGGCCGCAATCTGGAGCGAAGAAAACCGTTTCCAGAAGATGCTGGACGTTGAGATTTTCGCCTGCGAAGCCCTCGCGAAGCTCGGTAAGATACCCAAAGCGTCTTTATTTCAGATTCGCAAGAAAGCCCGGTTTAACATCGATCGCATCAAGGAAATAGAGGCTGTCACAAATCACGATGTCATCGCATTCATAAAGAATGTCTCCGAGTATGTCGGAGAGGACGCTAAGTACATCCACATGGGACTCACCTCAAGCGATGTATTGGATACGGCGCTTTCAGTACAGATGCAGGAAGCCTGCGATATACTCATCGATGACGTGAAGAAGCTCATGCGTATCATAGCCGGAAAGGCCAGGCGCTACAAGAAGACGCTCATGATAGGCAGGACTCATTCAGTACATGCTGAACCGATGACGTTTGGGCTTAAGATGGCGCTCTATTATGACGAAATGTCAAGAAATCTCGAAAGGCTTAAAAGGGCGCGTTCCGCGGTTAGCGTCGGCAAGATCTCAGGCGCCGTTGGGACATATGCCAATATCGACCCTTCAGTTGAGGCGTATGTCTGTAAGAAGCTCGGATTAAAACCGGCTAATGTCGCGACCCAGGTGGTTCAGCGTGACCACCATGCCGAATTTCTGGTAGCGATAGCCTTAACTGGGACATCTCTTGAAAAATTCGCCACCGAATTCAGAAACCTGCAGCACACGGAGATAGGGGAGGTCGAGGAGTTTTTTTCGAAGGGACAGAAGGGTTCGAGCGCGATGCCTCACAAGAAAAATCCCATCATGTGCGAACGCATATCGGGGCTGGCGAGGATACTGCGCGCCAACTCAATTGCCGCGATGGAGGATATAGTCCTTTGGCACGAGCGCGATATTTCGCATTCTTCGGTTGAGCGCGTCATACTACCGGATTCGACGATTCTTTTGGATTATATGCTCAACAAGTTCATGGACGTGGTAAGTCACCTGGTGGTGAACGAAGACAGAATGTTGGAGAACCTTAACCGCTCAGGAGGTATAGTTTTTTCGGGAAAACTTTTGCTGGAGCTCATCGAAAAAGGCCTTACACGCAACGAAGCTTATGATAAGGTGCAAGAAGTCGCTTTTGCCGCGCGGCAAGGCAATATAGGCCTCAAAGAGGCTCTTCTGAAAGACGATGGCATACGTTCGCTCTTAAGCGTTCAAGATATAGAAAAGATATTCGATTACGGATATCACATAAAAAACGTTGACAGGATATTCAAACAGGTGGGAATTTAGGGAGATGCAAGACATGATGACGACAGAACCGGTCATAAAGACGGACTTTACAGATATAAAGCTTTTCAAGAGGGGTAAGGTCAGAGACGTTTATGATGTTGGAGATGAGCTTTTGGTTGTGTCTACGGACAGGATATCCTGTTTTGACGTCGTCTTACCCACAGGCATACCTTACAAAGGCGAGGTCCTGACGCGATTATCGCTTTTCTGGTTTGAATTTACCAAGGACATCATAGAAAACCATCTTATTTCGGCCGAAGTCTCACAATATCCCAGTGTGTTGAATAGATACGCTGACGTCTTAAAGGGAAGGTCGATGCTGGTAAAGAAGGCGAAGACGATCCCTGTGGAATGTGTGGTTAGGGGCTATATTTCTGGATCAGGATGGAAAGAGTACAAGCAGAGCGGCTCTATATGCGGCATAGCGCTTCCGAAGGGCCTTCGTGAATCTGACAAACTTCCGGAGCCGATTTTCACGCCGTCCACAAAGGAGGACGTCGGCCATGATATCAACGTCTCTCAAGATTACGTTGAGAAGCGTCTCGGAAAGGACATGACCGATAAACTGAAAAATACCAGCATAGCTTTGTACAAGAAAGCAAGTCACTATGCCGAATCAAAAGGCATAATAATCGCCGACGCGAAATTCGAGTTCGGCGTCTACCAGAATAAGATAATACTTATAGATGAAGTGCTTACACCGGACTCATCCCGTTTTTGGCCCAAGGATGAATATAAGCCTGGGGGGCCGCAACCGAGTTTCGATAAGCAATTTGTGAGAGATTACCTGGAAACGCTCAGCTGGAATAAGACGCCTCCCGGGCCGGAATTACCGGATGACATAGTGCGAAAAACCAGCCAGAAATATATACAGGCCCTTACGATGATCACAGGAAAAGGTATCGGTCTTAAAGATGAGCATAACATATAAAAGCGCTGGCGTCGACATCGACAAAGCCAATAAACTCGTAAGGGATTATAAACGCTTTGCGTCCCTAACAAAGATAAAAGGGGTCTTAAGTGATGTCGGCGGTTTTGGCGCCCTGTTCAGGCCCAGTATCGGAAGATTCAAAGACCCTATTTTGGTCTCTTCCACCGATGGCGTCGGCACCAAATTGAAGATAGCGTTTCTTGCCGATAAGCATGACACAGTCGGAGTGGATCTGGTTGCGATGAGCACCAATGATATAATCTGCTCAGGCGCCGAAGGGCTATTTTTTCTTGACTACATAGCGACAGGAAAAATAGTCCCATCCGTACTGAAGGATGTCGTAAAAGGTATAGCCGCCGGCTGCCGCCAGGCTGGCTACGCCCTCGTCGGCGGCGAGACGGCTGAGATGCCGGGCATGTATGCGGAGGGCGAGTACGACCTTGCCGGTTTTGGTGTCGGCATAGTTGACAGAAAAGAAATTATAGACGGGACGGGTACCGTTTTGGGCGACGTAGTGTTGGGTCTTGAGTCAAGCGGCCTTCATTCCAATGGCTACTCCCTCGTCAGGAAGATACTCAGAGAGCGGGAACTAAAAGCCCATGTCAAAGAGCTGCTTAAACCAACGCGGCTTTACTCAAAGGGTATACTCGCGCTCAAGAAAAAAGTCAGGATAAAAGGTATAGCAAATATCACAGGCGGAGCTTTCTATGACAAGATACCCCGCATAATTCCTAAGGGTATGGCCATAGAAATAGACAGAAACTCGTGGAAGCCGCTTCCAATCTTCTTGATGCTTAAGAAGATGGGAGGGGTCGACGACCGCCAGATGTACAGGACTTTTAATATGGGTATAGGTATGGTGCTTGTGCTCTCTCGCCGCGATATAGACCGGGCGCAGAGGATATTGCAAGCCGAAGGCTTCAGGTCTCACGTGATAGGTAGGGTTGTTAAGGGTAACAGGGAGGTCGAGATAATATGACCACCCCTACCTCTTGATCTCTTATAGTAAGAGGAATCGACTCCGCTAAACGAAGCGGACGCACACATAATATTTTAAGAAAAAAGGTGGAAAGTGAAGATACTTGTCATCGGATCCGGCGGCAGGGAACACGCACTGGCCTGGAAGATTGCGCAGAGCAGGCGATGCGAAAAGCTTTACGCGGCTCCCGGCTCGGATGGAATTTCAAAAGTCGCCGAATCAGTGCATATAAAAGCCGATGATATCGGATCTCTAGTCAGGTTCGCTAAGGACAAGAAGATCGGCCTTACAGTTGTAGGCCCCGAAGGACCGCTGAACGCGGGTATTGTAGACGCTTTCCAAAAAGAAGGTCTTAGGATATTCGGACCAACCAAAGAGCTTGCTGCCCTCGAAGGTAGCAAAGTCTTTGCCAAGGAATTCATGAGAAAAACGGGCGTTCCTACCGCGGATTTCAGGATATTTGACGACTACGAAGAGGCGTTAGCTTATGTCCACGCGAAACGGTCGCCGCTTGTGATAAAAGCGGACGGGTTAGCCGCCGGCAAAGGTGTTTCTGTCTGCAGGGCGATAGAGGATCAGAAAACAGCGCTTAAGGAAATTATGGTCAACCGTGTCTTTGGCGACGCGGGAGAGAAAGTTGTCATTGAAGATTGTCTATTCGGCGAAGAGGCTTCGATAATAGTCATCTCAGATGGTAAAAATGTCGTGCCGCTTGCCTCAAGCCAGGACCATAAAAGGGTGTTTGACGGAGACAAAGGCCCCAATACCGGCGGCATGGGTGCGTATTCGCCGGCGCCGGTGATAACAGACGAAATCTTCAAGAAAATAACGGACACGATCATATATCCGGTGATAAATGGCCTGGCGGCGGAAGGCAAGCTCTTTAAAGGTGTTTTATACGCTGGTATAATGATGACGGAGGCCGGCCCATTTGTGCTTGAGTTCAATACGAGATTCGGCGATCCTGAAACTCAAGCCATTCTGCCGCGCCTTAAGAGCGACCTTGTAGAGGCAATGGAACGCGCCATAGACGGCAGGCTTGCTGATTACACTCTCGAATGGGATACTAGGCCTTGCGTATCAGTCGTAATTGCGGCGAGCGGTTATCCCGGAAAATACGCCAAAGGCATGGAGATCCACGGCCTTGAGGAGGTCGAGAAAATGAGAAACATTGTGGTGTTTCACGCAGGAACGAAGCTGGGGCGCCGGGCCAGCGACGGACACAACCTCTTCATAACGAACGGTGGCAGAGTTCTTAATGTCACCGCCCTTGGAATAGATTACAAGAATGCCATAGATATTTGTTATCAAGCGGTCAGGACCATACACTTTGACAAGATGCATTACAGGACCGATATAGGATATAAGGCTATAAAGGAGAATGGGTAACTGAGTCTTATAACACGAAAATTACGGGGAAAAAAGATGTCACAAAATCCAGAAGTAGCCATAATCATGGGAAGCGATTCAGATATGCCGGTGATGGGAGAGGCAAAGAAAATATTACAGGAATACGGCGTGGCTCATGTTGTCAAAATACTTTCGGCTCATCGTTCGCCCGAAGATGCCGCCGCTTTCGCAAAAAACGCGCGTAAGAAAGGTCTTAAAGTCATCATAGCCGGCGCCGGTGGAGCAGCCCATCTGGCGGGCGTTGTGGCAAGCCTTACAACCCTTCCAGTGATAGGTGTTCCGATGGAGACTAAAGAGTTGAAAGGCATCGATTCCCTGTTTTCCATAGTTCAGATGCCTGCCGGCATACCTGTGGCCACCGTTACAATAGGTCCTGCGGGAGCGAAAAACGCGGCTATCCTCGCTATTCAGATACTCAGTTTATCTGATAAGAGGCTCGAAAAAAAGCTGGCGGCCTTAAAGGTCTCACTTGCCGAAGGAGTCAGGATTAAAAACCGCAATCTCGCTGCTGCCCAGATCAAATGAAGACCATAGTGTTTAAAGTCAATCCCCGTAGGCCTGATCCGGCCCTTATTGCCTGCGCGGCCCGAACGGTAAGAGAAGGAGGGCTTGTCGCCTTTCCTACGGAAACGGTTTACGGATTAGCGGCGAATCTTCTGGATGCGGCCGCGATAGAAAGAATTTATCGGGTAAAAAAGCGTTCCCGTGATAAGCCGCTCACGGTCCATATATCCGACCTTGCTATGATAAGGAAAATGGGTTGTAGAATAAACCGGAATGCAAAGAAACTTATCGATGCCTTCTGGCCGGGCCCGCTTACCATAGTGCTTAAGTCATCTAAAGGCAAAAAGATAGGGTTTAGAATGCCGGCTAACAAAATCGCTTTATGGCTTATCGCGGCATCCAAGGTGCCCGTGGTCGCGCCTAGCGCGAATTTAAGCGGCCACAAGGCGCCGAAAAGCGCCAGGGCCGTACTTAAAGAACTAGGCGGGAAAATAGCGATGCTCCTCGATGGGGGAAAAACCGCCTTTGGCATAGAATCTACGGTTGTGGACATGACTAAAGAGCCTCCGGTGATATTGCGGGAGGGCGCTATCAACGCCAAAGAGCTCTTTGGAGAGCTGGGCCGCGCATGAGCAACATACGCTCTGTGCTTTTTGTCTGTACCGGCAACTCCTGTCGCTCTGTCATGGCCGAGGGCTTTATGAGAGAAAGACTCCGCCAGTTGGGAAAGGATATTGACGTACACTCAGCCGGCACCAGAGCCCTCGACGGTTTTCCGCCTACGAGCGAGACAATCGAAGCGATGAGGGAGGCCGGTGTGGATGTTTCGGCGCATAGGTCCATGACTATCACACGAGAGATGATACAGTATTCGGACCTTGTGCTCGTGATGGAGCCAGGCCACAAGGAAGAGGTGCTGAGGATAGACCCTCAGGCAGGTGCGAAGACATTCCTTATGAAAGAATACGGCAGGCCGACGGATACCATCACAGAGGATCTATTTATCCGCGATCCTATAGGGATGCCATTAGAAGAATACCGTAATTGCCGGAATGAAATAGAGAAAGAAATGGAAAGAATCGCTGAATTGTTATGAACGCGATTAGGCCTCTTAAGGTTATGTTCTTAAGAGGCGCGAAAGGAAAAATAGAAAATTTTAACAGGAGGTTTAACGCGATGAAGATCGCGATAGGAAGTGATCACGGCGGCTACGAACTTAAGAATGAGATTGTACAACTTCTGACGGCCGAAGGCCACGAGGTTGTTGACAAGGGGACCCATTCCAAAGATTCATGTGATTATCCCCTCATCGGCTTTGAAGTGGCCAAGGATGTCAGCGAGGGCCGGGCCGACAGAGGCGTTCTTATCTGCAAGACAGGGGTTGGCATGGTTATCATTGCCAACAAGGTTCACGGCGTAAGGGCCGCCGCCTGTTACGATGTCGAGATGGCCCGACTATCACGTGAACACAACGATTGCAATGTCATAGTGCTTGCCGCCAATTACACGAATTCAAAGAAATCGGCAGAGATACTTAAGGCTTGGCTGGCCGCGGAACATTCGGAGGAACGGCATGTGCGGCGCGTTAAACAGATAAAGGACATAGAATCAAAAATGAAAGGGCGCTAAAATGGCGTCATTAAAAAGGTTCGATCCGGATATATACAGGGCCATACTTAACGAAACGAAGCGCGAACACGAGAACCTCGAACTCATAGCCAGCGAGAATTTCGTCAGCGAAGCGGTCCTGGAAGCGCAAGGGTCCGTACTGACTAATAAATACGCTGAAGGCTATCCGCACGCGCGCTGGTATAACGGCTGCCATAATGTTGATACCGTAGAAGAGATCGCGGTGGAGAGGGCAAAAAAAATCTTCGGCGCCGAACATGTCAATGTTCAACCCCATTCTGGCACCCAGGCCAATATGGTTATTTATTTCGCTATGCTCAAGCCGGGAGATACAGTGCTCGCGATGGACCTGGCCTGCGGTGGACACCTTTCGCATGGACATCCGCACAATTTTTCGGGTAAGTTCTACAAGATCGTGCCTTACGGCGTTAGCCGGGAGACCGAGACTATCGATTACGATCAGGTCCAGGCGCTTGCCAAAGAACACAGGCCGAAGATGATACTGGCGGGCGCGTCAGCCTATCCCCGATTGATAGATTTCAAGCGTTTCCGTCAGATAGCTGACTCGGTCGGTGCCTTTCTGTTCGTCGATATCGCTCATATAGCCGGTCTTGTTGCCGCTGGGCTGCACCAGAACCCCGTTGAATATGCCGAGTTTGTCAGCTCGACGACACACAAGACCATGCGAGGCCCCCGCGGCGGCTTTATAATGTGCCGCAGGCAATTCGCTAAGATGATCGATTCCAATGTCTTCCCTGGCCTCCAGGGAGGCCCCCTAATGCATGTTATCGCGGCTAAGGCCGTCTGTTTCAAGGAGGCTCTCAGCCCGGAATTCAAATCTTACCAGAAACGGATTCTTAAAAACTGTAAGGCTTTTGCCTCCGAAATGGCCAGGCTTGGCTACAGGATAGTTGCAGGAGGCACCGATACGCATCTTTTCCTGGTCGATCTGACGAGTAAAAACATCACCGGCAAGGAAGCGGCCGCAGTGCTTGACAGAGCCGGAATCACCGTCAATAAAAATCTCATACCCTACGATAAGCAGTCGCCTTTCGTGACAAGCGGGGTGCGCATAGGCACGCCGGCGGTCACCACACGCGGTATGAAAGAGCCGGAGATGCGGTTTATCGCCCAGTTAATCGATCGAGTCTTGTCGGAACCAACCAGTGAAAGAGTACTTGATGAGGTGCGCAAAGAGGTAAAAAAGCTCGTGAACAGATTTCCGCTATATAAGAATCTAATAAAAAGGCTTAAGAACTCATGAAACGAAAGAGTCATGATAGAAGGCCGAGTTGGGATGAATATTTTTTAGCGATCGCGGATCTCGTTTCAAAGCGTTCGACATGCCTGAGGCGGCGCGTTGGGGCAGTGCTTGTCAAAGATAAGAGGATTCTTGCAACCGGATATAATGGTGTTCCGTCCGGCATAAGGCACTGTGGCGAGGTAGGATGCATAAGAGAGAAGCTGAAAGTTCCGTCCGGTGAACGCCATGAACTCTGTAGGGGACTGCATGGTGAGCAGAACGCCTTCCTTCAGGCCGCGCTTCACGGTACCTCCGTGAAAGACGCCACTCTCTATTCGACAACACAGCCGTGCATTATCTGCGCCAAAATGCTTATAAACGCCGGCATTAAACAGATCGTGATCAGGGGCGATTATCCCGATAAGATGTCAAAGGATCTCCTTCGCGAAGCGAAAGTCAAGGTACGAATTCTGAAATAATCAGATCGGACGTCGCCATCTCGGCCTCTTCCGTTAAAGCAGGATTAGGCAGGATGCTCCTGGTTGGGCGACTCCGGCGTGCTAGGGTGAAAATTCTTAAGGGAATGCTATGAGATGCCCCTACTGCGGTAGCAAGAAAGACAGTGTTATCGATTCTCGCGGGTCCAAGAATGGCTCAAGCATACGACGGCGGCGCGAATGTCTAAAGTGCAAAAAGCGATTTACCACTTATGAATACGTCGAACGTATGCCGCTCATGGTCATTAAGAAGGATGGTCGCAGGGAGCCATTTGAGCGCGATAAGCTTACCAAGGGTATAATGGTCGCCTGCGAGAAACGGCCCGTGAGCATAAAGCGCATCGAGAAGCTCGTTGACGACGTCGAGAAGCATATAGAGCGCAAGCATGACAAGGAGGTTGCCTCACGCGAGATAGGCGAGCTCGTCATGAAGCGACTTCATGATGTAGACGAGATAGCGTATGTGCGCTTTGCGTCCGTTTACCGTCAGTTTCGGGACGTTAGCCAGTTCATGAAGGAGCTTAAGCACTTTTTGAAATAATAGACGGCGCTGAGGCCGAAATTTTTTCAGCCCAAGGCCTACCTTTGCGGGCAAAATACGGATGAAGGAAGCCCTTTATTACGAAAGGATAGATAGCCACACTCATTGCCACCTCTGTCCGAACGAATGCGTGATACCGAACGGCGGCCGCGGCTCCTGCGGCGTTCGTATCAACAGAAACAGCGTTTTATATAGCGAGATCTACGGCAGGACCACCTCCATAGCCCTTGATCCTATCGAGAAGAAGCCGTTGTATCATTACCATCCCGGCAAATATATTCTTTCCCTCGGCACCAAAGGCTGCAACATGCATTGTGATTTTTGCCAAAACTGGCACATATCTCAGGACCTAAAAGTTCCGACAGAGAATATAACCCCGACACAGATCGTCGAGAAGGCCAAAGAGGTCGGTTCTTTCGGTATAGCGTATACTTATAATGAGCCTTTCATATGGTATGAGTTTGTTCTGGATACGGCTAAACTTGCGCGAAAGAACGGTCTTGAGAATGTGCTTGTTACCAACGGCTATGTAAACATGGCGCCGCTGGAAGGAATGTTGCCTTATATAGGGGCTATGAATATTGACTTGAAATCGTTTAATGAGGATTTCTACGCAAAAATATGTAAGGCTCGTCTCAAGCCGGTTCTCGATGTGATAAAAAGATCGGTCAAGTCATGTCATGTAGAGCTTACAACGCTTCTTATACCATCGCTTAACGATTCGGAGGACGAGATAGAAAAAGAGGTTGACTGGATATATGAGAACCTGGGGCCTGAAATACCTCTTCACTTTTCGAGGTATTTCCCCTGTTATAAGATGAGCCTGCGACCTACGCCGATTAGAACGCTTGAACGCGCCGCGGAAATAGCCAGAAGGAAGCTTAGGTATGTTTATCTGGGGAACGTGTAAGGCGTCTGGAGGTCAAGAAGCTTTAGCCGATCTTTAAATTTTCGAACCCTCGCTATCTGTAGTATTTCTCGTAATCCTTAAAATCTATGTTTACCGGATTGGATCTTTCAAGGCCACGCAGCCACTCTTCAAGATACGCCGCCTTCTTGGCATCGAGCGCTTTTGCCGAAAACTCCTCTTTGTCTTTAGCGAATTTTGCAGGATCGTATTCCTGAACGCTTATAAGCCTGAATATCACCGCGCCTTTAACCGTTTCGATGGGAGCCGATATCTCATCTTTTTGCAGGCCGGAGGCCGCGTCTATTATTTTTAGAGGATCGCCTATACCTTCCAAAAAATCAGATCTCGTAAAGAAAGGCGACTCTTGCATCTTAAGCCCTAACTTTGTGGCGGCAGCCTCAGGTGTTAGCTTTTCTTTTGACATTATTTCTTTGAGTTTTGCGTGCTCTTCGACAGCGTGCTTTATGGCCATTTCTCGCGCAGTCTTCTCAGCAAGAAAAGCCTTTATGTTATCTTTCACATCCTCATATTTTGCGGTCGTTTGCTCATCGGTCTGGCTTTCTTTTGGCGGCAGGCGAAATTCCTCTTTATGGTTTTCGTAATAACCTCGGATATCCTTATCGCTTAAGTTTACCTTGTCAAGAAATCTGTCAGAGGTAAAGAATATGTAGGATATCTTGAATTTCCTGTTCTCATCCGCGTAACTTTTAGTTATCTCTTCTTCCGTTATCCGCACGTCTTTGGTGATCGTGTCGTTAAGGCGCTGGATCTCTAAGTTTTGTCTTACCATCTCCTCGAATGTCCGCGGCTCGAGACCAAGATTTCGCCTGAGTATGTAGGAATAGAGCCTCTCGTCGAACTGGCCGTTTCGCAGGAATATAGGATGTGACCTGATATATGAGACGACCTCCGCGTCAGAGACTTTCATATTGTGTTTTTCCGCCTCTTTGAGCATGAGAAGCCTGTTCCACGCCAGTTTTCCCACAAATGCCTTCGAGTTAAGAAACGTCTCCATTACCTTGGGCTGGTTGAAATAATTCAACACAATCTGGCACCTTATGCTCCCCAGACTTTCCGCAAACTCCTTGAAGGAAATCTTCTTACCGCCTATAGTCCCAACGAAGCTCGGCCCCTTCTTACCCGAACGTCCTATGCTGCCGGTGCCCCACAGCACGAAGGCCGGCAGTATCAGAATCAGTATACCCCAAAGGACCATTTTAGCGACGTTCTTGTGCCTGAATACTTTCAGCATCTGGTTTTTCTCCTTCTTAATAGTATTAAAATTATATTTTATACCGATATTTTAATCAAGGGAAATCAGGATAAGGTAAACATACCTTGACTTTTATATTCTCATTATGTAGAATTAAAATACACGATTGCCGCAACTATCTTAGGATATCCTGGCTCATTCAGGATTGACAGGAGATGAAAGCTCTTGCAAGAAAGAAGGTCAGCGCCAGAAGGACCTGGACGATAAATCCAAGGACCAGAGTAAAGGAAAGCGGCCGTATTTATAAAAGGTCCAAGGAGAAGAAAGAGGCGAGTAGATTATATGAGCCTGAATAAGCAAAAACTTAAGTTGGGCCTGCCTAAAGGAAGTTTGCAGGAAGCGACTGTCCGCATGTTTAGGAAAGCGGGGTTTTACGTTGGCATAAGCGAAAGGTCGTATTTTCCTTCTATAGACGACGAAGAGATAGAGTGCATCCTGTTCAGGGCCCAGGAGATGTCTCGTTATGTCGAAGACGGCATCCTGGATGTGGGTATCACTGGTAATGACTGGATACTGGAAAATGGTTCGAGCGTCGTAAGAGTGGCCGAGCTTATATACGCTAAGCAGTCGATGCGACCCGTCAGATGGGTGCTCGCTGTCCCTGAGGATTCTAAAATAAAGAGCGTGAAGGACCTCAAAGGCAAATCGATTGCTACGGAACTGGTGAATGTTACAAAGGGCTATTTGAAGAAGAACAAGGTCAAAGCGAATGTGGAATTCAGCTGGGGTGCCACCGAAGTTAAGGCTAAAGTCGGCGTTGACGCCATAGTGGAGGTCACCGAGACCGGCTCCTCATTGAGAGCGAATAAGTTGCGGGAGGTCTGCACCGTATGCGAGTCTACCACCCAGCTTATCGCAAACCGCGCAAGCTGGCTGAATCCATGGAAGCGTTCCAAGATAGAGAATCTCGCGATGCTACTCAAAGGCGCCATACTGGCTGAGGAGAAGGTAGGTCTTAAAATGAACGTTGCGCGCAGAGATCTTAAATCCGTCTTAGCCATATTGCCGGCCATGAAGAAGCCCACCATAGCGAACCTTACGGATCCTGATTGGGTTGATGTCGAGACGATAATAGACGAAAAAACGGTAAAATATCTTATACCGAGGCTCAAAGCGGCGGGCGCGCAGGGAATCATAGAGTATCCGCTGAATAAAGTTATATATTAGAAATTCATATCGTCAGGAGGTGATACAATGCCTTGCGGGAGAAAACGCAAAAGAGCCAAGATGGCCAAGCATAAAAGAAAGAAAAGAATGAGAAGGGACCGCCATAAAAAGAAATAAGGCGGCTTTGTTCTTAAAACAGGCGTCCGCCCGCCATCAAACGGCCGGGCGGACGTTTTTCATCGGACAAGAGTTTAAAAGACATTGCTTTCACTAAGATTTTTATCCATCCTGGCATCGGTTTTTCTTACGCTTCTGGTTTTAAAAAACTTAGACGCTGTAACGGATATATATTCCGGCAGGATAGGTCCAGCCGAAAGGCGGGGCTTGGCGCAGACGAAGCGTTCTACGACGCCGCTCGCGAAATCGATCGCCCATTACACAATGGGCATCATTTATGATAATGAACTTAGGGCAGAAGATGCTATAAAGCAGTACGAAGCCGCCATTAAGATAGAGCCGGATGTAAGCTATCTACATACGCGGCTTGCCGTAGATTATTTCCTTACCAAGGACGTCGAAAAAGCGCTTGAGGAGCTGACGAAGGCAAAATTTCTTGATCCGGCGGATCCCAAGCCGCGCTTCTTGGCAGCGTTGATATATACTTCTTCCCACCGCTTCGAGGAGGCGCAGAAGGAGTACCAGGAAATCATGAAGCTTTCGCCCGATTCAATATGGGCGCTAAGTTCTTTGGCAGATGTATTGATGCTTCAGGAGAAGATGGGCGAGGCCGCCGCTATCTATGAGAGGTTGATCGAGAAGGAGAAAAATTCGCCGCTTCTTTATTTCAATCTTGCTTTCATTTACTCGAAAATGGGGAAAGCAGAAGATGGCATAAAGGCTCTCGAAGAAGCTATAAAACTAAAACCAGATTATCTTGAGGCTTACATAGGGTTAGGCGTTCTTTATGAAACCAAGAAGGATATGCGGGGGGCTATTAAAAATTTTGAGAAAGCGCTTGAACTGGACCCCGTCAACACCAACATCTACCACCATCTTGGGTACCTATTTTATAAGGACAAAAAGTACGATGAGGCGATTCGCCTGTACCAGACCCTCGTAAAACTGGATTCCGACGATGTTCGCGCCTATGTGGAATGGGCTAATGTCTATCTGGCGCAGAAGAAGGCGGATGAGGCGATCGCGATACTGGAACAGGCTACCGATACCGGGCTTAAAGACGTCGAGCTTTATCTTGCTCTTGGATATGCCTATAGTCTTAGAAATGACGACGGCCGCACACTTAAATTCTACAACATGGCCCAAGAGCTGGCGCCGGATGAACCATGGGTCCATTTTTACCTCGGCTCGTTTTATGAAAAAATAGGCCAGAAAGAGACCGCGGAGACCAAATTCAGGAAGGCGATAGCTCTGGATCAGGGATTCGCTGAAGCGTATAATTATCTCGGTTACATGTTTGCCGAGAGCGGCGAAAATCTGGATGAGGCCGTTGATCTGGTCAAAAAAGCGCTCGAGAAGGACCCTGATAATGGCGCTTATCTAGATTCCCTCGGATGGGCCTATTTTAAGAAGGGTATGCTTGATGAAGCGCTACGCGAGTTAGAACGAGCGATAAATTCGGAACCGGACGACCCGACTATAACCGACCATCTGGGCGATGTGTATATGAAGAAGGGCTTGCAGGAAAAAGCGCGCCAGATGTGGGAAAGGTCCTTGAAGCTGGATCCGAAACAGGAGAAGGTACAACAGAAGCTAAGAACAGCTAAATAAAGATGAGAGATAGCGCAAAATCCGAAGTCCTGAAGCAACGGCATTCTATAATTTAGGCAGTAAAACTTAAAGATAGGCGAAATTATATGGAAAAACGACCCGATATTATATATCTGCAAAAAAAGGCGATCGAGATACGAAAAGACATTTTGAATATGCTAACGCTGGCCGGCTCAGGCCACACAGGCGGCAGTCTATCGATAGTGGAGATACTGGTCTCTTTGTATTATTATAAGCTGAAAAACGACCCGGTCAATCCATCCTGGCCCGGTCGCGACAGGTTTCTGCTTTCGAAAGGACACGCCTGTCCCGCTTTATACGCGGTGCTGGCTCACAAGGGGTATTTTCCTAGGGATATGCTCTGGACCTTGCGGAAGCTGGGCAGCCCCTTGCAGGGACATCCTCAACTGGGTCTTGCCGGCGTAGAAATATCGAGCGGTTCGCTAGGACAGGGCTTGTCGATCGCAAACGGTATCGCTTTAGCGGCCAGGCTCGACGGTCTTGGCATACGTGTATATTGTTTGCTTGGTGACGGAGAGACTAATGAAGGGCAGGTGTGGGAAGCGGCCATGACAGCGTCCCACTATAAGCTTGATAACCTATGCGCTATCGTTGATTACAATAAATTACAGATAGACGGTTTTTGCTGTGAGGTTAAAGATCCGGGAGATCTCAAACATAAGTGGGAAAGCTTCGGCTGGTCGGTCCTGAAGGTCGACGGTCACGACCTGCAGGCCCTTATGGATTCTTATGACTGTGCGGAAAAAATAAAAGGCAGGCCCACCGTGATTATAGCTGACACCGTGAAAGGTAAAGGCGTCTCATTCATCGAGAATAAAGTCGAATGGCATGGTATCGCGCCCAAGAAAGAAGAATGCGAAAAGGCCTTACAGGAACTGGACGAGGCACTGCGCAAACTGGCGTAGGGCTCGCCTATCATCGTAGACAGGAGGACTTATGCGTTTATTGATCATCGCTACAGCATCACTATATTCTATCGCGTTAGCTGTAACAGTAATTTTCGGCTTATGGATTGTAGAGATTGGTCTTTACTCTCTATTGCTCGGCGGACTGGGCGTTGCTTTTCTTCTGTCGCGGAAAATCCGTATGTATTTCAGGTGGCACGGTGTCCGTTACGGTATCATAACCGCCATTTACGTTTTGATTCGCCTGTCGATACTTGGCCTCTCCAAGCTCGAATCGTTCTACCGGCAAATAACGCTTGCAACGATGCCCGTGCAACTCCTGATGGTATCATTGAACGCCGTCATCTTTGTCTACATGTACCTGACCTTCATGCGCGGCGGTTTTTCCAAACTTAGCTCAAAGCTGCAGATCCACGGTGAGCAGGTAAACGTGAAGTGGTCTGATGTTATCGGAATGGAGAACACGAAGGCGGAGGCCCGCGAAGTCGTCGAGCTTATAAAGGATAGGGCTCGCGTTAAACTCATCGGAGGAAAGATATTGCGCGGGATTTTGATGATTGGACCTCCTGGTTGCGGCAAAACATACCTCGCAAAGGCAATAGCGACTGAGGCGGGGCTTCCTTTTATCTCGATGTCGGGATCCGAATTCGTGGAGATATTCGTTGGAGTAGGCGCGGCGCGCGTGAGGGCGCTGTTTAAAAAAGCCAGAGAACTTGCCTACGGTCACGGCGGATGTATTGTGTTTATAGACGAGCTTGACGCCATCGCTCGCAAGAGGGTCTTTTCCGTTTTCGGAGGCACCGAAGAGACGAACTCCACCCAGAACCAGCTTTTAGCGGAGATGGATGGATTGCAGGAGCGGGAGGATAAGTCGGGTGAAGCCAAGATTGAGCAAAACGTCATCGTAATAGGCGCTACCAACGCCCCAGAAGAGACGCTTGACCGGGCCCTAATGAGACCGGGCCGTTTTGACCGCAAACTTTACGTGGAACTGCCGAACCTTGAGGACAGGGAGAAGCTTTTTGCCTTCTATCTGGGAAAAACCAAATATGATCCTTCGATCGATATGTCAAGACTTGCCCGCAAGGCAGTTTACAAATCGCCGGCTGATATAGAGAACATCGTTAAAGAGGCCGCTCTCATAGCGACGCGAGACAGGCGGGAAGTCATCAGGCTGGATGACATCTCTGAGGCCATGGAGAGAATAGACCTTGGCCTCAAGCACAAACTTAGCATGTCTCCCCGTGAAAAAGAAAAGACCGCCTATCATGAGGCCGGACATCTGATAGCGCTCTATATACTTCACCCTACGGATGATGTCTTCAAGGCCTCGATAATACCGCGCCGCTCGACGCTTGGGGTGGTGCATCACCAACCGAGAGAAGAGGTTTTTACTTTTGACAAACAGCGACTTCTTGCGGATATCAAGGCGGACCTGGCAGGGTATGTGGCCGAAAAGATAAAGTTCGGGACAACTTCAAGCGGGGTCGCGATGGACTTTAAAGATGCGATGACAAGGGCGCATAATATGGTTTGGAAGTGGGGCATGGGCGATAAGGGCCTGCTCGGCGATTATACGGCGATACCGGAATCACAGCTTTCCGAAAAGCTCAAGGAGGAGCTTAACGCTGAGACCAACAGGATATTTGAGCGGTGTGTTAAGGAGGTGGAAGAGCTCCTTACCAAAGAGCGCGCGCTTCTCGATAGGTTCGCGAAGGAGCTGATGGAAAAAGAAGAGCTCGATTACGATGAGATTGATGCCATCTTCAAGGAGTATGGTAAATTCGGAATCCAGAAAAGCGTATGATATTGCGTATAGGCGTTATCTTTCTTGCCGGTATTTTTCTTGTCTTTAGCTTTTATGGTTGCGATTCCTGCGGGTGGGGGCCAACTTATCCTAAAGAAAAGCTCGAAGAGTCTATAGTAAGGATCTGCAAGAACGAGTACAAGATCGATGTCAAGGTTCATACTGTAGGCAAGACAATCGCCATATACCTGCCGCTGGAAAACCTCATCGATTTTAGTTTCGCCCTTACTAAAGACGCCTCCGAAAAGATCAATAACGTTATTCTAAGCGTGTCGAGGGTTGTCCTTTCCACTGATGCCAAAATAGACTTTTACTGCATAATAGCCCATGACATAAGGATTCCCGAGATACAGGTCATTATCATAAAGTCTGTTGACGATGTAAAAAGGCTCCTTTTGAACGACATATCGAGGGGTGAATACGGAAAGAGGATACTTATCGATATGCGTATGAACCCGCAGTCCCAGAAGGAGCGTTCCGTTAAGGAAATATTTCATCGGATGAGGCTTGACCCGCAGTGGCAGGAGCAGGTTATGAATGATTTTTTTAGGTCCGACCCCACTATGCTGGGAGATATCGGCTACTGGGAAGGCCGCTTTTACGTGAAAGATATCACCAAGCCGGAATTTTTGGCGGAGCAGATGGCAAGCCGCCTCAAAATCGATTTCAAGGAAAATAAGGATCTCAGCGATAATTTTTTCCTTAAGTCCGTTAAGGGCGCATACCTTGAGAAAGGTAGCGAGCGTTATTTCAGTTTGGAGGTATTTGCTGAACCACGATGGTTCGAAGATCTGGAGAGCAGCTCCTTGACGGATAAGCTATTACAGGCGATCTTAAATATAGCCGCTCATGTCATGCACGTCTATAAATTCGAGGACTTTAACTATATAGAAATAAACGAGAGAAGAAGCAGCCGCATGGTGAGGATCTCGAAGGGTATGCTTGAGGATTACAGAAAAAAGAAAATAAAATTTGATGAGATCGTCAGATAGTCTGCAATCAAGAGCTAAAGGGGAGCCGCAGCCTTCCGGCTCTTGAGTAGAAAACGATCTACGAGGAGAGATGTGATGAGCGCTAGCGAGCTAAAGATGGTTCCGTCCAGAGACGGATTCGGAAGAGGGCTTGTAAAACTTGGCAAAGAAAACAAGGACGTCGTGGTCCTTTCCGCCGATCTTACGGATTCTACCAGGGCGGCATGGTTTAAGAAGGAATTTCCGGATCGTTTCTTCGGTCTTGGGGTGGCGGAGCAAGACATGTTTGGCACGGCGGCCGGCATGGCGCTCATGGGCAAGATACCGTTTGCCTGCACGTTCGGCGTGTTTGCTTCAGGCCGCGCATGGGACCAGATAAGAGTGTCTATAGCGTACATGAACGCCAATGTCAAGATAGCCGGTACGCACGGCGGAATCTCCGTCGGACCCGATGGGGCGACACACCAGGCGCTTGAAGAGATATCGCTCATGAGGATACTCCCTAAAATGACGGTCGTGGTCCCATGTGATGCTATCGAGGCCCAAAAGGCGACCTTAGAAGCCGCCAAGATAAAAGGGCCCGTATACCTGAGGCTTGGAAGGGCGCCGATGCCAGTTATTACTAAGGAGGAGGATTTCTTCAGGATAGGCAAAGCCAATATTTTGAGAGATGGCAAGGATCTGACGATATTCGCGTGCGGCCAGATGGTATATGAGTCTATGCTAGCCTGTGATATCCTCGAAAAGGAAGGCGTGAAAGCGCGCCTTATCAATATGCATACACCTAAACCCATAGACAGGGACACGATTATAAAAGCTGCGCATGAGACAGGGGCATTTGTCTCCGTTGAAGAACATACGATCGCTGGAGGGCTTGGTTCAGCGATAGCAGAAGTGGCTGCTCAGGCGCATTCGGTTCCTATGAAGATGGTTGGCATCCAGAACAAGTTTGGAGTTTCAGGCGAGCCGGAGGAGCTTTTCGAGTATTTCGGTCTTACTCCAAAGAAGATCGTCATAGCGGCTAAAGAAGTTTTACGGATGAAGAAGTGAAAATCGAATAAATGCGTTCCATCGTAGTCGAAGCTCCCGCGAAAGTAAATCTATTCCTGAAGGTCCTCGGCAGGCGTCAGGACGGCTACCACGAAATTTTCACCCTCTTTGAGCGCATCTCCCTCTCGGACATGATCACTATCTCGCGCGCTCCCGAAGGCATAAAGATCGTTTCCAACCTTCCTATCACGGCTAAGCCAAAAGATAACATAGCTTATAAAGCCGCTGCCGCTATTCTGTCAAGGGCTGGCTTAAAAAGCGGTCTGAGTATAAGGATAAAGAAGGTCATACCGATAGCGGCAGGACTTGGAGGCGGGAGCTCTGACGCCGCGGCAGTGCTGACTGGTGTAAATAAGTTGTTAGGTTTAGGTATTAGCAAAAAAGAACTCATGAAAATAGGCGCAAAGCTTGGGGCAGATGTTCCGTTTTTCATATTAAATGAGCCTTTTGCTATAGGAAGGGGTATAGGCGACAGGCTTAGTAAGGTGCGTTTTAGAGGAAAGTTGTGGCATTTGATCGTATATCCAGGCTTCAAAGTAGCCACAAGGGATATATATAGGGCATTCGACAGAAACAAGAGAGTTCTGTCGAAGTCCTTGACAAGGTATGGGGGTGGTGTTAAAATGACTTTCCCCACTAGTTTGGAGGACGCAACCACAACCCTTCACAATGATCTGGAGGGAGTGGTTATAGGCAAAAAACCGGTTATTGGGAAGATAATTCAATGCTTGGCCTCTTCACTTGGCAGGAGAACTATGGTTTCGGGAAGCGGGCCAAGCGTATTTTGTCTATACAGGACTAGAAGGGAGGCGATAAGGGCAAAAACGAAGCTTTTTCGCAGCATCGCGCCGTCCTCAAGGAGGCGTTGGCGTATCTTCATCGTTGAGACGAAAATTTAAGGAGCTTGTATCTATGCAGATTACAGAGGTCAAGATTTTCTTGAAAGAGGGACAGGACAAAAAATTAAAAGCTTACGCGACACTTACTTTCGATTCCCAGTTTGTTGTCCGTAATGTAAAGATTATAGAAGGCACCAAGGGCCTTTTTGTAGCTATGCCTTCGAGAAAACTCAAGGAACCATGCCCCAAGTGTGGGTTCAGAAATGTTGTCAGGTCGAAATACTGCAATAACTGCGGTTCGGCTCTTCCGATGACCGAGCCAAAAGCGCCAATGGCGCCTGCCGAAGGGACGGCGCGGGAATCGGAACATAAGGATATAGCCCATCCTATCACGGCGGAATGCAGGGATTATATACAGAAAAAAGTCATAGAGGCGTATGAAAAAGAGAAAAGATCTCCTTCCTCGGCGCCATCCCGCGGCGCCAGTAAGGCCGAGGCGGCCGAGGAGGATAACGATATAGAGCTATAGAGCACCTTATTATGGCAAATGGCGAATGGTTGAGATAAGTCTAATTGATCGCTTTTTGCCACGCGCCATTAGCCATTTGAGGCGGGATAATGGTGGGTGGGCGGTTCGAACTGGGAGGTCGTTCAATGGTAGGACACGAGAATTTGGGTCTCGCTATTGTGGTTCGAATCCACACCTCCCAGCCAAAAATGAGGAATCCCTAGAAAAGTGAAAGATATAGTTGCGGTAGTGCTTGCGGCTGGTAGAGGTACGAGGATGAAGTCCGATACCCCCAAGGTGTTGCATGAGCTCCTCGGCAGGCCCATGATATCGTATGTGCTTGAATCTTTGAGAAAATCCGGAATTTCCGATATTGTGATTGTAGCCGGTTACGGTGCGGATCTATTGAAAGAGTGCGAATCTGTAAAAGGCGCGGAAGTTATCGTGCAGAGGAAACTTTTAGGCTCAGGAGATGCCGTAGCCACCGCGAAAAATTTTGTCGAAAAACGCTCAAGCGACATCCTCGTTATATGCGGGGACACACCCCTTATAAAAACGGAGACGATAAGAGATCTTTTGGAAAAGCATAAGGATAGCGGCTCAAGCCTTACGCTCTTGACCGCGGAAGTTAAGGATCCGACAGGTTATGGCAGAATTGTGAGGGACGGCAGCGGAAAGATAATAAAAATAGTTGAGGAGGAACACGCTCGTCTTTATGAGGAAATTATAAACGAGGTAAATGTCGGCGTGTACTGCTTTAAGTCCGAAGATCTATTTGAGTCGTTGAAAAAGGTTGAGCCGGATCCGATTAAAAAGGAAATCTTTCTTACAGATACGGTCGCCATTTTGCACAAGGCAGGAAGGCTGATATCTTCTTTAAGTGTAAAAGACTCATCTGAGATGATAGGGATAAATTCACGCGCTGATCTGGCTAAGGCCATCGGAATATTGAAAAACAGAGTGATAGAGGAGGTCATGGCGATTGGCGCGACGGTAGAGGATCCTGCTACGACAACTATATATCCGGGAGCCAAAATCGGAAAGGATACCATAATCCATCCCAACACCTTTATAGGGCCGGATGTCGCTATAGGCAGATGTTGTCGCATAGGGCCTTTTGCGAGACTGACGGCCAACGTTTCCATAGGTGACGAGGTTATAATCGGTAATTTTGTAGAGCTTGTCAGGACTGTCGTTGACGACCGCACGAAGATAAAACACCACACCTACCTGGGCGATACTACCGTTGGGAAAAATGTCAATATAGGTGCCGGAACGATAACGGCCAACTATGATGGTAAGAACAAGAACAAGACAATTATAGAAGATGATTCATTCATCGGTGTTGGCGCGAGGCTCGTCGCGCCGGTTAGGATAGGACAGGGTGCCATAGTCGGCGCCGGTTGCGTCGTATTGAGAGGAAGGGACGTTCCGTCCGGATCAACAGTGGTTGGTGTTCCAGCGCGCGTGCTGGATAAAAAACGGGGATAGTGTATGAAAAACGGCCTTCTTATATTCAGCGGTAATTCTAATAAGCCTCTGGCTCTGAAGATCTGTAAATTTCTTAAAGTGGAACTGGGAAACGCCGCGGTCGATACTTTTTCCGACGGCGAGATACGCGTGAAGATAAACGAGAACGTAAGAGGCCATGACGTATTTGTTATACAATCCACCTCCTATCCGTCAAACGACAACATTATGGAACTTCTGATTATGATAGACGCGCTAAGACGCGCATCCGCCCAGAGGATAACGGCGGTTTTGCCCTATTTCGGGTACGCCAGGCAAGACCGCAAGGACCAGCCGCGTGTTCCCATAACCGCCAAACTTGTCGCAAATCTGCTCACAGTCGCCGGAGCCGACAGGGTGCTTACAGTCGACCTTCACGCTGGCCAGATTCAGGGTTTTTTTGATATACCTCTCGACCACTTATTCGCGTTCACGATATTTGCCGAATATCTAAAAAAGCTAAAACTTGATAAGAACCTCGCTATCGTCAGCCCAGACGTTGGCGGTATTAAGACGGCAAGGGCGTATGCCAAGCGCATAAGATGCGATCTGGCGATCGTTGATAAGCGTCGAATAAACGACAGAGAGGCCGAGGCGATGCACATAATGGGCGATGTCAAAGGTAAAAATGTCGTGATAGTGGACGACATGGTTGCCACCGCTGGCTCTTTGGTTGAGGCTGTCGATGCCCTGAAAAACGCCGGAGCCCTCGAGGTATACGCGACTATAACCCATCCCGTCCTTTGCGGCCCGGCCATAGAAAGACTGAAAAAATCCGATATCAAGGAACTTATAGTAACCGATACAATACCTATACCAAAGGAAAAGATGATTCCAAAAATAAAAGTGCTTTCGGTCTCCTCTCTTCTTGGGGAGGCCATCAAGAGGATTCATGATGAAGAATCCATCAGTGTGCTGTTCAGCTAAATTAAAATAACGTATGTCAGTAATAAAATAATCTTTCAAGGCAAAGACAGGAGCGTGTTCTCATGGAAAAAGTTGTGTTAAAAGCAAGTGTCAGAAAAGGTATCGGCAAGGCTGCCGCCAAAAGCCTGCGCAAAAAAGGCGTGATCCCGGCGAACGTTTACAAAGGGGCTGGAGGGGCTCTCAGCATACAGGTCTCTGAAGAGGATCTCAATGAGGTTCTGCACACAAAGGCCGGTGAGAACGTTATCATAACACTTAAGATATCCGGTGGCGAGTCCGTTAAAGACAAGACAGTCCTAATAAAAGAGATACAGAGGGAGCCGATAAAGGATAGCATACTACATGTCGATTTTAACGAGATATCGCTTACTGAAACTCTTAAGGTGAACGTGCCGCTTGCCGCAAAAGGAGAGGCTGTTGGAGTAAAGGTAGATGGAGGCATACTGGAGCATGTTATGTGGGAGCTGCAAGTGGAATGCCTTCCAACGGAAATACCGGAAAAGATTGAAGTTGATGTCTCGAATTTAAAGATAGGTGACGCCATCTACGTCAAGGATATAGCCGTTCCAAGCGGCATCAAGGTGCTCAATGACCCCGAGCTCATAGCCATCATAGTAAAGGCCAAAAAAGTCGAGGTTCCGAAAGAAGAGGTCGCAGCTGAAGCGGCCACGGAGCCGGAGCTCATCAGGAAGAAGAAGGAAGAAGTTGAAGAGGAGGGTGCAGGGGTGACTGAGGCGCCTGCCAAAGAGGCGGCAAAGGAACAGAAAGAAACGAAGAAAGCGTAGTTTTCCGGATGAAGCTCATAGTTGGCCTTGGTAACCCAGGGCTTGAGTATAAGAACACCAAACATAATATAGGTTTTGCAGTAGTAGAGAGCCTCGCCAAGGATCATAGGATAAAGATAAAAGACAAACTTCATTTCTCTGTGGTCGGGAAGGGGAAGATCTTCGGCGATGAGGTTGTGCTTGCTCTTCCTCAAACCTTCATGAATTTATCTGGTAAAGCGGTCGGCGAGCTTCTTACATGCGAAGGCGCCCGAATAGAGGATATTCTTGTGGTATGCGATGATATCAATTTGGAGCTCGGCAAGATAAGGCTTAGGAAACAGGGTTCCTCCGGCGGCCATAAAGGGCTTGAGTCAATCATTCATACGTTGAATAGCGATGGTTTTGCGAGACTGAGGATCGGAATAGCTACCGAGGTTCACAGGGGCGACATTACCAATTATGTTCTTAGCCCATTCAAGAGACGCCAGATGCGTAACGTCTTACATGCAATAGAGCTGGCGAAGGAATCAATAGAATGCCTTCTAAAAGACGGTATCGACAAGGCGATGAGCAGATACAATAAGAGAAAAGTGGGCACTTCCTAAAGTCAGATAAAGTCTTTGCGTTATACGATGTAATATGATAATATAATCAAAATAAACACATAAGGAGAAACTTAATGCAATGAACACATATGAGGGAATATTTATAATCAAGCCGGATTTTAAGGAGGAAGAGGTCAAGGACGTCTGTAAGACAATAACCGATATTGTCGCTAAGAACGGCGGCAATGTAAAGAAGGAAGAAAACTGGGGGAAAAAGCCCCTGGCCTATCCTGTGAAAAAATTCAGAGAAGGTTTCTACTATAAGCTTGATTTTGAGGCTCCGGCGGATGCGGTGGCGAAGCTCGAGACAGCATATAAACTTAATGCCGATATATTACGAACTATGATAACCAGGAGATAGCGATGGCCAGTCTTAACAAAGTCTTCCTTATAGGAAATCTTACCAGGGACCCGGAGTTGCGATATATACCCAGCGGCTCGGCGGTAGCGACATTTACAATAGGCGTAAATCGCGTATATACCACACAGTCCGGTGAAAAGAAAGAGCAGGCATCGTTTCTGCGTATCGTCGTATGGGGACGCCGGGCAGAAGTCTGCGGAGAATACCTTTCTAAGGGTAGCCCCGTCTTTGTGGAAGGCAGGCTTCAGTCGAGGGATTGGCAGACGCAGGACGGGCAGAAGCGCAGCACCGTAGAGGTCATAGCCGATAACATACAATTTCTAAGGATGGGCGATAAGCAACCTGCCTCTGCGGCCAAAAAAACTCCCCTCCCCGATGAGGTTGAAAGTATTAATCTAAGTGAAGAGGTGCCACTTCCAGCGGATGAGAAGATTGTAGAGGGTCCGGAAGAGGTACCGTTTTAAAAAGCGTCGGATATATTGAATTTCGAGGAGATGAAATGTTTATTAAAGCTTCCAAGACAGATAGAAAAAAGACGACTAAAAGAGAGCCCCTGAAGAAAAAGGTATTTAAAAAGAGGCCGTGCAAGTTTTGCATGGATAAGGTTGAGAAGATAGATTACCTCGATTACCAGAAATTGGGTCGTTTCATGACCGAACGCGGTAAGATAGTGCCGTCAAGGATATCGGGTAATTGCGCCAAGCACCAGCGACAGCTTGCCAAGGCTATCAAGAAGGCCAGAGTGCTTGCGTTGTTGCCCTTTGTGGCGGACTAATACCATCTTTTTTTGAGTAGCGGGAAGATTGTGAAGAGGGCTTATAATACCAGATGAATGGCAAGTTCTTAATTAGGCAGTAGATGTCGAAAGAAGGTGCGCAGGTGAAAGTAATACTGACCAAAGATGTGGATAGGCTGGGGAAAGCCGGCCAGGTAGTTACGGTAAAGGATGGTTTTGCGAGAAATTACCTCATACCGAAAGAGATGGCCAAGATCGCCACGCCAGGCAATATGAAGTGGCTCGAAGTGCTTAAGAAGAAGGAAGCGGCTGAAGAGGCAAAGCGGCTTGAGGCGGCAAGAGCCTTGGCCAACAGGATTTCCAACCTTTCTCTGACCATAAGCGTTCAAGCCGGCGAGGAGGAGAAGCTTTTTGGGTCGGTTACAAATGATGCTATCGCCGACGCTCTGAAAGAGGAAGGTTTGGATATAGATAAGAAGGACATTATTCTCGAAGAGCCTATAAAGAAGCTGGGTGTCTATCAGGTGACCGTGAAAGTTCACCCGGAAGTCAAGGCCAGTCTGAGGCTCTGGATCGTGAAGAAATAATATGGTTCAACAGGAGACCATAGACAGGGTACCCCCGCAGAGCATCGATGCTGAGATGGCTGTCCTCGGAGCGATGCTTATTGACAGGGAGGTCATTCCAGAGGCGATAGAAACGCTGAACGCGGACTTTTTCTATAAGGAAGCCCACAGAAAGATATATTCGGCCATCATAAAGCTGTTCGATGAGAATAAAGGTATTGATCTGGTTACCGTCATAGAACAGCTTAAAAAGACCGGTTCTCTCGATGAAGTCGGCGGGCCAGCGTATATAACCTCCCTTGCTTCAAGCGTGCCTACATCCGCAAATTTCATACATTACGCGAAGATTGTTAAGGAGAAGATGATACTCCGGACGCTCATAAGCACGGCGACCAAAATAGTAACCGATTGCTATGACGCCTCTCACGATGTGGACGGGTTGGTGGATAAGGCCGAACAGATGATTTTCGACGTCACATCGAAGAAAATCGAGACCAGGTTTTCACCGCTACGGGAGGTTATAAAAAATTCCATCGAGACAATAGACAGCCTGTATCAAAGAAAGGAACATATAACAGGAATAGGGACGGGCTACAGAGATCTTGACATAAAGACGGCGGGATTGCAGAAATCCGATCTGATAGTAGTAGCGGGCAGGCCTTCTATGGGTAAGAGCGCCTTTGCATCATGTATAGCGGAACACGCCGCCGTGGTCGAGAAAATCCCCGTGGCTTTCTTTAGCCTTGAGATGTCAAAAGAGCAGCTTGTGCAGAGGATGCTCTGTTCGCACGCAAGGGTTGATGCCCACAAGGTAAGAACTGGTTTTCTTTCCCAGGCGGACTGGCCTAGGCTTGTCAACGCTGCCGGGAAACTTTCGGAAGCCCCGATATATATTGATGATACTCCCGGCATAAGCGTCCTGGAACTACGCGCTAAGGCGCGCCGCATGAAGGCGCAGTTCGATATAAAGCTGATAATCCTCGACTATTTGCAGCTAATGCAGGGTCCTGCCGGCTGCGATTCCAGACAGCAGGAGATATCCGAGATATCGCGTTCTCTAAAAGCCCTGGCTAGAGAGATTAACGTCCCTCTTATAGCTATAAGCCAGCTTTCCCGTGCAGTAGAACAACGCTCGGACCACAGGCCACAACTTTCGGACCTGAGAGAATCGGGTGCTATAGAGCAGGATGCGGACCTTGTTATACTTCTGCTGAGAGAAGAATATTATAACCCTACTGATGAGAACAAGGGCATAGCCGAGGTCATAATCGCCAAGCAGAGGAATGGCCCAACGGGCAGCATAAATCTCGCGTTTCTTGGAGAATACATGAGGTTCGAAAACCTGGTTAGCCGCGGCGAAGAGTTCGCAGACGTAGAAATGGAGAGAGTATGAAATCATTTAAATTATTATCAGGCCTGGCCATCGTCGCATTCCTGTTGCTGCCGGCCGCTGAAAAGGCTATGGCGCAATACGGTGCAAACGAAGGTAAGAAGATAGCGAGCGTCAGCGTGGAGAACAATAGGGCGATAAGCTCCGAGATAATACTTTCGAAAATCAAGACCAAAGCCGGCGACTCTTTTAAACAGGATGTGCTTAACGACGACCTTAAGAGATTATACGCGACGGAATATTTTGCGAACATCACTATAGATGTGGAAGATTCAGCCGAAGGGCTTGTCGTAAAATTCATTGTGGAGGAAAAATCTGTTATCGAGGATATAAAATTCAAAGGCAATACCGCCTTCAGGGCGCCCAAGCTTAGAGCGATGATGAAATCGAAACCCAATGAAATGCTGAATCTGGCTGTGCTTGCCCAGGATGTGGCTGAAATCAGGGATTTCTATGTCACGAAAGGATACCCTCTGGTTGATGTTAAGTACGAAATAGATGTGGACAAGGACACGAACAAGGCCACAGTCACCATAATTATAGACGAGAAGACAAAAGTAAAGGTTACAAAAATCACCATAGCCGGAAATAAGGCTGTAAAGACGGCTGATATTAGAAAAGTGCTTCAGACAAAACCGGCGTGGCTATTCAATCCGGGGATATTCAAAGAAGATGTTCTGCAGGATGACATGGACAGGGTAAAATCTCTTTACGACGACATAGGTTATCTTGATGCCGAGGTTACCCCGACACTTAATTACAGCCCCGATGGCTCTACCCTCTCTATTGTTATAAACATCAACGAAGGAAAACAATATCTTATCGGCGCTGTTTCTGTAAAGGGTAATCTCGTTTTGCCGGAAAAAGACGTTTGGAAAAAGATAAAGATAAAGACCGGCAAGCCGTTCTCTAACAAAGCCCTAAGGGAAGATGCCTCAGAGATCAAACAGCTGTATTACGATCAGGGATATATGAACATGACCCTTGATGTTGACAGAAGCCTGAATCAGCAGACGGGTGATATAGATGTTACCTATGTGATTGACGGCAAGGAACCAGTATATGTTGGCAAGATAGATATACGTGGTAATACCAGGACCAGGGAGGTGGTCATCCGAAGAGAGATCAGAATATATCCCGGCCAGCGGTTCAGCGGCGCCAAGATAAAGCGCTCAAAAGAAAGGCTTTATAATCTTGGTTTCTTCGAAAGCGTCAATTTCGACACTGAGCCCACACAGAAACCGAATGTACACGATATAATAGTGACGGTCAAGGAAACGAAGACTGGAGAATTCTCGTTCGGCGGCGGCTACAGCTCGATAGACATGCTTATAGGCTTTACCGAGATAACACAGAAAAATTTCGATATAATGAATTTCCCGACGTTTACCGGTGGCGGCCAGAACCTCATAATAAAGGGCGAGCTCGGTATGACGCGCACAAACTTCAATATAGGTTGGACAGATCCCTGGATATTTGGGTATCCCTATTCCTTTGGTTTTGACGTATATCGGATGAGTCACAACAAGAGAGGAGACATAGGCTGGGCGTATGATGAGGTGAGGATGGGCGGCGACCTAAGGCTCGGCAAGGAATTTACGGATCTTCTGAGAGGTATGCTTACCTACAGGTTGGAAGAGGTTACTATATCGGACCTTGTATCTAACGCCTCACAGGAGCTGAGCCGTGAACTTGGGTCTAACTGGATATCAAGTCTTACTCTGGATCTTACGTTCGATACCCGGGATAACATATATAACCCCACAAGAGGATGGGTAGTGAACGGTTCGGTGGAGGAGGCCGGAGGATGGCTTGGAGGGGATAAGGATTTCTTCAAGGGCACAGGACTTATCGCTTATTACCACACTTTTCTCGATAAACTTACACTGGAACTAAAGGGCCGCGGAGGGCTCGCGAGGCCATATGGCAATTCAAGCTGGGTGCCCATATATGAACGCTTCTTCGCCGGCGGCGCCAATACCATAAGAGGTTATAAAGAAAGAAGGGTTGGACCCAGAGATCCAGGTTCAAATGAGCCTGTTGGCGGTGAGGCCATAGCCATAGCAAACGCCGAGTTGACATTTCCTGTGTACGAGAAGATAATAAAAGGAGCCGTCTTTTATGATATAGGAGGCTGCTGGGCGGATGCCGGTGATTTCCTAATAGGTGGAAATTATAAGTATGGGGCCGGCGTTGGTGTCAGGGTGAAGACGCCCCTTGGACCGGTAAGAGTGGACTGGGGCTATCCTCTGGTAGGAAATTATGATGATGAGAAAGGTATAGGTGAGTTTTACTTCAGCATGAGTCGCGGGTTTTAAATAGTTGGTTGATAGTTATCGGTTAACAGTAAATTAAAAAGGGAGGGGCACGATGGGCAGGATAGCGGTATTGGCAGTGGCGGTTATATTTGCAGGCGGATTATTGTTATCCGCGGCAGATATTGCCTTGGCCAAAGAGTATAAGATTGCCTATGTGGACTTGGCGAAGGTCTTCGACGAGTACAAAAAGACCAAGGAGTCGGAGAAAAAACTCGAAGAGAAGGGCAAAAGTAAAGAGGCGGAACGCACGAAGATGGTTGATGAGCTCAGGAAGCTTAAGGATGAGCAGGCGCTTCTTTCTGAGAAAGCCAAGGCCGATAAACAAGTCATAATAGATAACAAGATAAAGGCCCTGCAGGACTTCGACAGGGTAACCCGTGATGAACTTGTGAAAGAGCGAAATGACATGCTGGGCAATATCCTTAAAGACATCGAAAAGGTCGTTACAGAGTATGCGAAGACCAACGGATACGACATGGTGCTAAATTCTCGGATGTTGCTTTACGGCGGCGAGCAGTATGACCTTACTAATGAAATATTAAGCAGGCTTAACAAGTAAGGGATCTTGAGTGCTATGATAAGGCGCAAAGTGTCTTCGCACTTTGCGCCTTGTCGTCATAAAGGACTTAAGTTATGCAAGTCAAGGTAAGAGATGTTGCGTTTTTTGTAGGCGGTGAGCTTTCCGGAGATGGCTCGAGAACGGTAAATAACTTAAACGGCGCAAAAGAGGCAGGCCCCAATGATCTAGCCTTCATACTTGACGAACGCTTCGAAGACCTTATAGACCGTTCCAATGCCGCCTGCCTTATAATTCCGAAAAACCTTCGAGGTTCATATAAGAACACGGTGATAAGGGTAGACGATCCTGTGGCCGCCTATTCTAAGATAATAGAATTCGCTATGCCGAACAGGGTACCGCATCCTAAGGGCATACACTCGACAGCCGTTATCGCTAAAGGCGCCAAGCTCGGCAGGGGGATCGCGCTTGGTGCGTATGTGGTTATAGAGGAAGGCGCTGATATTGGGAATGACACTATAATATATCCTTTCTGCTATGTGGGAAGAAAGACGCGAATAGGATCCAAGTGCGTCCTCTATCCGAATGTAACCATACGGGAATCGATATCCATAGGAGACCGTGTTATAATACATGCCGGCTCCGTCATCGGATCAGACGGTTTCGGATATTTCCAGGATAAAAACGGCATACAGATAAAGATCCCTCAGATAGGAACTATCATGATCGAGGATGATGTCGAGATCGGTGCGTGCGTGACGATAGATCGCGCGCGGTTCGACAAGACTATCATAGGTAAAGGTTCGAAGATAGACAATCTTGTACAGATAGCCCATAATGTGGTAATTGGTCCCAATTGTATAATTGCCGCACAGAGCGGCATAGCGGGGTCCAGCGAGCTTGGTAAAAACGTATTTTTGGGAGGCCAAGTAGGCGTGTCTGACCATGTTAAGCTGGGAGACTTTGTCAAAGTGGGCGCGCAAACAGGCATAAGCAAGTCGTTTCCCGCCAATACGATACTTTTCGGCTATCCAGCCAAACCTATTGAAAAGGCGAAAGACACGATAGCGGCTATAGGGCTTCTTCCAAAGTTATTTGAGCGCGTCCGGGCTCTTGAAGCCAAGATAAAAGAGCTTGAGTCAAGATGATGCGGCAGAGGACGATAAAGGAGCCTGTAACAATAGAGGGTATAGGGCTCCAGACCGGTAATCAGGTCAGTCTGACTATAAAGCCCGCCCCGGCTGGTAGCGGCATAAGTTTTACCAGGACAGACATCCCGGATAGGCCGCGTATTTGTGTTGGTTCTTTTGATCCTGCGGATGTCTGTCAGGCCGAGCGCAGGACTGCCCTAGGGTTTGGACCGCTTCAGGTACAAACGACTGAGCATCTTCTAGCGGCGCTTTCCGGACTTTCGATAGACAATGCCATTATCGAACTCGATAACTCGGAACTGCCTGGCCTTGATGGAAGCGCCAAGGGATTCGTCGATATTATAAAGAAAGCCGGTTTTTTGGAGCAGGATAGCCCAAAGAGATACCTGGAAGTGCGCGATGTTGTATGGTGTGTTGCGCAAGACTCGATGCTTGCGATCTTTCCAGATACCTATTTCAAAGTCTCTTATACACTTTCTTATCCAGGTATAGGGGCCCAGTATTTTAGCGCGTTAGTTGATGAGAAGATCTTTGAGGAGGCGATAGCGCCTGCCAGGACTTTTTGCTCCGAGGCGGAGGCCCTGGAACTTCTTAAAAGGGGGTTGGGGAAAGGGGCGAATTACGAGAACACCTTAGTAATGGGAGCGTCTGGCCCCATTAAAAATACCTTGAGGTTTCCGGATGAACCGGCCCGCCATAAGGTCTTGGACCTTATAGGGGATTTGTATCTTGCGGGAGCTCAGATAAAAGGCTACGTTGTGGCAATAAAAAGCGGCCATAAGCTTAATATGGAGATGGTTAAGAAGTTAAAGGCGATTCAGGGCGCGTAACGCACAATACGTAATTATTAACTTTACAAAATTTTAATTAATAGGAGAACGTATGCCAATAGAAGCCAAAGACATAATAGGAAAGACCCTTGATGTAACAACGATTCAGAAGATAATTCCGCACCGCTACCCGTTTCTCCTCGTCGACAAGATAGTCGAGATTAACGAGAAGAGAGTGGTAGGCATCAAAAACGTTACTATAAACGAGCCGTTCTTCCAAGGGCATTTTCCCGGCCATCCTATAATGCCAGGCGTGCTTATATTAGAGGCTATGGCGCAGACGGGGGGATGCGCAGCGCTAACTATGGCTGAGAATATTGGAAAGCTCGCCTACTTCCTTAGTATTAACAATGCGAAATTTCGCAAACCTGTTGTGCCAGGCGACGTGCTGCGGCTGGAGGTCGATATTGGCAGGAGCAAGATGGGAATTATGCAGTGTCACGGAGTGGCGAAGGTCGAAGGCGAGGTCGCGGCCGAAGCAGATATGATGTTCGCTTTTGTAAAGCCGGAAGAGTCCAAATAAAGACAATAATGGCCAGCATAGGGATCGTAGGAGGAGGCGGTAAGCTTCCTATCATATTTTCCGACTCCGCAAGGCAAAAAGGTGATAAAGTAGTCGGTATAGGCCTAAGAGGCCTTACTGATCCTGCTCTTGAAGCTCATGTCGATAAATTCATATGGATAGATCCGGGCGCCATACAGAAGACGATACTTTCGGTTGTGGCTGAAAGGATAAACAAAATAGCGCTTCTTGGCAAGATCGACAAGGGGCTATTCTTAAGAGATGACACTAGTCTTGATGCCGATGTCAGGGTGTTTGCCGGTAAAGCATTGGGTGATATGAAGGATTATTCGATGCTTAACAAAGCGGCCTCATTTCTTAGTAAGTTCGGTATAGAGATAATCGACCCTACGCCGTATATTTCCTTTCTTATCCCGCAGAAGGGGGCTCTTACCGCAAGAAAAACCGATCCCGAAGAAGCGGAAGATATAAACTATGGTTTTAGGATAGCCAAGGATCTGGCCAGGTTCGATATCGGTCAGGCCGTTGCGTTAAAGAAGAAGACCGTGCTGGCGCTTGAAGCCGCCGAGGGGACCGATGATGTAATAACAAGAGCGGGTAAGATCTCGAAAAAAGGTTTTGTGCTGGTTAAAGTAGCCAGACCCGATCAGGATATGCGTTTTGACGTGCCTTCAGTCGGCCTTGAGACAGTGCATCTGCTCGCTAAAGCCGGTGGAACGGCGCTTGCGCTTGAGTCGGGCAGGACATTTCTATTGGACAGGGATGAGGTGATTAAATTTGCGAACGAGAAAAATATCGCGATAGAGGTGATTTAGCCCGCCTTTTTAATTCCTATAGTATCGCCAGATATCTTTTTATTTCGTGGCTCGTAATCTGTATTCGGTAATCTTCCCATTCCTTCTTTTTATTTATCAAGAATCTCGAGAATATGTGCTCCCCGAGGGCCTCTCTGACTACGGCGCTTTTTTCGGTCTCGGTTATAGCCTGGAAAAGGCTTCCAGGAAGCGCTACAAGGCCTCTGGTTTCCCGTTCCGACATCTCCATCTTGTAGATGTTGGGCTCTACCGGTTCAGGGCATTTATATTTTTTCTCTATTCCCTCCAAACCGGCCGCAAGCATGACAGCGAACGCAAGATAAGGATTGCATGACGGATCCGGACAGCGAAGCTCCGCTCTAGTGGCCTTTTCGTTGCCGGGCCTATATAGAGGAACCCGTATTAATGCCGTTCTGTTACGTTGCGCCCATGAGGCGTAGACAGGCGCTTCGTATCCTGCCACAAGCCTCTTGTAGGAATTTACCCATTGCGCGCTCAATAGGCATATCTCTCTGGCGTGCCTCAGTTGCCCTGCTATGAATTGCTTGGCGACAGGGGATAGATGGTAGCTGTCGTTCTTGTCGTAAAAGGCGTTTTTGTCTCCTTTGAAAAGTGATTGGTGGACATGCATGCCGCTTCCGTTGACTCCAAAGAGCGGCTTTGGCATGAAAGTGGCATATATGCCATGAGCTTTCGCTATCTCCTTTATGCAATAGCGGGCGGTTATGATGTTGTCGGCCATCGTAAGGGCCTCGTTGTATTTTAGGTCGATCTCGTGCTGTGATGGCGCTACTTCGTGATGGCTTGCTTCCATCGGTATGCCCATTTCTTCCAGCACATCCACGGTCTTGTTTCTGACAACATCGGCAAGATCATTGGGTATTAGCTCAAAATAGGTTCCCTCATCGAGAATCTCGGGCGCCTTGTCGGTCTTGAAATAAAAATATTCTAGCTCCGGCCCTATATAATAGGTATAACCCATCTTTCGGGCTCTCTCAAGGTTTCTCTTCAGGGCATATCTGGAGTCACCCGGATATGGTGTTTTGTCCGGATTTAGTATGTCGCAGAAAAGCCTTGCAACCGGCGTGGCGGATTCTTCCCACGGCAATATCTGGAAGGTTGATGCATCCGGCATCGCGATTATGTCAGATTCTTGCGCCTCAGCGAAACCGGTGACCGAAGAACCATCGAAACCCTTGCCGTGATATATGGCCTCTTCAAGGTCCCTGGCGGTTACGGAGACGCATTTAAGTGTGCCCAGTATATCGACAAACCAGAGCTGGATTGTATTGATATCGTTATCTTTGACCATTTTTATAACATCTTCCCGGTTGTCTTTATCGGACTTTGCCGTCTTCTTTAAGCCCGCCTCGCGTATGGCGTAACCCTTCTTTCTTAATCCGTCAAGCTCCTTTTTCTCGATAATATACTGATGGCCGACTCTCGTAGCGTTTATAAGGCCTTTTTGTATCTTGTCTATAACCGCCTGGCGCGATATTCCCATCATACGTGCAAGCTGGGTAGGGGTGAGGAAATCATCTTTCACGTAAAAGCTCCTTTCCTTAGATTTGGTTTGAGATGCTTAAAAATTAGGCACCGCATACCATTAAAAAATACCATCATAGTTATGGTTTACATTCGTAAATATACCACATCCGCTTTATTTGTCAAGTGTAAAGTAAAGAAATTTTTCATCTTGCGCGTTTAACGGTCCGAAAAATATACCTTTAACAGTCATCCATCTGATATAATATTAACACTATGAAAACTATAAATCTGCCGTTCAATGTCAAAGCACCAATACTCGCCACAGGCGCTGACCTTAAAGGCGCGTTCGCGCTGGCGAAAGGAAATAAAGCTCACTTGGTCGAAGGATTCGGAGATTTAAGCCAGCTTGGCAATCTCGCCAGGTACGAGGATGCCGTGATCCAGGCCGAAAAGAGACTATCTATAAGACCTCGCGTCATCGCCTGCGACCACCATCCGGACTATTGCTCTACCAGGTTTGCGGAGATGCATGGTCTGGAGCGTATGGTCTACGAGCTAATTGATATCCAGCACCACGAGGCTCATGCGGCTAGCGCCATAGTTGACAACAACATCAAAGGCGGTGTTATAGCCGTTGTTTTCGACGGTACCGGCTTCGGGTGGGATGGCTGCATCTGGGGAGGCGAGTTCCTTGTTGGAAGCCCTGCCAAGTTCAGAAGGGCTGGCCATTTCGAGTATATTCCTATGGCCGGCGGCGAAGCCGTGATAAAGGAGCCATGGCGTATGGCGGCTACCCACCTTTATGGGGCTTTCGGCGACAGATTCCTGGATCTGGATATAGATTTCGTGCGCAAAGTGGACCGTAGAAAATGGCGGATTGTGAAAAGGATGATCGACTCAAGTTTAAACGCTCCGCTCACTTCAAGCGTGGGCAGGCTTTTCGACGCCGTCGCCTCAATAATACTATGCAAATTCAAATCGGCCTATGAGGCCGAGCTGCCAATGGAGCTTGAGAAGATAGCCATTAGAGGCAGATTTGACCATTACCAGTTAAATGTAAGATCAGAAGGCGACAGGATGCTCGTTGGCTATAAAAAGATTATAGAAGGCGTGATCGATGACCTTGCCAAAGGGATCGGCCGCTCGACTGTATCCGCCAAATTCCACAACACTATTGCCCAGATCATAGCTGAGGTCGCTTCGCGCATAAGAAAAAGAACAGATAAAGATAAGGTGGTTTTGAGCGGCGGCGTATTCCAAAACAAATATTTGACGGCAAAGACCGTTAACGTATTGCGCAGCAAGGGATTCAGCGTATTTACCCACTCAAGGACCAGCGCGAATGACTCCGGTATCCCTATCGGACAGATCGCCATCGCGCACTCCCGTTACAGGGGTAGGTAACCGACGTTCAACGCTCAGGTGATATATGTGTCTTGCGATACCAATGAAGGTTATTAGTATTCATGGCAACGAAGGCACCGTTAAGGCGGGGAATTTAAGCCGTCGGGCCAATTTTTCACTATTGAAAGGTGTTAAACCAGGTGACTACGTCTTGTTGCATGCCGGATTTGCGATCGAGAAAGTCGACGCTATTGAGGCAAAGGGCATGCTTAAGCTTATCAGGGAGGTGTAAATTTTAAGGCAGGGAAAACTTTCAGTTTCGTGGCCGTATTTTGCTTATCCTCCAGTTTAAAATTCAACCTCCCCTAAAATAATAGAAAAATTTTAGCATAGGGTAGCCAATATGGATCGGCAGGAAAAATTTTGGGCGAATGAGATACGTAGATGAATTCAGAAACAGGAAATTGATAGATAAGATAGCCAGGCTGATAAGGGAGAAGATGGCGGGCCGCGCCGAATATAAAATTATGGAAGTATGCGGCACGCATACAATGGCTATAGCCAGGTGGGGGTTGCGTCAGATTTTACCCGACAACGTTAAACTTATCTCAGGACCTGGATGTCCGGTGTGCGTTACCCCCAAAAAATACATAGATAAAGCAGTCGCGCTTTCGCGCATGCCGGAAGTGACGATAGCCACTTTCGGCGACATGCTGCGCGTTCCCGGCTCTTATTCTAGCTTGGATAAGGAAAGATCCGCAGGTGCCTCAGTAAAATTAGTCTATTCGACGGACGATGCCTTAGATATTGCCAGAAAATATCCCAGAAGACAGGTGGTGTTCCTCGGCATAGGGTTCGAGACGACAGCGCCAACTGTGGCGGCATCAATCTTAGAGGCCAAAAAAGAAGGGTTGAAGAACTATTCGGTTCTTTGCGGCCATAAGACGATGCCCGAGGCGCTAAAAAAGCTTGTGGTTGACAATCGAACCCGCATAGATGGATTTTTACTTCCGGGTCACGTTAGCGCTATCATAGGCTCCTTACCGTACGAGTTTCTAGCGGAAGAGTATAGTAAATCGTGCGTGGTAGGAGGGTTTGAACCTGTTGATATTCTGGAATCAATTTTCATGCTCATAAGCCAGAAAAAACCGAAAGTAGAAATAGAGTATTCAAGAATTACGCACCCTAGTGGTAACAGTACAGCGCGTCGCGTGATGGAAAGGGTTTTTGTCAAAGCCGATTCCGTATGGCGCGGTATCGGTAAAGTGCGCTCAAGCGGCCTTAGGATAAGGAAAGATTTCAGCGATTTTGACGCAGATATTAGGTTTTCGCCTAATATCAGACCAGTCAGAGAAGACGCTCGGTGTATATGTGGAGACGTGCTTAAGGGCGTGAAAGTACCGCCCCAATGCGCCCTGTTTGGGCGTTCCTGCACACCGGAACATCCCGTTGGGGCGTGCATGGTCTCCAGCGAAGGGACGTGCGCCGCATATTACAAATATGGTGTATAAAATGGATAGAATAACACTTTCTTGCGGAAGCGGTGGAAGGATGATGCACCAGCTGATAGATTCTTTGTTCATGAAAGAATTTTCGAACAGCATTCTCAGTCAGAGGAAGGATTCGGCCATCCTTAAGTTGGGGGACGAAAAGATAGCGTTCACCACCGATACATATGTGGTCGACCCGATTTTTTTCCCCGGCGGTGACATCGGAAGCCTCGCTGTGAACGGGACCATCAACGATATCT
Organism: Candidatus Omnitrophota bacterium; assembly: GCA_023818895.1. Classification (GTDB taxonomy): domain Bacteria; phylum Omnitrophota; class Gorgyraeia; order 2-01-FULL-45-10; family 2-01-FULL-45-10; genus JAMWCX01. The sequence goes on along the minus strand of JAMWCX010000003.1, from coordinate 27,552 downwards.
CGGTCTGCGGCGCAAAGCCTATTTTTATCTCGCTCGGTCTTGTGATAGAGGAAGGGCTGCCGAAAGCAGTTCTCGATAGGGTCATAAAGTCAGTTGGAGCAGCCTCGAGAGCCGCAGGGGTCAAAGTCGTTACTGGAGACACCAAGGTAGTAGAAAGGGGATCGGCCGACAAGATCTTCATAAATACAAGTGGTATTGGAAAGGTAAGTTACGAAAATCTTTCAGTAGGTAAAATAAAACCGGGTGATGTTGTGCTTGTGAGCGGCCCAATAGGTGATCATGCGATAAGCGTTCTGTCGGTAAGGGAGGGAATAGCATTCCGGGCCAAGGTCAAAAGTGATTCAGCTCCTCTTAACGGCCTGATATTCCAGGCGTTGAAGGTTTCGAAAAACATTGCCTTTATGCGCGACCCAACCAGAGGAGGCCTTGCGACGACCCTTAATGAAATAACAAAATTATCCGGTTTCGGCATCGCCTTAGAAGAGAAGGAAATACCTGTGCGGGAAGGCGTGCGTGAGGCTTGCGAGCTTCTGGGCTTAGATCCACTGTATCTTGCCTGTGAAGGCAGGGTTGTCATCATAGTGTCGAAAAATGATGCCGCGAAGGTTCTTAGCGCTGTAAGGAAATCAAGAGAGGGTAGAGCCGCCAGGATAATAGGGACGGTTACCAAAGAACATAAGGGGCGTGTGTATCTTAATACTTTGGCGGGAAGCTCGAGAGTTCTCGATATGCTGTCTGGAGAACAATTGCCGCGTATATGCTAGAATATAACACAGCAAAGGCGCAAAAAAGAAAATGACGGTATTTTTTGAACTTAGACGGTAGGGGTCTGATACTTGTATAAACCGCGCACATACAGAAGTTGGACCGGATCGAGTGATCTTTTCTTCTTTGAGGTCGTCGAGAAAGATACGGATCTGGCGATCTACGCGAAAAAAGGCCTCGAAAAGCAGGCTCGCTCAAGCGTCCTGAATAACCGGCAGGCGCTGGAAGGATATATCCGCACTCATCCTGAATTTCTGACGTCTCTGGAGCCCCTAAATGTCGAGATCGACGCCCCTGTCATAGTCCGGTGGATGGCCGAGGCCGCCGCTTGCGCCGGTGTTGGGCCGATGGCCGCGGTCGCGGGTGCCATAGCCGAATCAGTTGGAAGAGATCTTGTATTATATTCAGACGAAATTATTATAGAAAACGGCGGTGATATATTTATGAAGACTTTCAAAAAGAGAACGCTCGGTATTTACGCTGGAGAAGATTCGCCATTTACCGGCAAGCTTGCCATCGAGGTCGGACCGGCCGAAGACGGTATAGGGATCTGCACTTCCAGCGGCACTGTCAGCCATTCTTTGAGCTTTGGAAAATCAGACGCGGTTGTTATAATATCTGACGACACGGCGCTGGCTGACGCGGCTGCCACAGCGGCAGCCAATATTTTAAAAACGCCCGACGATCTTAATAAGGCAATAGATTTTGCAAAAGGGATAAGCGGTGTAACCGGTGTACTGGTGATGATACAGGATAGGATAGGAATGTGGGGGAAGGTAGTCTTAGCATAAGGGGGTAGCAATGGTTTCAAAAAGGATAGTGCTTACGTTTCCGCATAAATTGGTAGATCAGCCAATAGTCTATAAACTTGTTAAGGATTTCGATCTTGTCTTTAATATATTGCAGGCCAAGATCACCCCGCAAGAGGAGGGGATAATGGTTCTTGAGCTTAAAGGCAAGAAGGAGAACTACGCGGAGGGTATTAAGTATCTTACCTCCGCTGGCGTTAAGATACAGCCGTTAAATCAGGATGTCTCTAGAGATGAAAACAAGTGTACCCACTGCGGCGCCTGCGTTACCATATGTCCCACAGGAGCCCTCTATACCGACAAAAAGACGATGAAGGTCATATTCGATGCAGACAAATGTATCGCCTGCGAACTTTGCGTAAAGGCATGCCCGCCGCGGGCAATGATTGTCAAGCTCTAGTTGTTTGATATTTGAAATTTCGGTTTATCGAAAGCATGGAAACTGAATGGCTACCTTTTCGGAGGTATTGAGGAAGCCGAAAGATACCTCCGAAATTCAACCTTGACTTAGCTACTATATCGGTTTACAATGTAATCTCCTCTATAATATTAAAATAACAATATTTTATGCCACTAGCTTTATATACGATATCCAGAAAAGACCTTTTCGACCTTTTAGGAAGACTCGCGGAGATCAACCGTGTCTTCGTCCCTTATGCCAAAGGTGATAAATTATATTTTGATGAGTTTGATGCCTCCAAAGAGGACCTTATCGAACTCGGCGGTATAAGGCAGAGCCAACCACTAAAGACTTTCTTGAATCCTGCCCGGGAGAAAGTTTTTAACGGTTTGACTAGAGATCCGAGACCGGCCATAGTTGTCGGCGTCAAGGCATGCGACTTGGCAAGTCTGGCAATCCAAGATTTTGTATTCGAAGGGGGAGACGTAAGAGATCCATTCTACGCCGAAAACAGGGATAATACCACGATAATAGGATGTGATTGTACTTATGCGAAGGAGACCTGTTTTTGCCTTGCCATGGATGGAGCCCCTTATCCCCGCAAAGACTTCGATCTGAATCTTTCTTCTGTGGATAACTATTTCATTGTCGAAGTTGGTGGCCCCAAGGGAGAGGCGATCATAAGCGGCTTCAATGTCTTTTTCAAGGAGCCTTCCCCCCATGCCAGATCCATTAGGGAGTCATCCCGCAAGGCGGTCGAAAGGCAAGTGCAGAGCTATATTGACAAAAGAGGGATACCTAATACCGATCAGATTAGAGGGGTTGTTAAGAAAAATTACGATTCAACCGATTTCTGGAAGGATATGGCCTCTACATGCGTCGAGTGCGGCGCTTGCAATCTTGCTTGCCCTACGTGTCACTGTTTTCTGCTTTTCGACGAGAAAGACAGGTTCGGCGCCAAGCGCTTCAGGATATGGGACGCGTGCCTATACAACACATTCGCGCGGGTCGCTGGAGGCGCGAATCCCCGCAAGCATCTTTATGAGAGACTGCGTAACCGCTTTGACAAAAAGTTCGACTTTTTCCCTCAGGTGATGAACTCTTTCGCATGTACCGGATGTGGCCGATGCGTCGAGGCCTGCGCAGGAGATATTGACATAAGGGAAGTGCTCAAAGGGCTTGTTAGTGGCAAGTGGAATAAACCGCCTCATGAGTAAAAACAAAAATCAGAATTCAAAAACTGACACAAAAAGCTGAGATTCAAAAGTTTAAATTTTATATTTAATTTTTGATGTTTAGATTATGAAGAAGAACCCATACGCGTATATAAAGGCCGAGATACTTAACATAACCAACGAGACAGCCACGATAAAGACCTTTACTATAAGGCCGCAGGGGGAGATAGGTTTCAGAGCCGGCCAGTTTATGGATCTGACGCTTCCCGGCATAGGTGAGGCGCCGTTTACGCCCTCTTCTAACCACGACCACAAGGGGACGCTCGATTTTACCATAATGGCGGCTGGCAGAGTTACGAAGCTTCTTCATCAGGCAAAACCCGGTGATATTGTTGGTCTGCGGGGTCCTTATGGTAGCCAATACCCGCTTGAGAAGTTTAAGGGTAAAGAGGTTTATATCGTAGGTGGAGGCGTAGGGCTGGCGCCACTGCGCGCCCTTTTATACGCTCTATTCAACGACGTGAATGTCTATAAGAAAATAATTTTAAGATATGGAGCAAGGACGCCCTCAGACATAGTGTATAAGAACGAGATAGATTCTTGGAGAGATAAGGCCGGGCATGTTGATGTCGCGATCACCTGTGATGTCGGCGACCCATCATGGAAAGGAAATGTCGGACTGGTTACCACCATACTCAAAGACGAAGGTCTTGATATGGAAAACGCCGTAACGATCGTCTGCGGTCCTCCTGTAATGATGAAGTTCGCCACCTTTAAACTACTCGACCTGGGTTTTAAGGACCATAATATTTATCTTTCGATGGAAAAGAACATGTCTTGTGGGGTGGGGAAGTGCGGCCATTGCAGAATAGGACCATATTATGCTTGTAAGGACGGGCCTGTTTTTACATACGATAAGATAAAGGAACTGCCGGGCATATGGGATTAAAGGTTAAAAGTCAAAATACAAGGATAAAAACGGAAACTCGAAGCACAGAAATCACCGTTTTTAATACTCGAATTCTATGAAACGTTTGTTAATAGATCTCGATATATGCTCAAAATGCGATGACTGCGGCATGCTCTGCAGTTATATTCAGCATCCGTTGAATAACGGGATAAATACGCTGCGGGAGTTTGCCCACTTTGCTATTAATTGCCGCAGATGCGATGACGCGCCTTGCGTTGCCTCCTGCCCATGGGAGGCTATCGAGCTTCAAAAAGACACTAACATGCTAAAGCGTTACATGATGCGCTGTACCTCTTGTAAATCCTGTTCTAGGGCATGTCCTTTCGGCGTCATTTATCCAGAGACTATACCTTTCGTAATAGCGCGCTGTGACTTCTGTCTCGGCCGCCTAAGAGAAGAGGAGTCGCCAATATGCCTGGAATCTTGCGCGGCGGGCGGTATACAATACGGAGAATTTGAAGAAAAGAAAGAAGAAAATATATTTAGTGTATCAGAGCATCTGCTGGTGAAGACATCCTATAGGTGGGAGAGGGTGCCTGAAATCTCGAAGAGAAAATAGAACACGAAATATAGAACCAAAAATCAAAATAAGAATCCGAGATTCAAAAAAATTTAATTTTGATATGCCGTTTAACGCCGCAATGTCTAATATCGGGATCGCTTCATATGAAAATAGCTGAACAACTATTCTTATTTCTGGTTTTTCCAGGCCTTCTCTTCTCGGCTACCATGGGGTTGTTTGTGGGGTGGATCGATAGGAAGCTGACCGCTCGCCTTCAGTGGCGGGCTGGACCACCATGGTACCAGAACTTTGTGGATTTTATTAAACTTGCCCTTTACAAGGAGACGCTGGTACCTCACGGTGCGCCAAAGATAATTTTCCTTGGTATGCCCATTGTAGGACTTGCTGCGGCAACCTTGGTATCGACGTTGGTACTGGTCTCAAATGTTAAGCCACATAGCGGTTTCATCGGCGACTTGATCGTTGTGGTATATCTTCTTTTAATTCCGCCGTTATCGCTTATAATAGGTGCTTTTTCATCAGGGAATTCTTTTGCCTCACTTGGCGCTTCGCGCGAGATGAAACTCATGCTATCGTACGAACTACCGTTTATACTAGCGCTCGCAGTTCCGATAATGAAGTCTGGGTCGGCAATCAGGCTGGGAGAGATCATATTATATCAGCAGTCAAACGGGACCCTGATAGCAAGTTTCTCCGGAGCCATCTCGTTTTTTGCTATGCTTTTGTGTGTGCAGGCCAAACTCGGATTCATACCTTTTGACATCCCGGAGGCGGAGACCGAGATTATCGCGGGGCCGTATATAGAATATTCAGGCAAGGCGCTGGCTATATTAAAACTTACCAAGTCAATACTGATGTTTGTAGTGCCGATTTTATTGGTAACATTGTATTTTGGAGGACTGGCATTTTCCGCAGCGGGCATCGTAAAGACTATTCTTTCTTATCTTTTTATCCTCATTCTGATGATAGTGATAAAGAATACGAATCCAAGAGTGAGAATTGACCAGGCGCTGAGGTTTTTTTGGACTGTGATTACCTTGCTTGCGGTGATATCGGTTATTTTTGCTTATCTGGGGTATTAGCCAATGGGATTTAAAGAGAAGATACTTACAAAATCGATATACGTATTTCATTTGTCAAGCGGCAGCTGCAATAACTGCGATATAGAGATACTTGATTGCCTGACGCCGCGTTTTGATCTGGAGCGATTCGGGATAGTACTGGTCGGTAGCATCAAACATGCGGATGTTTTGCTATGCACAGGATCGGCCAACAGGCTTACCATCCCGCGAATCAAGAAGCTATACGAACAGATGCCAAAACCCGCTTTTGTCATAGCTTACGGTGCCTGCGGTTCATCGCGAGGGCTTTTTAAAGATAGCTACAATACTGGCGAGCCGCTTGATGAAATTATACCGGTGGATGCGTATATACCGGGATGTCCCCCAAAGCCGGAAGCGACGATCGGGGCGCTGGTTAAACTTATAGGTAAGATACGAGCGAAGAAGGGCAAATAGAAACTAAAGAAAATTCGCGAATAGTATAGGACAAAGGGCAGCAATGACGATAGACGCTATAGTCAAGAAGATAAACGATCGTTACGGTGACAGGATTCTTAAATCCGAGATCAAATCGTCCAAGCGCGCATATATTGATATATATCCGAAAGATATCGTTGATGTGGCAAAATATCTTTTTAAGGAACTGGGCATGCGCTTTAACATAGCCAGCGCCGTAGATGATTTTGACGGAATAGAGATACTATACCACTTCGCTTATGATGCCTCAGGGGTGATAGTGACGATAAGGGTAATACTGAAGGATAAAGACAATCCCCATATAGATACAATAACGACTGTGACAAAAGCGGCCTGGTGGATTGAGCGCGAAATACACGAGCTTTTTGGGGTGGAGTTTGATGGGAACGAGGACCTGCGGCCGCTTCTTTTACCGGATGATTGGCCAAAAGGGGTCTACCCATTAAGAAAGAATTTCGTGGTGCCTAAGAGAGACTCGAGGAAAGCATGAAAGCTAAGCCTGTGATACCAATTGGGCCGTATCATCCTCTCCAGGAAGAGCCCGAGTTTTGGAAGCTGGTTGTTGACGGCGAGACCGTCGTGGATGTGGATGTCAGAATAGGATACAACCACCGCGGCATAGAAAAGATATCTGAGTCCAAAAGTTTCGACCAATCGATATTCATAGTGGAACGCATATGCGGCATTTGCTCATCAAGCCATCCGATAGCTTGCGTTCAGGCCATAGAGGATCTTGCCGGCATAGAGGTACCGGAGAGAGCGTTGTATATACGGACAATAACACAAGAACTCGAAAGAATCCATTCCCATATGCTCTGGCTCGGTCTTGCGGGCCACTTCCTTGGTTACAACACTGTATTTATGTGGGGATGGAAATACAGGGAACCGATATGCGATATCATGGAGATGGTGACCGGTAATCGCCAGAACTATGCCATGCACAAAGTAGGTGGCGTACGGCGCGATATAGAGAAAGAACATGTCTCCTATATATTGACTCGGTTAGACGAATTTTTAAAGCAGCTTGATATATTGAAAGGCGCTGTGCTTGACGATCCGGTGCTTCACACTCGTCTTGAGGGTATTGGCATATTGACCAAAGAGGCGGCTATCGAATACTCGGCGCTCGGCCCAACGGCGAGGGCCTCCGGATATGATATTGACGTCAGGCGCGACCATCCCTACGGTGTGTACGACAAGGTCAAATGGAACGTAATTACGCAAGAAAAAGGCGATGTCTTCGCTAAGGCGGTGGTGAGGATACTTGAGATGTACGAATCCGCACGCATAATCAGGCAGTGCCTAGACCGGTTGCCAGATGGCCCTATAGACTCAAAACCCAAAGAGATACCCCCAGGGGAGGGCATAGGAGTTGCTGAGGCGCCGAGGGGGGAGGTTTTCCATTACGTCAAGAGCGATGGGACAAATTCACCGGTTCGGCACAAGATACGGGCCCCGACTTATATGAACTTTCCGACATTTAGGGAGACGGTTATAGGAGAGACGGTATCGGATGCCACAATAATACTGGCCGCTATAGATCCCTGTTATTGCTGTACGGAGCGCATGATAGTCGTGGATGATTCCAATAAAGAGCTTTTCAGGGCGCAGGAATTGGTAAGACTTTCGCAGGAGAAGACCGCCCGAATAAGGGAAAGATTCAGGATGAAACAATGAATAATATAGATCCTCTTTTGATGCTGATAGTTGTCCCGATCGCGGCCGGTTTCTTATGTCTGGGCATTACAGACCGCCTGCGGGCTGTGCCAAAGGTCGTAGCCTTTGCAATAACTCTGGCGTCTTTCGCGGCATCGTTATTTGTATTCATGCATAAACCATCACTTTCGCAATATGGCTCGTCGGTTATCCTGCTTGCGGATAACCTCTCGGCATTTATAGCCTTAGCGGTAACGTTTTTTGCCCTACTGATAACAGTTTATTCCTTCTCATACATCGACAAATCATTCGGCAGATATTTCGGGTACCTGCTGATGACGCTCGGTTCATCGATAGGTGTTTTATTCGCAAATGACCTAGTCATAATGCTGGTATTCTGGGGGATGCTCGCCGCGCTTCTTTATCTCATGGTAGCGATGGACGGAACGCCGAAGGCGGCGGCGGCGGCGAAAAAAGCCATTATAATAATCGGTGGCACTGACGCGATAATGATATTTGGCATAGGAATAATATGGGCGCTTACAGGAACTTTTGCTATGGACAAGGTTCATCTGCAGCTTGCCGGCGCCTTCTCCTACGCCGCATACTTTTCGCTTGTTATCGCGAGTTTTGCCAAAGCGGGAGCGATGCCATTCCATTCATGGCTTCCTGATGTGGCGGAGGACGGGCCGGCGTCCGTTACCGCATACCTGCCTGCCTCAGTGGATAAACTTCTGGGGATATACCTTCTTGCGAGGATATCGCTGGATCTTTTTGTGGCAAACCATATAACCAATGCCGTCCTCATAATAGTCGGCGCGGTGACGATAGTGCTTGCGGTCGTGATAGCCCTGATACAGCATGACCTTAAGAGGCTTCTGGGATATCACGCGGTCTCGCAGGTCGGTTACATGGTGCTCGGCATAGGGACCGGAAACCCCACAGGCATAGCCGGAGGGCTTTTCCACATGCTGAACCACGCGATATATAAATCATGCCTTTTCCTTTCAGCCGGTTCCGTGGAAAAAAAGGCCCTCACGCAAGACCTCGACAACCTCGGAGGACTCGCGAAGTACATGCCGATCACCTTTATATCATTTCTCGTGGCATCGCTTTCCATATCCGGCATACCTCCATTCAATGGATTTGTGTCCAAGTGGATGATATATCAGGGCATAATAGAGTCGAGCGCCTCAAAGGACTATCTTTGGGTCGTCTGGCTTGTCGCTGCTATGTTCGGAAGCGCGCTTACCATCGCCAGCTTCATGAAGCTTCTTCACGCGGTATTCCTGGGCCGTCCTTCCGAGAACCTCAAGAACGTTAGAGAGGCATCCTTCTCGATGATATTGCCGATTTGCGTGCTTGCGGCCGCTTGTTTTATATTCGGCATACTCGCTTTCAAGATAGCCCTTCCGCTTTTCATAATGCCAGCGACCGCCCTTAGTCCCTCTTATCTGGGAACCTGGAATCCGACTCTTGCCACCTCCATCATGGCCGTCGGCGTACTGATCGGCCTTCTAGTATACGCGGTGATGGCTCCGAAAAGATTGCGGACGGTTGAGTCTTTTATAGGTGGAGAAGACGCCCGGGCATTGCCCCGGATATCAGGAGCCGATTTTTATAATACAATAAAGGAAATACCTCTGCTGAAAGGTATCTATGCCCGGGAGGAAAAAGGAGCTATGGACGTATACAATCTGGGCAGGAAGCCAGTATACGCGCTGGCGGATTTTCTTAAGTTCCTGCATAACGGTGTGTTGCCGACATATCTGGTATGGTGTCTCTTGGGTATGGTGGGGATGTTTTTGTTCCTTTTTTTAAGGTAAAAGCATGATAGAGATACATCTTATACTTCTATTCATGATAGCGGCGGCGGTAATTGCCGTAGAAGTGAAAGACCTACTTTCGAGCATTATCGCCGTCGGTGGCGTAGGTATAGGACTTTGTATGGCATTTCTTGTTCTGAAGGCTCCGGATCTCGCTATAATGCAGCTTGTGGTTGAAATCCTGAGTCTCATCATCCTCATACGCGCTACCATAAGAAAAGACGTACCTTTTAGCGTATCAGGGCGCTGGGTTTTCAATACCACATCGACCGTGATATTCTTGGCCGTATTCCTTTTTGCGGCCTATATCGCGCTTAAGACAGTGCATCAGTTCGGTAGCCCAGAGATGAGGGTGTTGAGAACTTATCTTGAAGAGGCCTTTCCGCTGACAGGGAGCCTTAACATTGTGGAAGCGATAGCGATTAATTTCCGGGCCATCGACACGCTGGGCGAAGCGACAGCCATATTCGCGGCTGTAATAGGCGTGCTCGCGATAGCCCGCAAATCGGCGCGCAGGAAGGAATGAAGCGTATGGGTAACACCGAGGACAGGGGCATGACGTTGATAATAAAGACGGTTACTAGGATTACCCTTGGTTTCATACTCCTTTACGGCATATATATAGCGGTAAGCGGACATGTAGAGCCGGGTGGCGGTTTCGCGGGGGGCGTTATAGTGGCGCTTTCCCTTGTCCATGTCATGCTCGCTTTTGGTAAGGAGGCGGCGCTTAATAGGTTGCATGCATCAGGCCTTCGTGTCATTTTAGGCCTGTCGACTTTAGTCTTCCTGACTATAGTGGTGTTAGGTTTTCGTTGCAGGGGTTTGGTGTCCGAGATAATAATACCTATTTGCCAGGCGGTGATAACTGCCTCCGCGCTTTTTGCTATATTCGTGGCGCTCGTTCTTCTCTCCAAAAAGGACAGAGACGCCGAAGAGGGGAAATGAAGCTATGATATCATATATGCTGTGCCTGGTTCTCTTTTCCGTAGGCCTTTACTGTATACTGAGAAAACGCAATGTCATAAAGATAATAATAGGTATAGGTATTATGGAGTACGCGGCAAATCTGTTCTTTGTGCTTCTGGGGTACCGAACACACGGTCGCTCGCCAATATATGCCATTGACCAGGAGATAAAGAGCATGGTCGATCCGCTTACGCAATCGGTCGTTCTTACGGGTATTGTGCTCGGTCTTTCGGTTACGCTTCTGTTGGTAGCGATAGCGATACGGATCTATGAGCGATACGGGACGTTCGATATAACAAAGATAACGAAGCTTAAAGGTTAAATATGGAAATATCATTCATAGCGATACCACTTGCCTCCGCATTTGTGGTGGCGATGATTGCCAATCTTGACGAGCGCATTCAGGATTGTATAGCGTGCCTGGCGGCCCTCGCGACGCTTACGCTTTCGCTATTTGCCATAACGGTATTATCTGGCGCCGGTTCTTCTGGCGCCATTGTATATAAGGTTGGCGGCTGGGTTCCACCTTTCGGTGTGTCCATTGTGATAGATGGGCTCGCGGCGTTCATGCTTGTTACGGTAAATTTAATAGCGCTCGCCGCGCTTTTTTATTCAACCGGCTATATGAAAAAATACACGGATAAATGGAAATTCTACGCGCTTTTTCTTCTTCTGCTTGCAGGGATAAACGGCGTCCTGGTGTCCGGTGACGTGTTCAACCTATATATATTTATGGAGATAGCGGCTATAGCGGCGTATGCTTTGGTGGCATTTGGTACCACCGCCGAAGAACTCGAGGCTTCATTCAAATACGCGGTTATGGGAACCGTTGCATCGTGTTTCATATTCCTTGGCATCGCGTTCCTCTACGGTTATAGCTCTACTCTAAACATGGCCGACATGGCTAGTGTCTTGGCTTCCAAAGGACCATCAGGGGCGCTTCTTTTAGCGAGCGTTCTATTCTTGATGGGATTCGGTCTCAAGGCCGCCCTCGCGCCGTTCCACGCGTGGCTTGCCTATGCTCACTCTTCTGCGCCAGCGCCGGTATCGGCAATGCTTTCCGGCGTTGTTATAAAAGTGCTTGGCATGTATGCTATCGCGCGCATATTCTTTAATGTCTTTGGCATCACGCCTGTCATATCGTTTATGATATTGACTCTTGCAGTTCTTTCGATGATTGTAGGTAGCATGTTAGCGTTTGTCCAGTCAGATATAAAGAGGATGCTCGCGTACTCGACTGTTAGCCAGATAGGCTATGTAGCTTTAGGTCTCGGTGTGGGAACCCCCCTCGCTATCTTCGGAGCGCTTTTTCATCTTTTCAACCACAGTCTTTTTAAATCGCTTCTGTTTTTAAATTCAGGTTCTATAGAGCGTGTTGCCGGCACAAGAGATATGGGTAAGATAGCCGGTATCCTTGACAAAGCGCCTCTTACCGCTTACACTGGTCTTGTCGGCGCCCTTTCGATATGCGGCGTGCCTCCGCTTGGCGGTTTCTGGTCTAAGTTTATCATCATACTTGCCTGTATACAGGCTGGACGCCCTATTCTCGCGCTGACGGCTGTAGTGGTGAGCATCCTGACGCTTGCCTATTATTTTAAATCATATACTCCTGTATTATTCGGTAATGTTACAACCTCGAAGCAGATTAAGGCTAAGAGTCTTTTTACAATGAACGCGCCCATGGTTGCCCTGACGGTGTTGGTGGCGCTTGCCGCCTTTATCCTTATTCCGGTTGTGGGAAACGTCTTCATGGATGGCGCGGTCGCCTCCCTTGTTAGAGGCATAAGTTATACCGATGTAGTTTTCGAGGCTTTGAAATGAGACGCAAAATATCACTTTTTCTCTTATGGTTTTTTGTATGGATCGGCCTGTCGTGGCCGCCGGCGCTGGTGGACGCGATTTATGCCGTAGCAGTCTCTTTATTTGTATCCTACATGACGCTGGATCTAATGTTTGATACCTCCGCCGAAAATAAAATATCTCGTTGTGGAAAAGGAAAGGCGATCGCAAGGCCATTCTGGTTCTTGTGGTATGTAATGGTTTTTGTTTGGGAGTGTTTCAAGGCCAATATCGATGTGGCGTATCGGGTTCTACATCCAGCGCTTCCCATAAGGCCAGGGACGATAAAGGTAAAAGTTGACCTTAAATCCGATATCGGCCTTGCATTCTTGGCCAATTCTTTGACATTGACGCCTGGCAGAACGACTGTCGATATTGATAAGCCCAGTGGCTATTTATATGTACATTGCCTGTCTATCAGAGATGGAGAGACCAGGCTTCCTGTTGTAACGAAGTATGAGAAGATATTAAAAAAGATATTCGAATAAATATTATGAATACAAACTGGGTGTTTGGATTTATCGTCATAGTTATCATTGCGGCTGCGATACTTTTATTGCCCTTGCCTTCTATGATGCAGTGGCAGTCGGAATTTTTGGAGCGTGCTTTCTTATGCCTGCTTGTATCCGCCGGGCTTTGTCTCTGGCGGGTTCTGCGTGGACCGACGGCACCTGATAGGGCTGTAGCGATAGATATGCTTGGAATACTAATAGTTGGTTTTTGCGCAGTCTTAAGCATAGCAACGGGAAGGGACTGGTACATAGATATAGGAATAGCTTGGGCGCTGCAGAGCTTTATTGGTATCATGGCGCTTTCTAAGTATTTAGAGGGCAAAGAGTTCGATGAATGAGACGATAGGGACCGCATTAATCGTAATAGGTCTTATATTTGATTTTTTCGGATGCCTCGGCCTTATACGATTTCCTGATGTCTATAACCGCTTGCAGGCTTCCGCAAAATGCATAACTCTGGGCACCTGCGGTATCCTTTTAGGCCTTTTCCTTTTCAAAGGCCTTACTGCGACTGGGGTTAAGGCGCTTCTTTGCATGGTTTTTATTCTACTGACGGCGCCTGTATCAGCGCACGCTCTGGCAAGGAGCGCTTATCGCTCAGGTGTTAAGCCATGGGAAGGAACCGTTGTTGATGAATACAGCAACGACATGGAAAATATAAGATAGGTATTTATGAACGAGATACGCTCAACTGCCATATCCATGGCAGATAAGATCTGCGAGATGCTGGAATTTGTAGAGAATGGTTTTATGGAGCACAACCCTAGAGCTCTTACCATTGCCATGGAAATCGAATCTGAAATAAATAAAATGGAAAAGGCCTCGACGAAAAGAGTTCTTGAGCTGTCAAAATCCCTGAAGAGCGAGGAGGATAAGAAAGAACTCGTTCGGCTCCAGCAAACCGTCGAGATGCTCGAACGCATGGGCGATGAGGCCTCAAACCTTGTGGAGCGCATAGAGATAAAGAACTCGGAGCACTTGCTATTCAGCGATATTGGCGTGGCGCAATTTAATGAGACTTTTCTTACGATGAAGAAATCTGTCAATATGATGAGGGAATTTTTAAAAGGCGGTGACAGCGTGCTGAGAGAAAGAGTCATAGATAACGGTTTTCATGTGAAGGCCCTCGTTGAGCGCTACCGAGCCGAACACACCGAGCGTCTCATCAAAGGTATTTGCACGCCTATGGCCGCCAACATGTTTTTCGATATGTTGGACTTTACCGGTAACCTGGCAAGACATTCCTCTAACATAGTTAAGCTTTTTTAGGAACATGAAATATCCTAAGCTAAGAGAACTTAAAGAAGCGATAAAGGCCCTGATAAATGGACCTTATACTTCTTCTTATCCTTTCAAGCCGCACAATCCTCCAAAGAGGTTCCGCGGTAAACCTGAATATTCAAATGAAGGCTGTGTTGCTTGTGGCGCATGCGCTTTGGTATGTCCGGCAAGGGCTATAGAATGTCGCGATACGGTAACGCCTCAAAGGGCGGTTCGCAAAATGGTCCTGCACCTTGACGAATGCCATTTCTGCGGTCAGTGCAGCGCTCTCTGCACCACAAGGGAAGATATGCCGCCAGGAATAAGACATACCACTGAATTTGACCTTGCCGGATTTGACAGGACAGCTATGATATCATCTACGGAAGATAAAGAACTGGCTATATGCGAATGCTGTGGCGATGTTATTACGGCAAAGGCACACCTAGAATGGTTAGCCAAAAGATTGGGTCCACTCGCGTTTGCCAACCCAACGATTTTCGTGTCATCGCTTAAGGATCTCGGATTCTCTGAAGATATCGCGCAAATCGCAAGAGATTACATGCTTCGGTTCGACAGAATGAAGATTCTCTGCGCAAAGTGCAGGAGAAAAGCCACTATTGAACGTTTCTAAAGGCCCTTCTAGCGACGATCTTACTGCGGAAATCAGGAAAAGAATACAAGGAAAAGTAGCCATAGCTGCCATTGGCAACATTATGCGCGGCGACGATGGCCTTGGTCCTAGGCTTATAGAACTTCTGAAAGCCCGTTCAACGAAAGCGAGCCTCTTTGATTGCGGCACAGCGCCCGAAAATTATCTTTTCCCAATACTTACCTCGGCCTGTTCGACAGTAATAATTATCGACGCCGCCGATATCGGCCTGCCGGCTGGCCAGGCAAAGGTCTTAGATGTAGAATGTATCGCCAATGTAGGATTTTCCACCCATAACCCATCGCCAAGACTTTTTATCGATCTCTTGAAGACAGGTAAGGAGGACCTCAATATATTCGTGATATCGGTGCAGGCCAAAACAACGGCTTTAGGGGCACCGATAAGTAGCGAGGTCTCTGGCGGCCTTGAGGCGCTCGCTGATATCTTGACAGAAGCGCTCGCGTGAAAGACCGGTTATGAACGAGATAAGACAAAAGGTTGAAGAGATTAACGAAGCGCCCGATCCTCTAACCGTATTTTCCGTGATAAAGGACCGTCCCTACAGTTTTTTTCTCGATAGTGCCTGCGATTCCGCAAAGCTCGGAAATTTCTCTTTCATAGGACATTCTCCTTTTCTCGTCTTCAGGAGCAAAGGCAAACTCATTACTCTGGAAGATGATAGTGGAAAGAAAGAAATCTTCAGGGCAGATCCGTTCGCTACCCTTAAAGGTTTATTTGACCGTTATAGGACGGCACGACCCGATGGCTGCGAGGTACCGTTTACCGGAGGAGCCGTCGGATATTTTTCGTATGATCTTAAAGATCTTATAGAGGAGCTGCCCAGTAGCGCCGAAGATGATCTTGGCATCCCGGATTGCATCCTTGGTTTCTACAACAAGGTGATTGCGTATGACAATCTCAAGAAAAGATGCTTTCTGGCAAGTCTGGCTATGGCAGATGAAGATACCGAAGATCTCAAGGAGGCCGTATTAAGCGCATCACCACCGGTCAAGATACCGATGCCTTGTTCACATATCAGGCTTGAGTCAAATTTTACAAAACGAGCCTATATGAAGGCCGTTCAGAAAGCGAAAGAATATATTAAAAAGGGCGATATATATCAGGTCAATCTTTCCCAACGTTTCTCAACCACTAGCGATGTTGATACTTTTGCGCTTTATTGCAGGCTGAGGCAGGTGAGCCCCGCTCCATTTGCCTCGTACTTGAATTTCGGCGATGTTACCGTTCTCAGTTCTTCACCGGAGCGTTTTATTATGAAAAGAAAAGACTATATAGAGACTCGTCCGATAAAAGGTACAAGGCCTCGTGGGGCGACCATTGAAGAAGACCGTTTGTTTGAATCGCAGCTAAGGACAAGCGTCAAGGATGCGGCAGAGCATATTATGATCGTGGATCTTGAGCGCAATGATTTGGGCAGGATATGCGAATACGGTACCGTCAGGCCGACTGAGTCGATGATAATAGAAAAATACGCTAATGTCTTCCATCTGGTATCCACGGTCGCTGGTAAACTCAAGGCAGGTATTGGCCCGATAGAATGCCTCAAGGCCACATTCCCCGGCGGCTCGATAACGGGCGCGCCAAAAATGCGTTCAATGGCCATCATAGACGAGCTTGAACCGGTGAAAAGAGCTGTTTATACCGGCGCTATCGGATATATCTCATTAGACGGCAACATGGATACCTCGATAGTGATAAGAACATTCTTGGTAAAGGATGGCAGGATTTATTTTCAAGTAGGCGGCGGGATCGTGGCCGACTCGGATCCTGAGGGCGAGTATGAGGAGACGCTTCACAAGGCCAGAGGGCTTATGGCGGCGCTGGGCGTAAATGCGGAGACTCCAGTAATGTGTAAGGTGTAATGGGTAATGGAAAAGATATGGCTCAACGGAAAAATGGTTGATGGTGTTAAAGCGCGCATTTCAGTATTCGACCGCGGCTTTATGTACGGTGACGGCCTATTTGAGACTATGCGTAGTTACGCCGGTGTGGTATTCAGGCTCGACGCGCATATAAATAGGTTCTATACCTCATTGGCAGTCCTTGGCATCAAGCCGCCATACGGCAAGAAGACCATTAAAGCGGCTATATACAAGTTACTTAAAGTCAATAGACTAAAGTCCGCTTACATAAAGGTAATCGTTACCAGAGGAGAGGGCAGGTTCGGCATAAGTCACAAGGACACCTTCCGGCCCAATACAGTCATAGTAACTAAAGATTTCGAAGACTATCCGACCTGGATGTTCGAAAAGGGTATAAGCGCCGAGATCATAGGAAGTATTCGCCAAAATGAGATGTCTATACTATCTAGAGTAAAGTCGCTCAATTTCCTTCCGTATATAATGGCCCGTTTCGCGGCAAAAGATATGGGGTATGATGAGGCCATCCTCACCAACACGAAGGGCCATATAGCGGAGGCCGCCACGAGTAATATATTCCTCGTAAAAGAAGGCGCTCTGATAACGCCTTCGCTTTTTTCCGGGATACTGCCCGGAATAACGCGGACGACTGTCCTCGAGATCGCCCGTAATCTAAAGATAGGTGTTAGGGAGAAAACGGTCTTCCGCGAGGACCTCCTCAGTGCTGACGAGGTATTTATTACCAATTCACTTGCCGAGATCATTCCTGTAACGCGTATCGGATGCCACAAGATCGGCTCCGGCCGTCCCGGAGAGATCACGAAACTCCTGCGCATCTGCTACCAGAAACAGGTTATTAGAGAGATTCTTAGATAGCCGCACTCTAGCTCCACTGGCTCATATTTTGTAGAAAATGTCCATGGCAGCGTTTACTTTTGCGTCTGCCTTCCGCTTCTCGTAAATGGGCATTAGGCATGCCCATTTACTGTCCAAAATTTTTGATGACCAATGAACCCGGACTCGCAGAAGTTCCCTTTACAGGTTTCATTGGCCTTGTGTATCGCCATAAGGTATCAAAAATTTTGAAGAGTCGCTTCAGGCAGGTCGCAAAAGTTCCGCTGTCCCGAAAGATGTCTACAAGAAACACTCGCTCACTTACACACACTCTCCCCAGAAACTTTTCGGCTTCTCTAGTGTAAGATGTGGATGGCGACCCGGCCACGGGGGTTGAGCCGTAAAATTTTGCTTACGTCTTACTACTATAACCTAAGGCGGCCAAGGGGTCGGCAAGCTACCATACCAGCAGATAAATAAAACCAAACCATATCTTCCTTGAAAGCAAAATTAGGCGAAGCCCCCTGGCCGGGTCAGCCCAATCCGGCGAGTTGTGTTGGGGGAAGCCGAAAAATTACCCTCATTGTAAACCGCATATACTATTATAGGTTGACAATAGGCAGGCGCGTTGATATCATAGGGCCATGCGAAGGATAACCATATCGCTTGCCATAATATCGGCGCTTCTGGCGCCCGGAGCGTTCGCGGACTCAACCCGCAAGCTCGATAAGATAGTAGTTACCCCTTCCCGCGTTGCCACTGAACTCAGCGAGACATCCCGATCCCTCACGATACTCGATAACGATGCGTTCCGGCAAGCCATATACAAGACCATCCCGGACCTTATAGGAGAAGTCGGGGGTATCGATATCCGCAGGAGGGGTCCTGAGAATGTGCAGGCGGATCTGATTATCAGAGGAACGACCTTCGAGCAGAATACGGTGCTCATAGACGGGATAAATGTCAATGACCCCCAGACCGGACACTTCAACATGGACCTGCCGCTCACCATGATGGACGTCGAAGCTATCGAGATACTGAAAGGCCCTGTCTCAAGCCTGTATGGCCCTAACGCCTTCGGCGGAGCGGTGAACATGATAACAAAAAAGCCGGCCGATACATTTAAGGCTGTTTTATACGCTGAAGGAGGGTCATACGACTATGTTAACGGCGGCGTATCCATAACGACCCCGTTGGGGCCGGTCAAAAACCGGTTCTCGTTCGAGCAAAGCCGCTCGACCGGTTACATGAGCCAGACAGAGTTCAATATCCTCTCTTTGACCGAAAACGCCCTTATCGAGACCGGTATCGGGGTCTACAACTTCCTATTCGGATACCTTAATAAGGACTTCGGCGCCGATAGCTTCTATTCGAACCTCTTCCCGAACGAATACGAGAGAACGGATACCAGGTTTTTCAGGATGGAAGGCGTCCATGAAATCGGTAACCTTAAAATAGAGACTAAAGCATATCTGCGCAACCACAATGACAAATTCGTCCTCGACCAGAATAGAACCGGCTGGCAGACAAATTACCATACCACCTACACCTACGGCGGCGAGATAGACTTCACGGTGGAGAACCGTTTCATGGACATCTCATACGGTTATGAGCTATCCGCTGATACGATAGACTCGACCAGTATGCAGACTCACAGCCGAACGAGAGATAGCCTGTATCTGGAACTTTTGCCGCATCTTGCCGAAGGCCTGTACATAAACACAGGCGCGCGGCTCGACTATTTCACTGAATTCGGATGGCAATGTTCTCCTTCGGTGAGCGCAAGTTACCACCTTGCGAAAGGCCTCACAGCGCGGGGCCTGATTGGCCGCGCATACAGGATACCCACTTTTACAGACCTCTACTACAATGACGCCAGTAATCGTGGTAATTCAGGCCTTGTGCCTGAGAGCTCATGGTCGTATGAGACAGGCCTGGATTACAGAGAAGACACGATGACATTCTCAGCCACCGTATTCCGGCGTGATACATACGATACGATAGACTGGATAAGGTATTCGTCCAAGGCGCGCTGGCAGGCCTCTAATATAGGTGAGTCAGAAGCCAATGGCCTGGAAATATCCTTTAGCTTAATGCCAGATAAAATATGTAACTGGCTGCCTGTCAATAAGATATTCATAGAGCATACAATGATGAGCATATACAATAAGCACGATTATTTCTCAAAATACGCCCTGGACTATCTGAAACAGCACCTTACAGGCGGCCTGGAATGGGAGCTTTCGGGTTTCAGGAACTCATGGATCTTAAATTACAAAAAGAGGATAGGGGATTCAGGATACGTGGTCACTGATACGAAATTATCAAAAGATATAGTTCGCAAAGGCAACGTGACCTTCGAGGCATTTATCGAGATATCGAACCTTTTCGATGTGAAATATTCCGAGCAGTCAGATATTCCTATGCCGGGAAGGTGGGTAAAATCAGGGGGTAGGATCGAATTTTGATTCTCGAGGTTATTTGTCGATCCTGCTCTTTGACGTGTAATTAACGGTTTGCTGCACGTGCTTTGCCTTCTTGGGCGCAAGCTTTTGCGGTTTGATCTGGGATTCTTTCCTGGAAGCTTTTTCTTTCGGAGCTTCAGGGACTTGTGTGCTTTCAGGAGCTTTCTTTTCAACCGCTGCGGTACTTTCAGCCGCCGACTGCGCGATTTCCGTAGCTTTCTGTTCAGCCAGTTCGCGCTCTTTCTTGCGGGCGTAATACTTAAATGGATTTGGATTTGCCTTGAATTCCTTGCTGAAACGCTCCACTTCCTCAGGCAGCCTCTCCTGGATATCAATTGAAAAATGCAGGCGTGAGCGATCCATTTCCGTTATGGGGTTATTGACCAGGGGATTCATCGGAAACCCCCACTCGAGTCTTAAGTTAGCCTGGTTGCAGAGCCGTACGCGCACGCCGGCGCCAAGAGAGCCCATCCTGCGTTCCGATATTTCACCATCCATCAGACCCCGCTTTATGCCGTAGCCATAATCGAAGAATAACACACCGTTTATCTCGTCCTTAATAGGCCTTTCACCATAAGGAAGCCTTGCCCAGTCCGGAAGGAAAAATGCCGGAATTATGAGTTCTGACTGGTTATAAAAACCCGTATCTGCAAGATAGTCGCCGGAAGGATAACCCCTTACCGAATCTATGCCGCCCATGTACAGCTCTTCCTGAGGCATAAGCTTTTCCGAAGCAAGCAGCCCGCTGAATTTGAACTGGGCCTTGATATTGTGCACGAGGGTTCTGATGAAATTTATATTCAGGCTGAATTCTGTGGGTGTATTCTGCGCGTTTCTCGAAGAGAATTCGCTCTGGCGCCGTGCGCCAAACCAGTTCAATCCTTGAGAAATCTGCGGCTTGATATACGTGACGGACTTACCGTCCCTACCCAGAAGAGCCAGACTTGCGCGCAGGAACCTCAGTCGGTCGGTATTTATAGTGCCGTTGATACCGACAACTCTTTTATTCTTGGCTTCAACGCCGAACGAAAGCTCGCCTTTGTATTCGTCCTTATGGAAAAGGTCCTGATACAGGAAGGCGCTGGCGCTATTGGCCATTGAAGAAAGCTCAAACTGCTGGAAGTCCTTTTTGGGGTAGGCCTTCGTCTCGTTATATCCGTAAAGTATTGATGTGCCGTAATTTGTGATCGGAAGGCGGTGGTAGCCGTATACGCCGCCAAAGTTTTTACCGCCAGTGTAACCAGCCATCAGGGTATCGTCATGGCCGGTGATGTTATTCTCGACAAATCCGAATCCGGTTCTGGTCTTGCCTGTTGGAACAGAGCCTTCATTGTCAAAAAGAGCGGTTATATGAAGCGGCCAGAATGTCTTAGCGTTCAGGAGGACATCGGTGGTCTCGGGTTTTTCACCTTTATGAAGAGTTGCCGTAACCTGCCTGTCAGGATTTTTGTTCATGAATTGCAGGCTTCTTGAAATCTTTTCATAATTTAACACTTCACCCGGTTTGATGCTCCAGTAATAGTTAAGCCTGTCTTTTGAGAAATATCTGGTTTTTTCGCTCTCAAGATTTCCCATCTTCGCCTCAACAACACGAAGCGTGAGAGCGCCGTCTTTTACTTCTTGCGGCGGGATGAAACAGGCGGCTATCGCGCCTTTGCGCAGGTATTCTCTTTCGATCTCTTTGACGAGCACATTCTGCAGCTCCTGTTCATAGACGTCCCTGTTCTCGAATTTTGAGATGATGGGCTTGAAATTATCGGCGGGGAAAGACTTTACTCCCACCAGCGTTATGCTTTTTACAAAAAGTTTTGGGCCGGTGAATTCAACCGCCTCGGGGGCTTTTTCGACAGGGGCCTCTTTCTTGGGCGGCTTCACCATCTCTTTTTCGACCTTTTCGCGGACATCGCGGTCGATCTGCCTTGTGGCTTGGTCTACGGCAGGTTGCGGTGGGGGTTGTGACCAGACAGGAGAGTTCACAGTCAGGGATAAAGAAAAAGCCAAAATTGCCGCTATCGATAGCGGATATTTTATATATAGCTTGGACATTATTTTATATAAGTTTACTTGGAAAATTCCATTTTGTCAAATTTATTATATTGTGAAGTATCATTTAGCACTATAAATGAGGCCAAATTAATGTATTTGCGGTTTATAGTCGGTAATTTCTAACTTTTGAAATGGCGGGTATTATTTTGTTTTTTCGATAGGAAAAATAAAATACCAGATTGGCGAAAACGCGCGCGAAGTTTTTATAGTAAATAAAAATGGCGCAAGGGGCTATTTTTCGGATACCATTTTTAATAGCGGCCATTTTGACAGTTTGCTTTCGTTCATCAGGTATAAACGAACGGATGATGATCTTGTCTATAAAAAGGCGGTATATTTAAAACACTGCGCGGACACGAAAAACTATGAATAAACACAGCTTTTCCAATCGTAAATTTACATTTGACAAGGTGCTATTATCTTGCAGTTTATTGTTTGAAAGCCGTAGCATTTTTTCTTTGTCAAAAAGTTATTGAGATTCTATTAAGCTATAAAAAGGATGGGGTTGAGCAAAATATAAAAGCCGTTTTAAAAAATTTTTTTCAAACTAAATTACTTGCTTGATATCTTTTTGAAAAACTTGCCAAATTTTTTAAAAAAGACTTTCCTTTTTCTGAAATTTTTTATGGGCTTTGCATAAAAAGCACGCGACAAAAATTAATAAAATATATGATGTAAAAATTCGCAAACTCTCAAAAAATCAGTAAAAATTTTACAGGCCTAAAAAATTTTAACTAACATAGCAGTTAGGTTGTTTTGTTATTGATGTTAAAATGATAAGCGGTTCGCTTTTTTATGAGCGTATAAGCATGGCGGACTATGGTAGGAACAATCTGCTCATCCTTGAGTTCGGTCAGAAGGCATATGTATTTTATGCTCAAAGGCGACCAAGGTAAGGCAAATGCCATATCATTTTTATTGCCTTCGTGAAAAGTGATACGCTTTATAGAATATTACAAAGGTAGAAATATATCGAAGAAGGAAGAAGGAGATGAACTATTTCTAAAAATTGTAATTCCTAACCTTGACAATAAAAAATATTGTGGTATACTTATACTGAAGTTGCGAAAGGTAAGTAGAGAGAGAAATCTCTAACGACCGAAAAAGGCAAAGCCGGAGAAATCCGGCGACGCAAAGCTCAAAGAGCCTAAAGTCCGAAGACGTACGATAGGTGGACAATGGCAGTCAGCTACCGAAAGTGGTAGAGATTTTTTTATACCCGCAGGCTTGAAGAGCGTGTGGGTTTTTTAATATAGAGGATTATATGAGAGCGAAAACGGCACTGAAGACCATAGCGATCGCGATGATGATGATACTAGGCGTGGGCGCCGGTGTCGGATTCTGTCTGCCTGAGGTCAAAGAAGTCGTGAACGGCACCGCAGAAATCCAGATTAAAGACCAGAACACGATGACCATCACCGCATCCGAAAAAGCCATTATAAATTACAATTCATTCAACATCATGGAACATGAGAGCGTGATGTTCTATCTGCCATCGTCCAATGACGCCATCCTGAACAGGGTTGTTACGGCCACTCCAAGCCGGATACTCGGAACTATGGGTTCAAACGGTATAATCATACTTGTCAATGAAGCGGGGATATACGTGGGTCCGCAGGCTACTATCAACGCGGGCGCGCTTGTGTTGTCCACAAGGGACATCACAAATCAGCGCTTCATTGACGGGGAGTATATGTTCAAGCGTATCTCCCAGGAAGAATTCGATAAGCTCCTTATTAACGAAGGTAATATAACGATTTCTAACGGCGGTTTTGGGGTCCTTATAGCCGGCGCCATAGAGAATAAAGGCGTTATAACGGCAAAAGCGGGCACAATTGCCCTTGCTTCGGGCAATGCTGTACGGCTTGAGATGTCCGGGAATAGGTTTATAGGGGTCGCCATTGAGGAACCGGTAGCCAGGACCATAAGAGATTATCAGGGCAGGCCCATTACGGATCAAATCAAGAATACAGGCACTTTGGATGCTGAGGGCGGAACGGTAATACTTGCGGCAGAGAGCATTAATGATATCTTCACGAGCGCTATTAACATGGAAGGAACAGTAAAGGCCACGCATCTTGAAGAAAAGGACGGCAAGGTTTATTTCGCGACAAGCGGGTATGTATCGCTTGGAGGAGAGGTCCGCGCTACTAATATAGTAGTAGGCGAGCCGAGCCAGAACATAGTTCCCAAGAGTGTGACGATTGAACCGACAGCGCTTGTAAGGGGAGAGGTATCTATCACGATAAGCGCCCAGGAGGCCATAAACGTGGGGTCAACGCTCAAGGCTCCGGCTGTGAAGCTGGTATCGGGCGATACCTTGAATACCATGGATATGGCCATTATCCAGGGCACAAACCTCAACCTTACAGCGCAAAGGTTCGGGACAAGCGAGACTCCTGTTCGTATTTATGGTTCTAATATAATAATCGAACGGTTAAATGGAGATATAGATATACGTTCATCTGTAGGTATAGGCACAAACGTATGGATCCGCGGACCTCCGGAAGAATGGACTTTTGGCTCTATTTTATACAATTCTGATGCCTCCCAGTTGACGCTGGAAGGTGTTCGTGTAATTACCTCCGGAACTGAGCTCACCGCGCTTACTGCTGCAAATAAAATAGAACTAATAGGCCTCCAGGGCGTAACTATAGGCGGTATGACCAGAATAGCCGTTCCTGCTGGGTATATATTGATTAATGGAATGAATGGAGATGCCTTATTAGAGGCCGGCAGTGTAATAGACGCTTCTAATGATAAAGGGATAGGTGGCAGGGTAGAGATACTTGGCCATCAGGTTATATTAATAGGTGCCACTATCGATGTTTCCGGTACTACTGGCGGCGGTACTGTCCTTATTGGAGGTGATTTCCAAGGCAAGGGAACACTATTCAACGCTGAAATCGTTCTTATAAACAGAAATTCCTATATTTACGCGGATGCCACTATTTCCGGTAATGGTGGCATGGTGATTGTATGGTCTGATGTGCTTACCAGCTATTTTGGACATATCAGCAGCCGCGGGGGCCCTGAAGACGGCAATGGTGGCTTTATTCAGGTTTCCAGCTCTGGAACATTGCGCTTTAACGGCTTTATAGACGCCACCGCACCAAGCGGCGAGCGTGGCACCCTAATCCTTGACCCTCTTGGCACAAGCGGCTATGCGGCTTGCCTGGTTACGGATAAACTGGACTATTATCCCGGAGAAACCGTGACGATCATGGGTTATGGATGGACTGCCGGCGAAACCGTCCTGCTTGTTTTGAAATCCCTTAAAGACGGGATTGAAGACCTTTTGATCAACATTACCGCGGATAAAAACGGTTATTTCTCAGACTCAAGCTTTACCCCTAAAGAAGAGCATCGCGGGGTAACATTCATTCTTACCGCAAGCGGGCTTTCTTCCGGGTTGTCTAGCCGAACTGAATTTACGGACGCGGCTTTCACTGCTAGCGTCAGCGGAAACTGGAGTAATACCGCCACTTGGGGAGGTGGAACTTATTACCCTGGTCAACAGAATACTGCTGATACCGTTACTATTAATAATGGGATTGCCGTAACGCTGAATATCACTCCAGCATATGCAATAGCTTCTTTAACTCTTAAGGGCGGAAATGCAGCTAACAGTCTTACCTTTTCTGGAACAAACTCTCTAACAGTCACAGGAGCGGTTACTATTAACGCGCCGACCGCGAATGTAACCAAGGTGGTAGCGGTTGGTGCAGGCACATTAAACGCTGGCAGCATAAGTATTACATCAGGTAGCAATATAAACCGAAGAAGCCAAGTAACGGTCTCTACCGGAACAATTAATTGTACTGGCAATATTACGTTTGGCGGTACCCAGGTTTCTGCAAGATTGACCTTTACCGGTAGCGGCACGCTGAATCTGGGAGGAAATCTGGGGACCGGAGGAACATTTGTTGCGTCTACCGGAACGGTAAACTGTAATGGCTCTGCTGTCCAAACAGTTGCCGGTTACACGTACAACGTCTTAAAGTCAAACAATACTGCTGGCGTAACCCTGGCAGCGGCGATAACCGTCTCTACGCTTACCATCGGCGATGTAACCTCAAACAGCGTCTTTAGTGACGGCGGCTATCAGGTAACCTCCACCGGAACCCTGAATCTGACTTCAGGAACCTTTAAACTGGGGAGCGGTACTGTAGCCACCAACTTCCCGGCATTTACCACCAGAAATATCGCGGCCGGGACTACGGTTGAATATGCCTCAAGCGCTGCCCAGACCGTTTCCACCACCCCCAGCTATTCTAACCTGACTTTCTCTGGAGCAGGCACCAAGACAGTGGCAGCTGGAACGCTTACTATCGGAGGCAACTGGGTGGTAGGCAGCACCACCGCGCTTAACACCAATAATCCTACAATAAACCTGACCGGAAACCTTAGCGGATCAGGCGCTATTACCGCAGGTTCATCTACTATCAATATAGCGGGTAACTGGACTAATAACGGCACATTTACGGCCGGTAGCGGAACAGTCAATTATAATGCCGCTTCTGGCGGCCAGACGATAGGGTCCCTTATCTATAACAACCTGACATTGAGTAATACGAGCGGTACACAGACAGCCGCTGGCAATATTACTGTAAATGGCACGCTTACCACTACGGCAGGTGGCACGCTGGATATGGCCACCTATCAGTTGTTGGGCACCCTTTCTACTATTAACAATAATGGAACTATCCGAACTCAAAATACATCAGCTACTCCTATACCTGCCGGCAAGACATGGGGTGGGACTGTGAACTATGACGGAGCCTCACAGACTATTTCAACTGGAACATACAATAATCTAACTGTTTCAGGAAGTGGAGTAAAGACAGTAAACCATACAAGCACGGTTATAAATGGCACAGGAACAATAAGCGGTACAGCCCAAGTATTGCTTATTGTGAGTGCCACCGGCATCGATAAGGTATATGACGGGACGGCTACAGCGACCGTAAATCTTTCGTTTCCTAATATATTCACGGCGTATAGCGTTTCCGCTACTTATGCATCGGCCACTTTTGACGCAGGGAAGAATGTCGGCACTGGCAAATCGATCAGCGTAAGTGGCATTTCGCTTATCGGCGCCGACGCTTCCAAATTTACTCTTAATGGCGTGACAACTGCTACCGCAACTGCTAACATAACCGCAAAGGACGTCACCATAACAGGGGTAAGCGCCTCTAAGGTATACGACGGCACAACAGCCGGCACATCGGCGCTGAACTTCTCCTCAGCCGTCATAAACGGCAAGGTCTCAGGCGATGATCTTTCGATAAACTACTCCTCTGCCACTGCAAGCTATGACAACAAGAACGTCGGCACAAACCACCTGGTCACGGTATCAGGGGTCTCATTATCCGGATCCGACGCCTCCAACTATAACCTGGCCTCCCAGCCGTCGATAACAGACGGAGTCATAAC
>JAMWCX010000005.1 GCA_023818895.1 Candidatus Omnitrophota bacterium | reverse complement strand
ACCACCACCCCACATCCATCCTATTAGCCCTCCCGTCTGGCTACCACCTTTGACAAATGCTGACTTAAGCCCGACATTGCGCACTGTCGCGCCCGATGTTTCTCCAAATAGGCCGTTCTTCGGCTCCATTGTGCCATACCGGTTAATATAAAGCCCCGTAATCTCACATCCGCTTCCGTCAAAAGTTCCAGTGAATGTTCCCACTGGCACAAACCCCGCTCCGCCATTCCAAAGCTCAGTCTCGCTCGCGTCTATGTCATTGGCGAGCTTGTAATTCCAGCCGAGGTTATTCTGCATCAATTGCAGTCCGCCCGGCGCATCGGAGACCGAGTAGATCATATGATAGCCGCCGTCTGTAACATCGCGGGAGAGTTTGGTCCCGTAAACGGTCTTGACCGTATTTACGCTGAATTCTGCGGAGCTATTTGAGGTGTAGGTAGGAGTTGAGCCTGTGGACTTGTCAAATGTAATGGTTCCGATATTGGAGATATTCTCAAGCTTGGGCGCCTGACCATCTATGCCCTCTCCGGCTGCCGCGGTATTGCCACTCTTTATCGTAAGGTTATATTTAGTGGAAGAACCTCCGTCGATTCTAGCGCCCGTATTCATGTAGAAGACGCCGGATCGGTCATTGTCATTATCAGCGGCAAAGGTCAGGTTATTAGCGATAAGAGTAACGGCACCATTTATTATGATGTTTCCGTTGTCATACTGGTTGGAACCGATATTTATGGGGCCGTTTATAACCATCGCCCCGTCCTCATTGTCATAATAGGCATCCCCTCCCGTTATAGTCCCGCTCGCCTTGAACGAGGCTCCTTTCTCTGTCAGGGTGTTGGTGTTGATAGTGCCTGTATTCTGTATCGCCCCGTCCGAGACGAGTCTCACCTCACCTTTTGTGCTGTCAAGTGTCGTTGCCTGTGTCAGCCCTTCAAGGTTGATGGCCTTCGTGAATACGTCGGTAAGCGCCTCCGCCTTCAGGGTCACCACTCCGCCGTCAGCTTTCAGGGTGCCTGAGTTCTTGATGGCGTCGGTGATGGGCCTGCCCTGGAAGTCATAGACTTTTGAGGCCGCCTTCTCCTCTATGGCGACAGATATAAGTCCGTCTCCCCCTATGTCGAGCTTAACCGCGTCTCCTGATGCAAGAGTAATTTTCCCCACAGGGGCAGTGATTATGCCCTTGTTTTCGACGGCACCCGCTATCAGAACGCCGAAACCACCCCGAGTTATATTTATGGTCCCGGCGTTCAGTAGCAAAGCGTCGAGCTGCTCTCTCGATATCTTCTGGAATACGTAGTTTGAGTTGATGAAGTCTTTAGAGTTTATATCTCTTGTGGAAAGGACAATGCTTCCCACGTTTATATTCGCTGTAGGTGCCACATAGATACCTGCCGGATTAATCAAGATAAATAGACCATTCGACTGTAAAAGACCTGCAAGATTGGAGACACTCCCTCCGATATCCCTGTTCAATATAGAGCTATTTACGTTAGGCAGCGTCACTATGACCGCTTCGTTTGCTCCTATATTGAAGGAAGAATAATTTATGACGGTCTTGTCCTGAGCGTTTATAGTCATGGTGCTTCCATCGACATGTATGGTAGCCGTTCCTTCCTCTATCTGCGGGTCCTGAGGAAGCGGATATACCACCTGGGATGAGGCAAATGTTATCACAAGGAGAATCGCCACTATCCTGTTAAGATAGCTTATCAATTTCCTATTTATACCATTTACCATCAAAAGATTATTAGTTTTCATGGCGATCGCCTCCTTTCGAAGCATATCTTCAAATCTCCTACTCCTATTGGAAACCGTCTCCACCACAACTTGGAAACCGCCTCCACTACACCTTGGAAACCGCCTCCCGTCATCATCATGCCTGGAACCTATTTTTTGCCATTTGCTACGCAACATTTTCATCACCCCCTTTCTACTAATTTAAGCTCCTGTCGTATCCCAACCGCGCATAATCCGGCGCATATCCTACCAGCCCTACTCATAGTTTTAATCACGATTAAGTGCGCCACGAAAAATGGCAGGAGACTTACTCCATTCACAATAGGGAAAACGATATTATTACCTTTGGATAAAAGATATATAAAAGGAATCAAGCCCAGGAAATTGGAAAGTATCAAATGACCATCTACATAAACAGGATTTGTTACGGAAAGAATTACATCTTCCGCCTCCAGCGTAAGACGCGAAAGGTTTCGGTTGTATTCAATGGCTCCAAAGCCCTCATCCGGAGGCCCGCGTATCAAAAAGGACGTGCCGATTCCTAATGCCTCACGAATATCTATATTTTTATTAAATCCATTAACATAACTATTCTCGGCCTGTATCTTAACAGGCGTTTCATACTTTCCGAATCTATTAGCCCTTAAATTAAAATTCGTTCCCTGGACGATGGCGGCGCCGCGCGTATCTACCATATCGCCTGATACCAGCGTAACTGTCGGCGTTTCTATCGTTGACGCGACTTCAATCGCCTTCTCGGCAAATATCGTTATCGATTCCTCGGCCTTAATGACTTGCGCGGGTTCTGACGGCATGATATGAAGCGCCTCAGCCGTATTCACATCGACGTCGCCGTCTATGACTCTCTCAGGTATCCGTGGCGGCAGCATTACGAGTTCTTTAGCGAATACCTCAAGGCGCGTTGTGATTATCTGTTCAGCGGGTATCTCAACCTTGCCGCCTGCGATTATACTTACACCTCCATCCTTGCATTCGACCCTCTCAGCATTGACCACTCCCTCAAGATTGACCGCGTTTATGAAGATATCGGCAACGCTTTCGGCTTTAAGTATAATAGTGCCGCCTTCCGCGTTAAGAGAGCCGGTGTTCTTGATCTGATCCTTAACAGGCTTGCCTTCAAAATCCAGGATCTGCTCGGCGACAGGCTCCGTGACCGCCACCGAGATCATATTGTTTCCGGCTATCTCGAACTTAACGGCATTTCCTGCTGCCAGAGCAATCGTCCCCGATCTGGCGGTTATGACACCCTTATTCTCTATCGCGCCCGCCACCAGGGCAAGGAAACCGCCTTTCGAAACGGCGAGATTGCCCTCATTAAGGAGCAACATGTCGAACCCATTCTGGGATACCTTGTGGAAGGAATACCGACCGGCCAGGAAGTCTGAATTATTGATGTCTCTTGTTGAAAGGATCATGCTCGCCGCGTTCACGTTGGCGCCAGGGGCCACGTATATGCCGGACTGATTAACTAGTATAAAGATTCCGTTACACTGCAGAAGGCCCTGTATATTCGTCGGATCCGGAGAATGAACCCTGTTAAGTACTGCGCTCGTAGTCGTAGGCAGATTGAATATAACCTTCTCATTCTGTGCAATATCGAAGGACTTATAATTTATGATAGCTTTGTCAGAGGCAGTTACGGTAAGGGTATTTTCCTGCACATGAAATTCGGCACTGCCGGCGGCGACTTCATAATCCTTAGGGAGCGCAGCGATGCTATTAGCGTATAAAAGATTCATAAAGAAAACAGCGACCAGGCAGAAAAACACCGTCGCATTTTTCTTCTCGCGTTGCGTCCATTTTTTAAATTGTTTATTTTTTTTCATTTTCATCCGCCTTAAACAAAAACCCGCAGCTCGACACAATTGCCGAAACCGCGGGTATCGCGACCGGGATAGTTTCCTATGAGTTGTATTTTTTATCAAGAAGGAAACTGTCCCGCCAGAAACAAAAAATCTCTTATTTCGGCAACTGACTGCCATGCTCCGACTCTCATCGGAGGTTAGGCTCTAGAGCTTTGCCGTGAATCAGAATTTCGTCTGATTCCCGGCCCTGTACCACGTATGGGTGCAGGGCGTCCTTAGCTTTCGCTAAGTTTGCCATTATCGCTTAAGAGAATAAGCGAACTCCTTATTGTAAAGAACTCCTTTTTACAATTTAAGTATATCTTAACTATTTTAATTGTCAATATATTATATCTTCCTTTTTTATATTTAACCGATATATCATTAAAATTCTCGAATTTGCACTGGTGAAAATCCCGAATATGATGATCTTCTTATAAGCCATAGCCAGAGACGGTTTCCAATTCTATCTAGAAGTCGCTACTAGCATAAATTGGAAGCCGTCTCCACAGTTCCTACCCGTCTCTAGTTCCCAACTATTCCTAACATTTCAGATCGTTGGTCTTGCCAAAACTTGATTTTAGTGATATATTTGTCGGTATCAATTGATACCAAAAAAGATAATATGCCTGAAAATAAAGAAAAAGTAAAATGCCCGCTGTGCAATGATGGATATCTGGAAGACGAGATATCAGATCATGAGACATATTTCCGGGAAGGAACTCGTAATATTAAACTCGTTGTTAAAAATCTAAATATCAAAAGATGCAATAAATGTAAAGAGGAGTTCCTGCCAAAAGAAGCCTTAAACCGCGTTCAAGCTGAAAAACACAAAAAACGCGGCCTTCTAACTATGGAACAACTAAAGGAAATACGTCAAAAGTTGGGTTACACACAAGAAGAGATGGCAGACCTTTTGGGCGTTGGTAAAAAGAGTTATCTCAGGTGGGAAAAGGGTCTTTATTTACAAAATAAAGCGATGGACCGTTATATACGGCTCATCGCTGAAAATCCTGAGAACATCAACATTTTAAAAAGAATATCGGAAAACCTGCCAAAGGAAGAAAAACCTACTTCCCCAACTTCTCCTTAATCCGGCCGAGATAATAAGAAGTTCGCGCGTAATCAGAAGCTATCTTCTGAACCTGCTCAAACTTGGCCTTCGCTTCTTCATATTTATTATCCCAGTATAAGGAAACCGCCTCCCTGTAAAGGCCGGATATATCTTCGGTTTCCGCCACAGTCTTACTCGGAGCCGCTGCGGGTGCCGGTGTAGAGACAACGGCTGGCGCCGGTTTCGGCGCTTCTGCCGCTGCCTTGGCGGCCGCGGCGGCCTCTCTTGCCTTCGCTTCCGCTTCAGCCTTAGCTTTAGCCTCTGCTTCTGCCCTTGCCTTCGCTTCAGCCTCGGCCTTCGCCCTTGCAGCGGCTTCTTCGCGCGCTCTTGTTTCGGCCTCCATCCTCGCCTTTGCGGCAGCTTCTTCCCTGGCTTTTGCTTCGGCCTCCAACCTGGCCTTAACGGCGGCCTCTTCGCGCGCTTTAGCCTCTACTTCCGCCTTCGCTTTAGCTTCAGCCTGATCGACCACCTTCACCGACGTTACCTGTTTAACAGACGTCGCCTTCTTCGCGCTCGGAGTGGCACTAATAACGCCCTTGTCAACCCGACTCTTCATACCTACCTCGGTACCGTACCGCTTTTCAGTGACTACTGGCGCGGCGGGTTGCTTCTTTGCAGCAGGCTTAGTCCTAACTTCTTTCTCTACAATTGGTTGCGCAACAACCTTCCCCTCTTCGGAGGTTTTTTTTGTAATTATTTCTTTGGCCCCGGCGCCTGCCTGCATCCTTTCTTTAGCCAGCCGGTCGCGCTCCTGTTCATTCGCTTTAGAGGCTATTTTTTGCTCGCTTTCTTTAATCGTTCTCTTGAAGTCCATGTTAGTTGTAAGTTTTTTAGCTGCCTCATATTCATTTTTGGCTTCTTCAAACTTACCTTCTTTAACAAGTTCGTTGGCCCTTTCAAACTTTTCTTTAGCGATTTTTTCGTTATCCCTCTCTCTAAGGGTGCCGTCTATCCGTTTTAGATTATATTCGGCTTCGCGAACTATCTCTTTGAGATTCGTCTTATATGACGGCAAATCTTTATCAAGAATCTTATCGCTCACTTCCAGTCTTACCTGATTCGCAGATTCCTGTCGCGAACCCTCCGATGTTCCTTGAGCCCAAACACTGCCAAGCGCAAAAGCGCACATCACCGTGGTTATGACTAATATCTTTATTTTGGTCATTTCACCATTCCTTCCCTAAAAATTCATATACAATTATATAAATTCCAGAACGAGCGGCTTTGGTTTCCCTTCTTCAATGATCTTATGCCAAGCTTCTTTGGCTTTCGCCACATCACCTTTCTTTAGATATTCTTGCGCTTCTTCTTCAAGTTTATGCAGGGCATCTATCTGTTTGTAGCTTTCTCTAACATACGCCTCGGCCTGACGATAAACATTCTCCCCTATAGAAATAACTTTACCGTAATTTTCACGCGCAGACTCTAAATCCCCCTTGGCCTGGGCATGCTTTGCTTTCGCAAAATACTTATATATAGCGGCGCGCAAAGGGCTATTAGGATTTTTCATCTCATCATTCACTATTTTCCAGGCGGCATCCTTCATGTACTCTTCCTTTTGGACTTTTTGGAAACGCTCAACCTCCTCCGGCAGATCATCCTGAAAATCAAGCGAGACATGAACGCGCGAACGGCTCCATTCCGTAAGGGGACCATTCACGAGAGGATCGAGCGGCGCACCCCATTCAACTCTCAGCATGGCCTGATTCAGAAGCCTGACCCTGCCGCCAATGCCAACCGATGCCATCCTGCGAGATGTCTGCTCACCTTGGATATTCCCTCTTTTCATTCCGTAGCCCCAATCGAAGAATACGACGCCTGTTATCTCATCCTTAAGCGGCCTCTCACCGTATGGTATCCTTACCCATTCTGGTAGGAAGAAGGCCGGGACTAAAAGTTCCCAGTTTGAATAAAAACCGCTATCCGCAAGGTAGTCGCCGGAAGGATAACCCCTGATCGAATCTATGCCTCCAAGATACATCTCCTGTTGCGGCATAAGTTTTTCCGAGGCCCATTGTCCGTTGAATTTTACGCTGGCCTGGAAGTTCTTCACCAACGCTTGTCTGAAGTTCATATTTAAAGTCGCCTTGGTAAAGGTATTCTGCGCCTGGCGAGAAGAAAATCGACTCTGCCTTCGAGCGCCCAACCAGTTCAAGCCCTGATATATTGAGGGCTTTATGCTCGTCGAATTCCCCATTCCTTTGCCTATCAGGGTAAATGAGCCGCTCAGCACCCTGAGCCTATCGACATTAAGGTCGCCTCCAGCACCAGATACCACCCGTTTGTTGCTCATATCCACACCAGCGGAGACTTCGCCTTTGTATTCGTCCTTATAGAATAGGTCTTGATAAAGGAACACGCTATAGTTTTCCTGTCTTGAGCTTATCTCAAAGGGGGCATAATCTTTCTTGGGGAATGAGCGGGTTTGGCTGTAGCCGTATAGGATGGTCGTTCCGAAATTGGTTATTGGAACGCGGTGGTATACATATATGCCGCCGAAATTCTTGCCGCCGGTATAACCACCCAGAAGGGTATCATCAAGGCCGACAAAATTATTCTCGACGAATCCGACTCCACTTCTTATCTTGCCCGTGGAGGGGGCACCTTCGTTGTCAAGTGTAGCCGTTACATGCAACGGGAAATTCGTAGCTACATCAAGCAGAACATCGGTAGTCTCCGGTTTCTTGCCGGCGTGAAGAGCAGCCTTGACATTCCTGTCAGGATTTTTATTCATGAATTGCAGGCTTCGGGATATACGATCGTATCTTAACACCTCATTCTCAGGAATTCTCCAGTAATATTCTGTCCTTTTCTTTGAAAAGTATTTACCCTGTTTTATCTGCAGTTCTCCCATCTTGGCTTCCACCACCCGCATCGAAACAACTCCCTCTTTGACATCCTGCGGCGGTATAAAACAGGCGGCTATCACACCCTTCCTTAGATAATCTCTTTCTATTTCTTTAGCCAGTATCTTAAGTTCAGCTATCGAAACTTCCCTATTCTCATACTTCTGGACAAGTTTCGAAAACTCCTCTACGGGAAAGCTCTTGACCCCCACAAGCTCTATCTTTTTGGCCAGAAATTTAGGCCCTTCCACAACCTCTTCAGCTATTTCTTCCTTTAGTTGCGGCGGCTTGGTAGGCCGTTCTTCGAGCTTTTCTTCAACTTTGCCGCGAACATCTCTAGTGGTCTCCCGTAAGGCAGACTGCACCGCTCCCGCGGGTGGAGCAGGTGGCTGTGCCCAAATGCAAGCGGTCAAAAGCTGTAGGGAAAGGAAGGATATGATGGCTATCAGTAACGGCAATATTACTCGTGACTTATTATTCAGAATAGATCTCCTAATTCACTATTTATATACTTCTAGTTTATTTTAATAATATAACGTCATTAAGTTTACCTGCAACAGGCCGTTTTGTCAATAGCTATAGCCATTTTTTTGTTCCGCTAACAATTTGACTTTTCACATATTTTAGGGTATATTTGTTTAGGGAGGTGAAAAAGATGAAGATTTTGAGGATAGCGTGTATAATGGTTTTGATTCTTACCATGGCGGTATGCGCTTTCGCGATGGAGAAACGCACAGCCCAGATCGTAAGCATTGACGGGTCCGCTGAAATAAAACCAGCAGGACAATCAAGCTGGAAACCGGCAAGTGTGGGCATGGTCCTCAACGAGGGAGACACTATCAAGACGGCTTCGGCCTCATGGGTACTTCTGAATGTCGACGGTAAGGGACAAACGGCGACAGTCGAGATAAAGGAAAATTCTCAGATGCTACTGGCCGAACTTTTGATAGATCCCAAATCGGAGAGCAGCAAGACATTACTGGACCTGGCAATGGGAGAAGTTCTCATTAAGGCCCAAAAGGTACATGGTGAGAAATCAAAATTCGAGGTGAAGACACCGACTTCCATAGTCGGAGTCAGAGGCACCACTTTCAACGTGAAGGTAGAAGCTGTTGAAGAATAAACCTTCCTCGCTTAGTAGGATATTTATTCTGAGCCGGCATCATCTTAAAAGTTGAAGTGTAAGTACCGATTTTAATCTATTAAAAAAGCCCTTGGATTTATTTCCAGGGGCTTTTTCACAAAACTATATTGAAATATCCGTTGAACGCCCTTAATTAAGCAACCTGTTCTCCGGCTTTTTATCCAATCTAATCACGCCGCTTTTCTTTTTAATGTATTTATGCCTTTAACTACCAGAAAAATAGCGAAAGCAATAATAAGAAAATCTATAACCGTGTTAATAAATTGCCCGTAATTCAATGTCACCGCCGGCGCGTCAGCCGTCGCCGCCTTGAGGGTGAGCTTCAGGCTTTTGAAATCAACTCCGCCGAGCAGAAGCCCTACCGGCGGCATTATGATATCGCTTACCAGGGAGCTGACAATTTTACCGAAGCCGGCCCCTATCACGATACCAACCGCCATGTCTATGGCGTTACCCTTCACGGCGAATTCTTTGAATTCTTTCAGTATCTGCATAATTATCTCCTTCCTTTAAGGAAACATTTTAATCCCACTGCCGGATAATGTCAATAAATCGCTTGTCCATTTTTTTCGATTCTAACTCTTTTATCGATAATAAGTTCAAGGAACGTTAATTTAGACATTCTCCCCGGAAATAAATTACTTTTGGCGCAGTTACAACATCTTGCGTTACAATTAGTTATAGCTCAATAGTGTGACCCCGCGGGGAACGTCCCCACTATCCGCAGGTGCCTTATAAAACACAAGAGGCCTATCCTGTGATAAACACAAGATAGGCCGTCTTGAGTAATATGGCTCCCCCGCGAGGACTCGAACCTCGGACACTCTGGTTAACAGCCAGATGCTCTCGATTCTGTTACCACCCGTATAATCGGGCGAGCCGGTCATTTCTGCCGGCTTCTCCTGTTTCACTGCGGTT
>JAMWCX010000004.1 GCA_023818895.1 Candidatus Omnitrophota bacterium | reverse complement strand
TCTGTTTTGTCCGCCGTCAGGTGAGCGGAAACGCTGGGCGGGATTGTCGCCCGCAGGGCGACAATTAAAAATCAATGTCCGGATTTTCGTCAAAAAAAGTTCGGATTTTGTCCAAAAGGTACCGCCAGTTTTTAAAATAAACTATGCTAAAAAAACTACCATTCCTTAAAACATCCGGAACCAAGATTGTCGATGAGGCGGGAAAGCCCGTAACTTTGCGCGGTGTTAACCTAGGCTCATGGCTTCTCATGGAAGGTTATATTCTTGGCGGCAGGCATATCCCAGAAAAAGTGTTCAGGGCTGATTTTGAAAAAGCCCTCGGAGCCGAGGCGCACAAGGACTTTACGCGTTCATTCCGTGATAATTTTATCCGGGAAGATGATATCGTAACGATAAAGGAGTGGGGCGCCAATTGCATTCGGGTGCCTTTCAATTACAGGATAATTGAGTTCGAGGACAGACCTTATAGCCTGAATGAGGAAGGGCTCTCTTGCCTAGATAAAGTCGTCAGATGGTGCGAGAAACACCAGCTCTACTGCATAATTGACATGCACGCCGCGCCAGGCGCGCAGAACCCGGATTGGCATTCCGACTGTGTTGGAAAGCCCGAATTTTTCGATAACGAATACAATAGGGACCGCTATTACAGGCTATGGCATTTCCTCGCGACGCATTATAAAGATGCGAGTAACATAGCGGCATATGATGTACTTAACGAACCGGTCATAGATATAGAAAGGGAGAACCAGCTTAAAGAGCTGTATGAGGGCGTCACGAGGGAGATACGGGACGTCGACCAAAAACATATGATATTGCTAGAAGGCAACATGTTCGGCAAGCGCCTCGGATTTCTCGGCAAGCCTTCTGACAGCAACACGGCCTTCAGCGTCCACGCGTATCTGCCCATTGATTACGTCTTCGGACTCGAGAAAGATTTAATTTATCCGGGCAGGGCGCATAATATAATGTGGACTAAAGGTAGGATAGAGCTTATCGCCAGGCCATATCACATGCTTCAGCAAAAGCTGGGCGTGCCGATATTCATAGGCGAATTTGGCGTGCATTGGCGCGGCGGCCATTACGGTGAGACGAGATGGGTGGAGGATGTTGTGAGTATTTTCGAGGGCTTTGGCTGGAGCTGGGCGTACTGGACTTATAAGAGCGTGGCGAACGGCATCCAGCCCGACGGGATATTTCGTTATACGAAGAACCCGCCGTGGGTGAACCGTAACGGCCCCGCCACCGGCATGGAGACTTTTGCCGCGTGCTGGCCGAAGTACCGGTCGCAGATGATATCCTCCTGGCGGACAAAAAATTTTGTTTTGAATGAAAAGCTTTTAGCGGTACTGGAAAAGTTCTTTTAGAAGATTTTTGTAATTTTAAGCGGAGAGATGCCGGAGCGGTTGAACGGGTACGCCTGGAGAGCGTATGACTGCCAAAAGCGGTCCTAGGGTTCGAATCCCTATCTCTCCGCCAGTTGAGACGAATGTCCGTTTCGGCGACGAGAGAGAACGGATATTTATAAGAAATAGATAGAGTTACATCTTTTAGCGTTAGGTTCGAACCGCAAATTTTCAAAAAATCTTTTTTGGGGCTTAAAATTTCCTGCCAAGCGACAGAACTCGCTCTATTGCAAGTAGTTACGAATTGTTTTGCCGGTTCGAGCCACCCGCCGCCGCTTTTCTCTATCTCTTTGAGTTTCCCTTCTAAATCCTTCTTATCGTTGAGCAGTTTTGCCTTCCTTTTGGTGTATTCCTCTTGAGTAATCTGGCGGTCAATGAAGATGTCAACGAGTCGCTCAAGTTTTGCATCAAATTCGATGATGCGGTTTTTAACTTCCTGAGATAGAGAAGAAGAGGCTTTGCTTTCCTCTTGGAATAGTTCATCAAGGCGGTTAATCATTTTGTCTTTTGTTGAATCGTCTATATAAACTTTTTTGATCGCTTCGTTTACTTGGGAAAGCAAAGCCTCTTCTCTAAGAAACTTTTTGCTGGCGCACGGCCCTTTTTTCTTGGTACAGCGGTAATAAATATGGCCTTTCTGTTTCTCTGCGGTAATAGCGCAACCGCAGTATTCACACCTCATTAATCCGGTAAAAGCGTATTTTATTTCCGCTGGCTTATGATTTCTGTGGCGGTTATCTAAGACAGCCTGGACGCTATCAAAAAGTTTCTTAGAGATAATCGGCGGGTGGCTCGCCTCGTAAAGTTCACCGTTGAATCTAAAGACACCGTAATAAATGGGATTCCTTAGTAACCTTGCCAGTTGAGATTTACAGACAGGCTTGCCCAAGCTACCCACAAGGCCCCAGTGCTGGATTTCATTGGTCATAGATTGGAGTGTATAGTTTCCGGTTGCGTAGAGCTCAAATATTTTCCTTACAAACGGCCCCTTTTCGGGATCGGGGTAGATATTGTGTTCCTTGTAGTTGTTTAGATAACCAAGCAGTGCCCAATTAGGCCAGATACCACGCCTTAATTTTTCTCTCATCCCACGTTTGATATTCTCAGAGAGACTATCAACATAGTATTTACTTTGTCCGAAAGCGATAGAAAGCATAAACTTGCCTTGTGCAGAGGTATCAAAGCGGAAGGTGGGGAAGCGTAGATCGGCAATTTTCCCGATATCTACAAGGTAGATTATCTTCCCACCGTCCACAGAATTACGGGCAAGCCTGTCTGTATGCCATGCCAAAATACCGTCAGCTACGCCCGCTTCAATCTGTTTAACCATAAAATCAAAGATAGGTCTGCCGGGTTTCTTAGCGGTCTTTGTTTCAATGAACTCTTCCATTATAAACAGATTTTCTCGTTTAGCGTATTCCCTTAGTTCATTTAGTTGCGATTCAATAGATAAAATTTGCCTATCCTCATCATCCGTTGACTTGCGGGCGTATATGTAATATTTTGGCATGGCAAAAC
This sequence comes from Candidatus Omnitrophota bacterium, assembly GCA_023818895.1. Lineage (GTDB taxonomy): Bacteria > Omnitrophota > Gorgyraeia > 2-01-FULL-45-10 > 2-01-FULL-45-10 > JAMWCX01. The sequence goes on along the minus strand of JAMWCX010000004.1, from coordinate 51,025 downwards.
CTCCTTATAAGAATTAAAAGTTCTGTCGCTTGGCAAAGAAATTTTTTGAGGTCGCGATTAACCTCAAAAATTTTCTTATTCGCTCGAAGAGCGAAAAGGAAATTTTAAGCCCCAAAAAAGATTTTTTGAAAATTTGCGGCTCGAACCTAACGCTAAAAGATGTAACTCTATCTATTTCTTATAAATATCCGTTCTCTCTCGTCGCCGAAACGGACATTCGTCTCAACTGGCGGTGTTCTTGCGACGAAATCAGAAACTTCTACCGCCAAAGTTTAATTGTTTATTAGGCTCGCGCTCATTGCTTGAGCCGAAAGCTTTTGTTTGCTCCCGAGCATGCGTGTTATAGCGCTCGGATACTTCCTAAAATAGAGGCTCGCTTTATGCCCCCTTTCCGCTAAGCGTGCCGTCCCCCAGAGGGACGGCAGCGGAAAAGCGTAACCTCTCCCCCTAAAGAAACTCTAAATCAAAGAAATGCCCCTTCTCCTCAGGGAGAGGGAGAAAGAAGAAGACAAATTTTTTTCAAATAACAAACAACCTCAAGGGGCGGGCGTGCTCGCACCACGCCCGCCCCTATAAAATCTATCTGGCAAAATTTTGAAGGAGAAAAATTTGATTTATTTTTAGTTAATTTGTTGTATAATATAACTAAAGAATAAGCGCTATTTATGGCTGGTAATATAATACCATATAAAAGATTAAAGTCAAGTAATGTTATCTGTTAATCTAAGAAGATTAAGAAAACAAAGAAAACTCTCTCAAGATAAACTCGCCAGATTAGCCGACATTCCCTATAATACATTGGTAAAAATTGAGTCAGGTAAGTCAAATAATCCTACTTTTGAGACTCTTTCTAAGTTGGCAGATGTTTTTAATATTACCATTGATGAGTTAACAGGGCGTAAGAGAAATAACAAGAAATGAAAGAAAAAACCTGGCATAAAATAATTATTGGCGACTCGCGGCATATGGATGAGATAAAAGATGCATCGGCGCATCTTGTTATAACGTCGCCGCCGTATTGGCAATTAAAGGATTACGGAGCCAAAGACCAAATAGGATTTAATGATTCCTACCAAGACTATATCAATAATCTAAATAAGGTTTGGTATGAATGTTATAGAGTACTTCATCCTGGTTGCAGATTGTGTGTAAATATAGGAGATCAATTTGCGCGCGCAGTTATTTATGGGAGATATAAAGTTATTCCTATACGTACAGAAATTACGAAATATTGCGAGTCAATAGGTTTTGATTATATGGGTGCTATAATCTGGCAGAAAGTTACCACATGTAAAACAACTGGCGGCGCAACGGTTATGGGTTCTTATCCTTATCCGAGAGGCGGGATAATTAAAATAGACTATGAGTTTATTTTAGTTTTTAAGAAATTAGGCAAAGATCCAAAAGTTTCTAAGGAGATAAAAGAAAAATCTAAACTAACACAGGAAGAATGGAATGAGTATTTTAACGGCCATTGGAACTTCCCTGGCGAAAAGCAAGACGGTCATATTGCTATGTTCCCCCTAGAGTTACCCCGGCGTTTAATAAAGATGTTCAGTTTTTATGGCGATACGGTCTTGGACCCATTTTTAGGAAGCGGCACAACCTCAAAAGCGGCATTAGATTTGGGGAGAAATTCGATTGGCTATGAAATAAATAATGATTTTTTAGATGTAATAAAAAAGAAAATCGGCATACAAAAAGGCCATTCATTATATAAGGAAGATTTTGACTATGAGATAATATATCAGAAAGAAATGCCCAAAAAAGAGAAAGAAGAGAAAAAAGTTCCAGAGATACAGAATAATAACCACATAGAAAGATTAGCCGACCCCAAAAAATTCAAATTTGGTACCGTTATAGATTTAAATGGCAAGCAAGAAAGAGAAGATACTTTTAGAATAATTTCTATACCGCAACCAGACGAAATAATTCTTGACTCAGGTTTAAAAGTTAAACTTTTGGGCGTTATACCTTCCGATAATCCTATTTTTAAAGAAAAGGCAATTTGCTTTCTAAAAAACCTTATATCTGGGAACAGGGTATTTCTTAAATACGATAGCGAAAAGTTTGACGATAAGAAAAATCTTTTAGCTTATGTATATTTAACTAATAAAACTTTTCTGAATGCCAAATTAATATTGAATGGTTTTGCAAAATGTAATAGAAGAATAGATTTTCAATATAAAGATAGATTTATGAAATATGAAGAAGAAGCGATGCAAGCTAAGGTGGGCGTCTGGGAAGAGAAAGGATTAGTCCATGCCTAAAGAATGGATTTTAAATAGCGCAATAAATCGCTGGGGTCTCCAGAAAAAAAGAATGGTTGGCGCGGTTTCCGACGAAATTAGAAAATGTTCACCAAAAACCGTTAAAGATTGGGAAGATTATTATTTTAAAAAAGTTTATCCTAAAGAGCATCTTATTGAAATAGGCAAGAAGCTTTATGTAAAAATAACCGAGGTTTTACGAGCCGAGATCGATGATATTACAGAAGAAGATTGTATAAATTACGTTGTCAACCTTGTTATAAACCGGACTTTTGACGGCTATATGACAGAAAAGAAAACAATCTATGAGCAACTCCAAGATATTCTGGGTGTGAAAATTGAACCAGCACCAGATGAATGGGATAGGTTATTTAATGTAGATTTCTTTATTAAGATAAAAGATAAATTTATTGGACTACAAATAAAACCGGCAGGATATGCATTTATAACTCAGATTATAAACGAAAGAAAGAATCAAGAAGCGACTCATAAGAAATTTACTGCTAAATATGGCGGAAAAGTTTTTTATGTAATTTCTGTGAAAGAAGGCGATAAGAAAAAAATTTATAATACAGAAGTAATTGAAGAGATCAAACAAGAAATCGCTTCATTAAAAAATTAAATATTTTGGGCAAAATTTTGCCAGATAGATTTTATAGGGGCGGGCGTGGTGCGAGCACGCCCGCCCCTTGAGGTTGTTTGTTATTTGAAAAAAATTTGTCTTCTTCTTTCTCCCTCTCCCTGAGGAGAAGGGGCATTTCTTTGATTTAGAGTTTCTTTAGGGGGAGAGGTTACGCTTTTCCGCTGCCGTCCCTCTGGGGGACGGCACGCTTAGCGGAAAGGGGGCATAAAGCGAGCCTCTATTTTAGGAAGTATCCGAGCGCTATAACACGCACTGCTCGGGAGCAAACAAAAGCTTTCGGCTCAAGCAATGAGCGCGAGCCTAATAAACAATTAAACTTTGGCGGTAGAAGTTTCTGATTTCGTCGCAAGAACACCGCCAGTTTGCTTAGTGTGAGACGGTGATTCGAAGCGAGGCCGCGCCGAGCGAATAGTGAGGAAAAGTGCTATGCGCGACAGCGGCCGAGCTGGCGACGCAAGCCGAGCTCTGCGAGGCGAAGTCGCCGAATCCCTATCTCTCCGCCATATTTGTTGAGTTAGAGCTTGTCGTATAAGGCTCGCATTTGGATTAAAAAAATTGATAAACAAAAAGGAGGTATGTGATGGTTAGAAAAGGTGCTATAGTTGCTATAATTATTGCCGCGGCGGTATTGTCATCCTTCGCTGGCGCTAGCGAAGAGCAGGCACAGCGTATTCCGCTGATAGGTGAAGACGCTCCTGCCTTTAAAGCGACAACTACCCAGGGCGAAATAAATTTTCCTTCAGATTATAAGGGCAAGTGGGTGATTCTTTTTAGTCATCCAGCCGATTTCACGCCTGTCTGCACCACTGAATTCATGACTTTTGCGGCGATGGAATCCGAGTTCAAGGCGCTTAACTGCGAGCTGGTGGGCTTATCGATCGATTCCAACTACAGCCACATAGCATGGCTGCGGACGATAAAGGAAAAGATCAAATATAAAGGAATGGAGAACGTTGAAATTAAGTTTCCGGTGATAGCTGACATAAAGATGGATGTTGCCAAGCGCTACGGCATGGTTCAGCCTTCGGCTGATGACACGAAAGCGGTCAGGGCTGTATTTTTCATCGACCCGAACGGTAAGATACGCGCCGTACTATATTATCCGCTTTCGAATGGCCGCAATTTCCAGGAGATAAAGCGTCTTTTAATAGCCATGCAGACGTCGGACGCACACAAAGTTGCCACGCCGGCCGATTGGCAGCCGGGCGATGACGTCATAATTCCGCCGCCTGGTTCATGTGGGGTTGCGAAAGAGCGCGTGGATAATGCGGGTAAAGATTATTATTGTTTGGATTGGTTTATGTGTTTTAAGAAGCTCCCTAAAGAAATAATAGGGGCTGCCGGGAAAAAATAATTTTGTATTAATCGGTTCCTTGCATAATGCTTGAAAGGGGGATATCGGTTATTTGTATGGGCACTGACATTTGTACTAAAAAGAAAGGGCTTGGAAAATAAAGCAGAAAAGATGATTCGAACAGCAATGACGATATGTCTGATTGGTATCTTGAGCGCCGCTTCATCATTTGCCCAAGTCAATCTAGAGGCCACGGGCTATGATTGGATAGAGTATACTCCCCAACAAAAGCAGGACTTGGTCAAAACGCTCTATCATATCCTCAAGATAGACGGCGATATTGCAAACGGCGTAACTGCTCTCGACGGTTTGTATTATATCTATTACCAAGAGGTGAAAAAGCATCCCGACCCCAAAGCTATCGATGTGGTGTTTTCCGCAACCGTTATGGAGATATTGGTTGATATCGTTACTTTTAAAGGCAAGCCATCGAAAGAGATTATGAAAAAGTATGGCTTAACGGATGCGCAATGAGCATAAAGAAAATCATAGTGCGGGAGGCGCTTGTATTGGGATGGGCATCTATTATTTGCTTTGTCATTCCCGCGATGATGTTATTTATCTATGGTTTAATCCGCCAGGCCAATCCATCTAAAGACTACTACATAGGCAATGTGGCATACGCATGGTTTTGGGTGGGTTTTGCGTTGGTCTTGTCCGGCTATCCGGCTTATCTTTTTATTCGATTCATAATTTGGATAGTAAGGACTCTGAGGGAGAAATAGATGCGGCGGGCCGCCGTAGCCATGGTGTATACAATGAGAATTGAATAGGGTGTCCCCTTGGGGAACGTCCCTATCGGTTGGTATTCGAATTGCCCACTGAAAAACACTGTTTTATTTAATTTTTGTGGTATAATAGCGATAAAAGTTGCTAGTGGTATTGTGCCGTATAGACAGAAAGGAGAGGTCATGGCGAAAAGGATAGCGGCGGTTATTTTGATGATTACGATAGCGATGCCCGGCGTTGCATCGGCCGGATTATTGAGCAAGGCGAAGGAAAAGGCCGGTTCCGCGGTGTCTGCTGTGCGCAATACCACAGGGCAGACGGTTTCTGCGGCAGGCAAAGTGGTTCAAGGGGCTGGAAAAGGCAGCGCGGAAGCGGGTAAAACTATAGGTAGCGGTGTAAGTCACGTATCTACCACAGCGGGCGCGGCTGTTAACAAGGCAAGCGAAGGAGTAGGCACAGTATATAATAAGACCGGCCAGGCCATGCAGAGCGCCGGAAAGGCCATTTCCGGATCGGGCAAGTAAGATAAAACGCGCTGACCCAGAACCGGTTTTGATAAAAATAAGGACATATCCGCTTTCGGTATTCGCAGAACCCGGATATGTCCTTGTTGTTCCGGCATCATAATTTTTACTAGGATTGAGCAAGGTGATGTTTGCGTGTATGTTTGATTTTCTGAAAAGATGGAGATTATATGAAAGATGTTATTATTGTAAAGCAGTTTAAAGCGGGAAGCTGCTATTCTTATATACTGAGTTCGGCAAAAGAGGCGGTTATTATAGATCCACATATAAGCTTGAAGGATAGTTACATAAACTATCTTAAGAAAAAAGGTCTTGAACCAAAAGCCATAGTAGATACTCATACTCATGCGGACCACTTTTCTCTAGCCATGATACTAAAAAAAGAACTAGGGGCACCAGTCATAATGGGTGAGAAGGCGATTTCATCAGTTGCGGATCGCAGAGTAAAAGATGGCGATGAAATCGCGCTTGGCAGTAATTCTCTTAAGGTCATCTATACGCCCGGACATACAGATGATGCGATAAGTATACTTGCCGCAGGCGCTTTGTTTACCGGTGATGTGTTGCTCATCGGAAGCGTGGGGAGGACCGATTTCCAGAACGGCTCTCCAGAATCTATGTTCGACACGCTTCAGAAATTTAAGGCTCTTCCCGATGCGACAGTCGTGTATCCCGGCCATGACTATCATGAAAAGAAATCTTCTACCATCGGACGGGAAAAAGCGCAAAATCCTTTTATGAAAGAGACTGATAAGGCCGTCTTTGTTGCTAACATGCGTTCTAAGATTATGCCGAAGCCGTTTAACATTGACAACATAGTGCGCGCAAACCAGCGTGGCGATGTCGTGGCGCTTAAGATGATTTCACCGAAAGAGGCCGCCGAACTTACGGCAAAAAACCAGAATGTTAGGTATCTTGATGTTCGGTCAGTAACTGAGTTTAATGAATCGCACATAAAGGACGCGATCAATATTCCAATCGATACACTGGCGCCACGGCTTGATGAGCTTGCCTCGTCCGGTAAGTCCTACATAGTGCTATGCCGCACTGGTAACCGCTCTCCTATGGCGGCCGATATGTTGGTCCAATCCGGCATGCAAGGCGTCATGGTGCTCGACGGTGGCATGATGAAATGGCAAAAGGAGAAATTGCCCGTCATAAAAGGTGTAGGCGGCATTTCGATTGAACGCCAAGTGAGAGTTATCGCAGGCAGTCTTGTTCTTACCGGGATATTACTTGCCCTTATGGTGAATACGTGGTTTCTGGCTATATCCGTATTTGTATCCTGCGGCCTTATATACGCCGGCCTTACCGATAATTGCATGATGGGAATTTTACTTATGAAGCTTCCATATAACAGGAATCTGTATAAGACAAAACTTGGCGGCGGTACTTGCGCAATGGGATAGAGTGGTTTTCGATAACCGGTTTAAATAAGGATGTCATCGAGGAAGCGAATAGGAAATGGAGTTACTAACTCTTTAGAGCTAAAACGATTATGATAGGGGAGGTGCCCCCTCGGGGAACATCCCCATCATACATCATAATTACGTAGACAGGTTCCAGCACAATTTGGAAAACGTCTATAGCTTAGGATAGCTTAGCTTACATGAGATTGGAAGGAGGGCAGATGGAGAGCCAAGGGCTAATAACACTAAAAGGTTCACCACTTACATTGGAAGGTCCTCAGATAAAAGTGGGGCAGAAAGCTCCTGATTTTAGGACGCTGTCCCATGATCTGACGGAGAAAAGCCTGAATGATTTTAAGGGAAAGATCAAGCTTATAGCATCAGTCCCTTCTTTGGATACGCCTGTCTGCGATACGGAGATAAAGCGTTTTAATGATGAGGCCGCCAAGATATCAAAGGATGTGGCGATAATCTTTGTCAGTATGGACCTTCCGTTTGCCCAGAAGAGATTCTGCCAGGAGTTTGATATAAATAAGGTAAAGACTCTGTCTGACCACCGGGACGCCTCTTTTGGCAAAAATTATGGAGTTCTCATAAAGGAGATGAGACTTCTTGCGCGCGCGATATTTATAATAGGAAAAGACGACATCGTAAAATACGTGCAGCTTGTAAAAGAGCTGAGCTCTCCTCCTAACTACGATGCGGCGCTGGCGGCACTTAAAAAAGAGGTAGCTTCCTGATCTTGCCTTAAAGGATATTCTCATGAACGACGATATAAAAAGAAGGGCTCTTCTTTTCCAGCGAAACGAGATAACCGAACACTATATATACGCCCGCCTGGCGGATATTGAAAAAAATCCGGCGAACAGGAAACTCCTGCGCAGGATATCCGATGACGAGCTTAGACATTATGGTATCTGGAAGAAATATACGGGGGAAGATGTCGGCCCCGACCGTTTTAACATATTGAAATATGTCATCATGGCGCGGGTTCTCGGCCTTACGTTCGTTTTGAAGCTCATGGAAGGAGGCGAAGAGAACGCCCAGGATGTTTACAGCGACATATCCTCAAGCGTGGCCGAGGCCGCGCAAATATCGGCCGAAGAAGATGCGCACGAGCACCAGCTTCTTGATATGATAGACGAGGAGCGCTTAAAATACGCAGGATCTATCGTCCTCGGCCTTAATGACGCCCTTGTGGAGCTTACCGGGGCTCTGGTGGGGCTTACATTCGCATTGGGAAAACCTCGCCTTGTGGCCACCGCGGGCGCCATAACCGGAATAGCGGCGTCGCTTTCGATGGCGGCTTCGGAGTTTCTTTCGACTAAGTCAGAAGGGGAGACGAAAGATCCTTTCAAGGCCTCCGTCTATACTGGTATTGCGTATATAATCACCGTCACAATCCTCATATTGCCTTATCTTTTACTGAATAATCTGATCCTCTCCCTATGTCTTATGGTTATCTCCGCTGTAATGATAATTTTCACCTTTACATTCTATATTTCGGTCGCCAGAAACCTCGAGTTCCGCAAGAGGTTCGTCGAGATGGTTTCCATATCGCTCGGCGTCGCCGGCCTCTCGTTCCTGATAGGGCTGGGCGTAAGAGCCTTCCTTAATATAGACGTCTAATCCGGGACATCCGGGGTTAAAAAATATCCAAAAAATACTGTTGACAAAGACCGACTTATAGTGTATTATTGATAATGGAAACCATTACCAATAAGGAGAATTGCTATGCCAAGAGGAAACGGAAGAGGGCCGGTCTGGTGGCACGGCCATTTCAGGGGCTGCGGTTACAGGATAACAAGTGGCCGCGAAGCCATACTGGGAGTTCTTACCGGAGCGGATAAGCATCTGAGCGCCGAGGATATATTTCTGAAAGTGCACCGTCTGAATCCGGCCATAGGCCTTACCACCGTATATAGGACTCTTGAGATACTCGTAAGTTTGGGATTAGTATCGAAATTTGATTTTGGGGATGGTCGGGCCAGGTACGAATTGGCTCAAAAGTCCGACTTTAGCTCTCAGCATCATCACCACCTAATATGCACGAAATGCAACAGGGTTATCGACTATACCGAATTTGTGGATGATGAGAAGGAGTTTTTAAGGAGAGCGGAAAAGGGGCTTTCGGCAAAATACAAGTTTGATATTAAAGACCATCTGATACAGTTTTATGGATTATGCGATAAGTGCAGGAATAAAAAATGAAAGGAGGTGATTATTGTGCCAGGTTTTGACGGAACAGGCCCTATGGGTATGGGTCCTATGACGGGGGGTGTAAGAGGTTTTTGTGTCTCATCCGTATATGGTACGGGACGAAGACCTTTTGGTCGCCGACTTTTCTTCGGAAGAGGCGGAGGCAGGGGTTGGAGGAACAGATATTACGAAACGGGACTCCCCGGCTGGGCAAGAGCCGGTTATGGCTACCCTGCGTTCGGAATAGGATATGCCCCGGCTTTTTCTAAAGAAGAAGAAGCCGCGATGTTGAAAGAGGAGGCAGAACTGCTCAAAGAAGAACTGAGAGCGGTCCAGGAAAGGCTCGATGCTCTGGGAAAAACTCAAGGTGCTCAAAGGGCCGATGAGTAGTCGTAATGACTAAGAAGGGCTTTGGCTTAAAGCAAAGCCCTTCTTAGCGATCATTGTGAGGTGGTGAAAAAATGAGGATAGCGATTTCCACGGATGGAGATAATGTATCCGCCCATTTCGGACGTTGTCCGACCTTTACCATAGTGGATATAAAAAACGGAAAGGTTGAAAAGAGAGAGTCGGTAGCAAACCCAGGCCACCAGCCGGGTTTTATACCTCAATTTCTTCATGAGCGCGGCGTAGCGTGCATAGTAGCCGGTGGGATGGGGGTGAGAGCGACAGGTTTTTTTCAGGAATATGGCATTAAGACTATCGTAGGTGTAAGCGGCAGGATAGATGAGGTTATTGAAAAGTTCGCACAAGGTAAACTGGAAGGCGGAGAGAGCCTGTGCCGTCCCGGCGCTGGAAAGGGATATGGTCTGGATAAGAGCCGGTGCGACCATCCCCATCAGGATGAATGCGTACGCTAGGAGGTGTAAAATGAAGATTTGCGTCACAGCTCAAGGCAAGACCCTTGATGACCAGGTGGACCCGCGATTCGGCAGGTGCCAATTCTTTATAATAGTTGACACGGATACGTTGGCCTTCGAGGCTTTCGAGAACCAAAGCGCGCAGTTTGCCGGAGGTGCGGGAATACAATCAGGGCAGTTTATGGCATCCAAAGGCGTAAAAGCTGTTTTGACGGGGAATGTGGGGCCGAATGCTTTCCAGACATTGCGGGCGGCTGGCATAGAGATTTATACGGGATTGTCCGGGAAGATTCGAGACGCAATAGACAAATATAAGGGCGGGGCATTGAAGCCGGCTGACAATCCCAGCGTGGGGTCGAAGTTCGGTATGCCGGGTGCGGGTAAGGGCAGTTAAAATCCTTAGACTGCACCAGCCTATTGCTATAGGCGAAGTTTTTGGACAAAAAAGGAGGGGTGTATGGGTACAAAAGCAAGAGAGATTGTTGGGTCGGACTCAAAGAAGATAGTAGCGCTTCTTAATAAGGCATTCGCGGATGAGTGGCTGGCATATTATCAGTACTGGGTGGGCGCGAAAGTAGCGTGCGGCCAGATGCGTAACGCGGTAGTCGCGGAGTTAGAGCAACATGCCGGAGAAGAGCTAAAACACGCCGGCATGCTGACCGAGCGCATAATACAGCTGGGCGGTCAACCGCTATTGAAGCCGGAGGATTGGTATAAACAGACCAACTGCGGCTACGATGCTCCGGCCGATCCTTCAGTAAAGGCGCTTTTGAAACAGAACATAAAGGGCGAACAGTGCGCTATAGAGACATATCTTAAGCTTGCCGAGGCGGTGAAGGGTAAGGATATCGTTACTTATCATCTTGCCCTCGAGATCATGAAAGACGAGCTTGAGCATGAGGAGGACCTCGAGGCGCTCCTGGCCGACATGACGCATAAGTAGACCGCGGTGGATAAAGAAGTTATAGATAACCATACCAATTACCTGAAGCGGCTAGAGTTTTACCGCAGCTTCGGCTATGACCTGGAGGGGGAGAGGGATTTTATACTCGAAAAATCCTTACCCCTTTCAGGCAACATGCTTGAGATCGGCACCGGCAAGGGGCATTTCGCGCTGGCCTTGGCAAAGCGCGGTTTTAGTTTTATAAGCGTAGACATATCACAAGACGAGCAAGAAATCGCCAGGCTTAATCTGCGCTATTACGGACTCGAAAAGCTGGTGACGCTGAAGATAGAAAACGCCGAGAAGCTGAGTTTTCCCGACCGCAGTTTTGACGTAATCTTTTCTATAAACGTTTTTCATCATCTTTATAAGCCGGAAGCAGTTCTGAATGAAATGGACCGTCTATTGCGCCCGGCCGGGAAAGTAGTATTGAGTGATTTCAACGCCAAAGGTTTTGAGATAATAAACGCATGCCACACGGCCGAAGGCAGGGTTCACGATCGTTCTAGGCATGATCTCGACGAGGCAAAACAGTATTTTGCGCATAAAGGTTTTGAAGTCAGCGAATGCCATAGCAAAACCCAGAGGGTTCTTGTCGCTCAAAGGAAATAGTGTTTATACAAATATATGATTATTTCAGTTGCTAGCGGTAAGGGCGGCACGGGAAAGACCACAGTCGCGGTTAACCTCGCTCTGTCCCTCGAGAATACCCAGTTTCTGGATTGTGACGTCGAAGAGCCGAACGCCCACATCTTCCTTAAACCCGAGATAAAAGAGCGGATTGCCGCATTCATCCCTGTCCCTGAAGCAGACGAAGCAAAGTGCAACGCATGCGGTAAGTGCCGCGAGGTCTGCGAATATCACGCCATAGCCGTCATCCCTAAAGGAGACGGAGCCATTGGGAGCGTCCTCGTATTCCCACATCTATGCCACGGCTGTGGTGCTTGCAGCCTTTTGTGTCCGCAAAAAGCCATCAGAGAGGTGAATAAAGAGATAGGCGTTGTCGAAACAGGCATGGCCGGCGATATACAATTCGTTCACGGTACCCTCAATATCGGCGAGATAATGAGCCCTTCCTTGATCAGGCAGGTAAAGAAGCGTATAAATCCTTTCCGCACCGTTATTATAGACGCGCCTCCGGGGACATCGTGTCCTGTTATCGCGGCGGTAAAAGACAGCGATTATTGCATCCTTGTTACAGAGCCGACACCGTTTGGCCTTAATGACCTGACGCTGGCTGTCGAGGTTTTACGGAAACTGAAAATCCCCTTCGGCGTTGTCATTAACCGCGCCGATATCGGGGATGACAAAGTTGATAACTATTGTCAGGCTAATAAAATAGCGGTACTTCTTCGGATACCTTTTGACAGGGAGATCGCCCGTCTCTACTCGCGTGGAATACCATTGGTTAAGGATAATGTGGAGTATAAAGAGAAATTTCGAATGATGTTTGAAACAATCACGAAAAGGCATCATGAAGCAGATCGTTGTCGTTAGCGGAAAAGGGGGGACGGGTAAGAGCGTTTTGGCGGCCTCGTTCGCCGCGCTCGCGAAGAATAAGGTAATGGTCGATTGCGACGTCGATGCCGCCGACCTGCACCTTCTGCTCCATCCGATCTTAAAGGAACGTCACGAGTTCAGAAGCGGGAAGACCGCGAAGCTCGATAAAAAATTATGTAATAAATGCGGGAAATGTATAGCTCTCTGCAGATTCAGCGCAATAAGCGATGATCTTATCGTTGATTCAATCTCCTGCGAAGGATGCGGTTTGTGTAGCCTGATATGCCCTGTTGGCGCCATTACTATGGAAGAGAACTTGGCGGGTGAATGGCTCGTCTCGGATACGAAATACGGGCCTTTTGTACACGCGAAGCTGGGTATCGCCGAAGAGAATTCGGGTAAGCTGGTTGCGAAGATACGAGAGGTTGCCAGGGAGATCGCCGGGAGAGAAAATCTGGAATACGTTATTATCGATGGTCCGCCAGGCATCGGCTGTCCGGTGATAGCCGCGTTATCCGGTGTTGATTGTGCCTTGGTCGTGACCGAGCCGACGATCTCAGGCCTTCATGACGCAAGAAGGGTTATCGAGGTCGCAAGGCACTTCAAGGTGCCGGTAAATCTGATAGTCAATAAGTACGACATTAACAAAGAGATAACCGGCGAGATTGAAAAATACTGCGGCGCTGAATGTATCAGCGTTATCGGCAGGATAGGCTTTGATAAGGCCGTTGTGGAGTCGATGGTTGCGGGCAAGACTATAGTGGAGCATTGCGGCGGCGCCATCAGGGAAGAGATTTTTAAAATATGGGAAAAACTGTCGGCATGCGACGCGTATCTGGTTTGACAGGAGAAGGCAAGGATATTCATAAAGTCCGCTACTTTTCTTCCCTGATCACTATATGTGACGGAAAGGTTATAAAAATAACGAAGCCATCGATTTCGCATTGCCCGCTTGCCGGTTTCCTGTATAAAGGACTCAAGAAATCGGATTGTCTATCCGTGAGCCGGCTGAAAGAGGAGATAAGAAAAGTCATCGAATGGAAGATTACCGAATTCGGATTTTGCTCAAAGGATCGTGTTTTTTGGGCGGAAGAGGCATCAGTGCCTTACGGCGCTTCGGAGATCATGGCCCATGCGTTAAAAATAGGGGTCATAGACAGCGCGGTAATGGTCTGCGATGGCGCGGGGACAGTGGTTGTTCCGTTCCCCCAGCTTGCACAGGGTATCGGCGCCAGGATGCACAGCGTTATCAGGACATCGGCCATTCCGGAAGTCGTCGAAGGCTTGCGTCGCCTGGGTTGTCGCGTTATAAGTGACGATGGCGTAATCGACCAGGAAAAAGGCGTTAGAGAAGCCGCGAAAGAGGGTTGCAAGAAAATAGCCGTTACGGTAAACGCCTACCGGGGAGAAAGCCTGAAGGATATCCGAGAGCTGGAAAGACGTCTTGGCGTATCCGTTATTATCCTTGTGGTATGCGCTACCGGCATCGGAAGCAGGCGGACGGACGAGATAGGTAGATACGCGGACATGGTATGGACATGCCGATCGGCGGAAGTCAGAAACCGCCTGTTTCCAAAAGCGCTTGAGGTATTGTCTGACGCCGCTCCCGTATATGTTCTGACCGAAAAAGGAAGAAAGCTCGTTTATAGATATTTGCCGGCTATATTCAGCATGCGGAAAGCGAGGTCATTTTCATGAAGATAACGCTTCTTGCCGAAGGCTCGACAAAATGGCAGAGACTCGTAAGGCATTGGGGGATGTCATTTCTCATAGATACGGACGTTCTTTTTGATACATTCGGGAAGCCATGCTATATTGTAAAACAGTTAAAGAGACTTAAGTCAGACATACAAAAAATACAGCACATTATAATCTCGCACGACGACTGGGACCATCTTACGGGTTTATGGAAGGTGTTGGAGCTGAATAAAGATGCGGCCGTGTATGTATGTCCGCGCTTCAAGGCGGATATAAAAGAAAAGATAGGGCTATTTGGGGCACGCCTTGCGGAGGTTGACGGCGTGACAAATATACGCGATAATATCTATGCCAGCGGCGAGCTTGCGGGGAAACGCCGCGACTCTGACATTCCGGAACAGTACCTGGCGGTAAAGACAGAGGAGGGTGTTGTCGTTATTACAGGGTGTGCCCACCCCGGCATAATTGATATAGTAGAGCACGCTAAAAGAACTTTTGGCTCGGAAGTGCGCCTGCTAATGGGCGGTTTTCATCTTAAAGATAATTCCTACGATCTGAATAAAGCGATTGTGGCAAAAGTGAAAGAACTGGGAGTTCGTCGCGTTATGCCTCTGCATTGTACGGGAGCCATCGCGCGAAAAATTTTCAGAGAAAAATATGGAGATGATTGTATAATTTTAAGAGAAGGCCAAATTATAACTATCGTATCATGAAAAAAATATCTTTGATCCACTTGAAGGAGAATCACAAAGGGAAGATTGCGGAGATCTCCGGGGGGATAGGTCTGCAACACAGGCTGATGAGCATGGGTTTATATGTGGGCAAGGAGATCACAAAACTCAGCTACATAGGCTTAAGGGGCCCGGTGGTCATAAAGGTGGGCAGAAGCGTACTTGCCCTGGGGCATGGAATGGCGGCAAAAATAATAGTAGAAACAGAATGATAAAGAAGATCTATCTTATAGGTAACCCTAACGTCGGCAAAAGCGTGGTCTTTTCGCGCCTTACCGGTGTCAATGTGATCTCCTCGAATTATCCTGGCACGACGGTGGAGTTTATTAAGGGATATCTGACTTTAGGCGATAATAAGATCGAGGTTGTAGACCTGCCGGGGGCATATTCATTGGAGCCGACTTCGAGCGCTGAAAAGGTGGCCGTTTCTTTGCTGAAAGAACTTCCGAAAGATGAAATAGCGGTAATCAATATTATTGATTCGACTAATCTCGAGAGAAACTTGCTTTTAACCCTTCAGTTGATAGAGGAAGGATTTCCGACTATAGCCTGTTTAAATATGTGTGATGACGCCGTTCACCGGGGTATCCATATCGATAATGAAAAGCTCGAAGAAATACTAAAAATTCCGGTGGTGTCAACCTGCGCCGTGACCGGTGTGGGTATAAAATTATTGATAGACAGGATAAAAGAGGCACAGCCCATAGTAAGAAATAAACTTTCTCATGAAGAGCGCTGGAAGGAAATAGGGCGTATCATCGAGCAAGTCCAGCGTCTCGAGCACCGACATCACCGCTTACTAGAGATGCTGGAGGACGCCTCCGTGCGGCCGCTTAGCGGCTTTGCCATGGCGGCGGCGGTTATATACATTTCGTTTAAGGTCGTGAGGTTCTTGAGTGAGTTTATTATTGCCAAGATCACAGATCCTTTCTTTTATGGGGTGGTGCGGCCTTTTTTGGAAAGCGTTGCTGCTGGGTGGCACGAAAAGGATTTTATTTTTCATCTTCTTATAGGGGATCTGGTCGGCGGAAAGATAGACTTCAAGCAGTCGCTGGGCCTTTTGACGACAGCCCCTTACATCGAATTCGGTATGGTGCTGCCTTACCTCATGTCTTTTTACTTAGTACTGAGCATCCTTGAGGATATAGGATATCTGCCACGCTTGGCTATACTTTTGGATAGTATGCTGCACCGTCTCGGATTGCATGGTTATGCCGTTATACCAGTGCTTTTGGGTTTCGGATGTAATGTCCCTGGCATACTGTCTACACGCATACTGGAATCAAGGCGCGAAAGATTCATCGCCTCGACGATTATCTCGATAGGAGTGCCCTGCGTGCCTCTTCAGGCGATGATCGTCGGGCTTTTGGGAGCCTTCAGCGGATTCTACGTAAGCGGCGTGTATCTTACGCTCTTTGTGGTTATACTTTTCTTGGGAACGGTATTAAACCGCCTCTTACCCGGCTACAGTCCTGAGTTACTCTTGGAAATACCTCCTTACAGGTTTCCTCCGCTTATTGTACTTACGAAAAAGGTATATTTTCGCGTAAAGGGATTCCTATTCGAAGCTGTGCCGATAGTACTGGCAGGGGTGCTGGTTATCAATATACTTCTATATTTCAAGTTGTTCGAGGCCATCACAGCGATGTTTGCGCCGGTCGTTCAAGGGCTATTCGGACTGCCGAAGGAGGCGATAGTCGCGTTGGCAATAGGTTTATTGCGCAAGGATGTTGCCGTTGGTATGCTTGCGCCGCTTGATCTTTCGGCCAAGCAGATTTTCATAGCGGCGACCCTTTTAGCTATGTCGTTTCCGTGCGTGGCTACTTTTATAGTGTTGTGGAAAGAGCTTGGTGTAAAGGAGCTGGTCAAAGCGGTTTTTGTAATGGTTAGCGTAAGCGTCATAGTGGGAACGGCGCTCAATTTCGTTATACTGCGATGAGACGGTGAAAGCGCCTTGGTTGAATTGACAGCGCCAGATTTTTTTGTTACAATATCAGCGATAGGCGGCCTCAGATGTTAAGCATTAAGCGCGATTATCCGAAAGCCCTGATATTATTTTTCGCATCAGTATTGATCCTGCTGGCGGCCGGCCCCGAACTTATTCACACCCACGCCGACTCAGATCACCATGATGGCTGCCCTGCCTGTGACTGGCTGACCCACGCCGTTTTTATCCTAGCAGTAATTCTGCTCTTCTCGGCTTTGCTAACGATTCTCTGCCACAAGGCAGCAATCTGTGCCTTTTTTAGCGTATCGTGTATCTGCTTTACCTTACATTATCTACGCTCTCCGCCTCCCTTCAAGGCTTCCTAGTTACAGCGTAATTCGTATTACCTTATAATCAATTTCCCGGAGAGATATACATGAAGAAATCCTTTATTATTTTAGTTATTTCTTTTTTATCTGTCCTGTTGTCCGCCTCCAACGCCCGGCCTAGCGATCTGGCGCAGCTGCAGCAGGAATTGGCGGCATTGCGGGCCCAGATAGCAGATCTTAAGCGAAGCTATGAAGCCAGAATAGCGCAACTTGAGACCCGTATCGAAGATATGGCAAAAACCTACACTATTGAGGCGGCCAAACCGCGCGTGGCAGCGCCCGCCCCCATACAGAGCGCCGGCATGGGCCGTTATTTCCAGAGCTTTAATCCCGATGTAAGCGTAATAGGCGACTTTACGTATCATACTACTGACACGAAAGAGGAAGAGTTCCGCAATCAGTTTCAGATGCGTCAAACGGAGCTGGCCTTCTCGGCCTCGGTCGACCCCTATGCGAGAGGGGATTTCTTCTTCCATGTGGAGCAGGAAGGCGGTGAATGGCATATTGGGCTTTGTGAAGGGTATTTAACGCTCCTGACGCTTCCGATAGATGGTTTGCAGGCCAAAGCCGGCAAGTTTAAGGTCGAATTCGGCAAGGCAAACAAATATCACTTGCACAACCTGCCGTGGGTCGACTTCCCCAACATGGTGCGAAATTATCTCGGCGGTGAAGGAATGAGCGAGCCGGGAGTTTCGGCAAGCTATCTCATTCCGAACCCGTGGGATAAATATATAGAGCTTACCGGACAGGTTATCAATAATCGAAATGGCATGAGCTTCGCCGGCGGAGAAGGAACCAGCCTCTGCTATCTCGGCCATCTCAAGATCTTTCACGACATAAATGAGTCCTCATCGCTTGAGCTGGGCGCCAGCCTCATGGCGGGTCCCAATGATGACGGCCTCGGCAGATTCGGTACTAACATGACGACGCTTGAGGGTGTGGACCTTACCTATAAATGGCGGCCGCTTCAGCAGGGCCTATATAAATCGGTTACATTCCAGAACGAACTCCTCTTCAGCCAGCATGATCGACCGTTTTTAGACGACGGTGCCGATATCATAGAACCCAAGGCCGTTAATTCGTGGGGCGGATATTCGTCGCTTGAATACCAGTTTGCCAGGCGCTGGTCGGTTTTTGGCAGGTATGACTTCTCGGAACTGCCGCTTTCGTCATCATCGAGGGAAAATGCTTATTCGGCTGGTATTACGTTCGCGCAGAGCGAATACTGCTTCTGGAGATTACAGTTCAAACATACCGATAGGAACTTTGACAAGGACTCCAACGAAATATGGCTGCAGTGCGATTTCGGGCTGGGGCCGCACAGAAAGCATGAATATTGAGATCCACGGAGGGACGGATGCGTAAATTATTTCTTATAATTTTTATAATGGCATGGCTTTCGCCGGACGTTTTTTCCAAAGATACGATTAACATACTTACCACGACAGAGGATCTTAAGTCTATTGCCGAGGCTATAGGCGGTGACAAGGTTAAAGTTGACTCTCTTGGCAGGGGTTACCAGGATCCCCATTTTATTCAAGCGAAGCCGTCTTTCATGATCAAAACGAAAAACGCGGATCTCTTCATACGGGTAGGGCTGGAGCTGGAAATAGGATATGAAGATCTTATCATAGACGGCTCACGTAACCCAAAGATAAGGATCGGGACTCCGGGCCATCTTGATGCCTCCGAAGGGGTTGGCCTCCTAGAAGTTCCCACCACGACGAAGGTTGACCGGTCCATGGGGGACATTCACCCTATGGGCAATCCCCATTACTGGCTAGATCCCGAGAATGCTAAGATCATCGCTTACAATATCGCGAAAAGACTATCCGAACTTTCGCCGTCCGACGAAGCGTATTTTCAAGAAAACCTTAAGGCATTCAATAGAAAGATAGAAGAGAAGATGGTGGAGTGGCAGAAAAAAATGGAGCCATTTAAGGGCAGAAAAGTTGCTATATATCACAGAAGTTGGCCATACTTTGCCGATAGGTTTGGCCTTAAGGTTGCCTGTGAGCTTGAGCCGAAACCCGGTATACCGCCGTCTCCCGGTCATTTGAAGGAAGTAATAGATATAATGAGACGCGACAAGGTAGGGCTTATCCTCATGGAGGTGTTTTATGACGAGAAACCGGCGCGTTTCGTGGCTGAACAGACAGGCGCTAAAGTCATCATAGTCCCGAATTCGGTCGGCGGAACAGACGAGGCCAAGGACTACTTTAGCCTGATAGATACTATAATTGGCAAAATCGCGGAAGGGTTTGAAAATTGAAAAAGATAGTGGAGTTTAAGGGAGCGTCTCTTTGCTACGGTCGCAGGACTGTTGTGGGAAATTTAAACTTCGACATTCACGATAACGATTTTCTTGGTGTAGTGGGCCCTAACGGTTCGGGCAAGACAACTTTCTTAAGGGCCGTCATGGGGCTTATTAAGCCAAAGTCAGGCAAAGTCATTACGGCGCCGGGCCTTCGTTTCGGTTACTGCATGCAGAGGCAATTTATCGACACTCTTTTTCCTTTTACCGTGTTCGATATCGTGATGATGGCGCGCGCGTCTGTGAAAGGCAGTTTCCGCCCTACCGATGAATCTGACAGGAGGAAAGTGTTCGAGTCCCTGGAAATAGCGGGTATACCAGAGCTGGCCTCGTCAGCTTTTCGGGACTTATCAGGTGGTCAGAAACAGCGGGTTCTTATAGCGCGGGCCTTAAGTTTTGAGCCGAACTTCCTGATACTAGATGAGCCGACTACTGACCTCGATGTGAAAGGCGAGCGCGAGATACTGAAACTTATCTCTTCGCTTCATAGCGAGAAGGCCCTAACAGTGGTTTTGGTTAGCCACGAACTTAACGAGGTAATAAACTTCTCAGATAAATTCCTTTTTCTCACCGGGCAGGGCCGTTGGTGGACAATAAGCAAGGAGGACTTGAGCGCCTCTATTCTATCTGACATATTTGGTGTCAAAATGGATCTAAAAAAGATCGACGGTAAGTACGTTACAGCCTGAAAAAGGACTTTTTATCATGATTGATATTTTTGGTGAACAGTTTATGGTGACCGCCCTCGTCGCAGGCCTTATCGCTGGGGCGGTATGCGCTTATCTTGGAGTATTTGTTATACTGAAAAGAATAGTATTTATGGGTATAGCGCTTGCCGAAGTGGCGGCGCTAGGTGTGGCGCTGGGTCTTTTCGCGGGCCTGGATCCTTTTTCTTGCGCATTTGTTTCCACACTTACGGCGGTAGCCATATTCTGGCTAGCTCAAACGGAACGCAGCGTTTCAAGGGAAAGTTTTATCGGTTTTGTTTATGTATTCTGCGCTGCCCTGGCCGTGATACTTATAGCGAAAAATCCAATGGCCGAGGCTATGGGCGTGAACCTGACCTCAGGTAGCCTTCTCTACACGACCTGGCATGATATAGAGGTTCTTGGGGCGTCGGTAATAATTATCATCTCTGTTCATCTTGCGCTCTTTAGAAAGCTCATATTCGTATCTTTCGACAAAGAAACGGCTTTTACCGCGAGGATAAGAGCCGATGCCATAGATCTTATTCTCTATATCACGATAGGCGTTACGATAAGCCTGGCTACCAAGATCTGCGGTGTTTTATTCGTCTTCGCTTCTTTGCTTATTCCGGCGATGGTAGGACTGGTCGTGGCAAGGCGCGTGAGGACGATCTTCATTATCGCTTGTAGTGCATCCTGTTTATGTGTGACGGCGGGCTTGATTTTTTCCTATCTGTGGGATCTTCCCACCAACCCTATGATAGTGGTCATCTATGGCGTTTTCTTTGCCATCGTATTGGCGGTTAATTACCTCCGCAAGAGATAAATAAAAGTCTTTTTGATTGGGTTTTTTTATTTTATAGGTTATAATCTTATTTAAGAGGAAGCTGTTTTAGAGAAAAAATATCTCATAACATTTTTGGAAGTCTAGTGAATAAGAGGCGCTTATGAGTATCAAGGTTACAGTAAAGGAGAAGCGTCCCGGATGTTTCATTATTGCTCCAGTAGGTCCTATCGATACGGATACTCACCAGGCGCTTGCTGAGAAGATAGATCCTCTTGTGGGCCCTTACACCAAAGCGATTATTTTGGATATGGCGGGGGTTGATTACATATCAAGCATCGGTTTGAGTCTGATATTCAGGGTAAAGCAGGCGCTGGAAGGACAGGGCAGCGCTTTTGTTATGGTACGTGTACAGCCGAACGTGCAAAGGATATTCAAGGCTGTGAAGATGATTCCCTCCTCCATGTTCGCCACGTTGCAGGAGGCGGACGCCTATCTTGACGCCTATCTTAAGGATGTCGGCGAAAACAAGATATAAAAAACGAAAAGGATGGAGACGTTTTCAGTTTTGTGCTTGAAGGCGTCTTAGATTTATCTTTTAACCTGTCTTCGGGGACAGGCTAGAGATAGATTTTGGGACAACTTCAAGATGGGTTTTGAAAACGTCTGGGGGGAATGGTGGGGACATGTCAGCCATGGGCGAAAAAAGGACCATCCCTTACAGAATATTCCGATTTTTTAGATTAGTATATCTAAAACTTTTCAGGATAAACGACACCCCCCAGAAGATAGCGATCGGCCTGGGGATCGGAGTCGCTCTCGGTGCTTTTCCCGGCACGGGGCCTGTCGCGGCGCTGTGCCTGGCATTCCTTCTCAGGGTAAACCGCGCTTCTGCGCTTATAGGAAGCCTCCTTACCAATACGTGGATCAGCATACCGGTATTTTTCCTTGCTGTCAAGACCGGTGCGATACTCACAGGCCTGAAGTATCAGGATGTGCGGGCAAGTTGGGATATTTTTATTAAGGATTTCAGGTGGGAAAAGGTCGTTAGCCTATCGTTGCAAAACGTTGTCATCCCGACAGCGGTCGGCTATCTCATCGTCTCTATCTGGATGGGAATTATAAGTTATATTATCGTGCTTGTTGTGATATCATATTCAAAACGCGGGAGAAAGCCATGAACAGAGCCAAAACATTGAAGGTTGTAAACGCGGCCCTTCTTGTTTCGTTTCTTGCGCAGACAGTGACGGCACTTATCATATATTTCGGTATCGATATCCCAGATATGAAGTTAGTATATGATATACATGAGCACAACGGCATGATTATGATAGTCCTTGTGCTTGTTCATGTTGCGCTTAACTGGGGCTGGATAAAGGCAAATTTTTTCAAGAGATGATATGAACGAAAAGCAAGACTCGCCAAATATTGTCTACAGGCGATGGGCGCCTTCCTCTCCGAGAGCGGTTTTTTTACTGGTGCATGGCCTCGGGGCGCACGGTGGAAGGTGGGAGGCGCTGGCGGAGTTTTTTCTTACAAAAGGTGTCTTATCTTATGCGATTGAGCTTGAGAAAACGGGGAATTTCAGAAGATATTTCAGCGATGTAATGCGTCTACGCGAGCTGGCGGCCACGCAGCTTCCCGGAAAGAAAATATTCCTGATCGGCGAGAGCATGGGCGCCATAATTTCCTTCATACTCGCTGCTAAAAACCCCAGCTGTTTTGACGGACTTATACTACTTTCGCCAGCTTTCGCGAACAGAGTGCGTCTTAACGTTCTGGATTACCTGAAAATAGCGATTTCGCTTCTTTATAACCCCGCTAACCAGATAAAGCTGCCATTCGATTCTTCCATGTGCACGCGTGACTCTCGTTATAGGAATAGAATGGATTGCGACCCTCTTGAATACCGCTCAGCATCGGCCAGGCTTCTATTCGAGCTGATGATTTATCAGGCGTCTGCCCGGTCTGCGGCGCCGAAGATAACAGTTCCTACCCTTTTTCTTCTGCCTGGCGACGATAAGATAGCCAATCAGGCGGTTTCAGCCCGTGTGTTCGGGAGGCTTCGAGTTGATGATAAAGCGCTTGTGAAGTTTCCAGGAATGTATCATTCGCTTTCAGTGGAGATGGGCCGGCAGGCGGTCTTTGAAGAGATATTGAGGTGGATAGAGCGCAGAATATAATCGCGAAAAGGTTATTATCATGAAATACATATTAGCGATAGACCAGGGCACGACCGGCAGCCGCGCCGTAGTCTACGATAGGAAAGGCCGCAAGGTGGCATCTGCCTATCAAGAGTTTCCGCAGCATTTTCCTAAACCAGGATGGGTTGAGCACGACCCGCATGATATTTGGCGCAGTGTAAATATCTCAATACAACGCGTCCTAGCCAAAGTCTCGCCGTTGTCGATCGCCGCCATTGGCATAACCAACCAGCGAGAGACGACCGTTGTGTGGGACAGGCGTACCGGAAAACCCGTTTACAACGCGGTAGTATGGCAATGCCGCAGGACCGCCGAGCGATGCGATAATCTCAGAGAAAATGGCATGGGAAGGTTTTTTACGAAAAGAACAGGTCTTCCCGTCGATCCCTACTTTTCGGCGACAAAGATAGAATGGATACTTAAAAACGTCCCCGGCCTGATGAGTCGAGCAAGACGAGGCGAGATACTTTTTGGTACGACGGATTCGTGGATATTATGGAAGCTTACCGGAGGCAAGGTTCACGCCACCGATTATACAAACGCCTCGCGCACCATGTGCTTTAATATAGATAAATTATGTTGGGATACGGCTATACTGGAAAAGTTGGGAATACCGGCCGTGATGCTTCCGGATGTAAAAAGATCTTCCGGTATGTTTGGACACACCATTCGCATAGACAGACTGCCGGCGGGAATACCGATATCCGGTGTGGCTGGTGACCAGCAGGCCGCGTTGTTCGGGCAGGTGTGTTTTGAGCCGGGAACGATGAAAAATACTTACGGAACGGGTTGCTTTATCCTGTTGAACGCTGGCGCTAAGAGGCCGGTTTCCAGGCACGGCCTTATCGTTACTATAGGGTGTGGCCCCCACGGTGAACCAGTCTATGTCCTCGAGGGTGCTATATTCATAGCGGGCGCTGCTATTCAATGGCTTCGAGATGGACTTAAAATCCTAAGCCATGCCTCGCAATCAGAGCTCATGGCCTCATCAGTCGTAGATAACGCCGGAGTATATTTTGTTCCTGCGCTTGTCGGGCTGGGGGCGCCTTATTGGGATTCTCACGCGCGCGGCGCCATATACGGTATAACCAGGGGTACTCGCGCAAGCCATCTTGTGCGCGCGTCTCTGGAAGCTATGTGCTACCAAACAAAAGATGTCGTTGAGGCGATGCAAAGGGATTCGGCCCTTAAAATAAAGAGCCTTAAGATAGACGGCGGCGCCACGGTGAATAATTTCTTGTGCCAGTTCCAGGCTGATATACTAGGTATCGATGTAGTTCGACCAAGAGTTGTGGAGACCACCTCTTTGGGGGCGGCATATCTTGCTGGCCTTGCGGTAGAATACTGGAAGGATTCGGCCGAGATAAAAAGATGCTGGGCCGTTGACAGGGTATTTAAGCCCACCATGTCGCGTAACCACGCTGACAGATTATACGAAGGCTGGCGTGACGCGGTCAAGAGAACTTTGAGTCAAAAGAGATGAACTTATATGATATCGCGATAATAGGAGGCGGTGTTGTAGGAACCGCCATCGCACGAGAGCTTTCGCGATACAGGCTAACGATAGTGCTTTTCGAGAAAGAGGCGGAAGTTGCCTTCGGTGTCTCGAAATCAAATAGCGGCATTATCCATCCCGGAACCCAGAACCCGCCCGCATCCCTTAAAGGAAAACTGTGTGTGCAGGGCAATATCCTAACGAGGAGGCTTGCAAGAGAGCTCGCGGTAGATTTTAAGGAGGCCGGAGAGCTCATAGTCGCCTTCAGCGAAGAGGAAGCTGGCCGCCTCATTCAGTTAAAAAAAGACGCGGAAGCTCTCGGCGTTCCGCGCCTTAAGATCGTAGATAAGAAATGGCTTAGAAAAAATGAGCCGAATCTTTCAGGTGAGGCCATAGCAGCGCTTTATGCGCCTACCGCCGGCATAATAAGCCCTTACCGCTGGGTTTATGACCTTGCCGAGAATGCTATCCAAAACGGAGCCGAGATACGAACAGGGCTGGAGGTAAAGAAGATTCTTGCAAAGAAGCCCCGCTTTGAGATTGTAACGCAGAAAGGCGCTTTCGGCGCGCGCTTTGTTATAAACGCGGCGGGGTTGTATGCGGATGATGTTTCCGCAATGAGCGGTATAAAAAATTTTAAGATAAAGCCGCGGAAGGGCGAGGAGTTTCTGCTTGATAAGAAGTTGGAGGGCCTCACAAAACACCTTCTATTTCCGCTTCCATCGAATATATCTAAGGGCATTCTTGTTACGAGGACTTCCGACGGAAATCCGATGATAGGCCCAACGGCGGAGGACGTTGATGACAAGACAGATCTTTCTACGACATCGGAAGGATTCAGGAAGGTCCTGGAGGGCGCTCACAAGCTAGTCCCTTCTATAAATGAGAACGACGTAATAGCATATTTCGCCGGGCTGCGGCCTGTTGCCGGCGAAGATTTCATAATAAGGCATGAAGATGAAGCGCCGGGGTTCATAAATGTCGCAGGTATACAGTCGCCTGGACTGACCGCCGCGCCAGCGATAGCGCTTATGGTGGCCGGCATCCTTAGAGATCACGGCCTTCTTCTTAAAAAGAAAGCGGTCTTTCGAAAGCACCGAAAAAAAGAATATCACCTTTTCGCTATTCCGATAGCAAAGACGAAGAAACTTATAAAGAAGGACGCTTCCTACGGCGATATTGTTTGCAGGTGCGAGATGGTATCCGCAAAAGAGGTGCGCGAAGCGATAGCTCGCGGCGCGACAACAATGGACGGCATAAAGTTCAGAACACGCGCCCAGGCGGGCCGCTGCCACGGCTCTTTCTGCACAACGCGACTTATGAAGATATTGGCCCAAGAAACGGGATTATCTCGCTTGGCCGTGACAAAACGCGGAAAAGGTTCGGAGCTTGTAAAGACGGGGAGAGTGAGTGATTAAGAGGGATCTGGTGATAGTTGGCGGCGGGCCGGCAGGGCTTGCGGCTGCCATTTCAGCGTACGAAAATGGCATTAAAGACATACTTCTTTTAGAACGGGACCAGTATCTGGGCGGACTCTTAAATCAGTGCATCCATACGGGATTCGGTATAGAATACTTTAAGGAGGTCCTGACAGGCCCGGAGTACGCGGACCGTTTTATACGAAAAATAAAAAATATCACATCTATCGAAATAAGTTTAAGGTCGTTCGTGGTGCGACTTGAAAAGGACAAGACCTTGACGTATCTTAAGCCCGGCGGGTTATTCACCGTAAGGCCCAGAGCCCTTATAATGGCGACAGGGTGTCGCGAGAAAACCCGTGAGATGGTCCATATTCCGGGAACACGGCCTGCAGGTATCTTTTCCGCAGGGCTTGCCCAAAAACTTATAAATATCGAGGGGCTTCTGCCTGGTAAAGAGGTCGTGATCATCGGCTCCGGCGACATAGGTCTCATAATGGCGCGCCGCTTTACTTTGGAAGGGGCGGAGGTGAAGGGTATAATAGAGATACAGCCAACTACGCGCGGCCTTTTGCGTAACGTCGTACAATGCGTCGAGGATTTCGGAATACCGATATACTTCAACCATAAGGTGCTAAGGATACACGGTTCTGACAGAGTAGAAAAGGTTTCTGTTGCCAAAGTCGATGAAAAGATGAACGAAATAGCTGGTACCGAATTCGATATCGAGTGCGACACTGTCCTGGTCTCAGTAGGCCTAATACCGGAAAACGAGCTTATCGAAATGGCGGGTGTTATCATAGACAAGAGGACAAACTCGCCGGTCTCGACGGAAGTGAATAAGACATCAGTTCCTGGTATATTCGTGTGCGGCAATTCGTATAAAGTCTATGACTATGTCGATTCTGTGACAGTTGATAGCCAGCTTGCCGGGAAGATGGCGGCGGAATATATAAAAGGTTTAGATTGACGCATTAAGAGCAAAAATAATGAATAAAAGTTTAGTGTGTATAGAATGCCCGAAGGGGTGCGTTCTTTCGGTTGATATCGAAAGCAGCAAGGCAAAAGATGTAAAGGGCGCTAAATGCCCCAAAGGCGTGATATATGCTCAAGCGGAAGTAGAGAATCCCACAAGAGTTCTTACATCTACACTGCTTGCGGAGGGCCTGGAGTTGAGACTCGTTCCTGTGCGCACGGATAAGCCGATCCCGAAGAAGGACCTTTTCAAGGCGATGGAAGAGATAAGAAAGATCCGGATAAGAAAACCGCTGAAAGCCGGTGATACGGTTTTCAGAAATTTCCTCGGTCTCGGCATAAATCTAATAGCCACAAGAGAGGTAGGAAAGCGTAGATGATCATAAAAAAGATATTGCCCGCGATAATGATGCTGGTGCTCGCTGTGGCGGCCGTGAATTTTGGGATGCAGGCTTATAAAGGCTTTCAGGCGGAGCGGCAAAGGAAGTTGCTTTTCGAAAAACGCAAAGCCGCCTGGCAGGCGCTGGAAAAAAAGATCGCCTCTGATATAAAAAGTTTTGATGGCGAAGTCTCGCTTGTCATAAAGGATCTGGCGACAGGACTTGAGATAAGCTTCGACAAGGATAAGGCCATACAGTCAGCAAGCCTCGTCAAAGTGCCGATAATGGCAGCCGTATTTTATGCCGAATCGGAGGGACGCCTTAAGCTTGATGAGAAGATGACACACATAAGGGCCCAAACGGTTCCGGGCTCGGGTGTGTTGAAGAGCGAAAAGCCGGGCAAGAGTTACACAATAAAAGAACTGATGGATCTTATGATTTCCGAGAGCGATAACACTGCCGCTAACATGCTCATGGAAAAGCTAGGCATGGATTACTTGGATAAATCCTTCAAGCGTATGGGCCTTAAGAATACGAATATCTCGCGCGTCATGATGGATTTTAAGTCACGGAAGATGGGAGTCGAGAACTATACAACGGCCTCCGACATGGCCTATCTTCTTGAGAAGATTTACCGTGGAAAATTGATCAACCCTTTGGTTTCCAAAGAATGTCTGACCATACTTGCTAGACAGAAGGTTAAGGATCGTATACCGAAGAAACTTCCTCCCGGCACAGTCGTCGCGCACAAGACCGGCCTTGAGAGGGGCGTCTGCCATGATGCGGGGATAGTCTACACGAAAAAAGGAAATTTCCTGATAGTGGCCCTTACGCGGCATAAGTCTAAGACTTCAAAGGATGCCAAGGCCTTCATAGCCGGAATATCTCTCGATGTCTATAATTGGTACGATGGCCTCGTATGACAAAAAAGCTGCTTGTTGTATTCGTATGGTTAGTTTTAGTGATTGTCGGCGCTCTGGCATACCTTGTCTACATAGCCCTTCCCGCCAGCACGGCAAATCTTGTGGTAATGGAGATCGAGAAAGCTACCGGCAAGAAGGTCCTGTTGCAAGACTTACGTTACAACATCGCCAAGGGCTTGGTGCTGCAGGACCTTGTGATATATGATAAAAGTTCGATAACGATCTGGGCCAAAAATGTCTCCTGCGGCATCGAGCTTGCGCCGCTTTTTGCCAAGAAAATCGTTATACACTCCGTATTCGTGGATTCCCCGGCCATATATGTCGAAAGGAGATCCGACGGAAAGTTTAATGTGGCATCCTTTTTTAATATATCATATAGACCGGCGGGGAATATAGCACTTCTGCCACGGCGTCTGATGGTAAGAAACGGCCGAGTTCTTTTTGTTGATAGAACACTCGATCCGACGTTCAAGGAACGCCTGGACAATCTTCGTATGAAAATCCATGTTAATGAAGATCAGATATTGCGATATTCTCTCGCCTGCGATATACCGATAGAACGGCCCATCTATTTTAAGTCATCCGGCACCTATTCGATAAAAGAAGGTCTTCTGAACGCCACTGTCAGCATCAACGATGTTTTGCTGGAAGAGTTTAGCCAGTATTATAGCTCAATGGGTTTTTCTTTTCCTGACGGATATGTCGATCTATTTATATCGCTTCGAACCGAAGAAGGCTGTCTTAACACTGATATCTCGGGCCGTGCCCTAAGGCTTTCTGTCGTGAAGGACACTTTGCGCGCAAAACTTGACGCCGGTATTAAAGTGATGATGCGCTATGACTTCGCTGATAAAAGCCTTGAATATGCCGGAAATCTTAAGATAACCGACATGGATATAGAGGGCATCACTATGCTCGGTAAGCTTACCAACTTGAAGGCAAATGTTGAATTCGACGATACAAGGATCCACTCGGAGGACATATATGTCGAAGCCTATGGTATGCCATGGAAGGCCAGGATAAACGTGGTAAATTTCCAAAAACCTATCCTTGATATCTACGCGACCTCCGAGACGCTGCTAGGCCCCCTACAGAAGACCCTTCTTGCTGATTTCGGTGTGAAGCTGCCGCTTGATCTTGCCGGCAAGGCCGCTCTAAGCGTCTCTGTGCAGATGGCGAAGGAGAAAGAGCCGCGGTTGAACGGATATATTGTCCTACGTGACGCCACGATCGCTTTTGGAAGCGGCAATTTTCCTATAGAGGAACTTAACGGCGAGATCCAATTCACCACGGAAGGCCTGAAATGGAAAGACCTCAAACTGAGATATCGGGATGTCAGGTATATGGTATCGGGAAAGGTGGAAAATTTTAGGATCCCGAAGGTGACGCTCGAGGCCTCCTCGCGAGATCTCTCGCTGGAGTCCATATTTACAATGACTGATAAGGTCATGAATATCGAAAAGGTGAAAGGGCGCTGGTTAAATTCAGGTTTTAACCTAAAAGGCGAGCTTGATTTCAGCGAAAAGGACGTCATAGATGCCGATTTAAACGGCTCGGCAGAATTGGAACTCAGAGACCTCAAAACAATAGGCAGGAAAGCCGCTGGTATTGTGAAGATGAAACCAGCTGGAAATATGGTTACTGATTTCAAATTAAGCGGGGATATAAAGGACTTAAGATCTTGCAACATATCGGCGCGGCTGAAGAGTAGGCGTATTTCTCTTTACGGCCTGGTATTTACGGACGCCTCAGCCGAATATCTTCAAGAAGAAGGCGCAGGTTATATAAACAAGATGCGCGCCAGCCTTTATGGCGGGACGATTGAGGCGACCGCTAAGATGGACTTCTACGCCAAAGGTCTGCCATACGATTTAAGAGTTGATGCCCGTGAAGTGAAGATTGATGAGCTCAGATCAGACATCGGAATCAGGGACAAGGATGTATCAGGGACTCTGCGTGTTTATCTGGATCTTAAAGGCGTGTTCAAAGATGTCTCGCGCCTGACAGGATTGGGGCGCGCGGCTCTTAAAGACGGCAGGCTGTGGCAGCTTAATCTTTTTCATGGTTTCGGTTCGATTATTTTTACCAAGGACTTTAAGAATATCGTCTTCACCGAAGGCACATGCGACTTCAAGATCAGGGACAGGACGATATTCGCCGACTACTTTGCCATGAAGAGTGATCTCATCAACATGTATGGCTCAGGGACTATAGGATTTGACGGATCAGTGAATGCTGTGCTTAAGACCGAGCTTACCGAAGAGGCAATGTACCCGAGCGCGCAGAAGAATATCGCCGATGCCATCGGACAATATACCTATACTGAGGTCACGGGTACATTGAATAATCCTAGGTTCAAGATGAAGCAAAGCGTCCCGGATATCGTAATAGGGGTTGCTGGTGCGCTACTCGGCCCGAAAGAATAAAACCGTATTTTGTATTATGAAGTAATAAAAAACATCCTTTCTTATTGAAGATTTAGTATGTTTCATGTATACTGGCTATAATCAAAATTACATTTTTAACCCCGTAAAAGCAAAAGGAGTAAGGCTATGAAAAAACTGATTAGCCTATTAGTCTTGATAATATTTATAGCGCTCGTCGCAGTTATTATGGCGAAAGACGTTATCATAAAGACCTCAGTCGAAAGAGGGGTTGAGATGGTGACGGGTCTTAAGATTACCATAGGCAGCTTCAGACTTGGTCTTATCGACTCATCACTTTTCATTAAGGGCTTGAGGCTTTTTAACCCCGCGGGTTTCAAAGACAGCGTCATGGCAGAGGTGCAGGAAATCGCAGTCATTTATGACCTTCCCGCAATCCTAAAAGGAGACATCCATCTTAAAGAGGCGCGTCTTGCCCTCAAAGAATTTACCGTCGTCAGAAATGAACGAGGTATTTTAAATCTCGACGCGCTTAAAGTTGTGCAGGCGGTGAAAGAAGGAAGGTCTCCGGCAGTCCCTACAGAGAAACTAAAAATCTTCAGGATAGATAACTTGGAACTGAAAATAGGCAAAGTGGTATATAAGGACTATTCGCTTGGCGGTGTGCCTATAACAAAGGAATTCAACCTGAATATAAATGAGCGCCTCACAGGTATTGATGACCCTTATTCTGTGGTGAGTGTAGTCGTAGTGCGTTCGTTGGCTAACACATCTGTATCCAATCTGACCGGTTTTGACATAAGCGGCCTGTCTAACACCGTCTCAGGAACTCTTTCCAGGGCGCAATTGGTCACCAAAAAAGCCGTCGCGACCGCCGCCCAGACGGTGAAGACAGTGACCGATACGGCTGGCAAGGCGAAGAAGACAGCCGAAGAGACCGCAGGCGCGGTCGCGGACCTCTTAAAGGGGTTTGGTTCCCAAAAATAACATAAGGTGGGCATCATGAAAAGATACACAGCGCTTTTTGTCGCAATCGTCTTCATCGCGATATCTTTTGTCGCCATCCCGGTATATGCGCAAGATAATGCGCTAGACCGTATAGGAGACTGGTGGGCAACCAGAGGAAAACAGGAACCGGAAAAGAGCATGATATTGATGAAACGAAAGTCAGAACGCGAGGCCAAGCGCTTCGGCAAAAATATGGAAAAACAGGCTGCTAAGATGCAAAAAGGGTTTAAGGGAGCATTCGGTAAGTGAAAAAAATATTTTTTATAGCGATAGCAGCTTTACTGATAGGCGGCGTATTCCTAATAAAGGAATGCCGCTCTGAGGAGCATCTTCAGAAGCTTATCTACTTTTTCAGCCCCAGTTGCCACCGTTGCGCGATGACGAAGGCGGAAGTTATGCCGCGGATTGTCCAGCATTTCCAAGGCCGCGTATTCGTGGAGTACAGGGACATCGGCGACCTGGAAAATTACAAGATGCTGTTCGCGCTGAAGCAGCAATATAGTGGTGATGACGAAAGTGTTTTCCCTGTTCTCTATATGTGCGGTAAGTTCCTCGATGGACGGCAAGAGAGCAATCTTACCTTTGAATCCATCGCTACATTTGTGGCTCGTGGAATAGGATGCGGCATGCCGGCTCCTACAGCTAAGGCTACTGAGGCAGATATCATGAAGTATTTTCAAAACCTGAAGCCTCTCGCCATAGTTACGGCGGGCCTTATAGACGGCATAAATCCATGCGCTTTTACTGTTATCGTATTCTTTATGTCGTTTCTTTTCTTTCAAGGTTATAGAAAGCGAGGCATTGCAGTTGTGGGCCTGGCATTTATCTTCGCGGTCTTCCTTACCTATCTTCTTCTGGGCCTTGGGTTTTTCGGATGGCTACACGCGATGAGGGGATACACGACGATAACCAAGATTATCTCCTATGCTGTGGGAGGCTTGAGCATAATATTCGGCATTTTATCATTGTATGACGCTTTTATATTCCTTAAGAAAGGCGAAAGCGAAAGCATGGTTCTTCGTCTTCCTAAGAGCATAAAAGCGAGGATACAGGCGGTCATCGGCAACCAGTACAGGGTTACGAAAGAAACAACCGACAAAAAACGCACGAACCTTTTCGTGCTGGGTTGCAGTGCTCTCGGTGTGGGGTTTGTCGTATCGTTGTTCGAATCCGTATGCACGGGACAACTGTATCTTCCAACGATCGTCTTTGTTTTGAAAACCTCTTCGGAGAAACTTAAAGCCTTCGCCTATCTTTTTATTTATAATCTAATGTTTATTGTTCCCCTGCTTGCCATTTATTGCCTTGCCCTTGCAGGCGTTTCTTCCCAGAGCTTCGCGAATGTCATGAAGAAACACATGTTCCTGGTCAAGATACTCCTTGCTGTGATGTTCATCTTCCTAGGGGCGACTCTTCTTCACGCCGACAGCGTCCTCCCGCCCGAAAAGACGGCAGAGGAACTTAAAGCGGATCCGAATTTTTACGACTTCGGCGTGGTAAAAGAGGGAGAGACCGTTAAACACACCTTCGTATTCAGAAACGACGAAGATGTTACAATAAATATAAAGAGTGTTAACACATCATGCTCCTGCACTGAACCAAAGGTCGAAACGAAGGTCGTTGAGCCGGGTAAAACGGTGCCCATTGAAATAGCTTTCGATACTAAGGGATATTCTGGGTTAAAAAAACGACATCTGTTCGTTCATACGGATTCAAAGAAGAACCCGCTTGTGATATTTGAGATACAGGCTGATGTCAGAAAAGGACAGTAAAAGGCCTTTGGGACGTATCTGATATTATACTTGACATCTATCCTTAACTTAGGTATATAATTATATTGTTATTCAGCAATTAAGTCTCAAATAATGGATAGACGCTATTCATCAAGATAGTATAGTGAGGCTTGGGAAGCGTAAATGAAAGGAGGGGGTATGGAGAAGAAAGCTGTAATATGTATGGCATTGGTCGTGTCGTTCGTGGCCATGCTATGCGGCATATCCAGCTTGACGGCAAAAGAGGAATGCGGCCCGTGTTCTAATTATACCAAGTGCATAGGCGAGGCGTTCACTTTTGATGCGTCAAAATCGCGGCCGCAGACCTGCGCGCCGGCATCCCTATGCTACAGCTGGGATTTTGGTGACGGTTGCACAGCTGAGGGTGCGGTAGTTAAGCATGCTTACGAGAAGCCAGGCGAGTATACGGTGAAATTGACTGTTACCGATTCCTGCGGTTCCCCCTGCGGCATTGATACATTAACGCAGGTCGTGAAGGTAAATTGCCCGCCAACAGCGGTATTTAACGGTCCGGATTGCATATGCACTGGCCAGGAAGCGACTTATGACGCTTCCCAGTCTTCAAGTACTACTTCCAAGACTCTTAATTACACTTGGGATTTCGGTGATGGTACCACGGCCGAAGGCCAGGTAGTAAAGCATGTCTTTGAGCGCGGTGGTAGCTATAGGGTTGTCCTTACGGTAGATGACGGTTCATGCTCAAACTGCTGCAGGGATAGTGCCTGTATGAATGTTACAGTTAATACACCTCCTTGCGCTGAGGCAGGAAATGATGTATGCATGACATGCGTTCCGTATGACCAACCGCTGACGGTCTCATTCCGCGGTTCAGGAAGCTCTTCCACGGGCTGTCTTACCTATATGTGGAATTTCGGTGATGGCACCTCAGGTGAAGGCCGGAACGTAAAACACACTTATGCCGGACCCGGCATGTATAAGGTTACGCTCGTTGTTGACGACGGCTGTAATTCACAGTGTAGTACGGCTTCGGATTGCCTCACTGTTAATATCTCCAGACAGCCTTGTGCTGACGCGGGTTGCGATTACAATGTCTGTGCCGGAGATGAGGTAAATTTCGACGCCTCCAAGTCGCAGGCAGGACCCGGAGCTACTTACGCGTGGGATTTTGGCGACGGCCAGACCGGCACTGGAGTCAAGGTGTCGCATAAGTATGCCGAGGGCGGCCATTACACCGCCACGCTCACCCTCACTGATGGCGAGTGCGTCTCTTGCGATACGGCTTGTGTTTTCGTGAACGCGGGGCCTAAGGCGGCGCTCTGCGGACCGGATAAGGCCTGCATGGGCGAGTGCATCTCGTTCAACGCATGCGGATCATCCGATCCAGATAGCGACTGCCTGACCTATTCGTGGGATTTCGGCGATGGCACGACGCTCGAGGGCGCCGACTGCGAAGTGCACCACGCCTACGATAAGGGCGGCACGTATACGGTAAGGGTCACCGTCGATGACGGTAGCGGCATGACACCCTGCTCTAAAGACTCGGCAAGTGTTGTTGTCAATATAAACAGTAGGCCTACTGCTGTAATCGGCCCGTGTGACGCATGCTGCGTCGGTAAAGAGGCCCTCTTCGACGGGTCTGCTTCTACCGATCCAGATGGCGATAAGCTCTCGTATTCATGGGATTTCGGCGACGGCACCACTGCCGAAGGCGCTAAGGTAACCCATGTATATAAAGAGATCGGTCAGTATAAGGTAGTGCTCAAAGTGGATGACGGCAAGGGAAGTCCGTGCTCAGTATCGTATGCCTGCTACACCGCGTGCATAAGCGGAGCTCCTATAGCTGACCTCTGCGTGAAATAAAAGTGTAAGGTTTGCGGCGCAGGACCGATAAGGCCTTGCGCCGCAAACTGAGGTACTCATATATAAAAGAGGAGGGTAGCATGAAGAAATTAGCACTCGTAGTGATTGCTATAGCGGTGGCAGCGATGTTCGCCGGGATAGCGGATGCGGCCATGTCGAGCTCATGCTCTTCGTGCGCGAAGCCGTGCAAGCCGTGTGTGAAACCTTGCGCTCCTTGCGCGAAGCCGTGCGCGCCGATATGCGTCGAGTATAAGAGAGACGTCCTCGGCCAAAAGGTTCCTCTCTATACCTATACAAAAGACGGAAGCGCGATGACCGACAAGGCCACTCAGTATGAGAATACGCTCATAAGCGGCCAGTAAAGATCAGGATAGTTGTTTACAACAGATCGGGGCTTATAAGTAAAACTTATGAGCCCCGATTCTTTTCTTGAATTATTTATCCGATTTACTATAATAGGTATATGATAGAAAGGAGGAGCGCAGGGGAGCTTTACTGAGCATTGTAGTTTTGATATTGGACATCATCGCAATAGTGGATGTGCTTAAGAGCGCCATGGATACCGGCAAGAAGGTGCTCTGGATACTTCTTGTCATCATACTGCCTGTGGTGGGCATGGTACTCTATTTCCTCCTGGGCAAGAAAAAATAACCGTGATGGCGTAAGATAACAGTGCATCGGGCAGGAGCCGTTAAGCTCCTGCCCGTTTTTATGGATTAATAAATATAAGGAGGGATACATGCAGGCTATGTGGGAAAAGGCGCAAGTATATTTGATACAGTATGGCTTAAATTTTGTTGCGGCGGTTCTCATATTCGTAATCGGTAAATGGGTCGCGAAGATGGTTGCGCGTTTTCTTGAGAAGGCCATGGCGAAGGCCGGTGTGGATAAAACGCTTGCCTCGTTCGTGAAAAACATCGTCTATTTCGGTATTCTTGCGTTCGTCATAATCGCCGCGCTCGGCAAGCTCGGCGTTCAGACGAGCTCATTTGTGGCCATAATAGGCGCCGCGGGCCTCGCCGTAGGCCTGGCTCTTCAGGGCTCGCTTGCCAATTTCGCGGCCGGCGTTATGATAATAATGTTCGAGCCGTTCAAGGCCGGTGATACTATCGAGGCAGGCGGGGCGGCCGGTAGGGTCGAAGAGATACAGATATTCAATACAGTGTTGATGGCCGCCGATAACAAAAAAATAATAATTCCTAATGCCAAGATTACTTCAGACAAGATTGTCATACATCCGCGTCAACAATAGGGAAGGTTTCCTTGGTCAAAAAGATTCCGCTGGTATTCAGGAGTTTTCGCGTCAAGGTCACTATATTTTTTATAGTGGCGATGCTCTTTTCCGGAAGCGCCTCAAATTTCCTAGTCTACCGATACGCTCTTGATTCGCAATTCGAACAACTGCGTGACAAGCTCATGACCATCGCGCGGATAGCGGCGTTACGCGTCGACGCCGAAATGCTCAAGGCTATACCCCTGAACAAAAGCGGTATGGAAAGCGGCGAATATAAAGCCATAGCCGCAAAGCTTGCGGAGATAAAAAGGGCGATTCCATCGATCAAATACCTGTATGTTCTGGCGCGGACCGCCCAGCCGGCGAAACTCCAGTTCGTAGTAGACGCCGACTCCGGCACAGTGCCGACAGAACCACCGTCGTATCCCGGTGATGAGTATGACGCATCGCCGTTTCCCGAGATGCTGAAAGGATTTTATGGGCCAGCCGCCGATAAGAAATTAGGCGCCGACCGGTGGGGGGTATTTCTTTCCGGCTACGCGCCGGTGCGCGACAGGGACGGTAAGGCGATCGCCGTGCTCGGCGTTGACATGACGGCGCAGGATGTTCACAGCGTGCAGAGGGAAGTCCGCCGCAGACTTGTTTTCGTTTTCGCTTTTGGGATGCTGCTCGCCGTCATGTTCGGCGTTCTCGTGTCAGGAGGTGTTACTAGGCAGGTGCAGGAGCTGATGAAAGGGGCGCGCCGCATCTCACAGGGCGATCTGGAGTATAAGGTGAAGATAAAGGGGGCCGATGAGATAGCGCAGCTGGCGCATCTTTTCAATAGGATGTCATCGGATCTGAAGCGACATATCGAAGAATTGAAGCGGACCACCGCCGAAAAAGAGCGTCTCTTGCGTGAGCTCGAGATCGCGAAAGGCATCCAGCAGAGCTTCCTGCCCGAATCGCCGCCGAAGATTCCCGGCATAGATATCGCTGCGATAAGTATACCTGCGCGCGTTGTCGGAGGAGACTTTTACGATTTTATTCCCATAGACGCGGACCGCTGGGGGATCGTGATAGCTGATGTTTCCGGCAAGGGTGTTCCCGCCGCTCTTTTCATGGCGCTTTCCCGCACACTGGTAAGAGCAAGCGCTTCTGGCACAACCTCTCCTGCTGACGCTATCAATCACGCCAATTCGCTTATTCTGAAAGATTCGAAGACGAACATGTTTGTTACGCTCTTCTATGCCGTCATAGACGCAAGCACCATGACGCTCACCTTCGCCAACGCCGGGCATAACCCGCCGTTGCTGATAAGCGGCCAGACTGACAGCATAGTGCTTCTGAAAGCGCAAGGGGTGCCGCTAGGCATAACATCCGGCTTAAAACTGACAGACAATAAGATGGAATTTAAGAAAGGCGATTGCTTGGTCCTTTACACGGATGGCGTTACTGAGGCCATAGATGAAGACGGAGAGCAGTTCGAGATCGAACGCCTTGAAGAGGTTGTGGCTTTCAATCGATCGCTGGACGCCAAGTCCCTTATAGATAAGATACAGGAGCAAGTGACGCTTTTTGTCGGTGATCAGCCACAGTTCGATGACATTACGACGATGGTGATAAAGGTTGGCAACGGATGAGATTGTCAGGAATTTTTCACACCCTCCGCTACAGGAACTTCCGGTTATTCTTCGCAGGACAGGGCATATCTTTAATCGGTACATGGATGCAGCATGTTGCGATGGGCTGGCTTGTCTATCGCATAACGAACTCGCCGTTCCTTCTCGGCGTGGTCGGTTTTTCGAGCCAGATACCTGCTTTTTTTAGTCCGGTTGCAGGGGTGTTCGCCGACAGGCTTAATCGTCGCCGCCTTTTACTTATGACTCAGATTTTTTCCATGTTGCAGGCATTTCTTCTCGCCACGCTTACGCTTAGCGGCGTTGTTAGAGTTTGGCATATTATAATTCTCAGCGCGTTTCTCGGTTTCATAAACGCGCTCGATATACCGGTTAGGCAATCGTTCATAGTGGAGATGGTAGAGAGAAAAGAAAATCTTTCGAATGCCATCGCCCTTAATTCCCTCATCTTCAATTCCGCAAGGTTGATAGGACCGTCTGTGGCGGGAGTCCTCGTCGCCATGACGGGAGAAGGCATTTGCTTTTTGCTGAATGGACTGAGCTTCGTGGCAGTTATCATATCGCTGTTAATGATGAAAATGAAGCCTCCGAAAGAACATCTTGCGACCGCCGACGTGCTTGACGGTTTGAAGGAGGGATTACGCTACAGCTTCGGATCGCTTCCTATACGTTCAATACTTTTTTTGCTGTCGGTTCTGAGCCTTATGGGCATGTCATATACCATCCTGATGCCGGTCTTCGCGCGTGATATACTGCATGGTGGGCCTCAAACGCTAGGGCTTCTTATGGCTTCGGCGGGAGCAGGAGCACTTTTTGCTACCATCTATATGGCTTCGCGCAAGAGTGTGCTTGGTTTTGGGAGGATGATGCCGCTATCCGTTATGGTATTTGCCGCTGCCATAATGCTTTTCTCAATATCACGCAGCCTTTCGTTTTCTCTTGTTCTTATGGCGGTTGCCGGTTTTGGACTTGTTGTGCATAATGCGGCTGGAAATACTATTTTACAAACCATAGTCGATGATGACAAACGTGGCAGAGTCATGAGCCTTTATACTATGGCCTTCATGGGGATGGCGCCGTTGGGAAGTCTTGGCGCGGGAACGCTTGCCGGTATTATAGGAGCATCAAACACTCTTATCTTAGGTGGTGCGGTTTGTATTGTAGCAGCTGCCATATTTGCCAGAAGATTGCCCGAGATACGTAAGGTGGTCCATCCGGTATATAAGAGAATAGGCATAATCCCTGAAGTGGCCTCGGGAGTCAATATTGTTGCGGAACTTGTCGTGCCGCCGGAAGATTAACCTTAACGAAGTTTCTCATTGATTTAAAGTTCCTATCATGCTATTTTATATTCTGCCATGACCTACGTAGTATTCGCACGCAAGTACAGACCCCAAGTCTTCGATGACATAATAGGCCAGAGCCATATCACATCTACGCTCAAAAACGCCATAGAGATGTCCAGGGTGGCGCATGCCTATTTGTTTAGCGGCCCGCGCGGCGTAGGAAAGACGACGACCGCCAGGATACTGGCCAAGGCTTTAAATTGCGAAAAAGGACCTACCCCAATACCCTGCAACAATTGCCCCTCATGTAGGGAGATAACGCAGGGCACCAGCCTTGATATACTGGAGATAGATGGCGCGTCCAATCGAGGCATCGACGAAGTACGCTCACTTAGGGAGAACGCGAAATTTTCGCCTTCTAAGGGCAGCTTCAAGGTTTACATAATAGACGAAGTGCACATGCTGAGCGCTGACGCCTTCAACGCGCTTCTCAAGATACTCGAGGAGCCGCCGCCTCATTTGAAATTTATTTTCGCTACAACCCATCCTCACAAAGTACCGCCTACTATATTATCCAGATGCCAGAGGTTCGATTTCAAAAGAATCCCGGCCCTAGACATAATGAAGAGCCTGAAGATGATCGTTAAAGAAGAAAAGATGGACGCCGACGACGAAGCGCTGGGCCTCATATCTAAGTACAGCGACGGCAGCCTGCGCGACGCTCAGGTTGTGTTAGACCAGATAGCGTCCTTAACCGGGGGAAAAATCGAAGCCGATGATGTCGCTAAAATACTGGGCATCGTCGAAGACGATATTCTATTCGGTTTGTCCGGCGCCATAAAAGACAGAGATTCGAAGAAAGCGCTAAAGATCATCGACCAGCTTATCGACGACGGCAAGGATGTCGTCCAGATCATACTAAACCTTATAGAACATTTCAGGAACATAGTCGTAGCCAAGACTGGAGATGAGCTGAATACACTCATAGATGCCGGTCCGGATAAGATAGGGCGTTATTCGAAGGAAGCGGAGAGTTTCACGATAGAGGAGACGCTTTATATCATATACACCCTTTCGGCCACCTTAGATTTTGTGCGAAAAACGAACCTGCCAAGGATACCTTTTGAGTCCGCTCTTGTAAAGCTTACCAGACTGGGCATTATTCTGCCAATAGATGAGATTTTGAAGCGTATTGATAAGATAGAACAGGGTTACTTCACACGCCGCTCAGAGACTGGTCAAGCAATTAAGAGCGCGGATTCGAAGGATCAGAACCCCGGAGAACGCCACTCGTTGGAAAATGAAGGGATGAAAGATGCCGCTGGGTATGCCTTGCGACCCGCCGATAATAAAATAGATGCCGAAGGAGATCTTGCCACCCCATCGCAGTGCGGCTTAAGTCTTGAGGAGATACTGAGCGCATGGAACAAGGTCATAAATTATATAAAGGGTAGGAAGATATCAATCGCTTCGTATCTTGAGGAGGGCTCTCTTCTTAGTCTTGAGTCTGGTACGCTTTCTATAGGTTTCCCCAAAGAGTGTCAGTTTCATAAGGAAGTATTGGAGAGTCCGGAGAACAGGCATCTCATAGAGGAAAGTATATCTAAGGCCTTAGGGCTTGACCTGAAGGTGGCCCTGACGCTTATTAACCCTTCAGGCGCCGAGGAAGGCCCACGGAAGGGCTTTACAAAGCATCCCGGCGATAATAAAGCGGCGGAAGTTGTCAAAAAAAGCGGTGAGTCTGATCCGATAATCAAGGCGGCTCTTGAAATTTTCGGCGGCAGGATAGCCGGAAATAATGGCGCTTAAGCTTTAAAGTTAGGAAGGTGCGCAGGTGAACGGATTCCCCGTTTCTATGAAAGCCCTCATAGAGGAATTTGCCAAAATGCCAGGCATAGGTCCCAAAAGCGCGCAGCGCCTCGCTTTTTATATACTGAAGTGCTCAAGGGAAGAGGCCGACTCACTCGCCAAGGCTATTATCAAGGTAAAAGACTCCGTTAGATTTTGCAAGGTTTGCAATAACCTGAGCGACGAAGAGACCTGCGCAATATGCAAAGACCCCTCGCGGAACAAATCTCTCCTTTGCGTCGTCGAGGAACCCAATGACATAATAACTATAGAACGAGCCGCTAACTTTAACGGCTTATATCATGTTCTTTTGGGTTCGCTTTCGCCTCTTGACGGCATAGGGCCGTCCGACTTAAAAATAAAAGAACTACTTGAAAGAGTTAGGAAAAATCGTTTCAAAGAAATAATAATCGCTACAGATTTCAATACAGAGGGTGAGGCGACATCATTATATCTGACGAAAGTGCTTAAGAACTCCGGAGCGAAGCTCACAAGAGTCGCCTACGGCATCCCAGTTGGCGGCGATATAGAGTATGCTGATCAGGCGACGATAATAAAAGCTTTCGAAGGCAGGAGGGAGGCGAAAGCCTAACCGCTGCGTAGAAGTAAGATTTCTAAGATGTAAATAGGGGTTGACCCTCATATGCATTTTCGGTATAATACCTTTATATTACGAGCATAAAGATGACTTAGTGGGTTGAGAGAATGGTATGATGAGTGGGGCCGAAGATAAAAGGAGGGCGTTATGGGAGTGATCGAAGCGATCAGGAAAGGCTTCGGGGTGGCAACCAAAAGCATGGGGCTTGTTTTGGTTTTATTTCTTTTTAATTGGATAGGTAACCTTTTGAGTATTCCTTTTGCGCCTATGACGCCGGCGGCAGGCGCTCCGGCGGTCATTCCACCAGCTATGGCGGCACCGGCTCTATTATTTAGTATAGCGTTCATATTAGTAAGCATCTTTATCCAGGGCGGTACGCTGGGCCTCGTGAGGGATAGTTTTAAAGAAGGCAAGATGAGACTTAGCGTAATGCCTCAATATGGAGCTAAGTATTATCTTCGACTGCTTGGTGTCGGTGTTCTCATCGTTCTTATTCTTGCTATAGTGGCTGTTATAGCGGGAATAATTGTAGCTGTTACCGCTCCGTTGAATAACGCCGTTGTTACCGGCATAGCGATAGTGATAGCGCTTATAATAGTGGTAGCGGCCGCGCTGAAAATATTCATTCCTCTTACATTGTCGCCTTACGCTGTAGTTTGCGAAGAAAAAGGCGTCGTTTCTTCAATGAAGCGTAGTCTCCAGCTCATGAAAAAGCCGATTTCCAGAGTGTTTGTTCTCATTTTGCTCATATTAGCCCTGGTGCTCATAGCGCTCGCTATTGGATTTGTGGTTGGGCTGCTTGTGGGGCTTGTGTCTGTGCTGTTACCGATGCAGGCCGGCCGCATTCTCATGATAACTGTCTCAAGCGCCGTTAATGGATATATGGGTCTTGTGGTTACAGCAAGCTTTATGGCGTATTTTCTCAAGATAACAAAAGAGACCTTATAGGTTCAATAGTTTATAAATGAAAGATATCATAGAAATCCGCTGGCATGGAAGGGGTGGCCAGGGAGCGAAGACGGCCGCACTTTTATTTGCCGATGCCGCGTTGGCGTCAGGTAAGTATATACAAGCCTTTCCGGAATATGGTCCCGAAAGAATGGGCGCTCCGGTCACCTCTTTTAACCGCATCTCCTCCAAGCCGATACTTTTGCATTCAGGGGTTGCCAATCCAAGCATTGTTATAGTCCTCGATCCGACATTGGTCGCATCTGTGGACGTGACCGAAGGTATGCCTGATGACGGTATCCTCATAATAAATAGCGGTAAGTGTCCTTCTGAAATAAAAAAAGAGCTTGGTATTGCAGGTGGAATAAAGGTCTTTGCGGTAGATGCCTCGGGTATATCCAAGGAGACGATCGGCAGAGAGATACCAAATACGCCAATGCTGGGAGCGTTTGTGAAAGCGACCGGCATACTTGATTTTAAAGAGATGCTCGAGGACACGAGGAAGAAGCTCGAAAAGAAATTCAAGAATAAGCCCGGCGTCGTCGAGGGCAATATAAAGGCGATAGAGCGGGCGTATGCGGAAGTAAGATCTTAGGGAAACAAAGAGTAATTAGTAAAGAATAGGTTGGGCCCTTCGGTCCTTGGTTGTGCAAGGCCGCTGAAAGCCCGCAATTACGAGTTGCGAATTCGTTAAGTAAATATGGCAGAAAAGAAAAAAATAACTAAGCCCGGATGGAAGAACTTGCCGGAAGGCGACCTTATAATAGGCGGCGGAACGGCTATGCAGTTCAAGACAGGCGACTGGAGAAGTGAACGTCCTGTACACATTCCGGAGAAGTGCATAAACTGCCTGACTTGTTGGGTGTACTGCCCAGATTCTGCGGTAATAGTTAAAGACGGTAAAGTCATTGGGTTTAACTATGATTACTGCAAGGGCTGCGGTATATGTGCCCACGAGTGCCCTGTTAAGGGCAAGGCGATAAAGATGGTGCCCGAGAGGGAAGCCAAGATCGAGACCTGCAAATAATATGGCCAAAGGTAATATTGTAGCAAGAACTGGCAACGAAGCGATGGCCGAGGCGATGCGCCAGATAAATCCGGACGTCGTTGCGGCCTATCCGATAACACCTGCTACGGAGATAGTTCAAATATTCGCAAGTTATGTGGCGGATGGCCTTGTCTCTACAGAATTTGTGCCGGTTGAGAGCGAACATTCGGCAATGTCGGCGTGTATCGGATCGAGCGCGGCAGGGGGCAGAACGATGACCGGCACCTCCAGCCAGGGGCTTGCTCTCATGGCAGAAATGTTATACATTGCCGCCGGCTTAAGACTTCCTATTGTGCTTGCGGTCGTCAACAGGGCGCTTTCAAGCCCAATAAACATTCACTGCGATCATTCCGATACTATGATGGTCAGAGACTCCGGTTGGATACAGATCTTTTCCGAAAACTCCCAGGAAGCTTATGACAATATGATCCAAGCTGTAAAAATAGCAGAGAAGGCAGCCATACCTGTTATTGTGACAACGGACGGGTTTATAATAAGCCATGGCATGGAACGTATAGAGATACTTGATGACGCGGATGTCAAAAATTTTGTCGGTGAATATAAGCCAAAGGATTATCTTCTAAAGCTGGAAGAGCCGATAACAGCAGGCGCGCTTGATCTTACGGATTACTATTTCGAGCATAAAAGGCAGCAGATAGAAGGATTCAAGGCTTCTAAAGCTGTAATCCTTGATGTTGCGAAAGAATTTGCCGTAATAGCAGGCCGCTCGTATGGACTATTTGAGAAGTATCGATTAGATGATGCCGAAATAGCACTGGTGGCGATGGGATCGACCGCTGGCACGACGAAGGTTGTTGTTGATGAATTAAGACAGAAGGGACTCAAGGCAGGGCTTCTCAAGCCGAGGGTGTTTAGGCCGTTTCCGAAAGAAGAGATATTGGAAGCCCTTAAAAAGCTCAAAGCCATAGCCGTAATGGATAGATCTGAT
Organism: Candidatus Omnitrophota bacterium; assembly: GCA_023818895.1. Taxonomy (GTDB): domain Bacteria; phylum Omnitrophota; class Gorgyraeia; order 2-01-FULL-45-10; family 2-01-FULL-45-10; genus JAMWCX01. The sequence continues at coordinate 6,134 of JAMWCX010000004.1, read as the reverse complement.
TCGATGAACGGCCATGAAGGCCCTCTTTGCGCTGAGATAAAAGCGGCCTTTTATGACATCGGTGTTAATAAACCGGTGCTTAATTATATCTACGGCCTGGGTGGGAGGGAGATCAGGCCCGAAGATATTGCCTTAGTCTTCAGCGAGCTATCGGAGGTTGCAGGCGGAAAAGAGAAGCCTAAGGTTTCGTATCTAGGCGTGAGAGAATAGAAGATGAATATAAAGGAAGTAGTAAAGCGGAAAGAGTTATTTACCGGCGGCCACCGTGCCTGCGCTGGTTGCGGCGCCGCGATAGTGGCAAGACAGGTTCTAATGGCGGCCGGTCCTGATACCGTTGTCGCAAGCGCTACGGGTTGCCTTGAAGTTGTATCTACTATATTCCCCTACACAGCCTGGAATGTGCCTTTCATACATAGCGCATTTGAGAATGCGGCCGCCACGATAAGTGGCGTTGAGGCGCTATATAGGTCATGGGCGAGGCAGAAGAAGTACGATAAGAAGGTGAATTTCATCGCGTTTGGCGGAGATGGCGGCACTTACGATATCGGCTTGCAGGCGCTTTCTGGCGCCATGGAGAGAGGGCATAACATACTATACGTCTGTTATAACAACGAGGCTTATATGAATACCGGTGTGCAGCGCTCGAGCGCAACTCCGATAGGCGCTGACACCACCACCGCACCCGTCGGAAAAGTACAGAAAGGAAAAGCGCAGTACCGGAAGGACTTGACCGCGATCATGGTGGCCCACGGTATCCCGTATGCGGCACAGGCGGTCGTAGGCAACTGGCGTGACCTTACCAATAAGGTCGAAAAGGCTCTCTCGATCGAAGGACCGAAATTCATCAATGTTTTCCAGCCCTGCAGGCTTGGCTGGTCTTATAAGCCTGAGCTTACATGCGAGATGGGCAGACTTGCGGTGGATACGTGCGCGTGGCCGTTATATGAAGTGACCAATGGCCAGTATAAAGTGACAAGGCCTAAGGAGAAAAAACCCATCGCGGAATGGCTTAAGCTTCAGGGCCGGTTTGCGCATCTTTTTAGGCCGGAGAACAAAGCTCTTCTCGACCAGATACAGGCGGAGACCGACAAGGCCTGGGAAGAGTTATTAAGAAAAGAAAATATTGCTTCTCAAGCAGCTGCTCCAGCACAGCCCAAATCCATATAAAAGTCGCCTCCATCATTCCGGGCGCATAACATTCCATTCGATATAGATGATAAGGATAAAGGGTCGTATTCCAAGAGTTTCGTTTCCCCGTTTCGGTAAATATACAAATCTTTTTATCGAGCTGGCGGAGAGTATAGGTCTTGAGGTGATCCCGCCCCTCCGATAACGAAACATACCATCGAGCTCGGAACCAGGCATTCGCCTTCCGATGTCTGCTATCCTTTTAAGGTTACCCTTGGAACGATGATAGAATCTTTAGAGCGTGGCGCGGATACGATCATAATGGTTAATTCCGCCGGCTGGTGTATCTTAAGATGTTACGCGTCTGCCCAGCAGATGATATTGAAGAATCTGGGGTATGATTTCAAGATGATTAATATTATGGTACGAAATCCAGTTCGGCTTTGTGCGGACATTCAGAGGATAAGTGGAGGCGTTTCTTATTTCAGAATTGCCAAGGAAGTCGCCTCCTTTTTTCTGAAGGTGAATAGGCTCGATGCTCAGGAGAAGGAGATAAATAGGGCCTCACCGATAAGGATAGGAATAGCGGGCGAAATCCACGTTTGCAACGATAATACCATAAACATGGATATTGTGAATATGCTTCATCGTATGGGGGTTTACGTTGACAGGTGGTTATCGCTGTCAGGTAATTTTGCCCTTGTATTTAAAGAGTTGCTAGGGATAAAGGGCTTTGCTGAGGTGAGAGCGGCGGCGCGCGAGTATTTCCCCGAAAAGACCGGCGGACACGCTAATGAAAATCTTGTAAGGATAATAAGGTACGCGCAGGAAGGTTACGATGGCGTGATAGTCTTAAAACCCTTCGCTTGCAATCCGGAAACGATCATAGAACCAGCGATAGAGAGCATAAGCCGGGATTATGGAATGCCAGTGATATGCCTCAGCATAGACGAATCTACTGTTGAAACCCATTTTAAGACTAGAATAGAGTCTTTCGTCGACATGCTTCGTATGAGAAAGGGGATGCTTTGAGGTATTTTTTGGGAGTAGATGTGGGGTCCATCTCGGTCAAGATGGCCGTTCTTGATGCGAGTGGATGTGTCTGCGCAAGCGGATATCTTGAGAGCAGGGGCTCGCTTGCGGATTCTATCAGGACCGCGATGGGATCCATCAAGACGCAATGCCAAGCCCAACGGATTGAAATAAGCGGAGTCGGTATTACAGGCAGCGGCAGAAAGCTGGCATCCCTTCTTATAGGAGCGGATGTCGTAAGAAACGAAGTTACTGCGCAGACGCTGGCTGCTCTGAAGCTTAGGCCGGATGTCCGCTCAGTGATAGAAATAGGTGGACAAGATTCGAAGGTAATTATTCTTGAGAACGGCGTGCCGCTATGGCATAACCTGAATAACCTGTGCGCCGCCGGAACAGGATCTTTTCTTTCATCACAGGCCTACAGGTTAAAAGTGCCGGTCGAAGAGCTTGGAGACTATGCGGCCAGGTCTACGAGAGATGTGGTTATTTCGGCTAAATGCGCGGTATTTTCGGAAAGTGACATGGTACACAAAGCGGCCCTGGGCTACAAAAAGGAGGATATAATAAAAGGTCTTTGCGAAGGCCTTGCCAGGAACTTTATTAATAATGTGGCTCGGAACAGGCCTATTGAAAGTCCGACGCTCTTCGTTGGCGGCGTGGCGGCGAACGGCGGGGTAGTGAGGGCGCTTGAAAAGGAGCTGGGCCACGCTGTCATCGTGCCAGAAGAACACAAAATAACAGGTTGCATAGGCGCAGCGCTGCTTGCTCTGAAGGCGGAAATCAAAAAGACTAAATTTTTGGGACTCGATTGTGTGGACGGTGAACTTAGATCGGAATCTTTTGTGTGCGAAGATTGCTCAAACCATTGCGAGATTGCTAGGTTTTACACGAACGGTGAGGCCTGCGGTCATCTTAATTCCCGTTGCGGCAAGTGGGACGGCCTTCGGTAATCGCATGTCTTTTTTGCGCAGGCCGCACACGGCGACTTTCTATACCGAAAAAGTCCTTTAGGGCCCACGCCCACAATGGCAGATATGGATTTTCGCGGAATCATCATGCAGCTTTCGTTAAGACGCACTCCCGCTCGCGAGAACTTCAGAAGTTTTGCGAGTTTAAACTGCTCTTCAATAGGCCAGTCGCAGTAACCGGGGCTCATGCGGATGGATACGCTTGCTTCTTTGGCGGCGCAAGACGCCCGCAGATCATCCTCAAAATTTTTTGCAAGCGACTCCACGGCGAGCGACCCTATTCTGTCAAGAAGATATCCCCCGAGATAGTCGCCGATTTTCATGCTGCGGCTTGCGGCTTTTTCAATCAAGCCTCCTATGGTTACAAGAAATATATGAACTTTATTTGCGCCCTTCAGATATGAAGAAAGCTGTCTGCTATTCAAGGCAGAATGGCCCGCCACCCTGATATTTCCGACGCATGAGATTGTTAAACTCTTTTCGGTAGATATCGCTATGGGCCTGGCCAGCCTTCTGGCTTTTTTAAGGTATTCTTCAGCCGCTTTAGAGATGGCAGTGCCCGGGCGTATTCTTTCTTTTCGCAAAAGTTCTTTTTTGACCCACTTCCAGTCTATAGATATCTTTTTCTTTGCCATGCAGAAGGATATTATATTCTCTTAAACATGACCAGGCAATTATAATTTATGGGGATACCAGTCTTGACAAAAGATAAGCCGTTATGTATGCTTATTAAATACAATATGATCTTTTCGTCACTGAAAAGGATATATAATCTTCTTTATCAGGAGGCCATCAAACATAAGCGCGGCGTAGGGTGGCTGCTGGCCTTCGTCGTAACGTTTACTCTCCTTGTCCTGTACCACTTTGACATGCTGGAAAGACTGGAGCTTTTAACGCTCGATCTGCGCTTCAATCTCCGTCACATGAAAGCCAAAGAGTCGGACATAGTCTTTATAGATATGGCCGAAGACAGTGTCAACGCCATCGGCAGATGGCCATGGCCGAGGAAATGGCATGCCACAATAATACAGATACTCTCGCAATACAAGCCGAAAGCGATAGCTTTTGATGTGATATTTTCCGAACCGCAAGATGAGAATGACGACCTTGTTCTGGAAGAAGCCATGCGGCAGTCTGGTATCGTATATATGCCATCAATCTATGATATGAATGTTCAACGGCTTAAGTTCCTTTACAAAGGGGAAGGCGTTAACGCTATACACAGGCCACTCGATCGGTTCCTGGCCCAGGCAAAAGGAACCGGTCATATAAACGCCATCCCTGATTCCGACGGTATATTGAGGCGCGTGCCGCCTATAATAGGTTTTGGCGGTAATATAACTTACCAGTTCGGGATGAGGATAGGGTTTAGCCTTCTAGGAGTTAAGGAAGAAGACATCCTGTTCGACCCCAAGAAACATGATATCATTTTCAGGTTACCAACCGGTGAGCTGCGAAGGATCCCTTTAGACAGGAACAATCAGCTTATAGTGAACTGGCTGGGCAGATGGGGTAACGAATTTAACCATTATTCATTCATTGATGTAATAAGATCATACGTCATGATAAGAGAGGGGAAGAAGCCCATCGTCGATCTTAATGAATTCAGGGATAAGATATGCATAATAGGCCTTACCGCCGCCGGTCTTATAGATATAAAACCCATACCGATACAAAACGCTTATCCGGCTGTGGGCACAAACGCCATGATGGTGCACGGCGTGATGAAAAGTGATTTTTTGATGGAAGCGCCTCAGGTGATAAACTATTTTCTTGTTATACTCGTGTCAGTTTTAGCGACAATCTATTTATGCAATTTACGAGTCCTCAGTGGGATAATTTTCGCGATACTTGGTATAGTATCCTATCTGGCCTTTTCGGTCGCCATATTTATTTTATTCAAAACGATAATCGTGACATTCTATCCCATCTTCGGCATAATGATGGCCTACGTTGTCACGGCGTCTTACGCCCAAATATTGCAGTCGGTGGAAAGGACAAGACTATTACGGCAGGCAACGCGCGACGGACTTACCCATCTTTACAATATCAGGCATTTTAACCTGCTTCTCGAGGCCGAGTTCAGGAACGCGGCCGTATATAAATTCAGAAACCTTTCGTTGATGATGGCGGATCTCGACAATTTCAAAAAGCTTAATGATACCTATGGCCATCAGGCCGGCGATCTTGTTCTCAAAGAAGTCGCTCATATAATCCAGTCAAAGTGCAGGCAGGTGGACGTTGTTGGCAGATACGGCGGAGAGGAATTCATAGTCATGCTAACCGGCGCGAAGATAAAGGACGCGGCGGATGTCGCGGAAAAGATACGCGCCGCTGTCGAGGCAAAAAAGTTTAAATTCAAGAATGAATTATATTCCACGAGTCTTAGCATAGGTGTTGTCGAATACACGAAAGAAAAAACCAAAGACGAGCTTGTCGAGAAGGCCGACACCGCTTTATATAACGCCAAGCGCGAAGGAAAGAACCGGGTTTGTATCTATAAAGAGGGCATGACGCAGGAGGAATAGTCAGGACAAAAATGGTTGATAAGGCGGCTTCGATGTGCTATTATTTTATCGCTAAATTTTGCTCTTTAAAAATATTCGTTCCCCTGTAGCTCAGTCGGTAGTTCAATGAGGCCATGAATTACGCGATCTTTTGGAGCGCAAGTCATAAGGCCGAATTAATCCCCCGAAGCCCTGCCATTGTCAGCGAGTTGGAGGGAGGAGGAGGAAGCATCACCGCCGACTTTAAATTCCGTCTAATTGACTTGGAAGCCCAGCGGTGGGTAACAAGGCGCAAGCGTCCTTATACGCGGCGTGAGAGACTAAACGACGGGAGGCCCGAAAGGGTCATGCGATAGTCCGGACTCCTGATATAACCGCAGTGAAACAGGAGAAGCCGGCAGAAATGACCGGCTCGCCCGATTATACGGGTGGTAACAGAATCGAGAGCATCTGGCTGTTAACCAGAGTGTCCGAGGTTCGAGTCCTCGCGGGGGAGCCA
>JAMWCX010000002.1 GCA_023818895.1 Candidatus Omnitrophota bacterium | reverse complement strand
GCACAGGTGATACAGTCATAAGCGCGGTTATAGCTAACGGCGGCACAGCGACTGCAAGCGCTCTGACCAAACAAGGAACAGGAACCCTTAACTTAAGTGCAGCCAATACCTATAGCGGAGCTACCACCATAAACGGCGGAACGTTAAAAATAGCTGGAGGCAATGATCGCCTTCCTACCGGCACCGCCGTAACCCTTGCCGACGTAGCAGGCGCGATACTCGATTTAAATGGCTTTAATCAAATCATTGGTTCGCTTGCGGGTGGCGGAACAAACGGTGGAGATGTGACTTTAGGAGGGGGGACGTTGACTGTAGCTGGCGCGGCGAATACCACCTATGCCGGAGTGATCAGCGACGCAGGCAACCTCATAAAGCAAGGCACCGGCGCGCTTACCCTATCCGGCGCTAATACTTTTGGTGGTATAGGAAACAGTCTTACCTTGGATGCCGGCACGCTCAATATTAATAATTCCTCAGCTCTTGGAAACGCAAATAACACCTTTATCATCAACGGCGGCATGATCAATAATACTTCAGGCGCTGCCATTACTTTGGCAAATAACTATGCTCAGACTTGGGCGGGGGATTTCACCTTCACCGGGACAAATAGCCTTGATCTTGGCACAGGCGCAGTGACCCTTATCGGTAGCCGTATCGTTACTAAAAACGGCGCGGCTACACAGTTGACGATCGGCGGAGTTATAAATTGCGGCGGTTCTGACTTGTCTTTTGTGAGGACTGGGACAGTGATTCTAAATGGTGGCGTGATAGGGCTAAATAATCTGGCTTGCTCCGGCACTGGAACGATTCAATTGATAACCGCCGATCTTGTCGTGGGCGGCACGTTCACCAATTCTGCTGGCACTTTCGATGCGAACGGCCGCGCGGTAACTGTGGCGGGCCTTGCCACGATATCAGGCGGGACCTATCAGTCTTCAACCGCCACACAGACGTTTAATGGCGGCCTTACCGTCAGCGGCGGTGCGCTTACAGGCGCATCCGGAGATATCGATGTTAACGGCACTCTGACGCACTCAGGCGGCACTATCAATGCGCCGAGCGGAAAACTCTATGTCTCAGGCGACTGGACGCGCACAGGCGGTACCTTCAACGCCGGCACGGGCACGGTGGTGTTTGACGGAACCGACCAGACGATATCCGGCTCGACGACTTTCAATAATCTCGATAAGACCGTCCTTGTGTCACGCACCCTGACATTTGAGGCAGGCTCGACGCAGACTATTACCGGTACCTGTACTCTTAAGGGTGCGGCTGGCAACTTGCTTCTATTAAGAAGCTCTACTATAGGGACACAATGGAAAATTGATCCCGCAGGTGGCCGTAACATATCTTATGTCGACGTCCAGGACTCAAACAATATAAACGCCATTATAATCAATCCTCCTAATTCCATTGACAGCGGTAACAACATAAATTGGTTCAGCCCTCCGGTTCCGCCGAACCCGGCCGATAACCCCGCCAACATCATGCCGTTCATCAACGGGGCTCTGCGGGAACTGGATGAATCCGACAGGATGCTGGAGGAGGATGAGAGGGAGTTATTCTGGGTATTAGTCGTGAGGTCAGGAAGGGTCCTTATATATCTGGCGCCTGATTTATTTGACGCCTATGGGTATGACATAAAAGAATTTGCCGGCGATGCCTACGGCCAGGGATGGTTCAACGATAAGCGCGTTAAAATACTTAGCGAGGAAGAAAAACCCCAGCCGTAATTCCCGTTGACACCGTGGCGCATTTATAGTAATCTTATCACACTATACAAGGAGATTACTATGAATGCCACGCATACCATAACATATAATAAAGACATTATCACCGGTAAAAAGACGACCGCTGTCATCGGCGCGGCATTTTTTGTGCTTGCCACAGCCCTCGGCGCCTATGTCAGGATACCCATTCCTGGCACGCCGGTGCCGATAACCTTACAGACATTTTTCGTTATCCTTGCCGGAGCTGTTTTAGGCAGGCATCTTGGCGCATCCAGCCAGCTTGCGTACGTTGTGCTTGGCGTTATGGAGCTACCGCTATTTCAGGGCGCGTCATTTGGTATTGCGTATCTTTTTGGTCCGACCGGTGGGTATATTGTCGGATTCATTGCAGCCGCGTATATTGTCGGCCTCTTGACTCATTCCGGAAAACAAAGCTTCGGCAGCCTGATAGCGTCTTTCGCTATCGGTAGCGCCGTCATATTGGCATGCGGGGCGGGCTGGCTCATGTGTCTCTATAAGATGAACCTGTCGTTTGCCCTTGCGGCCGGAGTCCTGCCGTTCATCCCCGGCGACATGGTGAAGGTGCTTATCGCGGCTCTAATTTATTCCAGGATATCAGGCCGCACAAACTGGCTTTTCTCCACCTAAAAGAAAACCCATGGTTACATTACAGAAAAAAGATCTGTTGTCTTTGGCCGTCCTCATCGCGCTTTGCGGATGGCTCTTTTTCTTCCAGGCGGGTAAGCTCGCTCTCACCGATCCGGATGAGACGTTCTACGCCCAGACCGCCAAGGAGATGCTCGCGAAAGGAGAGTGGGTAACTCCGCACCTTTATGGAAGGCCGCAGTTTGAAAAACCCATATTTTTTTACTGGCTTATCGAGATATCGTATAAAGTCTTCGGCGTAAACGAATTTGCCGCGCGATTTCCGTCGGCGGTAGCTGGCCTTATAGGAGTCATCGTCATATACTTGTTGGGAACGTTGCTTTTTGGGGAAAGGGCCGGATTCCTTTCGGCCGTTGTGCTTGCCTCAAATGTCGAATATATAATCTTAAGCCGCGCTTGCGTAACCGATATGGTCCTCACCGTTTTTTTGCTTCTGGCGATACTCTTTTTCTTTTACGGCCAGACTGCCGGGAAGAAGCTTTTTTATATCCTGTCATCTGTTGCATTAGCCCTCGCCACGCTTACCAAGGGACCAGTAGCTGTTGTCATTTTTGGGGGGGCGCTTATAATTTATTTTGTTATTAATCGTGATCTTAAAGGGCTTTTCAGGATGCCGCTTTTGCAGATGGCTATCGTCTTTATTGTTGTCATGGCGCCATGGTATTGGGCTATATATAAGCTTCACGGCCAGGCATTTGTGGACGGATTCTTCGGTTTCCACAATGTAACTCGTTTTCTCGAAGCCGAACATAAGATAGGGTCTCAGGTCTATTACAATATTCCCATAATGTTCGGCGGGTTCTTCCCGTGGAGCATATTCCTTCCGGTAGGGTTCTGGTGGGCGATAAAAAAGATTAGCGGGCGCCAATCGCCACTTACCGGTGGAAAAAATGGGTTGGTATTTGCTCTAATATGGTTTGTTTTGATATTTGGATTTTTCACAGCGTCGAGCACAAAGCTCCCGACTTATATATTCCCATGTTTTATCTCACTTGCGCTTATTATAGGCGTATTATTTGACAATTTCCTTGAGGGTAACCTACCGCGGCTGATTGAAAAAGGTGTTAAGATCTCTTATTATGTTTTGGCGACGATAATTCTTCTCGGTTGGGCTGGAGGCGCTATTTATGCGAAGCTGGATTACCCCGAAATGCTTACAGGCGTAGTTGCCTCAAGCCTTTTTCTGGCATTTGGTATACTTTTATCGCTTGCGATGTTCTTGAATAAGAAGTTTCTCGTAGCGATACTATTGATACCTTACGCAATAGTGTTATTTCTTTACCCACTTAACATGCTCGTAGTCCCTGAGATCGAGCGTTACGAAACGAGCAAAGAAGTTGCTTATAAAATCAATACTTTGATGGAACCAGATGAGGCGCTAGGGGCTGAGTCCAATTATCTTGCGGGGCTTGCGTTCTACACAGGTAAATTTCCCATCGATCTTGATAAACACCATATACAAATCCAGTTCATGAATTCCAGAGGGCGTGTATGGGCGGTCATGAAGGAGAAAAACCATGGCCACCTGTATGATCCCGAGATCACTAAAGAATATGTGAAGCCGTCTTATGTGGTATACAAAGTGGGGAAGAGGGCGCTCGTGACGAACGAAGTGCCGGCCGGCGGATACATTAAGAAGCGGGAGGCTCCAAGGTGAAAGTGAAAAGTTTGTCATTTGCCTTCCCGATGTATAACGAAGCGGAAAACATCGAAGAGACAATTCGCAGAGCGAGCGAGCTTGGTCAGGAGCTTGCCGAAGACTACGAGATCGTGGTTGCCGATGACGCATCGACTGACGGAAGCGGCGATATTGTGGACCGGATTGCTGCCACGGACAGCCATGTAAAGTCCATTAGGCTTAAGGTGAATACAAGGTTCGGCGGTGCACTTAACGCCGCACTTATGGCGGCGACCAAAGATATCATCGTGTATACAGATTCTGATTTTCCCGCTAAAGAAGAGGATATTAAAAAGGCGCTTGAGTTTCTTGATGGCTCAGATATCGTTACCGCCTACAGCCTTGTGATAAAGGATGCCAGCCTTAAGCGTATCGTTATGTCAAAAGTCTACAACTTCCTTGTGCGAGCTTTTTTCGGTCTTAAGTTAAGAGACATTAACTCAGGGCTTAAGATATACAAAAAAAGAGTCCTCCAAGGACTTGAGCTTAAATCCCAAAGCCCTTTTATAGATGTGGAGATATTCGCTGAAGCCGCACGGCGTGGTTTTAAGATAAGGCAGTACGGCCTCATCTTCGAGCTGCGCACAAAAGGCAGCTCGACCATATCACGGCTAAGCGTCGTCGCTCGGACATTCTGGGATATGCTGGTTTACAGGCTATCGAGATGAAACAATTAATTGTAGCCGCCGATGATTTCGGGCTCACGGGAAGTATCAACAAAGGCATAGTAAAAGCTGTGCGCGAAGGCATTGTTACTTCAGTCAACCTGATGCCGAGTGGCGAAGCTTTCGATGACGCTCTGAATTCAGCCAAAGAGCTCGGCCTGGCGGAGGCAGGAGCGCACCTCGCGCTCACCGAGACCGCCCCCGTCTCAGATGCGTCCAGAATCCCTACCATCGTCGCCAAAGACGGCAGGTTCTATGGCAGCCGCAATCGGTTCGTTCCGAGACTTCTCCTGGGGATGCTCGACCTTGACGAAGTCTACGTCGAACTTAAAGCGCAGCTCGATAGTGTCATCAGCTCAGGTATCAGAGTGACAAACCTCTCGAGTCACGAGCACATGCACATGCTTCCCGGCATCCTCGATATATTCGTGAAACTCGCCAGGGAATATGATGTGCCAGCTATACGCTATCCGCGGGAGGACATCTCAAGGGTCCCCTTGAGCGCGGGGAAGATATATAAGAGCATTGTCATGTCGGTCCTGGGAGGCCCGGCGGCGAAGATGATACGCTCATCCGGCCTCAGGAGGCCGGACCGCTTCCTGGGATTCCATGATTCGGGCGCTCTGACCGAGGAGGCGCTTCTTGGAATGCTCGCCTCCCTCCGGGACGGGACTACGGAGCTTGTTTGCCATCCCGGGCTCATGTCTCCTGAGGTGCTTGACCGGTACCCGTTCCATAAGAACTGCGAAGACGAGCTGTTCGCGCTTACGAGCCGCCGCGTAAAAAAGTCCATAGCCGATAATGGCATACGCCTTATAAGATACGGCGAATACCTGTTAAGTTAACCGACCATGGAACGTAAAGACATCTTGAAGGCAGCCCTTATCATATTCCTCCTCAGCCTCGTCGTCTATTCAAACTCGCTGGGCGGGCAGTTCGTCTACGACGACGGCTACTTCATCGTCAAGAACATCCATATCCGCAATCTCGCCAACATCAGATATTTCTTCACCAATCCGTCCGCCGTGGCGTTCTCGGAACTTTCGCGAGACGTATATCGCCCTTTATCAGCAATATCGTATGCTGTAGATTATCATTTCTGGAAGTTGGATACATTTGGCTATCATGCCGTTAACATACTGATGCACGCCGCAAACGCCGTGTTATTATTTTTGCTTCTGGTTCTTATATTGGGTAATATTATTACCGCTTTTCTTGCAAGCCTTCTTTTCGCTTTTCATCCGGTCCAGACAGAGGTCGTGGCGTGGATTTCGGGCCGATCAAGCATATTATTCTTGTTCTTTTATTTACTCACGTTCATATTCTATATTACTTACCTGAGACGGCGGCGCATAGTATATGTTATGCTGTCTTACGCCTGCTGCATTGCATCGCTTTTTTCAAAAGAGATGGCTGTAAGTCTTCCTATGCTTATCGCCGCCTACGATGTCCATTTTCGCGATAACGAGCCGCTACGCAAAAAAATCCCCAGATGGATACCATATTTTATGCTGACAGCATTTTTTGTGGCGACGAGGTATTTTATATTAAATAGGGTAAGCCAATGCGAATGGTGGGGAGGGACGCCGTACCGGACATTCCTGACGATGCTGTCCGTATTGCCGGAATACGCCAGACTTCTTGTTTGGCCGGTCAGGCTGTGCGCATTTTACGTTACCCCCATAAAGGTATCCATCGCTGACATTGGAGTGATCATACCTCTTATAGTTATGATAGCGATTATCATCGCTATGCCTTTCGTGTTTATGCGTTTTAGGAAAATATCATTCTTCATCTGTTGGCTATTCATAACTTTTATACCCGTCTCAAACATAGTGCCCTTGCGGGCTCTGATGGCTGAGAGATTCCTGTATCTTCCGTCAATAGGGTTCTGCGTTTTGGTTGCAATGGCCTTTGCTGCCCTCATTGTGACACGCCCCGGCCGCGCAGTATCTGGTGCACGCCCCGGCCATGCAGGTAAAAGGAAGGTTGTTGGCGTAGTTGCCGCGGTATTGGCCGGGGCGTTGCTGGCGTTCTACGGCGGAAGGACGATGATGAGAAATGAGGACTGGAAAGATTCCCTTACTATAACTAGGTCTATACTCAAGGTAGACCCCCGTAATCCATGGGCGCTTATGTCGTTGGGTGTGGGTTATTCCGCTGAAGGCCAGTTCGATAAGGCCATCGAACCTCTTAAAAAGGTTATAGCGATGTCGGATACCTACTTCGCTCCGAAGAACATACTGGGTTTCTGTTACTTGCAGCTCGGCAGGTTTCAGGACGCCGTTGATATTCTGGAGCAGGCGGTGCGTATCAAACCGGATAACCTGGAGGCCTTGAGTTCTCTGGGTGTGGCGTACGCAAATCTGGGTAATTACGAGAAGGCGGTGCGGCAGTTTGAGAAGGCGATCTCAATCGACAGATCGTTCGTTGAGGCATATATCAATCTCGGCACGGTCTATGACCGCGTCGGAAGATACGAAAGGGCGATAGAGGAGTATAAGAGGGTCGAGCAGAACACGACATCGAGGCAGGATATAGCGGTTTCATATATACGTATAGGTGATATTTACAATAAGTTAGATATGACTGACAAAGCAAAGGAATATTACCGAAACGCTATAGACATGTGCGATCGCAGCATGTATGAACTCAAAAAGATCGCCGAGCACAGGTTGAACGCACGCTGGGAACTTGAGCGATAAAAAGCGCGCCCTCGTTTTGACACTAACGGGCCAGCCTTAAAAGATATTTTTATGGCTTACCACCCAAACCCGCCTACTTAATCAACTAATCAAGGCGAAAGATGGTGGAGGTGGCGGGAGTCGAACCCGCGTCCCCAGATATCACAATAGAAACCACTACATGTTTATCCCGATCTTTGATTTTCCCCATCCGGACTTCAACGGGAGGAATTCCGAAGAGGTATCCTTTGTAAGTTTCGTCTTGCCTCCCAAAGGCTAAAAAGAGCAAGACTATCCTGTTGTCGTCGCCAATCCGGCCGCACAGGCACTAGCCGGTTGACGGGTCAGTTATAGAACTGACACTGCCGGCTGAAAAGCACTGGGTACCACTTGCATGGTAGCCAGAAGCTGATCAACCGTTGCTGGCACTTTTACGTTGTCAGCATTTGTTGATTTGCCAGGTGTTTTAAGAGGCCTCCTGACAACCTCTACATGCAGTTTCTATTCTGCCTATCTGGGTCGAAGCCTTTCACCCCCGAAAAAGTTTTTTATATGGGTGAAATTATTCCAAAAAGCTGCGGTTAAAAAATCAGATTTTTGAGCCTACCCATATGCCAAAGAACATTCTTATCACGCCAAACGTCGGCGGAGCTCCCTGTCAGCTTCGCGTTTCTTTATCGCCTCGCGCTTGTCATACTGCCTCTTGCCTTTCGCGAGGGCGAGCTCTACCTTGGCTATTCCGTCTTTAAAATATAATCTCAATGGCACTAACGTCAGGCGCTTCGCCGATGTTTCACCGACAAGTTTTCTTATCTGACTTTTATGGAGCAGAAGCTTCCTTGGCCTTAGCGGGTCGAGATTATTTATATTCCCGAATTCATAAGGCGATATATGCATGTTGTAGAGAAAGATCTCACCGCCTTCGACCCTGGCGAAACTGTCGTTCAGGTTGGCCTTGCCAGACCTCAGCGACTTGACCTCCGTGCCTTTGAGAGCTATTCCCGCCTCAAGGCTGTCAAGGATGGTATAGTTGAATCGCGCCTGCCTGTTGGTAGCTATTGGCTTCTCTGTCATTATGGCCTGAATACTATATCATAATTTTAATATAAGTTCAAGAAGGGGCCATAATTGACAGAGCCTGTCTTTTAGGGTATACTAAACAAGCTAATTTTAGGCGGAAGTGGCGGAATTGGCAGACGCGTACGGCTCAGGACCGTATGGGTAAAACCTTAAGGGTTCGACTCCCTTCTTCCGCACCATACTTCGCCTTCAACACGCAGACCAAACGGGGCTACGCATGAGAGGTTGCCTGTCGAACCTTAGTATATTTGTTTTACGAAGCAGCAAGTGTTTGGAGTGTTGATTGCAAAGTAAAGGTGTGCCATAAAAATCTTACGGAACGCTTCTTAGGACATTAGAAGGAGCGCCCCGTAAACATCACGAAAAGGAAAAAATGACGAAAAAAATAATAGCGGTCGTCTTGGCCGCCATCTTTCTAGCCGGATGCGCGACGACGCACACTTCCTATTTCAGGCTTGACAGGTCGTTGCAGGCCGATATCAGGACTTTTGGCGGATTTGAGTATGTTCCTCTCACCAGGCTATGCGACGTTTATAGCATAAGTTGTAAATGGGATACGGTGGCCAGGACCGCCACGGTACAACGTGACTCTAATATTATCGTACTCAGGGAAGGGAGCGAGCGCATCCTCGTTAATGGTACTGAGAGAAGTCTCGACAGGCCTGTTATGGTATCGGGTGCTGTCGTGTATGTACCGCTATCTTTTGTGAGAAATAATATAGCACCAATGATAACTACTCGCCCGACAATCCCCACCAGTGTGAGGGTGCCGGAGGCGACGGTTCCAAGCGCCAGGAAATTCACTATACGTACCGTTGTTCTTGATACGGGCCATGGAGGTAAAGATGTGGGTGCCGTTGGCCGCGGCCTTAAACTTCAGGAAAAGGATGTCGCCCTGGCTCTCTCTAAGAGAATAAAACAGATTTTGGAAAACTCTGGCATCAAGGTCATAATGACTCGCAGCGACGATACATTCATACCCCTCCCAAAACGGGCTGATATGGCAAATTCATCGAGCGCGGACATTTTTGTCAGCATACACGTAAATGCTTCGCGTTCTCGGCTATTGAGAGGGTTCGAATGTTACTATCTTTCGGACGCGACGGATGATAACGCGCGAGCGCTTGCCGCGTTCGAAGACTCATCGCTTAAGCTGAGTGATTCTGCCGAAGCCGAGCATTCCAAACATCTTGATAAGACGTTGTGGGATATGACGCTTAGCGAGAACAGGATGGAGTCAGGAGAGCTTGCCAGTTATATATGTTCCTCTGTGGAGGAAAGCCTTCTATTGAAGAATAGGGGCGTGAGGTCCGCGCGCTTTTATGTGCTGAAGAACACAAATATACCATCGGTCTTAGTTGAGGCAGGATATATCAGCAACAGGGCCGATGAGTTGAAGCTTAAGGACCCGCGATTCCTGGATCAGCTTGCCGAGGCGATTGCCCGCGGCATACTCAGGTATAAGGAGCGTTACGAAAGGACGGAAGGATTTACCAAGATATGAGCGACGCGCGTCCTATAGGTGTTTTCGACTCAGGTGTGGGAGGACTTACCGTGATTGCGGCGCTTACCAGAATATTGCCTCATGAAGACATCGTCTATTTTGGCGACACGGCAAGAGTTCCTTACGGGACAAAGTCAAAAGAAACGGTAACGAGATTCTCCGTCGAGAATATCGAGTTTCTTATGCGGAAGAATGTCAAGCTCGTCATCGTTGCCTGCAATACAGCCTCATCGCTTAGCCTTGATTTCCTGAAGAGATGTTTTCGAGTACCGATACTAGGTGTCATAGATCCGGGCGCCAAGTGCGCCGTAAGCTCGACTCGAAATAACAGGGTAGGGATTATCGGCACTTCCGCGACGATCTCATCTGGAGCGTACGACAAGGCGATAAAGAAAATAAATCCGAGAATATCGGTCTTTGGTCAAAGTTGCCCTCTTTTTGTGCCATTGGCGGAGGAGGGTTGGTTCAATAAAAGCTTCACCAAAGATATAGCGGCGTTTTACCTCAAGCCTCTTAAAGACCGAATGATAGATACCTTAATACTGGGATGCACGCACTACCCGCTCATGAGGGATGTAATACAGGCGGTGATGGGTAAGAATGTTCTTCTTGTGGATTCGGCTAAAGAGGTAGCTAAAGAGGCGAGGATAATACTCGACTCGAGCGGCCTTTTGAAGGAGAGCCACGGAGTCGGCAGGCACTGTTTTTTTGTAAGCGATGAACCGGGGCGGTTTGTGAAAACAGCCCGCCTGTTTTTGCGAAAGCGTATAACTTGCGCCAGAAAGGCGGTATGAAATGTTCGAAATAAGGGTGAAGTCATATTTTAGCTCAGCGCATAACCTTGAGAATTATCACGGTAAGTGTGAGAAACTTCATGGGCACAACTGGATCGTTGAAGCTGCCTTTATTTACCATTCTCTTGATAACACCGGTCTTGCCATAGATTTCAGGATAGCAAAGCAACAGCTTGCGGAAGTCCTGGAGGCGCTAGATCATTCATACTTAAACGAACTCAAGATACTTAAAGGAATGAATCCTACATCGGAAAATCTGGCGAAGTTCATTTTTGAAGAGATCCGGAAGAAAAACAGCGCTGTTTCATCGGTCTCGGTCTGGGAAAGCGAGTCTTCCTGTGCGACGTATAGGCAGTCCTGAGTGTTGCCTTCTGTGTCAAGCGTCAAACAACACGGTCATATGAAGGATATAAAAAGAAAAGAACGTGGCGAAGGTAAAAAGGCGATAATCCTTCTTTCGGGTGGCCTTGATTCGGCGGTAACGCTTTATTACGCTATGCGGGAAGGTTACCAGTGCTACTGCCTGGCTTTTGATTACGGCCAAAGGCACGCTGTCGAGATGGCGTTCGCGAGGAAAATAGCCTCAAAAGCAGGCGTACCCCTTAAAATTGTCAGCTTAAGGCTTCCATGGAAGGGGTCAAGTCTTGTTGATGATAGAATGCCGCTGCCGGTAGACAGGACTCTCAGAGCGATTTCGAAAGGTATACCGTCAACCTATGTGCCGGCGCGCAACAAGATGTTTATAAGTATAGCTGCTTCTTATGCGGAGGCGATCGGGGCGTACGCTATATTTATAGGTGCGCATTTCCAGGATTCGAGCGGATATCCCGATTGCAGGATAGAGTTTCTTAAAGCTAAGGATAAGGCGATAAGGCTTGGCACAAAGCGAGGCCTTGAGAATAAGCTGAGGCTTGAATTTCCGCTTATAAGAAAAAACAAATCTCAGATCATTCGGCTTGGCGCAAAGTTGGGGGTCCCTTTTGGTTACACCTGGTCCTGCTACAGCGGTGGAAGATATCCGTGCGGCAGGTGCGATTCATGTATATTAAGAGCAAAAGGTTTCGATGAGGCAGGTTTGAAGGATCCTTTGTATGCAAAGACAAGAGGCTGATATAGTCGATATATTCTCATCTATTCAGGGGGAGGGTATCTTCCAGGGCGCAAAGCAGGTGTTTGTTCGCTTCAAGGAGTGCAACCTGCATTGTGTTTATTGTGATGAACCTCACGAAGGCCGAGCAACGCCATATTCTCCGCCAACCCTTTTAGATAAGGTAATGTCTCTTGAAGATGCGAAGGGGCCGCACCATTCTGTCGCGCTTACAGGCGGAGAGCCCCTCTGTTATACAGACTTTCTTAAAGACTTCCTTCCGCTTCTTAAGAATAAAGGTATGAAGTCTTACCTTGAGACCAACGGCACAATGCCGGATAAGCTTTCCGAGGTTATCGATTTTATTGACATCATAGCTATGGATATAAAGATGCCGTCGTCTACTGCTCAGAGGGCATTTTGGGATGAGCACAGACGTTTCCTTGATATATCTTCTGCGAAAAAAGTTTTCGTAAAAGCTGTTGTCACCGCGGAGACGACCGACCGCGATATCGAGAATGCCTTGAGCATTATTGCGAAAGCGCGCGTGAAAATACCTTTTATACTTCAACCGGCTACGCCTGTTAGACCAGATGAAAAGGCCGTCTCGAAGGAAAAACTGATTAAGTTTGTCGAGATGGGCGCCAAGCATAATGTTGAGGGTGTGCGCGTTATCCCCCAGATGCATAAGTTCTGGGGAGTAAAATAGGATGCCATTGGTCATCCTTAGTTGATAAGAAGAGGCAAAAAGAGTTATGAAAAAATCGGCTTATGAAGGATTGCAGGATAAAATCAAAGAGCTTAAGACGCCTGTGGTGGAAACTTGGAAAAATCAGTACCCTGAGAGGGATTATGTGGTTCAAATAGATATTCCGGAGTTTACTTCCATATGCCCCAAGACCGGGCTTCCCGATTTTGCCGATATCGTAATACGGTATATTCCGGATGTTGATTGCATAGAGCTCAAATCGCTTAAGTATTACACTTTGTTTTTCCGAGACGTTGGAATATTCAATGAGCATGTGGTGAACAAAATTCTCGATGACTTGGTGAGGTGCTGCAAACCGCGGTGGATGGAGGTTGTTGGCGAGTTCAACGCGCGCGGGGGGATCAAGACAACCGTAAAGGCGGAGTATTTCAAAAGCGCAAAGTTTAAGACCTTGGCTTTGAAGCTAAAAGAAAATAAAGAATGAGAAAAGTAAGCGTTTCAAAAATACGGGATACAGTCGCGGATCTCTGTCTTAAAGCAAATTTTGAGCTCAGGGAAGATGTGCTCGCGGCGATCAGAGCAGCCGTTGATAATGAGACCGAGGCTCGGGCCCGGCGTATACTGGAGAGTATCATCGAAAACGCCCGTCTTGCGAAGTCAAAGCGGCTTGCTATCTGTCAGGACACCGGTATAGTGGTCGTGCATCTGCAGTTAGGTCAGAATGTTTCGCTGACTGGGGGCAGTCTCATCTCAGCGATAAACGAGGGGGTCTCGAGGGCTTACATGACCGGCTGTTTGAGATCATCGGTTGTCGGCGATGTGCGTGTGAGGAAGAATACGATGAACAACACACCGGCTGTCATACATACTGAAATAGTCAAAGGAGACAAGGTTAAGATAACTGTTTCCCCAAAAGGGTTCGGCAGCGAAAATAAAAGCGCCATAAAGATGTTTATTCCCACAGCCTCTGATGAGGAGATAGAAGATTTTATAATAGAGGTTGTAAAAAAGGCAGGTACCGGCGCCTGTCCACCCGTGATCCTCGGCATAGGGATGGGCGGGACATTTGACGAGGCTTCGCTTTTGGCGAAAAAAGCGCTTCTGGAGCCGGTTGGTAGCTCTAATCCTAAGCCGCATATGGCTAAGCTGGAGCGCGAGCTTATATCAAAGATAAATTCGTTGGGAATAGGGCCGATGGGCCTTGGAGGGAAGACTACTATATTGGGTTTGAGGATACTTGACTACCCCACACACATAGCCGGACTTCCCGTTGCTGTGAATGTAAGCTGTCATGCGACACGCAGCGCGGAAAGGACGATATGAGTCAGCTTTTCCCAATGAAATTTTAATTGCGCAGCGTTTACGGGGTTAATGAGGGCGAAATAGTTAATATAACCGATATGCGATAATAAGGTGCAAAGTATGATCAAAATAACAGCGCCTCTTGAGAAAAATGTAATAAAAAAGCTTAAGGTCGGCGATGAGGTCCTATTGAGTGGTGTTATTTTTACGGCTCGAGATGCCGCGCACAAGCGCCTCTCAGATCTTATAAAGAAAGGCGGCCGTCTTCCAATTAACCTCAAGGAAGCCGTCATATATTATTGCGGGCCTACTCCGCCACCGCCGGGACTGCCCATCGGTTCATGCGGCCCTACCACAAGTTCAAGAATGGACCGTTTTACACCGGAGCTTATAAAGCTTGGCATCTCAGCTATGATAGGAAAAGGTGACCGCTCAGAAGAGGTTCGCAAAGCCATAAAAAACAATAAGTGTGTATATTTTCTTGCGACTGGCGGTATCGGCGCGCTTCTTGCCACCAAGGTAAAGTCGGCCAGCGTGGTGCTTTTCAAAGATCTCGGCACTGAGGCGATACACCGCCTCGAGGTTAAAGATTTCCCGCTAATCGTCGGAATAGACTCTCAAGGAAGGGACATATATGCCAAGGCAAAATGGAAGAGCGAATAACGAGCTTCGCAAGATAAAGATAATAAAAGATTATATAGATTATGCCGAAGGTTCCTGTCTTATAGAGTTCGGCGATACTAAAGTTATTACGACCGCGAGCGTCGAAGATGGTGTTCCCTTGTTTTTAAGAGGAAAGGGAGTGGGGTGGGTGACCGCCGAATATGGCATGATACCACGCTCCTGCAAGACGCGTGTGCCGCGCGAATCTTCCAAGGGAAAGCTCGGCGGAAGGACCCAAGAGATACAGCGTCTAATAGGCAGGTCGATGAGAGCGGTTGTGGATATGTCGCTAATCGGCGAACGCACAATATGGATGGACTGCGATGTCATACAGGCCGATGGCGGCACAAGGTGCGCCAGCATTACCGGAAGTTTTGTCTCCCTTGTCCTGGCGCTTTCGAGGATGAAGAAAGACGGAATATTAAGCGAGATACCGATATCTGATTATGTAGCCGCGGTGAGCGTTGGAATGATAGATGGTAGACCAGTTCTCGATTTAGATTACGAGGAAGATTCGACCGCCGAGGTAGATATGAATATAGTGATGACCGGAAGCGGCAAGTTCGTGGAGATTCAGGGGACGGCTGAGAAAAAACCGTTTACCAAGAGTGATATGGAGCGGCTTCTGGAGCTTGGGAAGATGGGGATAAGCCAGATTGTGGCGGTCCAGAAAAAAGTGTTGAAAGGTTTCGTTTGATCTGATAGAAATCAATGAGAACCCTGGTAATTGCCACAAAAAATTTAAGAAAGCTCCGCGAGCTAAAAAGGTATTTAAAATCCATAAGAGCCGATATAGTTTCATTAGCGGATTTTCCCAAGCCGCCAAGGATCATTGAAAACGGCAATACCTTTAAGCAGAACGCGGCAAAAAAGGCCCTTGTTGCATCGCGATTCGTAAATGGGCTTGCGATTGCTGATGATTCAGGTCTTTGCGTAAATGCCCTTAAAGGCGCGCCCGGCATTAGATCGTCACGTTTTGCGGGCCCGGCTAAGAGCGACAAGGCAAATAATCGTAAGGTCCTCGGCCTTTTAAAGGATACACCGCTTTCTAAAAGGCAGGCGGCGTTCGTTTGCGCGGTCGCTATAGCAGATAAGGGTCGCATATTAAAGCTTATCGAGGAGAGCTGCAGGGGTCTCATAGCGTTTCAGCCGAAAGGCAGGCATGGATTCGGCTACGATCCTATATTTCTGATACCGAGGTATGGAAAGACATTCGGTCAGCTTGGGCTCAAAGTCAAAGACAGGATGAGTCATCGCTCGAAGGCGCTCAAAAAAGCGCGGGTATTTTTGAGAAAATATTTGTCGGGGCGTAGCGCAGCTGGCTAGCGCGCTTGGTTTGGGACCAAGAAGTCGACAGTTCAAATCTGTCCGCCCCGACCATGAACCACTCGCGTTTGCCTCAATCTGGTTTGTACCCTGTGCCGGTTGCAAAAACTTATTTTTTGCTCCGGTACAGGGCAAACGCTTGGGTTCATGGCACAGCCATTTTTATTTTTAAGTGTCCCTGTAGCTCAGCTGGATAGAGCATCTGCCTTCTAAGCAGAGGGTCGCCTGTTCGAATCAGGCCAGGGACGCCATTTTAGCAAGTCGAAATTTGTAAATATAAAGGAGAACGCAATGGGTAACGCCTTATTTGGGATGCAGGGGCGCACGGCGCAAGAGCTTGCCTATATCGTTTTAGATTTCATATCGAAGAATATATTTAACATTATAGGCGGTATCTTGATCCTTCTTGCCGGATGGGTCATTGCCAGATTTATCGGCAAGATAATCCAGCTTTTCCTCCTTGCCAAGAAAGCCGATGTCACTATAACGAAATTTCTTGTCGATGTCGTGCGGCTTCTAATAATGGCCACAGCGCTTCTTATAGCCCTCGGCAATTTTGGAATTACCATTGCGCCTTTTATAGCTGGCCTAGGTGCCATAGGATTCGGCGCAAGCTTTGCGCTTCAGGGGCCGCTATCGAACTATGCTGCTGGTGCAACTCTCATATTTACTAAGCCGTTTAAGGTCGGCGATATCCTTGAGGTCGGAGGAAATATCGGCCAGGTCGAGGACATGACGCTTGCGCGTACCATCATGCGCACCCTTGACGGGACGCGCATCATCATCCCGAACAAAAAGATCATCGGCGAAATAATGCACAACTATTCCGAGTTCAAGCGGCTTGACCTTAAGGTCGGGGTGAGCTATTCGTCGGATATGGATAAGGCGCTCAGTATCGTAAAGGACGCCATTTCGCGCGAGAAAAGGGTCGCCTCCAGACCGGCGCCCAAGGTAGGCATCGAAGAATTCGCCGACTCAAGCGTTGTCATCTATGCGAGGCTCTGGTGTGCTCAGTCAAGTTATTGGGATGTCAAATTCGACCTGAACAAGGCGATATTCGATGCTTTCAGAGCGGGAGGCATACAGATTCCGTTCCCGCAAAGGGATGTGCATATTATAGGAAGGGGGACATGGCCATGGCAAAAATAGTTCTTGTCTGCGCCCTTGCGTGTGTGATAATGTTCTCCGCTACGGCGTACGCAGGGTTGTTTGAGAATAAAAAGATCGCCGAGGCGCTCCAGGGCGACGGCCTCAAGGTCGGCATGACTAAGGATCAGCTCGTTTCTTTGATCGGCTATCCGCCGGAAGGCAAGCCCAAACAAGACGCCTTATTCTACAGGTTTGCCCAGAGCAAGGTGACAGCGGCGGGTAAGGAAGAGTCCTGGACATACCAAATCAGCGCGACGGCAGAAGGGGTGAGGTCTGTTACCTTCAAGCTTGTCGACGGCAAGGTCGCCGAGTGGAACGAGTGGCTGGATACGAAGAAGTAGAGCGATAGTCACTAGAATGCTATTGGTTGTTGGCTTCTCGGGACGAATTTCGAATCATGCAAAACTAGAAAGAAATTCGGTGGGCGTAGCTCAGCTTGGCTAGAGCACTTGGCTGTGGCCCAAGGTGTCGGGGGTTCAAATCCCCTCGCCCACCCCATTTTTATAAAACGAAGGAATATATGTTTTGTAAAAAATTAAAAGGTATTTTTATTATTTTATCTTTAGCATTCATTTTTTCTGGTTGCGCTAAGAAACCATCAGCGGATACGATCTTTTATCACGGCACCATTCTCACCGTAGATAAAAACATGACCGAAGCGCAAGCCGTTGCGATTAAAGACGGCAAGATCATTACCGTAGGTAGCGAAAAAGAAGTCTTAAGACACAGAGGTCAGGCGACGAAGATGGTTGATTTAAAAGGGAAGACCCTCATGCCGGGTTTCGTGGAAACCCATTCACATCCCTACGAGAAAATGGTGATAGAGAATTTTACAACTGATATCCGGCCGGCCTTTTATAGGGACGGCGCAGAGATCATGAGGGTTATTAAGGATAGGATCGCCAACGCAAAACCGGGAGAATACCTGGTTTTCTTTGGCTGGGATCCTCTTGTGCAAAAGGGTCTCAAGAATCCGACTATACAAGAGCTTGATGCCATGGCCCCAGATAATCCTCTTTTTATATGGGGAACAGTAATCACATCGCTTTTGTAAACAGCAAGGTCTTCCAACTGGCTGGAATTGACAAGAATACCCCCAATCCTGGCGGTGCAGCAGGCGGGACCTTCGGCCATGACGCAAACAGCGAATTAAACGGTAGACTTGATCGGGGCGCTCCAATAGAGATGGCTATCGCGCCGTTCTTAAAAACTAAGCTCTCGAATCTGGACGAATCCGTCCGGTACATGGCTAAGTCCTGGCAAATAAATGCAAGAGATGGTATTACTAGAGTTACAGACAGATTTTTATTGCCGGAGTTTTATGAGATTTATAGAGAAACGGCTAAGAAATATAAAGCCATAAGGCTGCGCGGTTATGCCGTGGATTACGAAAAATGGCAGCCCTTTGAGGGCGATGAGATGGTTAAGGTTAACGGAGGAAAGATATTTATTGATGGTTCGCCCTGGACCGGCACCATAACCATGACCGAGCCTTATCTTGTGAATGATACTACGGTAAAAATTATGGAGACCCCGCCCGGTTATATGCAAAAACCTTATGTTACCCAAGAGGAGCTACAAACATTTATTGATAATTGTTTGAAGGATAGGCGCGGTGCTGAGATTCATGCGGAGGGAGATCAGGCCATTCAGATGGCTTTGGATGCGATAGAGAATGGTTTAAAAAAATATTCCTGGCCGGACCATCGAATTGCTTTACAACACGTACCTATGATACGCGATGACCAGCTGGAAAGGACTAAGAGGCTGGGAGTTCAGGTTACTTTTCTTATGGCTCATGTTAAATACTGGGGAGATGTCATACCTACCTTAGTCGGTGATAAAAGAGGCAGGCGCTGGTGCCCGGTTGCTTCGGCGAAGAAATACGGAGTTAACTTTGCTTTTCATTTTGACGGTCCGACCTCTCCTAATAAGCCGATAGAAGTGCTTCAAACAGCAGTCACGAGGAAGACTATAGGCGGTAATGTTTTGGGGCCGGCAGAATGCATATCTATTGATGACGCGATCAGGGGCTATACCATTAACGCCGCTTACGAATTGTTCATGGAAAAAGAAGTGGGAAGCATCGAAGTTGGCAAATTTGCTGATTTGATCATATTGAGCGATAATCCCCGGCGAGTACCTCCTGATAAAATCTCAGATATGAGGGTTCTTGCTACTTACGTGAACGGAGAGAAAATATTTATCGCAAATTAGCGGGGATATACCTCTCTAAAGTTTCAATATTATGCATATATCAGGGTAATTCCTGTATATAAGCGTTATTTGGAATTCGAGAAGTTTCCCCTCGGCTAATGCGAGAGGGACCCCAATAATAGGCCTACCTCTACATTAGAGAGATATCATGTTTAGGGCCCTGATCGGCAGTATTCGGTCAGGGCCTTTTTGTTGGGACGTCGGTAACTGCAGAAAAATATATTTGACAAAGTAGGAAGGCGTGATATACTTATGAACATAAGTTCATAACTCGGAGGAAGAGATGAGACCAAAAAAGATGCGGTGGGTCCAATACAACCCCGGAGACAGACGTTTCATCCCGCGATGCAAAAAAAATAAGAGGGTCGAAGAGGTCGTTGTGACCCTTGATGAGTTCGAGGCTTTGAGGCTTGCCGACCTAAACGGCATGCGCCAGGAAACGGCGGCAAAGATGCTCAAGATTTCAAGGCCGACTTTTTCGCGCATAATTGAGTCGGCGCGTAAAAAGGTCGCCGATGGTCTCGTAAATATAAAGATGATAAGGATAGAAGGAGGATGCTGTGAGATAGCCCCTCCTACAAAAGGCCTCAAAGAGGGCAATTGATTTAATACAAAAGTAAGAGGGGGTATTATGAAGGATTTGAAGAAGCTGTACTGGCTTGTGGGTATTTTTCTAGTTATGTATTTCCTGCCGCTGGGAAGCCCGAAAATAACGAACGCTATCCTTGAGGCATTCAAGCTCCTCCAGTGGTATGTTATTAACCATACCCTCGCGTGCGTCGTTCCTGCCATGTTCATCGCCGGAGCGATCTCCACCTTTATGTCTCAGGCCTCCGTTATGAAGTACCTTGGCCCTGACGCCAACCGCTTCATGGCCTATTCGGTGGCGTCTGTCGCGGGTATCGTTTTGGCGGTCTGTTCGTGCAGCGTGCTACCGATGTTTGCCGGTATCTATACCATGGGTGCGGGGCTAGGACCTGCGAGCGCCTTCCTATATTCAGGGCCGGCGATCAATGTCATGGCTGTATTCCTTTCGGCGCGCGTGCTCGGGTTTGATATAGGGCTTGCCCGTGTTATCGGCGCGGTCGGATTCGCTTTTGTTATAGGTCTTGCGATGGCCTTCGTTTTCCGAAAAACGGAACAGGTGCGCGTGAACATGGCTATGAATATGCCACCACCACCTCATCCGACCAGGCCTATTTGGAAGACCGGGCTCTATTTCCTTTGTATGATCATGTTCCTGGTCTTTAGTGACTGGTATAACACTAACGATGTCACCATTAAGATGAAAAGCGGCACTGAGATGAAGGCGAACATTCAGTATTCGACCCAGGACTTCATAGAGGTCAAAGAATATCAACCGGACGGACAGATGGCGGTGGACGCTGTCCGCTTAGAAAAGAAAGATATTGAGAAGGTGATACCTGAAGACAATTTCGTTATGCGCGTTCACGCGATGAAGTGGCCGCTGGCGGGCCTTATGCTTATCTTCGTCCTCATCATGGCCAAAAAGTGGTTCACTCGAAACGAAATTAAGGATTGGATGAAGGCGACATGGGATTTTGGCATGATGATCGTGCCGCTCCTCTTCGGAGGCGTGTTCGTGACCGGCTTTATCGGTGGCATCCTGCCCGAGAAAGCGGTCGCAGCGTTCGTAGGAGGTAACGCTTTTTTATCGAATTTCGTGGCATCAATGATCGGCGCTCTATGGTACTTCGCTACATTGACTGAAATACCAATCGTCGAGATGCTGATGCGTTTAGGGATGGGGAAAGGGCCGGCTCTCGCGCTCCTCCTCGCGGGACCAGCTCTATCCCTGCCAAGCATCCTCGTTATCAATAAGATCCTTGGACCCCGCAAGACATTCACATTCTGCGCGCTCTGTGTCGTGCTTTCGACTATGGTTGGGTATGTATTCGGAATAATGGTTAACTAAAAATAAGGGAGGGAATGATGCACTTTAAAAAGATCCTGGTTCCGATAGATTTCTCACATTTTTCAAAGAAAGCGCTCGAAGCGGCTGTGCAGCTTGCCGAATGCTGCGGGGGCAAGATATATCTCTTGCATGTGGAGGAAGATATATTCCACATCAAAGAGATACATAAGGTCCATCCGCCGCTCGAAAAGATCTGCGATGAGATGCACAAACAGTTTGTTGGCCAAAAGAAGCGAAGCCTCGACCAGTTCAAGTCCTATATTCCAAGGAACTTATTTGCCGGCGCGGTTGTCAAAGAAGGACACGCGTTTGTAGAGATAATCAAGTTCGCACACAGCCATGGTATCGATGTGATCGTCATGTCATGCCACGGCAGAAGCGAGCTTCGGCACGCGTTTTTAGGCTCCACAGTCGATAAGGTTTCGAGAAAGGCCGGATGCGCGGTTCTTATCGTCAAACATAAAGAGTGTAAATTTCTACAGCTTTAAGATACAATAGCAATAGGAGGAATCACAAAATGAAGATCGAGATACTGGGCATGGGCTGTCCGAAGTGTAAAAAAATGTACGAAAACGCTCAGGCCGCCGCGAAGGAATTAAATATAAAGGCAGAGATAGTAAAAGTAGAGGACTTGCAGCAAATTGTAAGCCGCGGTATAATGACCACTCCCGCCCTCGCGATCGACGGAAAAATAAAAGCAGCGGGCAGGATCCCCCTACCGGACGAGATAAAGAAATGGATCTCCGAATAGCAGGAGGTAAGGATGGATAAAAGGACGGTTTTTGCGATAGGCATACTATTATTCATATTTGCAGTCATATTAATATATGAGTGGGGGGAATCATGGTCGGGTTTTAAGACCACCATGGAGCATAACAAAGTCATAACCGCAAAACTTTTGGAAGAGAACAAAATACCCGTTCATATGTTCTTGGTTTTTACGATCATTGACTATATGAAACATTCCTGGTTGTGCCTTCTTCTGGCGTTTATAGCCGCGGGAGCTATTCAGGAATTTGTGCCGAGAGACAGGATAATAAAACTTATGGGCTCTGGCAGAGGATTTGCTCCATACGTTGTATCTGGAGTCGGCGGGCCGTTTCTTTCGATGTGTTCATGCAGTATAATACCTCTTTTTGGCGGTCTTTATAAGAGAGGGGCTGGCCTCGGACCGGCCATCACTTTTCTTGTTACGGGACCGGCGTATAATCCCGCCGCGATCCTTCTCACATTAGGGCTTTTGGGATGGAAATTCGGTTTAGCAAGGATCATCGTTGCGATAACAGCGGGGATCCTTGTCGGCTATACCACAGACAGGATTTTCAAAAATAGACTTCCTGAACCTGAGCCGGTGCGAATAGATACGGTAGCGGAGAGCGCGCCACAAGAGAATTTAGGTTTTGGAAAAAGACTATATAATATGTCTCTCTATTCTTGGGAATTTGTGAAGATGGTGCTTCCGTTGATAATGCTTGGCGTTATTTGTGCCGGATTAGTTAAAATTCTTTTGCCGGCTTGGATTTTAGTTAAGTACCTCGGTAATGGAATTTTACCCATAATGCTGTCGTCAGTTATCGGGGTGTTTATGTACACCCCTACACTGGTCGAGGTTCCGTTAGTCAGGGGGCTTTTGGAGTCAGGCATGGGCACGGGCGCTGCTCTCGCTTTTCTTTTAACAGGCCCGGCGCTCAGCCTGCCTTCCATTCTTGGAGTCTGTAAAATTGTCAAGCCAAGAGTGCCTCTGGTGTACGCCACATTGATGTGGGTATGCGGAACTGTGGCAGGATTAATATTCTGGTTTTTTGTTCCTAAGTTTTGATCGGGTTATGACAGATAAAAAAATTGGTTTTATAGGCTCGGGCAGGGTAACGCGGATATTGCTGGGCGGATTCAAGAGATGCGGCAAATATCCGGAAAATATCGTCGCCAGCGATGTTGACATCGGTGCGCTGGACTCATTGAGGCGCCGGTTTCCCTGGGTCGAAACCGTCCGGGGCGATAATTCTAAGAGCGCTTCGCAGGAGATAATAATCCTCGCCCTGCATCCGCCGGCCATAGCAGGCGTTCTGGAAGAGATAAGGTCTTTTATCAAGCCGCGTGCTATGGTAATTTCGCTCGCGCCGAAGATTACGATCGAAAAGCTATCGGCCCTATTGGGCGGTTTCGGCCGTGTCTGCCGGATGATACCGAACGCCTGCTCCATAGTAAATGCTGGATATAATCCAGTAGCGTTTTCGAAGGCGCTATCCGAAAGCGACAAGGAGATTGTTGAGTCCGTATTTAGCGTTCTTGGAGATTGTCCCGTTGTCAGCGAGGAGAAGCTCGAAGCATACGCGATGTTGACCGCGATGGGGCCGACATATTTCTGGTTTCAGTGGGAGGAGTTAGAAAATATTGCGGAGTCATTTGGTTTATCTTCAATAGAGGCAAAAGACGGCTTGTATAAGATGGTAGTCGGCGCGGCCAAGGCAATGTACGAGTCAGGGCTATCTGAGACGGAGATAATGGACTTGATCCCGGCCAAGCCGCTGAAAGAAAAAGAGGCGGATATCGCAGCCGCTTATAAGTCGATTCTCGGAGAGCTGTATAAAAAATTAAAAATCTAAGGATCAAGGAGTGATATATGGCCAAAGAATGTCTGTGCCAGGCAAATGAAGTTGTAATACTTCCCTGTTCGGGAGGCTCAAACTGCGGCCAGATAGCCAATCGGGTAGCGGTGCATCTGACTGAGGAGGGTGTCGGTTCTCTCTTCTGCCTTGCCGGCATCGGGGCCCACATATCCGGCATGATCGAGTCGGCGAGGTCCGCGAAACGGCTAGTCGCTATTGACGGTTGTTCTGTTGAATGCGCGAAAAAGACCCTGGAACACGCCGGCCTCAATATCACCGATTACATTGATGTAACTGAGGAAGGCATAGCCAAGAATAAGAATTTCAAATTGTCGCAGCAGGACATTCTCTTTATCGTCAAGCGCATAAAACAGGAATTGAGGAAAGTCAAATAGGTTTGAGATATGGCCAAGAACTGGTATCCGATCATAGACCGTAAGAAATGTGTCGGATGTATGATGTGTCTCAACTTTTGCCCTAACGGTGTATTTGAAAAAGGCCCCGATGGCAAACCGGTAGTAGCCCATCCCGAAAACTGCGTAGAGTTCTGCAAGGGGTGCGGCAAAATCTGCGAACAGAAGGCGATCACGTTTTTCGGGGACAAGAAATAGGAGGATGATATGGCCGGTAAAAAAGGATTTATCCTATGCGTCTGCCAGGGTACATGCCCGTCGTTTAAGAACATGGATACGATGGAGGTCTTAAATGCCCTTCGCCGGGAGAAGGTCGTGGATTTTGTCGCTCTACACCCTCAGCTTTGTGCGGATGACGGCGACAGGTATCTTAAGATACTGCTGGATAACAAGGACATAGACAAGCTCTATATCGCGGCGTGCGATCCATTGATGCAGCAGAAGATGTTCAGAGACGCGTTTGAAGCAGTAGGATTTGGTAAGGCGAAACACGTACCGCTCGATATACGGAACAAGACTACGGCCGAAGCTATAGCAGCCATCAAGAAAACTATCAGCGAGAATCCTTAATAAAAAGGGAGCTTAACCGTGAAAAAAATCGCATTAGCGTTAATGTTGGTAACGGTTGTAGCCTGGTGTGGCGCAGAGTTCGTGCTCGCGGCAGAAGCCGCAGCGCCTCAGGCAAACCATGTAGTCGTATATTACTTCCATACGAATTTCCGCTGCCCTAGTTGCTACAATATGGAAAAGTGGACCAGGGAATTGGTCGATTCCGACTTTCAGGGCGAGCAAGCGATCGGGAAGCTTACTTTGAAAATAATAAATGTGGAGACCAAGGGCAACAAGCATTACATAAGTGATTATGGGCTCTTTACTAAATCCGTTGTGCTCTCGCTGGTGAAAGACGGAAAAGAGGTCAAGTTCAACAACCTCGGAAAAGTATGGGATTTCTTAAGAAGCGGCGATAAGTTCAAGGCCTATGTCAAAGATGAGATATCAAAGTATCTGAAAGAGCTGTGATGAATGAAGTGCTGACCGGATTTCTTACCGCGTTGTGGCTCGGTATCCTTACCTCCATCAGCCCCTGCCCGCTCGCGACGAATATAGCGGCAGTCTCGTTCCTCTCCAAAAAGATCGAGCATCAAAAGGCCGTGCTTTGGTCGGGAATATGTTATACGCTGGGCAGGGCAGCCACCTATGCCGTTCTCGGGTTCGCCATCATCTATTCCGTAGTCAGCGTTCCGGTGGCCGCCATATTCTTGCAGAAATACATGAACAAGATCCTTGGGCCGCTGCTTCTTCTGACGGGTCTCTACCTCATTGGCCTCATAAAATTCCAATTTGCAAGCCGCACCATATCCGATGAAAAACAAAAGAAGCTGGCCGACTCAGGCCTCGGCGGGGCTTTTATTTTGGGCCTTATCTTCGCTCTCTCTTTCTGCCCTATCTCGGCGGCACTCTACTTCGGCAGCCTCATGCCGTTATCGTTCGGCCATAAATTCGGCCTTACCCTGCCGCTTGTCTATGGTGTCGGGACAGCATTACCCGTCCTGGTGTTTGCCATGGCTATTGCGTTTGGAGTTAAGTCGATCTTCAAGTGGTTCGGCCATGTGACAAGGATCGAGGTATATGCCCGCAAATTCACAGGCGCTATATTTATCCTCGCAGGCATATACTATGTGCTGGCACACATATTTTTCGTCATCTAACGTAACGCCGTATCAAAAAACATAAGGTTGTATAAAACTCTCGTTTGTTATACCGTCCCTGGTTTTCATCAGTATGGCAGATTGCGATTAATCCGCAAAAGGCTTTCCACCTTACAGCTCGCAAAATTTAATCCATTTTGATATAATACACTCAAAAAGGGGAAAGTTTATAATGAAAGCGCATATACTAATCGTAGAAGACGATAAAAATATATCTAAACTGGTCAAATTTAACCTTGAGAAGGCCGGATACGAGTGCGCGGTTGCCGCAAGCGGCGAGAAGGCCATCGAGATGCTTGATGCCGAGAATTTCGATCTTATGATCCTTGATATTATGCTTCCCGGCATGGATGGGTATGAACTCTGCCGTACCGTAAGAGAGAAGGAAAGGCTCAAAGATATACCTCTTATAATGTTGACAGCAAAAGGTGAAGAAGTTGACAGGATAGTGGGCCTTGAACTGGGTGCGGATGACTATATTGTAAAGCCATTCAGTCCGAGAGAATTAGTGCTCAGAGTAAAAGCCATCCTTAAAAGAGGTAAGGTCGAAAGCGTAAAAAAAGATATTTTAAAGGCAGACGACATAACAGTGGATATACCAAAACATAAGGTTATCGTTAAGAATAAGTTGATAGAGCTCACCCAGATGGAGTTCAAATTACTGACGACTTTAATAGAGAGGCGCGGCCGCGTTCAGACGCGAGAGAATTTATTGTCTGATGTCTGGCAGATGGATTCGGACATTGATACCCGCACCATCGATACGCATATCAAGCGCCTTAGGGAAAAGCTGGGCAGATCCGGTGATCTCATCGAAACGGTAAGGGGGCTCGGATATAAATTCAAGGAAGAAGATGAGAGTTAGGATCTACTGGAAGTTGACATTTATTTTTTGTTCTCTAATATTAATTATTCTGACCGCCGTATATTTTTACCTTAATACCAATCTCAAAATATATATCGAAACGCGCATCCAGGATACCCTCAAAAAGGATCTATTGCTTAGCAAGGATTTCCTGGATAATGAATTAAGCCAGCCGATAAGTCCCGCCGGTGCCAATAGCCTTGCCAAAAGGATCGATGCCGCTTTGGGCGCAAGGGCGACAATAATAGCGCCGGATGGCGTCGTTATTGGTGACTCGGAACTTGATGATAAAAGTTTGGCGAATATCGAAAATCACATAACGCGGACCGAGGTTCAGAATGCCGTTCAAAAAGGTTTCGGACAGAGCAAACGCTTCAGCACCACTATAAAAAAAGATATGCTTTATATGGCGGTTCCGCTAGGGAAGGAAAAAATAACCGGCATATTCAGACTTGCTATCCCGCTTTCTGATATCGAGATGATCGAATCGAAGATGTTGAAGGCGATAACTGCCGTGACAATATTTGCCATCATCGCTACGCTTGGAGCAAGCTTCCTGGTATCAATCATGATATCTCGTCCTCTATGTGAGATGTCTGTTATCGCCAAACGCCTTGCGGCCGGCGATTTTTCTCGCAAGGCGATAATTCATGCTAATGACGAAATAGGAGACCTTGCATCCGCGCTTAATGAGATGGCCGAGCAACTAAGCGCCGAAGTAAAAAACCTCTCCTCTGAAAAGGCAAAATTGGAAGCGATATTAGCAAGTATGTTCGAAGGCATATTGCTTACCAACGAACGCGGCGAAATATCACTGGCAAATCCGTCAATTAGAAAACTCTTTCTGATCGATTCGCCGCCGGAGGGGAAACGACCCCTGGAAGTCATAAGGAATAATGAGGTTCAAGAGATAGTAGACAAGGTTTTGAACGGTAAAAATGAGTTCATAACCAAGGAAGTCAGAATCTCTATGCCTGAGAAAAAGACCGTTCTCATAAATGGTATTCCAATTGTTAAGGACAATAAGATTGAAAGCGCCGTGTTTGTCTTTCATGATATTACTGAGCTCAAGCGCCTTGAGGATATGCGCAAGGACTTTGTGGCGAACGTGTCACATGAATTGCGCACTCCTATATCGAGCATCAAGGGATATGCGGAAACCCTTTTGGACGGAAAGGCTGACAGCGAAGAGACCGTAAGGGATTTTTTGGGAATAATCTACCAGGATTCGAATCGCCTGGCGAACCTGATAGATGATCTTCTCGACCTTTCCAGGATAGAATCCGGCAAGATGAAAATGGAACTCGAAGAGCTGGATATTGCGCCTATAGCAAGGCGCTGTTTCAATGTTCTGGAAAAATCAGCAAAGGATAAATCGATAGCCGTCACACTGGACATTCCTTCCGGTTTACCCTGTGTCATGGGGGATGAAAAGCGGCTTGTGCAGGTTTTTTTAAATCTTCTGGACAACGCCGTAAAATATACCCCCGCAGGCGGGAAAGTTATTCTGCGCGCCTCATTAAAGGATAAGGCCGTCCAGATCGATATCTCGGATACCGGAATCGGCATATCTGAAAAAGACCTCCCTCGCATATTCGAGCGATTCTACCGGGTTGATAAAGCCCGTTCTAGGGAGCTTGGCGGTACAGGGCTGGGCCTATCTATAGTAAAACATATCGTCCAGGCCCATAACGGTCAGATATGGGTTCAGTCAACTCCCGGTAAGGGCTCCACTTTCAGCTTTACCATCCCAGTAGCTTAAAAGTCTATCTGACATCGCCTCTGTAAAGTTCACACACAATTTACATTCCGTTAAGGATTTTGTCACCTCTTGAAGTTATACTTGCAGTGAAAAAAGAGGTGACGAGATGATAGGCGATATATTACAGATAATCATAGCGGTCGCTTTGCTGATAACTTTTTTATGGCTACTATTTCGTTTCGTCAGGCCTAATCGAAACAAAACCGCTTTTATCATTGAAATGTGGAAACGATGTTGCGAAGACGATCAATAGTGTATTTTAGGTAATTGCAGGAGGGAAAATGACACTGTGTCCATGCATAAGTTCCAAAAGTGAACTTGCCATTTGTAATCATCGCATGGCCGATGGCATGGTTCCGTCTTTGTTCGAAAGAGAAAACTACTGCTTTAGTCTCTATGAACTCTGTCCGGTTTTTTGCAGCGGAAGCACCAAAGACGTTGCCACACTTAGTCCTATAAACATTGATATGGAGCACTCGATATATGTTTAGAGAATTATTAATCACAGCAATTCGCGCTATTGGGAATTGGTTGATACAAATCTGTCATGCCGAACTTGCTCACATGGATAATTTCTATAGGCGATAGAGGGTAATTATATGCTCCAAGTTTATAAGAAAGGGGGTGAGGAATTGTTTGCAGATGAGCTTATAATAGGGAGCGTGAGAGCTCAGGCGGATCACCTTAAAGCGATCCTTTGCCAAATGGAGACAGATGAGCGATGGAAAGAGCAGCGCGCATATTATGCTAGTCAAATGCGCGAGATCGAGAATAAACTCAAGAAGATCCGTAAGGCAGCCTTCGAGCATATAAATTAATAGGGTAGCCAAAAATATGAAAAA
Source organism: Candidatus Omnitrophota bacterium (assembly GCA_023818895.1). Lineage (GTDB taxonomy): Bacteria > Omnitrophota > Gorgyraeia > 2-01-FULL-45-10 > 2-01-FULL-45-10 > JAMWCX01. Next base: position 413,430 of record JAMWCX010000002.1, on the reverse strand, counting down.
GGAGAGGTGTTTAATGAAAAAAACGATGTTAATTTTTATGATAACGATATTATTCCTGGGATATTGGACAAGTCGGGCGCAAGCAGGTGAAATCGATATCCTTCTTACCAAATTAGTGGAGAAAAATATTCTTACTCCCGCTGAGGCGCAGATAATCGCGGATGAGACTAAACTACAAGCCTCGAAGGATCTCTCGCAGGCTAAGTCTATCTCTGCGCCTGGATGGAGTCAGAGGATAAAGTGGGGCGGAGATGTGAGGTTCAGGACTCAGGGAGACTGGGGGAAGTCGCCGACATCTAATAACGTGGCAGGCCTTGATGAACAGCGAATAAGGGAAAGGATTCGCGGCCGCTTCTATATGGAAGGCAAAGTTAATGATTTCACATATGCGGGGGTGCGGTTTGCGGGTGGTGGCACAGGATCCCGCTCTACCAATGACACGATGGATGGCTATTTTGAGAAGGATTTTACCATGTTTGATCAATATTATATGAGGTTTGAGGCCCCAAGCGAGCTAATAAGAAAATATGGTCAGTATTTCAGCGACCTGAAGCTGTGGGCTGGAAAGTTTGCCATACCATATGAGTATTCTGAGATGGTCTGGGATTCGGATATAAATCCTACAGGTATGGCACTGCAATACTCCTCACCGGATATAAAGTTGTACAATCTGCCGAGCATAAATTTTTATTCGAATACAGGCATGCATTGGTTAAATGAAGCGGCAAATCTGAATACCGATCCCCTCCTTTTTGCTTGGCAGATGGGGATTAAGACAGAAGCATTTGGTCCTCTTGATTCTATTTTAAATGTAGCGGCAACTTTCTACAATTTCGCAAACTTGAAGAATAAAACGCCAAACACAGCAAGCGCTGGCACAAATACCCGCGTATCGGAGCGCGATATAGGCGGACTTGTGGCGGTGTCGGCCAATTCGGCCCTTCTCGGTACTTACGCATATGAGTTCAACGTGTTAGATCTTCTTATAAATATAGATAACTCAAAGATAGGTGACTGGTCTTTTCCGCACGGGTTTTATGCAGACTTCATCTACAATACTGGTTGTCACGACCAGACGATGAATAAGGGTGCGCTGTTAGGAGGATATATAGGCAAGAAGAAACTCAAAGAACCAGGCGATTGGAAGGCGCGTGCAGAATGGAGATTTATTGAGCGCAATGCTATCCCGGATTTCATGCCCGATTCGGATTTCTATGGATTTGGGACATGGCAGAACGCTACCGCTGCCAATAATTTTACTAACGGATATCCGGCCGAAGGGGGTACGAACGGCAAGGGTATCAATATGGCCTTTGAATATCAGCTGCTTAAGAATACGACACTCAATTTCGAATATTATTGGATGAAGCCGATCAAAAGCTGGGACAAAGTCCAACCCTGGAACGAGCTGCAGATTGACGTTGTAACTAAATTCTGATTCTGAACGGCTTAAAAGTTCACAAAGAGTTCACAAGCTTGTCACAATTATGTCACCGGCGCAGGATATTCTTCTATAGTCAAAAAATATAAATAATGTAAAAAGGAAAGGTGAAAGTATGAACAGATTACGAAAAATAATTGTATTTTTGCTTATAGGTTTATTCAGTGCCCATCTGTGTTGGGCAAAGGATATGATACAGATTAAAGGCTCCGATACTCTCATTAATGTAGTGCAGAAACTTGCCGAAGTATATATGGCTAAAAAGCCAGGAACGATGATTGCCGTTACCGGCGGCGGCTCGGGTACAGGTATAGCGGCTATGATAAACAAAACATGCGATATTGCCAACGCTTCACGCGATATGAAGGCATCAGAGGTTGAGAAAGCAATGGCCAAAGGAGTTGATCCTAAGCGTGTGGTTGTTGCGATAGACGGCTTAAGCATTGTCACAAATGCTCAAAATCCAGTTAAGAAACTGACGATTGACCAAATCGGCAAGATATATAGAGGAGAAATTACGAACTGGGCAGATGTCGGCGGCGAGAACTTGCCTATTACACTGTACGGAAGACAATCTAATTCCGGAACTTACGACTTCATGAAAGAGGTCGTGATGAAAGGCGAATACTCTTCAGCACTTAAGAGTATGAATGGCAACGCGCAAATCATAGAGGCGATAAAACAGGACAAATCCGGTATTGGTTACGTAGGGGTTGGGTATGCGAAAGACGCCAGTGGCATTACAGTGCTTGATGTTGCGCGTAATCCAGCCTTGGGTTACTACAGTCCGTTAAACAGCGCTGATGTGAAGAGTGGTAAGTACCCTGTTTCGCGGCCGCTTAATCAGTATATTAATGGTATCCCTACAGGAGTAGTTAAAGATTTTCTTGAGTTCGAGCTCAGTAGTGAAGGACAGGCGATCATCGAAAAAGAGGGGTTTTTCGCCATTCCTGAGGAATACCAGAGGTATAATGACTCGACTCTGGGCAGAAGTTATGAGGTTAGTCAACCACTTGCTGGTAAGGTCAGATCAGTTCAGGGCGAATACGCAAAATAATTTATAAGTATCGTAAGGGAAAAATAGGCCATGGCTTATTCCAGAATTAAAGAGAATACAATCCATGGCCTATTTTTCTTTAATGGCGTCTTAGTCATCGTGGTGCTCGTGGGCATTTTTGTTCTTCTCATAACAAAATCGATGCCTGCCTTTAAGGAAATAAGCCTTTTACACTTTCTCTTTAGCTTTAAATGGAACCCCACAGCGTCATTTGTTGAGCCCTCTTATGGAATATGGTCGATGATCGTCAGCACTTTTATGGTATCGATAGGCGCCCTATTTATTGCCTTGCCGTTGGGTGTTGGTACCGCCGCTTATCTTTCTGATGTTGCTAGTTATAGGGTTCGGGAAATTTTTAAACCACTGGTAGAGATACTGGCGGGTATACCGTCTGTTGTTATAGGGTTTCTAGGGATAGTGCTGGTCGGGCCTGTTATTGCGAAGATATTTCGTCTTTCGAACGGTTTGAATGCTCTTAATGGTGCCATTCTTTTGGCTATAATGGCGCTTCCGACTATAATAAGCCTTTCTGAGGAGGCTCTTAAAGGTGTTCCGAAATCATTTGAGGAAGCGTCCCTGGCCCTGGGCGCGACAAAATGGCAGACGCTTACGCGCGTGAAGATCCCGGCGGCCTTGTCAGGTATCATAGCGGCAAGCATGCTGGGTATGGGCAGGGCTATAGGAGAGACGATGACTGTCCTTATGGCAACCGGCTGCGCGCTTGCCATGCCGAAGAGCTTTCTCGATTCAGTCCAGACGATGACCGCGACCATCGCTATTGAACTGGGCGAGGTGCCTTATGACACCACTCATTATTATGCGCTCTTCGCGATAGGGCTTGTCTTGTTCATAATCACATTTGTTATCAACATGATATCAGACATAATCCTTCATAAATACCAAAGGGTGATCAAATAAATGAAAAGAGGACAGCTCGCCGAGGCCATCGGCTTTATTTTCTTAAAATTATGTGTCGGAGCTGTTCTGCTGGCTTTAGTCATTATCTTATATGATATAGTAAGTAAGGGCATTGGCAGCATCAACTGGGAATTTCTGACGACCATGCCTAAGAACGGGATGACTGAAGGGGGAATACTTCCGGCGATAATCGGGACTTTTCTGGTCACTATCATTACGGCTATCCTGGCGGTGCCTCTTGGCATGGGATGTGCCATATACTTAAATGAATACGCGAAGGATAATCTGCTTAACCGAATTATCCGCATGTCTATAAGAAATCTATCCGGTGTTCCATCGATAGTTTACGGATTATTCGGCGTGATTTTATTTGTGCAGCTCATGAGATTTGGAACATGTGTCCTTTCGGCAGGGCTTACTTTGGGTCTTATGACGCTTCCATGGACCATTACCGCCAGTGAAGAGGCGCTTAAAAACGTGCCAAAATCTTATCGCGAGGGAGCGCTTGCCCTTGGAGCGACCAAATGGCAGTCCATAAGGACAAATGTTCTTCCATACGCGGTTCCCGGCATGCTTACTGGGACGATATTGGGCCTTTCGCGTGCCGCCGGGGAGACTGCGCCCATACTTTTTACCGGAGTGGCGTTTTTCCTGCCGTTTTTGCCAAAATCGCTTTTCAGTCAGTTCATGGCTTTGCCATATCACCTTTATATAATGTCGACTCAGCATCATGCCATCTCAAAGGTTCGGCCGCTTGCGTATGGGACTGCTCTGGTTTTGATAGCGCTTATCTTTGTGATGAACCTATTTGCTGTGGTCTTGAGATATAATCTTAGAAAGGTGAAAACGGAGTAATTAAATGGATAACTGCAAGATCACAGTACATAATTTTAACTTCTACTACGGCGGTGTCAAAGTACTTAAGAATATATCAATGGAAATACCGGAAAATCGGGTGACAGGTATTATAGGTCCTTCGGGCTGTGGTAAGTCCACCTTCCTGCGGAGCATAAACCGTATGAATGATACTATACTCGGCGCGAGAGCCGAAGGCAGGATAGTGATAGATGGGAGAAATATATATGATGACGATATAGATGTGGTTGGCGTGAGAAGAAAAGTTGGCATGGTATTCCAGAAGTCGAACCCATTTCCTAAATCGATATTCGAAAATGTCGCGTACGGCCTTCGTATAAACGGGGAAAAGGACCGCTACCGTATAGAGGAGGCGGTCGAAAAGAGCCTAAAAGATGCCGCTCTATGGGATGAGGTCAAGGATAGGCTGAACAAGAACGCCTTCGAATTATCGGGTGGCCAGCAGCAGCGGCTTTGCATAGCCCGGGCATTAGCAGTAGAACCGGAGATACTCCTCATGGATGAGCCGGCGTCAGCACTCGATCCTACAGCGACGCTAAAGATAGAGGAACTGATACAGGAGCTTAAGAAGAAATATACTATAGTCATAGTAACTCATAATATGCAGCAGGCCGCTAGGATCTCTGACTTCACGGCATTTTTTATGCTCGGAGAGCTTATCGAATATAATATAACGAGCATTATCTTCACAAAACCGAGCAGAAAGATTACGGAGGATTATATAACGGGAAGGTTCGGATGAGGAAGGGTATTTCTCTTATCGTCTGTTTTTTGATTTTATCGTCATCAGAAGCCGTAAAAAACACCTATGCGGAAAATGTGTTGGATACAATTGGCGCATTTGAGCTGAACCCTGTACCGCCAAATAATTATTGGTATGACGGTAAGTCATATCAATATAACGAGTACGAAATAGAAATTACCTCAGAACCGTATCGCGCCCGAATACAATGGAATGGTAAAAATATAGGTACAACACCGCTTGTGTATCGGTTTACCGGTATTTTGGAAAAGGATGAATATATAAGGGTGCGGGCCGCTCCGATTGAAGGAAATCTACCGGCGCAGGAAGCGAAACTTCGTGTAAGGACAGAGCTTCCGAGGAAGATACATTTTGATCTGGATAAGAAATAAGATGGCGCGACAAGACAAGAAGAAAATACTATTTGTATGCACCGAAAATTCTTGCCGCAGCCAAATGGCGGAAGGTTTTGCTAAGAGTTTCGGTAAAGATATATTTGAAGCATATAGCGCAGGATCAAAGCCGTCGGGAAGGGTCGACCCCATGGCGATCGAAGTGATGAGGGAAGTCGGTATCGATATCTCTGATTATAGATCGAAAGGTTTTGACGAATTAGGCGTAAAAAAATTTGATACTGTCATAACGTTAGGATGCGGTGATGTATGCCCATTCGTTCCGGCGGATGAACACCTCGCCTGGGAGATAGATGACCCCAAAGGGCGAGATATTGAATTTTTTAGAGAGGTGAGAAGCAAGATTAGATATAAAGTTAAAAATCTCGCAGAATCTATATTACGCTCAGAAGGTCGAAAAAGGAGATAAGCTATGCAAAGGCATTTTGATGAGGAATTAAAAGACCTGAATCAGGATATATTGAAAATGGGAGTTTTTGCGCAGGAGGCAATTCACAAATCCATCGAATCGCTCAAAAACCAGGACAAAGCGCTTGCGAAGAGCGTTATCGATAATGACGTCGCCATAGATAAGCTCGAACTAATTATCGACGAAAAATGCGTAGCTCTTATTGCCCGTCATCAGCCGCTGGCTAAGGATCTGCGTTTTATAACGGTCGGCATGAAGTTAAATTCCGAGCTCGAAAGAATCGCGGATATAGCCGTTGATATAGCACAGCGTGTGCTGGAGATTGTGGACAAGCCTCTTCTTAAACCCCTTGTTGATATACCAAAGTTGACTGTCATAGCGGAAGACATGGTGAAGATGGCAGTAGATGCGTTTATCAATGGAGATGTCGAGCTTGCCAAGAAAGCAATATTGTCCGATGGAGAAGCCGACAAATTGCGTAATCAGATCACGAAGGAACTCATAGAAGATTACATGGCTAAGGATGCCTCAACAGCTCCTCGAGCGGTCCAGCTCCTACTAATAGCGCGCTTCCTTGAACGTATATGCGATCATGCAACAAATATAGCCGAAGACGTGATTTACATGGTCCAGGCGGAAGTGGTGAAGCATCACCCCGAGAAGCTAAAAGGAGATACCTGAGACGTCCGCCCGGCGCTGAAGATGCGCGAATCTCAGTCTCTATCCCGCCGGCGGTTATTTTTATTGAAACTTGTCAGGTGGCATAGTAAAATAATAGCGCATTAAGAGGCGATGAGGTTCGCCGAAAATAGCCTTTCAGGGCCGAAAGGATAATAACCTCTACTGTTAGACTCCGAACAGTAGAGGTTTTTGTTTTAAGGATACGATGGGATATATGGCATATTTTTATCTCGTAGGGACGTTTAGGAAAGCGTGTGCCATATATATCGTCGCGTCATGAAACTTAGCTAACACATTTATATGCGGGAACGTAAATGGCTGAAGAGTTGATTGACAGGGAAAAAGAGTGTATGGCCATCACCGATTTGATAAGTAGGAATAAGAATATCTTTATATACGGCATGGAGGGTGTTGGTAAGACTGCTATCGTTAGCAAGGTGCTTTCAAGCCATCGCAATGTCAGTATGATCCTTTATTCAGGGGAAAGCAGCACCTTAAAAGACGCATTAAAAAACATTCTTTCATCCAATTACGGTGTTCATGCCAATATTGGCGATAAGAATATCTTGGAACTTAAAAAGATGTGTTACCCCATTCTTGACACAAAACCGGAATACATTATATTTGACCATATGGGCTATTCCACCCCAAAATATTCGTCTTTCCTGGAATATTTGCTCGAACGTAAACTGCCTTTAATTGTAATATCCAGAGGCACCAAAAAGAAGGACATAGGGCATCTTCATTTTCTGTTGAATAATTTTGAAAAGATAGAAATATCCAATTTTGACAAAACTAAAACCGACCTTCTGGTGGATCACTATGTCAATGAGTTTGGCATTAAGGCTAAGAGGACAGACAGTTTCAAAAAAGAAATATTCCGTTTTTCTAACGGTAATCCAAAAATGGTTAGGCAGTTATGTTCCCTTGCCCGGCATCCAAAATACCATAAAAATGATTTTATCGATGTAAGGCTTATGGATCTTGACAGGAGAATAGGCTATGGGCAAGGTGACTATACTTAAGCCAAAGATAGGATTATGCGCAGAAAGGGTGGCTTTCTTCAGGAATGGAAGACCGGCTCTTTTGGTGTATGGCTGTAGATATGTTAAATAAGCCGTCCGAAGGCTGAAAAGGAGTATCTGGAAATGGAGGAAATTTTTACCATCGCTGCGGTTTGGTTGGGGCTGGCTGTAGTATCAACGGTGATAGCGTATCACTTAAAAATCTCGATCGCGCTTATCGAGATATGCGTTGGCATTGCGGCCGCTGCCGTCGCAAACCATTTTTTTGGGCAGAACGCCCTGGGAAGTGATCTCGATTGGCTGCGTTTTCTGGCCGCCTCGGCTGCGGTGCTTCTCACGTTCCTGGCAGGAGCCGAACTCGACCCGAACGTCATATCGTCCAAGAAGAAAGAAGTGCTTGTCGTGGGATTTATAGGATTCCTGGCGCCGTTTTTGGGATGCGCCGCTTTGGCGAGATTTATCCTTCATTGGAGCGCTCAGGCGAGCTTGCTGGCCGGGATCGCCCTTTCCACCACTTCCATGGCGGTCGTTTATGCCGTGATGCTCGAAACAGGTTTTAATATGACCGAATTCGGTAAGGGCGTCTTAGGAGCATGCTTTATCAATGACCTGGGCACGGTTATAGCGCTCGGCCTCATATTCGCGCCTTTTACTTATAAGACTTTCGTATTCGTTGGGGTGAGCGTTATAGTGCTGGGGTCTTTCCCTTTCGTGACATCCTACTTGACGAGGACATATGGAAACAGGACAGCGGCTATAAGGGCGAAATGGGTGGTGCTGGTATTATTCGGACTTGGCGCGCTGGCCCTCTGGTCCGGCAGCGAAGCGGTGCTTCCCGCTTATATAGCCGGTATGCTTATAGCGGAGTTCGCGGCAAAAGAAGAGCATTGGATCAAGCGCATGCGGACGCTTACGATAGGTTTTCTCACGCCGTTTTATTTCTTGCGCGCGGGGACGCTTGTTTCAGTGCCTGCCCTGATCTCGGCGCCTGTGGTATTCTTACTTTTATTCGGCGGCAAAGTCATCTCGAAAATATTCGGGCTGTATCCTGTCATCGGCCGATTCCGCAAAGAACGCAAGGAGAAGTGGTATTATACCCTTATGATGTCAACGGGCCTTACGTTCGGCACGATATCGGCTCTCTACGGCCTGTCACGGGGCATAATCAGCCAGCAGCAGTATTCATATCTGGTCGCCGCGGTCATTGCCAGCGCGGTTATACCGACGATGATCGCCAGTTTCGCTTTTACGCCTCATCATCTTCTTCCCGAGAGGAAAGCCGGCAGGATAATGGTTACCGAATACGGCATCGATGAAGAATAGGAGGCATTGCTGATAGAGGCGAGTAGCGATCGTCTGTTATTGCCAGTTGCTTTTAGTGCGGGAGCAGAATATAATACCTGCGGGTCTGGACAGCGTTCCAGTGGTTAATCACCACTTGATGGTCGGTCTACTATTCTGAGGTAAGTTAAGAGAAGGTTTTTCTCGTCGGCCTTATAAGCTACATACGATCACATATAATATTTAATTTAATTCACCTTATATCTTGGCCTCACATTTCCTTGTTATCCGCCCCAAATCTGCTATAATAAAACTCGGATAGTTATATTGTCCATTAGCTTTCATATATTAAAAATACCCCGGTTTTTGCCTGATTTTTTAACGTAGGAGGGAGGTATGATAAGCGAAGAAAAGATGATCAGCATCTTTTTGTCATGTCTTTTTCTCTGCTTTGCTTATGGCGATCTTGCGCCGGCAGCGCCCGCGCCCGCCGCGCAGGGCCAGGACAAATATTCGGGCACGATAGACTGGGGCATCACTAACGGCGCCACCACTTCCGCAGGACCGACGATTCTCGGAGTTGCGCCTGACGGCCCCGTAGCTAAGGCTGGCATCATGGTCGGCGATGTTATTGTGGCGATAGATGGTGATCCGGTGAAGGATTCTGCGGCGGTGCAGGCAAAGATCAAGGCATCCCGTCCCTATACACCGGTCACAATGACAGTTTTGCGCTCCGGTCAGCGCCTCGATAAGAGATTCATACCGACCGGCGCGATCAGGCTGGAGCTCAAGGAGATCGACCGTACATTCACGATTCCCGGCGTGCCGGCGGCCGCACACGGCCCGTCATCAGCGCTCGACGCTCTTGATAGCATAAACGTCCTGAAAGAGGTTGTTATCGATCCGGCCTCCGGCGATATCGCCGTCATAGGCAGCTACGACCCCAAGTATAATACCGGCCCTATCAATTATCTGGACCTCCTGAAGACAGCTCTGAAATATCCCGAACCTGCTCTACGACTCAATCCGGAAAAATCCAGCCTCGAGGCCGTCGCTAAATACGACAATAAAAACTTTTACAATATTAGTTCGCCCGCTTTGCTCATACTCGGCATGCCGGCGGCTGAACAGGAGCGCCAGCTCCTTATCCGTAAACTCGCTGCCGCATACGGCATCACGCCGCAGGAATATATCGACCTGTATAATTTCGCGTACCTGCAGACTGTCACAAGCATCGCTCCTCAGGAGATCGGCAAGATCATCATCAAGGTCTTCCGGCACGCCGGATGGGACAAGGCCGCCGCTGCCTATGAAAAAATCTCCGGAAGGACCGCTGATAGTTACGCCCAAGCCCTTAAGATCCTCGGCTGGGAAACGGAAAGCAACAAAGTCCTTGCCGATACGACAAAGGACGCCAAAAAAAGGAAGAAAAGCTTCTCGCCCTTGCGGCGGCCGCTATCATGGGGAATGCGGATTTACCGAAAGAAGACGCCGCGAATCTCAAGATGTGGGCTGAAGGTGATGCGATGGGCGCCCAGCATGCTATCGACCAGATGTATAAATACATACCGGTATACATGACGGACTCAAGCGGCCGCCGTCTGGCGATGGAGAGCATGGCGGCGATCCCCGTCGGTGACGCGCCGACAAGGGCTCTCTGCGGCATAGATGCAAGTCCCGTATATGTTGTTATCGATACAGAAGGAGTTGATTCTAATTCGGCCCTTGCCCGTATCCTTTACGAGGCGGACTACGCTGGTAAAACATTTATCCTGAGGCCGGAACTGTTTGACAATATTCCAGGCCATATTACATATTCTGAATATCTGACGAAGAAGATGAAGGGGAAGAAGATCACTTCTAGCGTTACCATAGACGCCAGCTTCTGGTTTGAGCCAAAGCGTGTGCAGATGCGCGTCTCACCGGATAAGAAGATCGTGTCGTTCGGAGACTCGGAGATCGCTTTCACTACGCGTATGGATGAATTGAGAGGCATGGATCCGCAGCAACTGAAAGAGCTTGCCGTGCTCTACAGAGACTGGTGCGCGCATTATACGGATAAATACGAGGAATACTGCCGGGTCGTGCTCGCGTTTCATAAATTGCGGGAAGCGGCGAAAGTCATCGCGCTGGCCAGATGGCTTAATGGCGAGAAGATCGCCGTCAATCTGGATGGTGTGGCACAGGAGCGCTGGGACCGCCCCGCAAAGATAACCGGTTCATGGCGCTACGGCACGTTCTCCAGTGAAGAGGCGCCCGGAAAATTCACTTATCCGGAATTCAATGCTGTTACAGGCGGCGTCACTTTCAAATCGCAGAGGACCTGGACCGCTGTCGAATCGACGCCGAAGGGCGAGACGGGACTATCGGAGCAGTTGAAGCTATCCAGCCAGCTTGGGGAGAAGGCTGTTGAGGCAGCGCATGGCGGCAATATAGAAAACGCCAGATACCTTGCAGACCTGAGCGCGCGGGCGTTGACCGGCGAGATCTCAAGGCAGGACCTCATAAAGCTTAACGTCCCACTGGCTGATACTGTCGAGCTTCCGGCATCACCTCAAGCAGTGCTCCTACAGAAAGAGATGATACAGAAGGCTCGTGACCAGATAATAGAGCTCGAAAAAAACCCGTCCGCGCGCGCTACGGCCTCCGAAGGGCTGCTCCGGATAAAGGAGATTTACGGCCAGATCCGTGCCAATCCGCCTGCCGTGTCCTCCTCCGGCATGGTTGTGCGGCCGATGGGAAAACCCGCGCCGCTTACCGATGACGAACGGGATATGCTTAAGCTAGGCGAGGAGCTCCTCAGGGATCTCGGCCAGACCATCCGCGCGCGTACAGCCCGGACAAATCCTGTCGTGCAGGAGATACTAAAACTTATAAAGGCAAAGAAGCCGCCGGAGCTTCCCGATACCGCAAAACGCATAGATGACCTTGCGGCCGGTGATATCATCCTCATATCGCCCGTAGGGGAACAAGAGCGGCAGGCTTCCGGCTGGAAAGATGTCCTCGTCAGAAATGCTGCTAACTTTCTCGACTACTGGGGCTCTAGTTGCTGGAGCTCTCCGTCATCGCACGTGGCGGTATTCCTAGGCGAAAGGGACGGCAAGCGCTGGTACCTAGATAATACTGACGAACGGGGCCCCATAATAAAGGAAGAGCGGCAGTTCCTGAAGGACTACAGCCAGCGGGACATGAACGTCGCGACACTCGTCGGAGAGCCTATATCGAAAAAAGAAGGTGAGGCCGTATTTAAAGCCCATGATCCTGCGAGCTCGGACATGAAATTCGGCATTGGCACAGACAAGCGCATGGTTGCTTCTGATACCGCGCAGTGGCTTGTCATGCAGGCGGAAGCCGCGAAGGAAATCACCAGATACAGTCCGGCTGATTTTTATGAGAGCCGTGGATATTTCGTTATTCGTCCGCTTGACACCGAAAGAAAGTGAGGATATTTATGGACAAAATCCGTCTTATCCTGATATTGATGCTTGTAGGCATAGCATGCGCATGATCCGTCCGGACAGCGCTTTCGGCCGAAAGCTGGGCCTCCGACCCAAAAACGGGCTGCAGGGTCGTATGTGTATCTAATAATTACACTATCACCGCGGCAAGCTGGTCCGGCCCCGCTGTTGACAACAAGGCCGAGGGCAAGGGCTATCTGAAGGTGACCTTAAGGAGCAAAGACGGCAAGGAGATAAGATACGAGGGCGAGGCCGAGATGAAGGCCGGTATGTTAGACGGCAGGGGCAAAATACGATGGTCGAACGGCCAGGCCTATGAGGGAGATTTCAAGAACGGTACCATGGATGGCAAGGGGAAGATCACGTTTCCTGACGGTAAGGTCTACGAAGGTGACTTCAAAGACGGGGTCATGGAGGGAAGGGGCGTTTATACGAAAGTAGACGGCAGTGTCTATGAAGGCGAGTGGAAAAATAATCAGAAAGAAGGAAAAGGGACGGTCAGGTGGAAGAACGGCGAGACTTACGAGGGGGATTTCAAAAACGGCAGAATGGAAGGCAAGGGCGTCTATACGTGGGCTAACGGCGATGTCTATAAAGGGGATTTCAAAGCCAGTAAAAAACACGGCAAGGTTATATACACCTGGAAGAACGGCAAGGTCTACGAAGGCGATTTTGTAGAAAACAATATGACAGGGAAAGGGATAATACGGGAAACAAACGGCACTATCTACGAAGGGGAGGTCGTTGAAGGCAAGCCAAGCGGTGTCGGCGTGCTAAAAGACGAAAGCGGCAATGTGATTTACGAGGGCAGCGGCGAAAGCTCTTCCGACTTCTCGGCCCAGCAGTTTTAGGAAAACAAACCGGATGGATAAGGTATTGCCTTTTATAACGTTAGGATATATAGACCCGGGAACGGGTTTCACCATATTCAGCCTCGGCGGATGGATGCTGGCGCTTCTCGTCGGGATCCTTGGCTTCTTCTCCATCTTCTTCAAGAAGATCTTCAATTTTTTCAAGAAACATTTCATGCTCCTTGTCATAATCTTATGCGTTCTGGTTGCGATTGCGTTCATTGTAAAAGGAGTTTTTATGAAGACATCGGCATTTGACAAGAGGATAATAATTCTTGGGTTCGACGCTATGAGCCCCGAGATAATAGAGCCCATGATGAAGGAGGGCAGGCTTCCCAATTTCGCGCGCCTTAAGGAAGCAGGCTCCTACAGCCGCATCTCGACGTCCAATCCTCCGCAATCGCCCGTAGCGTGGTCGGCTATCTCAACCGGCAAAAATCCGGGTAAAAACGGCATCTTCGATTTCATCGTACGCGATCCTAAGACCTACAGGATGGACCTTTCGCTTGCGAAGGTGGAGGGCGGCAAGGCCGTTAAGACGCAAAAGGCGCGTTCGCTGTGGCAGTATCTGTCGGACAAGGATGTAGAATCTGTTGTGCTGGCCTGCCCCGTCACTTTTCCTCCCGATAAGATAAGGGGAAGGATGCTCTCAGGCATGGGCGTTCCCGATATCCTCGGCACCGAAGGGACATTCACCTTTTACACCTCCGAAAACATCTCAGACGATAAAGATATCGGCGGCAAGGTCTTCCACCTAAGGAAGTCCGATGTGATGGTGGCAAATCTTATCGGCCCGAAGGTAGCAGGCTTGGGCGCAAAGCCGGATAATGTCAAGGTGCCGTTCAAGGTCACGCTTACCGCCGCCGATGGCGCGATCATTGAGTTTCAGAAACAGAAAACCGTCTTAAGGACGGGGGAGTGGAGCCCCTGGCAGGAGGTCTCGTTCGATATAGGATTCTTAAAGAAGGCGAGGGGCATATTCAAATTCTATCTTGTATCTGTCAAGCCGGAATTCCGGTTGTACATCAGCCCGATAAATTTCGACCCGAGAGAGCCGCTATTTCCTATCTCGTATCCGAAGAGCTATTCGAAGGAGCTTGCCGAAAAGATCGGCCTTTACCATACGCAGGGAATGCCGATGGATACCTGGGCGGTGAACGAGCTTCGTCTTGCTGAGGGTCCGTTCCTCGAGCAGGCCGATGAAATTTTGAGGGAAAGGAAGGCTATGCTCGATCTGGAGCTCAGCCGGCTTGAGAAGGGAGTTCTTTTCTGCTATTTCGAGACTCCTGATATCATCCAGCACATGTTCTGGCGCTACCGCGACGAGGGCCATCCGCTTCATGCGGCTGACCTGCCGCCTGAATACAAAGAGACTATAGAAAGATATTATATAAAAATGGACAGAATCCTGGGTGAGGTGATGGAGACCGCTGGCAAGCAAGATACGATCATCGCCCTCTCCGACCACGGTTTCGCGACATTCAGGAGAGCGGTCCACGTGAATAGCTGGCTTAAGGCAAACGGATACCTTGTCCTGAAGAACCCTTACGCGGAATCGGGCGCCGAGCTTCTTGCCGATGTTGACTGGTCAAAGACAAAGGCATACGCGATAGGCTTCGGGGCGGTCTATGTAAATCAAAAAGGAAGAGAGCGCGACGGTATCGTGAGCGCCGGAGACGAGACCGAACGGCTTAAAAACGAGATAGTCCAGAGGCTAGCCGGCTGGATCGACAAGAAATATAACCAGCCGGTCGTAAGCAGGGTTTATAAGCGCGAGGAGATTTTTTGGGGCGACAATGCCGCCGCTACGCCAGACCTATATATAGGATTCAACAACGGTTACCGCGCCTCTTGGCAGACAGCGATGGGAGGCTCACCGGAAGGCCTCATCGAAGACAACCTCAAGAAATGGTCAGGCGACCACCTGATCGATCCGGCCCTTGTTCCCGGCGTTATATTCTCGAATAAGAAGATCACAAAAAAGGCCGTGTCGCTCTACGATGTGGCGCCCACGGTCCTTAAAGTATCAGGCTACAGCGACAAGGAGCTTAAAGGCCTCGGCCTTGACGGCTCGCCGATACTATGATGCCCGCCCCGACAGTCTCGCCGCCCGAATCGAGGACGAACCTCCCGAGCTCTTCTGTCTGGTCAGGCCTTTCCACGATAACGGGCCTTTCAGTGGAAAATATGACTGTGCCGGCTTCGTTCGCGTTGAGGGCTTGAGCGTCTTCCTCAAGCACCTCGAAAGTAGAAGAGTTTATCCGCCTTTCTATTATTTCGGCGCGGCACTCAGTTTTCTGGGTTGAGCATCGCAGAAGAAGCCCGTCGTTTTTCCTTAAAGGCCTGTCGGACATCCAGAAGATATTGGCTCTGAAACCATCGCATGATTCGGCCGCGCAGGTGGAATCGCAGATGATCTCGCCGCGTTTTGCTAAAGAAGGGTCGTTTAGCTTTAAGCCGACGTTTTCCCCTGCCATGGCTTGCCTCAACTGACCACCGAATATTTTGATAGCTTCCACACGCGCATCTTTTGACGAAGGAAGAAGTTTTATATGTTGCCTCGCCGCTATTTTGCCGGAAAGCACTTTGCCTACGATTATTCTTTCACCGTCAATGATATAACTGTCCTGAACAGCGAACCTCAAAGGTTTCTCCGAGGAGCCTTTTGCGACTTCCAACCTGTCAAGGGCCTCAGTGAGGCACGGCCCCTTATACCAGCGCATCTTCAGGCTCCGGCTCGTTATATTATCACCGTGCCTTGCGGATATAGGTATCACGAGAGGCTCTTTAGCGCTTATCCTGCGCGTGAAATCCAAAAGGCCGGACGAAAGTTCCCCGAACCTCTCCTCGCTGTAGGAGACAAGGTCCATTTTATTTATGACCGCTATGTGGAGAGGAATGCCTATCATCCCGACGATATAGGCATGACGGCGCGTCTGCTCCTCGATCCCCGCTTTCGCGTCTATGAGGAGCATGGCTGAGTCGGCTTGCGTGGCGCCCGTTATCATGTTCTTCAGGAATTCCACATGGCCGGGAACGTCTATTATGCAGTAGCGCCTCTTGCGAGTCTTGAAGAAGCTTTGGGTGGTGTCTATGGTGCGCTCCTGTTCGCGCTCCTCTTTTAATTGGTCGGCAAGATAGGCGAGCTCTGCTTCTTTGCCGAGCTCCCTTGATACACGGGAGAGTTCTTCCATCTTTCCTTTGGAAAGCGAGCGGGTGTCGAGCAGGATCCTTCCTATGAGGGTCGACTTTCCGTGGTCCACATGGCCGGCTATCGTTATGTTCATCACATATACCCCAGACTGCGCAGTTTCTGCATGGTGTAGGCGCTCTCTTTGTCCTGGGCCCGCCCTGAGCGCTCGGCGACCTTCGTTGTTTCAAGTTCCTTTATTATCTTCTGAATAGTATTGGCGCCAGAGGCGACTGGCATGCAGCAGGTCTCACAACCGATGCTTCTGTATCTTTTGCCGCCCCGGGCGAAATACAGACTCACCACCGGCACCTTTTCTTTTTCGATATATCGCCAGATATCAAGCTCAGTCCAGTGCAACATAGGATGGACCCTGAAGTGCTCTTCCTCGGCGCCAAGTCTTGATTTATAAAGGTCCCATAATTCCGCAGGCTGGTGCCGGTAATTCCAGGTGAAATCCGATGCCCTCGGCGAGAAATATCTCTCCTTTGCCCTTATGCCGTGTTCGTCCCGCCGTATCGCAAGGAGGAGGGCTTTCAGGCCGAGCTCGTTTATCTTCATCTTGAGGGCTTCGGTCTTCAGGGCGTTGCAGCACTCGAGTTTTTCTTTTTTCGGGCCCATGCCTTCGGCTATCGCTTTGTCATTTCTCGCTATGACAAGATCGAGGCCCCACTCGACGGCGTATCTGTCGCGGAAGGCATATATCTCTTTGAACTTGTAACTTGTGTCTATGTGCATGACCGGAAATGGGAGTCTGCCGAAGAAGGCCTTGCGCGCGATCCAGAGAAGGGTAGTGGAGTCCTTGCCTATCGACCAGAGGAGGGCTATGTTCTTAAACCTGTGGTATGCCTCGCGCAGGATATATATGGTCCTATTTTCCAGCTCGCTTAGATGGTTCATTATTTTTTTCTTTATCTATCATGTCCAGAAGCGTGTTGGCCCTTTTGAAATTGGGCGCTATTTTAAGAGCTTTTTGAGCCTCTTCTGCCGCTTTATCGAGCTGGCCGAGCTTATAATACGTCGTCGCCGCGCTGAAATGAAAATTCGGGTTCCACGATGCGAGCTTGAGGGCGTTTAAATAATTCTCGAGAGCCTTCGCATAGTCGCCTTTCCACTCGTAGGTGACGCCGAGGTTATAATGTCCGTCGGGCCAGTTCGGGTCGAGCTCCACGGCCTTCTCACAGAATTTGACCGCTTTATCGAGATCTCCTTTTGTGGCAGCAATCGCGCCGAGTTCGCTGTAGGCAAGCGCCACTGTCGGATCGAGATCTATTGCTTTTCTCGCTTTTTCAGCGGCCCTGTCAAGGTCTTTTCTCACCCTGTAGATGACCGCCATGTTGGCGTGCGCCATGGCGATATTAGGATCGAGCTTGACGGCCTTTTCGTAATACTCCAGCGCCTTGTTGAAATCACCCTTTTGCTGGTAACACCAGCCGATATTATTGACCACAGCTCCGTCCTCCGGGTCGAGCACGGCCGCTATCGAAAACTCGTCGAAAGCTTCTTTTACCCTTCCCATGTTCTTGTAGACGTTACCAAGGCCGTTATGCGTTTCCGGATCATCCGGCTTGAAGGATGCCGCCTTCCTGAAATGCCTTATCGCGTCGTCGTAATTGCCGATCTCCTTGTAAAGCTGGGCTATGTGGCGGTTTGCCTCTATATTATTCGGATCGGCCTTCAGCACCTCTTTAAATCCGGCTATGGCCTCGTCGATCTTGCCGCTGTTGGCGAGCCTTGCGAGGAGGTTCATCCTCTCCATCGTCTGGATCATCTTGCGAGGGTTAGCGCCTTCTGTTGCTGTGACGACGGTTCCCTGTATATAGCCGAGGCTTGCCAGTTTTTCCCGGGTCTGTCTGTCCACCTCGATCTTCTTCTCTTTTTTAGCGGAGGAGGTCTTCTTAAGAAAATTCTCAAGTTCCGCGGCCATCTTCTTGGCGACATCGAGACGCTCTCCTGCCAGGTTCTTTAGCTCATGCGGGTCATTTACGATGTCGTACAATTCCGGTTCCGATGACCTTATGTATTTCCATTTCCCGTCGCGCCAGCTGTGCAATTCGTCCCAGTTGTAGTGGTACTTCGCGTAGAGGGACTCGCTGTAGGCGGGAAGGTCCGGCGCTTTCCCGGACCCTTTGATTATGCCGGCCAGGCTCCTGCCCTGGATGACGCCTTTCTTCTTAAGCCCGAGAAGGTCCATAATCGTTGGCGCCAGATCTACCAGACGCACCTGTGTCTCTATTACCTTTCCTTCGGGTATCAGTTTGGGATACGAGAATATGAGCGGCACCTTAAGCGTCGAGTCGTACAGGAATATGGCATGTCCTATCTCGCTGTGCTCGCCGAGGCTTTCGCCGTGGTCAGAGGTGAAGACTATGAGGGTGTTTTTATCGAGCCCAAGCTCTTTAAGGGTGGCCAGGAGCTTTCCTATATGTTCATCAGTGAAGGCGATCTCGCCGTCATAAAGGTTGTCTTTGTATATCTCATTGTAGGGGGCGGGCGGGTTGTAGATGGTGTGCGGATCGTAGTAGTGGACCCACAGGAAGAAGCTCTTGTCTTTATTCGCGGCAAGCCATTTTTGCGCAGCCTCGGTGACCTTGTCGGCTGGGCGTTCCTCATCCATGAACTTCAGGATCTGCTTGTCTTTCAGCTTCTCCATCTTGTCGTCGTATGTATCGAATCCCCTGTTTAGGCCGTACTTTTTATCAAGGACTATCGTGCTTACGAACGCGGCTGTGGCATAGCCATGCTGCTTGAAAACCTGGGCAAGCGTCACGGCATCGTCTTCCAGCCTGAAGGAGCCGTTATCCCGCATCTTGTTGTAGTTCGGATAGGTGGAGGTGAATATGCCGACATGAGAAGGGAAGGTGAGCGGAACCTGCGATATTACGTTTTTAAAGCGAGTGCCACGGCTGGCCAGCCCGTCTATGTTGGGCGTCTTTATCTTCTTGTAGCCGTAGCATCCAAGATGGTCGGCTCTCAGCGTGTCGACTATGATGAACAGGACGTTGGGCCGCTCCTTGCGCGCGCCGCCATTGCCGAATACAAAAAATAACGCCGCCAAGCAAACTGCCGCGACTGCGGCGCCGGCAAGAATTACAATCGGTTTGTTAATGGGTTTCATAACGTTATTATAATGCGAAGAAGGTGCGGATGTCCATAAAATCGTTGCAATTGCACATCGGCGGACCTATAATAATGGGCACACATAAAAGAAGGTTGGCATGAACAAAGCATCGGGCTTGTTTATGATAGCATCAGCGCTATTGTGCTGCTCCGCCGCCATCGCGGGACCCATTGATAACGCCGCGCAGTTCCAGCAGAAGGCCGCCAGGTCCGCCGCGAAGGAGCAATATGAAAAGACCCTGAAGCCTAAAGGCACCGCGATCACCTCCGCTGAAGGCGGATTTGTCAGCCCTCCGGCGCAAGCGATTGTGAATACCGGTAGCACAACCTCCCAGGCGGTAAAAACAATCATAAACAAGACTACCAAATAAATAAATGAATTGGTAATAATAAGAAAGGGGGTTCATATGCACGCGTCAATTCTTACGCTGCTCTTTTTCGCGGCTGTAGCGCTTTTCTTTGCCGGCATCAGGATCGTTCGTCCCACGCATCGTGGCCTTATTGAGAGACTGGGAAAGTACAGGAAGTTCGCCGAACCTGGTTTCCACTGGATAATACCCGTCATTGATAGGATGTACCAGGTTAATGTAACGGAGCAGATGGTAGACGCCGAGCCCCAGGAGATAATTACTAATGACAATCTGAACGCCAGAGTTGACGCCCAAGTATATTTTCGCGTTAAGCCGGATGAGCCCAGTGTCAAGAACTCCCAGTATAATGTTAATAATTACCAGTGGCAGATAGTAAATCTTGCCCGCACGACGCTCAGGAACATAATCGGCACACTCACGCTTAAATCCGCAAACAGCGAGCGCGGCAGGATAAATTCAGAACTTCACAAGACGCTCTGCGAGGAGACCGAGAACTGGGGCATAGACATCGTGAGAACAGAGCTCAAAGAGATACAGCCGCCTCAGGATGTTCAGGAGACTATGAACAAGGTCGTCAAGGCCGAGAACGAGAAGATGGCAGCGATAGATTTTGCGACTGCCACCGAGACCGCCGCTGACGGCGCGCGCCGCGCGGAAATTAAGAAGGCGGACGGAGTAAAACAGGCAAAGATATTAGAAGCGCAAGGAGAGGCCGAGGCCATAAGACTGGTGAATGAGGCTGCGGAGAAATACTTTGTTGGCAACGCCCAGATTCTTAGAAAGCTTCAGGCGCTGGAGACTGCCCTTCAGAATAATGCAAAGATAGTTGTCCCTTCAGACTGTGATCTTGTGAATGTTATAGGAGAAATGGCTGGGGTGGTGCCCCTGAAGAAAAAGGAGCCAACGACGAAGTAGCACTACCTCGTCATACAATAATATATAGGAGAGAAAAGGACGTCCTAATCGCAGGGAGATCTCATCCGCGTTTTAGACAATCTTCCTTTTCTAAAATAATAAATTGATACTTTTATTCCAATATAATATATGGTATACTTATAGTAGAGAATAAAATATGGGGCTAACAAGTTGTGCTTATGGACGTCTGCAAAAGGCCGCCAAGAGGGTTTTGTCGCTCGGGGTGGCTTTTTTATTTATGTTCGCGCAAGTTGCCATCCCTCTTCCTCAGGACCCGCAAGTCGAAAGCGGCACAGCGACTTTTGAGATAAAAGACAATGTAATGTCCGTCACCGCCTCAGATAAGGCGGTGATCAATTATTCAAGCTTTAGTATCGCGGCAAACGAATCCGTCATCATAACTCTTCCTGATATTACCAGCTCCATCCTTAACAGGGATATCGGCGGAAGCGCATCGAACCTGGGGGGCGCGCTCACTTGTAACGGTCTCTTCATACTTATCAATACAAGCGGCATCTACGTTGCGCCTACCGCTAATATTAATGTAGGCAGCCTCGTTCTCTCGACGCGCGATATCACGACAAGGGATTTCCTAAATTCCAATTATCTGTTTACCAAAATAACCAAGGATGAGCTGGACAGGCTCCTTCTGAACGCAGGCACCATCACCGTCCAGCCGGGAGGCTTTGCGGCCCTCATAAGCGGTGCCGTGGAAAATAATGGGGCGATAGCGGTCAGGTGCGGCAAGATAGTTCTTGCTTCAGGCGATGCCATCAGGCTCAATATTTCCGGTAACAGGCTCATCTCGGTAGCCATCGAGGAGAAGGCGGCGCAGAAGGTCTACGATTATAATGGTAATCCTCTGGCAGACGCCATCAAGAATACCGGCCTCATCGAATCCAACGGCGGAGTGGTCATGCTCCATGCCTCATCGCTTTCCGATATATTCTCGCTTGCCATCAACCAGGACGGCGTTGCCAGGGCTACGAGGATGGAGAACGTAGACGGCAGGATATTCTTCACCTCCGACGGAGTCAATGTCAATACGGGGACGATCGATACAGAGCTATTTAAGGAGATAGGATATAGTTTCAGATCGTCCGGCACTATAATGGGAGGAAAGGCTTATTACGATAATAAGGATGGCGCTGCGTATATCCAAGGCAATATCGGTTCAGACCAGACCGATACATATAATCTTGTTGTCGACGGTGATATCACGCTCATTGCCGATGACCTTACGTTTACAGCCGGCGATAACGAGACCTCGACAGGCGTCTTCTATATGCAGGCAGGAACCAAAATAGACGGAGGCGCGCTCACCAGATATAACCTTACAATAAAGTCTGGCAATACTGCCGCCGCTGGAGAGAGGCTGGATGGCGGCGAATCTCCGACTCTTGAGAACTTCGCGAATATCGGCATTCTTACCCTTGATAATACGCCGACCGGCCCTTCATCGCCGCAATATGTCTCAGATCCTACTACGACAACATGGGATATCACCGATTTCAGGATCACGGTGAACGCAAAGCTCGACCGCTTCACCGGTGAAGGCGCGACCGATGATCCATACGTCGTATATGATGTCTACGGTCTCCAGGCGATGAAGGATTATCTTACTTCAACCTTTATACTCGACGGCGATATCGATGCCTCAGGCACAGCCAATTGGAATGCCGGCGCAGGCTTTGTGCCGATAGGCGATAATGGTAGCCAATTTACAGGATCACTTAACGGCCAAGGCCATGCGGTGAGCGACCTGTTTATGGACAGGGATTCGGATGTTGGCACGACCGGCTATTTCGGGCTCTTCGGATATATCGGTAATGGCGGCGTGGTGAGAAATCTCGGCATGAATCGTCCGGATATATCCGGGACTGGCGCTGACGGTGGTCCTAATCAAAGTGGCTTCAGTGTATTTGTAGGCTCATTGGCTGGATATAATGCTGGAACGATCGAAAACTGCTTTGCCGCGGATGGTGAGACTGTCGGGGTAGGCGGAAACGGTTGTGTTTATACGTCCGGCGGTTATCCTGCTGCAGGCGGCTTTGCTTACGCCGGAGGGATAGCCGGAAAAAATGACGGGACGATAGTTAATTCATACTCGTCGGCAGGTGACACCTTTGTAAGCGCACAAGGCGGTAGCGGTGGATATAGTTATGCGACCAAGACGGGCTATAGCGGAGGATACGCTTACGCCGGAGGGATAGCCGGGAAGAATGAGGGCAGCATATACAATTCTTATGCAGCTGGCGGCGGGACTATCGAAGCTTACGGCGGTGATGGCCATTATGGATATGTTCAGGGCGGTAGAGGTGGAAACGCATATGCAGGAGGTGTAGTTGGCGAGAATGTCGGAGACGAATCAGGAAATGCCATCGAAAATTCATTTTCTTCTGTTGGTAACGTAGTTGCTTACGGTGGTAACGGCGGCGATGCTTTTTATTATTACTTTTATCCTGGCCCTCCTGTCGGCGGGACGGGCGGCAATGGCGGTAACGGCTACGCAGGTGGTCTTATCGGATTAAGTGAGAAAGGAAGACTATCGGAATCATTTTCGCAGACACAAACGGTTACTGGTAACAGAGGCGTTGGCGGAAGCGGCCTTATTGATGATGGCGCTGATGGAGTCGGTTATGGCGGCGGGATTATAGGTATTAATCAAACCTCCTCTAATATAACCAATGCCTACGCATCCGGTACCGTAGCTGCCGATGATGCTAGCGGCGGACTCATAGGATTCGATGATAACACGAACTTCTATACCGCAACTTTTTGGGATACAGAAAGTTCGGGTCTTGCCGAAGGGACTGGTAACAATGGAACACTCGGTGGTATGACGGGCCTGGCAACAGCGGACATGCAGCTAAAAGATGATTTTGTGGACGCTGGTTGGGACTTTAACGGATTGTGGAAGGAAGTGATCGGCTCTTATCATGAGCTCATCTGGCAGGGAATGAATAACGGTGACTTTATCGGCGGGACTAATGATGTGCCTTATGTGATAAGCGACATCAACGAACTTCAATTTATGATGTATGACTTAGATGGGGCTTATCAGCTTGGCGGCGATATTGACGCATCCGCCACTTCCAGATGGAGCGGAGGTTTTTCGCCGATAGGTTATGACTCTGCTAACGCTTTCACCGGCTCGCTCACAAACCCCGACGGTTACGAAATAAGCAACCTCTACATTAATCATGTTGCGGACTCAAATCCAGGATATTTCGGTTTATTCGGCGTTATAGGCCCTGACGGTAGAGTTGATGGTATCGGCCTTGTCGATCCCGATATAACTGGAAATGGAATCTCCGGTCCGGGTTTAAGCGGTGGAACAGTATTCGTAGGGGCTATCGCAGGTTACAATAAGGGCACGATCTCCAATTCTTACGCTGTCGGAGGTCAGGTCAGCGGCACGGGCGGTGACGGCGATAGTTATTATAGCGGTGATCCGGGCGGCAATGCCTTTGTAGGCGGATTGGTAGGAGCTAATGACGGAGTGGACGGCAAGGGCCTAATAACAAATTCTTATTCTTCCGTAGGGGCTACATCCGGTACAGGCGGCACAGGCGCTACTTTAGCTCATTTTCCATATTATATTTGGTATGGCGGAGCCGGCGGCGATGCTTGTGTGGGGGGTGTCGCCGGAGAGAATATTAATGGCGCGATTATTTCGGGTTCGTATGTGGCGCCTGAAGACGGTGGAACTATCTCAGTAGAAGGTACTGGCGGCGCGGGTGGAGATGGTGCGTTGGGTGATGGTAGAGGCGGTGTTGCCAAAGTTGGCGGCCTGGTTGGTTACAATGACAGGTCTGAGATAAAAGACACAGAAACATCAGATTCTTACGCTAAAGTGGAGGAAGTCACCGCGACCGGCGGTTCAAGCAATGGTCGAAGTGGTGACGCATCTGCCGGAGGCCTTGTCGGCGTTAATTGGGAAGGCACAATCTCCAATTCTTATTCTCTTTCCGTCAATGTAACCGCTAATGGCGGTAGCGGAGGCGGGCAGGGCGGCGACGCATACGCCGGCGGGCTCGTCGGATATAACTATACGGCATATATCTCGAACAGCTATTCAGAGGTCGGAGAGGTGCATGCTAATGGCGGAGATGCCGCCTACTATTCGTATGATAGTGGCGGCGACGCATACGCTGGGGGTCTTATAGGAAGTAACTATAATGATGAAAGGGCCAATGTTGATAATTGCTATTCTGTTATTGGTACCATAATAAGCGCTCAAGGCGGCAACGGAGATTATTATACCGGAGGAGGTTCAGGCGGCGACGCATACGCCGGAGCTCTTATAGGTAATAATGAATATTCAGATATTATCGATTCAAACGCCAGAAATGCTGAGGGAAGCTCGGCAACAGTCGAGGCCATAGGCGGTAACGGTGGCTATTCAGGCGGCGACGCATACGCAGGCGGCCTTGTCGGACGGCATGAGTCAGGGACCATATCCAATTCTTACTCTGTAATTGGTTCAACGGAAGCCACCGGAGGAGGGCCGGCCACAGGCGGCTATTATTATCAGTGTTACATCGGCGGTAACGCATACGCCGGCGGGCTTGTCGGATATAATGATAGCGGGAATATCAAGGATAATAGCTATGCCCAGGGCGGCGATGTTACGGCTAAAAGCGGCGATGCCACTATAGGATATGGTTACTATGACGGAAATGGCGGCAACGCATCTGCCGGCGGGCTTGTTGGTTATAGTGAAAATGGCGCTATAGAAAATTCTTATTCTGACGGCGGCAATACGACAGCGACCGGCGGACGTGGATATTATGCCGGCGGCAAGGCCTACGCCGGCGGGCTGGTAGGCGCGAACTACTATTGTAGCATCAGCTATTCGCATGCTGCCGGTGCGAGTGCTACAGTCGAGGCCAGAGGCGGTGATGGGCAGCCGGGCGGAGACGCGTTCGGAGGCGGGCTCGTCGGCAAGAATAGCGACGGTAACATCTCGAATTCGTATTCGACTATAGATACGACTAAAGCCACCGGCGGCGACGGCACCGATTGGACTAATGCCGGAAACGGTGGCTATGCCTACGCCGGCGGGTTAGTCGGCTATAATGAGTGGTCAGACATATCCAATTCTTATGCTACCGGCGGAGCAACTGCCACAGGTGGTGCTGGTGGCTATGGCTTGGATGGTGGCGACGGCTATGGATACGGCGGCTTTGGCGGCAATGCCTACGCCGGCGGGTTAGTCGGCTATAAAGCTTCAGGCGTTATTTATAACGGCTCGTATGCTAAAGGTAATGCTGAAGCGATAGGCGGGCAGGGTGGAGACGGTTATACTGATGGCGGAGACGGCGGGGACGCCTACGCCGGCGGGCTTGTGGGCCGCAATAATGAGGATATCGGCGATCCCAATGATGTTGTCTATGCTACCGGCAGCGTGACAGCAATAGGTGGTAATGGCGGTGAGGGAAATGACGGTTATGGCGGAGACGGCGGGGACGCTTACGCCGGCGGCTTGGCAGGATTTAATAATTCAACAATTAGAAATTCTTATTCAACAGATGGAACTACGACGGCAGAAGGCGGAAACGGCGGATACGGATATGGCTATTATGGGGGATACAACTATTTCGGCGGAGACGGCGGAGGCGCCTATGCCGGAGGTTTTGTCGGGTTTAACAACTCGGTTATCGAGAGTTCCTATTCTTCGTCGGGGACGACCACGGCAACGGGCGGAGACGGCGGAGACGCAGGTTACTATTGGGGAGGTAATGGCGGCAATGCCTACGCCGGAGGTTTTGCGGGATACAATAATAACGATATTCACAACACGTATTCCACGACAGGCGCTGTGACCGCAAGCGGCGGTTTAGGCGGATGGGACTATTATAATATTTATCAAACCCCTGGTGGTTATGCCTTTGCCGGCGGTTTTGTGGGAGCAAATCACGGCACTACAACGATATATAATTCCTATTCTCAGAACAATGCAACCGCAACGCCTGGTAATGATGTTGATTCTTATGCCGGCGGTTTTGTCGGAGATAATCCAGGATCGATCAATAACTGCTTTGCGACCGGTACGGTGACCGGCACCAGCTCTGCGGATACGGTAGGGCCTTTTGTTGGTAGTGGCTCTGTTCCTACGGATTCTTACTATACGGGAAGCGCCGCTAATCTGGGAACAGGAGGCGTGAACGACCAGCCCGGCGCTGAGTATAAGACGACAGAGGATGTGTTAAAAGGCTCAACCCATACGGCGCCTGTTTATGGCACTTGGGATTTTGAGACACCCTTCTGGGACGCGTTCGATACCGCCCTTCCGCACCTGAGTTGGGAAGGATACGTCCCGCCAGCGCCTCCTGAACCGACGCCGACCCCCGAACCGGCTCCGGAGAACGCACTTGAAGAAGCCTTGAGCTCTGATGCCGGACAACGCGACACCACTCCTACGATCTTTATCCAGGACTCGCTCACCGAATTCAAGCCAGTCGAGCTTCCGCCTGGCGCCCTGATTCTATCCGGCGAATTTGTAAACACCGAAGAGGAAGAGGGCGGATAAAAGCATTCTTTCCGATAAGTAATTTTCCTTTACCTTAAACCTTGCAAATTTTCCCAGAAGAGAAGTATATAATGCGATAGTGGTATTAGTATAGTCATAACCTAAAATGGAGGGATGACTATGAAGAAGTTGGGGGTGGGAGTATTAGCATTTGTAATAGCGGTATCGTTAGCGGTTCCGGTCTTCGCCGCTGAGAGCACAAGTTGCTCAAGCTGTGCAAAACCGTACGCTCCTTGCGCGAAACCGGCTCCATGCAACAAATGCGCAAAACCGGCACCATGCGGCGAGAGCATATTCCAGTCAATGGCCAACGCGATCAAGGGACAGAACCGGTAATACTGCCTTAGGCTGTAAGATCGATTAAAAAAAGCGTTGTTCTTAAAAGAGGATAGCGCTTTTTTTATGCATACAGTACTGTAGCGGCAGTCGGTTGACAGAAACTCCTTGCCATCATTGTGGCGGGGGGTTATAATTAATTAAACATAAGAGGAGGCCGCCATACAATGAAGAAGGCATTAATCATTATTTTTATGCTTGCGATATGTGTCGGAATCGTTTCGGCCGAAGAGAAGAATTTTGAGCCGAAATACAGGTATTGCGTCATCGAGAAGGAGCCGAAGGCTAAAGAGCCGGTTGGGGCGGTCATAGAGACGGCCGGCGTGTTTGTGAGCAAGATCTTGTCCGCCACAGAGATAGCCTGCACAGGGGAGAGAAAGCTTACCGTGGAAAACGAGACGGGCGAATGCAGGGTGTTCCCGTTCTGCGCAACTACAAAGGTGACCGGGGAGGCATTTGACACCATTACATTCAACCAACTTAAGAATGGCGAGAAGGCAAAAGATTGACTATACGGAAGAAGGCAGCGCGGCAAAGGCAGAAGCCGTAAACGTTCAGAAATAAGCCAAAATATATAAAAATAAGACCCGGTTTTTAAACCGGGTCTTATTTTTTGCTGTATATGTATATTACAGCTTCACCACGTTCGTGGCCTGATCGCCTTTTGGACCCTTCGTAATCTCAAATTCCACTTCTTGTCCTTCTTTCAAGGTCTTGAACCCCTCACCCTGGATCACGCTGTGATGCACGAACACATCCTTACCATCCTCGCAAGTGATAAAGCCGTAACCTTTAGCGTCATTGAACCACTTTACTTTGCCCTTTGCCATTTGCTTACTACCTCCTTCCATACGTATTAGCAGTAAATAGCGCGATAAAAAAACCGCAAGGTTAGTAAATTATCCCCTGCGGTACATGTTATCACGCTCTTCATTTACTACCGACGAAAATATATCATCTTTTTGACCGTTTGTCAAGGATTATGTTACATTATTTTCATTTGAAGAGCCTGCGGCATGGTGCTACAATATTACCATAGCCAGGAGGCATTATGAAGAGACTTTTGCACATTATAGCGACTCCTCGAGGCGACGATTCCAGAACGCTTAAAGTAACAGCGGCGTTTTTAGAAGTATTTAGAAAAAAATACCCATCATGCTATATAGATACCCTCGATCTCTTTGCCGAAAAGCTCCCAGCATTGACAGAGAAACAAGTTGACGGAAAATACGTGCTTCTCAGCGGTAAAGGCCTGACGGGCAAGCTGGAGAAGTCTTGGTCTGAGATAGCAAAGACGATAGAGCGTTTTATATCTGCCGATGGGTACCTTATAAGTACGCCGATGTGGAATTTCAGCGTGCCGTATCCGCTAAAGCATTATATAGATGTCATACTACAGCCTAAATATCTTTTTCGATATACGGAAAATGGTGCCGAAGGCCTTGTAAAAGGCAAAAAGATGGTGGTTATAACAAGCCGCGGAGGCGATTATAGCCAGATAAGCCCCCTTCGATCTTACGATTTCGAAGAACCGTATCTAAGGGCGGTGTTCGGATTTATTGGCATCACTGACATTAATTTTATTAACGCACAGCCTATGGATGCTTTGGGTCCGCTTGTGCGAGAGGATAAGATCGCGCTTGCCAAAGAGGCTGCCAAAATAGTTGCGAATGTTTTTTAAGGCCGGATAAGCGTATATCATTGAAGAAACGGCCAGTTTGTTGTAATATGTTGAGCTAACGCGCCTGTAGCTCAATCGGATAGAGTAGCGGGCTTCGAACCCGTTGGTTGGCCGTTCGACCCGGCCCAGGCGCGCCATAGTTCGACTCTACTTTAGGGTATTTGCAACTCGGAGTTATTCTTTATTCATCCTTTTTAGGGTCGACATAGTAATCACGGGATAGGCGGGTTATTGCTCGCGAAGTGGGGTAAACCAATTGATGCGGATGTGGTGGAATTGGCAGACACGCATGGCTTAGGACCATGTGCCGCAAGGCTTGGGGGTTCAACTCCCTCCATCCGCACCAGTTGACGAGTTATGACTCGAGTGGAGTTGAAGCCAATTTGCGCCGACTAATAGGAGGAAAAGGCCTATGGCCGACAGCAAATTGGCCGGTCCGAAGGACGGCTCTGACGGCCGAAGGACCAACTCCCTCCATCCGCACCAGTTGACGAGTTATGACTCGAGTGGAGTTGAAGCCAATTTGCGCCGACTAATAGGAGGAAAAGGCCTATGGCCGACAGCAAATTGGCCGGTCCGAAGGACGGCTCTGACGGCCGAAGGACCAACTCCCTCCATCCGCACCATCCTACGAATTCAACTCGCTATCCACTCGAAGCTACCTATAGCAAGCCGGTTTGCTAATAATGTCGTCAATGAAAGTTAAATACATTTTTTGCTCCTCCAGACAACTTTAATTTATCGTTACCTCATTAAGAACAGAGCGCTAATTTTCCATTAAAAAATCTAACCAATACAATAGTTAAAACATTCGTGTTAAGAGAACAAAATGTAGTATTATATATTGACATTTATCATTTTATATGATAAGGTTTAATTGTTTCTGTTAGAGCAAAAAAATATAAGATATTCTGAAAACGTGTGTAAAACGCAGAAAGAGCTCACTAGAGCTATTTTCGAGCCAAGCTAATGGCATAATTTAGCTTGGCTTTTTTGTTTAATAATTAAATAACTCGTATGAAAAAGAGTCGAACATCATTGATTTGGTCTTGGTTGCCATTGGCAGTGTGTGTTTTTGCTGCCTACTATTTATCGTCAATAGATGGAATGCGCCTACCTGACCTTAACAGGTTCCATTTCGACAAGGTTGCTCACTTTGTGGAATTTCTTGTCATATCTTTTTTGAGCATGCGGGCCATAATGAAGACATGGTGTGGTGCCGGCATAATCGCCAATTTTGTAATAACTATCATTTTTGTGACTTTTTTCGCTTACGCGGATGAGCGCCACCAAATTTTTGTCGCAAACCGCACATGTAGTTTTTACGACCTTATCTTCGATTACATCGGCGCCGCAGCGGGGATTCTTATCTTTACTTATAGAGAAGAGCAGGATTTGATATAATAAGGTTTACGCGTTTATAATTTTACTTCATTTCTCCACATAGTATAATTTCTAAAAAATATTATACTCTCAGTTATTTTCCCTCTTGCATTAAATATCTTATTTTGTTAAAATAATACCTCAAATATTGATTTTATATCTAGTTAGCTTAAAATCGTCCGGATCTGTTAAGGATTATGATGATTCGGAGATCGTAACTATGGGTTATCCGCCTGTCTCTGATACCGCATGTAACCGAGAAATATTTTTTACGAATTTCAAGGCATGAGTTGCATAAAGCAGGTTATAGCCATTAATAATTTTGCGCTAAGTCAGTGATCGATCTGCCCGCATAGCTCAATTGGCAGAGCAGGACACTCTTAATGTCAAGGTTCCAAGTTCGATTCTTGGTGCGGGCACCATCATATTGCTTATTGCCAGGTAGCGGATTATAAGATAACATCAGCAAGAATCGAAGCCCGCGAGCGCCGACCAACGGGAGGAAAAGCCCTCTGGGCGACAGCGAGCGGGCTGGCTACGCAGGTGAGCTCTGCGAACCGGAGTAGCCGATTCTTGGTGCGGGCACCATATAATTGTTTAATGTGTAACGTGTAATGTGTAATGTGTAATGTGTAAAGGCTGTAAGCATTACGCATTACACTATGAACATTACACAGATATTATGCGGCGGTAATTCAGTGGTAGAATGCCAGCTTGCCAAGCTGGATGTCGTGGGTTCGAAACCCATCCGCCGCTCCATAATTCGCTTGTATACTTGGTCTCGAGTGGGCTTCGTATATCAAGCCAGTTTTTTATCTAAGAAAGAAGGTGTTTGAATGAAGATAATGGATTTTTTGAACAAGAAAGCCGTGACCGCCAACCTTAAAGCAACCGATAAACAGGAAGTCATAAAAGAGTTGGTGGATCTGCTATCAAAAGCGGAAGATATCAAGAATAAAGACGAGCTTATAAAGGCGCTTCTTACCAGAGAATCGCTGGGTTCGACTGGCATAGGCCAGGGAATAGGCATACCCCACGCTAAAACGCCAAGTGTAAAAAACCTTGTTGCGGCGTTTGGCCTTTCTCAAAAGGGCGTTAACTTCGACTCTCTCGACGGAGAGCCAGTTTATATCTTCTTTTTGCTTATAGCGCCGGAGGAATCTGCGGGTCCTCATCTCAAGGCGCTGGCCAGGATATCCAGGATGCTCAAGGATAAGTATTTCAGAGAGCTCTTGAAGAAGGCTAAAGACGAAAAAGAGATCCTTCGCATAATTCAAGAAGAAGACTCCAAGAAGTATTAGGCCAGCATGGGAAAACATACAAGGTGAAAATACTTAAAGCCTTTAAGTGGCTCTATCCCGGCATGTGGGTCAAAAGATGGATATTATTATCCGTCTTTGGCATCATCATGATATCAATGGGATTCGTGATGGTGCTTCTGGAACAGACACCCAAGAACAAAACTTTCGCGGCAGTTATAATAATATTGGGTATACTGGGTGTCGTTACAGGCATCAAGAGGATAATAAAGTCGTTCGTAACAGTTATCCTGCCGGAGGGCAGGGACGAGCTCGTTGATAGGGTTTATCAGAGGAGAGTTCTTGATAAAGGACCAAAGATAGTTGTTATAGGCGGAGGGACGGGCCTGTCGACGATGCTTCACGGCCTAAAAGAGTATACATCGAACCTGACGGCGATTGTTACGGTAGCTGATGATGGCGGCTCATCCGGAAGACTCAGAAAAGATCTTGATATGCTGCCCCCCGGCGATATACGCAACTGCCTTGTGGCGCTCGCTGACGCCGAACCTCTGATGGGAAAGCTCTTCCAGTTTAGGTTTGGGGAAGGAACCGGCCTTGAAGGGCACAGCTTCGGCAATCTCTTCATCGCCGCCATGACAAAGGTTACCGGAGATTTTGACGCCGCTATAAAAGAATCGAGTAAGGTTCTTGCCATAAGAGGTAGCGTTGTCCCTTCAACCTTGGAAAAGACATCTTTGGTAGCAATGCATGCCGACGGTTCGGAAACCGTGGGCGAAAGCAGTATTCCTAAGTCCTCAAGCCCCATAAAGAGAGTTTACTTAAGGCCGGGGGATTGTAAACCAACATCGGAAGCTATAGATGCTATTCGCAGAGCCGATGCCGTTGTTCTGGGGCCAGGAAGCCTTTATACGAGCATAATGCCAAACTTGCTGGTAGCGGGCCTTTATAAGGAGTTGCTTGCATCAAAAGCCATAAAGATATATGTATGCAACGTTATGACTCAGAAGGGCGAGACTGATGGTTACAAGGCAAGCGACCATCTTAGAGCCATACTGGAACATACAGCGCCCGGCTTGGTCGGCTACTGCATAGTAAATACCGCAAAAATACCTGAGACGATGCTAGAAAAATATAGGTCTGAGGAGTCTTATCCGGTAGTGGTGGATACCGAAAACCTGAAGAAGCTGAAAACGAAAATTATAGAGGCGCATATAGTAAGCACCAAAGATTACGTAAGGCATGACGCTGCAAGACTATCAAAAATTATAATCGATCTCATCACAAGTCTTAAAAAGTCTAAAAATTAAGTATGGTAGTGGAAAAGACCATCGTTATAAAAAACAAACAGGGGCTCCACGCGAGACCTGCGGCACTTTTCGTCCAGATAGCGAACAAGTTTAATAGTGACATCACTGTGACCAAAGGAAGAACAAAAGTTAATGGTAAATCTATTATGGGGATAATGATGCTTGAGGCGGGGGTTGGCTCCAAGGTAACCATTGTTGCAAACGGTGATGACGCGGAAAAGTGTGTCAAAGAGCTGGAAGAGCTTCTACTTAGCGAGAATATTGATAATCTTGTGATTTAAAGTATGACTATGATATCGAAAAAGAAAGAAATGGTGCTTAAAGGCATTCCGGCATCTCCAGGGATTGTCAGTGGCAAGGCCTTCCTTTATGGCAGAGAACAGTACACGATTTCCCGTCGCAATATTACTGACGCGCAGGTCCAGAACGAGATAAAACGCTTCAAGGAAGCTCTTTTGCAGACTAAGAATGAGATCCTTGAAATAAAGAAACGCATTTCCGATGAATTGGGCGCCGAGCACGGCCAGATATTCAGCGCCCATCTTTTGGTCATTGACGACGCCATGCTTATAGAGGAGGTTATTTCTAAGCTAAAGAAGGAGAAGCTGGGCATAGAATATATATTTCAGGACGTGCTACGGCGCTATATCAAAGTATTTTCCGAGATGGATGATGAATACCTAAAAGAGCGTATAAGCGATATAAACGATGTTGGCAGAAGAATATTAAGGAATTTGATAGGCGCCAAAGAGGACCTTCTTTCGAACCTCAAAGAAAAAGTTGTGGTTGTCGCCTATGACCTTTCGCCGTCCGATACCGCTACTATGCATAAGAAAAATGTAAAAGGTTTTGCAACGGACATAGGTGGCAGGACCTCCCATACCGCTATCATGGCCAAGTCGCTTGAGATACCAGCGGTTGTAGGCCTTGAGGTTCTTACCAAGAAGGTTGAGTCTGGCGATATGATAATCGTTGACGGTACCCATGGTATTGTCGTCGTAAATCCCTCGCCGAAGACATTAAGGAAATATGAGTTAGAGAGGGAGAGGTTAATCTCCTTTGAAAAGCACCTGATGGAGCTGAAGAATCTGCCATGTGTGACCCTCGACGGCAGGAAGATAGAACTCGCTTCTAATATAGAGGTGCCTGAGGATGTGCCGTCGGTGCTTGCTCATGGTGCCGAGGGTATTGGCCTCTATCGAACAGAATACTTTTACATGAACCGTAAGGACCTGCCAACTGAAGAGGAACAGTTCAAGGCCTATTCTTCCGTCGCCAAAAAACTTAAGCCATACCCCGTTACTATAAGAACTCTCGATATAGGCGGTGACAAGTTTCTCTCTCAGCTGGAAGTACCCCAACAAATGAATCCTTTCCTCGGCTGGCGGGCCATAAGGTTCTGCTTGGCCAGGCCCGATATATTCAAAGCTCAACTGAGGGCCATCTTGCGCGCATCGGCTCATGGTAAGCTAAGGTTAATGTATCCCATGATATCAGGGCTTACTGAGCTGCAGCAGGCCAACGCGCTTCTGGAGGAGGCCAAGAAGGAGCTTAAAAAAGAAAACCTTCCTTTCGATGAGAATATAGAAGTGGGTGCGATGATAGAAGTGCCTTCAGCGGCCCTTACAG
This sequence comes from Candidatus Omnitrophota bacterium, assembly GCA_023818895.1. GTDB lineage: Bacteria > Omnitrophota > Gorgyraeia > 2-01-FULL-45-10 > 2-01-FULL-45-10 > JAMWCX01. Next base: position 378,549 of record JAMWCX010000002.1, on the reverse strand, counting down.
CTGACATACTTGCCAAGGAAGTAGATTTCTTCTCCATAGGGACTAATGATCTAATACAGTATTCGCTTGCCGTAGACAGGGTGAACGAAAAAATAGCGTATCTCTATGAGCCAGCGCATCCGGCCGTCCTACGTCTTATAAAGAATATAATTGAGAATGGGCACAAAGCCGACATCTGGGTGGGGATGTGCGGGGAGATGGCTGGCGATACGATCATGACTGTCATATTGCTTGGTCTTGGCCTTGATGAATTCAGCACTTCGCCTATAGCTGTGCCGGAGATAAAACGCATAATAAGGGCTGTTACTATGACGCAGGCCAAAGTTATAGCCGAAGAAGCCCTGACATTGTCGACGGGTAAAGAGGTGGAGATTTTCGCAAGGAAGAAGCTCAAAGAGATATTGCCCGACATGGTGGATGAGGCGGAATGAGGCGAGTATCGCTAGACAATCCTGCCGTGATAAAAAGATACGACCATAGCGGCATGATAAATGTCATCGCTTCCTTTCCGGAACAATGCCACGATGCCATACACATAGGGCTTAAAGCTGGAATAGAGCGATCTTTTTTAAAGAGTTCTTACAATAATATAGTATGTACCGGTCTCGGAGGCTCAGCCGTAGGGGCGGATATCGCAAGGTCATATATAGCGGCCAAGGCGCGCATACCACTTTTTGTTAACAGGGATTATACACTGCCTGCATTCGTATCCGAAAAAACCCTTGTGGTTGCTTCGAGTTATTCCGGTAATACAGAAGAGACCCTGAGCGCCTATAAAGACGCTAAGCGCAAGGGCGCTAGGGTGGTTGCTATAACATCGGGCGGTGTTCTAAAGAAGATGGCCGAGTCCGATGGATTTCCAGTTATCGTTATTCCTGGAGGGATGCAGCCAAGATGCGCGGTGGGGTATTCTTTATTTACTCTTCTGGGGATCCTGTCGAAGCTTGGAATAATAAAAGAAAATCCTGCCGAAACCGCTGAAGCTATAGAGGTTATGAGGCGTCTTCGCGATAAGATTTTGGGACCGACTGTGAAAGGCGTCTCGAATGTCGCCAAAACTATCGCGGGGCGGATTCATGGGAAATTTCCAGTAATATATGGCAGCCAGGTTCATTTGGATGCGGTAGTAATAAGATGGCGAGGGCAGTTTGCGGAGAATGCCAAGACGCTTGCCTCAACTCATGTATTTCCGGAGATGTGCCATAACGAGATAGCTGGCTGGCAAAACCCATCATTTTTATCCAAAGTTTTCGCGGTTATAATATTGAGAGACACCGGTGAGCCTATGCGGCTGTCAAGGCAGATAGATTTGACAAAGTCAATACTAAACAGAGACGGGGTGAGCGTAACCGATGTCTGGTCCTCTGGCAGGGGGGTCTTAGCGAGGATCTTCTCACTGGCATATATCGGAGATTTTGTAAGTTATTATCTGGCAATATTAAACAGATGCGACCCGACACCGGTCGAAAAGATCGCATATCTTAAAAAAATAACTGCTTCCGCATCTTATCGTTGCCAGCGCAGATGTGGGAAAGAAGGTATGAGGTGAAGATAATCATACTTGCCGCAGGATATGCCGTAAGACTAAAACCTCTCACTATAGATACACCCAAACCCCTTCTTAGAATAGCCGGCAGGCCTATGCTTGACAGAATCATGGACAAGATTGTTTCATTAGGCGGCGAAGACGAAGTTTATTTGGTGACTAACGCGCGGTTTGCAAGTGATTTTGAAAAGTGGGCTAAGACATGTCGCGCCAAAAACCCCATACAGGTCATAAATGATCAGACGACCACCAATGAAAACAGGCTCGGCGCTATTAGGGACCTCAATCTCGTGATAGAGTCAGCCTCCATTAATGACGATGTGCTGGTTGTGGCGGGAGACAACCTTTTCGAGTTCGACCTGAATGAGTTTCTTGAGTTCAGTCGCGCCAGGCCGGATGGAGTATCAATTGCGCTCTACGATATAGGCGACAAGGTTCTTGCGCGGAATTATGGAGTTGTCGCGATTGATGAATACTGCAGGGTAACGGATTTTGACGAGAAGCCGCCAGAGCCGAAATCGACACTGGTGTCGACTGGTATATACTATTTCCCCAAAAATAAACTTCCATTTATAAAAGAATATGTTAAAATGCAGGATAAATTAGATGCTCCCGGATACTGCATAGGGTGGTTGTCTAAGAAAGACAAAGTCTACGGCTTCAGTTTTCTTGAGGATTGGTATGATATAGGTAGTATCGAGTCCTACAAAAAGGCGGATGCCGAATATACAGAAAAGGAGAAGCGAAAATGACCAAGCATAAGTACTTATTCACATCGGAAAGTGTTACCGAAGGACATCCAGATAAGGTATGCGATCAGGTTTCCGATGCGGTGCTCGATGCCGTATTAACTCAAGATGAGGCTGGCCGCGTTGCGTGCGAGACCTATGTCACAATGGGGCTTATAATAGTCGGAGGAGAAATTACCACAAGCGGTTATGTTGATATTCATAGCCTTTGCCGAAATGTCCTAAAGGATATAGGTTATACCCATCCGAAATACGGGTTCGATTACCATACCTGTGCTATATTAAACGCAATTAATAAGCAGTCTCCTGATATAGCGATGGGAGTAGATAGGGGTGGGGCTGGCGACCAGGGGATGATGATGGGATTTGCTTGTAATGAGACCCCCGAGATGATGCCGCTTCCAATAATGCTTGCGCATAAGCTTGCCCGCAGACTTGCGGAAGTCAGGAAGAAGAACATACTTAAATACTTAGGTCCTGATGGAAAGTCGCAGGTTACGGTCGAATATCACGACAAAAAACCGGTGAGGGTAACCTCAGTTGTGCTCGCCTCTCAACATACCGAAGAGGTTGTTGACAAGAAGACAGATACCATGAAAGAAGATGCCAAGCGAGAAATAGTAGATAAGGTTGCAAGACCCGTCCTTAAAGAATGGATAGACAAGGATACGAAGTTCTACGTCAACCAGACCGGCAAATTCGTGATAGGTGGTCCTCAGTCCGATACCGGCATGACTGGCAGGAAGATAATCGTCGATACTTACGGTGGAACTGTCTCGCACGGCGGCGGCGCGTTTTCTGGCAAGGATCCAACCAAGGTTGACCGTTCGGCTGCATACATGGGAAGGTATATTGCCAAAAACCTAGTAGCCGCTGGTATAGCCGACAAGATTATGATCCAAATGGCGTATGTAATAGGAAAGGCCGAGCCTCTCTCCATAATGGTCGATACATATGGGACGGGTCGAATAAGCGATGAAAAGATCGTTAAGCTAATAACTGACCATTTTGAAGTTACTCCGCACGGTATCATTGCCGAGCTGAATCTCCGCGACTCCGATGGGATGCGTTACCGCAGAACCGCTGCCTATGGCCACTTCGGCAGGGATGAGGATGGCTTCACGTGGGAGAGAACCGACAGGGCGAAGGATCTGAAGAGGTTTATAAAATAGCGATGATCGATGCTCAGTAAGTTAGAATTGCCATTCTGTGCTAACAAGGGAAGGTGAGATGAAATATAACGTTAAAAGTTTAAAACTAGCTGATAAGGGTAAACTGCGCATTGAGTGGGCCAGTGAGTACATGAATGTGCTTTCACTCATAAGAAAACGTTTCGATAAGGAAAAACCTCTTAAAGGGCTTAAAGTAGCATGCTGCTTGCATGTCACGACTGAAACAGCCAATCTTGCACTAACGCTTAAAGCAGGCGGTGCACAGGTTTCCATTTGCGCATCTAACCCTTTGAGTACACAGGATGATGTTGCAGCAGCTCTTGTGAAACACTATGGCATACCTACTTTCGCGATCAAAGGCGAGGACAACAGGACCTATTATCGGCACATCGTTGACGCCATCTCCAGTGGCCCGAATATCACCATGGACGACGGTGCCGACGTCGTGTCGTTAATCCACAAAGATAGGCGGGATCTGGTGAAGGGTATTCTGGGCGGCACCGAGGAGACCACGACAGGTGTAATTCGGCTGCGCAGTCTCGAGAAGCAGGGGCTTCTTATGTATCCTATAATCGCGGTGAATGACGCCGACACTAAACATCTCTTCGATAATCGTTATGGCACTGGTCAGTCTACGGTCGATGGTATTGTGCGGGCGACCAACATCCTTCTTTCCGGCACAAACTTTGTAGTATGCGGTTACGGCTGGTGCGGCAGAGGCGTGGCCATGAGGGCAAGGGGTATGGGCGCCAACGTCATCGTAATAGAGGTTGACCCAACAAAAGCTCTCGAAGCCGTGATGGACGGTTATAATGTTATGCCGCTTAGAGAAGCTTCCAAAAAAGGAGATGTCTTTGTGACGGTGACAGGCGACATCAATGTCCTGCGCAAGGAGCATTTCGAGCTTATGAAGGATGGCGCCATCATATGTAATTCTGGCCATTTTAATGTTGAGCTTGATATTCCAGCGCTTGAGAAGATGGCGAAGAAAAAGCGCAGGACAAGGGAATTTGTCGAAGAGTATACTCTGAGGGATGGTCGCCGCATAAACCTTCTTGGTGAAGGAAGGCTAATCAACCTCGCGGCAGCCGAAGGTCACCCAGCGAGTGTCATGGATATGAGTTTCGCCAACCAGGCTCTCTGCGCTGAATATGTGGCCAAAAATCACGCCAAACTGGCCAAAAAGGTTTACAAGGTACCAGATCAGATAGACAAAAATATCGCTAAGCTGAAACTCGAATCTCTCGGTATAAAGATAGATGTCTTGACTAAAGAACAGATAAAATATCTTGAAAGCTGGGAGTCTGGAACATAGCTATTTGAAAGGAGAATCCTCAAGATGGGAAGGGTGAATATTGACAAGTTGATTCTTGGCCTAATAATGAATGACGATTTGGATCAAAAGAAGAAATTGTCTAAGAAGATTGTGGATATGGCTTACAAAAGGGGTATCTACCCAGCCAGCATAAACGGATTTTATCTTGCTCGTGGTAAGGGGCTGACACCTACCAATTTTACGGTTCCGGCGATAAACTTAAGGGTGATGACATATGATCTTGCCCGTGCCATATTCAGGGTGGCTAAGAAGATAAATGCCGGTGCATTCATATTCGAAATAGCTAAGTCAGAGATGGGGTATACGAACCAACCGCCGGCAGAGTATACAGCGGTGATACTCGCCGCCGCCATAAAGGAAGGATGGAGCGGCCCTGTGTTTATACAGGGCGACCATTTCCAGATTAACCATAAGAATTTTGAACAGGATCCCGAAAAGGAGCTAGACAGTATTAAGCAACTCATCTTACAGGCTATGGCAGCCCATTTTTACAACATCGATATCGACTCCTCGACGGTTGTTGATCTGTCAAAGAGCGACGTTAAAAAACAGCAGAAGAATAATTATGAATGCTGTGCTAAGCTGACTAACTTTATAAGGCAGAACCAGCCTCGCGGCATAGAGGTCTCTGTTGGCGGTGAGATAGGCGAGGTTGGCTCCAAGAATTCCACAGTCGAGGACCTAGAAGCCTTCATGAGCGGCTATAACGAGAAGCTTCGCAAGGGCAGAGTTGGCATAAGCAAGATATCTGTCCAGACCGGCACCTCCCATGGCGGTGTGGTGCTGCCAGATGGCTCCATAGCAAAGGTCAAGCTTGATTTTGAGACATTGAGAGCGCTTTCAAAGGAAGCGCGCGAGAAGTATGGAATGGCTGGCGCTGTGCAGCACGGAGCGTCTACTTTACCAGCAGATGCTTTCGGGAAGTTCCCTGAAGTTGGAACCGCGGAGGTGCACCTTGCCACAGAGTTCCAGAACATGGTATATGACAGCCCGCATTTTCCCAGGGAACTCAAGAGCAGGATATACGAATGGCTAAGGACCAACGCTGCCGGCGAGCGCAAACCCGACCAGACAGAAGAGCAGTTCTTCTATTCAAGCCGTAAGAAAGCGTTAGGACCTTTTAAAAAGGAGATCATGGCCCTGCCGCAGCCTATAAGGGACGCTATCACCAAGGATATAGAGGCTAAGTTCGAATTCCTCTTTGATAAGCTTAATGTCAAGAACACCAGAGAACTTGTCCTGAAATATACTACCTTGAAGCGAGTCATACACCGGAGGCACAAGGAGCATGGTGAAGTTGATATGAGCGGAGAAGGGGCGGATTAGAGGCAGTCGTTGTTAGTCGGTAATGTTAGTTATTAGTTAAGAGGGTGGTTCAATATAGAGCCGCCCTCATTTTTTCAAAAACATCGACATCTATGCACGTTTATTTATTAGATATATTCCCCATGCGGCAAATACGACGTTGCCGCTCCAGGCCGCTATTGCCGGCGGCAGTATCCCAGCCTTTCCGAAAGCGAGAGCTATCGCTATGAAGGCGTAGTACAAAAGCCCTAAAGCGATACTCAAACCTATTCCTATCAGGACACCGCCGCGGTTAGTGATCATGGCGAAAGGTGCGCCTATAAGTATTATTATAAAACTTATAAGAGGGTAAGCGATCTTATAGTGCAGCTCTACCAGAAGGCCCCTTACAAGCTTGGCGCCGGCTCCCTGAAAGTTAACAATATATCGTTTGAGATCCTGGTAACTCATGTAATCAGCGGAACGCTCCATATTGGCAAAGTCACTGGGCCGTTCCTCGATAGGGATGACTTTCTCCTCAAAGAATTGAGGCTCGGCAAGGATTCTTCCCGCGTTATCGATGTTATAAAATATCACCTTCTGAAATTTCCAGCCACCTTTTGTCCACGTCCCGCTCTGGGCCGTTATCTTCGATAAAAGGTTCTCTTTCGAGTCGTGTTCGTGGATTATTATATCATTGAGTGTCTTACTATTGTCATCGTATGTCCTGGCGAATATTATCCTATTGCCGGCACCATATAGAGCAACATTGCGAAGCAGTTTACTGGGCGATTCCATGCGCTTCTGGCTTTCGATTTCCTCGCGTCGTATATAGTTAGCGACCCGTGCGCTTACCGGTATTATAGTATTATTGACCGCGAAGACCGCCATGCTTACTATGAAACCCACTACAAGAAGGGGCGCCATTATCCGCCAAAGACTTATACCGCTTGATTTCATAGCGATAAGCTCATTGTGCTTGTTGAGATTGCTTAAGAGGAATACCGTTGATAGCAGGACTGCCATTGGTGTGACCTGCAAGAATATAGTTGGAGCGTAGTAGACGTAGAACGCGATGATGGAGGCAAGCGGTATCTTGTACTTTACTATATCATCTATAAAGGAAAATATGTCAATTATAATAGCCATGATAATGAAGATAAGGATGCACCATATTAGTGGCCCGACAAATCCGCGTATTATGTACCTGTCAATTATTTGCATATATCCTATATTCCCCGCGCTAGCGTAAGGCAGCGCACTTCCAGAGCACCGCCGTTTTTGAGCACGCGGCTGCATTCGTTTAAGGTTGCGCCGGTTGTCATGACATCGTCGATTAGAAGTATGCGTCGGCCCCTGACAAGGTGTGCTGAGGATGCCTTTATCCTGAAGGCATCGGTTAGGTTTTTAAGCCGCTCCTGCCTGGTGAGGTCGTTCTGATTTTTTGTATGGGACGTCTTCTCCAGGCAGCTGTGGGCGGGCAGGTTACAGGCTCGGGCGATCTTTAGGGCAAGAATTTCGGATTGATTGAACGAACGCTCATGAAGTTTTTTTGAATGAAGCGGAACGAATGTGATCATATCAATGCATTCTATAATGTTGCGATTATTTTTTATAAAGTCCAAAATAAGGGATGCCAAAAAAGTTCCGAGCATTCGATAGTTTTTGTACTTAAAAGAGTGTATAAGTTCCTTTAAGGCGCCCTCATAGAGACATGCTGAATAAGCGCAGTCGAAATAAGGAGGTGATTTGCGGCATTCGCCGCATAGGCGATATATGTTGTCTACAGGCCGGCCGCAGGAAGGGCAGTTCGGTTTGGGGTTCGTATTTATGAACGAGGCGCAAGTTGTGCATACTCCGGTCTCATTGGTCGCCTCCAGCGGTCTTGCACACGAACCACAACGCAAGGGGTATACGAGATTCACGAGACTTCTAGCTATCACATTAATGGCATTCACAGGAATTATAATAGCATGAGGGCGAGAAATTTGTCAATTTCCTCAAGATGAATAGAACCAAACCATATCTTTTTTAGAGGCAAGATTAGGTTAAGCTCCCTAACTGGGTAGCGATGGCAGAGCGGCGGGAAGGCACAAAACGGCCTAAATATTGGTTGACCTATTTGAGCTAATTATATAATATATAATATTACCTACAGGAGAAATAAATGACTAAAGCAAGCCTATTGAGCAGCCCGTCCGGAGACAAATGGAGGGCCATAGGGACTTCCAGAAGGGCCGGTATCCTTGTGCCGCTTTTTTCCGTATATTCCAAAGGGAGCGTTGGCATAGGAGATTTAACTGACCTGAAGCTTCTTATCGATTTCTGCCAGAAGTGCGGTTTTTCTATATTGCAGCTTCTTCCAATGAATGAGATAGGGTCGACCTTTTGTCCCTACGATGCCGTAAGCTCATTTGCGATAGAACCCACCTATATTTCGCTATCCCCTTTGCCTTTTTTTGAGGATAAGAAGATAAAATCCGAGATCGACAAGATAAAAAGATCTTTTCCAGCTGGTTCGCTCTACGTGGATTATGCCATAAAAGACGCAAAAAGAGAGCTTCTCTGGGAAATATTTAAGAAGTATGGAAACTCTGAGAAAGCCGCGGTGAGGGATTTTGTCGACGCCAACAAATACTGGCTCGAGGATTTTGCTTTGTTTAAGGTCCTGAAGAATCACCACGGTGGAAAACCATGGTACGAATGGGATGACTGTTACAAGAATCGCGATAGAGACTCTCTTAAGTCTTTCAGCGTCTCTTACCAGAGGGAGATTGAGTTTCAGAAATGGTTACAGTATGTCGCATTCAAACAGTTTGATGACGCCAAAAAGTATGCCGCCTCAAAAGGCGTTCTCATGAAAGGGGACCTCCCGATACTTATATCGCGCGATAGCTCTGATGTCTGGTCGCATCCCGAGTTCTTTAAGCTCGATTTTGTTGCCGGTGCACCGCCGGACATGTACTGCGCCAAGGGCCAGCGGTGGGGTATGCCGACATATAACTGGGACGCTATAGCGGCCGATAATTACAGATATCCCAAGGAGAAATTGCGCTACGCGGAGAATTTTTATGACATCCTTAGGATAGATCACGCTGTGGGATTCTTCCGTATATGGAGCATACCCGCTGATGAGCCTCCTGAAAACGAAGGTCTGCACGGTGTTTTTGACCCGGCCGATGAAAACCTGTGGGGCGAGCATGGAAGACGCCTGCTGTCGATGATACTTGCCAATACAAAGATGCTCCTTTGCGCCGAAGACCTAGGTATCATACCGAAAATGTGCCCTTTGACGCTTAAAGAATTCGGCATTCCAGGAAACGATGTGCAAAGGTGGGTGAAAGACTGGGACAAGAAGCACGATTTTTTGCCGCCATCCGAATATCGCGAACTTTCAGTAGCCATGCTGTCGACGCATGACACGACCAACTGGGCCGCTTGCTGGGAGAACGAGTTTGGGACGGTGGACGAAGCGCTATTTGTAAGAAAATGTAACGAGCGGGGCATAGACTATGAGTCGGTAAAAGACAGGCTCTTTGACCCGAAGCGCTCAAAGCACGGCAGGTTGCGCTGGCTTGAGTCTGTGGCTTCCAAAGAGGCGCTTGCGCATGTCCTTGGCAGGCCGGAAAACGAAATAGCGGATTTTATAAACATGTACCAGAACACATATCTTGAGAAAGAGAAGCTCTGGAAGCACATGCGTCTCAAGGGGCCGATGCGGGAAAAATCAGATAGCGATATAGTTGAAGCCGCGTTGAAGATAACACTAGGCTCCAAATCGATATTTAGCATAGAGCTGATAATTGACTATCTTCTGATGGCGGGAATATTAAAAGGCGATCCATATAAATACAGGATCAATAAGCCAGGAACGGTTGCAAGGACCAACTGGTCTCTTACGATTCCTATAGGATTAGAGGATCTTTTAACGAACAAGATATGCGGGAAAATATTAAAACTTGTATCCTCTTCCGGCAGGCTTATTTTATCCAAAGTGGCGGAGCCGGTGTAAAAGATGTCAAAGGGCGCGGCAAAAAAATATGTCGTTTTTTTTGACTTTGATAATACCATCACCACTTTCGACGTGCTCGATGATATGATGGAGCGCTTTTCGAAAGATGACCGATGGATTGAGCTTGAGCGAAAGTGGAAGAAGGGTGAGATAGGCTCGCGCCTCTGTCTCGATGGCCAGATACGAGGCATACGTATAACGAAAAAGAAGCTCCACACCTACCTTAAGACTGTGAAGTTGGATCCTGCTTTCAAAAAACTGGTCAATTTTCTGAAAACAAAAAGAATAAAGACGGTTATTCTGAGTGATGACTTCGGCTATATACTAAGCCGCGTGCTTAAAAATAACGGGATAACCGGCGTGCGGTTCTATTGTAACAGCCTGAAACTTGCTAAAGGAAAGCTCATCCCGAGTTTTCCCTTTTTGAACAGCGATTGCAAGAAGTGCGCGCATTGCAAGAAGTCGAATCTGATGGCTAATATAGCCAAAGGCGCTATCACCGTCTATGTCGGCGATGGGCTGTCGGATGTATGCCCTTCGAGAAGCGCGGACATAGTCTTCGCTAAGGGAAGCCTTGAAAGATACTGTAGGAAAGAAGATATATCATATATACCCATAAAAAGCCTTAATGACGTTTACAAGTTTTTCAAAAACCTTTGACAGGTGTCTCAGAGTTTTGATCCTGAGGGTGTTGAAGGATTCAAAGGAGAGCTGAAAAGATGCAAAAACATAAGATCGCGCGGCGCAAGGCAGAAGAGGCCCTTACAACTGAAGAGCTGTTGAAGATAGAAGAAAGATACTGTTCGTGGGGTGATACCGTCCACTATGTGCCCAGGCCAAATATATTTGCTGGCTGTAAGGGATCGTTTCTTTACGATGATAAGGGTACGGAGTATCTTGATCTTCAGATGCTTTATTCCGGAGTCAATTTCGGATATCGTAATGAGGACATTTCAAACGCCCTGAAGCTCCAGATCGAAAAACTACCGCAACTGGCCTGTCAGTATCTTCATAAGGAGAAGATACTTCTCGCCGCAAATATCGCGCAGAGGTCGGAAAGGACTTTCGAGGAGGCCGGAAGGGTCCACTTCAACGTTGGTGGCTCGGCCGCGGTCGAGGACTCGCTTAAGCTCGTAAGAAATTATACCGGCAAGACGCTTATGTTTGCGTTTATGGGCGGCTACCATGGCCGGACGCTCGGAGCCACCGCTATAACGTCCAGCTATCGTTATCGCGAAAAGTACGGCCATTTCGGCGACAGGGCGCTTTTTGTGCCATATCCCTACTGCTTCAGATGTCCCTATGCTATGAAACGTGATACCTGCAACCTTTTCTGCCTCCAGCAGTTCGAAAAGCTTTTCGAGACCGAGTACTATGGTGTTGTGAATAAAAAAACCGGTTCATGCGAATTTGCCGCCTTCTATGTAGAAGCCATTCAGGGTACTGGCGGATATGTCATACCGCCGCAAGATTATTTTTCGCGTCTTAAAGCGATACTTGACCGCTACAACATATTATTTGTGGATGACGAGATACAGATGGGTTTCTACCGTACAGGCAAATTCTGGGCCATTGAGCATTTTGATGTTGTGCCGGACATCATCGTCTTCGGAAAATCATTAACTAACGGCATGAATCCGATCTCCGGCTTATGGGCCAAAGAAAAGCTGATATCTCCGAAAGTCTTCGGCCCCGGCTCCACGCATTCCACATTCTCTTCCAATCCTTTGGGCACCGCGGCGGCTCTGGCCACTATGAAGCTTATCGGAAAACATGATTTCGCATCCGAGGTGCCAAAGAAGGGCAAGTATTTCATCTCCCGTCTCAAGGCTCTCCAGAAGAAGTATCCGCAGATAGGTGATGTTGACGGCTTGGGGCTGGCGCTACGTATAGAAATGTGCCAGAAGGACGGTTACACGCCGAATAAGCCTCTGACCGACGCCATAGAAGAGATAGGTTTAAGCGGAACCTTATCTGCCGGCGGTCGGAAACGCGGGCTTGTTCTAGACGTAGGGGGATACTACAAGAACGTTTTTACCCTTGCGCCCTCGCTTTTCGTAACGGAAAAAGAGATCAATCTTGGCGTTGAGCTTTTTGAAGAGGCCCTTAACAGGGCTTTAAGGCAGGTTGCTTGAAAGTCTATGCTCGCCAGATTCTTTGACGATATAACATTAAATTTTTCCCCTTGGTTTTCAGCGGGCCTTGCCAGGAAGATCCCCAGAAGCGTTTACGACTGGAAGCGAGCGGAGCTTTTTCGTTACACGGTACGGTACGCTTATCGCCATTCGAAATTTTACAGAAAGAAATTTGACCTTTTGGGAATAGACCCCCGTAAGGTCAAGACTCCTTCAGATCTCGGTGATTTTTTCACAACACCCGAAGATGTCATCTCCGGAGCCGAGGATTTTCTCTGCAGGAGACCTCAGATAGTTTTCGAGTCTTCGGGCACGACGGGAAAGAATAAAAGGATCTACTACTCTTATGACGAGATCGATCGGATCGGAAAATACAACGCCGCGGGGCTGGCCCTCGGCGGAGTGACGCATGATGACAGGATAGTTAATGCCTTCGACTTTTGCATATGGATACCCGGGTTGATAAGCCATAAAGGACTGGAAAAGGGATGTTTTTTCGAGCTGGCCGCGGGAAAGATAGACCCCGCAGAGGTTTATAAGAGGATAGGTGTGTATAATATTACGGTGCTCATGGGTGAACCCACCTGGCTTATTAAACTTACCGAGATAGCGGAGAAGAAGGGTTCGTATCCTTTGAAGTTCATTATAGCTGGGGCTGAGCATATGCCGGAGGGAGCGAGGGCTTGGATGGAGGAGGTATGGAAGCCGGCGAGAGTGAGGATGGTATATGGTACTGTGGAAGCGGGGGGGATACTCGGATTTGAGGCTTTTGAGGAATGCAAAGCATACCATGTCGATGAGAACAATTTTTATCTCGAGATAGCCGATCCGGATAGGGAAGGATATGGTGAAATCGCCTACACCACCCTGGGCCGCACCACTATGCCTCTTATACGTTATAAAAACAGGGACATAAGCAGGCTTTCCGACAAGATATGTGAATGCGGCTTGCCGTATCGAAAGCTTGAGAGGCTACGGGGCAGAAGCGATGAGATGGTTGTGGCTTCCGGTGGAAATCTTTATCCGCTGATGTTCGAAGATGTCTTAAAAGGCGTGGATTGCGTGACGACCGACTGGCAGGTTGTAATAAAATCACGCGGTATGAAAGAGGTGATGGAACTTAATCTTGAGGTCAGAAACGGATGCGCGGATGAGACGCTAAGAGAGAGGGTCTTTTCCAGGATAAAGTCCTGCTATCCTGACCTCTGGAAGAATTATTCACTGGGAACTTTTGAAATAGAATTTGTGCGTCATCCCGCCGGGAGCCTTCGAGCTGGCAGAAAACTCCTTCGGCTTGTGGACAGGCGCAGGGTGCAATATTAAGGATATAACCATGGCAAATAAACGTCAGACATGGGGAACGAGGCTTGGAATAATAATGGCTGTGGCTGGAAGCGCCATAGGCCTCGGAAACTTTTTGAGGTTCCCGGTCCAGGCGGCATCTAACGGCGGCGGCGCGTTTATGATACCGTATTTTGTGTCACTTTTTCTTCTGGGCCTTCCGCTAATGTGGGTCGAGTGGACCATAGGCCGTTACGGCGGCGGTTTCGGCCACGGCACCGCGCCGGGGATGTTCCACACCATGTGGCAGAAGAACCGTTTCATAAAATATTTCGGGGTTATAGGCATATTCGGGCCCTTGGTCATACTCATCTACTATACCTACATAGAATCATGGACTCTTGCCTACAGTTGCTTTGCTATTACCGGCAGGTACGCGACAGCGACTACCGAAGGGGCGATGCAATCTTTTCTTAAAGGGTTTCAAGGACTGGAGTCTAACAGTTACTTTTCGGGGATCGGGCCGGCTTATATTTTCTTTATTATAACATTCGCTCTTAATCTATTGGTTATATATTTCGGCATAAAGGGCGGAATAGAAAAATTATGCAGGATAGCCATGCCGCTTCTCTTTATCTGTGGAATAATTCTTGCCTTGAGAGTCCTGGCGCTTGGCACGCCTGATCCGACAAGACCAACTTGGAATGTCATAAATGGCCTCGGATTCCTCTGGAATCCCGATCTAGGCGCGCTAAAAAGCGCCAAGGTGTGGCTTGCAGCCGCCGGCCAAATATTGTTTACGCTCTCGGTGGGTATAGGCGTTATTCTTACTTATGCAAGTTACCTTTCCAAAGGAGACGATGTTGTCCTCTCCGGATTGTCGGCTGTCAGCATGAATGAATTTGCCGAAGTCATTATAGGCGGAAGTATGATAATCCCAGCCGCCTTCGCCTTCTTCGGGCCGGAAAACATACTCGCCATAGCGAAAGGCGGTGCTTTCAACCTTGGTTTTGTCACCATGCCTCTAATATTCCAGAAGATAGCGTTCGGCGGTTTTTTCGGCTGCGTGTGGTTCCTTCTCCTTTTCCTGGCAGGCATAACTTCGGCCGTCTCTCTGGCGCAGCCAGCAATCGCGTTTCTAGAGGACGAGTTCAATCTGACGCGGAAAAAGGCCGTTCTTATATTTGGTATTACGACTTTTATATTGTGCCAGCCGTCTATATTCTTTTTGGGAAACGGCGTGATCAATGAACTGGATTTCTGGGGTGGCACATTCTGCTTGGTGGCGTTTGCCACCATCGAGGTTATACTCTTCGCCTGGGTATTCGGCATGGAGCGCGCTTGGGAAGAAATACACCACGGCGCTGACATGAGAGTGCCGGCGATCTACAAGTTCATAATAAAATATGTCACGCCATTATTCCTTTTCTTCATCCTCGGTATGTGGTTTGCGCAGGAGTGGATACCGATCATGTCTATGAAGAATGTTTCCGAGACGGATAGGCCATTCGTCATGGCAACGAGAATACTCCTGCTTTTCCTGTTTTTAGCGCTTGCTGTTATGGTTAAGCTTGCCTGGGGTAGGAAGAGAAAGGCGGTGAACAGATGAAGATATCAGGATGGGTCTTCCTTATCCTGTCATGGTGTTTTATAATTTCGCTTGCCGCATTCAGTTTCTACAAGATCCTTACCAAGAAAAAAGTATATTAAAAGTGAGAGATGGAGAAGATAGATATAAAGAGCCTGTCAAGACAGGAGCTTGAAAGGGCGTTGGAGGCCCGCGGCGCCGAGACCTACAGGCTTGCCCAGATCTGGCGCTGGCTTTACAAAGACGGCGGAGCGAAATCCTTTGATGTCATGACGGACCTGCCCGAGAGTCTGCGCCGCAAGCTAAAGGAGGGTTTCCACATAACGTATCCGGTGATGCTTGATGCCAAGAGATCCACTATAGACGGAACGACGAAATATCTCCTTAAACTGGAGGACGCCTCTACAATCGAGACAGTATTTCTGCCAGAGGCAAACAGGAATACTGTGTGTCTGTCGACGCAGGTCGGCTGCAAGTTCGCCTGTTCTTTCTGCGCAAGCGCTCCCTTTGGGTTCGTTCGTCACCTGAAGACATCCGAGATAGTGGATGAGGTCCTATTTGTAAAGGGCCACAATCCATCCGCCTCAATCACCAATATTGTCTTCATGGGTATAGGCGAGCCGTTTGATAACTATGACAACGTGATCAAAAGTATAAGGGTACTAAACGATCCAGATGCCTTCAATATCGGCGCCAGGAAGATCACTGTATCGACCTGCGGCCTGATTCCGGGTATAAGGAGATTCGCAGAAGAAGGGCTACAGGTCGAACTTTCAGTATCGCTTCACTCAGCCGATGATAAGGTTCGCTCTCACCTTGTGCCCATAAACAAAAGATACCCTCTCAGACAACTGATCGCCGCCTGCAGGGAATATACCGACCGTACAAACAGGGTGATAACTTTTGAATACGTGTTGATAAAAGGGGCTAACTGCTCGCGAGAAGATGCTCTGAAGCTTGCAAGGCTCCTTAAAGGGCTTAAGTGCAAGGTAAACACTATTATCTATAATAAAATACGCGCCAAAGGTTTTGCCGAACCTTCCAAAGAAGATGTTAAGGTATTTCTTGCGACGCTTAAAGAAAGCGGCGTGCATGTGACAAATCGTAAGTCAAGGGGCGAGGATATCGATGCCGGCTGCGGGCAGTTAAGGATATCGAGGTTATAGATGGACACGCTCATAAAAAAGAGCCTGCGTTATTCGCTATTCGATGGTATATTGGCGAATGTCATGATGGGATGCAGCGAGACTTTTATAGGGCCATATGCCATCGCCATGGGCGCCAACGCCAGAATGGTCGGCCTTCTTGCCGCTTTTCCTAACCTTGCAGGAGCGCTTATACAAATGAAAAGTCCCGCATTAAGCGAGCGATTAGGTTCAAGGAAGAAACTTATCGTATGGGCTGTTTTTCTTCAGGCCCTTATGTGGATACCTGTGATTGCCATACCGTATCTAATCGCGGAACAGATGAGAGTTCCTTCTCTTATAGTCCTGTATACTTTTCTTATAGCTGTGGGCCTCATCTCGTTTCCGCCATGGTCAAGTCTCATGTCGGACTACATACCGGAGAGAGATCGCGGAAAGTATTTCGGATGGTGTAACCGTGTCCTCGGTATCACAAATATTGCCACTATGATTATAGCAGGGGCGGTGCTGCATATATCAAAAAGATTTTCAGCCAAGGCTATTGCGGGTTTTACTCTGATATTTTCCGTAGCATGTGCCGCAAGATTTGGTTGCTGTTATTTTCTTTCGAGGATGTACGAGCCTAGTCTTGTGATAAAAGACGAACACCGTTTTACGATGCGCGATTTTCTGAGAAGAATACCCCGTTCTAATTTTGGGCGATTTGTCATATTCGTCGCGCTGATCAACTTTGCGGTTTTTATGTCAGGACCATTCTTCGCGGTATATATGCTGCGCGACCTCAGATTCGACTATCTGACCTACACTATCGTAACGATGACCTCAACTCTGACGATATTTGCGATGATGAGAGTATGGGGTGCCCATGCCGACCACGTTGGAAATCGACGCGTCCTGCGCCTCAGTTCCTACTTTTTGCCTGTTATACCAGTCCTCTGGGTATTTTCCCATAATATAGTTTATCTCATCGCGATACAGATATTCGGCGGTTTTTTTGGGCGGGGTTTAATATGAGCTCGTCTAACTTCATCTATGACGCGGTGACCCCTGAGAAGAGGACCAGATGCATTGCTTACTACAATACAATTAACAGTATAGCTATGTTCGCTGGCGCCGCCACAGGCGGTTTTATAGCGCGGTATCTTCCGCCTATATTCGGCCAGAAACTATTATCGCTATTTGTGCTTTCAGGGCTTCTGCGGCTTACGGTATTGCCCATCTGTTCCACCATAAAAGAGGTAAGGCAGGTTAAACACGTTTCGAATATGGAGCTTTTCTACGGTATAATGACGGCCAGGCGGCCGGAATCCATTTATGGCGGGCGGTGATGAAATGAGAAAAATCGACAGGATAATGAGGGCCATAGCTTTTTATCTATGCGTTGCATTATTCTTTATACTGCTTCCCATAATACTTTCCTATGCCCTTGGCTACCAGATAGACTACCGGAACCTGCGGTTATATAAAACGGGTATATTATATGTGGAGAGTGTTCCTGCCGGCGCCACTATATATTTGAGTGGAAGAAGGCTTCCTGACGTGACTCCCGCCCAGATAGAGGAGCTTAAACCCGGTATATACAAGGTGGAGGTTAGGCGAGACGGCTTTTATCCTTGGGAGAAAGAAATTGTCATACGGCCCAACATGGTGACGAGGGCCGATCGAATTGTGCTATTCCCGATAAAGCAGGAGATGAGAGTGATAAACGAAAATGGGATATCGGATTTCTTCGTCTCCGACAACGGTTATATATACTATATGAAAAGATCAGGCTTATTTAGGTCAAATATGGACGGGACCAGTTTAAAGCGGCTTTCATCATATTCGAATTGGCCTTCAGGAATCATAGGCAGGAAATTTTCTTCTGACGGTAGGAGAATACTTTATTATACCTCCTCAACGGTCTGTATCATATATCTTTACCCCGAGAAGACCTTCAGCCGCCCAGAAGGGAAGGTGAAGATCGAGGAGGTTCTTACGACATCCGATCCTATAATCAACGCGTTCTGGTATCCTGGTTCCAACTACATAATTGTTATAACCGAGAAGGAGATAGAAGTGGTGGAGATAGGAACCAGCGTGATGAATAACAAGGTTACGCTTTATAAGTTTAACTCAAAGCCCGGAAACGTCTATTATGACCACAGCAATAATTCCCTTTATTTTATCGATACCAAGATAGGCGCTGATTCCAGCCAACCTAATTATCTTTACAGGCTCGACCTTGCCCAGAAGACATTCGATAGTATTCTGCAGAGGCTTCTAAAGAAGGAGCCGGATACGGCGTATGAAAAAAGATAGATTTTACAGACGGCTTTTCGAGATCATCCCCGGCCTTCTGACATGGACAACGCTGGGAGGGCTGTTCATTCTGGCATTTATAAAGCCGCTCTGGGTTGCAATATTCGTTATAACTTTTGATCTCTACTGGGTTATAAGGATGACATACTTGAGCATCCTACTCGTTTTTGCCTACCAGCGTCTTTCGAAAGAGCGGACTAAGGACTGGCTTGCATTATGCCGCTCTCTTCCCAAGACCGATGGTTTGGAGTTCAAGGACATATACCACGCAGTCCTGTTCCCGGCATATAAGGAAGGCGCTGATGTGCTTGTCCCATCTATTGAAGCTCTTGAGAACACGAATTATCCCAAGGACAGAATGATCGTGATCCTGAGTGTAGAGGAGAGGGCGGGAGATGAGGCCTGGAAGAACGCCGAGCGTCTTAAGAGACAGTACGAAAAGAGCTTTTGGCAGTTCATAATAACGCGGCATCCCGACGGCCTACCAGGCGAGGTCAAGGTAAAGGGGGCAAACGCCACATGGGGCGCGAAGGCCCTCAAGGACTTTCTGGACCGTAGTAAGATAGATTACGAACACGTCATAATATCCTGCTTCGATGCCGATACGTGCGCGGATAAAGAATATTTTGGATGCCTCACTTACCACTATATGACAAACCATGACCGCACTCGTTCAAGCTACCAACCCATCCCGGTTTATAATAATAACATATGGCACGCCCGCACTGTAGGCAGGATTCTTGAGTTGGGCTCGAGCTTCATGCAGATGATAGAGACTATGCGGCAGGAGAAATTCGTGACTTTTTCGAGCCACAGCATGAGCTTCAAGACGCTGGTCGAGGTCGGTTACTGGCCGGTAAACATGATATCTGACGATTCCGCTATCTACTGGAAGTGTTTCATCCATTTTAACGGACATTACTCGGTCATACCAATATATGTGACAGTTTCAATGGATGTGGCGACTGAAAAGAAGATCCTGCCCACCATTATCAAACAATATAAGCAAAAGAGACGCTGGGCATGGGGAGTGGAAAATTTTCCGTATGTCGCGGTCAGCTTTATGCATAATAAGAAGATACCCCTTATAACAAAGATAAGGCGTTTGCTAAATATACTGGAGAATCATTATACGTGGGCGGTCTGGGCGGTTATAATAACTTTCATAGCGCCTCTTCCTCTTATATTCGGTGGATGGATTTTCAGACAGACCGCTATAGGATATAACCTGCCCAGCGTATCTGCCGCGTTATTCAATATGTCTTTTTTTACGATGTTCATATGTATGTTTATAAGCATCAAGCTGCTTCCCGCCCGGCCCGCTGACGTAAAGCCGCAGAAAAGGCTTGTCATGTATACGCAGTGGCTCCTGGCTCCGATCGTTGTGGCCTTCCTTGGATCGACTCCCGCCATAGACGCTCAGACACGCCTCATGCTCGGCAGGTACATGCATTTTCACGTAACCGAGAAGAAGCGCCACAAGCCAGGTGAAAAATATCTCCGGAGCCAGCCTTAAAGATTTTGGCAAAAATTTGGTTGACTCCTGAAAAATTTTATATTATATTATCTCTGTCGTGAAAATAAAAAAGGGGTACATTATGGGAAAATATATGAGCGTTGTAATAGGAGCGGTTGTCGTTCTTCTGGGAGTTTTGGGTATCATAAATTGGTGGGGCTCATTTATCACTCTGCTAAAAGGATCTATCCCCGCTATGCTTATTTTTGGCGGCGTGATCGCGGTGATTGCCGGCATTAGCGAAATAAAAGACGAAATGGCGGCAGCGAAAAAAGAAGAGAAAAAGTAAAAAATTTCATCCAGCGGCGCGTTTTTCTGGCGCGCCGCTTTTATCCTTCCGACGAGAAAACCTCAACTAATAGTATACCGCACTAACAATATACACAATATATAGTGTTTATCCTTGACATCTCAAAGTTCATGTGATATATTTTTAAAGCTTTTGCTGATACTTAGGTTTTATTTAGCATAAACGTATTCATCTAAAATTTTTTGTGTCAAAATTGAGGAGGATAGGAAGGAGATGGGAAATATCACCGGTGTTAATTCGGTATTGTCCGAAAACGCCAAAAAAGTTCTGGAAAAAAGGTATCTGAAGAAGGATGATAACGGCATACCGGTAGAGACGCCGGAAGATATGTTTCGGAGAGTGGCGAAAAACATCGCCACGGCCGACTCCTATTACGGAAAGACCGCCGAAGAGGTCGCGAAGACAGAGCAGGAGTTTTTCGAGATGATGACCGGTCTCGATTTCCTGCCGAATTCACCTACTCTTATGAACGCCGGCAGGGAGCTGCAGCAGCTCTCCGCCTGTTTTGTCCTTTCAATAGATGACTCTATGGAGTCTATATTCGAAACGATAAAAGACACCGCTTTAATACATAAATCAGGCGGTGGCACAGGCTTCAGCTTCTCCCGCCTGCGCGCCAAGAACATGCCGGTCCGCTCGACAGGAGGAATATCCAGCGGTCCGGTATCTTTCATGAAGGTCTTCAACGCGGCCACACAGGCTGTTAAGCAGGGCGGAACCCGTCGTGGCGCGAACATGGGGATCTTACGGGTCGATCATCCGGATATCATAGAGTTCATAACCTGCAAGGAAAACGATAAGGAGATAACGAACTTCAATATATCGGTAGCGGTAACCGAAGACTTCATAACCAAGGCCGTCAAGAACGAGGAGTACGACCTTATAGACCCGCGTAGCAAGAAGTCGGTGGCAAGATTGAAGGCCAAAGATGTGTGGGATCTTATCATAAAGATGGCGTGGAAAAACGGCGAACCCGGAATCATATTTATTGACAGGATAAATCGAGATAATCCCACTCCAAAATGCGGGGACATAGAATCCACTAACCCCTGCGGTGAGCAGCCGTTATTGCCGTATGAGAGCTGTAATCTGGGTTCCATAAATCTGGCCAGGATGGTAAACTCTGGAGCGATTGATTGGAACAGGCTCGGTGACATCGTTGAGAAGGCGGTGCATTTTCTAGACAATGTTATAGATATGAATGTCTATCCTCTAAAGAGGATCGAGCTTATGACTAAATCGAACCGCAAGATAGGGCTGGGCGTCATGGGATTTGCTGATATGCTCTTCATGCTCGGAGTTAATTACAATTCGGAAGATGCCATTCAGCTTGCCGAGAAGGTGATGAAGTTCATTCTGGAACGTGCCCGCGTCGCCTCCGAAAAGCTTGCCGAGGAGCGAGGAGAGTTTCCAAATTTTAAAGATAGCATTTACAATGTCCCTGGCGCGCGGCCGCTTCGTAACGCCACTCTTACCACTATAGCGCCTACGGGCACCCTCTCAATTATCGCTAACTGTTCAAGTGGTATAGAGCCGATCTTCGCGATATCGTATATAAGGAACATAATGGATAACGTGAAGATGGTAGAGGTACACCCCTATTTCAAGGAAGTCGCTGAAAGGCGTGGTTTTTATTCGGCGGAGCTAATGAATCTGATAGCGCAGAAGGGTAGTATACAAGGAATTACGGAGGTGCCGGAAGACGTACGGAAGCTTTTTGTCACCGCTCATGACATAGAAGCCATCTGGCATATAAGGATGCAGTCAGCCTTCCAAAAATATACCCATAACGCAGTCTCAAAGACCGTCAACCTCCCTCAGGAAGCCACAGTCGAAGACGTTCGCACCATCTACATGCTGGCTTACGAAAGTGGATGTAAAGGAGTTACTATCTACAGGGATAATTCAAGACAAGAACAGGTTCTGTCGAAACCGACAACGGCCGCACCTTCCTCGAAAGAGCCCCAAAAGCAGGGCGCTCCTGTAAAAGTGATACCGAGACCGAGGCCTAACGTCACGGTTGGGACCACGACCAAAATAGCGACGGGTTGCGGTAATCTATATGTTACTATAAATGTGGATGAAAAGGGTCTGCCTTTCGAGGTCTTTATGTCTATGGGTAAGGCAGGCGGCTGTGCCATGAGTCAACTTGAGGCTATAGGCAGGCTCGTGTCACTAGCGCTCCGCAGCGGGATAGAAGCCACTTCTATAATTGAGCAGATTCGCGGTATCCGGTGCCCGTCTCCGAGCTGGGAGAAAGGGGGAAGGATATTCTCATGCTCAGATGCTATAGCGCGTGTCCTTGAGCGCAGGCTTCAGGGTTCTTCTAAGTCAAAAGAGATGGTTTCGGAAATCCTGGAACAGACAAAGACTGTCATAGAACAGCAGACAGGCTCAGTCGGCACGTCTCCTAAACCAGCAGCAGCCGTGAAGACCGGCAATATAGTAGGTGTATGTCCGGATTGTGGCAGCGCTCTCTGGCATGTGGAAGGGTGTATGGTTTGTAACTCCTGCGGTTATTCAAAGTGCGGTTGAAATTTTTAATTTATCCCTTGCCAAATACCATTTTTATGATACAATAATGATAATACTCGGTCCTGATATATATATAAATTATAATAAACATGGGGCCGGGAAAAAGGGAGGTGTTGTATGGAGAATATGAACGTTGTCGTAATAGAGCCTGTAAAGGCCATGGCCATCAAGATTTGGAGTTATGTTCCGGCCATAGCAGGCGCGATAGTCATCCTGGTGGTGGGTTGGCTGGTCGCTAAGCTTGTCGAGGCTATAGTGGTAAGGGTATTGAAGGCTTTGCGCCTCGATGCGGCAAGTGACAAGGCGGGTATTACCAACGTGTTGGCTCAAGGAGATATCAAGCTTACACTCTCAGAGCTAATCGGCGCGATAGTTTACTGGCTTATTATCCTTGTTGTGATAGCCACGACACTTGACGCGCTGAACCTCAAAATAGCCTCAGAGCTCGTTTCAAAGCTCGTCGGCTACGTGCCTAACATACTGGCAGCGATATTTATTCTTATTCTCGGGTCGTTCCTGGCGAACTTTGTGGCCGCAATAGTGCGGACCGCCGCTTCAAATGCCGGTCTGAAGAACGCAAAGATGCTTGCCCAGCTCACACAGACCCTAATAGTGATATTTGCCGTTGTCGTGGCTATTGAGCAGCTCCAGATAGCCACTACACTGTTGGTACTTGCGGTCAATATCATTCTAGTGTCTGTAGGATTAGGCTTGGCGCTTGCTTTCGGTCTTGGCTGCAAAGACATCGCCGGCAAATTCATGCAGGAAATGATCAACAACATGAAGAAGTAACGCTATAAAAGATAGCTATTAAAGGAGGCGCTTTTAAGAGCGCCTCCTTTTTATTATAATATTTCCATGCACGCAAAATCCTTATATATACACATCCCTTTCTGTCGGCGTAAATGCCTCTACTGCGATTTTTACAGTATCGTCTATGACGATAACCTTGCCGTTTCTTATGTAGATATCATTGTAAGTCAGCTTGGGTCTATCGAAAAAAAATTCTCTACCGTATATATCGGAGGGGGCACGCCGACCTCTCTTAATAGGCGCTTGCTGGAGCGATTATTGAAAGCGGCCAGACTAAAATGCGATAACGAGACGGAGTTTACAGTCGAGGCAAACCCTGAAAGCATCGATGAAGAAAAGCTTAAGACACTTCTGGATTGCGGTGTGAATCGCCTGAGTATCGGTATTCAGTCGCTTGACGAAAGAAAGCTAAAAAAGCTTGGCAGAATACATGACGCCGCTAAGGCCGCCGATTCCGTGATTCTCGCCTTGCGGCGCGGTTTTAAAAATATCAGCGCCGACCTGATATTCGGGCTGTGGAGCGAGACCCTTAATTCGTGGCAAAAAGAGCTGGATGAAGCGTTGAGCCTTCCGCTTAAGCATTTATCTTGCTATTCGCTTACCTATGAAAAGAACACGCCACTCTTTTTCGCGCTTCAGAATAAGAGCGTGGAGCCGCTCGAGGACGAGACGGTGGCCGCTATGTACGAATATGCTATAGAAAGGCTTTCGCTTAGAGGTTTTAAGCAGTATGAGATATCTAATTTTGCGAAAGAGGGATTCGAGTGTAGGCACAATCTGACCTATTGGGATAACTTGCCCTATCTGGGGCTGGGGGCGTCGGCAGTGTCTTACGAAGAAGGGGTGAGGTCAGAGAACATCTCGAGCGTGCACGATTTCATAAAGCGTTATACGGAGGGAAGGCCTCTTGAGGAATTCAGTGAAAAACTCTCGCCCTTAAAGCGAGCCAAGGAAACGGCGGCATTGAAGATAAGGACAAAGGAAGGCATTGATTTCGGCTGGTTTAAAAGTGCTACAGGATATGATTTTCCACATTTGGAGAAGAAGGCCATCTCGGCTCTTCTTGCGAAGGGCCTTATCAAATATAAGAAAGAAGGTAACGTCCCCACCGGCATCGCGTTAAGACACAAAGGATTCCTCTTCTGCGACACCGTTTCGAGCGCGCTACTGTGAGTTAAATAAATTTTTGCTGGTATCAGGGCGTTTACTTTCTGGCGACGCCTTTGCTCATCGCTCCGTCAGAACATGCCTATCTTCGCTTTTGTGTCGTTAAGAGGCTGTATAGTGGTAATGTAAGAGGTCATCCTGCCACGGGATTGAGCCGTAAAATTTTGCTTACCTCTTAGAAGGGTCAGCGGCCTATATTATATTTTAGTGACGATTGTGCCGGATTAGTTTTTGTGGTAAAATAATTTCTCTAATAATTGGAAATATAGGAGAGGCTTATGAAGAAATTGGTGTTATTGAGACACGGCGAAAGTATCTGGAACAAGGAGAACCGTTTTACCGGCTGGATAGATGTCGATCTTTCGGAGAAGGGAATCGAGGAGGCCAACAAGGCCGGTGAGACCCTGAAGAAAGAAGGATATATCTTTGATGTAGCCTTCACATCGGTTCTCAAGAGGGCTATAAGGACCCTTTGGATAACCCTCGACAAGATGGACCTGATGTGGATCCCCGTTTATAATTCTTGGAGGCTTAACGAGCGTCATTACGGGAGTTTGCAGGGGCTGAATAAATCCGAAATGGCCGCGAAGTTCGGCGAGGAGCAAGTTCTTATATGGAGGAGAAGTTATGATGTTCCTCCGCCTCCCTTAAAGAAGACAGATAAGATGTATCCCGGTAACGACCCCAGGTATAAAGATCTTGCGGAGAAGGACCTGCCTTTAACGGAGTGCCTGAAGGATACGGTGGCGAGATTCCTGCCGTACTGGCACCAGACGATAGCGCCCGTTGTAAAATCCGGCAAAAGAGTGCTCGTGGCGGCGCACGGAAATAGTTTAAGAGCGCTCGTGAAGTATCTGGACAATATATCGGATGAGAAAATAGTGTCGCTTAACATACCGACAGGCCTGCCGCTTGTTTACGAGCTTGATGATGATCTCAAACCGCTTAAAAGTTATTACCTCGGTGATCCGGAAGAGGTCAAGAAGGCGATGGAGGCGGTGGCGAACCAGGGAAAGGCGAAGAGGCAGTAATTAGTAAAGAGTGAAATTAAAAAAAGAAAAAGAGTAAGACTATGAAAGTCGAATACGAAGCGAAGAAAGGTGGAGTAATGAAAGTAAAAAGAGCTCTGATAAGCGTGTCGGACAAGACGGGCCTGGAAGACCTGGTAAAAGCGCTGAACAGATTCGGCGTCGAGATACTGTCGACCGGCGGTACGGCTAAGGCTATAGCGGCTTTAGGTATCCCTGTAAAGGATGTATCGAGCCATACCGGTTTTCCCGAGATGCTTGACGGAAGAGTCAAGACGCTGCATCCCAAGATCCATGGCGGGTTGCTTGCGCTGAGGGATAATAAGGAACATATGGAAACCGTGGCAAAGCACGATATAGGCCTGATAGACATGGTCGTGGTGAATCTTTATCCGTTCGAAAAGACCGTCGCAAAACCCGGTGTTAAGCTGGAAGAGGCTATCGAGAATATAGATATAGGCGGCCCATCGATGCTCAGGAGCGCCGCCAAAAATCACCGCTCGGTTTGTGTCGTTTGTGACCCTTTAGATTATAAGCGTGTCATAGATGATCTCGATAAGAATTCGGGAGGCATATCAGAAAGCCTTCTTGTTGAACTTGGCATAAAGGTCTTTGAAAGGACATCGACGTATGACGCGGCGATATACCGTTATTTAAAAACTCATGTTAAAGCGGATAGCCGCCAGCCAGACGCCTCGACTGAGGAATTCCCGGCGGTGCTCAACATGAGCTATAGGAAGCTTCAAGATCTTAGGTATGGCGAGAATCCACACCAGAAAGCGGCTTTCTACAAGGACGAGGCCGTAGATGAACCAAGTATTTCAAGCGCCGTCCAGTTGCATGGTAAAGAGCTCTCTTTTAACAACATAATAGACCTGGACGCGGCTCTCGAGATAGTGAAAGAATATAGCGAACCAGCGGCGACTATTATAAAACACACCAATCCCTGTGGCACAGCTACGGCCGCTACGCTGAGGCAGGCGTATATCGATGCCCTCGATTGCGACAGGCTGAGTGCCTTCGGTGGCATCGTAGGTTTTAACAGACCTGTGGACCTTGATGTCGCGAACACCATACTGGCAGAGGCGGATTTTGTGGAATGTATCATCGCACCATCCTATGAACCGAAGGCGCTTGAGGCGTTGAAGACGAAGAAGAACCTGCGCCTCCTTGAGGTCAGGAATTTCGGGGCAAAATCTTCAACGACCGGCTTGGATCTCAAGAAAGTTGTCGGAGGTATTCTAGTGCAGGACAGGGATCTTAAGACTATCACAGAGTCCGATCTTAAAGTGGTGACAAAGCTTAAGCCCACCAAAGAGCAGATAGCGTCCCTTCTATTCGGGTGGGTTGTGGTGAAGCACGTAAAGTCCAACGCCATAGTCCTCTGCCAGGGTACAAAGACGGTGGGCGTGGGAGCTGGCCAGATGTCAAGAGTGGTATCAGTGATGATCGCCGCCAAAAAGGCCGGAGACCGTTCTAAAGGTTCGACGCTTGCAAGCGACGCGTTTTTCCCCAAAGAGGACGGCATTGAACAGGCGGCCGCGGCGGGAGTTAAGGCTATCATACAGCCCGGCGGTTCCATATCGGATGAGAAAGTCATACAGAAAGCCGATGAGCTGGGCATAGCGATGGTCTTCACGGGTGTCCGGCATTTTAAGCATTGATGACCTATTCTGAGGCAGTAAGTTATCTTAATTCCCTCATAAATTACGAGAAGCAGAACGATTACAACTACAATACCTCATTCAAGATAAAGAGGATGGCGCGCCTCTGCGCACTCCTCGGGGATCCGCATCGTTCAATAAACTCGATACATGTGGCGGGGACAAAGGGCAAAGGATCGACCTCTGCCATGATCCATTCTATCCTGCAAAACGCCTCGTTTAATACAGGGCTCTACACCTCGCCTCATCTTTCGTCGTTTCGAGAAAGGATACGCGTAGGCGGGTCTCTCATAAGCGAAAACGATATCGGTCGGCTGGCGGAAAAGGTGAAATTGGCCTCACGAAAACTGGATGATAAGATCACCTTTTTCGAAGCCTGCACAGCCATCGCTTATCTCTATTTCAGTGAGAAGAGGGTAGACTTTGCTGTTTACGAGGTCGGCCTCGGCGGAAGGCTCGACGCCACGAATATTATAGAGCCGCTGGTATGCGCCATAACTCCGATAAGCTATGAACATACGCATATCCTTGGTTCGACGCTTGCCGCCATAGCCGCCGAGAAGGCCGGAATAATAAAAGAGGGGTGTCCGTGCGTCAGCGCTCCTCAGGAGGACGAGGCTCTTGGTGTAATCGAACGTATATGCCGCGAAAAAAACTCCAAACTTATCCTTGTCGGAAGGGATATAAGGGCAAAAAGCATTGAGTCCAAAAATGATTACGAGATTTTCAGTATCGAGGGACTCTCGGGTGATTATGATAGACTGATATCTCCTCTGATAGGATCCCATCAGGTAGTGAATGCCGCGGTTGCGATAGGGGTTATTGAGGCCTTGAGGCTGCGCGGGATCACTATAAGCGCCGATGCTGTAAGGAGGGGTATCGAGTCCACATGCTGGCCAGGCAGGATGGAGATAGTAGGCCGCTCGCCGCTTGTGATCGTAGACGGTGCCCAGAACAGGGCAAGCGCGCGCGCTCTTGCGTCAGCCGTAAAGAACATATTCAAATATAGAAAGATGCTTTTGGTTCTCGGTGTTTCAAAAGATAAAGATGTAAAGGGTATACTGAGCGAGCTGCTTGGTATAGCGGACGAAGTTATTCTTACAAAATCTAAAATCGTGGGCCGCGCTTTAGAGCCGTCAAAGATAAAGGACTTGATAGAACCTTCATCACGTGACGTCACGCTGACCGCCAGAGTTAAAGATGCCATTAAAGAGGCCTATTCAAGAGCCGGATGCGACGATCTCATTCTTGTTACAGGCTCCTTATTTGTCGTCGGAGAGGCAAGGGAAGCCTTAATGGGTGATGCCGGATGCGTAAGGTAGGCTTAGACGATACCATTGTTGCTATGTCGACACCGGTCGGTGAGGGCGGGATAGGAATAGTGCGCCTGAGCGGGCCTAAGAGTCTCCAAATAGCCGACAGGATATTCGTCTCGAAAGATGGCGGAAAGCCTTCCTCCTATAAGACCTACACGGTTCATTACGGCCATGTCGCGGAAATTTCCAGCAAGCTTCCGAAATCCGCCCGCCGGCTTCCGGTAAAGATTATCGACGAGGTGATATTGACCGTAATGCGCGCCCCGAGGAGTTATACCAAAGAGGATGTTGTCGAGATAAACTGCCACGGTGGGCTGCAGGCTGTAAAGAAAGTCTTAGAGCTTGCGGTGAAAAACGGCGCCAGGATTGCCGAACCTGGAGAATTCACTAAAAGAGCCTTCCTTAACGGCCGCATAGACCTGGCTCAGGCAGAAGCCGTTCTCGATGTAATCAGGGCCAAAACCGAAGGGTCGCTCAAGCTCGCGATCAGCCAGCTTGAAGGAGACCTTTCACGGACCGTCGACGCCATACGCGACAAGGTTATCGATATCGCCTCACACGTAGAGGCCTCTATAGATTTTCCTGAGGAAGAATTGGAAACTGCCCAGCGCGCAACACTGGCCGCATCCACCGCAGATGTTATAAAAAAACTACGTTCGCTTATAAGCACCTACGATCACGGCGCCATTCTTAGAGAAGGAATCCTTGCCATAATATGCGGCAAGACTAATGTGGGTAAATCAAGCCTGATGAATCTTCTTCTTAAGAGGGATCGCGTGATAGTCTCGCCTATTCCTGGCACAACCAGAGATGCTGTGGAGGAGATGATAAACCTCAAAGGCATCCCGATAAGACTTGTTGATACTGCCGGCATTGTGGAGACGAAAGATTCTTTGGAGCGTGAAGGAATCGCCAGATCCAAAAGGTATCTTGCCCTCGCCGATATGGTTATCCTTGTTTTGGACAATTCGACCGAACTGGACAAAGCCGACCTTTCCATAGTAGATCTTGTGAAGAATAAGCGGAAAGTAGTTGTCATAAATAAGTGCGATTTGGCAAGAAAGATAGACATAAAGAAGGTAAGGAGGCTTTTCGAAGGCGAAAAGGTGGTAGAGCTATCTGTCTCCTCAAAGAATAATATCGAAGCTCTTGAGAAGACTATCTCCGAACTGGTATGGAAGAACGGCTTTTCTCAAGGGGAATCCGCGCTTGTCTCAAACGCGCGGCATAAGGAGTCGCTTGACAAGGCCCTCGCCAATATGCTATCTGTGAAAAAGGCCATTGATGAGGAGGTCTCCCCGGAGTTGGTCGCCATAGACCTTAAGGAGGCGATATTTAATCTGGGTCTTATTACAGGCAAATCGGTTGCCGATGATATCCTAGATAGGATATTCGAGAAGTTCTGTATAGGTAAATAGGAGATATGATGGATAAAAAGCGCATAGAGAAAGCCGTAAGAGAGATATTGATTGCCGTTGGCGAGGACATCAAAAGACCTGACATAAAGGATACGCCGAAGCGCGTTGCTGATATGTATGAGGAAATACTGAGCGGCAAGAAGGTAAATCCCGAAAAGCAGCTTGAAGTCGTATTTGAGAAGGAGCACGATGAAATAGTCCTTCTAAAAGGCATACCCCTCTATTCAATATGTGAGCATCATCTTCTGCCGTTCATAGGGAAGGCACACGTCGCCTACATACCTAGCAATGACCGTGTTACCGGCCTTTCCAAGATCGCGCGGGTGGTTGACGCTTTTTCAAAGAGGCTTCAGGTCCAGGAGCGCCTTACCACAGACATAGCAGAAGTTATTATGAGAAAGCTCAAGCCGAAGGGGGTTTTGGTAGTAATAGAGGCGGAACACTTGTGCATGAGTATGAGGGGTGTGAATAAGCCAGGAGTGCTTACCATCACTAGCGCCGTACGTGGTGTCTTCAGAAAAAATGAGAAGACAAGGGCTGAGGCGCTGGCGCTCATTCGAGGATAGCTACCTTCCCTTGCCGAACGATTTCGACACGAACGCGCGTGCGATTTTATCGTAGATCAAAGGAATACTCTGTGCCCGCGTCATCGATCTTTTTAGAAACCTAACCACGTTATCCTTCCATATCAAAGCGCCCGTCTTCGTGTTTATTATCGTAAATTGAACATCCATTTCCACGAAATTTTCTGTGATTGCGGCATCAAGCGCCATAAGGGCGACGCTTATGGCAGGCCTGACCGGATCTTTGGTCAGATATTGGAATTTCTTTATTATACCGAAAACCTGCACATCGCTTTCGGCAGGTGATTTTACGATTTCGAAACGGACAGATTTTCTGTTCGCGAAAGCCTTCTCCACTTCTTGCTTCAATTCATCGACCTTTAGATCTTTCTCGCCAGATTCATTTGAAAAAGAAGCCAGATATACCTTTATAGGCTGCTTGTTGGACATTTGTTCAAGCTCGGCAGCGCCGCAGATGATTGAAAAACCGCAAGAAATAATTGTCAATAATCCTAACACGAAAAGACAGGCTAACTTATTCACGCTCTCCCTCCTATAAATCGTGGTAATAATATCGTTGAAAACATCTCACCTATATATTATAATATTATCCCATCATAATCAATATCAACCGTGATAACTAATTCAAAAACCTAAAATATGATAGACCCATTTGTCGAGTTCAGCAAAAATTATATATTCTGGACATCAGCCGTTGCCTGGATAACAGCACAGATTATAAAGGTCATTGTTGGTGTGGTCAGGGAGAAACGGTTCAATTTCAAGTGGTTTGCTAGCACCGGCGGCATGCCCAGCTCACACACTGCCGGCGCTTCAGCGCTTTCGACTTCCATAGGGGTGAACTATGGTTTCGATTCTCCTATATTCGCGATAGCATTAGTTTTTACCCTTATCGTGATGTTTGACGCATACACGGTCAGGCTTTCGTCCGGCAAGCAGGCGACGCTTCTTAACAAGATGCTCGACGATATATACTGGAAGAAGAAACTAGACGAGCAGAAGATAAAAGAGTTCCTTGGCCATACACCAGTCGAGGTCTACGCCGGCGCCGCTTTGGGCATTGTGGTTTCGTTGCTTCTTTATAAGTAATCTTTCCCCAAGGAGGAAGGAGTCATTTTGAACAAGAAGATCATTATAGCTATGATGGTTGCCGTCGTGGCCGTTGCCGCCGCTTTTTTATCGTATAAAGTTATCACCTCTTTTAAGACCGCAGAAAAGGACATCACTGCTAACAAGGCCATATCTATCAGGAAAGTCGAAACTATTTTCCAGCAGGACGCGGCTATAAAGAAGGCCGAATCTGTGATAGCGGCGGGGGAGGATTCCCCGAAGGCTGAGGAGGCCTACTTAACACTAGCCTCGATTTACTCATCAAGAAATGATTTTCTTAAAGCGAGGGAATTTTACAGAAAAGCCATGGAGAAATTCCCGGCATCGGCCAATATCCCTAAGATACAGCAGGCCATTGAGAATCTAAATGTCAAGATCCTTTTTTCCCCTACAATGACGGATGATTCTTTTTTGTACCAGGTGAAGAAAGGCGATAATCTTGTTAAGATAGCAAATAAATTCGGGACCACTGTGGAATTGATCAAAAAATCGAACGGGCTGAAGGGGTCTGATATACGGATAGGTCAGAAACTTAAATTAACGAAGCTTAAGTTCAGCATAGTTATTGATAGGTCCCAAAATATACTGACGCTCAAGGCGGATGGGAATGCATTCAAGACGTATCGTGTTGCTACCGGCAAAGAAGGATCGCCCACACCCGTTGGGACTTTCAAGATAACTAATAAGATAATGAATCCCCCTTGGTATAAACTTAACGGCAAGATGATACCAGCGGGCGACCCTAAAAATGAGCTTGGTTCGCGTTGGCTGGGTCTATCCAAGCCAAGTTACGGCATACATGGAACGATAGATCCAGATTCGATAGGAAAGTTTGCCACAGAAGGATGCGTAAGGCTTAAGAACGAAGACATTGAGGAGATATTCGATATCGTGCCTCAGGGCACAGAGGTTGTTATCATAGAGTAGAAGGATCTGTTGGATGGCGGCTATTCCTGGACTCGAATTCGAAAAGCCTATAATAGACCTTGAGCGTAAGATAGAGGAACTCAAGGGTTTTACATCCCACAAGGATATTGATATCTCCGGAGAGATAAGACATCTCGAAGAGAAGCTGGCCCAGATAAAAAAGGATGTCTACGATAACCTCACCCCCTGGCAAAGGGTCCAGATAGCTCGTCATCCCAAAAGGCCTTACACGCTGGATTATATCGAGATGATGATGACCGATTTCATCGAGATACACGGCGACAGGCATTTTTCTGATGACAAGGCCATGGTATGCGGGCTGGCAAAGCTGAACGGGGAGAAGATAGTCGTAATAGGTCATCAAAAGGGCAAGGATACCAAGGAGAACCTGGAGAGGAATTTCGGCTGTGCCAATCCGGAAGGATATAGAAAGGCCATGAGGGTAATGTACATGGCCGAGAAGTTTGACCTGCCCATAGTTACCTTCATCGACACGCCGGGCGCGTATCCAGGTATCGGCGCGGAGGAGCGCGGACAGGCTGAGGCGATAGCCTATAATCTTAGAGAGATGGCGCATTTGAGGGTGCCGATAATAGTTTTTGTGATAGGTGAAGGCGGCTCCGGCGGCGCTCTTGGTATAGGGGTGGGAGACAGGGTGTACGTTCTTGAGAACGCGTATTATTCGGTAATATCTCCGGAGGGATGCGCCGCGATACTTTGGAAGGAGCGTTCTAAATCTCCTGAAGCGGCCGCCGCTCTAAAGCTTACCGCCAAGGATCTTCTTGAAATGAAGATCATTGATGGTATAATCAAAGAGCCGCTCGGTGGAGCCCACCGGGATCCCCATGAGGCGGCCGAGAATATAAAAAAGACTATAAAAAAGGATCTCGCAGGTCTAAAAAATATCTCCAAAGACAAACTTGTGGACGCTCGATATGATAAGATTAGGGCCATTGGGATTTTTAAAGAACCATAAAGAGGCAAGCAGAAGGACTGAGCTAAAGATCCCGAGCGAGACACGGTTTATAAGAAAGGTGTCGAATGCTGTGTTGTCAAAAATAGTGGATTATGTGCTCGATGAAGGCAAAATCTTTGATATAAAGCTGTGCATAGAAGAGGCCGTTAGGAATGCGATCGTCCACGGCAATAATTGCGACAGGCGCCGTTTGGTAAAGATCGCCTCCTGGGTCGAGGATGACAACCTCCACATCGAGATAGAAGATGAAGGTAAAGGGTTTGACCAGTCGAAGCTTGTGGACCCCACAAGTGAAGCGCATATATTTAAGAACTCCGGCAGGGGAGTCTATCTTATAAAGAAGCTTATGGACAAGGTCGAATACACGGCTGGCGGCAGAAGGATAACGATGGTGAAGAATCTTAAATAAAGGGGAAAAGGAGACATAGCTATGGCGGTGAAGATCGAGAACAAAAACGGATTAACGGTATGCTACGTGGAGGGCGAGATCGATATAAATTCGAGCCCGTCTATAAAGAAGGTGTTTGATAAGCTGATATCATCCAAGACGCCTAAGATAGTTGTTAATCTTTCCAAAGTGACTTATGTTGATTCATCAGGGCTTGCGACGCTCGTGGAGATACTCAAGAATATGCGTTCTTACGGCGGCCGCCTTAGGCTCACGAACCTGTCTTCCAAAATAAAGAGCCTTTTCGAGATAACCAAGTTGGAGAAGCTATTCGAAATAATGGCCGACGAGCAGGATGCCATCTCCACTTTCGCATAAGGCATTGATGGGGGTAACGGTGATAGTAAACTTTTTTGCCAAGATAGGAAGCGTAGTATTGGGCGCATGGAAGGGAACCGTCGAAGTCTTAGGTCTTCTTTTTGACACTATATGGTGGCTGATATTCGGCCCGCTGAAAAATAAATTTGTAAAAAGCGACAGCATATTTCATCAGATGGTATTTGCCGGCGTGGGATCGCTCGTCATAGCGATGTTTGTTGCCTTCTTTACCGGCATCGTCATAGCGATGCAATCGGCATACCAGCTTTCGAGATTCGGGGCTAATATATATGTTGCCCCTATGGTCGCGATAAGCTTGGCCAGAGAGCTGGGGCCCGTTCTCACAGCTCTTGTCGTCACAGGCCGCGTCGGCGCCGCCATAGCCGCCGAACTTGGCACGATGAAGGTAAGCGAGCAGATAGAGGCGCTGGAGACAATGGCGCTGAACCCCATCAGATTTCTTGTCATACCGCGCTTTCTTGCGCTTCTTGTAATGCTCCCCTGTCTTACGATACTGGCGGATTTAGTTGGAATATTCGGAGGATTCCTCGTAGGTGTTTTCAGTCTCGATCTCGATCCCTACCGCTACATTACTTTTTCGTTCAAATATATGGCATGGAAAGATGTGTGGACAGGGCTAGTCAAGAGCGGGACCTTTGCCCTTATCATATCTATGATCGGCTGTTACATGGGCTTGAACACAAAAGGCGGCGCGGAGGGAGTGGGTAAGTCCACAACGCTTTCGGTTGTGACAAGCTTTATACTTATAATACTTTTTGATTGTATACTAACAGGCGTATTTTATTTCGCAGGGAAATGATATGAATCCGAAAGAATCCGAAAAAGAGGTAGTGATAAAAGCAGACAACGTAGTTAAGAAATTCGGCGGCAGGACGGTATTGAATGGTATCAGCCTTGAGATCTACAAAGGCGAAACCTTTGTCATTATGGGAGGCTCCGGATGCGGAAAATCGACTTTCCTGCGTCACATCATCGGATCGCTCAAACCCGATTCCGGAAAGATATATCTTTTGGGCAAGGATCTTAGCACCCTTAACGATGATGAGATGGACCACTTAAGGCGCAAAATAGGTATGTCTTTTCAGTCGTCCGCCCTTTTCGATTCCATGACAGTCGGCGAGAATGTCGCGCTGGGGCTTAAAGAGCACACAAAACTTGATAAAAGCGTGCGGGACATAGTAGTTAAAATGAAGCTGGAGCTCGTTGGTTTAAGAGGATTTGAGGACCTGATGCCGAGCCAGCTTTCTGGCGGTATGAAAAAAAGAGTCGGACTTGCGCGCGCCATAGCGATGGATCCCGAGATAGTCTTCTATGATGAGCCTACAGCCGGTCTCGACCCTATCGTCGCCGGTGTCATAGATAAGCTGATACTCGATCTTTCCAAAAAGCTTAACATAACATCCGTTGTGGTAACGCATGATATGAAAAGCGTGTTCTCTATAGCTGACAGAGTGGCTATGCTTTACGAAGGCAGGGTTCTTGAGGTTGGTACGCCAGATGAAATAAGGCATTCCAAGAATGAGATGGTTCAACAGTTCATAAATGGATCACCCGATGGCCCTATAAAATTTTTCCAGCAGAAGGATGATTATCTGGAGACGCTTGTAGCGTGAATTTGTGTTTTGATAAAAATAATTCAGTGAGGGAAAGGAGATAACGCATGAAGATCCTTACTAACGAGGTCAAGACCGGCATAGTAGTCGTTGCCGCGATACTTGCAACCATGATTTTTTATATTAAGACCACCGGCACTACCGGCGCCCCTTACAAGATATATACCTATTTCAATCACGCCGACGGAATCAAGGAGGATGCCATCGTGAAGTTAGCCGGCATAGAGGTTGGCCGTGTCACCAAGATAGGTTTCAAGTACGAACCCGAAACAAAGATAATGCTGGAGCTTGCTGTAAAACCGGCCTTCAAAGTCCATGAGGACGCGATAGCGTTCATAGCCACCTCTGGCATGATAGGCGACGCTTATGTTGGGCTTACGCCTGGGTCTGCGGATAAACCGTTTATTAAAAATGGTGGTACGGTGGCAAGCGAGGACCCAGTCGAGGTCAGAAAATTCTGGAAGAAGGCCGATGCTATAGCGGATGCCCTGGATAAAACGCTTGGCCAGATAAAGAACCTCGCCGAAAATATCAACGGAGCGGTTACAGATAACAGGCCGCGCCTGGACAGCATAATGATGAATATAGAGCAGACCGCTATTAATTTCAAGGATTTCAGTCAGGACCTTAAAGCGCATCCCTGGAAGCTTTTGATAAAGGGAAAAGATTAAGTAATGGTGGAAAATTAGGAACACTTTAGGTAGGCTAAAAAAGGAGAGATTATGCGACTTAAGATAATTTTTATAACAGCGGTGTTGACCTTCGTGTCCTACACGCTTACGTTCGCGCAAGACGCCTCGCCTGAAATCATGTCCGTAAGAGGTAGCCCCAAAATAATGAAAAGAGATTCAGGCAGCTGGATAAGCTGCGCGCCAGCGATGGCTGTTTCGAACGGGGACAGGATAAGGACAGCCGCGAATGAGGCCGTTGATATAGTGTTTCTGGCCGATAAGACTAACGTCATTGGCATAGCGGAGAATTCTGACGTGGTTATAGTGCATGGGAAGACGCCATGCAGTATTGAACTTCTGAACGGAGAAGTGCTTGCCTTGATGAGGAATATCCCTAAAGGCTCGAGCTTCGAGATAAGAACGCCTGCCGGAATAAGCGGCGCTCGCGGTACAGGGTGGGGCAGCAAGACTGATGGAGAAACGGCTATATTTAGTTCTTACGAGAACGCTATTTATGTCAAGGGCATCAATAGGGATGGCAGCGTAATGGAAGGAGAGCTTACAGTAAGCGAAGGATTCCGCGCTGTGGTTGACAAGTTCGAAAGGCCGGAGAGACTCGAACAGATTTCGCGCGCTGATATCGACAGATGGAACGGTTTCAGGCAAGAGGTTATAGGCCGCTCGCCGGAAATAGCGAAAGAAGCCGCCACTTCGACTCCGGAAAAGGCGACAGAAAAAAGAATTGAAACCCCGACTGAAAGCGCGGCTGAAGAAAGAGCGGAAAAGACCGCTGGCGCTATAGAGGAAAGAGCGGGAAGGACCATCGAGAAGACACAATCTATTATAGAACAAGCGGAATCCACGATAGATAGGTCGTATTCAAGGTTGGACCGCATAGCGAAAGAAGAGACGCAGATCGAAAGGCTTGAAGCCAAGAAGCAGGATATACAGGAGACCCGTGATATATCGCAGATAGCCGCGAAAGAAGAGGCGAGAGAGCCGATAGAATCGAAAACCACATCGGTTTCAGACGCAAGCGGCATCTCAGGTGATACTTCAGGCGGTACAATTAATAAAGGAGAATGATTTTATCTCGAAAAAGTTTTTAAGAAGGGTATAAAAGGCAAAAGAGGATGGAGGAAGGATCCTGCAAGATATTTTGTACAACGCTTTTAGTGATTTTCTTTACAACTTTTACAGCTATTCATTCTCGTGCCGATGTCAAGACCGTAGAAGACCAGGACATAAAAAAATACTTATACGCTGCTCCCAAAGTGCCGGTTTCCCCGCCGGCCAAAAAACCTTCCAAAGAGCTTCTTAAAGTGGAGATAACCACAAGTGTTACCCAAGGAGTAGATTCCAACCCCCTTCTGGACTCCACTCACAAAGCAGATAATTATACACAGGAGATGTTCGATCTCCATTTCAAGTATCCGCTTGTTGCAGAAAGCCTTGGCAAGACCGATGTCAGGTTTGGTGTGAACGCGCTAAACGTTAACTATTTTCGTGTAACAGACGTCAACATATTTGACGGCGTAGCCGATGTGTATTTAGACCATAACATCGCCAAGGATTTGGACTTTAGCGCGGGCTATGTTTTCGAGTCCATGTGGTATCCTCATAACAGGGAAGGAAATTACTTAGGCAATTCCTTTGTCGTATCCTTAAAGCACACGGTAACAAAATGGCTATATCAACGGGCGATGTATCGCCTCGAATATCGAAGCTACTTCGACAGAAAGGTACGCTTAAGTAATTATACGCTGAGCTCTGAACTCAGGGCCGATCTCAGAAATACCTGCAGGTATGAGCTGGGCATATACATAGGCAAGAAAGTCAAGCTGCGTGTTCTTAACGACTACTACGTCAATGAATCGAACTACCAATACATGGATTACTACGATTACTGGGCCAATAGGACAGGGTGCGCCTTGACCGCGATTCTTTCAAAGAGGCTTTTTGGCACCGCCGGTTTTTATTATCAGCGCCGTAACTATTATGAGCGCCAGGTGAGCGACAGTGAAGCGCTGCAAAGGGACAACCTTTATATCGTCACAGGTTCGCTTATATACGACATGACAGATAATCTTTCCGCCTTCGTGAATTATTCACATTCCGAAAACCATACCAACGAACCTTTAGAAAGGTACGTTGACACTATGTATTCCGGCGGCCTCAGCTACTTTTTTTAGATGAAGATAAAAGCCCTTAACAAGATACTTGTCGCGTTGGCAGGTCTGGTTGGGTGCCTGGCCATCATGGCCGGCTCCTACTTCCACATCCTCGACAGCTATGAACTCGAAACGCTAGATCTCAGATTTAGAGCGCGCCCGCAGATACCAACCACTGACAAAGTTGTTATGATCGAGGTAAGCGACGATACCGTCGAAAAGATAGGCCGCTTCCCATTTGACAGGAGCTATCATGCGCTGCTTGTAAAAGCGCTATCCGAGGCCGGGGCTAAAGCGATAGTATTCGATATTTTCTTCAGCGAGCCGATGAAGAGCGACGCGGAGTTCGTTGATGCCGTAAAGAAGGCCGGCAACGTTTATTTCCCGGTAGTATTTGATATCGAGCCCGGCAGACGCAAGGTGCCTTACGCATCTGGCATAGCCGCCAGAAACCTTGAGGTTTTAAACAGCGTATCTAAGGGGGTTGGCCATATCAATGTCGTGCCCGATGTAGACGGAAAATTCCGTCGCGTGCCGGCTTATATTAAGTACGAGGGGTATCTTCTTCAACCGTATCTGTCGCTTCTTTTCGCCTGCGATCATCTGGGCATATCGCAGAAGGATGTCAAGTTTGTGCTAGGAAGTTACGTGGATCTTGGTGGCGTGAAGATTCCGCTTGACGAACACTCCAATATAATAGTGAATTTCTCCGCTCCATGGGGCCGTTCATACCGCCACTATTCGTTTGTGGATGTATTGCAATCCTATCTAGCCAAAGTGACAGGGGAGGTGCCAAATATCGACTTGGGCAAGTTAAGGGGCAAGGTTTGCATAATCGGCCTGACCGCTGTGGGGACGGTTGATCTGCATCCTAATCCATTTGACGCACTTTATCCCGCCATGGGCATGCACGCCGATGTCTTCAATTCCATTGTAAAAAGAAATTTCATAGCGAGGGCATCACGTGGCACGAACCTTATGATACTCATTGTGCTATCTTCGCTCATGTCGGTCCTTGTCCTTAAGACAAGACCTCTTAAAGGTTTTTTCATGCTAGTTGGCATAATGACTATTTTTATCACGAGCGGCATATTGCTTTTCAATCTGACAGGCTTATGGATAGACCTTATCTATCCGCTGGTAGTAGGGGTGATTCTTCACATAGCGCTTACCCTATACAAGTACGTGAGGGAGTGGAAGAAAAGACTTCTAATGGAGAGCGAGCTTCAGATAGCCAAGAAAATACAAGAAAGTTTCTTGCCTAAGGTAATGCCTTCAATTGAGGGAATGGATGTAGCGGCGGCCATGTTTACGGCCCGCCAGGTCGGAGGGGATCTATATGACTTTACGTCTTTCGGCGAGGATCGATTCGGCATAATGATAGGCGACGTTTCCGGCAAAGGCGTTCCCGCAGCCCTTTTCATGGCAATGGTCGTCGGTGATTTTCGGTCTTTTGCGCTTCCCGGGAAAAATCCGCAGGAAGTATTGTCGAGCCTCAATTCAAAACTTATAAGAGAATCAACTTCGAACCTGTTTGTTACAGTCTACTATTCTATATTTGACGTGAGAGCCAAAACTATGG
The DNA here is from genome assembly GCA_023818895.1 of Candidatus Omnitrophota bacterium. Classification (GTDB taxonomy): domain Bacteria; phylum Omnitrophota; class Gorgyraeia; order 2-01-FULL-45-10; family 2-01-FULL-45-10; genus JAMWCX01. The sequence continues at coordinate 337,812 of JAMWCX010000002.1, read as the reverse complement.
TATATGGTAATGGAGGACACCTTCCTGTTCTTTACATCGCGGGGGATGGAAGCAGCCGTTTCCTCGATGTCGAGGAAGGATCACCGCTAGGCCTTATGGAAGGCGAGTATTCCGCGAGCAGCGTCGCCTTTGAAAAGGGCGATATCTTCATATACTATACAGATGGCATCACCGAGGCGATGAATCGTCACTCCGATATGTACGGTAAAGAGCGCCTACAGGCAGTTGCTCTTAAGAACAGAGGTCTTTCCGCGAGAAAGCTCCTGGAGACGATAGAACGCGATGTGCGCCGGTTCGAGCCAAAGTCCCAACAGCACGATGACATGACGATAATAGTGGTAAAGGTTTTATGACGGAAAACACACGCAAATACGAAGCCGCGAAAATACTCCTGCAGGTAAGTCGTGAGATAAGCTCGTCCCTTGATCTCGAAAAGGTAAGCGAGATTGTCCTCGACCAGTCGTCAAAAGCGCTTGGCGCGGACCATGCCTCGCTATTCCTGATGGATGAAACCATCAGGAAGCTGATGCTGACAAAGGCGAAAGGTTTTAGCGCGGATGAGCTCGACAATATAAATCTCCTGGGAAGCTGGGAGATTATAAACGAGAATGTCATAAAAAGCAAAGAGCCGCTTATAGTTAATGATATACGTGATAACTTTCTTTTCAAAGGGAAGAAGCTGCCATTTGCTGATATAGAACTGCCTATACACTCTTTTCTTGCCGTCCCTCTCGAGGTGGAAGGTAAGATTATAGGAATACTTATAGTGAGCAACCGTAAAAGGCCGGGGCACCTCTTCACGGAAGAAGATAAAGAACTATTGGAGGCGCTTTCAAATAATATAGCCATAGCGCTCCTCAACGCTAAGTTGTACCATCGCCTTAAGAACCTCTTTATAAGCACTGTGACATCGCTTGCCAGGGCTATAGATGCCAAAGACGCGTACACGAGCGGCCATTCTGAGCGTGTCATGAAATATGCTGTTGCCATAGGTCAGGAACTCAATCTTGATGAGGAGACCCTTGAGAATCTGAGGTTGGCGAGCATACTGCACGATATAGGGAAGATAGGCGTTAAGGAAAGTATTCTTATGAAACCGGCAAAGCTCTTGGGTTATGAGCGCAGGCAGATAAAGATGCATCCAGGTATAGGCGCAAGGATAATAGAGTCGATAGACGATTCTCATAAGATAATAAGGGGGGTGCTGGAACACCATGAGCGCTTTGACGGGAATGGTTACCCTCATCATCTCAAAGGAAATGCCATCTCCCTTGAAGGGAGGATAATAGCAGTCGCCGATACATTCGACGCCCTTACCACAGACAGGCCTTATCAGAAAGGGCTTTCAAAGGAAGCGGCTTTTGACAGGATAAGGGAGGCATCCTCGACTCAGTTTGATCCAAAAGTCGTCGAAGCATTTGTTATTTCCTATCATAAACATCCTGAGATCTGGCTGGAAAAATAATTGTTAACTATATTAAATATTACAATATTATGCCCTTGTTAAGGATTAAAAAATTTAGTTTTAGGTTATTGACAAAATAATTTTTTATAGTAAACTAAAAATGCGGTCGAAAAAGGCACACCTGTCGTGAGGCAGGGTCATCCTTCTTAGCTATTAAAATGATGGAAAGATGTGGTTATGGAGGATCGTGAACCTAACGAGCAAAGTGAGTTCTGGTTCACGGCAAAGCCAAGGGTCTAATATAGTTTTAGACAGCCTGGTTACCGAAGCTGAAAAGTAGGTGACCAGGCTTTTAATTTATGAAAATATTTTCGAAAACAATTTCCTACCTTGCGTCAAAACAATCGGATAAACTTTGGAGGGTTGCTAAAATGAAAAAAATAGTCGGTTTGGTGTGTCTTGTGATGTTGTTTGTAATGGTTACAACCCATGCGGCGCTTGCTGACCAAGAGTCTTTTAGGCAAGAGCTTATTGCGGCGGGTATTCCTGCTGGAGACCCGACATATCTTGCCGATTATTGGGCATGGGCGATTTTTAACGATGCCGGAGCCAGGACAAACTGGCAGAACGCCGGTTTCATAGTATCTGACGGCGCTTTGACATGGACCCTTACCGCATACGGCCGCGTCGCGGTCTATGACATGCTTGTAAGGCTAGCAAATCAGCTGAGCGCCATAGGAATGGGAAGCTACATAGGCGAATACTTATACTATGACGACGCGAAACGCATACGCTGGGCGAGCGCCGGATACCTCTCTATACAGCCGTCAAATGACACAAATGACCCTACACAGATAACGATAACCGCAAACGGCAATATAGCCATACCGAATATGGTCTCATTCGCCGATGAACTTGCGGCGGCCGGAATACCCAATAATGGGACTGATGACGCATATGCAGACTTTATCTTCACTGATCCCGCTTTTCGCCAGCTATGGCTCGATGCCCGTTTTATCACAACCACCTTATCCGGTAGCGTGATAACGGACGTTAACCTTACAGAATACGGCCACGTCGCAGCCGGCGATATGTATAATCTCATACAGGCGATGATGGCCGCAAGTTTGGATCAGTGGGCGGCTGAGCGCATAGCCCTTCAGCTTTTTGGCGATGCGAGTCTAAGGGAAGCTCTTGTGGCCGAAGGTGTCATCAATATAAATACCTCTTCGCAGGGCCTGAGTGTATGGGGAATGTCCTCGTGTACTGATCCTTCCGATGATTCGACATATCGTGATTATTACGCGCCGCTCGGTATGAGCCACGGCGCGTGGATCCTGAATGAATCAGGCGTTGTAACACCATATGCGAGTTTCCTGGCTCTTGACGTTGCGCCGGCCGAGGCGATGGCTAATATTGGCGACTTAAGCGGCATATCCGGCATGACCGGCACTTATGGTTTTCTCGATTCCGTCAACGCGACTAATAATGACGTGGCTCAAGTGTATCTTACTCTGTCGCAGGGATGTATCCTCGTGTCCATTGCAAATGCCCTTAATAATGGATGCATACAGGACTATTTCATGGGTAGTAACCCACTTATTATTTCAAGAGGAAGACTTAACAAGGCTTATTCTGGTATACTGACCGACCCTACCGGCGCGCAGCTTGATACCTCGGCTCTTACAGATCTTCAAAAAGCGACGCTTTTGGGTTACGCGCAGAGCACATGGAATTATTTCGCTGACACGACTAACGCGGGCACCTATTGGCTTCCGCCGGACAGGCGCACCGCGGCAGGAAGCGTTGCCAATTATACCTCTATAACAGACATAGCTCTGTATCTAATGAGCGTGGTAGCGGCGGATGAGCTTAACCTGATCGACAGTGCTACCGCCCAAACTCGTATTACTAACTGCCTGGCAACACTGGCTACTCTCGACAAGTGGAACGGTCTTTTCCATAATTATTACAGTTTTACAACCAACCCGCCCTCTGCCTCTACCGCAAGCGAAAAGTTCATATCTACAGTCGATAATGGCTGGCTTGCCTCGGCGTTGCTTGTCGTTCGGCAGGCATATGGAGGCGCTATCAGGACAAACGCTGACGCGCTTTTCAATGCTATGAATTTTAACAGTTTATATAATACCACAGCGGGACTTCTTGCCACAGGTGCTGATCCGGATACAAGCACTCTTACAACATCCTATTATGGAAATATATATACCGAAATACGCCCGACAATTCTTATTGCCATAGGTAAGACAGGCAGCACCATCCCCGCGGCGTTATGGGACAGGATGGTCACCGCTTATCCGGAAGACTGGACATGGCAGGCCCAGATTCCGTCTAACGGCGTTTACGACTATACGATAGGAAGCGACACCTTCCACTATATACCATCATGGGAAGGTACCATGTTTGAGGCTCTTATGCCGAACCTCGTTATCGATAACCATACGTATTCGGCAAGTGGATTTGCTATCCAGGACAGAATTTATGTCTATTTACAGAAGATGTTTGCTACCGGTCTTCGGGATGCCGCTATAGGCGCGGATGCTATCAGCGTTACCACTTATGGTCAGACCGCCTTTGCCGTGCTCGATTACCTTGTCGGTAAGTTCAATGGTTACGGAATAGGGGCTGAAGCGGCAGTCAACGCGGCGATCTTGCTTTTTACCAACGATAATCTTCGCAATGAATGGGTTACGGACGGCTATATTACAGTCACTACAGATGGCTCTGGCAGGATAACCAATATCACGATAACCGCGGCCGGAGATCTTGCGCTGCCCGGTATACTCGCTGGCGGTTCAGGCTCGGTCCTTGCGATAGAGATACACGAAGAGATCATCGCGCATGGCCTTCAGAGTGATTTCCAGATTCTTTACGGTACCGCAGTTTCAAATCAGGTGCTGAGTAATAATGACTACATGTCGATACTTGTCGGAATAGCAGGATACATATCCGAACACGATGACTATACGAAGCCCGATTATTATACTGTCGATGATTTTATTTACGAGCTCGGTGCATCCGCAGATCTTCACCAGGCTATAATTGATAATTCGCTTCAAAGTATAGTCGCGGCTATTTCGAACTACGCTCCTATAAACCAGAACCCTGTTAATAACCCCGCATATCGCGGCTGGCTGGCAGGCGTAGTTAACGGGACAGGCTATAATCTTGCAACATACATCGCCGGCCTTAACGGCGCCATGGCTGTTCACAACGCGCTTGATGATGTTGCGTATCCGACGCTGCGGGCGGATTTTGAGCTAATCTATGGCGTAGCTGTTGCCGATCAGGTCCTCGAAGCCAACATGAACGACCCTGACTATCTTTCAACTATACAGGGTATTGCAGGATACATCGCGTCTAATACCATAGGATACGATATAGAGGACTTTAAAGTCGAACTTGTCACGATGGCTGATCTACATGAAGGCCTGACGTCCAACGCAGCCTTAAGAGCTGACTTCGAGAGCATGTACAATGTCACATATGTAGCTGACCCTGAGACAAGCGACGATTACCGCTTTACGCTCTCAGGCATCGCAAGTTATATAGCAAGCCATCCGCCTATGACAGCGGCCGCGTTTCTTAATAGTGTTCCCATCATGGCGGATATCCACGCAGCCTTACTTGCTGACCCTGCCTTAAGGGCTGACTTTGAGACGATAAATAACGTCACGGCGGACACCACGCCTAACGTCACCACCGAATCCTATCGCTACGCTTTAGCCGGAATGGCAAGCTATGTGCTGGATAATCCTCCGATGACATACACCGATCTTTTAGACGCGCTTCCCATCATGGCGGATATCCACGCAGCCTTACTTGCCGACCCTGCCTTAAGGGCTGACTTCAATATAGTTTATAATACGACAGCCGATACTACTCCGAATGTCACAAGCACCGGTTACCGTAATGTCCTGGCAGGTATCGCAAGCTACGCTCTGGCCAATTCGCTCGATTTTAACGATATCCTTGACGCCGTTCCCTATATCGCGGATATTCATGCCGAGCTTCTCGCCAGCGCTACTTTGAGAGCGGATTTCAACGCCATATACGGCGTCGATCCTGATACCACGCCAAATGTAACATCGGATAATTATAGAAACGCTCTTTCCGGAGTGGCAAGTTATATATTGGGAAGCGCTGGTACATATACGGTGTCCGATTTTGTGTCGGCTCTTCCAATAATGGCGGATCTCGATGAAGCTATCTCCGCTGATATCAATGTTCAGAGTGCCTTTGAGACGATATACGGTATAGAGGTTGCCAACCAAGACCCGGTTACGAATGCTGACTACCGCAATATCCTTTCTGGTGTGGCCAGTTACATTATTGACAATCCGCCATATAGCGTGGCAGATTTTACCGCTGAGTTACCGGTCATGGAAAATGTTCATGAAGCCCTCCAGGCAGATGCTCTTCTGCAGGCCGATTTCGAGACAATATACGGCATTGCGCCGGCCGACCAGGATCCCATTACGAATGATGCCTACCGCTTTAACCTTTCTGGTATTGCGAGCTTTATCCTGAATAACGCCGGATATACCGTAGCTATATTCATGGATGCGCTTGAGCTCATGGCCGATCTTCACGAGGCGCTTGCCGCAGATCCTACAGGGGTGGGAGAGGATTTTGCCTCTGTCTACGGCATAGCGGTCGCCGACCAGGACCCGGTTACGAACGCTGACTATCGTAATATACTTTCGGGTGTGGCCAATTACATTCTTGCGAATCCTCCGATGACCGTGAATGACTTCCTGGCAAGCCTTCCTATTATAGATGATCTGCACGCCGCTATTTCAGCGGATCCGGATCTTCAAGCTGACTTCGAGACTATATATGGCATAGCGGTCGCCGACCAGGACCCGGTAAATAACCCTGATTATGCAAATGCGCTTTCCGGTATTGCGCGTTACATCGTGACAACACCCGGTTACACGGTCCTGCGGTTTACGCAGGCGCTTCCCATCATGGCAGACCTCGACGCCGCCATCACCGCGTCAGCTGATATACAGAATGATTTTGAGGTTATTTACGGCATAGCGCCGGCTAACCAGGATCCTGTGACAAACGAAAATTATAGGAATCTGCTTTCCGGCACCGCTGATTATATCCTCGATAACGCCGGCTATACGGTAGGCGACTTTGTCGGCGCACTGACGCCGATGGCAGATATACACGCCGCGCTTCTTGCGGATGCGTCTTTGCGCGCGGACTTCAACGTCGTATATAACGTCACCGCGGATACTACACCATCCGTGACCACCGAATCTTACCGCTACGCACTTTCTGGGATCGCAAGCTATGTTTTAGACAATCCTCCTATGACAATAAATGATATCCTGAGCGCCATACCCATCATGGCCGATATCCATCAGGCCCTGGTTGCCGACGCCGGCTTAAGAGCCGACTTTAATACTGTCTATAATACTATAGCCGACTCAGGCGCAAACGTCACTACCGAGGCATATCGCTATGCCCTTTCAGGCATCGCAAGCTATGTTCTCGACGAGGGGCTGACTGCTAACGATATACTTAATGCGATACCAGTAATGGCGGATCTGCACGCGGCCCTTCTTGCCGATGCCGATCTTCAGGCGGACTTCACCGTTGTGTATAATGTCGTCGCTGATACTACAGCAAATGTTACAACAGAATCTTACCGCTACGCGCTCGCCGGAATGGCTGCCTATATTCTGGATAATGGCCTTACGACCTCCGATCTTCTGGACGCGCTTCCCATCATGGCCGATCTACACGCGGCGCTTCTTGCGGATGCCGCTTTGAGAGTGGACTTTGAGGTTATATATAGTGTAACGGCCGACACCACAGCCAATATAACCGGCGAAAACTACCGCTACGCGCTCTCTGGCATAGCCAGTTACATACTGGCCAACGCCGGCACCACTATAGATGATATTTTGGGTGCCATTCCTTATATGCAGGATATACATGCCGCGCTTCTGGCCGATCCGGGCCTGAGGGCGGATTTCAACATCGCGTATAACACGACGGCTGACACCACGGCCACCGTCACCAGTGAAGATTATAGGACTGTTCTTTCCGGCATCGGAGCTTATGTTCTCGCTAATCCAGGAATTACCGTCACTGATATACTTAACGGAGTGCCATACATAGTGGACATACACCAGGCGCTTCTGGCGGATGCCAGTTTGAGGGCCGATTTCAACACTGTCTATGGCGTGACTCCTGACACGACCGCCTCGGTCCAGAGCGACAATTACCGCGCTATCTTATCAGGCGTGGCAAGTTATATAGTCGCCAATAGCGGAAGTTATGGCGTGAGCGATTTTACCGGTGCGCTTTCGCACATGGCGGATATACATGAGGCCCTTGTGGCGTCAGCCGATCTCCAGGCGGACTTCCTTCTAATGTACGGTGTAGCTGTTGCAACGCCTCCGGCATCAAGCAACGATTATCTCTATATACTTTCCGGAATAGCAAGTTATATGCTCGACAATCCGACTTATACGGTGACGACCTTCACAACCGAGCTTTCAAGGATGGCCGATCTGCATCAGGCCATAATAGACAATGACCTGCGCGAAGAGTTCGCTATACGCTCAGGTATCTCTGTCGCTGACCAGATCGCCATCACTGGTGAGTATCGCAGTTACCTTGCGGCGATAGTCATGGCAGGCGGCTATAACCAGGCCAACGAGATAGCGTTCTTACAGTCTCTTACCGATACCGTCACGTTGCATGATGCGCTGGGTACAAATGAGCTGCGGGATGAATTTGAGCTGATGTACGGCACTCCCGTCGCCGAGCAGATTCTTACCAATGGTGATTATACAAATCTTATACAGGGAATAGCCGCCTACATCAATGATCATGAGCCCGCGTATACGCTCAACAGTTTCCTTACAGAACTTGCCGGGATCGCCGAGCTGCACTTGGCGCTCGATACGTATAACCTGCGCGTCGCATTCGCGGCAGCGTCGGGCATCGCGGTTTCTGATCAGGATCCTGTCGCGCATCCCGATACTTACCGCGCATATCTTTCCGGCGTCGTAAACGGGCCTGGTTATACGCTTTCCGGCTACCTCGCCACTTTATCAGAGCCTGGCGTTGTCCACGACGCCATCGTTGCAAGCAACCTCCAGGCCGACTTCTCGCTCATGTACGGAACACCCATAGATGAACAATTGATGAGTAATAGTGAATATGTCGCGATACTACAGGAAATAGTGATCGGGATAGGGGGAATTGACAATCTATCGGAATTTCTCTCCAACCTTGCCGCAGGCGCGGAACTTCACAGGGCGCTCGATATATATGATCTACGCGATGAATTCGCATCTCAGGAGTTTATCGCGGTAGAGCTCCAAGATCCAGTCAATAATAGTTCCTACAGGGGGAGACTTTTTGGTTTGGTGAGCACCTCCGGCTATACGCTGATCGGGTATCTTACGGGCATCGGCGGCGGCGCTATCTATACCCACTATCCGTCAGGAAGGATACATACGAAGACTACGGCAGATGGCACTGTATCAGAATATGATGATACGACCGTCGATGACGGCGGCACGCAGGGAGACCTTACGGACGATTACGGCCGCCTTATAAAGGAGACTCTCAGCACCGGATACTACATGACCAGGGAGTACTACCCCTCAACCAATGACCGCAAGCTCGACAGCTTCTATACAGATGTGCACGTGGTATATGAGACGAAGGAGTATTTCGAGGACGGCACCACTCTCAAATTCCACTGGATGCTCGACCAGGATTCGACTCCGGACGGCGACGTAACGTTCAGGGAATACAATAGCTCCGGCCTTCTGATCAAGGAAGTCCTCGATACCGGCTACTACTTTACGAGAGAGTACTTCCCGTCCACGACCGACCGCAAGCTCGACACCTTCTATACTGATGCGCACGTTATCTACGAGACGAAAGAGTACTTCACGAACGGTACCACGCTCAGATACCACTGGATGCTCGACCAGGACGGTATCGTGGACGGTGACATTGTATTCGAGGAATACGACAGCTTGGGCAACCTGGTAATGGTGGAATACGATACGGGAGTCAAGCAATACACCAGCGAGAATATATTTGCCGACTTTGGCATTAATGGATTCTTTAAATACAATGGTATTAGTTGGACCAAGCTTTCCGCTTACAACGCCGATTCATTCATGCTGTCAAAGAAGCGCTCTGATAACAGCTATGACGCTATCGTCGATTTCGGAGGCAGCGGATTCTATCGCTATTCCAATAATAGCTGGAGCAAGCTTTCCGGATGGAATGCCGATTCCTTCATGCTTAGTGGCCTTAATAACGACAAGTACGATGTAGTGGCAGATTTCGGCCTTAATGGCATGCACCGGTATTCCAACAATACATGGACCAAGCTTACCGGCTGGAACGCAGATTTCTTCATGCTTACAAGCCTTTATGGCGGTACGTATGACATAATAAGTGATTTTGGCGGTACTATCGGCTTCTACAAGTATTCCGGCAGCAGCTGGACAAAGCTTTCAGGCTGGAACGCCGATTCTTTCACGCTGACCGACAGACGCACCGACGGCAGTTACGACATCGTAACTGATTTTGGCGGCAACGGCTTATACAAATACGTTGTTAACAGCTGGACGAAACTTTCCGGCTGGAACGCCGATTGTTTTACGGTATCCAAACTGTACAACGATGCTTACGACGTAGTGGCAGATTTCGGCGGTAGCGGTTTCTACAGATACTCAAATAACAGCTGGACGAAACTTTCCGGTTGGAACGCCGATTCTTTCACGCTGACCGACAGACGCACCGACGGCAGTTACGACATCATAACGGATTTTGGTATCAATGGTTTATACAAGTACGCCGCCAGCAGCTGGACCAGGCTCACTTCGTGGAATGCCGAGTATTTTGCGCTTTCGCAGCTCAACAATGGCGTATATGACATTGTCGCTGACTTCGGCGTCAATGGCTTATACAAATACGCTAATAGCATATGGACGAAGCTTTCAGGCTGGGATGCTGATTCGTTCATGCTGACAGTAAATAATAATACCTATGACATAATAGCCGATTTCGGCGCCAAAGGCTTATACAAGTACTCCAACAATGCGTGGACCCAGCTTTCAACATTGAGTCCGGACTTGGAGGTCTCACAGCGCCTTGATGTGCAGAACTCGGTAACACCTCCGGGCGCGACAACGGCTGAGGGCGGTTATACTCTTACGTCATCCCTGGCAGGCGGTCCGACAGGGTTGACTGACAGGCGTTAATAAAACAACAGTAAGTAGAAATTCCAAAAATGCGCTCATTAGTGATTAATGGGCGCATTTTTTGTGATATAATCAGTATTATGGGGGCGTGCAGGATGCAATGCGTATCGTGCGGTGGTAAAGAATTCTCGAAAATAACCGACTATATTTACAAAGAACGCCTTTTTAAGCAGATGTTTCCAGGTCTGCGTATAATGAAATGCCGCAATTGCGGTCTCTGCCAGGTATGCCATCAGGAAATTGAAAAGAGTAAATTAGATTATTATTATGAGAATATATACAGAGATAAGGCCAAGATCGGTATTAAATTATCAAGCGGTGATGTTTCCAGATTCCGGGCGAGGGGCAAAGCGCTTGTCGGCCTCGCTAAAAAATATCTGCCGGAATCTGTAAAGACTCCCGCTGTTTTTGAGCTTGGCGCCGGTTACGGCTTTAACTTGGCCGAGTTTAAAAAAGCCTACAGGGATTGCAGCCTTTTCACAGATGAGATCGACAAGACCATCGAATATCCTCCCGAAGTAAATATTGCCTCTCCGGATAAAGGCCAATACGACGTAGTCCTGTTATCTCACGTATTGGAGCACTTGAAGGATCCGAAAGAATATATCTATACGGTTTTGAAGGGTCTCAAAAAAGACGGGATAATGATAGTTGAGACCCCCAACGATATTACAGAGGTCCTGATCCACAGAGGAAATCAGCCTTATTATCACGAGCCGCATATAACCTTTTTTGATAAAGATAGCATTTCATATTTTTTTAAAATAAATTTTTCAGACTCCCTCATGATGCTCAGAGTATCAACGGCAGGGGATGTTTTGCGCATCACATCAGGCACTCTTGCGGCTGCAAAGAGAAGATTACGCGATCTGATTTCCTGCTTTCCGGCTGTCTTTAAGACATTAATAAATATAAAGTCACTGCTATTCGGAAGCCGTGCGGTAGAAAAAATAGATTACACAAACGATAGTGACGAAGGCAACCGGGAATTTTTAAGAGTGGTGTTAAGGAAGATATCATAACCGTTCTAACATCAACCAGATACTATGTTGAGAGAGAAGAGATTAATTAAAGACATTTTTATATATGGGTTAGGCACATTCGGCGCAAGCTTCGTCAGCTTTCTGCTGCTGCCTTTCTACACAAAAGTATTTTCGCGGGCAGAGTATGGCTTCATAGACCTTGTGGTGACAGGGTCCATACTTCTGGCCTCGGTCATATCCTTGAGGCTCACGGACGGCGCATATAGATTCGTAATCGAGGAGACCAGGCTGCAGGCAAGGACCGCTACCATATCATCTGTCGTAAATGTTATCCTCATCAATGTGTTTATTTTTGTCATCCTTTGCTGGCTAGGGGCGCCTTATTTAAGAGGGATCATTCCTTATAGCTCTTTATTTCTGGTTGTTTTTTACATAGCCCTCAAAGTCATCGATGCCTGTTTTCTGCAGATCGTCAGGGCACTCGGAAAAAATGTGTTGTATTCCAAGTCAGGTATAATACTTACCAGCAGCATGTTTGTATTTAATATTATTTTTATCGGGTATTTCGGGCAGGGCGTTTCCGGTTTTTTTATAGCCGCGATCCTGGCGCATGCCATAAGCCTGCTGTATAAGGTCAAAAAAGCCGACCTGATAAAATTCTACAATCCGATGGACTTCAATATGGCGGTAATTACGCCGATCCTTAAATATTCCCTGCCCCTTCTACCTGCGACCATAAGCTGGTGGTTCATACGCATTTCCGGACGGTACATACTGTCTATCTATAAAGGCCTTGACGAGGTAGGCATATATGCCGTTGCTGACAAAATACCATCCGTCATGTATATAGGAAGCCTGATCTTTTACATGGCATGGCAGGACTCCGCGCTGGACAGCGCTTCCCATCCGGACAAGGAGACCTTCTTCTCAAAGATATTTAATAAGCTGGTCCTGACAGGCGGTTCCATAGTGATAGTATGCTTAGTGTTTTTGAAGCCGTTTTTTCACATCATGGTAGACCCGAGATATCTGAGCGCTCATATATATCTACCTTATCTATTATTGGCCATTCTGATACTGACGTTTGCCTGGTTCTATGAGATCATATTCCAGATACATAAGAATACGATGGTGATATTTTACTCAGCCTTGATCGCGGCGGCAATTAACGTTATATTGAATATACTGTTGGTTCCGACGTATGGCATTGCGGCAACGACATTCAGCGTTCTCGTGGCTTCTATCTCCGCGCTCTTCCTTAGGGTTATTTTATCGAAAGATAAAGTGAAAATAGCTGTAGACAAAATAATGTTTTTAAAGTTAGGCATCGTTTTCATTGTATCAATATTAATATTTCAGCTGGGCTTGTGGCTTTATATTTTTTCAGCATCTTTAATCCTTGCCTATATCTCTTATATTAATCGCGGATCGATCAGTCTGATCGTAGGCATTTTGCGTGGCGAAAAAGGATCGTCTCTCGGCAAGGCTTGATCACAGGTAAAGGTGCCTTGCCTGAAAGGGTGAGCTCCAACCTATGGCGAAAGCAGGTTTTCTGGAAAAGGTATCAATAATACTGCTGCCGATCTTGTGGTACATACCCCGCCAGACCGCGCCAAGCGGTGTCCTGGAAAATTACATCTTTTTGAGATGGATCAGCTTTGTCATCATACCGGTTGTTTTCTTTCTCCAATTCCTGAGGACCTCTGCAGAGGGCAAGCCTTTCAGGATGACCTGCATAGCCGTGCCTCTGGGGTTGTTTATCATCTGGTCCATGGTATCCGCTGTTGCCAATGAGACAGGACTGTATGAATTCCTCGGTAATCTTATGGTCTATATAAGATATCCGGTGTTATTTATGGCTTTTGTAAATATGGACATATGTGAAAGTACTATGAAAAAGTTCATAACACTCTTTTTATTTCTTTTGATAATACAGATACCTGAGTGCTTTTACAGATATTTAATACTCGGCATAGGATGGGATAATATCTCATGGTCGTTAGGGCCGTGGGGGACCCTTGATCTCGGTATATATATGTCTTATGCGACATCCCTCATAGTTTCGTTTGTGTTAATAAAGAAGTTCAGATGGTTTTATCTGCTTCCGATAGCCGCTTTTTTTATAATAGCGCTTTTCGGAGAAATAAAAGCGTTTATTTTTACGGCACCGGTGATCATTCTGCTTATCAGTTACTTCGCGTTCAAGCGCGATGAGGGTCGAAAAAAAGTATTCATCCATATTTGCATCGCAATCCTTTTGCTAATTTTGTTGTATTTTGTAATCATGTCGTGGGGCAGGGTATACAGGGTCAGCGGTAATCTGCTAGCCTTATATCTCAATAAGGTCCTGAGAATATTCGGGCTGGCGTCCTCTCAAATATCAGATTATGAGCTGAGCCGCCAATCGAGAATAGGCGCTTTAGTTTATGTGTGGAATGCAATAAAGGGAGATCCATACAGGATAATGCTGGGTTTAGGGCCAGGAAGCTCCTTCTTCGGCGGCGTCATGCAGAAAGGGGTCATGTATTCTGCGATAAAGGTGCCGGCCGTAAGCCAGTTGGCGGCTATTTTAACTGACGTTGGTCTAGTAGGATTGGGCCTTTATTATTTCATACAATTGAATCTCATAATGATGATAAGGAAAGCCAATGTGCTGCTCAGGGATGCGTATCTATCTGTCATATCAACAGCGCTAATAGGGATGTGGGCCTATTATGCTATTCTGGGGCCGGTCTATGACCTCGTGTGGAGGTATGATTCTTCAAGCTATACGTTCTATTTTCTCTTGGCGGCTGTTTATAGCAGAGTGCTTAAGGAGAGCGGCAATAACTATGTGTAGACATGTCGTCTTTGCTGGATTGAATTATCAGCCGGAAAAAAGCAGCGGCGATAAGAACTTCTGGAGTGACGCGATAAGGCTGATCGCTTCCGGCCTGGACAGGGTCTCCATCATATCCGTGCGCAAACATCATCTTGAAAGAGAAGAGCTTTTCGTTGGGAAGTGCCGCGTAACGATCGACTATATACTCCCTCAGCTTGTGGAAACTCCTGACGTCCATTACCGCCGGCGCATATTCTGGCGGGAGGGCGCCTTCCCGCTTCTGTGGGGAATAGTCGAAAAGACAATCAGCGCGCATAGGATAATGAAAAAGCTTGGTTCACTTTATGCGGAAGAGCCGTTTTCGCACGTGCACCTCATGGATAATTTTGGCCCGTCAAACAGAGGTTTATTAAAAACGATCAATAAGCTTGGTGCCGGTATGTCGGTTTCAGCGATCGCGCACCAGGGTAGGAACCCTTTCCTTTATCATCCTTATCTTAAGCTTTCATATGACCTATCCGGAGCGTCCATTGTAGCCTATTCGCGCGCTTTTGCGGACTGGCTTGTAAAATTCGGTTTGAATGATCGCAGCGTAAAGCATATTCCGTGGGGCGTGTCGCCTGAACGCATAGGTACCGTAGGGGATAAAGCGTCTTCTAAAGAAAAGGCAGGCCTGCCGGCGGATCGGCCCCTGTTTGTCTGGGCAGGCTATATACAACAGGTTCAGAGGCAGGATTTCCTGTTTTTGCTGGACTGCGCCAGGCGAGCTTTAGCAAAAGGCTTAAAGGCGACGATATATTTTGCTTTTAAACCGGAAACGTTCGAAAGCTCTTTCCGGGCTTTTGATGAGCCAGCTGCCGGCATATATGTAAGGCCTACAGCTAAGGATTTCTTTGATACCCTTAAACAGGCATCCGATGTATTTCTTTCACCGATCCTTAATAAAAACTGCATAATCGCGCCACCGCTTACTTGGATCGAATTCATGTCCATCGGGGTCCCCATCATTACTACAGACGTTCCGGGCTCAGGCGAAATAATCGAAGACGGAAAGACAGGTTATATTGTGGATGAGCATAATCTTGTGGATAAGATGTTTGCCATCGCATACGCGCACGATTCTTTTAAAGAAAACTGCATCAGGAAGATCAGGGAAGATTATAATATGCAGGATATAGCAAGACGGTATCTGGAACTGTTTTCAAAAAATGGGTAAGATATGAATTACAAAGCCAAGACCGCATACCAGGAAAAGAATGTTGCCAGAAGTTATGATAGGGGCAGGTTTCTTTCGATCAAAGGCCGGCTCGTCGATATGGCTGAAAAGAGCTTAATTTATAAGCTACTCTCAGGTAATGGAATAGGGAAGGGTGCCCGGATATTGGATATACCTTGCGGTACCGGCAGGCTTAGCCTTTATCTTGCAAAAAAAGGCTATAAGGTGACAGGGGCTGATGTATCGCAGGCGATGATGGACGAAGCGTCAGAGAAAATAGAGAACGCGGGATATGGCAGCGAGATCAATTTTATTTCCGGCAATGCGGAATCATTGAATATCGAGGATGGCAGCTTTGACGCGGCCGTATGCCTGAGACTTTTGGGGCACACGCCACCCGACGCACGCCGCAGGATAATAGCGGAACTTATGAGGGTATCAAAGGAGATGGCTATTTTTGTATACTATCATAAGAATTCGCTGCAGAATATATTGCGGAGAAGAGACCGCAACTTGCGCCAAGTCATGTGGTACCCGGTAACCTTCGGTCAGATACGTGATGAATTCAAGTCGCTGGGCTTCAGCATCAGGTCCATACGGCCATTATTATTAGGTATCTCTGAATCCCTTTTTGTCGTGGCGGAGAAAAAATGAAAATCCTTCTTATAAACAAATTCCTATATGCTAAAGGCGGGGATGCAACCGCAACCCTTGCCACAGGGGAGTTGTTAAAGAAGAAAGGTCATGAGGTAATATTTTGGGGCATGAACCATCCGCTTAATCCGCCATACGAGTATCAGAGATACTTCGTGGAAAATATTGATTTTAATGAAAGCGCCGGTATTTTTCGGAAAATCGAGCTAGCGCTTAATGTATTTTATTCGTTTGAGGCTGAAAAGAAGTTCGAAAAGCTTGTCGCCTCCAATAGGCCGGACCTAATCCATCTTAATAATTTCGCCCATCAGATATCTCCCTCTATCCTCAACGTTATTAAAAGGCGCGGCATAGCCGCTGTTATGACTATGCATGATTATAAAATGGTATGCCCTTCCTATTCCATGCTTGCCGGCGGCAAACCCTGCGAAAGATGCAAAGGTGGGAGATTTTATCAATGTTTCATTAATAAATGCACCAAAGACAGCTACCTCAAAAGCCTTATAAACACTCTTGAAATGTATCTACACCATAACATATTGCATATCTATGACCCTATCAGCGTATTTATCTCACCGAGCGAATTCATGAAAAATAAGCTCGAAGAGATGGGGTTTAGAGGGAAGATTGCGCGCTTGCCTTATCCGTTGATGGTTGAGAAGTTTGAACCCGTATACGGATCTGAAAGCCGTTCGGTAGTATATTTCGGCAGGCTATCTCGCGAGAAGGGATTATTTACTCTTATAGATGCGTTCAAATATGTTGAGGAAGCCAGGCTAAAGATAATCGGTGACGGGCCGCTCAAAGACGCCCTCATATCAAAAGCGAACAGCCAGAAGGCGTCAAACGTCGAATTTTTGGGATATAAAAAAGGAGAGGATCTGAAAAGAGAAATAAAAAACTCAATTTTTACAGTGATTGCCTCAGAATGTTACGAGAATTTTCCGATGTCTGTGATGGAGAGTTTTGCCTTCGGTAAGCCTGTGGTAGGTTCACGCATAGGAGGCATTCCGGAATTGGTCAAAGACGGTCAAACTGGCATTACGTTCGAGCCCGGTAATGCCTATGACCTGGCTTCTAAGATACGATATCTTGCGAAAAGCCCGGAAAAAGTCATAGAAATGGGCAAAAACGCAAGGAAGATGGTGGAAGATGAATTCAATGGCGAGAAGCACTACGAAGGGTTAATGGCGATATACGAAGAGGCGCTTAAAAAATAAAGAAATATAGTATTATAAAATGAGGCGGCATATGTCTGCGAAATTACATGGCGCGATAATAGTGACATACAGATGCAACGCACGCTGCAATATGTGTAATGTCTGGGCCAATCCCAGCAAGGCGTCCGAAGAAATCGGGGTGGAGACGCTGGAAAAGCTTCCGCGCATGTTCTTTGCCAATATAACCGGTGGAGAGCCGTTTGTGAGGGAAGACCTGCCGGAGTTGGTGGAAGTTGTAAGGAGGAAAACAAGAAGACTTGTGGTAATAACAAACGGCTATTTTACCGAAAGGGTTATATCATTGTGCAGGCGATTTCCTGATATCGGACTACGGATAAGCATCGAGGGCCTTCCGAAAGCCAATGACGCCATACGCGGAATTCCCGACGGATTTGATAGGGGCTTGAGGACTCTTCTTGAGTTGCGTGCCATGGGACTTAAGGATATCGGTTTTAGCACAACGGTGCAGGATATCAACTGTGAAGACCTAATTTCATTATACCGCCTGGCCGAGGCGCTGGGGTATGAGTTTGCCACGGCTACCCTTCACAACTCGCACTATTTCCACAAATGGGATAATAAGATCCAGGATAAGGAAAAGGTTTGCGGTGAATTCAAAAAATTGATCGAACTTCTGCTGAGATCAAAAAGGCCGAAGGACTGGTTCAGGGCCTACTTCAATTACGGACTCATAAATTACATCAACGGTAACCCGCGATTATTGCCATGCGAGATGGGCAAGAACGGTTTTTTCATAGATCCTTGGGGCGATGTGCTTGTCTGTAATGGAATGGATGAAAAACAGCCTATAGGAAATCTAAGGGAGCAGACCTGGCAGGAGATATGGAGCGGCGGAAAGGCCAGAGAAATTCGACAGATGGTGCAAAAATGCAAGAAGAACTGCTGGATGATAGGAAGCGCGGCTCCCGCCATCTGGGACCATCCGCTAAAACCGATTCTTTGGGTTTTGGAGAATAAATTTTTTAAAAAAAGGCAGCGATATTGACGTTGGAGAATGTGAAGATAGCGGTATTGGGTATACGAGGCTTTCCCGCCGTGCAGGGTGGACCGGAAGTCCATAGCCAGAACCTTTATCCTCTGCTCGTCAAAAGAGGATGTGATGTAACGGTATTTGCGCGTCGATCCTATGTCGATAAGTCGACGAGAGAATATGATGGTGTGAAACTGATTATTTTGCCATGTATAAGAAATAAATTTCTCGAAGCTTTCTTTCATACCTTTATCGGTGTTTTAGTTGCCCGAAAACTGTCCCCTGACATATTACACATACATGCGATTGGGCCATCGCTTTTTGTTCCGCTTGCCAAGATGTTAGGTATGAAGGTCGTCATGACGAATCACGGGCCGGATTATAAGCGAAAAAAATGGGGCCGGGTCGCCAAAGCGGTTTTGCGGTTTGGCGAATACCTGGGAAGCAGGTATTCAAATGCCGTTATATGCGTTTCCCAACAGTTGGCCGATGACATTGCTACGAAATACCGTCGGGATGTGGTATTTATCCCGAACGGTGTTAATATACCAGAAATTTCAAAAAGTAAAGATACCATATCCAAATATGGATTGGAAAAAAATAGGTATATTATGGCAGTGGGCCGTTTTGTCCCCGAAAAAGGTTTCCATGACCTTATCGATGCCTTTAAGATGGCAGGACTTGCGGATTGGAAGCTGGCTATAGTGGGTGATGCCACACACCAGGATAGCTACACGACCTCTCTTAAAAGAAAAACGGGAAACGATATCATCTTTACAGGTGTCTTGAGCGGTGCGTCTTTAGAAGAACTATATAGCAACGCAGGTATCTTTGTCCTCCCTTCGTATTACGAGGCGCTTTCTATAGCATTGCTTGAAGCCATGAGCTATGGGCTATCCTGCATCGTGTCGGATATTCCGGCCAACTTGGCAGTGGGTTTGCCGAGATATAGGTATTTTAAAACCGGCGATATTAAGGAGCTTGCTCAAAAGATAAGGGAGTTTTCATTAAAACCCTTGAGCGATGAGGAGAAGAAAAGGCAAATTGAGATGGTCGCCGAGAAATATAACTGGGATATTATAGCGGATCAAACAAGATTGGTTTATAAAAAGGTATCGGGAAAGTAAGATTAAAAGTGTCGTTAAAATGGATTTTTAATTTAATATTGTTTATAGCATTTTTTTTAATCGCCGCTATCCTTATTGTGTCTCTTCTGGCAGAATTGAACTTTAATTTAGCCGAGAAGCTTGCCGGACAATACAGGTGGTCAGAGGCTCCCTCCCGGTTTGTTGGAGCCATAAGACTCAATCCCTTTAGTTCGAAATATGTAAGTGGGTATGCGGAATTTCTACGAAAATCCGCCAGGTATCTCTACGATAAAACAGATGTTTTAAATAAGGCGATCGGGCTCTACGATAAAGCTATTGCGCTTGATCCTGAGAATGCCGAATATTACCTGAAACGGGGCCTTGCCAGGCTCGAGGCCGGAAGGTCTGTTAAGGAAGCGTTCAAAGACCTTCATGAGGCATACCTGCATGATCCAAACGGTTACAGCATAGCTTACGCCATCGGTTATACGGGCATGAACTTCTGGAAATCTCTAGACGACAAAGAGAGGAATTTCGTGACAGAAAGGCTTGCCTATATTATGAAAACAAGCCCGGACCAGGCCCAGAAAGTTTATGACGCCGTCTGGAGGGCTTCAAAGGATATTAACTTGCTCAAAAAGATAACAGCCGATGCGCGGCAAAATACAACCGAGCTGTATAGATTTATAGCTGCTGATAATCTGTGGCAGTACAGAAAAGAAATCGCCGGATCAATAAAAGAAGACACCTTGGTAGTTACTGATATTAAATCAAAGATTCTTGAAGCAGAGAAGTTTTTTGAAGCAGGGGCGTGGAAAAGAGTTGAAGGCAGGACAGTATTGGCAGAAGACGGGGAAAAGATATTAGAAAGCGCCAAGGCGCGATACCAGAGGCGCAAGAACGGAGTGGTTGCAACCGACGACTGGGTTTTGATATCTAAAGACTACAAGAATATCAGTTATGCTAATGGTGTTTTATACTCTAACTCCACTGCATATGCTATTCTGAATGTACCTGCAGGAGACAGCCTCCTTATCTTAGAAGCCAAAGGTTCCCCCTTTAAGAGTATATGGCCCTACCTGGTGGTGGAAGTCGATGGCCAGGAGATAGGCGAGGCTTTTGTTGAAACGGCGCAGATTGCGACCTATGAGTTTCCGCTGAGGTCACAAGGAGGGCTTTCACTAATAGGTGTACGTTTTGTAAATGACGCGTATGATCCGCGCACCGGTGAAGACAGAAATCTGTGGCTGGGGAAGGCAGAGGTTAGGGTTAAGACTGAGGCAGAGACAAAGTGATATCAACGGAAATTTATAAAAACTTGTTAGTGTTTATGCTGGCGGCCGTCCTCATTTTCTCGCCAATTGCGCGTGGAACCGTGCGACTCTGGTCAATGGCGCCGGTCATGCTGGCGCTATATGCGATGATATTCTTGCGGCTGCTCAAAGTTGTTAATACCAGAGGGACAGTCCCCGCCCCGGAGAAGACACAGAGGCGGGTACAGTCCCTTGATATTCCTATAGCGGTACTCGCTCTTTTGGCCACAACTTCCTTTGCATTCTCTATCTACAAGCACGACAGCTTCTACGCCCTCTTGAGGCTGTTCGCATATATAGGGCTCTATTATGTCATCATGAATGAGTTCGACCATAGGATGAGAAAACGCGTCATATGGGTCGCAATTTCCGTAGGAAGCGGGCTTTCATTATACGGGCTATTGCAGTATTTCGGTGTATTCGACAAGTCATGGTGGTATCCGCCGCAGTTTCTTGCCGCTACCTACGTGAATCATAATCATTTCGCGGGATATCTTGAACTTGTGATACCGGTAGCATTGTCTATTGCGGTGCGGCGCAAGTCGGAAGACATAGTTTATGGATTATGCCTTGCTGCGGCCATCGTGGTTATGTCTGCGGCATTATTGTTGACTCAGTCTAGAGGTGCATGGATATCGTTGGGGGCGTCTATAGCTATAATGCTGATGGCGATGCTTAGATCAGAAATGTCCCTTGCTAAAAAGTCCCTGGTTGTCGCATGCCTGCTCCTAGCGGTCCTGGCTCTCTTATATTTTTCACAGGATGTAGTGACAACTCGCCTTGAGACTCTAAGTGGCGTAAGTTCGGGCGAAGACGTTTCCGGCGGACGGCTGAAGATATGGCAAGGCGCTATGGGGATGATAAAAGCCAGGCCGCTTCTTGGCGTCGGGATTAGCAATTTCGACAGCGGCTTTTATCGTTATAGGCCCACCGGTCTTAATGTTAGGGTGGTTTATGCTCATAATGATTATCTGCAGGCCGCTACGGAGATGGGACTGGTTGCCCCTGTTTTTATGGTCTGGATATTTGCACTGACAGTATCTGCAGGCTTGAAGAAAGACGCCGGTCCCTATGCGTTTGGCTGCGCGACAGGAGTATTAAGCCTGGCCATTCATGGCCTTGTTGATTTTAATTTTCATATTACGGCAAATATGATAGTATTTGTCATATGGATAGCGATCACAATGGGAGAGTCCTGTGATCAGAGAGCATGAGAATGTGATCCGGAAAGCCCTCGCGATACTCGACGCCGCCGTCGTCTGTGCCGCTTTCTTCCTCGCTTTTTTCCTTCGCAAGAACTTTCAGAATTTTTATCAGATAGACCTCATCCCCAACATAAGGATAGTTGCCGACCTTCAGGCGCTGTCGCTCAGTGATTACCTGGTGGTGCTGTTTTTCGTCGTGCCGATATGGTGTGCGTCCCTGTATCTAAGCGGGATTTATAGCAGGTGGCGGACTCTGCCGGTTTCCGAAATAATACTGATGGTTATAAAAGCCGCGCTGATGACAGCCATAGTCTTCGGCACGGCGGCGTTCCTTTTCAAGCTGAAATTCGTGAGCAGGGCTTTTTTCATAATATTCCTGCTAATAAGCTTCGCGTTCATAATCGCGGAAAAACTTATAATATTTTACGTCATGCGGTTTGCCCGACGGCAAGGTCACAATATCAGAAGGGTACTGGTCGTCGGAAGCGGCCCACGCGCGGCGCAATTCATCCGAAACGTGCAGGAACACAAGGAATGGGGTTTCAAGGTGGTAGGGGCTGTTGATTATGAGGAGACTCATCGCGGAAAAGAGGTCGATGAGACAGGGGCTACCGTCATAGGAATGCTCGAGGATATTCCGCGCATCCTTAAAGGATACGCCATAGATGAGGTCATATTTATTGTCCCTCGTTCAAAATTGAATCTGATCGAAAATTCTCTTTATGCCTGCGAGATTTACGGAATCCGACCAACACTAGCGGTGGATTTATTTGAGCTCAGGATGGCGAAGGCGCATCAGACAGAACTGGCGGGAATTCCTTTCATAACTTTTGAAACGACGGTGGCTCAGGAGTGGCAGCGCTTCGTCAAGAGGGCTTTCGACATAATCGTGTCAGGGGTGGGTATTATTTTACTGAGCCCGCTCTTTCTTCTTGTCGCTGTCTTGATCAAGCTTACTTCGCCGGGACCGGTCTTCTTTATCCAGAAAAGAATAGGCTTAAACGGCAGGCGATTTATACTTTATAAATTCCGTTCAATGTATAAAGGCGCCCATCGTAGACAATCTGAGGTGGCGCACATGAATATAATGAAAGGACCGGTATTTAAGGTAAAGGATGACCCGCGTATTACGCCCCTCGGCAGGTTCTTGCGGAAATTCAGTATCGACGAGCTTCCACAGCTTTTCAATGTATTTGTGGGCCACATGAGTCTCGTCGGGCCGAGGGCGCTCCCGGCCTATGAGGTATCTAAGCTTGAGCCGTGGCAGCGCAGGAGGCTTTCGATGCGGCCGGGCATCACGTGCCTTTGGCAGGTGAGTGGAAGGAGCAAGCTCAGTTTCGAGCAGTGGATGAAGCTAGACCTAGAGTACATCGATAGAT
This sequence comes from Candidatus Omnitrophota bacterium, assembly GCA_023818895.1. GTDB lineage: Bacteria > Omnitrophota > Gorgyraeia > 2-01-FULL-45-10 > 2-01-FULL-45-10 > JAMWCX01. The sequence continues at coordinate 314,262 of JAMWCX010000002.1, read as the reverse complement.
GGTCATTGTGGCTCGATTTCAAGATACTTTTAAAGACCATACCTGTCGTCATTTTCGGTATCGGCGCATATTGATGAAAAAATCGCATATGAGAAGAAGATTCTATTTGGCGCTTATCGTGGTGGCAGCCATGGCATCGGTATCCGGCTGCGGGCCGCACGGCAAGGAACCGGCCGAAAAGGAGCTTGTGGTAAGGATCGGCAATTACAGGATGAGCACCAAGGATTTTCAGGAGGAGACTTATCTTTCGGGATACGGCAGGCGCCTGCCGGAAGACCAGGCCCGGGCAAAAGCGCAGCTTCTCGACGAAATAATAATGAGAAAACTTCTTGTGCAGGAAGCGCAGCGGCATGGGTTTGACAGGGAGAGGTCTTTTATGTTGGAGATCGAAAGATATTGGGAGCAGGCCCTCCTGAAACAGCTGTTCAACATGAAGATGAGGGAGCTTGCCGCTTCCACACGGGTAAGCGATGAGGAAGTGAAGAAAAGGTATGAAGAGACGGCGATGGAGGAGGGCGGCAAGATAAAAAGCTATGAAGAGATGGCTCCCGAGATAAAACGCGAGCTTTTTAACAAGAAGATACAGAGCGCCCTTGACGGATGGATGGCGGACCTGATAAATAAAGGAGACGTGACGGTGTACAGAGAAAACCTGGACAAGGTAAGATTGGAGCGTTAACGCGTTTTATGAGAAAAATCGAGGAAAGACGCAAGCGTTACTATATAGGAAAAAAATTCCAGAGGGATTTTATATTGAGATTCTGCGCCCTTGTGGTACTGGGTGCCCTGCTGTCCGGTATTATCGTGTATGTCATGTCAACATCCACGGTCACGACTACCTTTGAGAACTCCCGCCTTGTCATAAAGAGCACCGCGGAATATATACTTCCCCTGCTTCTATTGAGCAGCGCGATCGTTATAATATTGGTCGGGATCGCCACGATATTTATAACTCTGTTTACCTCCCATAAGATATCCGGCGCGCTCTATAGGATGGAAATAGGGGCGGGGGAGATCGCTTCCGGCAATCTTACGGCGAAGCTCAACCTCAGGCGACAGGATCAGATAAAGCCGCTTGCGGTCAGCCTCGAAGTTATGACACAAACTTTGCGGACCCGCATATCCAGGATAAAGAAAATATGTTCCGAGCTTGAAAGAATTTCTATATCGGCTGAGGTTAAGGACGAGGTCCTGAAACTTAGAAAAGAGCTCGACTCCTTTATTACGGAGTGATGGATGAATAATTTCCCAGAAGCGGTCAGGGCGGACATCATAAATCCGGGCAGGGTAGTCCTTGTGGCGGCATTTTTTTTCGCGTTTTCTTTCGGCATCATATCGCTATTCGCCGAATATGCGCCTGATTTTACCGTCCAGGCGCCTCTCTCCGATGGCTTTTCTTCGTCGGCAGCCGCGGCTGAGGGAGCTGCCGGCCGGACGGTTATCAACAGCCGGTATTTTACCGTATACTGCGAAAGGACTGTTGACGTCAGAACGGTAGCCCGCAGGCTCGGAAGCGGGGGCGTATCTTTTTTTGGGTCAGGTTCAGGTGCCACTCCAGAGATAAAAGTCGCCGACAGACTAGACGGGCTACTTAAGCGGGTGGAGGAGATCCTCGACATGCGGCCGCGCGCGGCCAGATTCAATGTGCGTATATTCAACAGCCGGGATAATCTTGAACAAGAGTATCGCAGGATTTTCGGGAAGACGCAAAACAACCTCAAGGCTTTTTATGTCCATAAGTATAAGACCATCTATGCCTATGAAAGCGGCATTACCGACTCCATAATAGCCCATGAAATAGCCCATGCGGTTATTGATAGTTACTTTTCAGTAATACCTCCTACCAAAGTCGCCGAAATAATGGCATCCTACGTAGATCTTCACCTCGAAGAAAGTTACTAACGGCAAAATTAAGAGATAAAAAAGTTAATCCTTGCATTTGACTTCTTGTGCTTTATATGATATATTTACAAGGTTAATATCAATATAAGGAGACAAAATGAAACCATCTAATATGATGAAAATTTTAATGATAGGTTCGATTTTTTTGCTGGCAACAAGCGCAATTGCCGCGGAAGGGGCTCTCAAGATCGCGGCTGCAAGCGGCAAGGTCATGGTCATGATATCGCCGGCTGCTGAATGGTCAGACGCTCAACAGGGGCAAGTGTTGAGTAAAAAAGATGGCATCAAGACCGCGGAAGACGGTGTGGCGAGACTTGAGTTCCCGGACACAAGTTCCGTGACGCTTAAGGAGAATACGGAAGTGTCGGTCGAGGAGCTGGTTTGGGAAGAGGCCGCCAAGACGGTCGGCATAAACATGACCGCGGGGCAATTGAAGGTGCTCATAAAGACACCGTCTGATTTTAAGGTGAAGACCCCTGCTGCAATATGCGGCGCGCGCGGCACTGTTTTCTATATCTTCATCGAAGGCGCGGATACCAGAGTGTATGTCGATGAAGGTTCGGTTGATTTCACAAGCACTATCAGCGGCGACAGCTATGTTGTTATACAGGGCATGGAATCGATAGCGTCAGTTACCGGAGAGATGTCCCAGCCGAGGAAGCTTACCGGCGACGAGAAGGCAGCTGTGCTGGCCGGATGGGAGACCGGCCCGATTGCGGAGCTCTACACCGAACCGGAAGTAAGCAACCAGGATAACCTGGGTGATATGTCGCAGCAGGAGATGACGCAGGAAAATCCTGCGCAGGAAAACAAGGCAAGCAGGATATAGCCACTTTACGTAGTATGCCAACCATAACAAAAAACATATCGGTATGCGCAGCTGCCGCGATAAGTTCGCTGGTATTCTGCGCGTTTTTGTATGCGACTGAGCTTGATGAGACCCCCGATTATTTAGAGATTAAGAGGGTCCTTCAGAGTAACGATCTTCCAGAGCGCCGCGGAATCAAGGTGGCTAACAATAAAGCTACTATACACGCTGCCATAAAATCCGAAGAGCAGATCGACACCAACGTCTTCTACGACAATACCGACAGGAGGACCGATATAATATCGATCCTCAGACCGTCGCTGGGATTTGTTGTTCCGTTCGGTCCTCACAGGATGAGCGCCGATTATGAACTGAGCCCGCATTATTACGGCGTATATCATGACCAGAACCACCTTGATCATCTAGGCCGGTTTTTGCTCGATATCCGGCTGGGTAAAGCTCATATTACGGCTAAAGATACATTTACCATATTTACCGACAGAGCCGCGAACGAAGATAGTGTAAGGCTACAGGAGACGGTAAACAATTTCAGGTTCGGCGTCGCGGCTGAACTTAACAAGATGCAATATGACATAGGATATTCCAACATCATCCAGACTTATAACTCTACGAATCTTTGGAACGGAAATCTTACCTATGAAGACAAGAATCATGTCTATAATATAATTGACGCTTCCATGAGCTACCGCTTCATGCCCAAGACCGACGTCATTATCGAAAACGATATCGGAACTATACATTACTATAATACTTCTCAGGTGCCTGGTTCATGGTTTGACGAGATACTCGTTGGGTTCAAAGGTGATTGGTTTGCCCGGATGTCTCTTGATTTCAAAACTGGATTTAGGTACCAGCAGTATGAGGGCTCGCCATTCATGGCGCATAAAACCTATATAGGGCCTGTTGCCCGCGGCGGCTTCCAATACGAGGCGTCTAAAGGCGATCTGATCATACTTACATTGCAGAGGTCGGTAGACGAATCCACCTATGCCAACATGAACTACTATGTGGCCAACCTCGTCGGTCTTGAATATAAGAAGATCTATAAAGAAAAAGTTATTAGCAGGTTCTACGGCTCATATCAGCTTCATACCTATCCGAGCGAATCTTCTGAAAATGGCAAGACTGCCAAACGTATCGATAATTACTTAAAAGGCGGTATTAACCTTAGGTATAACATGAGCCGGTGGCTTTCCTTCGATATAAAATATGAATGCACCAACAAGAGCTCTAATTTCGATATGTATGATTATCTCGACCATCTAATCTCATTAAGCGGAACCGCAGGATTCTGATATGAAAAAATACCTGTCAATTATAACCGCGGTTGTATTTCTCGTGATGGCAACTCATTGCGGATATGGGGGCTTCGATCCAAACAAAGATTCAGAGTATAGACTGCAGCCAACGGATGTTATAACAATCACAGTTCATAATCAACCGGACCTAACCACGAGGACGCGCATTACAAAAGAAGGTTTTATTACTTTTCCGCTTCTTGGTCAAGTAAAAGTACAGGGCATGACCGTTCATGAGGCCGAGCAGGAGCTCAAAAGGCTGCTGGAAGCGGATTATTTGGTTAAGGCAGAAGTGCTGGTTTTTATCGAACAATATAATATAAGGCAAATATCAGTGATGGGAGAGGTGAAGAATCCAGGCAAATACGATCTTCTTTCCGAAAAACCACGCACACTGATGCAGGCTATAGGAATGGCGGGAGGATTTACTACCGATGCCGATATACATAACGTCACCATAATGAGGATAGAAGACGGCCAACAAAAGATTATAAAGATTGACACACAAGATATTACACTTAAAGGTGAGAAAGATAAAGACATCATAGTAGAGGCGGGCGATGTTATAACAGTTCCGCGCGGATTTTGGCAGGTATCTGTGTTGGGACAGGTCAATAAGCCCGGAAAATTCGACATGCCCAGAGAAAAAAGCATGACGCTTCTTGCGGCTATCGCAATGGCGGAAGGTTTCACCAAGTTTGCCGATATAACCAAAGTGAAGGTTATGAGGACAGAGGGCGGCCAGCGAACCACTATAGTAATAAACGTAGAGGATATAACCCGCAAGGACCAGAAGGAGAAGGATATTGTGCTGCAACCCGAAGATATCGTGTATGTCCCCGAAAGCTTTTTTTAGGAATGGGCCATGAATAATACGCATACGTACGAAGATCTGCACCTTAAAGATTATCTCGATATCTTAAGGCGCCGTTTCGGTGTATTCATCCTTTTCTTCGTGACAACAATACTTATCGTCACCGTGGGTAATTTCATCATGACCCCCACCTACCGCGCGACAGCCGTAATTCTCATAGACCCGGAGAGCCCAAACGTCCTGACGACCACCGGCACCGTCGAGCTTCAATCCCAGAATTACTATTCCTACAGGGAGTATTACCAGAGCCAGATGGAGATACTGACTTCCTACTCGCTTATAAAGAAAGTCTACGATGAGTTCGGTATCGCGAAGCAGGAAGAGTATGTTAACTGCGACGAGCCGCTCAAAAAATTCATGAAGACCATAAGAACCGAACCGATTCGCGACACTCGTCTTGTTAAACTTCATGTGGACAATAAGGATCCCGTTCTTGCCGCAAATATTGCCAATAGGATCGCCGCGCTTTTTGTTATGCGCAATTTGTATTATATAAGCAAGAATGAACTAATGAACCTTCTAAAGAACGAATATCTGAAACTGGAAGCTAAGATGTCGGAGTACGAGAAGGTTTATAAAAGCGGCCATCCGGAGATGATTAGGCTCAAAAAAGAGATGGATGAGATGACCGCCAAGATCGAGGATGAGAAAAAGTCGATCTATAACTTTGATAATATCGAGGAGTATGCCAAACAGGGTTCCGCTCATGCGCTTGCCGGATTTAAGGCCAATAACATAACAATACAGGACCAGGCGGTCGTTCCCGTAAAGCCGGTCAGGCCGAAAAAGGCCCTCAATATAATCCTTTCGGTGATAGTGGGGCTTTTCGGCGGTATCGGGTTGGCGTTCTTTTTCGAATACCTCGACGACAGCGCCAGAACCGTCGACGATATAGAGGGGGTCACGAGATGGCCTTTCCTCGGAAGCGTACCTAACATAGACAGAGCGGGGAAGTTCAAGGAGTCAGAAAAGGACGTCTTTGTGAATATAAGACCTAAGGACCCCATATCCGAGATATACAGGATAATTCGGACTAGGATCCTCTTCACATCGACGGAAGAGAGGCCCGTGAAGAGCATTCTTATAACGAGCCCAGGCCCGCAGGAGGGTAAGACCGTCACTTTATGTAATCTTGGGATAGCCATGGCACAGAACAGGCAAAGAGTCCTTTTGGTCGACGCCGACATGAGAAGGCCGCGGCTTCACGAGGCTTTCGGCGCCGTCAACGAAATAGGATTGAGCAGCATTCTTTCAGGACAGGTTTCCCTGGACAAGGCGATCCAGAAGACCGGCATAGAGAACGTCTGCCTTATCGCGGGAGGAGTGGTGCCGCCGAACCCTTCGGAACTATTGGCCGGCCACAGAATGAAGGAGCTTATAGACAAAGCAAAGGAGAAGTTTGATTTCGTCCTTTTCGACAGCCCGCCGATAGGAATGCTGACCGACGCGGTCATCGTGGCGGGCTTATCCGACGGAGTCATAGTGGTCGTCGAAAGTGGCAAGACATCGAAAAGGATACTGGCCAGGATACATCAGCTCCTTGACCATGCTAAGGCAAAGGTCATCGGCATGGTATTCAACAAAACGCCCGTTAGCGCCGACACATATTATTACTCGTATTATTATTACGGAAAGAGGTAATCCTCTTTAGGCGGCAGCGTTCCTACTCTTTATACTTTCTCCAGAGACGGAAGATCTTTTCCTTGTCTTCTTTGCGCAACTCCCTGAAGTGTACCCCTATCAGGAAATACTTCCCGTGCTTTCCTTTTATCTGTCTGAACCACTTGATGGTGCCGTCGGCCCTGATGAGGTTTAGGCTGTCCTCGTCGGGTATGAGGAGCTTCATCTGGATCTTGGATTCCGGCGGAAGGGGCTTTGAGCACATTATCTTAAGCCCTTCAGGCGAGAAGTCTATGCCGCTTTCGTCGTAGAACTTTGGGTTGGTCCTTATATTGTCGAACCTGGCGGCCTTGCCCCCGTTCTCGATAGCTACGATATTGATCGCGAAGTACTTTTTGGCCCTCTTCTGTGCGCGGCGCTCCTTCATCATTCACCTATTATGTGTTTTAATGTGTTCAGCGTCTCTTTAAGGGATATTGGCTTTTCCAGATAGCCCTCTATAGTAAGGTCATTCACGTGGATATCGGCCACGTCCTGCGGATGGCCGGTGATAACGACTACCGGCACATCGCTGACCTTTCGTATTATCTTCAGCACTTCCACGCCGTCTATGTCTGGCATCTTGAGGTCAAGAAGCACTATATCCGGCTTTACCTCTTCAAAGTATTCGAGTCCCATCTGGCCGTTGAACGCCAGGAAGACCTTGTAGTTGTGCGGCACAAGGAAGGAGTATAGCATTTCGCATATCTCCTGCTCGTCGTCTATCACTAAGATCTTCTTGGCATGCGAGCCCATGGCGGGGGGAGGGCCTTTGGGTATCTTGCCCTTTTTCGATTTGACGAGGTTTATGTATTCTATAATGCCGTCGACATCCGTCGGGTCAAGTTCACTTACCTTCTCACCATCTATGTATATCTCGTTTTTTATTATCTCTATCTTGCGCTCTTTGCCGCTTAAGAGGCAGCTGATCGTGATTCCAAGGACCCTGGCCAGGCGCTTTAGTTCGTCGAGCTTTGGGACTCTTTTGCCGGATTCCCACATGCCCACGGTGGATTGAGCAACATTCAGCTTCTTGGCGAGCTCCTGCTGGGAGATGTTGCGGCTTGTCCGTATGTTCTTAAGATTTTCCGCGAAACCCATACATCAAATATATCACGGAAAATCCGCCAGTCAACACAAAATGTGAAAATAAAAGCTTGCAATTATCACAATTTGTGATATACTTTAAGCGGTTGGAGGTTTGAAATGAAGATAATACTTAAGTTAGGCCGTCCCCCGCGACTATATAGGGTCGATATCTCGGAGCCGGCAAGCGCGATGAGGGTCAGAAGGCTCATCGGTAAGGGAAGGTACTCACAGGCCGTGGTTGCCACGCTGTCCAGCAAAGGGTCCGTGGAAGAGGTCGCCGGATCCGGCATAGCGGGCCTTGGCGCGGAGCTTCTGCTGACCGAAAATAGTGCCCACTGGGACGCCTCTCCGCGGTAGAGGGGGCGCGTTTTTTTGCTACCCTTAAAGCCCCATATTTGATATAATTATAAACATTAAGTTTAATGGGGCTGTGGTGAAGAGGGATCACACGACAATGGCATTGTCGGGTCACGAGTTCGATTCTCGTCAGCTCCACCATGCTTTACCTTAAATAAGCAGACAGCTCAGGGTTCATTGGGTAAGTTATGTTGAAGTTTTGTTAAGACATCCCTCTTTCATGCAAGAGGGAATTTTATTCTAATGCCGAAGTGGCGGAACTGGCATACGCGTCGGTCTCAAAAACCGATGGTCGCAAGGCCTTGTGGGTTCAATTCCCACCTTCGGCACCATATTTTACCTTCAAGACGTGGACGACTTGGGGTTTAGTATGGCAGGCCTTTTAAGATCAATTACGTTATGCGCATAGGCGTTCATGTATCGATAGCGGGGAAGATCTACGATTCACTAGAGCGGGCGAAGGCGCTCGGTTGCAATACGATGCAGATATTCAGCCGTAATCCGCGCGGCTGGCAGGCAACGAAGCTGGAGTCCTCGGATGTTGCTGAATTCAGGAAACTCAAGGAAAAATACGACATACGGCCGGTAGTTGTTCATATACCATATATAATAAATCTCGCGACCCCCGAAGATGCTTTATACAAAAAGTCGATAGAGGCGTATATAGAGGACATAAAACGCGCCGATGAGCTCGGGGCCGAATATTTTGTTACTCATCTCGGAAGCCATGTGAGAAGCGGTGAAGATGAGGGGATAAAAAGATTCGGCGTTGCGCTTAATGAGATAATAAGAAAAGCGCGTCCTAGGACAATGATACTTCTTGAGAATACGGCGGGTTCCGGTTCCTGGATTGGTTATAAATTTGAGCACATAAGAAAAATAATCGATAACCTAAGGGATCCGGAGAGAGTGGGAGTATGTCTTGATACGGCCCATACCTTCGAAGGGGGCTACGATATAAGAACGAAGGAGGGCCTTGAGGCAACACTTAAGCGTTTTGACAAGATAATAGGCATTAACCGGATTAAGGTTGTTCACTTCAACGACAGCCTTTCGCCAATAGGTTCCCACGTCGATCGTCATCAACATATAGGTAAGGGTAAAATAGGGCTGGAGGCGCTTGGCCGGATAATAAATCACGTTCGTCTTAAAGAGGCCGCTTTCATAATGGAAACACCGAAGAAAACGGATAAAGATGATAAGAAGAATTTAGCTGTCGCTAAAAAATTATATAAAGGTTAAGATGGGTATCGAAAAGCTTTATCCCTTTGATAAGATAGAACCGAAATGGCAGGAGTTCTGGCGCCAAAGGCGGCTTTTCAATGTCGATACGAAGGATTATAGGAATAAGTACTACTGCCTGATGATGTTCCCGTATCCGTCGGCGGCCCTGCACGTAGGCCACGGCCGGAATTATATTATCGGCGATGCCGTCGCGCGCTACAAAATGATGCGGGGTTTTAACGTTCTTACGCCTATGGGCTTTGACGCCTTCGGTCTTCCGGCTGAGAACGCCGCGATAAAAGGCGGGCTTGATCCCGAGACGTCCACTTTGAATAACATCCGCACGATGAAATCGCAATTCAACCGTTGGGGGGTGGAGTATGACTGGGAACGCGAAGTCATCTCCTGCATGCCGGATTACTATAAGTGGACACAATGGATATTCCTAAAGCTTTACGAAAAAAACCTTGCCTACCGAAAAAAGGCGTTTGTCAATTGGTGCCCCTCTTGTAAGACAGTGCTTGCGAACGAACAGGTTATAGATGGTTTGTGCGAACGGTGTTCTTCCGAGGTTACACAGAAAGACTTAGAACAATGGTTCTTCAAGATAACTCATTACGCGGAAAGACTCCTGAGTGATATAGAAAAGCTTACCAACTGGCCGGAGCGCGTCAAAATTATGCAACGTAACTGGATCGGCCAGAGCCATGGAGTCGAGATAGATTTTAAGATCGATGGAATGAACGAGATGTTGAGATGTTTCACGACCAGAGTCGATACGATCTATGGCGCCACTTTCATGGCCGTGGCTCCAGAACACCCTCTTGTCCCGATGCTGATAAAAGGCGCAAAAGACGAAGAGGCGGCTATGAGGAAGATCCAAAAGATGCGTGACGAGTCTAAGATAGCGCGCTCGGACGCCAAGGTGGAGAAAGAAGGGATTTTCACGGGGCGCTATGTCATCAACCCTGTAAACGGCAATAGAATACCGATATACGTCGCTAATTACATACTCATGGAATACGGCACCGGCGCCATAATGGCGGTGCCGGCTCACGACCAACGGGATTTTGAATTTGCCAAAAAATATAATCTTCCCATAGTAGTGGTCATAGATGATCCGGCTAATCCCCTGAATGCTGCGACTATGAAAGAAGCTTATGTCTCTGAGGGTGTCATGGTGAATTCTGGCCAGTTCAACGGCTTGTTATCAACCGAAGCTATTGATAAGATAGCGGATTACTTTGAAGAGAAAAAATATGGAGTTCGTGCCACGCAATATAAGCTGCGGGATTGGCTGATATCGCGTCAGAGGTTCTGGGGAGCGCCCATCCCTATAGTTTACTGTCCCGCCTGTGGCATAGTCCCAGTCCCTGAAAAAGACCTGCCGGTTCTTCTTCCTCGTAATGTGGAGTTTAAACCGACGGGCGAGTCCCCCCTTAAATTTTCCAAAGAATTTGTTAATACAAAGTGCCCGAGATGCGGCGCAAACTCAAAACGTGAGACTGATACCATGGACACGTTCGTCGATTCGAGCTGGTATTACCTGCGATATATAACACCAAAGCTTGCGGACAAGCCGTTTGAAAGAACTCTCGTTGATAAATGGCTTCCTGTGGATCAGTATATAGGAGGGGTTGAACACGCTATTTTGCACCTTCTATATTCGAGGTTCATAACGAAATTTTTGAATGACATAGGGTGGGTTGGTTTCGACGAGCCTTTCAGGAACCTCTTTACGCAAGGCATGATAACGAAGAACGGCATAAAGATGTCGAAGTCAAAAAGTAACACGATAAGCCCAGACGATCTTATAGACAAATATGGCGCTGATACCGTAAGGCTTTACACGCTATTCATAGGGCCACCTGAAAAAGACGCTGAGTGGTCTGATAGAGGCGTGGAAGGCGCCTACCGTTTTTTGGGCCGAGTGTGGAGGCTGGTGGATAAGGTGAAGGACCTGAATTGCCGGGCGCCGAGTTCTAGTCCTCAGCTAACTAAGGACGAGCTTGCGTTGCGGCGAAAAACCCATCAGAGCATAAAAAAGGTCACCGAAGATCTCGACGGAGGATTTCATTTCAATACTGCCATAAGCGCGGTTATGGAATTGGTTAACCAGTCTTATGAAGTAGCGGCGCTGGCGGATGAAGGTAGGTGTGGAACGGCGATATTGAAAAAGGCCGTTGAAAGCGCCGTTGTGCTTTTGGCTCCTTTCGTGCCGCACATAGCAGAGGAGATGTGGCAATTATTGGGAAATAACGGCAGCATATTCACCACCAGCTGGCCTTCATATGATAGTTGCATTATAGTCGCTGACATGATCACCATCCCCGTGCAAATAAACGGCAAGCTTCGGGCTAAGGTAGAGGTTCCCTTCGATGCGAGCGAAGAAGATATCAAAAAAACCGTACTTAACGATGTCGATGTTCAGCGCTGGATAAAGGATTCTTCTGTCAAAAAATTCATAATAGTCCCCAAGAAACTAGTAAACATCGTCATATAATCGCTATATCATGCCGAACAGAGACCACGTCGTTTTTGCCTTACTTGTCGCCGCCATAACTATTTTGGTCTACTACGATTCATTTAACAATTCCTTCGTTTATGATGACTATCCTTTCCTTGTCGAGAATCCGGCCGTAAGAAAACTAGATTTGAAAAGCATAATCGCAGATTTTACGGAGATGAGCTCGGTCTCATCGAGCGAATGTCTGGCCAAAGATGTGTGGCGTCCTCTTATGACGCTATCCTTCGCAATAGATTATCGCCTTTGGAATCTAAACACTCGTTTTTATCATATCGAGAATACACTGTTGCACGTTGTCAACGCCATTCTCGTCTACACTCTTGTGGCGCTTTTGCTCTGCGATGGCTTCACGGCTTTCATAGCCGCGATAGTATTTGCCATACATCCGGTTCAGACAGAAGCCGTGAGTTGGATATCCGGACGCTCTAACGTCCTTTTTCTGTTATTTTTTCTTGCGGCATTCATCTCGTATATTATGCATAAAAGGCCTCTTGCGCTTATATTGTTTGCCCTAAGTTTGATGTCAAAGGAAATGGCTATAGCCCTGCCCCTCGGCTTTATTATATATGACGCCCACTTTGAGCCCAGAAAGGGCGCGCGATTCCATGTAAAAAATTATGCCCCGTTTTTTCTTGTCGCGGCCGCTTATGTAGTAACGCGCTTTTCAGTGTTAGGGTCGATTGCGCAGAGGTCTGATTGGTGGGGAAGGGGGGGTGGTGAGAATATATTGATAGCTCTGAACGTGGTTGCGTCATATGTGCGGCTTCTTGTTTTGCCGGTCCGACTTAGAGTCGAGTATAATGAAGGCCCCCCGCCTCCTCTCGCGATGCAGGAGATTTTTGGCACGATCCTAATAATATCTGCCGTCATCGTCATCTATATCTTATTCAGACGAAAAAAAATGGTGTCTTTTTTCATGCTTTGGTTTTTTGTTATGCTAGCCCCCGTATATAATATAGTGCCCTTCAAAGCATTAATAGCCGAGCGTTTTCTATATCTTCCAATAATAGGATTCGCGGGGCTGTTTGGCCTGCTATTTTCTTGGACGAATACCTCAGCCTCTATGACGACGGTCTTAAAATATATTTTGGTTTCGTTTCTCGTCACAGTTCTTGTTATATACGGCTTGCTCACGATTGCGCGCAATATAGAGTGGAGGGATGAGATCTCATTCTATATGCACGAGGCAGACCGATCGCCATACCATCCCAAGGCTCACTACAATCTCGGTTACGCCTATGCCAAGAAGGCGAAAATGCTTGAGCTTTCGGACAGGTCGTTGGCGGCCGCCTATTACGCGATGGCAATAGAGGAGTTATCAAGAGCGGCTTCGTTAAAACCCGATTCGCAGATAGTTTATTATGCGCTGGGTAACGCCTACAGCGCGCTTGGGCTTGAGGATCTTGCTATTAAGAATTTCAAAAAGGCCATTGCCATAAAAGAACACAGCGATATCTATAATAATCTCGGCGTCGCGTATTATAGGAAAAAGATGTACGACGACGCTCTTGTCTCTTTCAGGAAAGCCCTTATGATCGATTCGGGCCACAGAAACGCTTTGATAAACCTCGGTAACGCCTATTTCATGAAAGGCGAACACGCAAAGGCAAAACGCGCTTGGCTTAGAGCGATGGCCACCGGGGGAGTGGATAAAAGTCTTATCGAGAAAATCAAGCGTTTGGAAAATAGCGGTGATTAAATTGTTCAATCTTGATAGATCAGAAAGGACTGTTATAACAATCCTTATCTTATCGTTTCTTGCGGGCGCCGCTTTAACGCTTTACAAAAAGGCATACTCTCCCACACAGATGAAAATAGTTAGGAGTGAAGCCGCGATAAAATCCACCTCATTGCCTATCGAGAAGGCGAAGGTCAATATAAACGTGGCCGATGAGTCCGATCTTATGGCGCTCAAGGGCGTGGGCAGGACTGTTGCCCGACGCATAGTCGAATATCGCGAAAAAAACGGACTCTTCTTGTCCGCTGACGATCTTAAGAAGGTACGCGGTATCGGACCGGCGCTTTTTGAAAAGATAAAAGACAATATATCCGTGGAATGAAGCGCCCAGTATTTTATATAACGATCGTTTTCTGCCTCAGTTTATTAACGGCGCGTTTGGTAGTTTTGCCCGCCTTCTATTCTTTGATATTAAGCGCCTTATTTCTTTCAGGTTCTATCCTGTTATCCAGAAGAGCCGGAGTTTCTCACGTTTTTCTTTATCTCGGCGTCCTATTTTTCGGTATGGCGTATTATCAGAACTTCAACATTCTGCCAGCCGATCACATTTCAAACCTTATATCTGAAGAACCGCAGAAAGTTGTCGTGGCGGGGATCATTATCGACGATCCGGTTACCGATAAAACATATTACGGGACGAGAACTCGTTTTAAGCTTGAGGTGGATTCGATTGAATATGGCATTAGGTCTCGCGCATCAATCGGCAGGGTCGCGGTAACCGATTACTCGCGTAATGGCGCGAGGTTCGTTTATGGGGATAGAGTACTTCTGGAGGGCATGATATCAAAGCCTTCGGCTCTGAAGAATCCCGGCCTTTTCGATTATTCGAAGTATCTCGAGACACAGAAAGTATATGGTGTGGTGAAGGTAAAGGATGGCAGCTCCGTACGGCTGGAGGGCAGGGTGAAGTCGCAGCCAGTTAAAAAATTGGCCTATAGCTTGAGACAAAAGGCAAGGTCTATTATCGATCGCTACATCGACCAGCCTTACAACGGTTTCATAAAAGCTATACTTATAGGAGACAGGATGGGCCTTGAGCATGATATCAAAGACAATTTTATTAAGACAGGAACTATACATGTCCTGGCGATAAGCGGTCTCCATGTCGGACTGATAGCGGCGCTCGTATTTATTTTTTTTACGCTGTTCCGGCTACCGAGAAAGGCAAGTTTTGTCTTAACGGCCGTTACGCTGATAGTCTATTTGTTCATAGCCGGTTCCAGCCTTCCTGTCATTAGGGCGGTGATAATGTTCGCGCTCACCATTATAGCTTATGCGATCGGAAGGCAGGCAGATTTATTAAATTCGATCTCAGTGGCGGCGTTCCTCATGCTTCTCTGGAATCCCAAAGCGCTATTTGACCCGGCGTTTCAATTGTCGTCCTTGTCCGTTTTAAGCATAGCGGCGATAACTCCTAAGGTGAACGCGATCTTAAAAATTGGCCCAAAACCTTCCATGTATTTTACCGGAAGGATGAAATCGTATATATTGACTGGGTTGTCGGTTTCAATAGCGGCATGGCTGGGGACATGGCCGCTGGTAGCGAAATACTTCAATATATTATCACCTATTTCTGTATTAGTGAATCTTGCCGTTATACCTTTAATTTTCGTTTTGATAGTGTCGGCTTTCCTCTTCCTGGTGGCGGCGCCGATTTCGGTGGTTCTGGCGAGCTTGTTTGCAAGTGCCCTCGAGGCCTTGGCAAGAATTCTTTTTTCCGTAAACGATTTTTTCGCGGGGTTGCCAGTTGCGCATTTCAGGGTTCCGGCTCCCACCGGCTGGATTATCGTCTCTTATTATACTATTCTGCTTTTGTGGATAATGCCTTCGCCATTGTTAGTCTGGCGCTTCCATATAGATAAACGAAAGGTCCTGATAGCGATCCTTGTGGCCATGAACATAGGTTTTTGGAGAGATGTCGCTATCTCAGCGTCGGAAAGTCGGAACATGAGAATAACCTTTCTTGACGTGGAACAGGGTGATTCGGCTTTCCTAGAATTTCCAGGAGGAAATTTACTGATCGACGGCGGCAGCGGCGGAGAGGAGGGCGCACTTGACATAGGAAGATCCGTTGTCGCGCCATTTTTGTGGAATAGGGGCTTTACCTATATCGATAGTGTTGTTGTGACTCATATGCATGAGGACCATATGGGAGGCATAATATATCTGCTGAATAATTTTAAAGTCAATAATATTATCGATAACGGTATTGTTCCGGAAGATAGACGGCTTTATAATGCCTATCTTGAAGCGATCAGAAAAAACGGTTCCAGGCATGTTGCTCTTGCTGCGGGCGACAGCATCGAATATGGAGGCGCAGTTACGGTCTCAGTGCTGAACCCCGAAAGCTGGGCGGAGACCGATCAGAATAATGGTTCGCTCGTGTTAAAAGTGGGGTACAAAAACTTTAACGCGTTGTTTTGCGGCGACATAAAATCAGACGCTATGAAAAAAATACTTGAAGCGCGATGCGATGCGCTTAAATCGGATATCATCAAAGTTCCACATCACGGCGGAAATCTCGGCGATGAGGAAACTGTGAAAAAATTTTTTTCCGCAGTATCGCCTAAAAATTCTATAATCAGTGTAGGTAGGTCAAATCGTTATAAAATGCCTTCAGGCAATACTCTTGAAATCATAAATCATTTAAATTCAAATACTTACATCACTAAAGATGACGGTGCCATAATTGTTCGGATAACACCAGAATCTTACAAGATCGGATCGTATATTAATCGAAACTAACTTTTTTATATCTTACCTTGACAAGATTATTAATTTATGATACATTTGATATACAAGTTAAAAATAATGGATTATTAAATAACTCGGGAGAAACGGAACAAATCGTGGAGAATTTTACAGCTGTAGAAGAGAAGAGAAAATACAAAAGGGTAAATTCGAGTTTAGCGATACAATATAAGAATCTGCGACAATTAGGGGAAGCCGCCTCTGGCTCACTAACCAAGAATGTAAGCGAAGGCGGGGTGTGCTTTAAATCAAACAAGTTCATCTCACTAGCATGCCGTCTTGTTCTAGAAATAAGCCTGCCCAACTCGCCGAAGCCAATTAAGGCAATCTCGAAGGTCGCGTGGATAAGGAAATTACCGTCAAGCGATCAGTACGAACTCGGTAATCAATTCCTTGAGATCACCAAGGAAGATAAGGCGAGCATAATGAATTTTGTTAACGCGGCATTACAGACCAACCTCTGACAAGATCTCCAAAGCTATCCCTGGCACTGTTTCGCAAAACCCAACTTTAGTTTTTTTTGACTAATATTATACTTACATGGTATAATCTCTGCTTATATGAGACGAATAACGATAATAATATCTTCAATTCTTATCCTATATCTGGCATTTTCTTCGGCTGCCTCAGCATACTGGGTCTGGACACCAGAAACTAAAAAATTTATAAATCCAAAATACGCGGTCAAGGACAGTCCGAAGGAACAGTTTGACTGGGCCATGACCTTTTATGACGCTAAAGATTACGAACGCGCAGCCTTCGAATTCGACAAGCTAACCAAGAACTATGAATATTCCGAATACGCCCCAAAAGCCCAATATTACGTGGGCCTGTGCTATGAGAATTTGGGTAAATACTATCAGGCCTTTCAGAACTACCAAAAGGCGATAGATAATTTCCCTCACATTGACAACATAGATGAGATTATCGCAAGGCAGTTCAATATCGCCCAGATATACGCTAAGAAAGAGAACCCCCGAGTTCTCGGCACGGATATAATGACGTCCTATGACAGGGCGATAGATATATACAGGAAAGTTGTTGATAATGCGCCGTTTGGCAGGTTGGCGGACCAGGCACAATTCAGGTTGGCCGAAACCTTGAAAGAGGCGGGCAGATATGATGAAGCAACCGTGGCATATCAAAAACTGGCTGATGATTATCCAGAATCCGAGCTTGCCGAAAAAGCTCGCTATGAAGTCGCCTATTGCGCCTACCAAGCTTCTCTGAAACCGGCTTATGACGCAGCGCCTACAGAGAAAGCTATAAAGGCTTTCCAGGAATTTACGCAGGATAATAAGGATTCCCAATTATCAAAAGAAGCCGATGAGACTATTCGTCGCCTGAAAGATAAGGCGGCGGAAAAATCCATGATGACAGCGGAGTTCTATGAGCGCGTGAAACATTATGAGAGCGCAGCGGTGTACTATCAGGACGTCCTTGACAGGTTCCCTGATAGTAGCTATGCCGCCAAGGCGAAGGCCAGGATAGAAGAGATAAACAGCGGCAAATTCTCAGGCGATAGGAAGAGCTGGATGCCTTGGCCGGGTAGCGGCAAAAAGAAGATGGAGGAGGCGTCTTCTAGCCAGGAGAAGACTAAATCCGAAGCCCAAGAAAGGGGCAAAGGTTTATTCCCGCTCGCTTTTAGCAAAAAGGAGAAAGCCGCCGAAAAAGAAGAAGCTTTACCAGCAAAAAAGAAGACCAAGAGCTGGCTTTCTCTTGGATTCGGTAAGAAGGCGTATAAGAAGGAGGAAGTTAAGACCGAGACGTCTTCGCAGGAGAAGAGCGAAGGATGGTCCTGGTTGGGCAAGCATGGGAAAAAGACGGAAAATAAACAGACGGTTGCCGTATCCGGAGAGAAGCGCAAGAGTTGGTTTTCTCTTGGCTTCGGAAAGAAGAAAGGAAAAGCTTCCCAACACGCTTTGCCGCAAGAGGCAAAGTCGGCTATGGTGATGACAACCTCTGTTCAGGAGCTTACGCAGCCTCCGGCTGCCATTTTGGCCGAAGAGTCAGTCCGGTCACAGGCTGCCGCCGAAAGCGCAGCGCAGACAACAGGCGCTTCACAATCTTCGTCGTCACCCGTAAATATAGAAATGAAAAGCACCGAATCGGTCACCCAGGCAGAACAACAGGCAGAAGCGCAGATGCCCGAAAAAACCCCGCTCACTGAGTCGGCCGCCTTACCAGTTGCTGAAAAGAAAGCCGCTGAAGGTCCTGCTGATCCAGAGCAGGCTTCTGCCGCGGCCGATGCTACGGTTATATCCGGTAGTGTTTCAGTCCTAGTCGAAAGCGACGCCGTAGTTTCCGAAGAATCTCCTATGCTCTCGAAACCATCGCCGACACCAGAGAGAAGTACGATGCCTGTTGTCGAAAATATAACTACCGCCACGCCTGAAAGCGGGCAATCGGTTGCCCAGCAGACACTTAAGGTGTATTTCGATGAGGATAAAGACAAACAAAAAACTCTTCCCGAACAGGCTTTTCAGGCGAAAGAGGATACTAAGCAGGCTTGGACACCATTTAGATTTGATAGCAAAAAGACCGTTTCAAAAACAAAATCCGAAAAAGAAAAGTCACTTAATGCCGAAACAGCTCAAACGTTACCAGCTGGGAAGAGCTGGTGGCAATTCGGATTGGGTAAGAAAGAGAAGCCCTCCGTCGCAGTGGCTAAGGAGTCTGCTGTTAATAAGCCATGGGTACCGTTTTCCTTCGACAAAAAGAAAGACACAGCAAAAAAGGAGTTGGCCTCACCGAAAAAAACATGGACTCCTTTTTCTTTTGAGAAAAGAGAGTCAACACAGGCAACCAGACAACCAGCGCCAAAGAAACAATGGAAGCCGCTTTCTTTCGATAAAAAAGAAAGTAAGGTAGGACCCACCGTAATTGACTCGCAACGAAAAGTCAAAGATTCGCAAAAAAGTCAAAAAAAGGGATGGGTCCCGTTTAATTTCGAAAAGAAGAAGGGTACAGAAGAAGGGGGCGCCAATAATGAATAAGCCATTTGTAGTGTTATCTCTTATTGCCGCTTTATCTGTAGGAGGCTGCGGCTATACTACCCGTTCCGTGCTCTCGCCAGAATATAAAAGCATCGAGGTGGAAAATGTGAAGAATAGCATAAGCGTGACGGCCGAACAGGACAACCTCAGGATGTATCGCGGATACAGGCCGGGCATGGAAGTCGAGTTGACAAAGGCAATTATAGATGCCTATTTGTTCGATGGTAATCTTAAGGTTTCACAGGAGGGCAACGCTGACCTTATACTTGTGTCCGAACTGGTAGATTTTAAGAGAGAGCCGTTGCGTTACGACGCTAACGATAATATAGAGGAATATAGAATAAAGCTTTATGTAAATATGGAGCTGCAGGACGCCAACTCAGGTGCTACACTATGGAAGGAGCGGGGTTTCTCTGGGGAGGCTACTTACAGCACCAGCGGCACTTACGCAAAACCCGAGAGCGCCGCGGTTACCGATGCCATAAAGGACCTCGCCAGGCGCATCGTGGAAAGAACAATTGAGGCATGGTAGAGGCCGTTCGCGCTTCAGGATCTTCCGTATTTTTGTTTATAGGTGAAGATAGGTTCCTGAAGGAAAAAGCTATTCAGGAGCTTGTGGCTTCATTTGCGGGCGGCGATTCTATAGGAACTGATTATAAAGTTTTCCATGGAGCCGATACTAACCCAGAAGACCTGCTTGATTATATAAATACAGCCCCATTTTTCACAGAGAAAAAAATCGCTATTGTAAAAAATGCGGAATCCCTGCCTTCGACTCTGAAAACCGGCCTTATCAATTATATAAAGAAACCCGCCCCCTTTACTTGTCTTGTGCTGGATGCGGCTGATGATTCGTTTATAAAGCCGTATCATGAGGTGGCTCGGTATATGAATATCCGGTACTTTGGCGATATGACAGGCCGCGAGCTTGTATGCTGGATGAACGATTTTCTCGGCTCTCTGGGTAAAAGTATCGATGCCGACGCCGTGTCGATACTTACCGAGCTGCATGGAACCGATATGCTAATGCTTGCTCAAGAACTTGAGAAGCTCGCTGCATTCGCCGGAAAACGGAGGAGTATAACCGCCGCTGATGTGGAAGAAGTGGCAGGACGCAGTCTTACGCGTTCCGCTTTTGCTATCACACGTGCTATAGACAAGAGGAAAACGGCCGAGGCGATGAGGATATGTTCAGAACTTGTGAAGTCCGGCAAAAAGGAGTTCGAGATAATAGGTCTTTTGTGCTGGCACTTTAAGAGGATGATGCGGGCCAAGATTCTGCACTCAAAAGGTGTAGGTTATTACGCTATCGCAGAAGCGCTTAAAATAGCGAAACGAGATCAGAATGAGTTTTTTAAGCAGCTGTCGGCTATGCGTATCGCGGACATAAAATCAAAAATAACATTTTTGTTGGAAGCAGACTTGGAAATAAAGAAGACTAAAACCGATCCGAGGCTCGTCTTGGATCTCGCTGTTATAAGATTATGCCTTGGGTAAAGACGAGAGCTTCTTCATTAGACGGGATATCTTTCTGGCCGCTGTGTTCGGCTTGATTACCCCTTTTGAAGCGGCTCTGTCTATTTTTGAGACAAGATGAGGCAGGGCTTTTTTTGCCTCCTCGGTTTTTTTGGATGCTATTAACTTTTCGAAATTCTTAGAAAGCGTCTTGATCTCAGTGCGGGTTGAGACATTCTTAAAATGTCGCAACTTTGACTTTCTGATCTCTTTATAGGCAGATCTTTTTACCGGCAATGTAGTTTCCTTTCAATTTTTCGCTATTATATCATTTGAACTTTTTGAGGTCAACTTTTTTATCCGAAATCTATATGACCAGGAAAGGTTTGATAAAATCCACTAGTGTAATAGGCATGGCCACCGCTATAAGCAGAGTGCTGGGTTTCGTGCGGGATATAGTGCTAGCCTCTTTTTTCGGGACCGGTATGGCCGCTCAAGCTTTCGTAGTGGCTTTCAGAATTCCCAATAGCCTGCGGGATCTTGTTGGCGAAGGCGCCACAAATTCCGCGATAGTTCCAGTCCTCTCCGAATATAAAGAGCTTAAAGACGAAAAAGAGTTTATACATGCTTCAAGAGTGCTTTTTAACGTATTCTTTCTTATCCTCACTGCGGTGACGATCCTAGGCGTCATCTTTTCACCGCTCATAGTGCGGGTAATAGCGCCTGGCTTTTACGCTGAGCCGGATAAATTTACGCTCACCGTTAGGCTTAACAGGATAATGTTTCCATATCTTATCATGATAGGCCTGACCGCTTACGCGATGGGGGTGCTTAACTCTCTCAGGCGCTTCGCGGCGCCAGCGTTTGGCCCAGCATTGATGAATGTAGCCATGATCGCGGCCGCGCTTTGGCTTTGTCCGAATATGGGCGCGATGGGGCTGGCCATAGGAGTTCTAGTCGGCGGCGCTCTGCAGCTTTTGTTGAACACCCCATTCCTTTATAGGGAAGGAATAAACATTGATTTCAAGGATGGTTTAAGCCATCCCGCTGTAAGGCGAATAGGCAGACTGCTGATGCCCCGCGCTATTGGTTCAGCGGTTTACCAGATAAATATTTTTATAGATACTATACTCGCTTCCCTTGCCTGGATAGTTGGTGCCGGAGGCATAGCAGCGCTATATTACGCGAACAGGCTTATTCAGTTTCCGCTTGCTATATTTGGGCTGGCGCTGGCGCAGGCGGCGCTGCCCAAAATGAGCCGAGAGTTTGCGTCTAATGACATGGCGACCTTTAAGGAGACTATATCTTTTTCGCTGCGTATGATTATCCTAATTATGTTGCCGTCGAGTGTCGGCCTTGCTGTGCTGGGAAAACAGATAATAACAATCCTTTTCCAGAGAGGAGAATTTACAACCTATTCGACCGAGATAACGCAAAGCGCCTTATTCTTTTACGCCTTCGGCTTGTTTGCGTATGGCGGTATAAAACTTCTTGTGACGGCGTTTTACGCCATGCATGATACCATGACACCAGTCAAGGTCGCGGCTGCCGCCGTTGTTATCAATCTCATTCTTAACCTCATGCTGATGTGGCCGTTGAAGCTTGGAGGCCTTGCGCTTGCCACATCTATTTCAGCAATTTTTAATATGCTTCTTCTGTACAAAAAGTTGTGTAAAAGGCTTGGGGATTTTGGTACTTACGTTATAATCGATTACTTGGTAAGGGCTCTGATAGCAAGTCTTATTATGGCGCTTTTTCTCAAATTTTTATCATTACTGTTGCCGGTAGGCTCTCCGACCGGACTTTTTGTTTCTATATTTATGGGAACAATGTCGTTTCTTGCGGCGGCGTATGTTCTTAATATAAAGGAAATCAGGGAAATATACGGGTGGATAAAGAATATAAGATAAGAGAACTTCCGGATTCGCCTGGCGTGTATCTCATGAAGGGCGAAGGCGGTGAAGTGCTTTATGTTGGAAAGGCCTCTAACCTGCGAAAAAGGGTGTCGAGCTATTTTTATAAAAGTAGGAACCTTGCTGAAAGGTTGCGGATGATGGTTTCCAGAATAGCCGACATAACTTATATCCCAACATCAACTGAGGCGGAAGCGCTTATATATGAAAACAGCCTCATAAAACAGCTTTCGCCGAAGTATAACGTCGCTCTGAGAGATGACAAGAGCTATCCAAGGCTGAAGCTTACAGTAAACGAGAAATTTCCGCGTCTTCTCATTACCAGGCGTAAACAAGACGACGGAGCGCTTTATTACGGCCCATATACCAGCGCCAGGCTTTTAAGGGAGGCGGTTATAAGCTTAAAGCAGATATTTCCATTGCGTAGCTGCAACCGGATGCCGAAAAACCCCTGTCTTAATTACCATATCAATCAGTGTTTGGCGCCATGCGCCGGAAAGATAGATCAGGCGCACTACGCCGATATCGTGGCCGAACTGCGCCTTTTTCTCGAAGGTAAGATGCAGGAATTGCTTAAGTTTCTTACCGCTCGGATGATGGAGGCATCACGGCGCGAAGATTTCGAGGAGGCAGCAAGTTTACGCAAAAGGATAGAGGCCTTTAGGTCAATGAAGGAACATGCTGTTATCTACAGGCCGGTGGATGAGGTGGAGGAGTTGAGGAACATGCTTGGGTTGAGCTCTACCATAGATACCATTGAGGCATTTGATGTTTCGAATATAATGGGCGCAGAGGCTGTCGGGTCGCTCGTTTGTTTTTATAAGGGTAGGCCGAAGAAGAGTTCCTACAGGAGATTCAGGATAAAGACTGTTACGGCCATTGATGATTATTCGATGATGAGAGAGATTGTGCGCCGCAGATATTCCAGGCAGCTTGAAGAGAAAGCCAATCTGCCTGATCTTATAGTAATAGATGGCGGAAAAGGTCACATTGCCGCTGCCATTGAGGAGCTGGCAAAGCTGGGTATTTCCAATATACCAGTGATAGGAATCGCTAAACCTGCCCGCGTGTCAGGGGATACTGTCAGGTCAGCAGAAGAATGCGAACACATCTATATTATAGACAAAAAAGATCCGTTAGTGCTTCCCAAGGATTCGAAAGCACTTCATCTTCTGGAGAGGATCAGAGATGAGGCGCACAGATTCGCAATATCATATCATAAGTCGCTTCGTTCAAAGAAAATGAATTTTTCAGAGCTTGACGCTATTCCTGGAATAGGCAAGAAACGCAGGAAATACCTTATAGACCGTTTTGGTTCCATAGAAAAGATAAGGTCTGCGGGTATAGAGGATCTATTGCGGATTGAGGGTATAGATGAGAAGACGGCACAAAATATTATCAGCTATTTTAAGCAATAAATGGCTGAGTGAGTTTGAAAAAAAAGTGTATATAGCTACCCTTGATATACCCAAAGGGCAGACTCGCACGTATAAATGGGTGGCTGAAAGAGTGGGCAGGCCGAAATCTTTCAGGGCCGTAGGCAACAGTCTTAACAAAAATCCTTATTCACCCGATGTTCCGTGCCACCGCGTTATAAGATCAGACGGATCATTAGGAGGCTTTGCCAGAGGCAGTGCTGTAAAAAGACGGCTTTTAAGACTCGAAGGGATTGACTTGTAACGGCAGCGGCTGTTATAATCAAATAAAGGTGGCGCAGATGTTGGAAGATATAAGAGAAGAATTAAATATAATAGAGGGAAAGCTGAACGCCCTCAGAGGTTATCTTTGACGTTGATGAAAAACTTAAAGAGATAAGCCTGCTGGAGTCCGAAATAGCACGGCCTGATTTCTGGAAAGACGAGGTTCGGTCCAAAGATGTGATACGGCGTCTAAAGGGACTTAAGGCGGTAACCGAGCCCTTCCTGAAAATAGCCGGCGATGTGAAAGATATAAGGGAAATAACCGCTATCGCCGGCCCTGATGATAACGAATCTCTGGAACACTTCAAGAAAGACCTTGCCGCGTTACGAAAAAAAATAGATACGCTTGAATTTAACAGCCTTCTCAGCGAAGAATCTGATGTCAGCAACGCTATTCTGAGCGTAAACGCCGGCGCCGGTGGGACCGAATCGTGTGACTGGGCAGCGATGCTCATGCGCATGTATATAATGTGGGCGGAAGATAAAGGTTTTTCGGTGGACGTCCTCGACCAGCTTGTGGGTGAAGAGGCGGGGATAAAGAATGTCACGCTACTTGTAAAAGGCCCCTATGCTTACGGCTTCCTCAAGTCCGAATCAGGGGTCCATAGGCTCGTGCGAATCTCGCCATTTGATTCGAACAAACGCCGTCACACATCATTTGCTTCTGTTGACGTGATACCCGAGATATCCGACGACATAAAGATAGACATAAAGGAAGCGGATCTCAAAGTAGATACTTTCCGCGCCGGAGGCAAAGGCGGTCAACATGTCAATAAGACTGACTCCGCTGTGCGCATAACGCATATTCCTACCGGAATAGTGGTCCAGTGCCAAAGCGAGCGTTCGCAGTTTAAGAACAAGCAGCTGGCGATGAAGGTATTGAAGGCCAAGATGTACGAAAAAGAGCGGATGAAGAAAGTCAAGGAACTAGAGAGCGCTTATGAGGCCAAGAAGGAAATAGCCTGGGGAAGCCAGATACGCTCTTATGTTCTGCACCCATATTCAATGGTAAAGGACCACCGCACCGATTGTGAAACTAGCAACGCGCAGGCTGTGCTGGACGGCGAGATAGACCCTTTCATTGAGGCATATCTTAAAAAGGCAAAAGAGAAAAAGTGATAGGTTATATATTGAAAAAGGTTATTGGAACGCAGAACGAGCGCCTTATAAGGGAGCTCAGGCCCATTGTTGAGAAGATAAATTCTCTCGAGCCGGAGGTGTCCGTCCTTTCAGATACTGATCTAAAGGCAAAGACGGATATTTTTAAAGAACGAATAGCCATAAATTACCGGGCCCGCAAGACGGAACTCGAAGATCTTGAAGCTGCCTTTAGGGATTCAACCTCTCCTGACGAGAAGGAAAAGATAAAGCGGAAAGCGCGCGACATGAAGAATAGCATCTTTGAAGATATGCTGCCGGAAGCGTTTGCTGTTGTGCGGGAAGCTGCCAGAAGGACCCTAAAGATGCGCCATTTCGATGTCCAGTTGATGGGCGGCATAGTGCTACACCGAGGAAAGATTGCTGAGATGGCTACCGGTGAAGGCAAGACGCTCGTTGCTACGCTACCGGTATACCTTAACGCATTGACAGGAGAGGGAGTCCATGTCGTTACGGTAAACGACTATCTGGCTAAAAGGGATCGAAATTGGATGGGGCCCGTCTATGAATTTCTCGGGCTTACGGTCGGCGTGATACAACATGATATGGACTCAGCCGCGCGTAAGGCCGCGTATGGGTGTGATGTCACATACGGGACGAATAACGAATTCGGATTTGATTATTTACGCGACAATATGGTTATCCACAAGGATGACATGGTTCAGCGAGGGCATAATTACGCTATCGTAGATGAGGTGGATTCTATACTCATAGATGAATCCAGGACGCCTCTTATAATATCAGGGCCGGCTGAGGAGTCGACCGACAAGTACTACATAATCAATAAGATAATACCGCGCCTGAAAGGCAGGGTAATCACCGACAAGGAAGAGATAGAGGCCAAGTACAAGGGCTACGACCTTGAACAGGGTATAGATTATATAGTTAACGAGAAAAACCACACCGTAAACCTTACCGAACAGGGTGTTATAAGATGCCAAGAGATGATAGGAGTAAAGAACCTATATGAAGATCTCCAGTCAGAATGGGAGCATCACATAAGGCAGGCTATCCGGGCACATACCCTTTACAAAAAAGATGTCGATTATGTAGTAAAAGATGGCGAAGTTGTCATAGTAGACGAATTCACCGGAAGACTCATGCCAGGAAGGCGCTGGTCCGATGGCCTTCACCAGGCGGTTGAGGCCAAGGAGGGTGTCAGAATTGAGCGCGAAAACCAGACACTTGCTACAATAACATTCCAGAATTATTTTAGGATGTATAAAAAACTTGCCGGTATGACAGGTACCGCTGAAACCGAAGCTATAGAATTTAGCAAGATATACGGTCTTGACGTTGTGGTCGTTCCCACAAATAAGCCGATGAGGAGGACTAATTATCCCGATGTTATATACAAGACCGAGAGGGAAAAGTTCAATGCCGTTTGCTCTGAAATATCAGAACTTTATAAGATGGGTAGGCCCGTGCTTGTTGGCACTATATCCATAGAGAAGTCTGAGAGGTTGTCTGCTATGTTGAAGCGCCTGGGAATACCGCATCATGTATTGAACGCAAAATACCATGAGATGGAGGCCGAGATAATAGCAAAAGCAGGGCAGAAGTACGCGGTAACCATAGCCACGAATATGGCAGGTCGGGGGACCGATATAGTGCTAGGTGAAGGAGTAGCGAACCTAGGAGGGTTGCATGTCTTGGGAACGGAACGGCATGAGGCGCGGCGCATCGATAACCAGCTGCGTGGCCGTTCCGGAAGGCAGGGCGATCCTGGCTCAAGCCGTTTTTACCTCTCGCTCGAAGACGACCTGATGAGAATATTTGGTTCAGACAGGATAAAGGGTGTGATGGAAAAACTTGGCATGGAGGAAGGGCAGGATATACAGCATCCTTTGATAACTAGGGCTATAGAAACAGCCCAGCGGAGGGTTGAGTCTCACAATTTTGAGATAAGGAAGCATCTCTTAGAGTATGACAACGTGATGAATAGGCAGAGGGAGGTCATTTATGATGAGCGCCGAAAAGTCCTTTTTGGCGCTGATATGAAGGAATACATATATGAGATAATGGAAGAGGTGCTGGATTACGCCCTGGACCTATACATAAGCGACAAGGTCAGCGCCGACCAGTGGGATTTTGAGGGATTGTTACAATATGTGGAATCAAGGTTTGGAATAAAAGTTAGGGATGTTAATCTTGATGAGATGCGCAAGGCCGAAATAAGAGATACAATTCTTAAGCGACTCAAAGAGATCTATGAAGCTAAGGAGATGGAGTTGGGTGCAGAAATGATGAGGCATCTTGAGAGGATGGTGCTCTTACAAGTAGTGGATACCAGATGGAAGGATCACTTGTATAGCATGGATGCCTTGAGGGAAGGAATAGGCTTAAGGGCATATGGCCAGCGAGATCCTCTCATAGAATATCAGCATGAAGCCTACGCCATGTTCATGGATATGATAAGCCGCATAAAAGAAGAGACTATCGAATACCTTTTCAAGATAAAAACCGTGCGCGAGGATAAAGCGCCGCCCGCTGCTGTTTTTGATTTTTCCAGACAGCAATTATTGCACGAGGAAAAAGGGCAGTTCCAAGGCGTTTCCGCTGGCGAGGATGGTCTCTCCCAAGCAGTTTCTTACGGTGGGCAGCTTCCGCCTCATAAACTCACGACATATAAGAGGGAGGAGCCCAAAGTAGGAAGGAATGATCCTTGTCCGTGCGGTAGCGGCAAAAAGTATAAGAAGTGCTGTGGTAAATAATGATGAAGGAAAAACCACAAATCGTAAAGGCCGATTTTTTTTTAAGCACACTCGCAGCATTTTGCCTAATACTATCATTCCCCAGTTTTAATCTCTGGTTTTTTGCTTGGATCGGATTTATTCCTCTTTTTTTGGCAATTGACGGAAAGAGCCTTTTAAAAGCATTTTTTATATCCTACCTTACCGGCGTATTGTTTTTTTTCGGTATTGCATACTGGCTGGTTCATGTGACCTTGCCCGGCATGGTTATAGTCGTTATATATTTGGGGCTTTATTTTGGGATATTTGGCTTTGCAGCATCACGAGCTAGCGATAGCCATCCGATGGCGGCATTGATTGTTGCACCGTCAGTGTGGGTTGCCCTGGAATGGGTAAGGTCGCATATGTTTGGGGGGTTTGGATGGGCCCTTCTCGCCCATTCACAGTCTTCCAATCTCCCGGTCATACAGATAGCCGATGTGACCGGCGCCTATGGCGTCAGTTTTCTGGTGATGATGATAAACTACGCCGTCTTCCTGACGGCTCGGGAGATCCGCCGAAAAAATAACTACACATATTATCTGGCAATCGCCCTTTTAGTTTTATTTATCTCGCTGGCTTATGGTGGACTGAGATTAAAGAATATTTTTGCGGGCGAACTTTTGAGAGTAGCGGTAGTTCAGGGAAATATTCCCCAAGACAAGAAATGGGACGAAAATTTCAGAGAAGAGATATTAGATATTTACAGGTCGCTTACACTCGAGGCATCTAACCAGCATCCGGATCTTATTGTATGGCCCGAGACATCGGTGCCGGGATATCTTGAACTGGAGCGCGATTTATGGGAAAGCGTCTCCGGCCTTGTAAAAGATGTGAATAAGCCGATTTTAGTTGGAACTCCGAGTGTTTCCAGAAGCGCCAAAGATGTATATTATAACAGCGCTGTGCTGTTCCGGGAGGATGGCACTATAGTTGAGCGTTATGATAAACTTCATCTTGTGCCATTCGGAGAATACGTCCCGCTGAAAAATGTGTTTTGGTTTGTGGAAAAATTTGCCGCCAGGCCGATCGGCGATTTTTCCGCAGGCAAAAATTGGACCGTCTTCAATTTTTTCATAGAGAGAAAAGCAAAAACTGAACAGGCACATTGGAAGCTTCTTAAGAAGGTAAAGTTTTCCTGTCTGATATGCTTCGAAGATATCTTCCCTGATATGGCGAGAGAGTTTGTAAAGAGAGGAGCCGCGTTCTTGGTAAACATAACCAATGACGCGTGGTTTGGCAGGACCGCCGCGGCATACCAGCACGCGCAGACATCCGTCTTCAGGGCGGTGGAAAACAGGGTAAACGTCGTAAGGGCGGCAAACACAGGTATTTCCTGCTTCATAGACCAGAAAGGAGCTGTGGTAGCCGAGGTCTCGTCCGGCGGAAGCAACCTTTTCGTGAGAGGTATTAAGACGCACGATATCGTTATGGCGAATACGCGTACTATATATACAAAATACGGTGACATATTCGCATACCTTTGTATTTGTGTAACTTTAATTTATTGTGTGGGTCTGATTTTCAAAGGAGGTGCCAAATAAAAATATTAACAGGCGCAATTATCGGCGGACTTTTCGGCTTCGTATTAGGCTACCTTGGCAAGTGCTCATCTGGCGCCTGTCCGCTTACGAGCAATCCTATTATCAGCACTATTGTCGGCGCCCTCGTCGGCGCTATGATAACCCTGGCGAAATAGCCCTACCCCCATAGGTTTCTATCAAGGCTCCTGTAAGAGATCGCCTCGGAAATATGGTGCGCCTCGATGATCTCTTTCGAATCAAGGTCAGCGATGGTTCTTGCGACCCGTAGTATCTTGTCGTAAGCTCTTGCGGATATGCCAAGCTCCAATATGGCAAGCTTTATCAATTCCTCGCTTTCTTTATCCAAAATGCAGTACTTTTCCATATCCTTGGGGTCGAGATGCGCATTAAAGTATACATCATCGTTTTTATAACGCGTGTTCTGGATCTCGCGTGCCTGATCGACCCGTTTTCTTATAGCTTCGGAAGATTCTCCATTCCTTTTGTCAGTTAATTGGTCCAGTTTGAGTCGCGGCACTTCAAGATGAATGTCTATTCTGTCAAGGAGGGGGCCTGATATCTTAGAGAGATAGCGTTGTATTTGCATAGGCGTGCAGTGACATTCTCTCTTAGGATCCGTGAAGTAGCCGCACGGGCAGGGGTTCATTGCGGCCACGAGCATGAATTTGGCTGGGTAGGTGAGAGTGTTCGCAACTCGCGATATCGTTACGCAACCATCCTCTATCGGCTGGCGGAGGACTTCGAGGACGTTTTTCTTGAACTCCGGTAACTCGTCAAGAAAGAGAACGCCGTTATGCGCAAGCGATATTTCGCCTGGACTCGGATTGGTCCCTCCGCCTACTAAAGCCGCGTCGGATATCGTGTGGTGAGGTGAACGAAACGGTCTTGTGCCAACGAGTACCCTGTTTGCCGCCAAAAGCCCAGCCACGCTATGTATTTTAGAAGTCTCAAGGCTTTCATCAACAGTAAGTTCTGACAAAATGGTTGGCAATCTCTTTGCCAGCATGCTTTTTCCGGAGCCGGGAGGGCCTATCAGGAGGACGTTGTGTCCGCCCGCGGCGGCTACTTCAAGACCGCGTTTTACGTGTTCTTGGCCCTTGACGTCACTAAAATCTATTTTGTGCCGGCAGTTACGCCTCAAAATATTAACGGAATCTAATACCTGCCTTGAGATCTTGAGCTTACCGTTTATAAAATCTACAACATCCCTTAATGATGATAACGGATAGACTTCGATATCTTTGACGATGGCCGCTTCCCGGCCGTTCTCCTTAGGAAGCAAAAGTTTATTCTTATTCATCTTCTTCATAGACATAGCTATTGGTAACGCTCCTCGAATCGGCTTCAACCTGCCGTCAAGTGAAAGCTCGCCGCATAGCAAAAATTCGCTTAAATCCCAGCGTTCTACAGCGCCTTCGGAGATAAGTATTGAAAGCGCTATCGGAAGATCAAAAGCAGCCCCCTCTTTTTTTATGGCGGCGGGCGCCAGGTTTATTGTTATCTTCTTCGCCGGAAATGAAAAGCCAGAATTTTTTATGGCAGACCTTATCCTGTCGCGAGATTCCTTTATAGCGGTATCCGGTAGCCCGACGATATTAAGTCCCGGCAGGCCACCGCCAATATCTGTTTCGACAGTAACTTCACAGGCATCGACACCGATTACACAACCTGAGTGAACTTTAGCGATCACAACTCCTCCTTAAATATCCTGTACGGCATTCTCGATTATCTCTATCTTTTTAAGACACAGGTCCTTGTTCAACAGGACAGAGACAACATCTATTCGCCACGTTGTATCATGGATGCCATTTCTGTGCATATACCATGAAGCGTTTCTAACAATGCGTTTCTGTTTTTCTAATGTGACTGTCAGGAGGGGAGGGCCGAGAGAAGAAGATGTCCTGGTCCTTACCTCGATGAAAACAAGCTGCGCTTTCTGGCGGGCAATGATATCGATCTCGCCAAAAGGTGTTCTGCAGTTCTTTTGCTCGATCGCATAACCATGTTTTTTTAGAAAATCCGCGGCTATGTTTTCGCCTATAGCTCCGGCCATATTCTTATCCCAGCCCATTCTTTAACCTCCATATGCTTCCAAAACGACCCTTTCTATCTCATCCTTTACCTCCCTCCTTAGAGGGATGACGGTGTTGTACCACTTGCCGTCCTTACCTGTCTCCTGCGGCATGCCGACGAAGAGGCCTTCCTTCCCTTCAACGACTCTCAGGCCGTTTATCACCAGACTATCGAGTACCGATATGTCGCAGAACGCCTTAAGCGCTCCGTCGCCGTTTAGCTTGTGCATGCGTGTGACAGTAACTTTCAGATCCTCAGTTGCCATTATACTCACCTCCTTTTCAAATGCGGCCACAACCTAATTAAGCGGAGTGACAGAAATTGTCAGCATCGCTTTGCGGTTTATCCGGAATTAGGCCCCAACATAACTTAAAGTAGCTACATGCTTCGATAAAAAGCTATGTTGTCCCTCTACTATATAAGATGCAAAAACGGTCCAAAATATTGCAAAAAAATTTCTAAAAAATTAAAAATTTTTTGTTGTTAGCAATAAAAAAGGAAGATCTGCAACCATTGAAATTATTTTTGAGGATGATATACTTAATAACAGGGAAGAGGAAAAGTGAAATTTGCGAAAGAAAACCGCCCTGAAAACAACCAATTAGGTTGCTGAAAATCAGGAAAGCGGAAACTCCCGGACCGGCTGATAACCTTAAAAAGGGGGCGAGTAAGAGACCTAAAGAGCTGGCCCGGGGAGTGTCTTTCGCAAAACAAATGACTCTTTCCTGAAAATGACCCAAGCCGAAAAGACTTGGGCCTTTTTCTTTAGGGAGGGCATAAATTATCTAATCCTTTTTGGGGAACGTAAATAAAAAGGCCGAATTAAGCCCCGCCAGATATTTTTAAATAATTTTGAAAAATATCTTACGCTTACTATTCAGATTTTTAACGGAATACCTAGAACCTGTGCTTTGACCTTGTATCTAGTGTTTCGAGGATGCGGGAGGCCTCCCGTTCGCCTCCTGATTTCCATGCCTCGTATATCATAACTAACATCTTGGCGGACTTTGAATCTACCACCCACTTTATGCCCAAAATTATAGTAGCTGCCAGTAGTTGTAGGAAGTATCTCGGAATCACAAAAGACAGGATAAAAAATATTACGGCAAGAATAAGATACGGATTTATCTTCTTCATCGTCTTCTTCCTTTCATTTTTCGGAAAACCGTCAACCCTCAAAGCATTGACAGCATCATGGGCCGACACCACTTTAGCCAGGCAATCAGCACAGGATGCGATATGAATTTCCACAACTCTTAACTTCTTGGCGGATAAGGAATTACTCAGAAAAGATGCCAGCTCGGTGTCTGTGGGATGAGTTCTTGTTTTTGTGCCCAACACTGTCATAGCCCTCCATTATATAAGATGCAGAAAACGATAAGATTATTGCAAATTTTTTAAATATTTTTTCAATTTTTCCTTCGCCCTCTGGGTGTAGCTGCAAACGGTTCCAAGCGGAAGACGAAGTATGCCAGATATCTCTTCCTGCTTTTTGCCGTGTATAAGATGAAGTTTTATAATCAATCTTTCCTTTACAGGCAGCGATTCTATGGCGGTGTCTATAGCTTCCGATATTATTTTGTTGTCTATAGTATCAGCAGGACCATGGGCATTAGACGCGATGAATTCTAACAAGGCGGTATCGTCTGCCTTGCTTGATATAGATAGAGGGCAAGCGTCATGCGATAAGCGCCTCTGGCGAAGGTATTGCATTGCCGCATTTCCAGAAACTATCGCAAGCCAATAGGGCAGGCTTTTCGCGTTACGTACTGTCTTAAGCATATCATTTTTCCATATGGATTCGAGAACGTTTTGCCGGATATCTAGGATGTCTTCAGGAGCTAGGTCAAAGCCGTATTTTTTCACGCGTTTTCGAATGGCAATTTCTATAAGTCCGGAGTATTTGGCTATAAGCGCCGCCCACCCTTCTTCCTTCCGTTCTACACAAAGTCGCAGTAACTGGAGGTCGTCCTCGAATATGTTATTTTTCATAAATGCAAGATACCATAGAAAATGCTAAAATGTCAAATAATATTTAATTATTTATCAAATTAATTATTTGTCGCAAGCCGTATTTTTACCGGTTTTTATATCCGCTTAAAATGCAGGTATTTGACTTATATGGATTATATAGTATAATTATTAAGGGCTAATTAATTGGCAAGGTGATTCGGTATTATTTTTTTAATGGCAACTGAGTAAGAGCGAAAGTTGCTTTTTTATTCGAAATAAGTGTAATATCAATATGATATAACGATATGTTAGGATAGTTTGAGGGAATTTGTATCGTGAAAGATAAAAGTTAGGTTCCTATGGAAAAGGCAAAAGAAAACCTTGTGGATGGAAAGTATTCGATAAGGGACCTTATCGACTTGGAGAGGTTGCGCGGTATATTAGAGAATTTTTCTAAGTCAACCCGTTCAACTATAGGGGTTTTTTCCTACCCTGAACAAGAGATCCTCATAACCACAGGCTGGCGTGATGTCTGCGCTAAATTCCATCGTCTCAATCCGCAATCCGAGAAATTTTGTATAAGCAGCAACCTGTCTCTAACAAACAAGCTTAAAAATCCTGGCGACGTGAATATAGAGATTTGCGAGAACGGTCTCGTAGAAGGGGGAACGCCTATTATTATAAAGGATCAACACATAGCGACGCTTATAACAAGCCAGGTCTTTTTTGAAAAGCCCGATATCGAAAGGTTCAAAAAACAAGCCGAAAAATTTGGTTATGACATCGATGCTTACCTTAAGGCTGTTAAGGATACGCCGATTGTCAAGGAAGCGGATTTCAGAGCGACTATAAAATTCCTTGGTGAGATAGCTTCGCTCATAGCGGAGATTGGCTATGAGAGACTTGAGGTGCGAGAGAGTAACGCTAAGCTTGTCGAGGAGATATCCCAGAGGAAAAAGGCCGAGTCGCAAATAAACCATCTTAATGCCATCCTCAGGGCCATTAGCAGGATAAACCAGCTCGTCATAAATGAGAAGGATGAAAAGACCATTCTTGAGAACACCTGCAGGATAATAGCCGAATGCCATGACTACCGCATGGTGTGGATAGGGTTGGTTGGCGAGAATGACCGCGAGATAATACCTGCAGCACATGCAGGTTTTGATGACAATTATCTGAGATCGATACGTGTTATGTGGGATGATTCTCCTCTTGGGTGCGGGCCATCTGGCATCGCCGTCAAGACGTGCAAGCCGTCAGTGGTAGGAGACATCTCAAGCGATCCCTGCTTTGGGCCGTGGCGCGAGGAGGCTGTAAGGCGAGGCTATGCTTCGACGATTTCCTTGCCTATTATTTGGAGTGAAAATGTCTTCGGGGTACTTAACCTGTATTCAGAGCGTCGTAATGCCTTTGATGACCACGAGATCGCGCTATTGAGCGAACTTTCTGGAAACATAGGTTTTGCCCTCCGTACGATAAAGGTGGAGGCAGAACGGGCAAGTTCGGAAGAAGCCTTTCAGGTATCCGAGGCGAATTATCGCGCCATATTCGATACGGCGAATGACGCCATATTTATCCACGATATCGAGACCGGTCAGATAGTAGATGTGAACCAGAAGACATGTGAGATGTACCTCTATCCCAAAGAGGAAATGCTGCGCATGAATGTAGGGGACTTAAGCCTCGGAGAGGCGCCTTATCGCCAGGAAGACGCGATGAATTTCATAAACAAGGCCGCGTCCGGAGAACCTCAGCTTTTCGAATGGGTAGCCAAAGATAAAGCCCAAAGACTGTTCTGGGTTGAGGTCAATTTGAAACGCGCTGTGATAGGCGGGAAATACCGTATAGTGGCTATAGTACGTGATATAACCGAACGCAAGCAGAGAGAAGAGCGATGGGCTAAGATAAATGAGACGTTTCTCAGTTTCAGCGCGGATCCTTATGAAAACATAAACCGCTTAACGGCTCTTTGCGGAGAACTTTTGGGCGCGGATTGTGCGCTCTATAACCGCCTTGAGGAAGGGCGCTACCAAATCCGCGCGTGCGGTCAGTGGAATACGCCACCCGACTTTGTGCCTGTCGATAACCCTGAAGGGCACATCTGCTATGATGTTGTAAAAAAAGGTGGTGATGAGGTAGTCGTTATCAGAAATCTGCAGGAAACGAATTACGCTAAAACTGATCCAAATGTGGCGAAATATAACTTGCAGACCTATATGGGCCGAGCAGTTAAATTCGGGAATGAATTCATAGGAACTATATGTGTTGTCTATCAGTATGACATTAACCCGACAGATGAAGATAAGGATATCGTAAGCTTTATAGCGCTTGCTATAGGGGTTGAGGAAGAGCGCAGGAACGCCGAAGAGGTGAGCCAAATAGCGCAGTTTGCCATCGAAAGATCCGCCGACGCTATCTTCTGGGTATCACCCGATGCTAAGATCCTGCAAGTGAACGATATGGCCTGTAAGTCGCTGGGTTATTCACGCGAAGAGTTGATGAGTATGAGCGTGCCGGATATAGACCCCAACTATACCTATGAGAAATGGCCGGCGCATTGGAATGAAATCAAGGAAAAAGGTTCGTTTAGTTTTGAGACCACCCATAGGCGTAAAGACGGTACCACATTCCCGGTAGAGATAACGGTGAATTATCTGGAATTCCAAGGCAGTGAGTATAACTTCGCGCACGCCCGTGATATCACTTCTCGTAAGAAGCAGGAGGAAAGCCTGTTGCGGCGCGATTATCAGCTTGAGATACTCTCCCGCACAAGCCAGCACATAAATGCCGTTCTCGATACACCGATAATTCTTAGGACGCTTGTAGCGGCGGCTATAGAACTTGTTGATGCTATGGGGGGAACAGCGGGGATAGTCTTCGGCGACAAGATGGTATTCAAGGAATATAACAAGGATGGCAAAGTTGAGCACATTGACTACGTCTTCAGGGCCGGTGAAGGTATTTGCGGTTGCATAACCAAAACTCATAAAACATATATCTGTAACGACGCCGAAAAAGACCCTAATATAACGCCTGAGATACGCAAGGAATTCGACCTTTATAATCTGGTGAATGTGCCTATACTAAACCGCGAAGGAAAACTCCTAGGTTGTCTCGAGCTTCATAACAAAAAAGACCGACAACCATTTGACGCGCAGGATGTGTTTATGCTTCAGGGGCTCGCTGCGAGCGCCGCCGTCGCGCTCGAAAACGCGAGCATCATGGCCCAGCGCGATAAGGCGGAAAAGGCCTTGGCCTGGCAGAAGGAATATTATGAGACGCTTCTTGACGAGGCAAACGTATGGATAGATGTGATGGACCAAGATGGTAAAATCCTGCTATGGAACAAGAAGGCCGAGGAAATATCCGGCTATAAAAGGGAGGAGCTGATAGGGAATGTCAGGAAGTGGAACCTACTCTATCCGGATTCTAGGCAGAGGGCGCGGATTTTAAATTTCATGAAGAGACTTGTCGCCGCGGGTAAAACCATAAAGGACCTAGAAACGGAGATAGCGACGGCGAGCGGCGAGAAGAAGATCGTAGCATGGTCATCGACTATAATACGCGACAGCTACGGCAAGATAGTTGGCGGCATGTTCGTCGGAACCGATGTGACTGCCAGACGGGTAGCGGAAAGGGAAAGGGAGGCTCTTAACAAAGAGTTGGTAAAGATTAACAAGAGACTGAACCAGCTCGCGTTGAAGGATTCGCAGACCGGTTTATATAATTATCATTATCTTACTGAGATCATAGAGCCAGAATTCTACCGTGCCAAGCGTTATGTGCATCCTCTCTCGGTTATAATGATAGACATAGACTATTTCAAATCCGTAAACGACCTTTACGGTCACGAGTTCGGCGACCTTGTATTAAAGCAGTTCGCCTCTCAGCTCAGGAGGATGGTCAGGCGTTACGACGTAGTCGTGCGTTTTGGGGGTGAGGAGTTCGTCATTATATCATCGGGAACCGATCGGCAGAAAGCGATGCTACTGGGCCAACGGCTGCTGGAGGCTTTGACGCTTTATAATTTCGGAGACAAGAAACATATAGTAAAGCTCAAGCTGAGCGTAGCCGTCGCGTCTTACCCGGACGACGCGGTTACCAAAGGTATGGATCTTATAAGCCTGGCGGATAAAATCCTCGATGCCGTAAAGGCAGCCGGCGGCGCGAAGACGTATTCATCATTAGACGTAAAAAAGCGTAAGGTCTCTCAGTCTGAAGCCGGAGATATAACCGATGTCAGATTCCTTAAAGAGCAGATAGCGATGCTTACCAAACGCGGAAAACAGAGCCTGATGGAGGCCATTTTTGCTTTCGCAAAGACAATAGAAATGAGAGACCATTATACCGGTGAGCATGCTGATTCAACCGTTAAATATTCCACACAGATCGCCAGGGCCCTTAGCATGAGCCAGGAGGAAATAGATAATGTGAGGAAGGCGGCGATACTGCATGACCTCGGCAAAATCGGAATAAGCGACAAGATACTCTTAAAGCGGGCAAAGCTTACCAAAAAAGAGTTCGAGGAGATAAAGAAGCATCCGCAGATCGCAGCCGACATCATAAGGCCAATACAGTTCATGCAGGAGATAATACCATTAATACTCTATCACCATGAACGTTGGGACGGAAAGGGCTATCCCACTGGCCTCAAAGGCGAAGGCATTCCGCTAGGCGCTCGCATAATATCGATTGCGGACGTTTATCAGGCGCTGACATCGGATAGGCCGTACAGAAAGGCTTTTTCAAAAAAAGAGGCTATGAAGATATTGAAAGAAGGCGCCGGCACGCAGTTCGATCCGGCGATAGTCAAGATATTTCTGGATATATTAAAGAGAGAGAAAAACAATCACAGGTGAATGTTTTTGCGGAGGCCGCTATGGCGGAACGGCATTTTGAAGAAAGCGAACTGATAAAGCAGAGGAAGGCAAAACTTGATTGCCTGATTAGCGCCGGTATTTATCCGTATGGCGGCAAGTTCGAAGTCTCCTGCCGGATAGCCGAGCTAAAAGAGGGTTTTGTGGAAGGTAAGGCCGTGGCGGTCGCTGGTCGTGTTATGGCAGTAAGGCTTCACGGCAAGAGTTGTTTTTTGGATATCAAGGATTCTACCGGCAAGATTCAGGTTTATGTCAAGGAGGATGTTTCAGGGAAGGAAAATTTCGCGTTTCTCAGAAATGTTGATATCGGAGATTTTTTAGGGGTAAAAGGAGATACCTTCAAAACACGTACCGGAGAGCCCACAATAATCGCAAAAGAGATAACAATGCTGTCAAAGGGTTTAAGACCTCTGCCCGAGAAATGGCATGGACTTAAGGACGTCGAGACTCGTTACAGACAGCGTTACTTGGACCTTATCGTCAACGATGAGGTCAAGAATACGTTTAAGATTCGATCCAAGGTAGTCTCTTGTATAAGGAAGCTTTTGGATGAAAAGGGGTTTCTGGAGGTTGAGACGCCAATGATGCAGGCAATCCCAGGCGGTGCTGCCGGCAAGCCATTCAAGACACATCACGAAGCTCTTGATGCCGATCTTTATCTAAGGATCGCCCCCGAGCTGTACCTTAAAAGGCTTCTGGTTGGCGGCTTCGAGAAGGTCTACGAGATCAACCGCAACTTCCGTAACGAAGGTATATCTATACGGCATAACCCTGAATTTACGATGCTTGAGGTCTATGAGGCCTACTCGGATTGTGAGGGCATGATGGCTTTGACCGAGGAGCTCGTAACTACAGTGGCGAGGGAAGTGTTGGGCCGGACACAGCTGGAATATCAGGGTAAGGTGCTCGACCTTTCAAGGTGGGAAAGGGTGTCGTTTGCGGATCTTATGAAGGATCAATTCGGTATAGTTCCCGAGGATTCGCAGAGCGCGTGGGTCGAAAAACTCAAAAAGAAGGGTATAGAGATAGAGGGCAGGGATGTGTCGAGAACACAGGTTATAAATATAGTCGGGGAATTGGTAGAACCTAGGGCGCATAACCATCCCGTTTTTGTGGTCGACATGTTTAAAGAAATGTGTCCCCTTGCTAAGGTCAAACCAGGCAACCCTCTTCTCACAGATAGATTCGAACTCTATATGGGCGGTATGGAGATAGCGAACGCTTACTCTGAGCTTAATGATCCAATCGAACAGCGGGCAAGATTCTTGGAAGATCTGAAAGCCGCTGGCGACAAAAAGAGAACGATAGACGAGGATTTCATAACAGCTCTCGAATACGGCATGCCACCAGCGGGCGGCCTGGGCATCGGCATAGACAGGCTTGTGATGGTGCTTACCAACTCTCCTTCCATCAGAGATGTTATACTTTTCCCGCAGTTAAGGCCTCAGACCAAAGAAGATCCCAAATGAATTTAGCCGTATCATCAACAAAAGGCGCTTTACCTGGAGATTTTTGAGCATGAACTGGCAGATTCTCATCAGCCTTCGATACCTTACATCTCGCCATAAAGAAAGCTTCATATCCGCGATAAGCCTTATATCGATACTTGGCGTCGCGGTCGGTGTGGCGGCGCTCATAATAGTGATAGCGGTGATGAGCGGATTTGATGATGATTTGCGGTCGAAGATAATCGGGACATATTCACACATAGAGATCGTCTCAGACTATGGTCTGCAACCTTCAGATAAACTGAGTTCTGAAATACTTAAAGTGAATGGCGTGAAGGCCGCCTCATATTTTTTGAACGGGCAGGCGCTTATAAGCCATGGTGACAAGATAACAGGCGTTATCGTAAAGGGCATAAGGCCCGCTGAAGAAATTCGTGTCTCAAGGCTCGGTAATTACATGAAAAAAGGTTCTCTTAATGTGAAGGGCGGTGGCATGGTCATAGGAAGCGAGCTTGCCCGCAAAATCGGAGTGAATGTCGGGGACGAAATTTCAGTGATCCTGCCCTCAGCCGTTAATGTTAAGACCATATTATTGTCTGGCGGCTTGAAGGCGCAAAGCAGCCATTTTAAAGTCGTTGGGATATTTACCTCCGGCATGTATGAATATGACATGAACCTTGTATATATGAACCTTTCGGAGGCTCAAGAACTACTGGGTGTGGGTGATCGCGCGAGTGGCGTGGCGGTTAAGGTTGATGACATCACAAAGGTGGAAGAAATAAAAAGGACGCTACAGGTAAGACTGGGAGCCGAATATTTCGTACGGACATGGGTGGACATGAATAAGAACCTTCTCTCGGCGCTGAAGCTTGAAAAAACGGTGATGTTCATAATACTGACACTTATAGTTATGGTTGCCTGTTTCAACATCGCAAGTACTTTGATAATGACGGTCCTCGAGAAGACCAGGGATATAGGAATACTTAAAGCGATAGGGGCAACCAAATCTAATGTTATGGCCATATTCTCGCTGCAGGGAGGTTTTATAGGCCTTATAGGCACTTCTTTGGGTGCGCTTACCGGTATTATTACATGTTTGTGTCTCAAGACATATAAATTCATAGCTCTACCCAAGGAGATATACTATATAGACACGCTCCCAGTAAAAATAGAGCAGGCAGATGTTAATCTTATAATAGCCTGCAGTTTATTGATAAGCCTGATAGCTACTATATATCCAGCCTACAGAGCTTCAAGGCTTGAGCCTGTGGAGGCTTTAAGGTACGAGTAACGATAAAGGCCATGGCTATATTAGCAAAAGAGGTTCGTAAGATATACAAAAAAGGTGTCAAGGAAGTGCAGGCGCTCAACGGCGTCAGCCTAGAGATTGAAAGAGGATATTCGCTTGCCGTAGTGGGACCATCAGGCGCTGGCAAGTCGACCCTACTTCATATCCTCGGTGCTCTAGATGAGCCGGATGAGGGAAGCGTTATATTAGACGGAAAAGACCTATACCATCTTTCAGATCGTGAAAGGTCATCTGTCAGGAATCGAAGCATCGGATTTGTGTTTCAATTCTATCATTTGCTCCCTGAGTTTACGGCGCTTGAAAATGTGATGCTGCCTGCCATGATAATGGGCCGGTGCTCTCTAACAGCTGGCAAACGCTTAAGAGAGAGGGCGTTAGATATCCTCAAGTCTGTCGGATTGGCAGATCGAGCTGGGCATAGACCAGGTGAACTCTCGGGCGGCGAATCCCAGAGAGTCGCTATTGCGCGAGCTCTTATAAATAACCCACAATACCTTTTATGTGATGAACCAACAGGAAACCTGGATTCCAAAACAAGCGAGGATATCTACACTCTTTTATTTGAAATGAAGTCGCGATACAACATGGCGCTTGTTATTGTTAGCCATGATGAAAGCCTGTCTAAAAGGACTGATCGGATTTTACGCTTAAAGGATGGAGTAGCTAATTAGCCTTTCTAGCCGCCTTTTCCATATAATTTGACATAATATTGTCTATTATATATAATAACTATATTTAATATAAAACCAACTTAGTTATAAAAGCCATCCATTTTTAATATTAAAGTACGTTGGCTAAGAAAGAGAGTGCGAGCTTGAAAATATATCTTGACGGAAAACTTGTTGAAAAACACGAGGCGGCTGTGTCTGTTTTTGACCACGGTCTTTTATACGGTGACGGCGTATTCGAAGGGATACGGACATATGACAGCCTTGTTTTTAGGTTGAAGGAACACATAGACAGGCTTTACAAATCGGCTGATGCCATTCAGCTTAAGATACCGCTGACTAAGATGGAGATGATGGAAGCGGTAATAATGACGCTTAAGGCCAATAGGTTAACCGATGCCTATATAAGGCTTGTAGTGACAAGGGGGGTCGGAGATCTGGGGCTCGATCCGCGGAAGTGCAAGAGACCCACAATATTTATCATAACAGATAAGATAGCCCTATATCCCAAGGAATTCTACGAAAAGGGTCTGGCGATAGTTACAGCAACTACGAAAAGAAACCTGCCGCAAGCGCTTGATCCAAGAATCAAGTCCCTTAATTACCTTAACAATATCCTTGCGAAGATAGACGCGATAGAATCCGGCGCTGAAGAAGCGATCATGCTTACAAATGACGATTACGTTGCGGAGTGCACAGGTGATAATATTTTTATAGTGAAAGACGGAGAGCTTTTGACGCCCCCACCAGATGTTGGAGCGCTTGAGGGAATTACTCGCGATGCGGTGATAGGCATAGCGAGGCGTAATGGCATTCCGTTTAAAGAGAAGATGCTGAGAATGGAGGACGTCTATGCGGCCGATGAAGTATTCTTAACAGGTACGGCGGCCGAAATCATACCAGTGGTAGCTATTGACGGCCGGAAGATAGGTGCCGGCGAGCCCGGCGCGATTACGCTAAAGCTGCGAAATGAATTTAAGAAGCTCACCGCTACTGATGGAGTGAGGTATTAGCGTTGTTGGTTAATAGGGAATAGTTAGGAAATCGAATATTTTTTCTCGCTGCTCTTAACTTAAGAGGGAAATCCTACAAAAATGCTATGCGATATCTGTGGGAAGAATGAAGCGACGGTCCATCTTACGGAAATTATCAATGATAAGGTAACAAAGCTTCACATCTGTGAATCTTGCGCGAAGGAGAAAGGGGCCGAGATGGAGGAGCACTTCGGATTGAGCGACTTACTGGCAGGCCTTACTGATCTCGGCACGGGCGTCGAGCCGGAACTTGTAACGACAGCTAAATGCCCCTCTTGTGGCTTCACATACGATGATTTCAAAAA
This sequence comes from Candidatus Omnitrophota bacterium, assembly GCA_023818895.1. Taxonomy (GTDB): domain Bacteria; phylum Omnitrophota; class Gorgyraeia; order 2-01-FULL-45-10; family 2-01-FULL-45-10; genus JAMWCX01. The sequence continues at coordinate 270,849 of JAMWCX010000002.1, read as the reverse complement.
GATGGGTCGTCTTGGCTGCAGCGAATGTTATGAAGCTTTCCGTAAATACCTTGAGCCATTGCTCAAAAGGATACACGGCGCAAACCGTCATGTCGGCAAGGTGCCTATAAGTGCGGGTAAAACTATCAAGGACACACAGACGCTCCAGACTCTTAAGATGCAGCTGGAAAAGGCGATTCAATCGGAAGAATTTGAAGAAGCAGCCAGACTCAGAGACAAGATAAGAGAACTCGAGGGAAAAGGTAAGAGTGGGAAGGCCAAAGGATGACCATAGATGATTTTCTAAAGCAGGACAGCGAATGGCTTAAGGGAACAGGACCTAATTCCGATATAGTGATGTCTTCGCGCACACGGCTTGCGAGAAACATCGATAAGGTGCCTTTTTCAAATTGGGCGAACAAGCGCCAGCTTGAAGATATACTTGCACAGGTCAGCCAGGCAGTGATGGCCACCAACTTTCTTAAAGACGCAACATTTTTCAGGATAAAGGACTTAAGCGAAGTGGATCGACTATTTCTTGTTGAGAGACATCTTATGAGTCCTGAACATGCCAAAGATGTGGAATTCAAAGGCCTGATCGTAGATCCGAAAGAGATAGTGAGTATAATGATAAACGAGGAGGACCACCTGAGAATACAAGTCCTTCAGTCAGGTATGAACCTTCGGGAATGCTGGCGGATAATCGATGAGATAGACACAGAAATTTCAAAAAGATTGCCTTATGCTTATTCACCTAAATGGGGTTATATGACGGCGTGCCCGACAAACGCCGGCACTGGCTTGCGAGGTTCGATAATGATACATATGCCGGCGCTTGTGTTTACTGGACAAATAGGCAAGGTGCTTCAGGCAATCGCAAAACTGGGCCTGAATATACGGGGGCTCTATGGAGAGGGGACAGAGGCGACGGGGAACATTTTCCAGGTCTCGAACCAGGCTTCCATGGGCATGACGGAAGACGATATGATAGACAATATAGAGAGGATAATAAGCCAGGCGGTTCTTCGGGAAGAGATGACGCGGAAGAACGTGCTTTCCAAAAACAAAGAAGCGCTAGTCGACAGAGTCTCAAGGGCGTATGGCACGCTTAAAAGCGCCCATATAATTTCCAGCGCCGAGACGATAACGCTGCTTTCCGCTATACGCCTCGGCGTTGACCTTGGTATAGTGAAGAATCTAGATAAGACTATGGTGAACGAGCTTTTCATATTGACGCAGCCTGCCCATCTTCAGAAGCTGGAGGGCAAGGTTCTCACGTCGAACGAACGTGACGTGAAAAGAGCGGACCTGATCAGAGAAAAATTAAAATAGGCTTTAAGGCCTTAATGAAATAGGGAGGAATTGACGCAATGCCGATGTTCAACCGTTTTACCGAACGCGCTCGCAAGGTTATACTTCTTGCCAAAGAGGAGGCCAAGAGATTCAACCATGATTACATAGGTACTGAGCACATACTCTTGGGGCTTGTGAGGGAAGGGGAAGGCGTTGCCGCAGCCGTCCTGGCGAGCTTCGGCTTAAGTCCTGACAAGATAAGGCTTGAGGTTGAAAAACTAGTCCAGCCTGGCCCCAGCACGGTTGTATCAGGAGACCTCCCTTTCACTCCTAAAGCAAAGAAGGTTATAGAGCTGGCTATAGATGAGGCGCGTTCTCTTGGCCACAATTATATAGGAACGGAACATCTTTTGCTCGGTCTTATAAGGGAGGGCGAAGGTGTGGCGTCGCAGGTTCTTATGAATCTAGGCCTGGAACTTGAGAAAGTAAGAGAAGAGGTCATGAACTTGCTCGGCTCCGAAGTGCCGGGATATGAAATGGGGCAAAAGGTTTCGCAGGCAAAGACACCGGCGCTAGATGCATTCGGAAGGGACCTTACGAAGCTAGCACGAGAAAACAAGCTCGATCCTGTCATAGGCAGGAAGAATGAGATCGAGCGTGTTATACAGATACTTTCACGACGGACGAAGAATAATCCTGTGCTTTTAGGAGAAGCGGGTGTTGGCAAAACGGCTATCGTCGAAGGGCTTGCTGAGAAGATTGTGGCCGGAGAGGTGCCTGAGGTGCTGAAGGATCAGAGGATAATCATCCTGGACCTCGCGCTCATGGTGGCGGGCACAAAGTACAGGGGGCAGTTTGAGGAGAGGATCAAGGCGGTAATGGATGAGATAAAGAGATCCGAAGATATAATAATCTTCATCGATGAATTGCATACGCTGGTTGGCGCCGGTGGCGCCGAAGGGGCGATAGACGCCTCCAACATATTGAAACCGGCTCTTTCACGCGGTGAAATCCAGTGTATCGGGGCAACCACCCTCGATGAATATCGCAAACATATAGAAAAGGACGCCGCACTTGAGCGGCGTTTCCAGACCATAATGGTTGAACCGCCGACTGTGGAGGAGACCATAGAGATCCTCAAAGGCCTTCGCGACAAATACGAGGCGCATCATCGCGTAAAGTTCACCGATGAAGCTCTTGAGGCGGCCGCAAAGCTTTCGGACCGTTACATAACGGGTCGCTACCTGCCGGATAAAGCCATAGACCTGATAGATGAGGCGGGCGCAAGGTCGCGCCTTTCCGTGATGACAGCGCCTCCGGATGTCAAGCATATCGAAGAGAGGATAGCGGTTGTGCGCCAGGAGAAAGAAGCCGCCGTGAAGAACCAGGATTTCGAGAAGGCAGCTAAGTTTAGAGACGAAGAGCGTAAGCTTAAGGACGAGTTGAATAAGACAAAGAGAGAGTGGAAAGAGTCCAAAGGCAAATTTGAACCCAAGGTCACCGCGGATGATATCGCGACGATAGTTTCGAAATGGACCGGTATACCTATAGTTAAACTTGAGGAAAAGGAACAGGATAAGTTTCTTAAGATGGAGGAAGCCCTCCATAAGCGCGTCATAGGCCAGGATGAGGCTATATCAGCGATAGCACACGCGGTTAGGAGATCGCGAGCCGGAATAAAGGATCCGAGAAGGCCCATCGGCTCCTTTATATTCCTGGGGCCAACGGGCGTGGGGAAGACGCTTGTCGGAAGGGCTCTTGCCGAGTTCATGTTCGGAGACGAAGACGCGATCATACAGATAGATATGTCGGAATACATGGAGAAGTTTAATGTATCCAGGCTCGTCGGTGCTCCACCGGGATATGTTGGTTATGAAGAGGGCGGCCAACTTACAGAGAAGGTTAGAAGGCGCCCCTATTCGGTCGTACTTCTCGATGAGATAGAAAAGGCGCACCCCGATGTTTTTAACCTTCTTTTACAAATGCTTGAGGAGGGGCGTCTTACGGATTCTTTCGGCAGAAAAGTTGATTTTAAGAACACGATAATAATAATGACGTCCAATATAGGCGCCGAAATGCTGAGAAAGCAAGGATCCATAGGATTCAAATCCCAGGCCGAGGAGGTGACCTATCAGAGCATGAAGGAACGCCTTCTCGACGAGGTTAAACGCGTTTTCAAGCCAGAATTTCTAAACAGAGTCGACGATATAATCGTATTCAGGTCCCTTACAAAAGAAGATCTCGAGAAGATAGTCGAGCTAGAGATAGGTGATGTCGAGGCCAGGCTCAAAGAGCAGGATATAAAGATAGAGCTTACCAAAGAAGCAAAAGACTTCCTTATAGAGAGAGGTTTCGATAAGCAGTTCGGGGCGCGACCACTCAAAAGGACCATACAGCGCTTCCTGGAAGACCCTCTTGCCGAAGAGATAATCAAGGGGTCTTTTAAAAAGGGCGGCAAGGTAAAGGTGACTGCCAAGGTGGACCATTTGGAGTTCACCACAGCATCCGACAACCAGACGGCAAAATCGAAGTAACCATTAAATAAACATATCTTATATCGAGCAGCTTAAGAGGCCCTCTTTTTTACAGCGTTGAGGCCTTTTGTGATTTGATGATGAGATGCATGGCATAGGATTTAAGGGATGAGGCACATACGCACGCGGCGTAGATTTAAGGCGATATTGATAGTTCTCCTTGTGCTTTGCATAATCCTTCTGGTGGAGACTAGAATAGAGGCGCTTGTTCCGGAACTGAAGAGACTCGCGGAGGCGAGGGTGGAGGAGATGTTTGGGGGGAAGGTCAAACTTTTTATTGGCAGCATCGAAGGTGGCATCGTAAACCCTATCTCCTTAAATGGAATAAAGGTAAAACAGGCTAAAAGTTCAGTATTTTTGCAATCCTTGGAGATAAATAGCATAAAGACTAAATATCATCTATGGGAGGTATTGAGGCCATCTGCCATGGCGCCGGTGTTTTTGGAGAAGGACTCGCCGATCTACGCCAATTTCTCTATGTGTAACGGCAGTATCAAAGGCTTTACGGCCCTCGAAGGAGATCTGACTGATTCGAGCATAAGCGGCTGGCTTATCTTCTTTGGAAAGTCGAGGGTTGATTTTAAAGGTACCGTCAAAGGCGATATATTTGATATGGAGATAAGGCCGGAAAGGCCTGATATGGGATTATTGAGGCTGGTAGCGGACATATCCGATGATGGTATTTTAACAGTAAATATCAAGGCCTACCATCTAAAGCTTTACGGGTTCGATGTTGTTTGCGATGTTGTGCTCAAGAACAACTTTGTTAAATCGTCTGACGGCTGCATAATAGGCCTTAATGGTGAACTTGAGACCAGAAGGTTAGTAATAAACTATAAACAAGTAGCAGGCCTTAAGGCCAAATACTCAGTTTCAAATGGTGCTCTACAACTTCACAGTCTGAGTCTTGGAGATTTTTTCAGGATATATGGCAGGGTCGGTCTTAAGAATACGGTGGCAATCGATCTTACGATACTGGCAAACAACCTTAGCCTTAATTGGCTAATTGGGACCATTGAAGCCAAGGAGGCCTCCTCCATCATTACCGGAACTTTGAACGGCAAGTTCTCTCTTAAGGGCCTGTTGCATAATATGAAAGTAGCATCGGATTTTGAGATACGGAACGGCACAATAGGTCCCCTTGATTTTGAAAACTTGAGCGCGACCATTAAGGGAGATCTCCCTTTCCTAAAGATAGAGGATTCCCATGTGATGAGAAAAAGCGGCTATTTTGCGCTGGCAGGCGAGATAGACATGAGGCGCGCCGGCAAGGCCAGCTTATTCGACAACATAAAACTTGTTACCGATGACGGCGCTATTAGCTGGGATGATTGGAGCTCGATGAGGGTGCATGACGGTCGGAAGGTAAGTATGAAGAAGAACGTATACGGAAATATCGACATTGAATACAAAAGAATATTCGATGATAGCAAGATAGACGAGAGCTTAAGGGATTCCGATGAGGTTAGGCTGGAATACAAGTTGCAGCCGACCGACAGCCTCAAATTAAGAATCGGGCAGGATGACGGTTTCTTCGGTTTCGAGCACAAGGACAGGTTCTGAGGATGAAGACGACTATATTGAAAATCGTAAGACTCGCTTCCCTTGTTGGCCACCGTGCCATGGAGATAGTAAGATACTCCGGCGGATTATCGATACTTATGGGGCAGACCCTGTTTTGGATACCTATACCACCCATGAGGCGGCGTCAAATCTTTGAACAAATGTCCAAGATAGGCGTAGACAGCCTTCCGATAGTCACGATGATAAGCATGTTTACCGGTATGGTGCTTGCTTTGCAGAGCGCCTACCAGATGCAGCGGTTTGCCGCCGAGATGTACATAGCGTCGCTAGTAGCCTTTTCAATGCTTAGAGAGCTAGGTCCGGTTCTTACCGCTCTAATAGTAGCGGGCAGGGTAGGCGCTTCTATAACGGCGGAAATTGGGACCATGAAGGTCACCGAACAGATAGATGCGCTTGAGACTCTTGCCACCAATCCCGTAAAATACCTGGTTGTTCCACGTTTTTTGGCTCTTATAGTTATGGTGCCGTTGCTTACCGTATATGCCGATTTCATAGGTATAATTGGAGGATACCTAATAGGTGTTTACAAGCTGAACATATCCCATGCCGTTTACCTAAAGAATACCTGGGACCCTCTCAAGCTCAAGGACCTATATACCGGCCTTATAAAGAGTTTTTTCTTTGCTATCATAGTTTGCATAGTCTCATGTTATGAAGGAATGACCACAGAAGGTGGCGCCGAAGGCGTTGGCCGCTCCACGACAGCCAGTGTTGTTATAAGTTTTATATTGATAATAGCATCGGATTGCTTGTTTACGGCGCTTTTCTATTTCATAGGAAGATGATAGAGATAAAAGACGTTTATAAGTCATTCAACGGCCATCAGGTGCTTGCCGGAACGAATTTGACCATAAATACCGGAGAGACGACCGTTATCATAGGCCGGTCTGGTTGTGGCAAAAGCGTTCTATTGAAACACATAATAGGTCTTCTTAAGCCAGACTCCGGAAAGATCTTGATAGATGGTAAGGATATAACGAAAATGGATGAGAAGGAATTGAACTCTATCAGGATGAGGTTTGGCATGCTTTTTCAAGGGGCGGCTCTTTTCGACTCGCTGAATGTGCTTGAGAATGTAGCCTTTGGCATGATAGAGCATACGAATGCTGACGAAGAGGCGATAAAAAAGAGGGTAAAGGAATGTCTTGCTTTAGTCGGTCTAAAAGGAATAGAGTATAAGAAGCCGGCCGAGCTTTCAGGTGGCATGAGAAAAAGGGTTGGTCTTGCCAGGGCGATAGCCCTTCGTCCGCAGATAATGTTGTATGACGAACCGACGACGGGCGTTGACCCGATAATGGGGGATTCGATAAACGATCTTATAATAGAGCTGCATAATAAACTAAAAGTGACTTCTATAGCCGTTACCCATGATATGACAAGCGCCTATAAGATAGCTGACAGGATAGCGATGTTATATAATGGTAAGATAATAGCCGAGGGGACTCCCGAAGAGATAAAGAATACCAAGGATCCTGTGGTGCGTCAGTTCATCACTGGCGCGAGCAGGGGCCCTATAACAGAGGGCATAGATTTTGAGCATTTGATATAATAACAGGATATTTAAAATAGGGGTGATTATGGAAAGCGTTAAAGCATTCGAAGTGAAAGTGGGGATGTTCATACTTATCGGTGTGGCGATACTCTTTATAATAGTATTTTCGATAGGGGATATAAATATTTCCAAAAGAGGTTATCACATAAAAGTCAACTTTAACTTTGCCAGTGGCATAGGCCCCTCCGCGCCGGTGCGTCTTTCCGGCGTCGGCGTTGGTAATGTGCAAAGTGTCAAGATAGTTTATAGCGAAAAGGATAAGAAGTCGCACGCGGAAGTAGAGGCCTGGATACAGGAGGATGCGAAGATAGAAGAGGACGCGGAAATCACAATAAATACATTAGGCCTCTTGGGCGAGAAATATCTCGAGATATATCCCGGGACACCGGGCAAGCCTCTTCTTAAAAACGGTGATATCGTTGCGGGCAAGGATCCTGTGGTGATGGAGAAGCTTACAGAGAACCTTGTTAACTTGTCCAATTCCGCCACTGTGATAGTTGATAGGCTGAAGAGCGGCGAAGGCACAATAGGTAAATTGCTTACCAAAGACAAACTTTATACCGACATCGAGGATATAATGGCAAATATAAAAGATTTTACTTTGAATCTGAAATCAACAGGGGCGAATTTCAAAGACTTCAGCGAGGATCTTAAGAGGCATCCCTGGAAGCTACTGAGCAAACCGCGGGGGGAATAGTCATTAGGTCCTTTTTTAGGAGACATATATCCTATAATTTTTTCAAGGCAATATAACGGGAGATAGATCATGACGATATTATTCCTAAGGTTCTTTTTCATTTTTTTAAGCACTATCGTTGGCTATTATGTCGGATCGCTTTTGGGAGGTTTTTCGGTCCTTTGGGGTTACACCGGCGCGGGGACAGGATTTGTCGGGGCGATTCTTATAATAATGCTCGAGATTGGGATGAGAAGGTTTTCGATAAGAAACCTCTCGGCCGCTGTTTTTGGTCTCATATTCGGGTTCTTCATGGCATGGATAATTACAAGTGTGCTCAGGTTGATTCCTATGTCACTAGAGCTCTTCGCGTCTTTTCAGATAATACTGATACTTGTGTTCTGCTATCTGGGCATGATAATAGCCATGCGCGGCAAGGACGAATTCAACTTGATTATCCCTTATGTCAAGTTCGTAAGGCAGGACAAGAAGGACGATATAATACTTCTCGATACGAGCGTGATAATAGACGGTAGAATCGCGGACATCCTTCAAACACGCTTTATCGAAGGAAGACTTGTGATACCACGTTTCGTACTGAAAGAGCTTCAGCAGATAGCGGATTCGCAGGACGTGCTTAAGCGTAACCGCGGCAGGCGGGGGCTTGACATTCTGAACAAGATCCAAAAATCCACGGAATTTGACGTGCGCATACAGGAAGAAGATTTTCCGGAGATAAAAGAAGTTGACGCCAAGCTTGTGAAGCTTGCCAAACTGCTTGGCGCTAAGATATTCACCAACGACTTTAATCTCAATAAGATTGCGGAACTGCAGGGAATATCCGTGCTTAACATAAATGAACTTGCCAACGCGCTACGACCAGTGGTTCTTCCCGGAGAGTCGATGGAGGTCAGGATTACCAAGGAAGGGAAGGAGTATAATCAGGGTGTGGCGTATCTTGATGATGGCACGATGGTAGTGGTTGATAATTCAAAGCAGATGATAGGCCAGACGGTAAAGGTCGTCGTTACCAGCGTTCTTCAGACGTCAGCCGGCAGGATGATATTCGCAAGGTTGGAAGACCAGCCGAGAGGCACCTGGAAGGGGAAATAATGCCTGCGCTTTCGCGAGAAAAGGCATTATGAAAGAGAGCGCTACGGTTGCTATAGTGGCGGCCGCCGGTTGCGGCAGAAGGCTTGGGCTCAAGACAGCCAAACCATTCGTAAAGCTTGATGGAAGGCCACTTGTTGCGCATTCTCTCAAGACGCTCGGCGACTGTCCATCCATAAAGGCCATCATAATCGCCTCCGAAAAGCGGCGCGTTAAAGATTTTTGCGCCTTGGTAAGTAGGTATAGACTGAAAAAGATCGCCGCTATCGTGGTCGGCGGCAAGACCAGGTATAAATCAGTTGCCAACTGCCTTCGGAGTGTTGGAGAAGAATTTGATACGGTATTAGTTCACGACGGGGCGAGACCTTTCGTCGATAAGAAAACGGTTGAGGACTCTATACGACTGGCCAGAAGGTTTGGCGGTTGCGTTGTAGCGGTGCCAGAGAACGATACCGTTAAGATTGTCGATAAAAGAATGTTTGTAAAAAAGACCCTTGACAGAAGGCGGATCTTCAGGGCTCAGACTCCCCAGACTTTTCGCAGGAACCTTATAATAAAGGCATATGCGAGTAAAAAGGGAAATATTACTGATGATTCGAGCCTTCTGGAGGCGATGGGTGGCAGGGTGAAGATACTAAAAGGCTCCTACGCCAACATAAAGATAACCACTCCAGAGGATATTAAAATAGCGGAAGCGCTGATGCGAAACCAGCGTCTTTTTATCCGGCAAAAGAAGCGATAGGTATTTTTTGACACAGATCGATATAAGGACTTCGGCATAACGAAGGAAGGTGCGTGATGAGAACAGGCATAGGATATGATATTCACAGGCTTGTGGAGGAAAGGAAGCTGATTCTGGCAGGCGTTGAGATACCGTTTTTTAAGGGCCTTCTGGGTTATTCAGACGGCGATGTCGTTTTGCACGCCATATCCGATGCTATTCTTGGTGGGCTGTCCCTTGGTGATATAGGTCAGCATTTTCCGAACGACGACCCTGCCTATAAGGATATCGACTCAAAAGAAATTCTTAAGAAAGTAGCCGCCCTAGCGGCCGCGAAGAAATTTGCCGTGACTAATGTCGATACCATTATACTTGCCGAAGAGCCCAAGATATATCCTTTTAGGGATAAGATGGTTGAGGCGGTGGCCGCCATTCTCGATATCTCGAAAGACAAGGTGAATATAAAGGCTACCACGAACGAGGGTGTCGGTTCTCTCGGCAAGGGAGAGGCGATAGCAGCATACGCGGTAGTCAGTCTCGAAGAAAAGAGGTGATACGATGAGCGCTTGTGTAAACGCGATCCTAATATTTTTAGCCCTTTTTGTAATTTTTTGGACTGTAATAGCCATTCTCTTCAGAAAGGAGATACAGGCTGTGTTTGACCGCGATCCAGCCGCCGTGAATTTTCTCGAAGTTCTACTCACATATTCGGGTCTTCACGCAATCATCTTTTACAGGATAGCGCACGCACTTAAGAAATTGGGCGTACCCTTTTTCCCAAGATGGATATCGCAATTGGCCCGCTTCCTGACAGGCATAGAGATACACCCCGGCGCGCAGATAGGTAAAAGGTTTTTCATCGATCATGGCATGGGGGTAGTGATAGGCGAGACGACGATAATAGGAGACGATGTCCTGCTTTATCAAGGCGTGACGTTAGGCGGCACCGGAATACAAAAAGGGAAAAGACATCCCACCATCGGCAATAACGTGGTGGTTGGAACAGGGGCGAAGGTTCTCGGCAACATTACTATAGGCGATAATTCTTATATAGGCGCTAATGCTGTCGTCATAAAGGATGTACCGCCGAATTCCACGGTCGTGGGTGTACCGGGCCGTATCACCAAACAAGATGGCAAGAAGATAGACATAAGCCTGGACCATATTCATGTGCTCGACCCCATACTACAGGAGATAGAGGAATTACGCAGAAGAGTTGAAAAACTGGAAAAATGAGTAAGCCAATAGGCGGCGCTCAGGAGTCTTTATTTAAGAAGTAAAAAGCAGATCCTTTATCGCAGTAAACTCCAGATTTTCAATCCGAAATAACCATGAAGATATATAATTCCCTGACAAGAAAGAAGGAAGAGTTCACACCGGTCATAGAGGGTAAGATCGGCATGTATGTTTGTGGTCCGACAGTCTATGACGAGCCGCATATAGGCCATGCGAGGAGCGCCTACGTATTTGACGTTGTACGACGATACCTCTCATATAAAGGTTATAATATTACATTTGTCCGCAACGTTACCGATGTTGACGATAAGATAATAAATAAGGCGAAGGAAATAGCTAGCCGCCCCAACCAGACGTCGGCTGCTGACTTGGTGGCGATAACAAGGCAGGTGTCCAAGAGGTACCTAGATGCCTATCATGAGGATATGGCATCTCTTGGAATAGAAAATCCTGATAAAGAACCCAAGGCGACCGAGTATATACCAAAGATGATAAAGTTCATTGAGCTCCTTATTCAGCGAGGTTGCGCGTATGCTTCGGATGGCGATGTTTATTTTGACATAAAGAAAGCTAAAGATTACGGCAAGCTCTCAAATCAAGATATCGCGAAGATGGAATCAGGGGCGCGTATTGCGCCGGGTGAGAATAAAAAAGATCCTCTTGACTTTGCTCTGTGGAAATCAGCCAAGGATGGCGAGCCGTATTGGGAGAGTCCATGGGGAAACGGGAGGCCCGGCTGGCATATTGAATGCTCCGTCATGAGCTCAGATATCCTGGGAGACGAGTTCGATATACACGGTGGCGGCATAGATCTTATCTTTCCTCATCATGAGAATGAAGTGGCTCAGTCGCAAGGCGCCGGTAAAAGATTTGCCCGCTACTGGATGCACAACGGCCTGCTTACCATAAACGGCGAGAAGATGGCTAAGTCGCTGGGCAATTTCATATCGATAAAGGATTTTCTAAAAAGATATAAGGATGCGGATTACCTCAAACTACTCTTTTTGAACACGCATTATAGGCATCCAGTGGATTACACGGAAGAGAAGATGGCGGAGATGAAGGCGCAGAAGGAAAGATTCGGCATATTGTTTGACAAGATAGATCGTATTGCGCAAGGCCGCCGGTTTGCTATCGGTGGCGACCGGGCGAAAGAATTCAAGAACAGGTTTGAAGAGGCGATGGATGATGATTTCAACACACCGCTTGCGCTTGCCGCTTTGTTCGATATGGTGACGTACGCCAATAAGCTTATACAGGGCAAGGAACATTTTTCCGAGGAAGAATCAGCTGACCTTGTGAGAATAAAAGACGCCATCATCGAGCTAGGCAAGGTGTTCGGCTTAGACTTGTCGAATAATGTGATAAGGCAGGATGTGGACCAAAAAAAGGTCCTCGATCTTATAGAGAAAAGAGACCAGGCGCGCCGCAAAAAGGATTTCAGAATGGCAGACGAGATAAGGAAAAAACTTCTCGAAGAATACAGCGTGGTGCTCGAGGACACCAGAGACGGGACAATATGGCGAAAAAAGGCCTGAAGAAAGGGCTATTCATCACATTTGAAGGTCCAGAGGGTTGCGGCAAGAGTACCCACTCGCGGCTGATCTGCGGATATTTGCGTGGATTAGGTTATGATTGTGTGCATACACGAGAACCGGGCGGCACCAAACTCGGCGAACGCATCCGTGGCGTGCTTCTGCATTCGGATGGCGTTGCGATATCAGACCTTGCGGAACTTTTCCTTTTCGAGGCGGCGCGCTCTCAGATAGTCAAAGAAGTGATAACACCAGCTCTCTCAAAAGGTAAGATTGTCGTATGTGACCGCTTCAGCGACGCGACGTTCAGTTATCAGGGCTATGGGGGCGGTGTTTCACTTGCGGTGATCAAGGCGCTTGATAAGATAGCCACGGAATCTCTTAAGCCTAATCTGACCATCCTGCTCGATATAGATCCAGTAACAGGTCTAAGGCGCGCAAGGCAAAAAGGCATCGACAGGATGGAAGAGAAGACCCTTACTTATCACAGGAGAGTGAGGTCCGGCTATTTGAAACTGGCGGCCGCGGAGCCGCAGCGTATTAAGGTAATAAAAGTGGCCGCATCCATATCAGAGACCCAACGTATGGTGAGGCGGGAAGTCGAGGATGTCATTCAAAGATATAAAAGGGCAAAGTAGGGCGGTATCGTTCCTGGAAAATTCCATCGCGAACAGGAGAATATCGCACGCATACATATTTTACGGCCCCAAAAGTGTCGGCAGGAAGCTGGCTGCCGTGAATTTTGCCAAGGCTCTGAACTGCCTTTCGTTGTCAGCGGTGCCATGCGACTCGTGTGCATCCTGCAAAAAGATTGACGCCTCATCCCACCCCGATGTCTCGGTGCTCAAAGTCAAGGCAGACAGCTATTCCATAAAGATAGATGATATAAGGACCCTCATAAGGGATATAGCCCTTAAGCCGTATGAGGCCAGGAAGAAAGTCTACCTGATCGACGGGGCCAATAGCCTGACCGAAGAGGCCGCCAACGCCATTCTTAAAACCCTTGAAGAGCCGCCGACCGATTCGGTCCTCATACTTATCACAGAGCGGCTTTGGGGGCTGCTTCCGACTATCGTGTCGCGTAGCCAAGTGGTTAAGTTTTTCGCGCTCGCCGTTGAAACTGTAAAAGATGTGCTTGTTAATCACTACGGCATAGATAATACAAGAGCACATGTCTTAGCGTGTCTTTCTTCTGGCGGCATTGAAGAGGCTCTGATGTACCAGGACGATAAATTTTTCGAGAAACGCCGATTGTTTATCGATGCCATTGTTAATAAGGCTTTTTTCAACTGGGATTTTGACAGGACATCCAGAGAGGATTTTAAATGGTATTTAAATATAATGCTTACATGGTATTTTGATATTTTAAGGTATAAGGTTGGTATTTTTTCAGAGAGCGAAACGGTCAATATTGACCGCAAAGATACTATCAAGGCGGAATCGAAGAAGATCAGTTTCGAAAAACTAGACGGCGCGATAAAACAGATAATATCTACCGCCACCTTTCTTGAGCAGAATGCAAACCCAAAGCTTGCCATGGCGGTTTTAGGAGCGATGATATAAGGAGGTCTATGTACGAGGTCATTCAAGTAAGACTGCGGGAAGCTGGTAAGATAACTTATTTTTCCACCAGCGGTATGAAATTCAAGGTCGGAGACTATGTGATAGTCGAAGCCGATCGGGGCCTTGATTATGGGCAGGTTATAACCGAGAAAGAAGCGATCCTGGATTCCGACATAGAAGAGCCGCTGAAGAAAGTTATACGCAAGGCCAACCCGTGGGATATGCACCAGATAGATAAAAATAGGAAAAAGATAAAAGAAGTTATGGATACCTGCTCCAGAAAGATACAGGAGCGAAAGCTTTCCATGAAGCTCATCGACGCGGAATTCTCCTTCGATCGTTCAAAGATAATATTCTATTTCACAGCGGAGGGGCGGGTCGACTTCAGGGACCTAGTGAAGGACCTCGCAAGCGCCTTTAAGACAAGGATAGAGCTCAAACAGATAGGTGTGCGTGACGAGGCGAAGATGTTGGGAGGGCTTGGCCCTTGTGGGCGCGCGCTCTGCTGCGCTACCTATTTGAAGGATTTCGAGCCCGTTACTATCAAGATGGCAAAAGAGCAGAACCTGCCGCTCAATCCCACCAAGATATCCGGCTTATGCGGAAGACTAATGTGTTGTCTTGGCTATGAATACGGGACATATAAGAATCTTATGAAAGGTTTACCTCGCGAGGGCGAGACCGTGAAGACCCCTAAAGGCGCCGGTAAAGTGGTAAGCGTTAACGCCATAAAGCGAGCAGTGATGGTTGAACTTGAGGACGGAACTCAGGTAGAGATTCCGTATAAATAATTATGTCCAAATCTTACTACCTAACAACTCCTTTATATTACGTAAACTCAAAACCCCATATAGGCCATTCCTACACGCAGATCGCCTGCGATACGGTAGCGCGATTCCTGAGGCAGACTCGCTCCGATGTCTTCTTCATGACTGGCACCGATGAACACGGCGAAAAGATTGAGGAGGCCACAATCAAAGCTGGATTCAAAGAAGGGGAGGAGAAGAAATTCGTGGATGGCATTGTGCCGGTCTTTCAGGGCCTGTGGAAAGCCCTCGGAATCGAGTACGATTATTTTATAAGAACAACGGACGACTACCATATAAAAACGGTCCAGGCGGTCCTTGATAGGCTCCACAAGGGCGGGAAAATCTATAAAAAAATATATAAGGGCTGGTTTTGCACTCCTTGCGAAACATTCTGGTCGGAAAATCAGGCCCCAGAAGGCATCTGTCCAGACTGCAAGCGTCCCATCGAGAGACTAAATGAGTCGAATTATTTTTTAAAGATATCCGAATACCAACAGTGGCTCATCAACCATATCAACAGCCACCCAGATTTCATAAAGCCCTATTTCCGTCGAAATGAGGTCCTGGGATTTCTTAAGGAGGAGCTTCTGGATCTATGCATATCAAGGCCGAAGAGCAGGATGGGCTGGGGTATAGAGGTGCCGTTCGATAAAGAGTATGTCACTTATGTCTGGTTTGACGCGCTTATCAATTATATCTCAGGGGTTGGTTATCCACACGATATGGAGCGCTTCAAGAGGCACTGGCCTGCAGATGTCCATGTCATAGGCAAGGATATACTTCGTCACCACGCGGTCTATTGGCCTATCATGCTGCAGGCGCTTGAGATAGAACCGCCAAAGACTATATTTGCGCATGGGTGGTGGATTATTAAAGGCGAGAAGATGTCCAAGTCCAAAGGTAATATAGTCGATCCGGCGGATATAATCAGCCGTTTCGGTGTTGACCCATACAGGTATTTTCTTCTTAAAGAGGTGCAGTTCGGTATGGACGGGGCTTTCAGCGAAGAGGCGCTTATTGCCAGATACAATAGCGACCTGGCTAACGACCTAGGAAATCTCCTTAGCAGGACGCTTACGATGGTGGAGAAGTATTTTGGGGCAGAAGTGCCAGATGCTCGGGAGTCAGTACTGCGGACTCAGGAGATCGAAGGGTTGAAGAAAAAGGCGCTGGCGATTGGTGGAGAGATGGAGAAACGCTTGCCGGAATTTGATTTTGTTGGCGCGCTCGCCGCTATCTGGGAAGCCATTGGCATGGCGAACAAATTGATCGAAGAGTCTAAGCCATGGGCGCTTGCCAAAGAGGATAAGAAAGGAGAGCTGGCTACTGTCATATATACGTTGCTTGAAGTATTAAGAATCACCGGAATGGCGATCTATCCGTTTATGCCACAGACATCCCAAAAGATATGGTTCCAGCTTGGAATGGAGCTATCGCCGCAGGAAACGGCCTATTCAGTGATTAAAAAATGGGGAGATCTCAAGCCTTTCCAAAAAATTAGGAAGTCCTCACCGCTTTTCCCTCGCATCTAAATTCCTAGTAGTTAAATAATAAAAAAGTTAGATATAAATACTTGACAACAGATTATCGTGTGTTATACTTTCTATACAATACAAATTAGCAAAACAAAAAGACAGATGCGTTATAAAATTAAAATGATAGATGGTGATAAGCCTGGCATAAATTGCCAGGCATTTTTTTTCGAAAATAAACGTTTATATAAACATTCTTTAGGAGCGATAGAATCGATGACTAAGAATAGTTTATTAATAATCCTTGTTATAGCGTGCGTCCTTTTCTCGCCGGGAAACTGTCTGTCTTATAGTAACGTAGCAATTCCAAGTACGATAAAATCTCCGGAAGATCTTGTGGCCTGGTTGCAGAGTGAGTTTTCGTATGAGTTTAAATTTCCAGACTCGAGACAAAGCATTGAAGAAACTATTCGAACGAGAAAAGGGGATTGCGAAGACCTGGCTCTCTTAAGCCATTATATCCTTAAACACCTTGGCATAAAAAGCGATGTTATAGTTATCCGATTTAGGCAGATAGGTATGATGCACGCAATATGCGTATTTAAGTATGGAACAACCTATAGCTACATATCTAACCGGGAAATGATAAAGACAAAAGGCCGGACACTGATTGAAACAATCAACCAGCAATTTCCCGACTGGGAGAAGATAATTTACATGTCCGATAACGGCGATCTTGGTCAAGCGGTAGAAAGAGGATACTCGATAAACATTGCGGCGAATAATTTGTCAGCCTCTTTACTTCATGGCAATATTTTAGGCGCCGAATATAAGGATATGGGCATAATTAAGGTAGTCATGCATGAGCAACTTGCCTCCTTTGCCAGGACAAAGATGCCACTCAATATAGGCACCTTCATTACCATATTGAAAGATAAGAGATTCGATTTAGGGGGGAGAGTTTCCATAACTTTCATGTTCGATAAATTGGAACTTACCTCGTGTGGCTTTCGGGTGTTATGCAGAGCCGAAGACTCAAATGAAAAGCGGTATTATCACGCCTTATTTTCGATCAATGGGAAAAAAGACGAGGGCTTTTCCGTAGTCGTTTATTCGGATGAAGAATGGAAAAGACTGAAAGGCTATAAAGGTATAATGCCGTATCATCGTATAGAAGAGGATGCGGCCATACTGGAGAAAGAGGATAAAGGCGGATATCATACTCTCAGGCCGGTTGAAGCACACCCGATGTAATAAACAATATAGATAAACTATAGGAGAAATTGTATGAAAATATTCAAAAAGACCATTACTGCAGTTACAGCATCCTTTTTCATATTGAACAGTATTTTGCTAGAACCAGCGTTTTGCCAAAAATCCGCTTTGGACAAACTTGCTGTACCTTCGCAGATAGACGACATAACCGGAATTCAGAATCAAGATATGGGCAGGATAAAGATATTTCTTGAGGAGATTCTGAAAAAATTCGGCCCATCAGCGCTCTCCGGCGACATTCTTGTCAGAGAAAGGGGGACAATGAATCCGGATGGTGTGCAGCCATTTTTCAGGGAACGCGAAGTTCTTCCCAGCGGACTGATAGCTGTCAGGTTCCGAATAAGGCAGAGCGGCAATGAGCTGCCCAGGACATATTACGCGGTGTATTCCCCTCTCAAAGATGCCGAAGGTGGATTCCCCATACAGGTATACACGCAGGAGAAGATAGACATCTTAACTATGTATGCGAAACTCACGAACCAGAAAAGAGAGGATATTATTGCCGAAGCCTATTCTTACACAGTAAAAAAGATATCTAAAGATAAGTATCTTGTTCTCGATCGGGACAAGATAGGCGGATACCTTGCTTACGAAAACGGCAACTGGAAGATGATGATGGTTTCAGGTGGTGTGGCGCGTGAGGACCATGACAAACTATCCACTATTCCAGCCAGTTTGGTGCATCAGGCAAGCCAAAGTCAAAAAGCAACCCCCGATCCGCTCGATATCGCCAGGCAGCAGATGTGCGATATAGCGGATACGATAGATCTCGACCCAATATTCTTACATGGCATGCCGAGTGTCGGTTTCACCGGCTTTTTACATACACAGCTTTTGACAAGGGTTGACCTGCCGGTCAAGATGGACGATGGTAGCATCAAGCTCTTCAAAGGATATCGCTCTCTTGATAACGACGCACGTGGCCCAGCCAAAGGTGGGATAAGGTGGGATCCTGCAGTAAGCGAGACTGAGGTGCGGGCCCTTTCAAAGTGGATGACTTTGAAATGTGCCGTTGTGGGCATACCTTATGGTGGCGGAAAAGGGGGAATCATATGTGATCCGAAGAGTCTTTCGGAATCTGAAAAAGAACGTTTAATGAGGGCTTATACAGATAAGCTCGCCCCTAATAAGGCAGAGGCCGTGATAGGGCCGCTCGTTGATGTTCCTGCCCCGGATATGGGTACCGACGGAATGCTCATGGACTGGATGCGTGATGAATACGCGATAAATACAAAAGATCCTATGGCCGCGGCGGTCGTAACTGGAAAACCCGTTGGGAAAGGCGGTTCGCTAGGGAGGGAAAAGGCGACAGGGCAAGGTGTTTTCTTCACAACAGTGACGGTTTTGAAGGCCGTCGGAATCAAGCTTGGCATAGGGCCTGATGTGAGAGGTAAGAAGGTACTTATAGAAGGATACGGCAATGTGGGCGGTTGGGCAGCGAGGATATTTTATGAAGCCGGTGCTAAGATTGTGGCAATTAAAGAATACGACGCGCTAAATAAAACCGATGAGATTATCTTTAACGACAATGGTATAGATATAAAAGCTCTTGATAAGCACCTTTTTGCCAACGCGCTCAAAGGTGATTACAAAACAAGAAATAAGGGTAATACATTCTCCAATTTTAGCGGCGCGTCTTCTATTACCGCGGAAGAATTTTGGTCTACCAGCTGTGATATCCTGATTCCGGCAGCGCGAGAAAGCACCGTAACCGCTGAGGTTGCGAAGAAAATACGCGCCAAACTTATAGTTGAGGCGGCAAACGGCCCAACAACGCCGGAAGCCGATAAAATTCTTGAGGCAAAAGGCATATTGGTCGTTCCCGATATACTGGCCAACGCCGGCGGCGTAGCCGTTTCTTATTTCGAGTGGTTGCAGAACCTCGAGGAGGAGCAGTGGACGCTTACGGCGGTGGATAAGATGCTTGAGGAAAGGATGAGAGCCGCAACGATAGCCGTTCTTGAAACCGCGCAACGATATGAAGTTACTTTGCGAAAGGCGGCAGGTGTAATAGCTGTGATAAGGATGGTACACGCAGAGCTGGCTAGGAATGCGAGGTTAGCAGCAATATTTAAAGACGATGGGAAGCCATATAAAGGTTATGGTAATACCCTATTTGTGCCGGAAACCGTCGAGGAGCTGAATCAGCTCATAAGAGACGGGAAATTTCCGGATCTTATAAAATATGTAGAGAGCGAAAAGTCTAAAGAGATCGATAACATAGTTAAAAAAATAATCTCAAAGCTTCCTGAAAAAGGCAATAGTTTCGTTATTGTTACAGGGCCTGTGACGAGCGGAAAGATAGGCCTCAGTATGAATATCGTTGATCGTCTAAAAGAATATGGCAGAAGGGCGGTACGTATAGATTTCGACAGGCTTACGCTGAAAGAAATCGAAGCGCTGCGTGAGGGTAAGCCGATAACAACTTTCGACTATGTTAAAGGTAAAAGAGTAGAAAAGACGATACAGCTGGCTAAAGACGATATAGTCATAG
This sequence comes from Candidatus Omnitrophota bacterium, assembly GCA_023818895.1. GTDB lineage: Bacteria > Omnitrophota > Gorgyraeia > 2-01-FULL-45-10 > 2-01-FULL-45-10 > JAMWCX01. Next base: position 251,016 of record JAMWCX010000002.1, on the reverse strand, counting down.
CCGAAGGTAATTACGCATTGAGCGATTCCATATTAAAAGCAATACCGGAAAAAATTAGGTTTAGCATATTTGTCAATACCGCGCCTAGCATGAAGCTTAGTGGCAACTGGCCGCTCACATCGCTAGACTTGAGACTTCTAAGGCATATACTTACCTATTATTATACGGAAGGAAGAGACGCATTGGATGTCATAAGGACCTGGCAAGGGGAGCGAAAACGGCAGATAGAGATGGTTTACCCCAATTGGCCGAAAGCCGATATTACCTTTAACGGTTATCTTGCTTACGAGCTTCCTTTGATAAAATATTACGCACAGGAACTGATAGATAGGGCCCTTGAGATGGCGGGCAAAGACGGCGATAGAGAGGCTCTTAGGACGATAGAGAGACTCGAATGGACTCTTGCCGGTCTTGAGGCCGTAGAGGCAACGGACGACATTCCAGCCAATTCGATAGTGCAGCAATATATTGGCGGCAGCATACTTTACGCCAGGCTTAAAGATGGTCATAAAATCGCCTCCTCTCGCGAGGTAGAGATGATTGGTGAAGGCGACAAAACCAGAGCGGCTATGCATCAGATGGTTGAGGAAAGCGGACTTGAGATGAACGGCAAGCAGAAGGATGAGATATTGATGCTATATGCTAATGCCGATGGAGCCGTTCATAGCGAGCATTATGTATATAGTTTTACAAAACAATTCAAGGTTATCAAATATTCAGATGAGAGATATCTAATACTTGATGATGCAAGACGAGGCGGATTTCTTGTTAAGAAAAATGGCAAATGGGTATTCGAGGCTGTCTCGGGAGGTGTCAGCCGTAAAGAGGCTATGCTCTCCGGTATAGCAGCGCTTTTAGATGATATAGTAAAAGGAAAAAAGAGTTTGGATGAGCTTGAATCTCTGATGAACGAAATCTCGAACTATGAAATCCTAAGCCAGGCTTTGTCGAATCTTCGTAATAGTAGGGAACTTGCGTTGTCGGCGCGAGATGGAAAGACCATGCTTGCCCTTACCAAAGCCCATATTTTAATACAAACCAGGATGATGGAAATCCTCGATGAGTCAGTGGAGGAGTCGAAGAAAGAAGTCGAAAAGGCCTACTCGGCGCTTGGTCGGCCAAGGCCTCAACCGCGAAATGATGACGGCACATTTGGCAAGCGGTCCGGGAAGAGCCCCGAAGATGCCATGATGGTCATAGCGCTTTCTGAGATTTTGCAGAAAGGGTCGTTCGATATCAATAAGTACAAGACAGAATATAAGAGAGTGGTGGCTTCGCATCCCGAACTTAATTTCGAATCCATCATTCCCCCCTCAACCGCCAGAAAAGACCTTATGGCGTTGGTAAAAGACGGGATTCTGGTCCTAGAGCTCGCTTCGGGAAGGGTTGTGTTTAAGGTTGATCCAAAGATCGGACGGGAGATATTGTTTGCAAAGCGCCAACAATATGAAGAACTTGTAGATCACTTGTTTGGCGAATCTCCCAGAATGGATGATAAAGGACGTTTTATTGCGCGGCCGGGCAAGAGCCCGGAGGATACACTGAAACTCATAGCGCTATATTTAAAGCCGGGCGATATAATTTCAGCGCCTAAAATTGCCGAAATATACAGACAGCATTACAAGGATCTCGGATTTGAGGCTCCCGCTCCTAACTGGAGTTCTATCGTTAGAACAGCCGAACGCGACCTGTTCCAATCTCAAAATTCTCTGTTAAAACAGAGGGTTCTGGAACAGATTGTCGAGGCAGGGCCGAGGAATGAGAAACAATTTAAATTGTCGGCATTGGGGAGGCAGAGGGCGAAGGATATTGCCCTGCGAGCCAAACGATATGAAAAACCAGTCGTTAACCTTGAATTATTCAACCCTGAAGAATACTCGATGTTGCCTGCATCGGGCAAAGGCAGTGTCGTTGCCTCAACGACACGCGGTGAGCATAGCGACGAACTCGATAACACCAGCGCGTCGGCGCGCGGCGAGATGATAAGCGGCAATATTTCGCACGATGAGGTGTTTAATGGAACAAAAGCGATGATATTAGATATGTATTCTAAAGGAGAATTTGAAAACGTCTCTCTTTTATTGCAGAGTATGTATAATGTTATTGAATTAGCGCCCAGCACAAGCCCTGAATACGCAAGAAGTAGGCAAAGGATCAACGCTTTTGTGGAGGCGATAGAAGAATTGAACGATAAGGGCGATATATATTTGAAATCTGACGCGTATATTCAGTTGCCTTTGTTTATTCGCCGTGATATCGAAAGATTGTTGACGGAGCGCATGATAGTTTCTCATATAGGGGAAGCCAAGATATTAAATAGTGAAGACGAAATGACCCATATGGCTACCCTTGCCAGAGAGGCCGGATTGATGATCCCTACACACCCGCAGGAGCGCTACACCCTCCTCATCGCATCGGAATTTTACAGAAACGGTGAGCTCGAAGAGCACAGGAACAGGTACGGCGACAGGTTCGACCTCGACAGCGTAAGCGGGCAGACTTTCGACCACTTTGTGGATAATGTCCTCGCCAAGGCCGCCGGCAAAGAGGGTAGATCCATAGCCCTGGTGCCGTTTGAGCTCTCGGAATACCACCTCAGGAAGCTTACGCAGGCCGGCGTCAGGTTCATAAGGACCAGCACGCAGGATCTTCTCAGCGCAAAAGCGGAGAAGGATAGTTATCGCGAACAGTTCCAGCTTGATACCTATGCCATGATGCTTCTTGCGCGGCGCATCGATAAGGATACGCCGCAGGATTCGCCTATATATAGGGTTCTAAGCTTCTATCTCAAATCTCATTTTAATCTTTATGACGGCATAGCGGCTGAAGATTACATAAACGCTATTATAAACGATGATGTGCTCAAGCTTATAAAAGGTATACTTTCTTACAGGCCGATAGAGGCGTATGACGCGAGGAAAGAATATGAAAGTATATCTCAGGCTCTGATATCCGCTTAAGGACCACAGCATCTCAGGCTAAAGATAAGGTAATCATAAGGGGCGGTATGGTAATGTCCGCCCCTATTATTTTCTGAATTGTTAATCCATAAAAAAGTTTGAAGAGTTTTCTAAATTTTCTGGATTATATAATCGAGCTTCGAAAAAGGCAAACCCATCGCGAGATGGGGACATCCCAAAAGGGATTGCGGCCTGAAAGAAAGGCCGTAGCAAAGCCAAGGATCTGATTCTTCAGACAGCCTGGTTACCGAAAGCAAAAAAAACGGTGACCGGGCAATTTTTTTCAGGCGTAAGTTAATAGATTTTAAAACTGTAGGAATTCCGCCATGAAACCGGTATTCGGAATATTTGCGCGACTTACCAATAAGGTTGGCTTAAGGATAAAGGATTCCGTTATTGCCGGCACAAATATCTGCTACACTCGTTATCCCAACGGTAATATCCAGTCGCAATTAATAATAGATGCCTGTGGGACCCCTCTCGATTATGTGCATTTTATGGATGTGGCGCCACCGCGGCCGGATAAATCAATAAATTTTTCGCTCGGCACCTCATACACATATTCCTATTACGACCCGGTAGCCGGCCGGTTCAAAAGCGTGGTGTATTTTAAGGATACCGATTGGGCCAGATTCGCCGCTATCTTTACATTTTATAATGATGAGACAAACCACCGTCAGAGTATGAGACTGGCTGTGCCTGACACGGAAGGCAATGTCTATTACCATTATATGGATGATGAGGTGCTGACTGATAGCGACATCGCAGGGGATTATTGGGGGCCAGGAAGCTCTTTTTGCGGGAGGGTCAATAAGGCGGTGAGGGCTTGGCCGGATATGGAAGGGGCTGTGGCATACGAATACGTCTATTATCCTGGGACGGAAAAAATCCATTATAAGAAATGCTACGCTTCGGCGTATTGGTATGACGACTCCGATCCCGAAACAGGAGGCCTTGTTTCGGTGGTCATATATAATCCAAACGGCGAAATATTAAAGGAGGTAAGATCGGCTACCATTCAGGCCGATGCGCAGGCGGCGTGAGGCGTTGTGTCTAAAATAATGCTTGGCGTGATAAGAGGTCAATCCCTAAAAAGGGGGCATGACCTCTTTTTGTTGGCCTTACAGCCTTGCATTTGAAGCCTTTATAGAATATAATTATCGTTATTATGATGATAGATACCCATTGTCATCTTGATTTTCATGAATTTGACGAAGATCGGGATGTCGTTTTGGATAGGGCGTTTAAGGCAGGCGTAGAAAAGATAGTAAATATCGGAAGTTCCGTCGAAGGCACTCGCCGTTCGGTTGAGCTTGCCAAAAGATATCCGCAGGTATATGCCACGCTCGGTGTCCACCCTCACCATGCCGAGACCGTGACGGACGAAGTCATAGCTGAACTCAGGTCGCTTGGCAAAGAAGAAAGAAAGATCGTGGCTATAGGCGAGGTGGGTCTCGATTATTATCGGAACCTATCTCCTAAAGAGGCGCAGATTGCTGTGTTTAAGAAATTCATACGCCTTGCCCGTGACCTGAATCTACCTTTAGTCTTGCACGGTAGACAAGCCGAGGAGGAGATCCTCGCGGTGTTGAAAGAAGAATGGCCTAAAGAGGCACGTGGCGTCATGCATTGTTTTTCCGGGGATGCGGATTTCCTCAAAAGATGCCTCGACGTCGGACTGTACGTATCATTCACCTGCAACCTGACCTTCAAAAACGCCGGCGCCTTAAGAGAGGTCGCCAAGGCGATGCCCGTCGAAAGGCTGCTCCTCGAGACCGACGCGCCATACCTGGCGCCGCAAGCCGTGCGGGGGCAGCGTAACGAACCTGCGCATCTTTCTTATCTGGTAGAGGAATGGAGCAGCCTCCTCGGCCTTTCCAAGAACGACGTCGAGAGGATAACAACCCATAATGCCAACAGGCTCTTTAAACTGGGCGTCGGCGAGGCGCCTACGATTGCCTATAGAATACGTGATTCGCTCTACCTTAATATCACGAACCGTTGCACCAACGCTTGTGACTTTTGTATACGCGCTAAGACAGATTTTGTAAAAGGCCATAACCTCAAACTTGAGAGGGAGCCTTCGGCCGACGAACTTGTTAAGGCAGTCGGAGATCCAAAGCGTTATAAGGAGATAGTCTTCTGTGGTTACGGCGAGCCGACCTTACGGCTGGATGTCGTAAAGGCGGTCTCGTCTGAACTGAAGAAAATGAATGTCAAGGTTAGGATGGTAACTAACGGCCATGGCGACCTTATAAATTCCCGGAAGATCGCTAAAGAGCTTTGCGGCCTGATCGACAGAGTGTCGGTAAGCCTCAATGCCGATACAAAAGAACTGTATGATAGGTATTGTAAGCCCCAGCTTGCCGGAGCCTATGAAGCGATCAAGAGCTTCATAAAGGATTGCGTTGCCACAGGCATGGAGGTGGAAGTTACATGCCTTGACCTGGCGGGAGTTGACATGAAAAAGTGCGAAGAGATAGCGAAATCTCTTGGCGCGAAATTCAGACCGAGATTTTTAGGAGTAGTCGGATGAGAAGATTTTTAGGGTTCTTGAGACAGGAGCGAATGTATATACTTCTTTTGATATTCGTTCTTCTCATGACTGCCGTGGTAATGATGCCGGGCGAAGACAGGGCACGCTCCGCCAATGCCGAAAAATCGGAACGGCAAAGGCAGGAGTTATTTGTCAAAGAACAGGAGGTTCGGGAAATTCTGGACACCAATAGGGATCTTGCGATTATAGTAGGAATGGTCTCGCTTCTTTTTCTTCTCCTGATATGCCTGGGTCTTGTGGTGGATGCGATGCTCATTTTTTCAAAGTTGGTAGGAAATAGACTTGAGATAAGCACCTTTAGGCCTCGCATGATACGGTGGGGTTTATGGGATGTCTGCAGGGTTGTTATATTATTCCTGTTCTTCGGTTATATTATTCTTATAATAGAAGCTTCTCTATCGAGAATATTCCCTCTCTTAAAAGATGATAATTTTAGGATGATACTCAACTCTTCAATACTTGATATACTTGCTGTATTTTTCATATTTTATTTTACTGTAGGGCAATACAAGGAGAAGATATCTTCACTGGGGCTTTCGTTGAAGAATTTCTCAAGGAATGTCTTTTACGGCTTGGTCGGCTATATAGCGATAATACCGGTACTGGTGGGGCTTCTTGTCGTCATAGCTTTTATTTCAAATCTCTTAAAGTATGTTCCGGAAAAACAGGCAGTGGTGGAGCTTTTCTTGAAAGAAGAAAGCGCCCCCTTCCTTGTCTACACGAGCCTGTTCGCGGCTATCGCCGGGCCGGTGGTAGAGGAGCTTTTCTTCAGGGGCTTCATGTACAACGCCGTCAAGAAGTATATCGGCATCTTCGGAGCCACTTTGATAAGCGCCGCTACCTTTGCTGCCCTTCACGCCCATGCGGTCGGATTCTTTCCGATACTGGCTCTCGGCATGCTTCTAGCGTATTTGTATGAGAAGACAGGGACTCTGGTATCCTCCATAACAGTACATATGATACACAACTTGAGCATGGTTGGGATGGTATTTCTGGTCAAGCAGATGGGAGTGTATTAGTAATGGCCAGAGTTTCTCTTATCAGATGTGCTTCTTACGATCCTGACGCCGTTTACGAGTCCGTCAAGAGGGCCGTCGATCTTGTCGGTGGAATCGGAAGTTTCGTAAAACAGGGGATGAAGGTGCTTTTAAAGCCGAATCTTCTCTCAGAGCGGCCGCCAGAAGATGCTGTAGATACCCATCCGGAAGTGGTGCGCGTCGTAGCGAGACTTGTGAAGATCGCCGGCGGTGAACCTGTTATAGGCGACGCACCAGGAGGCTATGGCAAGAATATAGAGGCGATATTCGAGAAGTCCGGCATAAGGCGTGTAGCCAAAGAGGAAGGAATAGGGCTGGTCAAGTTCACATCTTCGCGATTTATTGAGGGCATACCGATAACTAATTATGTTTTCGACTGCGACCGGATCATATCGTTGCCGAAACTCAAAACCCATTCCATAACTGTGCTTACGGCTGGGATAAAGAACATGTTTGGAACGGTCACCGGCCTTTACAAGGCCGAGACCCATTCGAGGGCGCCGAGAGAGGAGGACTTAGTCAAGATACTGGCGAAGGTTTTTTCGATAGCAAAACCGCACCTGACAGTTCTGGATGGTATCGTGGCAATGGATGGAGACGGGCCGGCTGCCGGCGATCCTAAGTCGATGAAGCTTGTAATGGCAAGCCCGGACGCCGTCGCTATCGACGCCTGTGTGGCTAAGATCGTAGGACTAAATCCTCTCGACATCCTCCTGACCAAGGCCGCCTATGAGGCGGGTCTGGGTGAAGCGGACCTTGCGCGCATAGAGATAGCGGGGGAGGCGATAGATGAATTTATCTCGAAAGATTTTAGGCTTCCCCAGACAACGCCTCTTAAGGTTATACCGAGGGCGGTCGTGAACGCGCTCGCTTCGTTCATACGATTTAAGCCGTGGATAAATGAAGACCTTTGCGAAAGGTGCGGCCTATGCGGTGAGACCTGCCCTGTTGATGCTATCACTGTCGAGCGAAACCATTGCAGGATAGATTATAAAAAGTGCGTCAGGTGCCTGTGCTGCCAGGAGGTCTGTCCGTACCGGGCGATTTCGATCAGGCGCAATATTTTGACCAAAATGGTGTGGGGGTAAGGAATGCCTGTAGAGACTATAACATGGAAGAACGGCAAGATAAGATACATCGACCAGACGCTTTTGCCGCGAAAGGTGAAGTTCATCGACTGCGCGAGCGTCCCCCGGCTTTGGAAGGCTATAAAACGCCTCGAGATACGCGGTGCGCCGGCAATAGGGATAGCCGGGGCTCTCGGCGTGGCGCTTGCCGCGAATAATTCGAAAGCGGATACTTTCGAGAAATTCCTCGCAGAACTGCGCAAAGAAATAAAATATCTCGCCTCGTCAAGGCCGACGGCGGTGAATCTTTTCTGGGCTCTTTCGAGGATGGAATGCCTTGCGGAATCCAACAGTTTCAAGCCGGTTGCCACTATAAAGAAGATCCTTCTTAAAGAGGCGCTCAGGATCCTCGACGAAGATAAGAAAAGTTGCAGGGCGATGGCGCGATACGGCGCAAGTCTTGTGAAAAACGGCGATACCATACTGACTCACTGCAACGCCGGAGGTCTTGCCACAGCGGACTACGGCACGGCTTTAGGCGTTTTCTTCGAGTCCAAGCGGCAGGGGAAACATATCAAGGTTTATGCTGACGAGACGCGGCCGCTCCTGCAGGGAGCGCGTCTGACCGCATGGGAGCTGATGCATGAGGGAATCGATGTGACGCTCATCTGCGACAACATGGCGGCAAGCCTGATGGCGAAAGGTAAAATAGATAAAGTGTTTGTCGGCGCCGACAGAATCGCCGCAAACGGTGATGCGGCCAACAAGATAGGCACCTACAATGTGGCGGTTTTAGCTAAATACCATAAGATACCGTTCTATGTTGTCGCACCCGTCTCGACGTTCGATTTTAATATAAGAACAGGATGCGATATCCCTATAGAGGAGCGCGATGCCAACGAAGTAAGGACCATAATGGGTTCTCATGTCGCGCCGGCCGAAGTGAAAGTATATAACCCCGCCTTTGACGTTACGCCGAACAGCCTCATAACGGCGATAGTCACGGAAAAAGGCATTTTTCGTAAACCTTACCAGAAGAGCCTCGCAAGGCTTAAAAGGCCATGAAGATAAAAGATATCGGTGAGACAGGACTTATCGAGAGAATCTCCAGAGGGATTTGTCTTGACAGGTCCGTAGTCAGGGGCGTCGGCGACGACGCTGCCGTAATAAAATGGACTTCCGAAAAATATCTTCTTTACACCTGCGATATGCTCATTGAGGGCGTCCATTTCAGGCGAAAAGAGGCTACGCCTTTCCAGATAGGGTGGAAAGCGCTCGGCCGCAATATAAGCGATATAGCCGCAATGGGCGGCCTGCCGAGATACGCCGTAGTCTCGGCAGCCATAGATCCGGAGCTTCCAGTATCATTCGCGCAGGGTCTTTATGAAGGTATTAGGGCGCTTGCTTCGAAGTTCGGCGTCAACCTTGTCGGCGGCGATACCTGTCGCTCGAAGAGGCTTGTCATGGATGTTTCGTTGATAGGCGAAGTCGAAAGAAAAAATCTTGTGACAAGAAACGGCGCCAGGCCAGGCGATCTTATCATGGTGACCGGCACTATAGGCGGTGCGCATAAGTTCAAACACCTGAGGTTTTTGCCAAGAGTGGCGGAGGCCAGGACGCTTGTTAAAAAATTTAAGATAAGCTCGATGATAGACATAAGTGACGGGCTCGCGATTGATCTTTGGCGTGTCCTGCAGGCAAGCGGCGTCGGCGCCAGGATAAGCCAGGACCTTATACCTGTTTCGCGCGATGCCAGCTCATTCGAAAGAGCCATTTCAGACGGCGAGGATTTCGAGCTTCTATTTACGATGAGGCCTTCAGAGGCCAGGCGCCTATTTGCGCTCGCCTCCGCCGGGCTCATGAGGACGCCTCTGACACTGATCGGAGAGATTATGCCGGAAAAGTACGGTTACACGCTTATCACAAGAAGCGGCCGTATCAAAAAGTTGGATAAAAAAGGATATCTGCATTTTTAGATGATATCAAAAAGCGTGAAAGACACAATCGAGGCGGGAGCTGCCCTTGCGCGCACTCTTAAAAAAGGCGATGTGGTAGCTCTTATAGGCGATCTCGGCTCCGGTAAGACGGTCTTTACAAAAGGTATAGCCAAGGGGCTAGGGGTTAAGAACCCGCGTTATGTGAATAGCCCGACTTTTGTCATCATAAAGGAATACATAGGGAGGCTTCCGCTCTACCATTTTGACCTTTACCGCCCCGACAAGACGAGCGTCCTGGACGCGGAAAGCTACGAAGAGTACTTTTACAGCGACGGCGTTACGGTGATAGAATGGGCAGATAAGATAAGAGAGCTGTTGCCGGCAAAATATATAGAAGTTAGATTAAGTGTGGTGGGAGAGAACAAGAGAAAGATAGAGATCAAGAAACGATGAAGATGTTAGCTATAGATACTTCGACCGATTATCTTAGCGTTGCCGTAATGGACGGTGAGAGGGTAGCCTCTCGCATCCATAGAAAAGCGCCGCGAAGCCATTCCAGTTTACTTATGCCTGCGATAGACTCTGCCCTAAAGAAGGCGCGGCTTAAAATCTTCGATATTGGTGGTTTTGCCGTAAGCGTAGGTCCAGGCTCCTTCACTGGTCTTAGGATAGGAGTCGCTACGGTCAAGGGACTTGCCTTTGCTATGAAAAAGAGGGTAGTGGCAGTGCCGACTATGGACGTGATAGCAGCTGCCAGCGTGGGAATACATGGTATAATATGTATCGTATTGGATGCGCGTAAAGACAAGGTATACGCCTGCATATACTGTTCGGACGGCAAGAGAGTAAAAAGGCTTTCCAGATATCTGCTACTGCCGCTTAAGGAACTCCTCGAGGGCCTTAAAAAATATAAAGATGTAAAGTTTATCGGTGACTTTGCTGAGCGCGCCGCATCGAAATTGCCGTGTTCGATAGTGCCTGTTTCCTCCTGGCATCCTAAACCCGAAGTCGTTGGAAGGTTAGGGCTTGAGCGGTTTAGAAAAAAAAGATTCGTCAAGGTAGAGAACCTAGAGCCGTTATATTTATATTCGAGGGAATGTGATATCACAGGGAAGTAAGGTGCGCGAAATATCAGTGAGGACCAGGGATGGGGTCATTCACACTCACCACCGTCCCACATGGGCTGAAATAGACCTGCGGGCTATAGAGTATAACTACCGCCAGGTGAAAAGGCTGGTCGGAAAAGACGTGTACGTCATGGCCGTTGTCAAGGCCAACGCTTACGGTCACGGTACCGTCGAAGTCTCCTCGGTCCTTGAAAGGGCGGGCGTCGATTACCTCGGCGTGGCGACAACGGACGAAGCCCTGCGCTTAAGAGACCACGGCATCACAGCACCAATTCTTATACTGGGCTCTGTCTTGCCCGCAGAGGTGAAGGTTGCCTCGCAGAAGGACATTACCATTACCCTGGGCGGGGAAGAGCTGCTCGAAGCTATCAGGGAAGAGGTCTCAGTTGGGAGGTCGGTCAAGGTTCATGTAAAAGTTGATACCGGAATGGGCCGGGTGGGCGTATGGCATGAAGATGCGCTCGGTTTTGTTAAAAAGGTTTCGGCCGAAAAGGGTATAATTCTCGAAGGCATCTATACTCACTTTTCTTCCGCCGGCCATGATAACTTCTTCACCAATTACCAGATAGAGGCTTTTGAGAAACTCCTGTCAGATATCGAGAAGAATTGGATAAAGATCCCGTTAAAGCATGCGGCCAATTCCATCGCGACCGTGGATTTTAAGCGTTCTCACCTTAACCTGGTCCGTCCAGGCCTCATAATTTACGGCATGTATCCAAAATATAATTTTCCAAAGCTGATAAAATTAAAACCCGCCCTTACGCTTAAGACCCGCATCGTATTTCTTAAGGATACCCCGCCAGGCCGTTCAATAAGCTACGGCCGGACGCACATTACCCAGAAGCATACCCGAATAGCCACTCTTCCGATCGGCTACGCCGATGGTTACGGTAGGAAGCTCTCCAATAAGGCCGAAGTGTTGGTGAAGGGTCAGAGGGCAAGGGTGGTCGGCAAAGTGACTATGGACCAGACCATGGTAGATGTAGGGCATATAAAAGGCGTTAAGGTCGGCGACGAGGTCGTGCTTATAGGCAAGCAGGGCCTCGATGAGATAAGGGCCGAAAATCTTGCCCGCATGGCCGAGTCAATAGCCTACGAAGTAGTCTGCGGTATCTCCAACCGAGTTCCTCGCGTCTACAAATATTAGGAAATTAAATCATAAAAAAGTAAGATAATTACCATTCATAGGCAAAAAATGTATGCTCTAATATTATATAAGGTGAAATATATTAAAAATAATACCATTATATTATCAATTATGGTCCTTGTAGTTTGCTGGCCGGGAGGCATTGGGGCCGCATCTGACGGCTACCGTGAAGATGCGACGCGAAGACTTGAGCAACGTCAGAGCGCTTTATCAACTCCGGGCTGGGTCATCCCATCAGAATGGAACCCGAAGAGCGAAGATAATGTTCAGAATCGTTCGGATATTCTCGGTGTCGCGGATAACCAGCTGAAAACCCATGTTTCAGAGAACGCGCCCGAAAGCCTACCGCTGCAGGGACCGAAGGGAGGAGGCGTCATATCGGTTGCTGGCGAAAGGTATGCGACAAATAGTGAGCCACAAGGCTCGTTACTGATTGAAGATGAAACACGGCAACTCGTTCTGGGAGGTCGTGGCCTTAGTGTTTCCCCGAGAGATGCCGGATCAATAAATTCTTCGGATATTTTTGCCGAAATCAAGAACGGGGTGGTAAGTTATGTATTGCTGGGTAACTCAGATATTGGCCAAACTGTCGTATGGGTCAAGAAAGACGAGAGCGGTTATTGGCTTATGAAAGAGAATTTTAGTCAACAGATTGTAACAGTAAAATATATGCCGGATGGTGTGTATATGCTGGATCAATCTACGGGAGCGTATAATAAAATCTCCGACCGCGTATTTAGCACAATATCGATGGGGTTGCCGACCGCTGTACGGATAACATCAGGCGACGGTGAGCAGATTATAGCGTTTTCAAAAGATCCGATCTTATTACGAAAAGAGACTGCCTCTGACGGTTATGGCGAGAGCTTCAACTGGTCAGTTACCCCTCGCATTACAGCGACGGATGCCGGGCAGACTACTGCGTCGATCCGGCCAATCTTAGGGCAGAGAGATCTCTACCCTAAACTGCGTGATGAATTGGCTATATCGCAAACGGCTTACAACCAGGTTAAGGAGTTGAATAATAAACAACCCGTCGAAAGCCTTGCGGGCTTACCGGAAACCGGCGAAGCCGGCGCGGCAGTTGATTACAATGTTGCCGAAAGATCTCAGTCGCGGGAGCGCGCTTATGAGGCTGGCCTCAAGCATCTAAATGCGGCGGCTGAAGCCCTGGCCAAAGAAGAAGGCCTCGACGCCATAATCGCCGCCTTAAATTCCAAGAAGGATAAGACCGATATTGAATCAGGTATGCTTGAAGCTGCCGAAGCCCTGGTAAGGGAGCGTGAATATATCGATGATGAAACGATGCAAGAGTTTACCGAGGCTATGCAGTGCATACGGATTGCCGAATCGATGCGGGATGCCTTCAGCGGAGTGGTGGATTTTAGCGTGATCAAAGCGGCGCTCGATACGCTCACCAGGACACAGACGGCCGCATACAATGACTACATCGTCACGACAGAAGCGACCTATGTCCAGCTCGAAGAGCTGCTGAAAGAATATATGGGCATGATAGAGCTTCCGGAGGAACTGGGGACACTTGCCCTCGACCAGCGCGCAAAGAGAAAGATCCTGGTCGACCTTGCCATCGAGGAGATAAAGCGTAAGGATGGAGCCGCTTTAAGCGGCACCGAGAAGCTATCGATCGAGATTTATGAAAAAGTTATATGGCCTGTCAGGGAAAAATACTCCGCAACGATACAGAATGCCGTCAAGGCATTTGCCGCGGCCATAAAAGACACTTTCAGAGATAAGGCGCCCGCAGCGCTGAAGGATGACGGTGTATCGAGCGAGGCCGTCATCTTTATCGATGAGCGGGTGACCAGATAATTACCGCCCGATCATTCCCGCCTCAAAAGGTTGTTTTTAACAATCCCTGTGATATAATCTAACCAAAGAAGTATTTTTGACACCAACACCTTTATTTGCCGGATTATAATTATGGAGATAGCGGATAGCGAGCTGGTTGAGAAGGTCAAGGCCGGCGACAAGGAGGCATACGTAGTCCTGTTCAACAGGTACAAGGACAGGATATATGGCTATCTTTCCCGGTATCTTGGGGATGCTGAACTGGCCCAGGATGTCACGCTTGAGACATTCTTAAGCGTGTACAATAACCTGCCGGGATATGATGAGATGAGCGTATTCTCATCGTGGATATACCGTATCGCGACAAACTACGCGAAGAAGGCGTTGCGCAGGAAGATCAGCAGAAAAGAGGTGGCCCTGGAAGAGACTCTCGACTAGGAAAAGGCTATCAAGCTGGGCGATATCTTGGAGGGCAGAAGCTCCGGGCCAGCCCGCGAGGCCGAGTTAAATGACCTCAAGGAATTTGTTTACAAGGTCTTATCGAGGCTGGAAGAAAAATACAGGCAGGTGATATGCCTGTGTGACATAGAAGAGATGAAATATGAGGAAGCGGCAAAGATACTTGGGTGCACTACCGAGTGCATTCATACCAGACTTGTCAGGGCGCGGAGGGCCTTGTATGCGATGCTGGAGAAGTTCAGAAAAGAGTTTGAGGGCTGAGTATTATGAGACCAACTCCGGATGACCGCACGATAGAACGCAGGATAAAAGAGCTCGTGGGAAGGCCCCCGGAGAGCCGGTTGCCGGACAGCAGGGCCAAAGAGTTCGTGGCGAGGCTCTATAAGGTGTCCGAAGAGGCCAAGCACATAGTCTATTTTGCCACGTTAAGGGACGCGCGCGTCTTTGCGACTGTCGCAGTATCCGTCCTCATATTTATCGTAGCCACCCATTTCCTCTTTTCCCCTGTTGGGCCTGTTGTCCAGAACGCAAGCGGTACAGTGAAGATATATTCGGCCCGCAGGAACGAATGGACATTCGCCAAGAAAAAGAAGGGCGTGCGGCTTGCCAGAAATGATATAGTAAAGACGTTTTCTGACGGCCAGGCCGATCTTGTCGTCAAGGGCTCGTACCATATGCGGCTTAAAGGCGATTCCGAGATAAAGCTGGCGAGATCTTTCTCAAGGGCTTCGCCGGGCGGTACTGAGTATATGCTTGAGAAAGGCAAGGCCTTTACCTTTTACAAGAAGGGCGGTATTGTCAACAGACAATTCGATATCCGGACGCCTCAGGCCTCCGTCTCGGCGGTGGGGACGGATTTCATGGTTCAGGCGCTGCCGCTTGCGGATAGGACATGGGTAGGAGTGCTCGACGGCGCCGTGAGGGTTACGAATATCGATACGGTATTTGTGGAAGCCGGGGAAAAGACGACAGTCCATGCCGGCAGGCCGCCGCTGAGGCCTCAGCGGCTGATGGAGAATGAGCTTCTTGAGCTCGAGGAGCTGTATTCGATAGGAAGAAAACCTCAGGTCGCGCTTCTCATCAGCACCGGCAAAACACGCACCAGAGAACTTCTGAACGCCGTGCCTCTCTACGTTGCGAGCGCGCGGCCCAGTGTGCTGCCCGAGAAGATGGAGGCGATCGTCAACACCTTCAACCAGGCGATCAGGGCCGCATCTGTTGATAAGCATTTCGAGAGTATACGACAGCTCGAAGAGATAGTGGAACAATATTCTAACCCCAAATACGACGTTCAGTTCCTGCTTTTCATAGGGGCTTATTACGAGCGCCTGCAGGAGCACGAAAAAGCCATAGAGACGTTCCGTAAAATACTCGATAAATACCCGAATTCGAATCTCGCGAGCATAGCGCAATGCGCGATAGGCATTATATATGAAGAGAAGCTGAACGATCCAAAGAATGCGATACAGGCATATCAGAAAGTCCTCTCAGACTATCCCCAAAGCGCAGAGATTGAAGAAGCTCAATCTGGGATAAAAAGGATATCCAACCACCTTGTTAGGCCATAAAAAAGTCTGACACTCCTATTCCTTCCTCTTGGGTTTTAGCTGTATCAGGCAGGTAACCAAATAAATAAAGAAGGTCAAAAAAGCATAGGAGGGGGCCATGAAAACAATCACTTATTTAGAGGCTTTACCATCGCTTGTGCTTTCGCTTATAGTGCGGGCGCTATATTAAGGAACATCGGCGTGGCCAAGAAGGCGGTATGCATCGCGATCGCAGTATCGTTCATGGCCGCGCAAGTCGCGTATCCGGAGCTACAATATGTAGGAAGCGAAAACGACCAGAAGAAGATCGCTTCCGGCATGTCTGTTGAGCAAGCCATAGCAGCCCAGCAAAATGCGACTGCGGCTGTTGAGATGATGAACGCTCTAGAGTCGCCTCTCGTAATACAGAGAGAAGCGCCGATCATGCAGGCGAGCCATCTTGGCAGCCAGTCCGTCTTTTTCATTTCAAACGTCTTATAGCTGCAAAATATTAAGAATGACATTTATGGATTTTATATTCTTACCTGCGACATAGACGCCAGCGAAACACGATTATGGAACGGCGGACTCGGATTCGATCCAATAGATAATTTTAAGGGTGTTTTCAACGGCAGAGGATATACCATTTCGAACCTTTATATCAACAGACCAGAAGAAGACTATGTGGGGATTTTTGGGCAGACCGGTGGGGAGGGGTGGTATTCGCCCGGCTATGAACCACCTCCCCGTATTTATGATTTAAACGTGTTAAACGCCTATATCACAGGACGGAATTACGTCGGGGGCGTGGCGGGAAATATCGGCTACTACGGTATAAGGAATTTATCTTTTACCGGAAGCGTAAGAGGCGTAAATTACGTCGGCGGCATCGCCGGCCAGCTCAGGGGTGGCTACATCGAATCCTGCGCGGCATATGGTACGGTAATAGGCGTCTCCTATGTTGGCGGTATAGCAGGAATAAATAATAGATCAATAAGAGTTTCTAATGCGTACAACGACGTCACCGGCGTAGATTATGTCGGCGGGGTAGCAGGCAGTAACGAGCGAGGCATAGAGTATGCTCAGATAGTTGGATGCACTAGCTATGGAATTACGCGAGGCTCCAGTTATGTAGGTGGAGTAGCCGGTCATAACATTGCATCATTGATTTACTCTACGACCTTCCGCGGCTCTGTATATGGGACATCATATGTGGGAGGAATAACAGGAGTTAATGATTTGGATGTATCGCGTATGGGTGAGATCTCTTTATCGACGTCCTACGGAACCGTAAACGGCGGCGGCTCTTACGTCGGAGGACTTGTTGGTTATAACAGAGGGTATTTACGCGATTCAAAATATTTGTCAAAGGTGACAAATAGCGGAGATTATACCGGCGGTATAGTGGGGTGGAATGAAAATTCGGTATTGGTATGCGAGTTTGATGGCACTGTCGAGGGGGTGAATTATACCGGCGGGATAGCCGGGGTAAATCACATGTCGATAAGAAATGTCTCTTCAAAAGGCATCATCAAAGGCATGGATTATACTGGGGGAATAACCGGTGCAATCACTACCGGACACATTGATGGCGCAACGTCTGAGGCTACCATTAGCGGTGCTTATTATGTGGGTGGAATATCAGGTGCCGACAGTCGTATTAGTAATGCCCTATCCAGAGGTGCTGTTTCCGGAATAAGCAATGTAGGGGGTATCATGGGATTTCAAAGCGGCAAGACGTCGGTGGTTATAGGTGATTCTATATTTACCGGCGTAGTCGAAGGATCCGGTGACATAGGCGGTATTATCGGAGGGTGGGGTTATATCGATTTCGGTTTATACAGATATTATATTCTTAATGGATATTGGCATAACTATAAAGGCTCATATTCAACAAATATATATAATATCGTCGACCTTGCGTGTATCGGTAACAAACTTGACGGTACCTTTATCCAGAGGCGGGATATTGATGCTTCCGCGAGCGCTCAGTGGAAATGGTCCAATACCAAGCCGGGTTATTATATTGGTTTTGAACCGCTCGGGGCTTTTTCCGGCACGTTAGACGGTAATGGATATAAAATAATAAACCTTTATATAAACCAGCCTTATACCTCAGATATCGGGCTGGTAACCGGAAATAGCGGCACGATCAGGAATGTAAACCTGGTGAACGCAACCGTAGCGGGCAGTTCACGCGTCGGCACTATCGCCGGCTGGAACAGCGGTGTTATCGAAGGTTGCAGCGTCACCGGCTCCGCGCGTGGAACGGACGGTGTCGGCGGGGTCGCCGGCGGCAATACGGGAGTTATCAAAGCTACCATAGCGTATGTAGCTGTGAACGGCTCCAATTTTGTCGGAGGCGCTGTCGGCTGGAATAACGGCTTTCTCCATGCGATTACAAACGGAACCGTAACGGGAAATAACTGTGTCGGCGGCCTCGTCGGTGGAAACGGCTCAAGGGGATGGATTTATTATTCCAGGGCTTACGGCGCCGTCAACGGTTACGCGTGGGTAGAAGGGCTTGTCGGTTACAATTGGGGTCTGGTGGAGAAGAGCCTAGCCTTCTGCAGGACCATAGGAAAATTCTTCGTAAATCCATTTATAGGATGGGACGAGGGCAAAATAATTTATTAGCATGACGAAAGCCATCTCGCCAGCCCACGATGCTCTGGAATGATTTTATACCGGGCAGTTTCTGTATCCCGCCCTATATCACAATGATGAGTATATAATTCTATTTGTTTGACACCTATACCATATTATTATAAAATTTTAAGTTGAAAGTTTAGCAGATTAAAAAACTATCGATTTGTGAGATAGCGGCCGGTAGGCTCGGCGACGAGGCAGTGCTGATTAGGCAAGCAGGATCCGGACGGGCTGATCGATAAAAAATTGAAGATATTATCTTATTTAACGGATTATATTAGTGGATAAAGAGATACAGCCGACCGACGAACAACTGGTGGCTAAAGCGAAGGCCGGGGATAAAGAGGCCTTTGTCGTTCTTTTCAAGAGGCACAAGAACAGGATATACAGCTACCTGTCGAGATACCTCGCCGACGACGAAAAGGCGCAGGACCTTACCCTTGAGACGTTCATGAACGTGTATAACCACCTCAAGGACTATGAAGAGGAGGGCAGGTTCCTGCCGTGGGTCTACAGGATAGCGACAAATTGCGCCAAGAAGGAGTTTAGGAAAAGAAAGCTCGCCGACGTCTCTCTTGACCAGCCCTCAGCCGAAGGAAGCGATGAGTCGATCGGCGACATGATCGCGGACGAGATGCAGAGGCCCGATCACACAGCGATGCGCGGCGAGATACGGGAGATAATTGAGAAGGCTCTTTTAAAGTTAAGCGAAAAATACAGGCACGCGCTTCTTCTGTGCGATGTCGAGGGGTTTACTCACGAGGAGGCCGCCGGCATATTGAATACAAACGCCAAGACGGTTGGCACGCATGTGCTGAGAGCGCGTAAGATATTGTATAAGTTCCTGCTTAAACTTAAGGATGAATTTTAGGGGGGTGAAGGCGATGTTCGCAAGAGATAACGACCAGAAAATCCAGGATGCGATCAAAGGCATGCTTGGCGCGCTTGGTCAGCGCGAGCTTCCGGCCTCAAGGACCGATGAGTTCATACATCGCCTTTACACCATGCCGGAGGCTTCGGCGGGTATCGACTACTACGCGGCCATGCGGATGGCGGCCGCGGTCATGGCGGTGGCTGTGGTAATGGTCGCAGCGGTGCTGGGTTACAGGAACATCTTTTTGCCCGGATCTTCCGCCACCAACGAAAAAGCGGAAAAAGAGGCTTTGTATTCCGCAAGGATTGACGGGTCGATTCTCCTCGAAACTAACAAGTTAAGGACCAGAGAGCTTCTCAACGCCGCGCCGCTTTATGCCGATAAAGGCATCGGAGCTATGTTTGGTTCTTCCATGGTCTCGCCGCCGTCCGCGTTCGGGCCAGCCGCGCCGGGTCAGTCCAGCATGCCGATTTTCATAGGCGCATATTACGAGCGCATGGGTGAGCATGAAAAAGCTGTTAAGGCCTTCCAGTACGTCGTAGATAAATATCCGCGATCAGCCCTGGGAAGCGTAGCCCAGTGCGCGATCGGCATCATATACGAAGAAAAGATTCACGATCCCGTAAAAGCGAAGGCGGCCTACGAGAGGGTAATCTCCGAATATCCGCATAGCCCGGAAATAGATGAGGCGCTAGCCGGGCTACGCAGGATAGGTAGTAGCGGCAGTGTTAAGTAGGTAATCCGCTTTTTCATGGTGATTTTGCCGGCCTGCTAAGCTTGGTGAAAAGATTCGGCAGGTCGGCATTTTTTATGTACCCCGCCTGGAGTCCAGGCGGGGGATTCTATTTATTTGACATATATATGCTAATATTATATAATTTTAACCCGATTCTATAATGTGGGAAAAGGAGAGCTATATGCGTAGTGATAAGATAAAGAAAGGTATTGAAAGGGCCGGCGCAAGGAGCCTTTTGTACGCTACGGGAATATCCAGGGAGGATATGGCCAAGCCGTTTATTGGTGTTGTTACCTCAAGGACTGACCTTATTCCGGGCCACATTCACATGCCGAGACTGGAGCGGTTTATCGAGCGCGGTATAGCTGCAGGCGGCGGAGTTCCTTTTTTCTTCGGTGTTCCCGGAATTTGTGATGGTATCGCTATGGGCCACACGGGGATGCGTTATTCGCTGGCATCGCGCGAGCTTATAGCTGATATGATAGAGTGCATCATGAAGGCCCATCAGCTTGACGGCCTGGTGTGCCTTACCAATTGCGATAAGATAACGCCGGGCATGCTGATGGCTGTCGGAAGGCTAAATGTTCCGGCCATCGTAGTGACGGCCGGCCCTATGCTGAGCGGAAACTTGCGGGGAAGGAGGCTTTCGCTGGTTAAGGATACTTTCGAGGCTGTTGGAAGGTGCAAGAAAGGGGATATTTCTCTTGAGGAACTTTCGACACTTGAGATGTGCGCCTGCCCAGGCGCCGGTTCCTGTCAGGGCCTCTACACGGCCAATTCAATGGCTTGCGTCACCGAGGCGTTGGGTTTAAGCATGCCGGGATGCGCCAGCGCTCTTGCTGTCTCAGCGAAGAAGGACAGGATCGCGCAAGAGTCCGGCGAGAAGATAGTGAATCTCGTGAAGCGCAATGTGCTGCCCAGGACCATTTGCCGCAAAGAGGCGTTCGAGAATGCCATAAAGATCGATATGGCGCTCGGCGGCTCAACCAATACAGTGCTTCATATCATCGCTGTGGCCAAGGAATTCGGCATCGACATACCTCTTGAGATGTTCGACAGGATATCGCGCTCTACGCCGCACATAACTAATATCCTTCCGGCCGGTGAGCATTTCATGGAAGACCTCGAGTCTGCCGGTGGCATCCCGGCAATTATGAAACGCATGAAGAATCAGCTGAATGACGTAATGACAGTAAGCGGAAAGAATATAAGCCAGATCGCCAACGAGGCGCAAATATTGGATGAAAATGTGATTCGCGATTACAAGAACGCTTATCATGCCGAAGGAGGCATAGCTGTACTTAAAGGTAATCTGGCGCCGGAAGGGTGTGTCATAAAGCAGACAGCCGTCTCTGAGTCAGTGATGAAATTTAAGGGTAAGGCCCGCGTTTTTGATTCGGAGGAGTCTGCCATGCAGGATATCATGGCAGGCAAGATAAAGAAGGGCGACTGTGTCGTCATCCGTTACGAAGGCCCGAAAGGCGGCCCCGGCATGAGGGAGATGCTTTCACCGACAGCAGCCATCGTGGGCATGGGGCTTTCTAATGACGTTGCCTTGATCACCGACGGAAGGTTCTCCGGCGGAACGCAAGGGCCGTGCATAGGCCATATTTCGCCAGAGGCGCAAGTCGGCGGTCCGCTCGCGATAGTCCAAGATGGCGATACGATCGTCATAGATATCCCAGCGCGAAAGCTGGCGCTGGATTTGAACGATGCGGAGATCAAAGCGCGCCTTGAGAAATGGAAGGCGCCGGAGCCGAAGGAGAGGGAGGGGTATCTGGCAAGATACGCGAAGGCTGTGGGCTCGGCGTCGGAAGGAGCGGTGCTTAAAGCATGAAACTGACAGGCGCTCAGATATTTATCGAATGTCTTAAAAAAGAGAAAGTCGAGATAATGTTCGGCTATCCGGGCGGTGTGGTATTGCCAATATTCGACAAGCTTTACGACGCCCCGATAAGGTTTATATTGACACGCCATGAGCAGGGAGCAGCGCACGCCGCCGATGGTTATGCCAGGGCGACAGGCAAGGTGGGTGTATGTCTTGCTACCTCGGGACCGGGGGCTACTAATCTAGTAACCGGCCTTGCGACCGCGTACATGGATTCGGTGCCAATCGTTGCCTTCACCGGCCAGGTAAAGACATTTCTAATAGGTAATGATGCGTTCCAGGAGGCGGATATAACAGGCATAACGAGACCGATCACAAAGCATAATTACCTTGTCGAGGATGTAAGAGACCTTGCGCGTACGATCAAAGAGGCGTTTCACATAGCTTCAACGGGAAGGCCCGGGCCGGTCCTCATAGATCTTCCTGTCGATGTGCAGCAGCAGGAGACGGAGTTTCGCTATCCTGAAAAGGTCGAGATACGTGGTTATAACCCAACTTATGAGGGGCATGTTGGCCAGATAAAAAGGGCCGCCAAGGCGATATCGGAATCAAAGCGGCCAATACTATACGTGGGCGGTGGGGTGATAATATCAGGGGCTTCTTCTGAAGTTATAGAACTTGCGACCAAAAATAGCATCCCTGTCACAATGACGCTTCTTGGGCTAGGTTCTTTCCCCATGACGCACGAGCTTTCGCTTGGGATGCTTGGAATGCATGGTACCGCATACGCAAACCATGCCATTATGGAATCCGATCTGATTATCGCTGTGGGAGCCAGATTCGATGACAGAGTCACAGGAAAGGTTGACGCATTTGCGCCGCACGCCAAGATAATCCACATCGATATTGATCCGGCCAGCGTTTCGAAGACTGTCGACGTGGATATTCCGATAGTGGGTGATGCCAAAAAGGTGTTGAAAAATCTTATTGAATATGTCAAAAAGCCGGATACCAGCGCTTGGCTTAAGCAGATAGCGGAGTGGAAAAAGTTGTATCCCTTGAAGTACAAAAACGATAGCAAGCTTAGGCCTCAGTATGTCGTCGAGCAGATATGGGAAGCCACCAAGGGAGATGCCATCATATGCACGGAAGTTGGCCAGAATCAGATGTGGGCAGCGCAGTTCTACAAGTTCACCAAACCGCGCACCATTATCTCTTCAGGCGGTCTCGGAACAATGGGCTATGGTTTTCCTGCGGCGATCGGCGCGCAGCTCGGCAGGCCCGGCACCCCCGTATTTGATATAGCCGGCGATGGTTCTATCCAAATGAACATACAGGAGCTTGCCACGGCGGTTACAAATAAGCTTCCCGTTAAAGTAGCGATACTTAATAACTGCTATCTTGGCATGGTGAGGCAGTGGCAGGAGCTATTCTACAAACGGCGATATTCACAGGTATGCATGGAGGGTGCCCAGCCCGATTTCGTGAAACTTGCGGAAAGTTACGGCGCTGTCGGCATGCGTATCACCAAAAAGGAAGAAGTAAGGCCTGCTATCGACAAGGCGCTTTCGATCAACAATATCGTCTTTATGGATTTCCATGTGGAGAAAGAAGAAAACGTCTTTCCTATGGTGCCGGCAGGCGAGGCGATCAACAAGATGCTCGAAGGGGACCTGGCATGAAACACACCATATCAGTGCTTGTCGAGAATAAATTCGGAGTGCTTGCCCGCATAGCGGGGCTTTTCAGCGCGCGTGGGTTCAATATCAGTTCGCTTGCGGTCGGCGAGACCGAGGATCCGACCGTCTCGCGTATGACTATAGTCTCGGAAGGTGACGACAAAACGCTTGAGCAGATAAAAAAACAGCTCAATAAGCTGATAGATGTTATAAAAGTTGTCGATTTCAAAGAGGGTGATTTTCTTGACAGGGAGCTCATCCTGATCAAGGTCGCTGTTACACCGAAGACTCGGCCGCAGATACTCGAGACCATAGAATCGTGCGGCGCTAGGATAGAGAATGCCGGCGCGAAGTCTCTTTGCGTCGAGGCCACCGGCGACCAGACCAAGGTGAGGACGCTTCTGGAGCTTTTGCGGCCGTTCGGTATCATCGAGGTGGTGAGGACCGGAAGGGTCGCGATGGACAAGAGCGACAAAGGCTTCAAACCGGAAGGCAAACCTGAGGTTAACGAGTAAACCGGCTTTAATTAATAAAGAGTGAGTAGCGATTCTAGTATTTGATTACTCTTTGCGCTTTATTATTGAAAACCAACCAAGGAGGAAAAATGGCAAAAATCTATTACGACAAAGACGCGGACCTGAATCTTCTTAAAGGTAAGAAAGTGGCGGTGATCGGATACGGCATACAGGGCCGCGGCCAAAGCCTTAACCTGAGGGATTCAGGTGTCGATGTCATAGTTAGCGAGCTTCCCAGCACTCCTAATTACGAACAGGCCAAGAAGGACGGGTTTAATCCGGTCTCTGCGGACGAGGCGTCCAGGCAGGCGGATATAGTTCAGATACTGACCCAGGACCACGTCCAGGCCAAGGTCTATAACGAGTCGATAGCGAAAAACATGACTAAGGGCAAGGCCCTGCTTTTTTCTCACGGGTTCAATATACGCTTCAAGCAGATAAAGCCGTCAAAGAAGATAGATGTTATCATGGTGGCCCCGAAGGGACCGGGCGCGCTCGTGCGCAAGATGTATGAAGAGGGTAAGGGCGTTCCGTGCCTTGTGGCGGTGCACCAGGACGCCACAGGCAACGCCAAGCAGATAGCGCTCGCCTACGCGAAGGCCATAGGTGGCACCAGAGCAGGCGTAATAGAAACGACATTCCCGGAAGAGACGGAAACGGACCTTTTCGGTGAGCAGGCGGTGCTTTGCGGCGGTACAAGCGAGCTCATAATGGCGGGTTTCGATACCCTTGTGGCTGCCGGCTACCAGCCCGAAATAGCGTATTTTGAGGTCCTGCACGAGCTCAAGCTAATAACAGATCTTATCCAGGAGCGTGGTATCAGTGGTATGAGGCGCGGCGTTTCGAATACGGCATGTTACGGCGACATTACCCGTGGCAAGCGCATAATTACTGATAGGACCCGCAAAGAGATGCAGAAGATACTCAAAGAGATAGTCTCCGGCAAGTTCGCGCGGGAATGGATCAAGGAGAACGAGGCGGGCAGGCCCAATTTTAACAGGCTGCTTAAAGAAGGAGATGAGCATCCGATAGAGAAGGTTGGACAGCAGTTGCGTAAGATGATGCCCTGGATGAAGTAATAATGGCTTGGTAAGGATAGAAATGGAAAAAATCATAATATTTGACACGACGCTGCGGGACGGCGAACAATGTCCGGGCGCAAGTCTGAATATAAAAGAAAAACTTGAGATTGCGAAACAGTTGGCGGTGCTGGGCGTCGACATAATCGAGGCCGGATTTCCCGTATCTAGCCCGGGTGACTTTGAAGCTGTGAAGACCGTCGCCAAGAATGTAAAGGGGCCGGTCATCTGCGGTCTAGCGCGTTCCGTGGAGAAAGACATAGACGCGGCCTACGATGCGGTAAGATTCTCAAACAGGCCAAGGATACACGTTTTTCTTGCCACCTCCAAGATACACATGAAGTATAAATTAAAGAAAGCGGAGGATGAGATACTGAAGCTTGCCGTAGCGGCGGTAAAATACGCTCGCGCAAAATGCCCCGATATAGAGTTTTCGCCTGAAGATGCTTCCAGGACAGAGCTTTCATTCCTGCAGAGGGTAGTTGAGGCAGTGATAGATGCTGGCGCGGCTACGGTTAATATACCCGATACCGTCGGTTACTCGACGCCGTTCGAGTTCGCGGATATTATCGGAAGCCTCAAATATAACGTTCCAAATATACAAAAATGCGTCATAAGCGTCCATTGTCATAATGACTTGGGTCTTGGTGTGGCGAATTCTCTTGCCGCGGTATTGAGTGGCGCTAGGCAGGTTGAATGCACGATAAACGGGCTTGGGGAGAGGGCCGGCAACGCCTCGCTCGAAGAGATAGTTATGGCCATAAGGACAAGAAACGATATCTTTAAAGGCCTATACACAGATATTAACACAAAGGAGCTGTACAAGACATCAAGGCTTGTCTCCAAGCTTACAGGCATGCCAGTGCAGCCGAACAAGGCCATAATTGGCGCTAACGCTTTCGCGCATGAGTCCGGCATACACCAGGATGGCGTGCTTAAGGAGAGGATAACTTACGAAATAATGCGTCCTGAAGATGTCGGTTTCGAGGAATCCAAAATAGTTCTCGGAAAGCATTCCGGCAGACATGCGTTCGATGCCCGGTTGAAGTCCATGGGTCTTGACCTGAACAAGGCGGATCTGGACAGGGCTTTTGAGCGCTTTAAGGAACTGGCGGATAAAAAGAAGGAGATATTCGACGAAGACCTCGAGACGATAGTTGATGAAGAAATCAGTAAAATGCCAGAGAAGATATGCCTGGTACATTTTCACATAGCTTCCGGTGACCAAGTTAAGCCGACAGCAACAGTTACGCTTAAATATAACGGTAAGATAAGCGAGGCGAGCTCCACTGGTGATGGGCCTGTTGATGCGTGTTATAAAGCGATTGATAAGATAACGGCCTTGACGGGAAAACTTCTGGATTACAAAATACGATCGGTAACAGGCGGCAAGGATGCTTTAGGTGAAGTGACAGTAAAGGTGGAATCCAAGGGCAAGATCTTCTCTGGTCGCGGCGCGAGCACGGACATTATAGAAGCCAGTATAAAGGCTTATGTCAACGCCATGAACAAGCGTGCTCTGGCGGAAAAATAGAATGTGTAGCTTGTAGAGTTTTCTTCGCGAGAATTTGACCGGTCCGTTGGGTCGCAAGGAAGATTCAACGGACATTTAGTTACCCCTATGGCCAAACTAATATATGGAATAATAGGTCACCCTGTGAAGCATTCGCTTTCGCCTGTGATGCATAATGCGGCTTTCAAAGAACTGGGCATTGACGCCGATTACTTTTTATACGACGTCAGACCAGAGGAGCTCAATGACTTTCTTGATGACTTGCCTGTCAAAAGGATATCGGGACTGAATGTAACCATTCCGCACAAGATAAGGACCAAAGAATACCTGGAGCTAAGAGGGTCCCTTGATGATAACGCCGCAAGGCTCGGTGCGGTCAATACCATAAAGGTCCTTGAGGACGGCAGCCTGCGCGGTTTCAACACGGACGGCGCCGGTTTTTACCGCTCGCTCGTCGAGGATCTTGGATTTGAGCCCGAAGGCAGGAACATATTTGTCTTCGGTGCCGGCGGAGCAGCTAAGGCGATAGTGATGTACCTTGGCAATGGGCCGGCGAAGATTTCTATTTTCGACATAGACAGAGAAAAGGCGAAAACTCTCGCTGAGCATTACAGAAAATATTTCGATCCCAACAAATTGGATCTTATCACGGAAGAGGATAGGGTAGGGCCTGCTATTGAAAAGAGCGATCTTCTAATAAATGCTACACCGATAGGCATGAAGGAGAACGATCCGTCGCCTGTTAGCAAGGAACTTTTTCACGACGGCCTTCGTGTGTATGATCTTGTTTACAACAGACCTGTCACGAGGCTCGTCAGAGATGCCAATTCAAGTAAACTGCGTGCTGTAACAGGCATTGGGATGCTGTTGTATCAAGGCGCTATCGCTTTTGAGATATGGACCGGCAAAAAAGCGCCTGTGGCGGTAATGAGAAAAGCGCTCAAAGAAGCGCTTAAGACGAGGCGGTAAAAAGATAGGTGAAAGGATGGACAGATTTTTTGTTTTTGTTGTAGGATCGATCATAGGAAGTTTCCTCAACGTTTGTATATACAGGATCCCCAAAAGGCAATCGGTCGTATTTCCGCCGTCTCATTGTCCGCATTGTAAAAAGAATATTCATTGGTATGATAATATACCGATATTGAGTTACATAATACTTGGAGGAAGGTGTAGTTTTTGTCATAAGAGGATACGGCCGCGTTATATATTAATAGAGCTTCTTACGGCTTTTCTCATCCTTGGTCTTTTCCTATTTTTGGGAATGGGACCTAAGTTCATAATATATTCAGCGTTAGTGTCGGCGCTGATAGTGGTCTCCTTTATAGATTTGGAGATACAGGAAATACCGGATGAGATTACGCTCGGCGGGATGGTCATAGCCGTCATCTTTTCCTTCTTATTTCCGGAGATCCACGATACTCCTATAAAAGGGATGGCGTTTTATCAATCCGTCGCAGGTCTTATTACTGGTGGCGCTTTGATATATTCTATGGGACTTATCGGAAGCTTAATATTCAAGAAAGAAGCGATGGGTGGCGGTGACATTAAGCTTATGGCTATGATAGGGGCGGCGATCGGCTGGAAACTTACGGTGCTTACATTTTTTATCGCGCCGATTAGCGGCGCAATAGTAGGCAGTGTGAAAAAATGGATAAAGGGAGTGGATGCCGTACCATATGGCCCCCACCTTGCCCTTGCGGCGGTGATATCGATATTCTTCGGAGAATCCATATTGAGGACATTAGCCTGCGGATTATGGTGAACCGGAAAGGCCCCCAAAGAAGGAGACTTTTATGATCAGATATCTTACAAGCGGTGAGTCTCACGGCAAGGCAATGCTGGCTATATTAGACGGTGTGCCGGCTGGTCTTAGTGTGGATGAGGAGATGATAAACGCGGAGCTTTCGAGGCGGATGTTGGGATACGGCCGCGGCAAGCGCATGGGAATAGAATCTGACAGGGTCGAAATATTCTCAGGTATTAGGCGGTCAGTTACCATCGGAAGCCCTATCGCCATGGTGGTCAGGAACGTTGACCACTCGATAGATACGCTTCCTGCGGTGCTTGAGCCAAGACCCGGGCACGCGGACCTTGCCGGCGTGCTCAAATACGATCTAAAAGATATAAGAAGCGTTCTCGAGCGCGCCAGCGCCCGCGAGACGGTCGCCAGAGTCTGCGTAGGCGCTGTTTGTAAAAGGCTTCTTTCCGAATTCGGGATAAAGATCGCAAGCCATGTCACGATGATAGGCTCTGTCGAGGCCTCCACGGGCGAGTTGGGCTTTAACCAGATAGTGACTATTGCCGAGAAGTCACCTGTTCGTTGTGCTGATCCTGATGCCTCAAAGTTAATGTGTGCCGAGATAGAAGAGGCGATGAAGGGTAAAGATACTCTAGGAGGTGTGTTCGAAGTCATTATAAAGGGTGTGCCGCCGGGCTTAGGAAGCTACGCACAATGGGACAGGCGCTTGGACGGCCGTCTCGCATTTGCCCTTGTATCGATACAGGCAGTAAAAGGTGTGAGCTTCGGCATCGGATTCGATGCGGCCCGCAGGCGCGGTTCAATGGTCCACGACGAGATATTTTACGACAAAAAGAGGGGTTTTTACAGGTCTACTAATAATGCCGGAGGCATCGAAGGTGGGGTTACTAACGGCGAGGATATCGTGATAAAAGCGGCGATGAAACCTATATCGACGCTCAGGTCTCCGCTTTCAAGCGTGAATATAAAGACCAAGAAGGCCGTAAAGGCCTCAGTAGAGCGTTCGGATGTGTGCGCCGTGCCTGCCGCCGGTGTCATAGGCGAGGCCGTCTGCGCGATAGAGATAGCGAACGCGATGGTGGAGAAGTTCGGCGCCGACAGTTTGCGCGAGATGAAGAGAAATTATAGCGGCTATATCGAGCAGTTAAAGCACTTTTGAGGAAGGTAAACGCGCCTGATAATATCAAAATTTTAAACAAAATCGAATCTCTAAGTTTAAATTTAAATATGAAAAATATTGTCCTCATCGGGTTTATGGGCACAGGTAAGACTACGATCGCCACGAGACTTGCCCACCGCCTGGGGATGAAATACGTTTCCACCGACGATCTTATAGAAAGACGCGAGAGACGCACTATAAATGAAATATTCAAATCGAGCGGCGAGGATTATTTCAGGGATGTTGAATCCTCTGTTATAAGGGATATCTGTTGCATTGACGGCCAGGTGATCGATACAGGTGGCGGAGCCGTGATAAGGGACGAGAACCTTTCTAACCTGAAATCAAACGGTATAGTGATATGCCTTACCGCCGACGAACAGACCATAATGGAGCGGACTAAAAAGTACAAGCACAGGCCGCTTCTTAACTGCGAGGATCCGAAGCGCAGAATAAAGGATCTTCTTGCCAAGCGCGCCCCTTTATATGCCAGGGCCGATCATACGATAGATACGGGGAAACTGACGGTGAGACAGGTTGTGGAAGAGATAGTGAGGATAGTCGAGGAAAGCAAGTCGAAGAAAAGTTAAGGCTAAGGCGCGGATAAGGGCCTCTTAGCCTTAACCTTAGCCTTAATGCGGAGGTGATTATATGACTGCTAAAGCCCGTTTGTGGATCGGTATAACGCTTCTTATCGTAATAGCCATAAACTACGCGTTGATAGGTTTTCCTATGATGTCTAAGTCATTATCTATACAGAATAAGGCAAAGGCAATACTTGTTAAGCAGGCCAAGTCCACAAACATATTCAAGAATTCCGATGACGAATATATGCTTGAAGTCTTTCGTCGTGAAAAGGCAGCAATAGAGACCAAGATAACAGTATTAAACTCAATTGCCACCACCGTGGCGTTCATCGTTTTAAGCTGGACGCTTTTTGGTTTGATATTCAGGCGCTGGTAAATTAAAAGGGGTGTTATGAAACTGAAGAACAGGGTCGGTCCCAAAAAAAACGCTTTTGAGAGGAGTGGTGGCGCGGCAAGCAGTTACCCTGTAGGAATCAGGGTTTTTGGCTGGCTTATAATTATCGGTTCTTTACTGAATATACTCGCTATGCCAGTATCACTCAATGTTAATGGTGTGTTGATATCCGTTTTCTATTTTGTCATATCCGCCTTTTCTATAGTGGTGGTGGTAAATATTTTTAAGATGAAAAATTGGGCAAGAATAGCGATTATTGTGATATCAGTACTGGTTATGGTTGAAACGCTCGCCAGCTATCAACGCTCCGTAAAAGGCGGTCGTGAAGAGGCTATCCGTCAGTTTGATGCGGCTTTCGCCAAGGTTGCGGCGTCGCATAGAAATATAAATAATCCGGCTGCAAGAAATCGGCTAGAGGAGTCCAGAGAGGCATCGCTTAAGGCGGTGCTGTTCTCTGCGGACTCGACTATAATGGCCGGGATTATGCTGTCCATTTCTTTCAATTGTGCCGTTATTATTTATTTTTCACGACGTAGGATAAGAGAATTTTTCACCTGATAGTTTATGCGGTAAGGATAATTTATAATTGAGAATAACGTGTTATGGCAGCGCGAAAGATAAATATAGATGACCCGGAATATCCGAAAAACCTGAAGAACATTCACAAGCCGCCGAAAGAGTTGTATGTTAACGGGACGCTCGAAAAGCGCGACGAAATAGCGGTGGCGATCGTGGGGTCAAGACGGGCCTCGATGTATGGCTTAGAGATGGCCGAGAAGCTTGCCTTTGAGCTGGCGTTGCGCGGCGTTACGGTGGTGAGCGGAATGGCCCGCGGAATAGATTCGGCGGCTCATAAAGGCGCGTTGAAGGCAAACGGGAGGACTATCGCGGTCATGGGAAGCGGCCATAATGTCATATACCCGCCCGAAAACAGACGGTTATACGACCAAATAATCACAAGCGGCGCAGTGATTACCGAATATGAAGATGATATGCCGCCGCTGCCGGAAAATTTTCCGGCCCGGAACCGCATTATAAGCGGCTTGTCACTCGGTGTCGTGGTTGTTGAGGCGGCTCGCAATTCGGGGGCGCTCATAACGGCGAACTTCGCGGCAGAACAGGGAAGGGAAGTCTTTGCCGTGCCGGGAAAGGTATCATCCGCGACCAGCGCGGGCACAAATGAGCTGATAAAAGACGGGGCGCGGCTCGTGCAGTCGGTAGAGGATATCATTGAAGAACTAAAGATACGAGAGATGGAACCCATTTCGAGCGAGGACAGGAAGAAAATAGACTCGAAGATAGAGAAGATGACCCGTGCCTATATATATAATTCACTTACGAAGGATGAACGCACTTTATACAAGATATTATCAGAAGAACCGCTCCATATAGACGAGATAACCTTCAGGTCTGGGTTCGATACCGCGAAGGTTTCGAAGCTGCTGCTAGGTCTTCAGCTAAAGAAACTTATACGGGAGATTCCTGGAAAGCAATTTGTGAGAAAAGGAGAATGAATGTCTAAGTCGCTTGTAATAGTAGAATCGCCGGCGAAGGCGAAAACCATAAACAAATTTCTCGGCGAGAATTACGTTGTCACATCAAGCATGGGGCATATAGTAGATCTTCCGAAGTCTAAACTTGGTGTTGATGTTGAGGATAACTTTCGGCCTGAATATGTCGTGATGGCGGACCGCAAGAAAAATCTCGCCCTGCTCAAGAAAGAGGCAAAGGATAAACACGCCATATATCTTGCCGCTGACCCCGACAGGGAGGGGGAGGCCATATGCTGGCATATAAAGAACATTCTTAGTGAGACTGAAAAAGAGGGGCATGAGGCGAAAAAATTCTATAGGGTGAAATTCGATGAGATAACCAAGGAGGCCGTTATCAACGCCTTTAAGCATCCCCGGGATATTGACATGCATCTGGTGAATGCCCAGCAGGCGCGCCGCATACTTGACAGGATAGTCGGATATACTTTGAGCCCCCTTCTCTGGAAAAAAGTGTCGAGGGGATTAAGCGCAGGAAGAGTCCAGTCTGTAGCGGTCAAGCTGATTGTGGAGCGAGAGGAGGAGATAAAGAAATTCAAACCGGAAGAATACTGGGATATAACCGCTGAGTTGAAAAGGAAGGGCGATAGCCCCAAGGAAAAATTCGCAGCAAAGCTCGATAGGTATAAAGATAAGAAAGTCGAGATAAAAAGAAAGGAAGAGGCCGAGCATATATGTTCGGCCTTGAGGGAAGAGGCCTTTATAGTAGGAGATATCAAGGAATCGAAGAAGAAAAAGAACCCATACCCGCCTTTTACTACTTCGAAGCTGCAACAAGAGGCTTTCAATAAGCTTAGGTTCTCCGGCGCCAAGACTATGCATGTAGCCCAGGGTCTTTACGAGGGCGTCGAGATAGGCAAGGAAGGGTCGGTTGGTCTCATAACGTACATGCGGACGGATTCTGTCAGAGTCTCGAAAGAGGCGCAGTCCGACGCAAGGCGTTATATCCTGGAGAAATTCGGCAAGAAGTACTATCCTGAGACACCAAACGTATACAAGTCTAGAAAATCGGCTCAGGAAGCCCACGAGGCCATACGTCCTACGCTTCCTTTGCGCGAGCCGGATTCCCTCAAGGATTACCTTACCGCCGACCAGCTTAAGTTGTACACGCTTATATGGAACCGTTTCATAGCCAGCCAGATGGCCGCCGCCGTCTATTCCCAAACATCGGTTGATATACTAGCGGGGGATTATGTATTCAAGGCGGCCTCAACGAAGATTATATTTGATGGTTATACCGTAGTATATGAAGCGGAACAGGAGAAGGAAACCGAGGAAGGCGTAAGCAGAAGTTTGGCCGAGCTCTCCATCGATGAGCCGCTCGATCTTCTCGATATTATCCCAGCCCAGCACTTCACCAAACCGCCTCCAAGATATTCAGACGCATCGCTTGTAAAGGCGCTGGAGGAGCTCGGTATTGGGCGGCCGTCGACCTATGCTCCCATTATTCAGACGATAACGGCGCGCGATTATGTAAGAAGAGAATCGGGTTATTTCCATCCTACCGAACTGGGCATCATGATTACGACACTTCTTATGCGCCATTTTCCTAAAATACTTGACGTCGAATTTACCGCCAGAATGGAGGATGAGCTGGACGGAATAGAGGAAGGCGAGGCGGACTGGATCACGGTGCTAAAGAGTTTTTATTCGCCTTTCATCCACTCGGTTGAGCAGGCGAAACTTGAAATGAAGGATGTAAAGAAAGAAGTGGTTTCGACCAACGAAGTATGTTCGATCTGCGGCAAACCCATGGTAATAAAATGGGGCCGGAGGGGCAAATTCCTCAGTTGTTCGGACTACCCTACTTGTAAGAACGCCAAATCTATCACAAGCGGAGTAAAATGCCCTACGGGTTGCGGCGGAGAGCTTATCCAGCGCCGCTCAAAGCGGGGTTCCTTTTACGGCTGTTCGAACTATCCGAATTGCAAGTTCATATCAAAGAAGCTGCCGGAAGGCCACGAGGATAAGGGTTAGATCTTCAGATGCAGCGGTATATTGACAAATTCATCAATTACCTGAAGGTCGAGCGAAATGCCTCGCCTCATACCATAACCAATTACACGATAGACCTCGGCTTATTCAGGGATTTTATCGGCGACAGGGAGATTGACTCAGTCGACCATCTCGCCTTGAGGCGATTTCTCGCTGAGCTTCGCTCCAAGAACTACTCCAAGCGAACGATAGCCAGAAAACTCGCCTCTTTAAGAAGCCTTTTCCGTTTTCTCTACCGCGAAGGGCATATCAAGAAAAATCCCATAACGGCTATTTCAACACCTAAGCTGGATAAAAAGTTGCCCGTTTTTCTTGATGTCAGCAAGGTGAAAAAATTGCTGCAGTCGCCTCCGGATAACAGCGAAGCAGGTCTGAGGGACAGAGCGATCCTGGAGACACTCTATTCGACAGGTATAAGGGTAAGCGAGTTAGTCGGTCTTAATGTGGATGACGTGGATTTTATAAGCGGTGTTGTGAAGGTGCTGGGTAAAGGGTCAAAGGAGAGGGTGGTGCCGATAGGAGAACCAGCGCTTAACGCCATACGGAAGTATACGGAATCGCGGAACGTCCGTAAAATTAAGGATAAAAATGCCGTTTTTCTCAATAATGCGGGAAGACGCCTGACCGACAGGAGCGTGCGGCGGGTGGTAGATAAGTACATACGCGCTTGCGCTATTGCCGAGAAGATATCACCGCATAGTTTACGCCATTCATTTGCCACACACATGTTGGACAGGGGGGCGGACCTAAGAAGCGTTCAGGAGCTACTCGGACACATGAATCTGTCTACCACACAGATTTATACTCACGTGACGATGGACAGGCTCAAGACCGTTTATGATAAGGCGCATCCGAGAGCGTAGATTTCGTAATCAGTAATTAGTGAAGCGTAAAGAGTAATTGAGATCCGCCAGATGGAGTGGTGACAATGCTGTATGACATCGGTTTTCTTATATTCTCGGTCTTCTACCTTCCAACGCTTATCTTTAAAGGTAAGCTGCACGGCGGCCTTGCTGAGAGATTCGGATGTTACTCCGCAGAAAAGAGAAAAAGCCTATCGGACGCAAAAGGCGCTATATGGATACAGGCTGTCAGTGTGGGTGAGGTGGCTTTGTGCAGGGATCTCATTCCTCTCATCAAGAGGGAGTTCCCTGCAAATCCTATCGTGTTCTCAACGATTACAAGAACTGGATGGGAGCTTGCGAATAAACTATATTCCAGAGATGCCGTGATAATCTATTTCCCGCTTGACATATCTTTTGTGGTAAAAAAAACCATCGCCCTCATAAGGCCCAGCCTTTATGTCATGATCGAAACCGAAATATGGCCTAATGTTCTGAAAGAGCTTTCGCTTAGGGCTGTGCCTTCTGCCCTGATTAATGGCAGAATATCCGATCGATCGTTTGGAAAATACCTGATGGCCAGGCCCTTCCTTAAGAGGACGCTTGAGAGGATAGGTGTTTTCTGCATGCAGTCTAAAGAGGATGCTGAGAGGATAAAGATCCTTGGGGCTCCGCCCGAAAAGGTCATCGTTACCGGCAATATGAAGTTCGATTTCCAAGTACAAACTCATGAAGAATCGCTTAGCAGGATAAAGGAATTTCTGGGCTTTAGCGAAGGGATGAGGCTGTTTGTAGCGGGTAGCACGCATTCCGGCGAGGAGAATATAGCAATATCGGTATATAAGAGTTTGCTTGCGGAATTCCCGGATCTGAAGCTTTTGATCGCTCCTCGCCATATCGAGAGGGCTTCGGAAGTTGAAAGAGTAGTTAAGAAAGCCGGTTTTACGCCTTTTTTTTTATCATCCTCATTATTTGCGCGTCTTGCTGAGCCAAGGAGTAGGCGCGTTGTTTACATTCTTGATGCGATAGGTTATCTGAACGATGCTTATTCGATCGCGTCGGTTGTATTTATAGGGGGTAGCCTTGTGCCTCATGGCGGGCAGAATCCAATAGAACCGGCGGTGTTCGGCAAAGCCGTGATATTCGGGCCATATATGTTTAATTTCAAGAACATATCCGCCGCGCTACTCGAGGGCGGGGGCGCAATACAGGTGAAAGACTCAAGCCAGCTGTATTGCAGAGTAAAGTCCCTTCTGAAAGAGGAAAGCGTTGCTTTTTCAATCGGCTCCGCTGCGCAAAATATCATAAAGAATAACCGCGGCGCGACAGTCCGTAACTTGGCGGTGCTTAAAGAACTGTTATAGTATGGTAAATTTTATATATTCACTGATGACCGATAAGCGCAAAGGCGTTATATTCGCGCCTCTAAAGGCAGCCCTTTACATTCTGTCTATTTTATATGCCATGGCCATATTCGCGCGAAGGCTTCTATACCGTTTTAAAATATTGAAATCACACAGCGTGCCTATTAAAGTCATAAGTGTAGGTAATTTAACTCTCGGCGGAACGGGGAAGACGCCTTTTACCATAGCGCTTGCGGGGATACTTGAGAATGAGCTCAAGAGATCGGCCGCCGTGCTCATACGCGGCTACGGCTGGGATGAGCAAGCGCTGCTTAAAAAGAATATGCCGGACATACCTGTGTTGGTCGGGGAAGATAGGGCTAAAAGCGCACACAAGGCGATAAGGCTTTATGGCAGCCAGTTCGCGATTCTTGATGATGGTTTTCAGCACTGGGAACTTAAGCGGGATCTCGATATAGTGTTAGTCGACGCAAGAAATCCATTTGGCAACGGTCGCCTTTTCCCAAGAGGTGTTTTAAGAGAGCCGTTAAGCGCGCTTAAAAGGGCGCATGTAGTGGTTCTGACCAAAGTTAATAAAGCATCGCCATCCCATCTCGAGGCGCTCAGAAGCAGGATAAGGGCTATAAACAGCCACGTCGTATTTCTGGAGGCTGTGCATAGACCCAAATATCTTTATGATCCCAAGGCGAGAAAAAATCGCGACATCTTCTTTGCCAAAGGCAAAAAGGTTATACTTGTGTCGAGCATAGGCGATCCCGAATATTTTGAGGAGACGGCGAAGGATCTGGGCGCGGTGGTTCTTGAACACATCTCGTTTGGCGACCACCACAATTATACATTGAGGGATGTGGAGACCATTATAAGAAGATGCGGTGGTCGATCTTTAGATTTTCTGATCACTACGGAAAAGGATGCGGTCAAGTTCGCGCGGATGAGCTTTTCGTTCGGCGCTTATACGATGATGCAGCTCGCCATAGAGATGGAGATAACCGCTGGAAAGGAGCTTTTGGTTGCTAGACTTAATAGCTTATATTCTCGTTAGAGCTCTGAATCTTTTATTTAGGTTCGTGCCTGTAAGCCTTACGCTGTGGCTTGGCAGAAGGCTCGGTGTCGTTGCATTTTTCTTTAACAAGAAAAGGCGTGTTATAGCCTATGCGAATCTCAAGGCGGCTTTCGCCAAGGAGAAGTCGCCACACGAGCTGAGAACAATAACCAAGCGCGTGTATCAGAACATGGTCCAGACATTTATGGAGGTTCTCAATCTCACCAAGGTCAACCGCGAATATGTTGATAGGTATGTTGAGGTGGTGAACATGGACCTCATAAGAAACGCGGCAAATTCCGGAAGGGGCACCATCCTTCTCACCGCCCATTTTGGCAATTGGGAGCTTTCCAGCCTTGTCAGTTCCGTAGAGGGATGGCCGATAATGGTGCTTGTGAGGGAGCAGAAGATGAAGCGGTTAAACGAGCTCCTTAACCGTTTGCGCGAATCGAACGGCTGCAAGGTCATTAGGAAGGGGATGGATGTAAAGAATATATTAAAAGCCCTGCAGGAGAAGAAGATCGTTGGCATACTTGCAGACCAAGATGCCGGTAAAAACGGAATGTTTGTCGACTTCTTCGGCAGGCCCACCTCTAGCCATTCCGGCACCATGGAAATAGCCAAAAGGACCGATTCGATAGTGTTGCCCAATTTCATCGTCCGTACCAAGGGGCCTTATCATAAGCTTTATCTTGAGGAGTATATAGATTTCAGGAATACTCCTTCAAAAGATGCCGTACGGGAGAATCTGCAGAGGTACATGAGCTTGCTTGAGAGATATGTGAGGCAGTATCCGGACCAGTGGCTATGGCTTCACAAAAGGTGGAAGTCAACCCCTCTGAGGACGGTGCTTGTACTCAACGATGGCAAGGCCGGCCACTTGAACCAGTCGCTTGCGGTCGCCGGCCAGATACAAAAAGCCCGCCTATCGCAAGGCTACAAAGAAAGCGATACTAAGATAGTCGTTGTAGATGTGAAATTTAAAAACAAGTTTGCGAAATTAGCCCTTTCGCTATGTGCCCGCTTAGCTAATTGGAGATGCCAGGGCTGCATGCTGTGCATGAGGGCCTGTCTTACCGGGCAGTCATACGACACTCTTATGAAAACATACGCTGATTTCGTCGTATCTTGCGGTTCTGCCACATCCGCCGCGAATGTTTTTATGTCCAAGGAGAATAATGCCAGAAACGTAATCATAATGAGGCCCGGAATCCCAGGTCTCAAAAATTTTAGCCTCGCCGTAATACCACGCCATGACAAGCCGCCTTCAAGAAAGAACGTGGTTGAAACCACACTGGCGCCTAATCTCATAGATGGCGATACCATGCGCTCAAAAGGCGCTAAGATTAGACAGTTAGTGCGCATAGAGAAAAGTATAGTTCTTGGTCTTCTTGTAGGTGGTGATAACGCCGGTTTTATGTTGACCAAAGACTCTACTAACAAGATCGTCATGGGAGTCCTTGAATTCTGCAAGGCAAACGATGCCGAAATGCTCGCCACTACCTCCAGGAGAACGCCGTCGGAATCAGAGTCTATTCTTAAAGCCAGGCTTGGCAATAATAGGTTGTGTAAGCTTCTCGTTGTGGCCAACGAGCGTAATATCGAAGGGGCTGTGGCAGGCATCCTGGAACTCAGCGATATAATAGCCGTCTCAGGCGAATCTATATCAATGGTCTCCGAGGCGATCGCGTCCGGAAAAAAGGTTGTTGTTTTCGAGCTTGACAAGAAGACGAAGGCCGTGACAAAGTACGAACGTGTCCTTGCTGATCTGGAGAGGGACGGGTATCTTGTTCGTACGACTCCGGCTGGCCTTGGCGCGGCGCTCGAAAGGACGTGGAAGAAGCAGTTCTCAGGCAAAGGGACTAACGACCGCGAGAAGATATTTGCGGCGGTTAGGCGGCTTATATAGCATGGCCTTGGGGAGGCGTCTTTTAAAGTGTATGGTGGATGTCCAAAAAATATTATGGCGCTGAAAGTATGCCAAACACCATGAAAGAGGATGCCGCATGAATATCCTTCAGATTCTGCCATCTCTGGATATAGGCGGTGTGGAGACGGGTACTGTTGATCTTGCGCGTTATCTATCATCACACGGCCATAAGGCGATTATAGTATCGGGCGGCGGAAGGCTTGTGGCGGAAGCCGAGGCGGCTGGCGCCAGACATTATAACCTTCCTGTAGGAAATAAGTCCATATTTAGCATGTTAAGGATGATCGGCGCCTTGCGTGACATCATAAGGAGTGAGGATATAGATATAGTGCATGCCCGTTCCCGCGTGCCGGCCGCCGTCGCTTATTTTGCTTGCCGCTCCACCGGTCGGACTTTTATCACAACGGCACACGGATATTACTCCAAACATATTATGAGCGTCCCCATCAGCTGGGGCAAATACGTCATAGTGGCATCGAATATAATGGCAAAACACATGAGCAGTAATTTCGCGGTGCCATATGAACGGATCCGCCTCATACCGCGAGGTGTTGACTTGGAAAGATTCCGCTTCGCGAAGCCTAAGGAATTCTTCGGAGACTCATTCGTAGTTGGCATGGTCTCGCGGATAACGCCTCTTAAGGGACATGCCGATTTCATTAAGGCCGTTTCGATTTTAAGACGTCAGATAGCGGGCATAAAGGCGGTGATAGTAGGCTCTGCTCCAAAAGAAAAATACAGGGAGGAGCTGGAGATACTTGTGCGGCGACTCGGGCTTTCAGACATCGTGGAGTTTGGCGGTGCCCGTCAAGACGTGCCAGAGGTGATGCGCGGCCTCGACTGTCTCGTCTCGGCCACTACAACGCCGGAAGCGTTCGGAAGGGTAATAATCGAGGCGCAGGCCTCAGGGGTTTGCGTCGTCGCGACGAGGGTTGGTGGTGTGGTTGATATAATAGACGACGGGAAGACTGGGCTTTTGTGCGAGGCGCGGAATCCGGCAGACATGGCCGAAAAAATAGCCAGGATATATAAGGATGACCAGTTGCGTATTTCGATGGCCATTGAGGCAAGAAAGAAGGTGGAGTCCGATTTCAACCTTGAGAAGATGATGAAGTCTACAATTCAGGTATACGAGGAAGCGCTTAAGTCTCCAAACATACTGGTGATAAAGATGAGCGCGATAGGGGATATCATACTCAGTGTGCCTAGTCTGCGAGCGATACGAGCCAAATACCCGGATGCCAAGATAAAGGTCCTGGTGGGTTTGCGGTTCCGAGAGGTGCTAGATAATTGTCCTTATATCAATGATAGGATAGTATGTGATTTCAAGGTTAAAAATAAAGGCTTAAAAGGGTTATTGTCTCTTGCGGCGGCGCTGCGCAGAGAGTGTTTCGACATGGTAATAGACCTTCAAAACAACAAGAAAAGCCATATTTTGGCATATCTGAGCATGGCGCCTCTTCGTTATGGCTACGATAACGGCAAGATGTCCTTTCTTCTTAATAAGAAGATAAAAGATGACGCCCCATACCTTAATCCGATCGAGCATCAGTTAAGGACGCTTAAGATGGCTGGTGTCAAGGATGCTGGAGCGGAGTTGGAACTTTGGCCTTCGCGGTACGATGATGCTCAGGCCGCTAGGTTGCTCAATGAGAACTGGCTACAGCCTTCACAGACGCTAGTAGGTATAAATGTAAGGGCTTCCGACAGGTGGTTAAGCAAAAATTGGCCGCCCTCTTATATAGCGGAATTTTGCGATAGGCTGGCGTGTGATTTTAACGTAAGGGCGGTTTTGACAGGAGCCGAAAAGGATTCCGTTTATGCGGCGGAGATCGCAAGACTTGCCAGGTCGAAGCCGGTCAATTTGGCCGGCAAGACGACCATCTTGGAGTTGGCAAGCCTTATGAGATATTTCAAATTGTATGTAACCCCCGATTCTGCGCCTATGCATGTGGCCTGTGCCATGGGAACGCCTTTAATCGCTTTATTCGGCCCAACGGATCCGACAAGACATCTTTCGCCATCAAAAGATTGCGTGGTTTTCTGGAAAGGGCATGAGATGAAGTGCAGCCCCTGTTATAAGAGCGCTTGCCAGAAGAAGATCACTTGCCTTAAGAAGATAACGGTGGATGAGGTCTTGGAGGCCGCGAAACCTTTCCTTGCGAAGGAGGGGTCTTACGGTTCAAGATCAAACCGTGTCAGGGAAAAAGAAGGTGTGGCGTGAAGGTTTTGCATGTCACCACGCATTTTAACATAGGCGGTATATCAAACTATATATTGACCTTATCAAAGGCTTTAAAGGAGAAGGGTATCGATGTGGTTGTCGCTTCATCGGGAGGCGACTTGGAGCTGGAGCTTGTAAAATCGGGCATATCTCATCGTGTTATCGATATAGCTACAAAATTCGAACTCGGTCCTAAAGTTTTTAAAGGGGCATTTGCCATAAGTCGAATAGCGAGGAATGAGAAAATAGACATAATCCATGCCCATTCTCGCGTCTCGCAAGTCGCCTCGGCCATCGCTTCCCGTCTGACAGGCGTGCCGTATGTGACCACCTGCCACGGCTATTTTAAAAAGAGGTTTAGGAGAATAGTAGATACCTGGGGCGTAAGGGTCATAGCAATAAGCGATGCGGTGAAGACGCATCTTATAAATGATCTAGGGGTGGAGCGAGCTAGGATAGCGTTGATATACAGCGGAGTCGATATAAAAAAGTTCTCAAAGAGGTATTCAGATTCGGAGATAACCGGTATAAAAAAGCAACTCGGATTGAAGGAGGGGCCGGTTGTCGGCACCATAGGGAGGCTTTCTCCTGTTAAGGGCCAGGTTTATCTTGTGCGCGCGCTCAAAGACGCTATAAGAGCCGATCGCCGTATACAGGGTCTTATAGTGGGCAGCGGCGAGGAAGGCCCTGCCTTGAAGAAGCTAGCCGAGACCCTGGGCATCGGAGATTCGGTAAAATTTTTCGAGTCGTGCCCCGACACGAACAGATTTCTTTCTATAATGGATGTCTTCGTCTTTCCTTCTGTGAAGGAAGGCCTTGGCATTGCCCTTCTTGAGGCGCTTGCCGCTGGAAGGGCGGTGGTAGCTTCGAGAGTAGGGGGCATAGAGGACATAATAAAAAACGGCTTAAATGGCATCCTGGTGGATGTGGGGGATGTCCGCGGAATAAGTG
The DNA here is from genome assembly GCA_023818895.1 of Candidatus Omnitrophota bacterium. Lineage (GTDB taxonomy): Bacteria > Omnitrophota > Gorgyraeia > 2-01-FULL-45-10 > 2-01-FULL-45-10 > JAMWCX01. Next base: position 208,720 of record JAMWCX010000002.1, on the reverse strand, counting down.
ATTCGGTGTTAACGTTGCTGGCAAACGAAGAGCGTCGTAAGAGTATGGGAGATAGGGGGCGACAGCTCGTAGTGGAAAGATTCACTCTGGCATCGATGGCTGACAAGATCGCTGAGCTCTATAAAGAAGTTTCGAGATGAAAAAGAAAACGATATTAAAAATAACTATTACGGCCGGCTTTCTCATTGTCATAGTCGCGGCGTTATTGTTATCATTGAAAAACGCTTATGTCTTGCCGATCCTCATGTACCACTCCATCGATGATAACACGCGACTTTCAAAGCTTTCCGTATCCCCTGAAAGCTTCGAAAGGCAGATGAAATTCCTCAAAGATCACCGTTATAACGTAATCAGCGTCGAGAAAGCCGTCTCCTATATTCAGAATAAAGAAAGGGTGCCGCCGAAGACCATCGCCATCACCTTCGATGACGGATTCTATAATAATTACAAATATGCTTATCCCGTTCTCAAGAAATACGGTATACCCGCTACGATATATGTGATAGTCGGCAAGATAGGCCAGCCGGGCTATCTGGGCTGGAAAGAGATAAAAGAGATGTCAGATTCCGGTCTCATAACTATAGGCAGCCATACCATCTCGCACTTATGGCTACCGACAATGAATACGGAAAGACTCAAATCTGAGCTTAATGACTCTAAGAAGATACTGGAGGACAAACTCGGCAAACCGGTCAAAGAGCTATGTTATCCTGTGGGGGCTCATGACGAGAGGGTAAAGACCTGCGCAAGACAGGCTGGCTATGCCTGCGCGCTAGCTACGAATCCCGGAAGGTTTGCGCCTAACGATGATATTTACGCGATAAAAAGGGTTCGCATCTCACGCACGTCAAATAATCTATTCGTGTTTTGGATCGAGACCAGTGGTTATTATACGTGGATCAAGGAACATAGGGATGAGTAGGGATGCTCATGCGCGCCAAGCAATGATAAAACGGCCTGCGAGTTAAAGGAATTTGCAAATTATCATATGGGCAAGCGAATACTTATAGTTAACGTAAACTGGATTGGGGATGTCATATTTTCGACGCCTTTTATCAGGGCGGTCAGAGAAGCGTATCCAGACGCTTATATAGCGTGCCTACTGCATCCGCGGTGTAAAGATATACTAGAGTCGAATCCCCGACTGGACGAGATAATATTTTATGATGAGGAAGGCTCTCACAAAAGTCTTGTGGGTAAATGGAGGCTCATAAAGCAGCTTAAAGCTAGGAAGTTCGACACTGCCTTCCTCCTTCACCGATCATTTACGAAGGCGCTCATAACGCTGCTGGCCGGAATAAAGGAGAGGATCGGTTATCCGAACAAAAACCGCGGTTGGGTCCTGACTAAAGCCGTCGAAGAGCCTGATGAGGAGCTGCACAAGGTGGAATATTTCCTGAATATAGCAAAGAGCGCCGGAATAAAGCCTCTTAACACCTCATATGAATATTTTGTGGATAACGGGGCCCGAAAGTACATCTCAAGCTTCCTTAAAGATGTCGGAGTGTCCGATGAGGACAGGATTATATTACTCTGTCCAGGCGGTAACTGGGGCCCAAAGAGATGGGCCGCGGAAAAGTTCGCGAAGCTGGGCGAGATCCTAGGCGAGAGATTCAAAGCGAAGATAATCTTAGCGGCATCGGCGAAGGATGCCGGTTTGGCGGTCCAGATAAATGAACTGATGGGCGGCAAGGCGATAGTCGCCGCGGGCAAGACCGATTTAAAACAGCTCGGCGCGCTTCTTGAGCGCTCCGAACTTGTTGTGGCAAATGATACCGGCCCTATGCATATGGCTTCGGCGCTAGGCGTCAAAACGATAGCGCTCTTTGGGCCAACCTCTCCTCGCATTACAGGACCTTATGGAACCGGCGCATGGCGCATTATATGGAAAAACGAAAGGTGCGAGACGCCATGCTACGATGTTACATGCATCGATAACATTTGTATGGACGCGATAACGGTCGAAGATGTTGTTCGGGAAGCGGAGAGACTGCTCGGCTGAGGATTAAATTCTAAAGTATGATAGCGGATAAATCGCAGATAAAGCGGATATTGGTTATAACCTTAAGCAATGTCGGGGATATAATCCTTACGACCCCCGTAATTTCCACTCTGAAGAATGAGTTTCCCGGCGCCAGAATAGACGTTTTGGTAGGGCCTCAGGGTAAGGATATATTTGAGAAAGACCCTGCGGTTATCAAGCTGATGATTTATGACAAGCATTCATCGCTTGCGGCTAAGAGGCGTATACAGTTAAGGCTCAAGAATCTCAGATACGACATGGTTGTCGACCTGAAGAATACGATTTTTCCGCTTTTGATATCTCCGAAGTATAGGACATCTACCGTTCAGCGCTTCCCTGCCCCTGTGGTTCATAGCATGGACAGGCACCTTTACAGATTAAAATCGTTGGGCGTAAAAGATCCGCAGCGTCGGCCCTACATATATATACCAGCGGAAGACGATGAGTATATTTCAGGGCTTCTCAAAAGCGAAGGCGTTCCAGAACCGATGGTGGTGGTGAACGCGGCCGCGAAGAGCCATCTGAAGCGCTGGATGCCGGAAGGATTTGCCGAGGTTTGTGACCGCTTGGCTGGAGAATGTAAGGCGAGCATAATAATGATCGGCCTCAAGGAGGATGCGGATATTGTGGCGGCGATAACCGCTAGAATGAAGACTAAGCCGTTCAATTTTGTTGGCAAGACCAATATAAGGCAGCTCGCCTCGCTTCTCAAGAGATCAAGGCTTCTCATAACCAACGATAGCGCCCCTCTTCATCTGGGATGTGCGGTAGGGACGAAAGTGCTTGCGATATTCGGGCCGACCGATCCGAAAAAGTATGGCCCCACCGGCGAGCTCGACTCAGTTATCAATACAAGACTTCACTGCTCACCGTGCGAAAGGGCCGAATGCCGCTTTAATCATGAATGCATGAAGTTAATATCTGCGGATGAGGTTTTTGATACCGCCCGGATGATGCTTGAAGGATACGGCTAAGGTCAAAGGTTTAAACTAACATGCGAGATTACAAAAGGATATTGATAATAAGGCTAGACAGGATAGGCGATGTTCTGCTGTCGACGCCCGCCATAAAGGCGGTAAGGCGCGCCTATCCGGATAGTTATATTGCCGTAATGGTGAGGCCATATGCCCGGCAGATAGTTGAGGGCAACCCTAACATTAATGAGATTATCATCTACGATAAGGAAGGGCGCGAAAAAGACTTTTTAGGTAATATCGAATTTATCGGTAATCTGAGGAAAAAGCGTTTCGACCTTGCAATTATCCTTCATCCTACACAAAGAGCCCATTTAATAACGGCCTTGGCCGGCATACCTGTAAGGCTAGGATATGATACAAAATGGGGAAGACTTCTTACGAAGAGAGTTCCGCATAAAAAACAGCTTGGTCTTAAACACGAGATCGATTATACGCTTGATCTGGTCCGTTATATCGGCATAGAAGCTACTGACAGGTCTCTTTATATGCCACTTAACGCTGGCTCCGAGCAAAAGATAGAAAAAATTTTTAAAGAATATGGCATACACAACAACGACTTGGTAATCGCCATAAACCCTGGAGCGAGCTGTCCGTCTAAGAGATGGCCTGCGGAAAATTTCGCTGCCGTTACGAGGAGCTTAATTTCAAAATACGGCGTGAAGACTGTCATCCTCTCCGGAATTGGCGACAAGGTTTTTGCCGATAAAGTCGCCTTTCTTCTTGATAACAGGTGTCTGAACCTGGCTGGTAAGACAGACGTCGCTGACATCGCCAGCGTACTTAAACGATGCAGGCTTTTTATATCCAACGATTCCGGTCCTGTCCATATCTGCTGCGCTGTCGGAACGCCAGTAGTCGCGATATTTGGACGGTCTGACCGAGGCCTTTCGCCGGAACGCTGGGGCCCGTTGGGTGATCGCGATATCATCCTACATAAATATGTCGGTTGTGATATATGCCTTGCTCATGAATGCAAAATCGGATTTAAGTGTCTCGAGGCGGTTACGGTTAATGATGTCTTGGAAGCCGCCTCACATATACTGGGAGAAAGGTGCCGATGATTGAGATTTTGAAAAATGCGCATCCTGCCCTGCAGGCGCTTATGGCAGGATGTTTTACGTGGTTTCTTACCGCTGTGGGGGCGGCTATAGTATTACTATCAAAAACGTTTAACAGAAAACTGCTTGACGCATCGCTAGGATTCGCCGGCGGTGTTATGCTCGCGGCCAGCTTTTGGTCCCTTCTTGTGCCGGCGATCGAACTTTCGGGAGCCTATAAAAGCGTCTTTGCCGTAATACCCGCAGCCGGATTCGCTGCCGGTGTCATCTTCATAAGGATCTTTGACCGCCTTCTTCCGCATCTTCATATCTATCTGCCGGTGCAGGCAGCCGAAGGAATAAAGACCTCGTGGAAAAAAGGCACTCTCATAGTTCTTGCTATGACCATTCATAATATTCCGGAAGGCCTCGTAATAGGAGTCGCGTTCGCCGCGCTCGCTCAGGGCATGACATCGGCCACCCTCGCCGCGACCATGGCTCTCGTTGTCGGCATCGGCCTGCAGGATATACCCGAAGGAATCGCTGTTTCCATGCCGTTGTATTCAAAGGGTATGTCACGTTACCATAGTTTCTGGTACGGGCAACTCTCAGGGGTCGCGGAACCGCTGGCGGCGGTGATAGGAGCGCTTGCCGTAACAGCGTGCAGGCCGCTTTTACCTTACGCAATGGCATTTGCGGCGGGTGCGATGATATTTGTGGTAATTGAAGAGATAATACCGGAGTCACAGTATGCCGGCAATTCGGATATCGCCTCTATGGGAACGATGCTTGGTTTTGTGGGAATGATGCTTCTGGAGATCGGTCTATGAATATGGTTCTTGAAACAAAAAGGCCTTCCACTTGGAAGGCTTTTTGTAGGTGATAGGCCTTGATTTGCTTTCGCTATCGTCCCATCTCCTTTGTTTGTCTGTATAAAGTATGCCACAAGATTCGCAAAAAGCAAGGGCACATACCCAACTTTTTTGAAGTGTGAACAGGGCAGGATTTGCCGGAGGATTAAAGACTATGAAAATAGGTATAATCGGGCTTCCTCAGGTGGGAAAGAAGACGCTATTTGAGCTTTTGACGGGCCATCCCATATCCGAAAAAGAGATCGCTTCTGGCAAGCCGATAAAGGGCGTTGCGGAGATATTTGACCCGAGATTCGATAAGCTTGTTTCATTATATAAGCCGGCCAAGGAAGTGCGCGCAAGGATAGAGATAGAAGCCCTGCCCCGCATCGAGAAGGATACGATAGCAAAGGCAGAGATCTTTAAGGACATAAACGACCTTGACGCGATATGTCACGTTGTCAGGGCTTTTAAGGACGATTCGGTATATCATGTCGAAGGCTCTGTCGATCCCAAAAGAGATATAGATTTTATCAATGCCGAGCTTATACTTCACGATCTTATATTTATCGAGAAACGTCTGGAAAGGCTTGAGAAGGCGATAAAGCAGACCAAAGAGGAGGCCGCCGCCAAAGAGCGCGAGCTTCTAGGCAGGATGAAGGCCCATCTTGACAAGACTCTTCCGTTGAGGCTTTTTGAGCTCACCTCGGATGAGAAGAAATTAATAACCAGCTATCCTTTCGTGACTCGGAAGACGCTTTTTTTAGTCCTTAACGTTTCCGAAGACGCCCTGCAGGATACCTCACTTCTTGAGAGTCTGCGTACAGATCTAAGTCCCCAGCAGGTCGAGATCATGCAGGTCTCGGCGAAGGTGGAGCGCGAGATAGCCGGCCTTGAATCCGAAGAAGATAAGCGAGAATTCCTCAGGGCCGAAGGAATAGGCGAGCCAGCGATAAATGTTCTTACGCGTTTGTGTCTAAAGGCTCTCGACCTTATATCGTTCTTCACTGTCGGCCCGGACGAGGTTCGTCAGTGGAACATACGCAAAGGGTCCACCGCGCCAGAGGCGGCAGGCACCATCCATACGGACTTGCAGAAGGGCTTTATACGCGCAGAAGTGATGAAGTATGCGGATTTGGAAGCCCTTGGCTCCGAAGAGAAAGTCAGAGAATCTGGCAGATTTTACATTAAGGGCAAAGATTACGTCGTGGAGGATGGCGATATTATAACCATCAGGTTTAATGTATAATATCTTTATATTGTGATATAGCGGCTTGACCGCGAATTAATTGACGTTATCGCGATATATATGATAGAATAACTTCGTTTTATCTATTAGAAGGGAAAGCGTATGGCCACACCTAGGCAAAGGATCGACTTAAGCAAGATAAAAACGATACCCCTCAATGTGCGCAAATGCAAGGTATCGGTAGATGATTTTGCCAGGACCGCCAAAAAAGGCGAGAGCTTCAAATCTTTCTATGATTCCCTGCCGAGGATACTTGCTGCCCAGAATTTAAAGTCGCTTGTGGACGCCATAGTGACAGCGCATAAGCATGGCAAGATGGTGATACTGATGATGGGCGCCCATGTCATAAAGTGCGGCCTTTCGCCGCTTGTCATAGATCTTATGAGAAGAGGAGTCATCAAGGCCGTGGCGTTGAATGGGGCGGGAATAATCCACGATACCGAGATCGCTATGATAGGGCGGACGAGCGAGGACGTTGGCGAGGGCATACTGAACGGTTCTTTCGGCATGGCTAAGGAAACAGCCAGCTTTATCAACGAGGCGATAAATAGCGGATTTTCCAAAGGCCTCGGGATAGGAGAAGCGCTCGGCGCTAATATCGTCAAATCTAAGCTTCCGCACAGGGGTTTAAGCATACTCGCCAACGGTTTTGAACTTGATGTGCCCGTCACGGCGCATGTCGCTATCGGGACGGACATAATCCATCAGCATCCTTCCGCGAACGGTGAGGCGATAGGAGAGGGCTCGCTTCTGGATTTCAGGAATTTTATATACAGCGTATCTAAGCTTGAAGGCGGAGTCGCTATTAATTTCGGTTCGGCCGTGATACTTCCTGAGGTCTTCCTGAAGGCGCTTACAGTGGCAAGAAACCTTGATTTCAAAGTAAAGGTATTTACGACCGCGAATTTCGATATGATAAGCCAGTATAGGCCATATCAAAATATACTTTCTAGGCCGACTTCGATGGGCGGGAAGGGCTACAACATTATAGGCCATCACGAAATCATGTTTCCTATTCTATACAGGTCGATAATAGAAAATATATGACTGATAAAAACTTTGCCGCCTACAGGAAGATAGTCGAGAGGTTCAAGAATATAAAGGTTATGGTCATAGGGGACCTCATACTAGACGAGTTCATATGGGGCGAGGTCTCCCGCATATCGCCGGAAGCGCCGGTCCCTGTCGTGTGGGTCAAGAAGGAAAGCTTCATGCCTGGAGGGGCCTCAAATGTCGCCAATAACCTCAGGTCTCTTGGGGCCGATGTCTATCTTGTCGGTATAATAGGTGATGACGAAAGAGGGGCGATACTTAAAGGTGAGCTCGATCAAAAAGGCATACATACCGAAGGCGTCCTTACAGATTCTTCGCGGCCTACGATACTGAAGACGCGCGTTGTGGCGCATCATCAGCAGGTCGTTCGCATCGATAAGGAGAAGATAGATCGTCTTCATGATGGGATGGTTGAGACTATAGTCGATCATGCAAAAGCGACCATAAAAAATGTGGATGCCGTGATAATAGAGGATTATGGCAAAGGTCTTATTACACCGTCCCTTTTGAGTAGGGTGGTGCCGCTGGCAAGAAGGTATAAAAAGATAATCGCCGTAGACCCGAAGGAAGAGCATTTCAGATATTACAGGGGAATAAGCTTAATAACGCCTAATCATCACGAGGCGGCCAAGGCCGTAGGTTTCGAGATAAAGGACGACTCAACGCTGAAGAAGGCCGGCCAGAGACTTCTAAATATGCTGGAATGCAAGATAGCGCTTATAACTCTCGGCGAGAATGGTATGGCTGTCTTTCAGAAAGGTAAGGCGATGAAGCATATACCCACCGTCGCCCAGGAGGTATTCGATGTATCGGGCGCCGGCGATACCGTCATAGCCACTTATACGCTGTCACTGGCGGCGGGCGCCGATCCTGTATGTTCGGCGCATATATCAAATTATGCGGCCGGCATAGTGGTGGGCAAGGTAGGTATAGCGGTAGTTACGCCTGATGAGTTGCTCGATAGGATAAGAAAAACATAATTTTAGAAAACAGGAGAAGATGTGAAAGCGATAGGTGTCATACCCGCCCGTTGGGGCGCGACAAGGTTTGAAGGTAAGGTCATTGCCAATCTTCTAGGGAAGCCTGTAATTCAGCATGTTTGGGAGAATGCGAAGAAGGCGAGAACGCTTGACGATCTCGTCGTTGCCTGTGATGACGAGCGCATATTCAAAGTTGTTGAATCTTTCGGCGGCAAGGCTGTTTACACATCTCCTAACCAGCCTTCAGGCACCGACAGGCTCGCTGAGGTTGTCAACCCTATTGATGTCAGTATTGCCGTCAATATCCAGGGCGATGAGCCGCTCATAAAACCGATAATGATAGATTCGCTTGTCTTGGCCCTCGAGGAGGAAAAAGACGCGCAAATGGCAACCATAATCAAGAGGATCGAGGACGAGTCTGAGCTGACGAACTCCAATGTCGTCAAGGTGGTAGTCGACAGAAATGGTTACGCTTTGTATTTCTCGAGATATGCGATACCTTATAACAGGACAGCCGAGACGGATGCCCGGAAGCGGCCCGTATATTACAAGCATATAGGCCTCTATGCCTTCACCAAGGATTTCCTCTTTACTTTTAGGAACCTCCCGCATTCGGCTCTCGAGAACGCGGAGAAACTGGAGCAGCTACGGGCCCTTGAATACGGTTACAAGATAAAAACCGTGGAGACGAAGTTCGATACCATAGGGGTAGACAGGCCCGAGGATATAAAGAGGGCGGAGGAAGCACTGCTTAGAGAAAGAGACAGGTAAATATAATGACAAGAGAGGTTGTTATAGGCGAAGTTAAAATTGGCGGGAAAAACCCGCTTGTTTTAATCGCCGGACCATGCGTCATAGAGTCCGAATCGAGTGCTTTACGCCATGCCAAAGAGCTGAAAAATACCGCCAGGAAGGTCGGTATTCCTTTTATATATAAGTCCAGTTATGACAAGGCGAATCGGACATCGCTTAAATCATACAGGGGCCCAGGTCTTAAAAAAGGTCTTGCCATACTGAAGAAGGTCAAAGAGGAGTTCAAGGTTCCGGTATTATCTGATGTCCATTGCAGGGAGGAAGTAAAAGAGGCCGCAAAGGTGCTGGACATAATACAGATACCCGCCTTTCTGTCGCGCCAGACCGATCTGATAATAGCGGCGGCCGAAACCGGAAGGGCTGTCAATATAAAAAAGGGCCAGTTTCTTGCTCCATGGGACATGCGGCATGTTGTCAATAAGATCGAGTCAACCGGAAACAGAAAAATACTCTTGACTGAGCGTGGGGTGAGTTTTGGCTACAATACTCTGGTAAGCGACTTTCGCTCTCTGCTTATAATGAAGGAGCTAGGTTATCCAGTGGTGTACGATGCGACGCATTCTGTCCAGTCGCCAGGCGGGCAGGGAGAAAGATCGGGCGGTGAAAGGCAGTTTATACCTTATCTCGCCATGGCGTCCGTAAGCTGCGGCGTTGACGCCGTCTTCATGGAAGTACACGAGGACCCGGACAGCTCACCTAGCGACGGCCCCAACATGATAAGGCTAGACTCGCTCGAAGACCTTCTTATCAAATTGAAAAAAATAGAGAGGGTTGTGAGATAATGGCTAAGACGATGGCTAGAAAAGTCCTCAAGATAGAGCGAGATGCTATAGCAAGTCTTATCGCGAGGATAGACGATAATTTCGAGAAAGTAGTAAAGGCTATATATAGGATAAGCGGGCGTGTTATAGTCACCGGAATGGGCAAGCCCGGTTTCATAGCCCAAAAGATATCCGCAACCCTCTCTTCGACCGGAACACCATCTCTTTATCTGCATCCTGCCGAAGCGCTTCACGGCGACCTTGGTAGGGTCACAAAGGACGACCTTATACTGGCGCTCTCCAATAGCGGAGAGACTGAGGAGATAATAAAGTTCCTGCCAGTTGTCAAGAAGATCGGGGCAAAGATTGTAGCTATGACCGGCAACAGGCGCTCTACTCTGGCGAGGTTTGCCGATTACGTTATAGATACATCCGTAAAGAGGGAGGCCTGTCCTTTGGGTCTTGCCCCAACCACTTCAACTACCGCGATGCTTGCTATGGGAGATGCCCTTGCGGTTGCTCTCTTAGACAAGAAAGGCTTCAAAGAAAAAGACTTCGCCTTCTACCATCCTGGCGGGATACTGGGTAAAAGACTTCTCTTAACCGTCGCGGATATAATGAGAAAAGGGGCAGCTAATCCGGTGGTGAGGGACACGAGCAAAGTGAAGAAGGTCCTCCTTGCTATAACCAAGGCCAGGGCCGGTTCAGCCAGTGTGGTAGACTCTAGGGGTAGGCTTGTCGGTATATTTACAGATGGGGACCTCAGGCGTCATCTGGAAACACATCCACGGCTTATCGAATGCGAGGTTCGCCATGTGATGACTAAGAATCCTACGGTGATAACAAAAGACAGGTTGGCGGCGGAAGCCTTTGATATTTTGCGGTCGAAAAGAATAGATGAGATACCAGTTGTGGATGCCAAAAAAAGGCCTATTGGCCTTCTTGATGTGCAGGATATATTGAAGGCGGGACTAGTGTAATGAGCCAGGATATTGTTGACAGGGCCAGGCGAGTAAAACTTCTTATTATCGACATCGACGGTGTCATGACAGATGGACACATAATCTACTCGATATACGGCGACGAGCTTAAATTCTTCGACGTCCAGGATGGCTTCGGTATTACGCTATTAAACAGAGCGGGCATAAAAAGCGTTATTATAACCGCTAAGAAATCTCGGATTGTTAAGCTGAGAGCTCGTGATATGAAAGTAGCGAAGGCCTATCAGGGCCACCATGATAAGTTGAAACCGTTCACGAGGGCTTTGCGAAAGTTTAGAGTATCGCCTGAAGAGGTCTGTTTCATCGGAGACGATCTTATAGATATCCCTATATTAAAAAGAGTCGGGTTCGCGGTAGCTGTTCCTAACGCGGTGGATGAGGTCAAAAGATGTGCTCACCATATCACGGAGAGGGCGGGCGGTCATGGTGCGGTGCGTGAGCTATGCGACCTGATCTTAAAATCGCAAGGTAAGTGGGAAATCGCCACAGAAAAGTATTTTAAGTAATTTTTTTTCTTGACAAAATGATACTAAAATGGTATCCTTTAAGAGATGAAACTTCTGACTAGAAATACTGATTATGCTATAAGAGCGGTATGTTACTTAGCAAGGCGTCGTGAGGGGATAATCTCCGTTTCAGAGTTGGTCAAGAGCCTGAAGGTGCCCAGGCCATTTTTGCGAAAGATACTGCAGATCTTAAGTAAGAAGGGGCTTATAAGGTCATGTAGGGGAATAGGGGGAGGTTTCGCGCTTGCGGTATCACCCGAAAAGATTTTCATAACAGACATTATCGAGATATTTCAAGGCCCGCTTAAGATAAACGAATGTATATTAAAAAAGAATCTGTGTCCGAACGTAAAGGTATGCCCCCTCAAAAAGAAGATAGACGATATAGCAAAATATGTGGAGTCAGAGCTTCGGTCAATAACGATATTATCCCTCATAAAAGGGTGAAACTAAAATGGCAAAGAGAAAAATAATAAGAATAGATGAGAACAAATGCAACGGCTGCGGCTTATGCATTCCTAATTGCCCCGAGGGAGCGCTTAAAATAATCGATGGCAAAGTCCGTCTAATAAGCGATCTTTTCTGTGACGGCCTCGGCGCCTGCATAGGTCATTGTCCGCAAGGAGCCATTACTATAGAGGAGAGGGAAGCTGAACTATACGATGAGCGTAAGGTTATGGCAAATATCATCAAGCAAGGGCCGAATGTTATAAAGGAGCACCTCGATCATCTTAGATCCCACAATGAACATGGTTATCTGAAGGAGGCATTGGCGTTTCTCGAAGAAAAGGGAATAGAGGTTCCGGCCGGTAAGTCGACGCACGGGCGCCATGTCGGATGTCCCGGATCGAAAATCATAGATATGCGCAAAGATGGATATCGTGGTGCTTCGGTGTGCGTTAAGTTGGAATCGCAGCTTAGCAATTGGCCGGTCCAGATAAAACTTGTGCCTGCCAACGCTCCTTACCTCAGACGTGCGCATCTTTTGATAGCCGCTGATTGCGTACCATTCGCCTATGCCGACTTTCACGAGGTCCTTCTTAAGGGGAAAGCACTGCTTGTCGGATGTCCCAAACTTGATGACATTTCATGTTACGCCGAGAAGATATCTGCCATACTCAGGGAAAACTATATATTATCTGTAACTTATGCCCATATGGAGGTGCCATGTTGCTCAGGTCTTATAAGCGTTATAGAAGAAGCTATAGCTGCATCAGGCAGGAATATACCTTTTAAGGATGTGACTATCAGTATAAGAGGTGAGAAAAAGTAGATGTTTTTTGGATGTCCTGGCTCTCAGCATTTCAAGGTACCATATCCGGATAATATTAAGTGCCCGTTTTGTGGTGGAGAAGTTGAAATATGGTCGGATGAATTCCAGACGAAATGCGGGCAGTGCGGCAAAAGTATTTCAAAAGTCTCTAAGCAATCGTGCCTTGACTGGTGTAAGTATGCAAGAGAGTGCGTAGGAGGTTCTATATTTAAGGAATACAAGGATAACAGGATAAGAAAAATGGGAGGTGCATAATGTTTTGTTATCAATGTGAACAGACGGCGGCCGGCAAGGGCTGCACAATAGCGGGTGTATGTGGCAAGAATGAGGATATACAGAGCCTTCAGGATACTCTTTTATACGGGCTGAAAGGCATAGCCGCATATGCTTATCATGCGCGGGAACTAGTATCAAAAGACGAACAGATTGACTCATTTATGCATGAGGCCCTTTTCAAGACCGTGACCAATGTAAGCTTTGATATGAACCAGTATCTTGAGCTTGTGTCAGAGTGCGGCAAGGTAAGCCTTAAAGTCATGGAACTTCTCGATAAGGCACACACGCAGCGTTTTGGCAGCCCTGTTCCGACGGAAGTAGAGACGGGTACACGCAAAGGCCCGGGCATACTTATAACAGGACACGACCTATTGGATCTTTACGAGCTTCTTAAACAGACCGAAGGAACAGGCATAAATATCTATACACATTCCGAGATGCTCCCAGCCCATGGTTACCCTGAGCTTAAGAAATTCAAACACCTGGTTGGTAATTACGGTGGCGCCTGGCAGGATCAGAAAAAAGAGTTCACAGCGTTTAGCGGCGCCATTCTTGCCACGACCAATTGTGTTCTCATCCCGCCGCCCAACACCTATCTTGATAGACTTTTTACTTGCGGTATCACCGGTATTCCTGGCGCAGCCCATGTGAAAGAAAGAGATTTTTCTATCGTCATAAAGAGGGCAAAGGCGCTGCCACCTCTACCGGAAGCACCGGGTAAGAAGATCATGACAGGGTTTCACCATACCGCCATTTTAAGTATTGCTGACAAGATCGTCTCAGCGGTAAAAGCGGGTAGGATAAGGCATTTCTTCCTAATCGGCGGATGCGATGGCGCCAAGCCGGGCAGGAATTATTACACGGAGTTTGCCGAATTGGTTCCGAAAGACTGTATTATATTAACCGTGGCTTGCGGTAAATACCGGTTCAACAAGCTTGATTTTGGTACTATCGATGGTATACCGAGACTTCTGGATGTGGGGCAATGCAACAATGCCTATTCGGCAATCCAGGTTGCGCTGGCCCTCGCAAAGGCGTTCAATTGCAGCGTAAACGAGCTTCCCCTTTCATTAGTTTTATCCTGGTTTGAGCAGAAGGCAGTTGCTATACTCCTTGCCCTTCTTCATCTCGGTATAAAGAATATAAGGATAGGGCCCACTCCTCCAGCATTTATTACGCCGAATGTTTTCAAGATTTTGCAGGAAAAATTTGATCTGAAACTTATAACAACACCGCAGGCAGACCTCGCGGCTATATTAGGAAAATGATAGGGAAAGAGAGGTGATAGAGATGAGGGTGGCGAACCATTATTGGCTTAGGCCGGTAGCGCATTGCAAGGAAGGGTGCACTAGTCAGTCCTGGGCATGACGATAAACTGCCCACCATTTTTTCATATTTTTTTATAAGTTGTGAAGTCACGAGAAAGGGGTCTTCTTTTCCCGCTATCCAAATAACGGTATTATTGGTATAATACTTATGCTATGCAAAAAGAAAACACCAGTTTATCCTCAAACAGCCTCGAGGTATTAAAGAGGCGCTATCTCTTAAAAGACAACAAGCAGAATGTCATTGAGACGCCGGAGGAATTATTTAGGCGTGTCGTGCGTCATGTCTCATTCGCCGAGCGGAACTTCAAGACAAGCTGTTGCCGGGATAAGATCGAGGAAGATTTTTACAACGCCATGAAAAGCCTTGAGTTCCTGCCCAATTCACCAACCTTGATGAACGCGGGTACGCCACTTGGGCAGCTCTCGGCTTGCTTTGTCATTCCTGTGGCAGACTCGATTGATGGCATATTCGAATCGCTCAAGTCAATGGCGAAGATCCACCAGACCGGCGGCGGTACTGGCTTCAGCTTCTCGCGCCTAAGGCCCAAAGGGGACCTTGTCAGCACGACCAAAGGCGCCGCCTCAGGTCCTGTGTCTTTCATGAGTATATTTGATGCAGCTACAGGCGTAATCGTTCAGGGGGGCAGACGGCGTGGCGCGAATATGGGAGTCTTGCGATGCGATCATCCCGATATAGTTGAGTTCATAGAAGCAAAAACACAAAAAGAGGCGTTTTCAAATTTCAATCTGTCGGTCGGTATTACGGACAGCTTCATGAAGGCGGTGAAGCTCAACAAAGAATTTAGCCTTATTAACCCAAGGACCAATAAAATCGTGCGCAAGGTGAACGCGAGAGCCACGTTCAATCTCATCGCCAGCGCCGCGTGGAAAACAGGGGATCCCGGTATCATATTTCTTGATAACATAAATAGGGCAAATCCTACGCCTGCGGTTGGCCGAATAGAAGCGACGAATCCCTGCGGTGAGCTTCCCCTTCTGCCGTACGAAAGTTGCAATCTCGGCTCGATAAACTTGAGCAGGATGATATCTGCCAAAAGGATTGACTATGAAAGACTCGCCAGCCGCGTTAGGCTTGGCATTCGTTTTCTAGATAACGTTATCGAGGTGAATAAGTACCCCCTGCCGGAGATAAAGAAGGTGACGTTTGCAAACAGGAAGATTGGTCTGGGCGTCATGGGATTCGCTGACATGCTCGTAAGACTCGGTATTCCTTATGATTCTGATGATGCCGTCTCATTGGCGGGTAAACTCATGAGGTTTATCAAGATCAAATCTATTGAGGCTTCGGTAGAACTTGCGAAGGAAAGAGGCGTATTTCCGAATTATGCTAGGTCTATCTATTCTAGGAAGGGCATCAGGTTGCGTAATGCCACCGTAAATACTATAGCTCCCACTGGTTCGATCAGCATAATAGCGGGTTGTTCAAGCGGAATCGAGCCGTTATTTGCGATTAGCTTCACGCGTAATGTCCTTTCGGGACTAAAGCTTTTCGAGGTCAATTCCATTTTTGAGGAAACAGCGAAGGCAAGGGGTTTCTATAATCCGAAACTTCTTGCCAGAATAGCGCGGCTGGGAAGTCTTAGGGGCATCAAAGCCATTCCGGCTGATGTCAGGAAGCTTTTCGTCACCGCGTTCGATGTCGAGCCCGAGCAACACCTTAAAATACAGGCTGCCTTCCAGCAGCATACCGACAATTCGGTGTCAAAGACTATAAACCTTCCTCCCGAAGCTACCATAGAAGATGTCAGGAAGATATTTATGGAAGCGTATCTTCTGAAATTGAAAGGCATCACCGTATATCGCTACGGGAGCAGGAAGGACCAGGTCATTTCGTTCGGATACGGCCAGATCCGCAATGCCCCCGCCGGAGGCGAGGGCGTGGTGGCGGAGTCCGAGTATTCAGGCGGATGCGCCACAGGGACGTGCCCGTTCTAAGAAAAGAGGCCGCAAAAATGATCGAAAAGCTGCATTGGCTGGGACACGCGAGCTTCAGGCTCGATGGCGCCAAGACCGTCTATTTCGACCCGTGGAAGCTTCCGTCTCTTTCGAAAAGAGCGGATCTAATACTCATATCGCATGAGCATTTCGACCATTTTTCAAAAGATGATGTGGCCGCGATAACAGCCAAGGATACCGTGATAGTCACCACGAGCCAGGTCGCGCAGGACCTTAAGCGTGCAAGATTGCCCTGCAGGGAAGTTGTAGCTCTCTCTGCCGGAAGCTCCTGCGACGCGGGCGGCATCAGGATAAAAGCAGTTCCCAGCTACAATATAAACAAGGATTTCCACCCAAAGAAATCCGGAAAACTCGGGTTCCTGGTATCGGTGGACGGCGGTAGTATCTACCACGCCGGCGACACGGATTATATACCGGAAATGGAGAACTTGCACTGCGACATCGCTCTTCTACCTGTGAGCGGCACATATGTAATGACCGCTGAGGAAGCGGCTCGGGCGGCTCTTGCCATAAAGCCGAAAGTCGCCATACCTATGCACTATGGCGATATAGTAGGCTCATTGTCGGATGCGAAGAGGTTTGCAGACCTTCTCAAAGGTAAAGTAGAAGTCAGAGTGATGGAAAAAGAGGTTTGATAAAATTTAACGGAAGGAGAAAAAAATGAAAGCAAAAATAGACGCAAATGCTTGCATAGGGTGCGGTTTGTGTGTTACGACATGTCCCCAAGTTTACAAAATGGAGGATGATAAGGCTGTGGTGATTGGTTCCATTGTCCCGAAAGACGCTGAGGAATCTTGCAAGCAAGCGGCAGATGAGTGCCCCGTGACAGCCATCGCAATCTCATAAAATGGATCCGAATATTTTACACAATATAAGCTATGGCATGTATATAGTCTCATCCTGCAAGGCAGGAGCGATTAACGGCCAGATTATAAATACGGCTTTCCAAATCACGAACGATCCGGTCACGATAGGGATAAGCGTTAATAAGAAGAATCTAACGCACGAGTATATCGAGGCAAGTTCTCTTTTTAGCCTTTCGATACTAGACGAGAAGACGCCTTTGAGCTTTATCGGGAAGTTTGGCTTTAAATCGGGAAGAGACTTGGACAAGTTCAGGGATACCGCTTTTGTAATGCTAAAAAGCGGCTGCCCAGCGGTTACAGATCACGCGATTGCTTATATAGAAGCAAAGGTGATAAATAGGCTCGATTGTTATACTCATACCCTTTTTGTGGGCCAGATGACAGATTCTAAGATGCTCAAGATGGGTAGGCCCCTTACCTATGCTTATTATCATGAAGAGAAGAGAGGCACAACGCCGGCTACCGCTCCGACATTTATCAGAGAGGAAATGCCGGGCGTAAAAAAGGAGGTCGCTATGCAGAAGTACAGATGTGTGGTATGTAACTATATATATGATCCGGCCGTTGGTGATCCTGACGGAGGAGTGAAGCCAGGAACGCCTTTCGAAGAGATACCGGATAACTGGGTCTGCCCGATATGCGGGGCTGATAAGAGCCAATTCGTAAAGGAAGGATAAGAGAAGTGAAGCCGGTAGAGATAAAAAAAGGTATATGGTGGGTTGGCGCGATAGATTGGAACGTGAGGAATTTTCACGGCCACACTTACACCACAAAGCGCGGCACCACCTACAATTCGTATCTTATAGTGGACGAAAAGATAGCCCTTGTCGATACCGTATATGGGCCATTTGCTTCGGAGCTTATAGAGAATATCAGCAGGATTGTTCCGCCCGAAAAGATAGACTATGTAATAGCCAACCACGTCGAAACAGACCATTCAGGGGCAATGCCGGCGCTCATGGAACTTTGCGCGAAGGCAAAGGTGTATGGCACCGCTAAATGCAAAGAAGGTCTTTACAAAAATTACTACAAAGACTGGGATTTCCAGACAGTCAAGACCGGCGATACGCTAAAGCTCGGCAGCAGGACATTAACTTTCATAGAGGCGCCGATGATACATTGGCCTGACTCCATGTTCACCTATTGCCGCGAGGAGGAGCTTCTTATGCCGAATGACGCGTTTGGCCAACACATAGCGACCAGCGAGCGTTTTGACGATGAGATTGACCAGTGCGCGCTGATGGACGAGGCAGCAAAGTATTACGCAAACATCCTTATACCGCTTGGCTCAATAATTCTTAAAAAGATAGAAGATGTGCTGAAGACGGGCATTCCGATAAAGATGATAGCGCCGAGCCACGGTATTATATGGCGCAAGGATCCCATGAAGATAGTGAGCTCTTATATCTCTTGGGCTAAAAATGAGACGAGACAAAAGGTTGTTATCATATATGAGACCATGTGGGGCTCAACGGAAATTATGGCTTACAAGATCGCGGAAGGAGTGGCTGCCGCAGGGGTAAGTGTGAGGCTTTTTGATATAACTCAGTCTGATAGGACGGAGGTGATAAAGGAACTCCTCGACGCAAAAGGATATATAATTGGTTCTTCGACGCATGATAATGACATGCTGCCATCCATAGCGGGTTTTCTGGATTTTATTAAAGGGCTTAGGCCGCGGAATCGTGTGGCGGCAGCATTTGGCTCTTACGGCTGGGGCGGTGGCGCGGTGAGCTCCATAGAGCGTGTAATAAAAGAAGCAGGGATAGCGCTCGTACAGCCGTCTATTTCGGTGAGGTATGTGCCAGATGAGTCGGAAAAGCTTAGATGTTACAATTTTGGCGCGGATTTCGCAAAAAGTTGCCTTATAAAAGGAGGTGCTTAAGTTGGCCAAGAAAAAGAGATTTTTACGCAAAAATAAGGATTCGAAATATATATGCGGTATCTGCGGACTCGTCATGAGCGTTGACGAGTCGTCAGGCGCTATAGATGTCGAGGAAACCATCTGTTGCGGCAAGAAGATGAGATTGAAAAAATAATAGCGGTATATTGGCCAACCGTTTTGTTTGCGCCATTCCTTAAAATAAGACAATCTTGTAAAAGGCGAGGAGGAAGATATGTCAGAATTGAAAGAGATGTTTCAATCGGCGGACTGGAGCAAGGAGAAGCACGTTCCGGTTATAGAATGCGCTGATACTGTAAAGAAAGGCGATATCGCAAAGGTCTTACTCAGTGTCGGCAAGGCAATCCCTCATCCGAATACGACAGAACATCATATCAGATGGATAGACCTCTATTTTCTTGCGGATGGCGAAAAATTTCCCTATCAGGTCGCAAAAAGCGAATTTGCCGCGCACGGAGAATCGACTCAAGGGCCGAATACAGGCACGGTATTCGCAAGTCCGGAAGTGACAGTAGCGTTCAAGACAGATAAATCTGGGACCATCATGGCCTCTTCTTATTGCAATATCCATGGCCTCTGGTCCAGTTCCAGAAGAATCGAGGTAAAATAAGGATTAGAAATGTTCGAGGTCGACACCATATTTTTCGATGTGGACGGCACGCTTGTTGACTCAAGCAGGGATATAGCAAATGCCATGAACTATGCCCTGGTGTCTCTTGGCTTCAGAAAGCTGTCGCGCGAAGAAATAGTTTCGCATGTCGGTAACGGCGTAAAAGACCTTGTAAGGAACTGTATGGGTCCGGCAGCTGATGAAGCGACGGTGCAGAAAGGAAGTGACCTTTATTGGGAGTATTTCATGTCACATGCCGTGGATGAGACCACTCTTTATCCCAACGCGAAGGAAATACTCGATTACTTCAAAGACAAGCGGAAGATCATCCTGACTAACCGTTACAAAGACTTCGCTAGGGCGACTCTCACCGGACTTGGGATAATGCATTATTTCGATTACATAATAGGCGGTGACGACGAGTCATGCCTTAAGCCTAACGCGTGCATTATAGATACGGTAGATCCGGTACTTAAGATTGACAGGAAAAGATCCCTCATAGTGGGTGATATGGATGTGGATATAATGACCGGGAAAAACGCCGGCATAAAGACTTGTTGGGTCACACACGGACTGGGAAAGATGGAGGACATCAGGCACCTCGGCCCTGATTTTATTATAGAGGACTTGATAGAGCTTAAAAAGATAATAAAATAGGAGAAAACGATGGCAAAGAACGTTACGGTATACAGTACCTCGACATGCCCGTTCTGCATACGGGTAAAGCAGTTTCTTAAGGATAATAATATCGAATTCACCAATTACGATGTCGGATCAGACCAGCTGAAGGCGCAGGAGATGATAAATAAGTCCGGGCAGATGGGGGTGCCGGTCCTGGACATAGACGGCAAGATCATTGTAGGTTTTGACAAGGAGAAGATAAAAGAGGCGCTGGGATTATAATGTACGACCTGATAATAATAGGAGCGGGGCCGGCGGGCATCACAGCGGCCGTATACGCGGCGCGCAAGAAGATGAATTTTCTTGTGATAACCCGAGATATCGGCGGCCAGGCTGCCTGGTCTGGCGATGTCGAAAATTATACCGGTTACCAGTTTGTGACCGGCCCTGAACTGGTCTCTAAATTCGAAGAGCACATGCGTAAGTACCGCATCGATATCAAAGAAGGCGAGGCGGTTGTCGATCTTGAGAAATCCGGCGAGATTGTAAAAGTAAAGACCAACAAAAGCTTTTATGATTCCAAGGCTGTTATAATCGCGTCAGGGAAGGTCTCAAGGGATCTGGGTGTGCCTCAAGAGGCGCATTTCAAGAACAGAGGCCTTACCTATTGCGCTACCTGCGACGGACCGCTTTTTGCCGGCAAGGATGTGGCTGTTATAGGCGGTGGCAACTCCGCTTTGGACGCCGCCCTGCAGCTCATCAAGATAGCAAACAAGGTATATGTGATAAATAACACGCCCAGACTGGGCGGAGACCCTGTCATGAAAGAGAAAGTTGAGGCGAGCCCCGTCGTGAAGATCTATAATGACAGCAAAGTTGTTGCTATAAACGGCGACAAGATGGTTACTGGTATCAGAATATCAAAATATGGAAACGAGGAAGATATATCGGTTCAGGGTATATTTGTGGAGATAGGACTCATCCCTAATTCCTCTTTCGCTAAGATAGTTGAAAGAAATCAGGCACAGGAGATAAAGATAAACTGCCGGAACGAAACATCCGTTCCGGGCATATTCGCCGCCGGTGATGTTACGGATGTGCCGGAAAAACAGATAATAATCGCGGCAGGCGAAGGCGCAAAAGCCGCTCTTGCGGCTTTCAAATATATAAGCCAGCAACGATGAAGCATCAAACCGCTAAAGATCTTCTTGCCTCCTACCTTAAGCTAAAGCCCCTCATTAAGAAAAGGCTTGCCGAGTTCAGAGCGAATAGTAAAAAACGAGACGAAGAGATATTTTCAGAACTTTGTTTCTGCATATTAACCGCGAATGCCAATGCCCTTAAGTGCGATGAGGCGATAAGAAAACTGAGAGAAAAAAAGCTTCTGCTGAGTGGTAGCCGCTGCCGCATAAAGCCCATCTTAAAAGGGAGGGTGCGTTTTCATAATAAGAAGGCAGATTTTTTAGTCGCCGCCCGTAATGTTTTTAAAAATGGCAAAGGCTTAAATATTAAAAAAAGATTGGATAAAAAGGATATCATTGCCACGCGCGATTGGCTTGTTAAGAATATCAAAGGCTACGGTTATAAGGAGGCAAGCCACTTCCTAAGAAATATAGGATTAGGAAGCGATATCGCCATCTTAGACAGGCATATCCTAAAGAACCTTAAAAGATACGGTGTCATCTCCAGTGTGCCTTCCTCGATTGGTTCCCATAAGGGCTATCTTGCCATTGAGGAAAAGATGCGAAAATTTTCTAAAAAGATAAAAATCCCGCTTGAAGATCTCGATCTTCTCTTTTGGTCTCTCCAGACCGGATTCATATTTAAGTAAAATTTTTTGTGTTTTTCAAGGAATATAACAGGATTTAACCGATTGGCCAGATTAAGTCGCTAGGGAAACACTCAACAATCCTATTGACATTGTATGACGACGCCATTATAATCATATTTCCTTATATAAATATAACTACCTAAAAGGAGAAGATACTATGGCTAAGAAGACTATCCGGGATGTTGATTTGAAAAACAAGAGAGTTTTGATGAGGGTAGATTTTAACGTTCCGCTCGATGATAATTGCAATATAACCGATGATATCAGGATAAGGGCAGCCGTTCCGACAATAAAGTACGCTGTTGACAATGACTCGAAAGTCATATTGATGAGCCATCTGGGCAGGCCGGATGGAAAGTTTAATGAAAAGATGAGCCTTGCGCCCTGTGCGAAAAGGCTTTCAGAGATATTGGGAAAGCCTGTAACAATGCTCAAGGACTGCATTGGTCCTGACGTCAAAAAGCGCGTAGAATCGATGAAGCCGGGCGATGTCATTTTGCTTGAAAACCTCAGGTTTCATCCAGAAGAAGAGGCCAACGATGCCGGTTTTGCCAAAGAGCTTGCCTCTTTTGGGGATGTCTTCGTGAACGACGCGTTCGGCACGGCCCATAGGGCCCACGCCTCAACGGAAGGGGTTACCCATTATCTTCCGTCTGTGGCGGGATTTTTGCTTGAGAAGGAGATCCAGTATCTTGGGAATGCCGTTGACAACCCTAAGAGGCCTTTTGTTGCGATACTGGGCGGCGCGAAGGTAAAGGACAAGATAAAGGTCATCAATAACCTCCTTAACAAGGTCGACGCGCTTATCATAGGTGGCGGAATGGCCTATACCTTTCTCAAGGCGCAGGGTAAGGCCATCGGTTCTTCCAAACTCGACAAGGATGGTTTTGAGATCGCCAAGGCCGCGCTTGATAAAGCGGCGAAGAAAAATATCCCGATACTTCTTCCGATCGATAACGTTATCGGTGATAAATTCGACGCCAACGCGAATACGCAAGTTGTGGGCGAGAATATTCCCGATGGTTGGATGGGTCTCGATATAGGGCCCAAGACTATAAAGCTGTTCGAAGACAAACTGAGGACAGCGAGGACGATCGTCTGGAACGGCCCGCTCGGTGTGTTCGAGATGGATAAATTTGCCAAAGGAACTGAAGAGATAGCAAAATTTATCGCCTCCTTAAAAGGAGTCGTATCCATAATAGGCGGAGGAGATACCGCGGCCGCTATGACGAAGTTCAAGGTAGAAGATAAGATGTCGCATATATCCACCGGTGGCGGCGCTTCGCTGGAATATCTCGAAGGGCGTGGGCTTCCTGGGATAGACGCTCTCAATGATAAAAAGTCGGGATGCTGCTGCGGGAGCAGGTAATGCGCAGGATAATAATAGCCGGAAACTGGAAGATGTACAAGACAATAGACGAGTCGGTGGAGCTCGTCACGCTCCTCAAGCGGTCTCTAGTTGATATCGAGGGGATAGAGATAGTCGTCTGCCCGCCGTTTACCTCGCTTTCCGATGTCCATGAAGCTCTTATAGGAACTAACATAAAGCTCGGAGCCCAGGATTGTCACTGGGAAAAAGAGGGTGCTTTTACCGGTGAGGTCTCCTGCCAGATGCTAAAGTCGGCAGGATGCGAGTATGTCATAATTGGCCATTCAGAGCGAAGGCAGTATTTTAACGAAACCAACGACACAGTCAACAAGAAGGTAAAGGCGGCCATTAAAGAAGGATTAAGGCCGATAGTCTGCGTAGGAGAAAAGCTCGAGGAACGGCAGGCCGGCAGGACGTTTGATGTCGTAAAAGACCACGTTGAGAATTCTTTAGCCGGCCTTTCAAAAGACGATATGCTAAAGACTGTCATAGCTTATGAACCCGTTTGGGCAATCGGAACAGGAGTGGTTGCCACAAAGGAGCAGGCTCAGGAGGTTCATAGCTATATCCGCGGTCTTCTTATGAAGGCGTATGGCTCCGATGTGGCCAAAGAAACGCGTATACAGTACGGCGGAAGCGTAAAACCGGATAATATAAGGGAGCTCATCTCGCAGGAAGACGTAGATGGCGCGCTCGTCGGAGGGGCGAGCCTTAAGGCAGATTCATTCACGCAGATAGTAAAAGGTTGTCTGTAGCTAAAAAAACGTAGCTAAAAAACGGAGTTTAGCAAATGTTATACTGGCTGATAATTGGAATACACGTTTTTGTTTCGCTGGTATTAATCGCTGTGATATTGTTGCAGGCCGGAAGGGGAGGAGGGCTGAGCGAGACTTTCGGAGCCTCAACCCAGACTATTCTTGGCACGAGGGCATCTGTAGTACTTAAAAGGGCGACAGAAGTCTGCGCTATCATATACATACTTACCTGCCTGACCCTGGCGGTTATGACAAGCCACAGGGGCCGGTCTCTTGTCACTGGCAGCGGCGCGGTGCCGGTTTCAACACCGGGCGTGCCGGCTACTCCCCAGCCATTGCCGGACGACTTTGAGTTTTAATATAAAGGTCCCAATGATATGATCGGGACGCTTTTAAAAGAGGAGCCCATCTTTAGAAACGTGTCCCGGCAACGCGGGGTTTTTAATAGAATACCGCTGATATCATCAGCGGTATTTTTCTTTTTATCCGTTGCTGTTATGACGGCTGCCGAAATAAATCCGGATAAGCCATCCTACGGCGATGCTGTCGTTATGGGATCTATAGGCGATGCCAGAACGTTAGTGCCGATACTTGCCTCTGACTCCGCTTCAAGTGAAATATGCGGCCTGGTCTTTAATGGCCTGGTAAAGTATGACAAGGATGTTAATATAGTCGGAGACTTGGCTGAAAGCTGGGATATCCTCGACGGAGGCCTGACGATAGTGTTCCATCTAAAAAAAGGGGTCAGGTGGCATGACGGCGAGCCTTTCACATCTTATGATGTAGAGTTTACATACTCGAAACTCACAGATCCGAACGTCAAGACCCCCTATAGCGGCGATTTCGAACGAGTCGAAAAGTTTGAAGTTATTGATGAGTATACCGTCAAAATCACTTATAAAGAGCCATTCTCGCCCGCCTTGTCAAGCTGGGGCATGCCTATAATGCCGCGACATATACTTAAAAACGAGGATCTTAACAAGACGTCATTCGGCCGTCATCCCATAGGGACAGGGCCCTACAAGTTCAAAGTATGGAAGACAGGTGAGAAGATAGAGCTTGTGTCAAATCATGATTATTTCGAGGGAAGACCATTTATCGACCGATTCATATACCGGATCATACCGGATGACGCCACCATATTTCTTGAGCTTCAGACCAAGGGCGTGGACTGGACTGGACTTTCGCCACTGCAGTACACGCGGCAGACGGATAATGATTTTTTCAGGCGCAACTATGTAAAGTTTAAATATCCGAGCTTCGGCTATACATACTTAGGATACAATCTGCAGGATCCGCGATTTCAGGATGTGCGTGTTAGGCAGGCCATAAATTACGCGATAAATAAACAGGAGATCGTAGATACCATATTTTTCGGGCTCGGCCGTGTCGTCACAGGCCCTTTTATGATAGATTCCTGGGCATACAATAAAGACGTCAAGCCTGTACAGTTTGACCAGGCCAGGGCGCGGGAGCTGCTCGGCCAGGCGGGGTGGGTGGATGTCGACGGCGATGGCTGGGTCGAGAAGGACGGTAAACCATTCGAGTTTACCGTGATCGTCAATCAGGGCAACGCCGAGCGCTTGAGGACGGCCGAGATGATACAGAACTATCTTAAGGATATCGGCATAAGGGTAAAGATAAGGGTCCTGGAGTGGAGCACGCTTATAAACGAGTTTATAAATAAGAGACGCTTCGAGGCGGTCCTCATGGGCTGGTCTTTGGCGAGAGATCCCGATAATTACGATATTTGGCATTCATCAAAGACGCGCGACGGGGAGTTTAACTTTATAGGGTATAATAACGCTGAGGTTGACAGATTGCTTGAGGAGGCGAGGAGGACATTTGACCAGAGAAAGCGCGCCGCCGCCTACCACAGGATTCATGAAATAATATATAGTGAGCAACCGTGCCTTTTCCTTTATTCATCGGAAGCCTTGTCCATAATCAGCAAACGTTTCCGAAATGTGGAGGTATCGCCGATAGGAATAGGATATAATATCATAAAGTGGTATGTCCCAAAGTCGGAGCAACGATATAGATGATAAGATATATAGTCAAAAGGTTGATGGGTCTTGTGCCAGTCTTCTTCGGCATAACACTAATCTCCTTCTTTGTGATTCACCTTGCGCCGGGTAAGCCCACCGATATACAGACAAGCCTGGACCCCAAGGTCTCATATGAGGCACGCATTAAGCTTGAAAAGCTCTACGGCCTTGATAAACCGATTCATATCCAATACCTGAATTGGCTCAAGCGGCTTATGACGCTGGATTTTGGCCGTTCTTATATAGACGATAGACCTGTGTCAGAAAAAATAGCCGAGAGAATTCCTATCACGCTTCTTATCAATGTCTTGTCGCTTATCCTTATATTGTCTGTCGGCATACCGCTCGGTGTTATATCAGCCGTCAGGAGAGGCTCTATTGCCGATAAATTAACCACAGTATTCGTCTTCACTGGTTTCTCAACACCGGAATTCTGGCTGGCGCTTCTTCTCATGAACCTTTTTGGGATAACGCTGGGATGGCTTCCGATATCCGGTATCAAATCGCTGGACTTCGAATATTTTGGCATCTCGGGCAAGGTTCTGGATATTGCAAGGCACTTGGTGCTGCCAGTTGCCATATCGGCATTCGCGAGCCTGGCGGGCATCTCGCGTTACATGCGCGGCTCGATGGTGGGCGTGATGCATCAGGACTACATAAGGACAGCCCGTGCCAAAGGCCTGAAGGAGTCGGTTGTTATATATAAGCACGCTTTAAAGAACGCTATACTTCCGGTTATCACGATACTGGGGCTTTCGATACCCGGCCTCATCGGCGGAAGCGTCATATTCGAATCAATATTCGCGATACCCGGGATGGGCAGGCTTTTTTACGAATCTGTCATGGCGCGTGACTACCCTACGATAATGGGGGTGTTGTCAATTGGCGCTGTGCTGACACTTTTTGGTAATTTGCTTGCGGATATCGCATATTCATACGCTGACCCGAGGATAAGGATTACAGAAAATGCTTAAGGCGGCGATTAGGAACAGATGAAAGAATTCTTAAATAACAAAATGGCGCTTGTGGGGTTAGACTTCATAACTCTGATGATTGCTTTTGCCTTATTTGCGCCCTTTATAGCTCCCTACGACCCATCGTATATCGATTCCAAAAATGTACTTGCCGCGCCGTCCGCAAAGCATATCTTCGGCACAGACGCTCTCGGCCGCGATCTATTCTCGCGGATAGTCTACGGCTCGCGGATATCTTTGTCGATAGGGTTCATCGCTGTTGGCATCGCGGTGCTTATAGGTGTATTCTTAGGTTCAGTTGCCGGATATTACGGCGGCAAGGTGGATTCGATAATAATGAGGTTTGTGGATATAATGCTGTGCTTCCCGACATTTTTTCTTATACTCGCTGTGATAGCGGTTCTCGAACCCTCAATATTCAACATAATGGTTATAATAGGCGCGACCAGCTGGATGGGTGTAGCCCGCCTCATAAGAGCGGAGATACTTACCCTTAAAGAGAGGGACTACGTGGTGGCCTCAAAGGTAATGGGCGCCAACGGCGCCTGGATAATCTTCAGGCATCTGATACCGAACGCTATAGGGCCGGTCATGGTGAATGCGACTCTTGGCGTAGGTGGCGCCATACTCGTTGAATCCTCGCTCAGCTTTCTGGGCATAGGGGTACAACCGCCTACTCCGAGCTGGGGTAACATTCTGATGGATGGCAAATCGACTTTAGGAGTTGCCTGGTGGCTTACTGTATTTCCAGGCGTATTTATATTGCTGACGGTGCTTGCGTATAATCTATTGGGGGAGGGATTGAGAGACCTCATGGAGCCGAGGCTTCGAAAATAAGATGGATATATTAAGCGTAAAGGACTTAAGAGTGCAATTCGATACCCCGTACGGTGTTGTCAGGCCCATCGACGGTATAAATTTTGACATCCGGAAGGGGGAGGTATTTGGCCTTATAGGAGAGTCAGGTTGCGGTAAGACTTTGACGGCTCTTTCGATTCTGAGGCTTATATCACCGCCCGGGAAGATAACGTCAGGAAGCATCCTTTTTAACGGCAAAGATATATTGGTTATGAACGAAAAGTCCTTGCGCGATATCCGCGGCTCAAAGATATCGATGGTATTTCAGGAACCGGCAAGCGCTTTTAACCCGGTATTTACCATCGGCTATCAGATAAGTGAGGCTATTACGGCGCACAATCCGATGGCGGCTTGGAAGGTAAAGGATATAGTTATGAAATTCCTTCGAAAAGCGCAGATTCCGGATTCGCATAAAGTCTACGCCGATTATCCGCACCAACTCTCAGGCGGGATGAAGCAACGTGCTATGATAGCGATGGCGCTTGCCAATTCGCCGCAGCTTCTCATACTTGATGAGCCAACGACAGCCCTTGATGTAACGACACAGGCACAGATACTCGAGCTTCTCGAGGAGATAATCAAGCGTGAGAACCTCTCGGTCCTATTTATAAGTCACGATTTCGGCATAATAGCGAAAATGTGCGACAGGGTCGCCGTGATGAATAAAGGAAAAATAGTGGAGTTCGGTGATACGAAGATGGTTATAGGAAGACCCAAGGATCCTTATACAATAGCGTTATTGGAATCCGTAAAGGCGCTCGCATGATACTGGCCAAATGTGAAAATGTAAGGAAAGAATTTCCGATAAAGCGCGGTTATCTGCAGGATACCATAGGCGCGGTTAAGGCAGTTGACGGCGTTTCGCTTACGATAAATAAAGGCGAAGCCTTCGGCCTTGTGGGGGAATCAGGCTGCGGCAAGACGACACTCGGCAGGATCATCCTCGGCGTTATTAAGCCGGACGCAGGGTCAGTCGAGCTGAAAACGACGAAGCTTCAGGCGGTATTCCAGGATCCGTATAACAGCCTGGATCCTAAGATGAGAGTATGTGATATACTCGCCGAAGGGCTTGTTTTAAAGGCGAATGTTACAGGGCGCATGACGCCAATAAGAGAAAAAGTCAGGGAAGCGCTTGACCTTGTGAAGCTTCCGGAGTCTGCCTTGATGAAATTTCCGCACCAGTTCTCCGGCGGTGAGCGCCAGAGGATCGCCATCGCCAGGGCGATAATCACCGAGCCGGAATTCATCGTCTGCGACGAGCCGGTCTCGAGCCTTGATGTCACGATACAACTTGAGATATTGAACCTTCTTAAAGACTTCCGGAGAAAATTAGGTATAACGTATCTTTTTATCAGCCACGACCTGCGGGTGGTGAAATACATGTGCGATCGGCTCGCTGTGATGCGGCAGGGCAGGATCGTGGAGGAGGGCGATGTCGACAATGTTTACAACAGGCCAAGCCATCCTTACACAAAACTTTTGCTGTCTTCAATACTCTCCGTTGGTCTTATCGGGCAGTAAAACCTCATAAATTTTTTGATAAAAGTATGCCGCTGCCAACGTTTTTAAAAAATTCTATTGACTAAAATAATAGTAATGCTACAATTCTTAAAAAAGTAGCATTAAAAGGATAGACCGTATGGGCTTGGTAAGGTTCGGCGTATCACTCGACAAAGAGCTGCTTGAGAAATTCGATCGCCTTATCGAAAGAAAAAATTACACGAACCGCTCCGAGGCGTTCCGCGACCTCATACGCAAGGAGCTTGTTAAGAAGGAATGGGAGGAGGACGCGGATGTGGTTGGGACGATAACGATAGTCTATGACCACCACCAGAGAGAGCTCGTTAATAAGTTGATGGATATCCAGCATGACCACGGCAAAAACATCATATCGACCCAGCATATACATATAGATCACCATAACTGCATGGAGATCATAGCGATAAGAGGAAGCGCCAGAGAGGCGCAAAGGCTCGCCGATACGCTTAAGGCTGTAAGGGGCGTTAAACATGCGACCCTCGGCATGTCGAGCACGGGTAGATGTATAGTATGAGGACTTTATTTTTTTGCATAAGAGTAGCACGATTATTGTAGTAGTAACACTAAAGAAAGATTGAGGAGGAGGAGATGGCGCGAGGTGTTCTCAGGTTATTAGGGATAATATTTGCTGTCGCATCTTTTATGGCAGCGACTACTGTTTATGGAGAAGAAAGCAGCGTTAAACTGGATAAAATAGTCGTTACACCGGCGCGCAATGCCGTTACCTTATACGACGCACCGGCAGCTGTGTCGATGGTAGAGGGCGATCAGATCGAGCGTCAGAATCCCGCTACCATAGATGAAACGCTGCGCGCGTTGCCGGGCGTTGATGTGCAGCGCCCCCAGGGTTTTACATCGACTGTAAGCAAAGTCTCATTACGCGGTTTCGGCACAGACGTCAGAGGCCGCACACTTGTTCTCATAGACGGGGTGCGCTTTAACGAGATATATACGGGCGAAGTCTATTGGAACGCCATTAATCCAAAGGATGTTGAGCGGGTCGAGGTCTCGCCAGGGCCGTTTTCGGCCATATACGGCCCCGGTGCCATGGGAGGTGTCATAAACATAATAACAAAGCTTCCGGATAAACCCGAGACAGACGTTTACCTCTCCTATGGAAGTTTCGCCACCCGGTCAGCGGATTTCAGGCATGCTTTTAAATACAAAAATTTCAGTTATATTCTTTCGGGAAGCGCTTACAGGACTAACGGCTATGTCGCGGCCGCTAACCGGAACTACTGGGATATACGCAGGTGGCGCGAAAGCTACACGGCGGACATTAAGACCAGATACGATTTTGACGAAGACTCTTACGTTACCGCAGAATACCGGTATTTTAATCAGGAGGCGTGTCTCGGCAGGCAGAATTACCTGAGCGAACAGGACCTTGATAATCTGACGATGTCCGGCAGGAAAGTGATCACCGGCATTATGGAGGTCTTCGCGTCGATGAATTTCGGATGGGAAAATACCACCCAGTGGATTGATACCATCGCCACCGCCGCCCAAAGGGCGCGCGGACTGCCGCAGTATATCCCATCTTATGTAAACCGTAATCCCAAGAGTGAATGGAGCGGGAACGTCCAGACGACCTTTGATATCTGCAGAAATAATACAATCGTCGCTGGTTTTGATTGGCGCTGGGGCAAGATCAACAGCAGGGACGAATACATTGCCTCCACAAGAAGAACGCAGGCGCACGGCACGCAGGCCACGGAAGGGCTGTACCTTCAGGACGAACTCAAATTCCTCGACGAAAAACTTTTGGTCTATCTGTGCGGGAGACTGGATTTATGGACCAATTACGACGGCTATGGCTATGATACGAACTGGGCGGTGGCTAGGAGGGAGACCGGCTATGGCCCGGTATCCGGCAAGGCGCTCTCGCCCGCGGCAAGCGCTATCCTGCACGTGACTGAAGAGCTGACGCTTCGCGGCGGCTCGGGCAAAGTTTTTCGCATACCGACGCTTTATGACCAGTACCGTACCTGGCAGATGGGCACGACCGTCTATCAGGCAAACCCTGACCTTAAGCCGGAGCGGGCCTATTCATACGAAATAGGGGTCGATTATCTATTTGCGAAAAAATTGCTTTTGAGGACGACCTTCTATCACAGTGATGTGCGCGATCTCATATATAGCGCTGATATAAGCGAGAAGACGAAACTTCGGCAGAACATCGGGCATGTTGACATTTTTGGCATGGAAACCGGGTTAAGTTATCGGCTTAATGAATACTTCTTTGTTTACGCCAACTATACGCTAAACTCCTCCAGGATTGAAGATCACACAAATACGAATACTCTGAAAAAATACCTCGTCTATACCCCCAAGAACAAGTCTTCCTTCGGCCTGTCGCTTACCCTGCCGAAGCTATTTGACCTTGATCTGGCGGGACGATATACTGGTATAATGTTCACAAATGACACGAACACCCAGAAGATCAAAGAAAGCTATGTGTTCGACCTGGGTGTCTCCAAGGAAATCACAAAGAACTTCAGCGTGCTGGTCAAGATCGACAATCTCTTCGACGCGCGGTATCAGAACTACCTGAATACTCTGATGCCGCCCCGCACGGTGGACGTACAGGCCAAGATAAAGTTCTGATGAATATACACAGGATTACCCACAATCCGAAGACACGATCATGTTCGCTCTATTTCATAGGGTGTAACTTCCGCTGTGTCTGCTGCTACTGGAAACAGATATATGGAAACGTGAAGCTCAGAACTCTTAAGTTTCCGACAATGGATGAGGTTATCGGACTGCTGAAAAAAGTAAACCCGCGGTCTGTTTCGATATTAAGTGGCGACCCTGTGCCGACTGCCGATTACATTCGTCTGCCCAGGGTACTTAAAGAAGAGATAGGATGCAAGGTCCGGCTTCTTACCAACGGTTATATACTTCCCTGTCTTGATGGCGTAACCCACGTGTCGATGTCCATAAAAGCTGCCGATGAGGAGGTCCACAAAAGATATACCGGGAAGTCCAATAAAAGATGCCTCGAAAATCTCCGTTTTGTACATAGGAATGGGATAGAACTCTCTATCTCCAGTGTCTTGATACCGGACCTCTTGGATAAAGAAGAAATAGAAAAGGTGGCTAAATTGATTTCGGTGGTAGATGCGAATATCCCTTTCAGGATAATAGGCTATATGAAGGTCGACGGCTTACCGTATCGCGAGCCGGATTGCACCGAACTGGCTGAAGCGGCCGCTGTTGCCAGAAGATACTTAAAAAATGTGGTATTTTCGCGTTCGAAAGGCGAAGATTACAGCGGTATTATAGATCTTTTTACCAACAACTTGCGTCGATGATCGAGATAAAGAATCTCTCCTATTCCTACCCGCTTTCACATAAAAAAATCATAAACGGCATCGATTTAACGGTCGATAAAGGCGACCTTGTTTTGATCACTGGCCCTTCCGGTTCCGGCAAGTCAACGTTTCTTTATTGTCTGAATGGACTTGTCCCGCACGTATTTAGTGGGGATATGTCAGGATCTGTGATGATAGCGGACGTCGATCCCAGGCTAACACCGATAAGTGAAATATCAAGAAGAGTGGGTACGGTATTTCAGAATCCGGAATATCAGATATTTATGCCCACGGTAAGAGAAGATGTCGAATTCGGCTGCCGGAATGTGGGTCTTGAAGAGGAGTCTCTCGAAAGAAATTCGCGCCATGCCATACTTGAACTGGGTCTTGATGAGCTTTTAGATAGAGACACCAGTACGCTTTCGGCCGGAGAAAAGCAGAGGCTTGCGATCGCCGGTGTCTATGCTGTAGGACCTCAGATAATACTATTCGATGAGCCCTCGACTAATCTGGACGTTGCTGGAAAACAGTCGCTCCGGAAGATCATCAAAGAGCTAAAAGACAGGTGCTATACAATCGTGCTAGTTGAGCATGATACGGCACTTTTTGAAGATATTGCCACACGTATATATGTTATGGAGAACGGGGTTCTCAAAACGGGGGATGATGCCCACAAGAGCACCATCCGTGAAAGAAAAGCACACAACTTCTGTCAAGACTTCGACGCGATTATTGAGGTGCAGGACGTGTCATATGGTTATGACAAAAGCTCGCCTTTTTTTAATCATCTGAACATGATTATAAGAAAACAAGAAGTGGTCGCTTTCATGGGTAATAATGGAAGCGGTAAGACCACATTTTTTAAACTGCTGATGGGCATTTTAAAGCCGCAGGAAGGTCGTATCGCGGTAGCCGGTGACATCATCCGCTCGATCGATGATTCGGCGGGCAGGATCGGGCTATTGTTCCAGAATCCCGATGAACAGCTATTCGCCTCTACGGTAAGGGAAGAGATAATGCTCGGGCCGCGTCAGTTGAAGAAAGCGTGTGATTGCGAGGACATAATGGCCCGATTCGACCTTAAGAAATACGAGTATGTACATCCCCATGCGTTGTCAAAAGGCGAGCGCCAGAAAGTGGCTTTTGCTTCTGTCGCGGCCTTGAGGCCCGATATAATATTACTTGATGAGCCGACGACAGGTCTGGATGAAAAAAGCTGGTTGGCATTGATGGATTATGCCTTTTCGCTCGTCAAGGAGGGAACGACGGTCCTGTTCTCAACCCACAATAGGAAAGTTGCGGATTTCTATGCCGACAGGGTCGTCGTGTTTGATAAAGGTAGGGTTATAAGTGATGAAATACCAAAAGATTGATACGCCTATACACAGGATTAGCCCTTTCGCGAAGATAGTATACAGTATAGCGGTTTCGCTCCTTGTGGTGTTGCTGAAGGCCCCCTTACAGCTATGCCTTCTGGCAGCGGTTACCTTCTGCGTGTTGCTGTTAGCAAAACCTGATTTTGCCAGGCTTAAGGGCCTCATATATGCGCTCGGAGCAGTAGTGATAACGACGAGCCTTTCACAAGCATTCTTCTATTATCTGGAACCGAGGACAGTCCTTGTAACTATAATAGATAAGGCGACGCCTATCGTCGGAACGATAACAGGCGGGATTTATATCTATAAGGAAGGAGCCTTATACGGGCTTATTCAGTCTCTCAGGATATCGTCAGTTATGTTCATGGCAACCGCAGTTGTGATATCAACTCATCCATCCCAGATGATAATGGCATTGAACAAAATTCGGATACCTAAAGAGCTAAGTTTTATCATTGCCACGAGCATGCGATTCTTGCCTCAGCTACTGGAAGAGACAAGAAGAGTCTTGGTAGCGATAAGGTTAAAAGGTTTCAAGCTTAAAGGCATATCAAATAGCATTAAAGCCTCGAAATATGTCTTATCGCCTTTGGTCATTAATTCGTTACGTCAAGCGCGATTGGTTGCGCTTGCCGCTGAAGTAAGAGGTTATTCATTTCGCAAGGCAAACTCCAGGGAAAAGGGCGGCCTTTTGAGATTTGATACACTTGACCTCATCGTAATATCGTTCTTCGTTGTTTTATTGTATGTCGCTATATTGCCTTTTAAAATGGGCCTTAGCAAGGTTCCACTTGTGCACGCCTTCTTCTTTTCCATACCTTTTACATGCGTTCTTCTTATAGGCATTCGTATAGTGCCGCGTTTCGGAACAGCAACTCTTATGATCCTCGGCCACAGCCTCTTTGCGCAGATAGTCTCTCGCGGGATAAATCCGCTCTGGTGGCCTTACGCATTGCTTGAGGCGGCTGTCCTGGAAACCTATTTTTTCGCGGCGAAAGACTATCTCGCCTCACGGCAGTCATTCTTTATAGCGGGCCTGTTACGCGGCTTGTCCGTATATCTGTATTTTTATTTTGTCGCATCGCCATATATTTGGCACAAGTTCTACGCTCCATGGTACATCGTTGTTCATACCTTTGAGGGAGCGTTAGGTTCCGCGGTGGGAGGACTGATCGCATATAGAGTGAGTAAATCAGTAGAGGCGGCCTACCGACATGGAGGGTTATAGCAAAAAGAACAGTTCCAAAATCAATAAGATCTTTACCCGAAAAATGCTTGCTATACGGAAAGCTATTGATTTATAATGAGACCTCCTTTTATGAGAAACAAGCAGAAGACAGAAAAGGTCCTGGCTTTAGTTGAGAAGGCATACGGCCGACCCGCACCCTTACGGAAGACTCCGCCGATCGATGAGATAATCCGCACCATACTTTCCCAGAATACCAACGATAGAAATTCGCTTGCGGCGTTCGCCATATTGAAACGTCATTTTAAGTCGTGGGAGAGTCTGCTTAAGGCAGATACGAGTAGCATAGCGGGTCTCATAAAGCACGCCGGCCTTGCGAATATCAAAGCGGCCCGCATCAAAGAGGTGCTTTCCGAAATCGAAAGGCGCGAGGGCAGGCTGAGCCTTTCGTCTCTGAAGAAAATGGATGTCGAAGATGCGCTTCTCTATCTTCGCTCTCTAAAAGGAGTCGGGCCGAAGACCGCCGCATGTGTTCTTCTGTTCAGTTTTGGAAAACCGGCCATGCCGGTAGATACGCATATATTCAGGGTGGCGAAGCGGATGGGTCTTTTAAGCGGAAAAGTTACCGTAGAACAAGCCCATAGCGTACTTACAAAGCTTGTGCCTAAGCACTTGATATACGCCTTCCATTTAGGTATAATAGAGCACGGTCGAAAGATATGTAAGGCGCAAAACCCTCTTTGCGGGTTTTGCGTTTTGTATAATATGTGCAGATACAAGGATAAAGCCATTTACAGGGCGAGAAAGACAAAGTGATACGCAAGGCCACGGTAGATGACGTTAAGAAGATACAGAAGCTCATAAATTACTACGCAAAGCGCGATAAGATGCTTCCGCGTTCCCTCAATGAGCTGTATGAGAACATAAGAGACTTCTATGTATCCGCGTCGGGTAAAAAGATATACGGCTGCTGCGCTCTGCATATCGACTGGGAAAATCTGGCGGAGATAAAGTGCCTGGCAGTGGCGAGCACCTGTACCGGCCGCGACATAGGAAGTAAGCTGATAAGGAGCTGCCTGCAGGACGCGAAGGCGCTAAAAGTAAAAAAGGTGTTCGCGCTTACCTATGTGCCGGATTTTTTTGAAAAATTCGGTTTTCAGCGGATTAGCAAGAGAAAATTGCCGCACAAGATATGGAATGAGTGCATCAAGTGCGTCTACTTTCCGCGCTGTAAGGAAATAGCGGTAATGAGGGAGCTTTAAATGGGATATACGATAACCGAGAAGATACTTTTAAAACACGCAAAGCTCAAAGATATCCATCCCGGCGAATTTATCTACGCGAAAATAGACCTGTGTCTCGGCAATGACATAACCGCGCCGTTTGCCATAGAGGAATTCGAAAAACTCGGCATCAAGAAGGTATTTGATAAAAAGAAGGTTGTGCTTGTTCCCGACCATTTTGCACCCGCCAAGGACATGAAGAGCGCAAACCAGTGCAAGGTCCTGGCGAGATTCGCGAAGACGCAAGATATAAAGAACTACTTTGAAGTCGGCAGGATGGGTGTGGAGCATGCGCTTCTACCGGAGATGGGACTTGTGCTTCCGGGTGATCTTGTGATAGGCGCGGATTCCCATACCTGCACGTATGGGGCGCTCGGCGCCTTTTCGACCGGAGTTGGCTCTACCGACCTTGCGGCCGCGATGGCGACCGGTGAGGTGTGGCTGAAAGTGCCTGAATCTATGAAGTTTGTGTTCTTCGGCAGGCGCAATAGATGGGTCGGCGGGAAAGACCTTATCCTGCATCTCATAGGCGATATCGGGGTTGACGGGGCGCGATATAATGCCATGGAGATATGCGGGGAAACAATTGAATCGCTTGAGATGGACGACAGGCTTGCCATGTGCAACATGGCCATCGAGGCCGGCGGGAAGAACGGTATCATAGCTCCTGATAAGATCACGTCGCGATACCTAAAATCGATAAAGAGGAAGGCAAGGCCTGGCCTGGGCAAGTTTTATTCAAGCGATAAAGATGCCAGGTATTGCGCCATAAAAGAATATGACGTGCGCAAGATAGAGCCGCTTGTGGCCTGCCCAAACCTTCCGTCGAACGTGAAGCCGGCGAGGGCCTTAAAAGATATTTCAATAGACCAGGTGGTGATAGGCTCCTGTACGAACGGCCGGCTGTCGGATTTGAGAATTGCCGCAAAGCTTTTGCGCGGCAAGAAGGCTAAATCTACGGTGAGGTTGGTTGTCATCCCTGCGACGCAGAAGATATATCTTGATGCTGTCAAGGAAGGGCTTGCGAAAATATTCGTCGAGGCGGGCGGCGTGTTTTCCACTCCGACCTGCGGGCCGTGCCTCGGCGGGCATATGGGGATACTTGCGGCGGGCGAGAGGGCTATAGCCACGACGAACAGAAATTTTACAGGCAGGATGGGGGATCCGGCAAGCGAGGTCTATCTTTCGAATCCCGCGGTCGCGGCGGCAAGCGCCGTCAAGGGGCGGATCGCGCATCCGGACGAAGTACTTTGATAAGGGGTAATTATGCCGCATAAAGGAAAAGCGCATATATTCGGTGACGATATCAACACCGATGAGATTATACCAGCGCGGTATCTTCACACGACTGACAGGCATGAGCTTGCCAGCCATTGCATGGAGGACGCCGATAAGGATTTCGCGAAAAGGGTAAAGGCCGGTGATATTATAGTGGCAGGCAAAAACTTCGGTTGTGGCTCCTCGAGGGAGCATGCGCCTATAGCTATAAAAGCCGCAGGCGTCTCCTGTGTCATAGCGGAAAGCTTTGCCAGGATATTCTTTCGCAATGCGATTAATATAGGACTACCGATCATAGAGCTTGAAAAGGCCAGAGAGCGAATAAAGAAAGGCGATAGTATTATTGTGGATACCAGCTCCGGTATCGTAAAGAACATTACAAGAAGGCAATCGTACAAAGTTGAGAAATACCCACCGTTTATGCAGAAGATAATCAAATCAGGCGGCCTTATGGAATTCATAAAAAAACGTAAATTATCGTAAAGCATCAAGGAGGTTTACAGACAGATGGGTAAAAAGCAATATAAGATAGCCGTGATACCCGGCGACGGAACCGGTCCTGAAGTAGTTGCGGAAGGGCTCAAGGTCTTAGAGGCCGCTTCTAAAAAATTCTGTTTCGACTATAAACACGAGATCTTCGATTATGGCGGAGAGAGATACTTAAAGACAGGCAAGACGATAGACGAAAAGGAGCTTGAGGATCTAAAAAAATTCGATGCTATATTTTTAGGTGCTATAGGGCATCCGGACGTGAAACCCGGTATTCTCGAGACCGGCATACTTCTTAAGATCAGGTTCGGTCTCGATCAGTATATTAATCTGCGACCAGTGAAGCTATACGATTCTCGATTCTGCCCTCTCAAAGATAAAAAGCCTGAAGATATTGATTTTGTCGTAGTACGGGAAAATTCCGAGGGCCTGTACAAAGGTATGGGTGAGTTCCAGAAGAAGGGCACTAAAGACGAGGTCGCCATACAGATATCATATAATACAAGAAAGGGCGTGGAAAGGTGTTTGCGTTACGCTTTCGAATACTGCCGGAAGCGTAATAAGCGCAAGACCTTGACGCTATGCGGCAAGACTAATGTGCTGACTTACGCATGGGACCTTTGGCAGCGGACTTTCGACGAGCTTAAAAGAGAGTATCCGGATATAAAGACGGACTATACGCATGTGGATGCCACTACGATGTGGTTTGTCAAAAACCCTGAGTGGTTCGACGTGATAGTGACTGATAATATGTTCGGCGACATAATTACCGATCTCGGAGCGATGATACAGGGCGGCATGGGCATCGCCGCCGGCGGCAATATCAACCCCATCGGTGTTTCGATGTTCGAGCCCATTGGCGGCTCAGCTCCTAAATATACGGGTCAGCATGTGATAAATCCGCTTGCCGCCATATGCGCTGTCGGCATGCTGCTTGAAACCATTGGCGAGGAAAAGGCCGCCAGCGCAGTCGAGGCCAGCGTTATCAAGGTAGTATCGACGAAACTCAAGAGCCTCGCCGCAGGTAAGATGGGGTATTCGACCAATGAGGTCGGCGATTTAGTGGTAGAGGGCTTGTAAATTCCAGGAAGGACAGTAGGTATATGAATAAAAAACCAGTTGTCGCGGTGATAGGCGTCGGCGCGGTCGGCATCGAGATGCTGCGCGTGTTAAAGCAGCGTAAGTTCCCCTCCAAAGAGATAAGGGTTTTCGCAAGGTCCGCGCGCGACATAGAAGTTGATGATCAAAAATACACGGTCATGGCAATATCGCCGGAGGTGTTCGACGGCGTTGACATAGCGCTTTTCGCCGGCACAGAGGGTGAGAAGGGCGCGGCCGTGACTTACGCTACCGAAGCGGTGAAGCGCGGAGCCATTGTCATAGATAACGGGGCGGACTTTAGGATGGAAAAAGACGTTCCTCTCGTAGTCCCCGAGGTGAACGGTTCCGATATAAAGAAGCATAAGGGCATCATAGCGAATCCAAATTGTTCTACAATACAGATGGTCGTTGCCATTGCCCCCATCTATAGAAGGGTCGGCATAAAACGTGTGATCATCACCACGCTGCAGGCCTCATCTGGGGCGGGGAAGAGCGCTGTGGAACAATTAAACGAGGAAGTGTCGGCCATATGCGCCGGAAGGTTCTGTTCGGTGCACGTTAATGTGGAGAAGTCGATGCCGCAGCAGCTTGCCTACAATGTATTCCCGCAGATCGGCGGATTTGCGGATGACGGCTACACGACGGAGGAATGGAAGCTTGTCAGGGAGACGCACAAGATTATGCATGATGACAAGATCAATATATCCGCGACGACGATACGCGTACCGGTCAGGACAGGACACTCAGAATCCATTTATATCGAGACCGAAAAAACAATATCTCCAGATGAGGTAAGAAAGCTGCTCGCTACGTCACCAGGTATCGTTGTTATTGATGATGTCAAGAAGGGGCTTTACCCGATGCCTAAGGATGTCGAAGGCCGCGATGAGACATTCGTTGGCAGGATAAGGCGCGATCCGTTTGTAAAGAATGGCCTCTGGCTCTGGGTCGTCGCCGATAATCTGCGCAAGGGCGCGGCTACGAATGCGATTCAGATCGCGGAAGAGCTTATCAGGCAAAATTGAGAAACATAAAGCTCACAATCCGCTACGATGGCACCAGCTACTCCGGATGGCAGTTTCAAAAAAATTCCAGCAGGACCATCCAGGCCGTCATAGAGCGCGCCATAAAGAAGATTACAGGCGAAAAGTCTCATCTCACCGGTTCCGGCAGGACGGATGCTGGAGTTCACGCCATGGCGCAGGTCGCCAATTTCAGGACCCGATCCAGTATCCCTCTTAAGAATATCCATATGGCGCTTAACAGTCTGTTGCCCGAAGATATCGTGATATACAGAGTCGAAGAGGCTAAAGCCGGATTTGACGCCCAACGTGATGCCAAGTCCAAGATTTACCGATATACGATAATGAACGCTGACTTCATGGACCCCTTCCTTAGGCTCTACGCTGCTAAAATATTCTATACGATGGACATCGGCCGTATGAGACAGGCAGCTAAGTGGCTTATTGGCAGGCATGACTTCAGGGCGTTTCAGGCCACGGACGGGGCGGAAAAGAACTCTGTGAGGACCGTCAGGAAAATTGATATTAAAAAAGAAGGCGACTTGATATATATTAATATTGAGGCGGACGGTTTTTTATACAACATGGCGCGAAACATAGTTGGGACTCTTGTGGAGGTGGGCCGGGGTAAATTTTCGGTAGAAAGCGTGAAAGATATCCTCCGCGCAAGAGACAGAAGACGGTGTGGCCCAACAATGCCGGCCAAAGGTTTGTGCCTTATTAAGGTTAAGTATTAAAAAAAGAAGGAGGTATCTTATGATGATGTTAGGCGCCTTCTGGGTTTTTATAATGCTCGGCATAAGTTGCACGCTCTGCATTCTAGCTCAAAGAGAAAAGGGTGTCCTTAGAGCAGCTGGTAACTCGATTGCAGCCTCTCTTGTGGTATTGACTATAATGTATGTCTACCTAATTACGGACGCAGAGTTATCAAAGACCGGTTTGCGCTACGGCAGGGCCTGTCATAAAGTATTTCATAAGGCGATGATTAAAAAATAATACCGGCAAGCTGGCGGACGTGGCTTATACTCATATAGTATTTGATCTAGGCAACACTCTCATAAGATTCGACCACAATATATCAGCGCGTAAGATAGTCAACCTTTTCCATCTCGATAGCAAAAAGGTGTACGACACATTTTTCGACTCTCATCTTACACGAGATTTCGAAAAGGGACTGATCTCGCCGAGGGAATTTTACAGAAAAACTAAAAACCATCTCGGCATAAACATTCCATATAAAGATTTCATGGATATATGGAATGATATCTTCTGGGAAGATATCGACATGTGCGCTCTCGCAAGGAGCCTCAAAGAACATTATAGACTTTTTCTTTTGTCAAATGTAAACAGGTCCCATTTTGAATATATAAGGAAAAAATTTGATATTATAAATATTTTTGATGATGTTATATTATCATTTATGGTGGGTGCCATGAAGCCGGACCGGATAATTTTTGAAGATGTGATAAGACGCGCCGGCGGCGATCGTTCGAAATTATTATATATAGACGATAGGGAGGATCTTGTAAAAGAAGCTGAGCAAATGGGCATCGATTCTATTAGATTCGAAGGCATAGAAAAGCTTAAGGTTAAAATGAAAGAAAAGGGAGTCCTGTCCTAATTCCTCGCACGCCATACATGAGTTAAATAAAAAAGTCAGCCTCAGGGGTTGACTTTTTTATAATCCTGTGATATACTTCATTACACTTTTATTCTGGTTATTCTAATTTATACAATTTTATATTTTTTTATAAATTTTATACGGCTTTATACATAAGGTCATATGTATTTTAAATCACTTGAACTGATAGGGTTCAAGTCATTTGCCGAAAAGACGAAGCTTAACTTCGAGCCCGGCGTTACAGCTGTCGTCGGACCAAACGGCTGTGGCAAATCCAATGTAGCCGATTCCATCCGATGGGTCCTCGGAGAACAATCCGCAAAATCCCTTCGCGCGTCCAGTATGCAGGACGTCATCTTCAACGGCACCGACAATAAAGAGCCAATCAATTTCGCGGAAGTATCCCTGACATTCTCGAACGAAAACAGGGCCCTTCCCATAGATTATGACGAGGTCACTATAACCCGCAGAATATTTCGTTCCGGCGAAAGCGAATATCTTCTTAACAAGACCCCTGTAAGGCTTAAAGATATATCCGATCTTCTTATGGGAACAGGCATCGGCACGGAGAGCTATTCCATAATCGAACAGGGCAAAATGGATATGATACTTAGCTCCAAGCCCGAAGACAGACGTTATGTTTTTGAGGAGGCGAGCGGTATAACTAAATATAAGGCCAAGAAAAAAGAAGCCTTAAGGAAGTTGGAACAGACCGAGCAGAATCTCCTTCGAATAAACGATATCATCACTGAGGTAAAGCGGCAAATAGCTTCTATAGAGAGACAAGCCAAAAAGGCAGAGCGATACAAAATAGATTTTGAAAAACTAAAAGAGATGGAGATAAAACTTTCCTTTACAGAATACAAAAGCCTGAAGACGCAGGAGGCGACATATACAGTTGAAAGCGATGATACGAGGGCCAGGGAAAAAGAGCTTAGCGCTTGCATTGCGGAAATAGCCTCAAACATAGAAGCCCAGAGGCGAGCTCTTAATGATTTCAATAATAAGATGACTGCTATTCGTAGCCGTATATCCGAGATGTCGAATTTACTCGACATGAATAAACATAAGATAGAGGTGAACAGGGAAAGAATAGCCGAGTCCATCGAGCTGCAGGACGGTTTGCGCAAGGAGGTCGAATCTATAGCCGAGAAAATCGGCGCTGAAAAGGCTCTTGTCGAAAGCCTGAAGTCGGATCTTGATAAGGCCGCCTCAGGGAGAGCTGAGAAGCAGAAGGCCGTAAGCGAGCGGGAGGCTATGCTTGTTAATATAGCCAGAGAGATCGAAGAGACTGAATCGCGAGTCAAGGAATTCAAGGTGCGGATAGTCGATTATCTTGCCAAGGAGACGAAGATAAAAAACGATCTTATAAAGATAGGTGCCGATATTCAGAACAGAAAGGCGCGTCAGCGCAGGCTTGAAATCGAAAAGGGCGATGTCGCCAAGGAGTTGGAATCTGCCGAAAAGGCACTTTCGGAAGTTTTGTTGGGGTTCAAAACAATCGAGAACAAGGTTCTTGCGTTGCGCCAAGAGCTAGAGTCAAAGAGGAGGGCAAGCGAGGAGGCCTTATCGGCTGTAAAGACTATAGAACTGGAGATAGCTAAAGAAGATAACAAAAGATCCGCCCTTTTATCGAAAATAGAGATGCTTGAGGAAAGCCTGAAGACATATGAGGGTTTTAAGAATGGTGTCAGAAGCATACTTTTAAAATCCGCTGAGGGTGAAGCTTTATTTAGCGGTATACTGGGAGCTTTAGCAAATATCGTAAAAGTAGACAGGGGATACGAAGAGGCGGTATCCGTCCTACTGGGAGACGACGCCCAGCTTATAATAACAGAGACCGAGAG
Organism: Candidatus Omnitrophota bacterium; assembly: GCA_023818895.1. GTDB lineage: Bacteria > Omnitrophota > Gorgyraeia > 2-01-FULL-45-10 > 2-01-FULL-45-10 > JAMWCX01. Next base: position 164,721 of record JAMWCX010000002.1, on the reverse strand, counting down.
TGATGCTCTAAGGGCGGTGGAATATCTCAATGCCAATAGTTTGGGGAAGGCCTGTTTTTTGTCGTTAGAGTCACTGCGTAACCGGCCAAATGAGGCAGCTGCCAGAGGCATTTCAAGTGACAGGGTAACCTTGAGGAATTTTGTGAAGGCGGACACAAAGTTCGAAATCGTCCTGGATTATTTCTTTGGGGACGCTTATCTTGTGGATTCCCTTGGGGATGGAATGGGAGTATCCGGTCGGCACGCCAGCCGGTTTGTGACAAAAACCGGCCAGATGGTAGACGGTTGCAAGGTGCTTGGAGGGAGTTCCGGTGAAAACAGTGAGTCCATGCTTATAGGGCGCCGCGAACGGCTGGAAGAGCTTAAGGCGGAACTTCGGATGTGCGAAGAAAAAGTCCTCTCTCTGGGAGGCTGCCGTGCCGAGAAGGAGAGAATTGGCAAGGCCCTTCAAGCGGAAATAATCTCTATGGAGGCGGGTCTTCATCAGGAAGATATAAACCTGGCAAATGCCAGGACAAAAAAGGATGCTCAGGGGGCCTCTGTACAGAAGCTCAAAGACGAACTATTCCTGCTGGATTCAGAACTTGAAGAGGTAAACCAGATGTTGGAGGAGCTAACTGCCAGAGGGGAGTCGCTGAATTCCGAACTTAATGCGATAGAGGCAGAAAAGTCCTCCATGCAGGATTTTATAGACCAATCCCAAAATCTTATTTCCGAAAAGAATGTGCAGCGCCAAAATATAACTCTTGAGATGGCCACTTTGAGGGCTGAGGCGCAATCGCTCGAGAAGGAGGAGGAGAGCGTAAGGAACAATCTGAGGTCACACCAGACCCTTCTTTTTGAATTCGAAGATACCATCTATTCCAAAGAAACCCTTCTTAAGGAGACCTCAGAAAAGATAAAGACCCTTGAGGAAGAAATCGCAAAGCTTCTGTCTGATAATGATGCAATTTCCTCGGAGATGAAAACAATTTCCGAGGAATCTTCGGCCGTAGAAGGCGAAAGAGCCGATCTGGTCTTGAGGCTTAGCATGGATGAAGTTCGGCTTAAAGAAAATGAAGCCCGGCAGGAGGCCCTTAGAAACCAGATAAGGGATATTGACGTAAAACTCACAGAGCTTAACTTCAAGAAGACCAACCTAAAAGACAAAATATTGCAGGCTTATAAAGTAGACCTTGAAACAGCCCATTTGGAGATAGAGGAAAATATAGATTGGGAAGCAATAAAGGCCCAGGTCGCTGAGCTTAAAGACAAGCTTGACAAGATGGGGCCGGTTAATCTTGTCGCGATTGACGAGCACAAAGAGCTTGAAGAACGAAATAACTTCCTGATACATCAGCAGGAGGATCTCGTCAACGCAAAAGATTCCCTGATGAAGGCGATACAGAAGATTAATAAGACCACCAAGGAGCAGTTTATAGATACTTTCAGGAAAATACAGGTTGAGTTCAAGAATTTCTTTCGTATGCTTTTCGGCGGTGGGCAGGCGGAGCTGGTGCTGATAGACGAGCAGGATATACTGGAATCGGGCATCGAGATAATAGTAAGGCCGCCTGGGAAAAAGCTCCAGAATCTCATGCTTTTATCAGGCGGCGAAAAGGCGCTGACCGCCTGCGCCCTTCTCTTCGCTATATTCAAGGTAAAGCCCAGCCCGTTCTGCGTGCTTGACGAGCTGGATGCGCCTCTTGATGAGTCAAATGTCGTGCGCTTCGCAAGTGTCCTCAGGGAATTCGTCAAAATGTCGCAGTTTATAATAATAACGCATAACAAGCGCACGATGGAGCTTGCGGATGTGATATACGGCATAACGATGCAGGAAAGAGGGGTTTCGAAGATAGTTTCAGTAAAGTTTCTGGATGAGAAGAAAAAGACGCAGGCGGAAACAAAGTCACAACAAACGCAGCAAGAATCCTCAACAACTCAGCAAGCCGCTACAGTCCCCGCCTAAGCGGCATAATAAATCCACGCTTCTTTAATTAAATCTGATTTATGCTTCTTGTGGATACCCTTTTGAGTTTTAGTTTCGCAGGGCAGTCTTTTTAGGCCGGCTATCAGGCTTATTTCTTTTCTTCCATCGCTTTGGAGTATACGCAAGTCCTGTTTTTACCCGCGTGTTTTGCTTCATAAAGGGCGAGATCGGCGCGTGAGATCAGCTCGCTTTTTTTGTTGGCGTCTTCCGGGTAAGTTGCGATGCCGCAGCTTATTGTAAGGGCCTTTGCCGGATCTATGCCCGGTTCGTTAGAGAACATCTTCTCAATCTCGTTTCGCAGGCGTTCGGCGAAAAGCCGCGCGTTTTCCTTCGAGGTATTTGGCATAACTATGGCGAATTCCTCTCCGCCATATCTGGCGACGATATCACCCTTGCGAGACTTGGATTGTAGGACACCGGCTATTGCTTTAAGCGCCTCATCGCCTTTCATGTGGCCGAGGGTGTCGTTGTAGTTTTTGAAATTATCGACATCAACCATAACGAGGCTCACACTCGTGTCCCCGATCTTCGACTTTTCCAACTCGTAAGAAAGGCTCTGATGGAATTTGCCATAGTTCCATAATTTCGTAAGCCAGTCGGTATTTGAAAGATACACCGTCTCCTCATAGAGCCTTGAATTTTCAATAGCGAGGCCGGCGTGGCTGGCAAACATGGCAAGCATTCTAACATCCGCTTTAGTTATAGGTTTCTTGTTAAAGATGTTGTCAACAAGAATTGCGCCTACGACTTTGTCCTTGGCCTTTAGAGGTATAGTAACGAAGAAATCGGTATTGAGAGCCCTTTGTATCTCTGGATCAACAATCTTTTTTGCTTCCTGGGTGGTTATCTCAAAAGGCATGCCCTCCAGTATCGTGAGAGCCAGTATTCCCATGTCCTCTCTCAATGGTATCTTGATGCCTTTTACGATCTGATTAAGTTTTGATTCGGGGTCTTTTTTAAAAGTCGCGTATGACGCTATGAAATCGTCCAGCGTCATTTTTTTCTGAGAGATGGCATGCCATATCTTCCCAGCTTCTTCCGCTGTGTGCGGGCCAATGCCCATAACCCCTTCGAGCACCTGCTCCTTCTCGTTTACCAGAAAGAGCATCGCGCGGTTGAAGCCCAGCCCTTCATGCGATGTGAGGGCCGTGAGGATTATATATAATATCTGATCCAGGTTGAGAGTGGTTCGCATCGCGTTGGAGATCTCATAGAGAAGCGAGAACTCCCACTCGAGCCTCTCAATCTCCTGTCTCAGAAGCTTGTCTTGTTCTTTTTCCATCAATACCGCTATTTCTTCTGTGGTGATTTTGCCTCAGGTGCCGCTGGCGCCGCCGCTTTCGGGACGCTAAGCTTTCTTATCTTTCCGAACATCACGCCCATAGCAACGTTTTTATCATCTACTCTCTTGAACATCACCCTGGCATTTTCTCCTTTTTTAAGCTCAGAGGCATCTGTGACCTTTGTGATTGTGGTTGCTTGGTTGACTTCCACTATTTGCGTCTTCCCATCAGTCTCGCTCATAATCTCGACCTTTATGTTTGATGGGTCTTTTGCGTCAATATTGGTAATGCTGCCGAACAGCATGTTAATGTTGGTTCTGCCCGTGGCAGCCGGAATGCCTTGCGGAGCCATCCGCGGGGGCATCGGGGGTGCCTTCTGAACTTGTGGTGCAGTTTTGGGCTTTGCCTCATCAGCCGCGAAAATTGCCTCCCATGACGTCAGGCTAACATACGCTATCATCGCGACAATTAAGAACTTTCTCATCAATGCCTCCTTTTGTTAGTAAGCTTGATATTATCATATGCGTTTTCAGCTGTCAATAGCATGACACTTTTCTTGGGTTCTAAGCTACCCCAAATTCAGTTGACAAGGTATAAAAAGTAGGTATAATATAACCGTCTTCGGGGCGGGGTAGATTGCTTTAGCCATAGCAAATTTTAGAAGGATTGACTTTGGCGGGCATAGATTCCTCGACCGGCGGTTCATCCCTTTTTAATTGATATTCCTAAAGGGATAAAAGCCCGCGAGTTCGTCATTTTTAGTGGCGATTAAAATAGGCGCTTATAAAATGACGGACAGAACTTGTGAAATTCAAGTGCCGACCGTATAGTCGGGATGGAAGAAGACAGCCCAACCGTCAGTTATCGGTTTTTGTTAGCCGTTTTTAACCCCGAAGAGAATTTTCGGGGTTATTTTTTTGGAAAGATATATGAAGTTTAATTCAATACCGGAAGTACTGGCTGAAATCAGAAAAGGCAGAATTGTCATCGTCGTAGATGATGCCGACCGCGAGAATGAGGGAGACCTGATAATGGCGGCCTTATTCACCAAGCCGTCCGATATAAATTTCATGGCCCGTGAAGGCCGTGGTCTCATCTGCGTTCCGATGGAAGGCTCAAGGCTTGACAAGCTGGACCTGCATCCAATGTCGCTAGGTGCTCGCGATCCGTATCGGACGGGATGGGCTATCTCATGTGATTCGCGACATGGTATTACAACCGGTATATCTGCGCATGACAGGGCGCGCACAATCAAATTACTGGCAAACCCGCGTACTAAATCTTCGGATCTGATAAGGCCGGGGCATGTCTTTCCTCTAAGGGCAAGTGAGGGCGGCGTATTAGTGCGGGCTGGTCATACCGAAGCCTGCATCGATCTTATGAGGCTTGCCGGCCTTCCTCCAGTCGGCGTAATATGCGAAATAATGAAAGACGACGGTACCATGGCGCGGACATCGGACCTGTTTGAATTTGCGAAAACCCACGGCCTTAAGATATGTACGATAGCGGATCTAATAGAATATAGGAGGAAGTCGGAAAGGCTTATAAAAAAAATAGCCGCCACAACCATACCAACGCCTTTTGGGACTTTTAAGGCCTTCGTTTACGAATCGGTTACAGATAAATATCACCACATTGCTCTGGTAAAGGGGAAGGTAAAGAAAGAAGGCATGTTAGTTAGGGTTCATTCAGAATGCCTGACCGGTGATGTCTTTGGGTCGCGGCGCTGTGACTGTGGCCAGCAGCTTCGCGAGGCAATGAGGCTGGTGGGCAAAAGCCGCGGTGGTGTAGTTTTATACATGCGGCAGGAAGGCCGTGGCATAGGACTTGCTAATAAGCTAAAAGCCTATGAGCTTCAGGACAAGGGCCTTGATACCGTAGATGCCAACATGGCGCTTGGTTTTAAAGACGATCTTAGAGATTACGGCATTGGCGCCCAGATACTTGCTGACCTTGGTTTAAAAAAGATAAAGCTGCTTACAAATAATCCCAGGAAGATAGTGGGGCTTGAGGGTTACGGTCTTAAAGTTCTCGAAAGAGTGCCCTTGAAGATACCTCCATCTAGGGCAAACAGGAAATATCTGAAGACGAAGAAAGAGAGAATGGGCCACTATATAGATTTTTAGGGGAGCTTCTCGACTCCACCTATTTGTCGTAGCTTTTGAAAAAAGGGTCGGGTTATACAAAACCAGAATAAAAGCCGGAGGTGACAGATGGCAAATGTGATAAAAGCGGAGTTAGTTGCTAAGGGTAAGAAGTTTGCGGTGGTAGTATCGCGTTTTAACGAGTTCATCTCATCGAAGCTCCTCGAAGGATGCCTTGACACGCTAACGAGGCACGGGGTGCCGGAGAGCGGCATAGATGTGGTATGGGTGCCGGGATCCTTCGAGATACCGATGCTGGCGCTTAAGCTTGCGAAATCTAAAAAATACGACGCGGTCGTGTGTCTTGGTACCGTGATAAGAGGGGCGACGCCGCATTTCGAGTTTGTGGCCAGCGAAGCCGCGAAAGGTGTGGCGAAGGTGTCTCTTGACACGGGAGTGCCATGCATATTTGGCGTAATAACGGCTGATAACCTGGAGCAGGCTATAGAGAGGGCGGGGACCAAGGATGGTAACAAGGGTCGCGACGCCGCGCTCTCGGCTATCGAGATGGCTAATATCTACGATAAGATATAGACGTCGGGAAGACGATATGAGAAAAAGAACTCTTGCGCGTGAATGCGCGCTGAAGATCCTCTACGCAATAGAGATAACCAAGGAGGATCCGGAAAAATGCATCGAGAATTTTTGGAAGAGCCAGGACGCTACCGAAACACAGGTCAAGAGCTTTGCCGACGCAATCGTCCGCAGTGTGTATAAGAACAAGGAAGATATTGATGCCTTGATAGCGAAACACGCGACGAACTGGGAGCTTGACAGGATGGCCGTTATCGACAGGAATATACTAAGATTCGGTGTATGCGAGCTACTTTTTATGGAAGGCACGCCCCCAAAGGTCGCCATAAACGAGGCGATAGATATAGCGAAGAAATACGGAGACAAGGATTCGGGGAAGTTTGTTAACGGCATCCTCGATAAGATAAATAAGACTGAAGAAAAAAAAGCCTGATGAAATACGCGGACCTTCACGTCCACACCTTTTATTCCGATTCCACCTTCTCTCCGGAAGAGGTAGTCGCTTGCGCCAAGGATAAAGGATTATCTGCTGTGGCGATCTGCGACCATGATTCCACCGAAGGCATAGAGCCGTGTATTAGAGCGGCAAGACAACTGAATATCGAGATAATACCGGGGATTGAGTTTACTGTGGAGAAATCGGATGTCGAGATACACATACTCGGTTATTTCATGGATTATAAGACGGATTGGTTGCAGAAGAAGTTGGCTGCTATACGAAAGGCCCGTATCGAGCGTCTTAGTAAGATGGTGAGCAAGCTTAATGACAAAGGCATACCTGTTAAGGTGGCAGATGTCCTGTCTATCGCGGGCAAGGGTACTGTCGGCAGGCTTCATCTTGCCCAGACCATGTTCCGAACCAAAAAGATAAGGACTATTCAGGAAGCTTTCGATAAGTATATAGGGTTTATGAAGCCCTGCTATGTCGCAAACGTCAGATTTTCGCCTCAAGAGGCGATAGGAGCCATATTGAAGACGGGTGGTGTGCCTGTTTTGGCACATCCGCATATCATGGGTAGGGACGAATACATCCCAGATCTTATTAACTACGGCCTAAGGGGCATAGAGGTATATCATACAGACCATAAGCCGTCGGTAGCCAAACATTATGAAGCTCTCGCAAAAGACTTCGGCCTTTTGATAACAGGAGGTTCGGACTGCCATGGCCTCGGCAAGGGGAGGGTGCTTCTTGGTGGGGTAAGGGTGCCATATACGGTGGTTGAGAAGTTAAAGGAAGAAGCGCAGAGAATAAGAAAAGAACAAAACAGGCCCAGCTAACGACCTTCTAGGTCGCAGCCTTATATTATACTCTGGATTTTGTATGGATGGCCAAGAAAAATACATGCGTGTCGCGATTAATCTGGCAAAAAAAGGCATCGGCCACACAAGTCCGAACCCCGCTGTTGGGGCCGTTATAGTGAAAAACGGCAGGATCGTAGGCAAGGGGTATCATAAAAAATGCGGCCTTCCTCATGCGGAGGTGAACGCGCTTAAAGAAGCGGGTTTCTTAGCTAAGGGTGCCACGATGTACGTGACGCTGGAGCCGTGTAACCATTTCGGCAGGACGCCGCCCTGCACGCAGGCCATAATAATGAGCGGGATCAGAAAAGTCGTTATAGCGATGAAGGATCCGAATCCCATAACCAACGGCCGTGGAATAAAGAAGTTAAAAGCCGCCGGCATAAATACGTCGGTGGGAATTTTGGCCAATGAGGCGAAGGCAATTAATAGGCCGTTTATCAAGGCGATGACGAGGAAGATGCCTTTTGTTACCGTAAAGGTTGCGCAGTCTCTCGATGGGAAGATCGCTACAAGGAGTGGCGATTCAAGATGGATAACGGACGAAGATTCGAGAAGATATGTCCATCGGCTGCGGCGGTCGGTAGACGCCATACTCGTAGGCGTAAATACGGTTCTCAAGGACGATCCGATTCTCTTGTGCAAACTAAGTTGCGCCAAGCAGCCGGCCAGAGTGATAGTTGATAGCGCCCTTAAGACGCCGTTAAACGCCAGGATATTCTCTACGATAGATATATCGCCTGTTATTATAGCGACCACTAGCAAAGCGTCATTTGTAAAGAAGCGAAAATATGAGAAAAGAGGCGTTGAGGTTATTTTTTTTGAAGGGAAGAGCGGAAGAGTGGACCTGAAAAAGCTGCTCAGAAGGTTGGCTGCCATGGGAATGATCAACATATTGGTTGAGGGAGGAGGGGAGATCGTTGCAAGCCTGGTAGAAGAAAATCTTGCGGATAGGTTCCTGTTTTTTATCGCACCCAAGATAATAGGGGGCGCGTCGGCCATAACATCTGTCGAGGGAAGGGGTGTTGAAAGTATAAAAGAAGCAAAAGAGTTTGGCTCGATTAAGATAAAAAGGTTCAAAAAGGATGTCTTGTTAGAGGTGGAGCGGTGTTCACCGGCATAGTTCAGGAAATAGGTTCTATTAACAGTTTTGAGAGATCGGAAAATATCTATAATATCGAGGTATGTTCTAAAAAAGTTTTCACCGAATCTTTTATAGGCGATAGCGTTTCCGTAAATGGAGTGTGCCTTACCGTCACCGCTAAAAAGAAGGACGCTATGCTTTTCGATGCTATGGCCGAAACTATGAGGAAGACAAGCCTTGGCCGGCTGAAACCGAAGGACGCTGTAAATCTGGAGTGCGCGCTTAAGGCGGATGGTAGGCTGGGCGGTCATTTTGTGCTGGGACATGTCGATTGCGTAGGGATTGTTAAAGAAATGAAAGAAAGCGGACAAGACCGCATTATGACGATATCTTTTTCGGAAGAGTTTACAGGCCTTGTCGTCGAGAAAGGTTCGATAGCCGTTGATGGTGTCAGCCTTACGGTAACAGATATTGAAAAGGGCCTTTTTAGTGTCTATCTAATACCGCATACTTTGCGGGCAACAACTCTGGGCTTACGGAAGCGCGGCGATGAAGTCAACCTGGAGTTTGATATAATAGGTAAATATATTATGAAATTCGGCATGCCTAAAAGCGGCACCAGAATAAGTGAGCAGTTTCTTAGAGAGCATGGGTTCTGACATTGTGTCTTGAAAAGGTAGTTTCTTCATGTTATATTTATAAAAAAGGAGGCAGAGATGGCAAAAAAGGTTTTAAGCATAGCGATTTCTTTCTTATTTATAGTAGGTGTCATTTCATATAGTTACGGTGCTGTCTGCGCGCCAGTCAAAAAAGCCAGCGATGACGGCGGCCCATTGAAGAAACTCGGGCGGGGAGCAGCCAATTTCTTGACTTTCCCTTATGAGATACCGTACAGGATAGGCGAGGCCAATAAGAGCGATGGCCCATATGCGGCTTTTACGGTCGGAGTGGTTAAGGGTTTAACGATGAGCGTATACAGGGCTCTCATAGGTGCCTACGAAATATTAAGCTTTCCTTTGCCCATACCAGAAGGGTATAGGCCTATAATTACTGACCCTGAATTCTTCTTCGAGCAGGAAACCTACTAGCACAATCGGAAGTTTTTGTCGCCACTGCCCCGGGGTGGTCAACGCGCCTCGGGGCGTTTATTTCAGAAAATTTTATTTGTATGCACCTAATCGTATGATAATATATTATGTTAACTAGCATACTTACGCAAATTCATATGGGCGTAGCGCAGTCTCGCAATATTGCTTTATGAAAAATGATAATCTCTCACAATTTGTCTTGTGGGACGCATCGCCACACTAAAGCTTTTCTTCGGGGCGTAGCGCAGTTGGCTTAGCGCGCTTGGTTCGGGACCAAGAGGTCGGCGGTTCAAATCCGCCCGCCCCGACCATCCGTCGTTGTGTATTGGGTTATTCAAGGTAAATATCCTACGGCGGATGAGCGTGCCGAACGCTATCTTCTTTATATAAAATGAGATAGAAGGGCAGGCCATCCTACTCTGCTTGCATAAACAGAATCGAGTAGCTTTGTAGGACACATCCACTCATGCAGACAGTTAATAGGCGTTCCCAACTAGAAGACATCTTTCTTTTCCGCTGGCATCCCTACGTCTGGGTTGTTCTCATAATATGGGCCATCTATGCTAAGACCCTTTTTTTCGACTTTACGTACCTTGACGATAAAGAGCTTATTCTTGATAATTACGATTTTATTTCTGAACTTTCAAACATACCTCAAGCCTTCATGAGCAGAGTATTTCCAAAAATCCTTGCGCCTTATTATCGGCCTCTGCTTACGGTTACTTTTATCCTCAACTCCAAGATAGGAGGCGCAAATCCATTTTCTTATCATGCGGTGAATATTCTGATCCATTCAGTGGTATGCTGCATGGTCTTTTGGCTGCTTTTGGCGTTCGGGTTCGGTCGGCTGCAGAGCCTGTTTTTTACAGTCTTCTTCTCCATTCATCCTGCGCTAGTCCAGGCCGTCGCGTGGATACCAGGAAGAAATGATTCACTTTTGACCGTCTTTGTGCTTGCATCATTTATATGCTTTAAAAAATACTTAGAAACCAGAACACGGTCTCTTTATCTATGGGTATTGCATCTTATGTTTTTCGTACTGGCCCTTTTTACCAAAGAAACCGCGATAGCGCTTGTCCCCATATGTTTTCTCTACGCAAAGCTCATAGGACATAAGGATCTTGCATCCGGCGAGGCCAAAAAGTTTTTTCTAGGGTGGCTCATCATTACCGACATCTGGCTTGTGGTAAGGCAAATAGCGCTGGAAGGGTCGTTCGGCTCGTCTCTTGAAGGGTTGCTTGGCGCGCTTTTCGTGAGCTCCCCGGCCGTAATACAGTATATCGGTAAGATCGTGCTGCCTTTCAACCTGTCGGTATTTCCCATAATGCGGGATACGACATTCATATATGGCTTTATAGTTTTGGCGTTGGTATCATTTGCGATATGGCGCTCAAGGCAAAAGCGCCTGTCTTTTATCACATTTGGGCTCTTGTGGTTCGGCTTTTTCCTGGCGCCGTCTTTTGTCCGCATCTCGGCGGGCCTTGTCCATGACTTTCAGGAACATAGGATGTATCTGCCTATGATAGGCATGCTCGTAGTTTTTGGTGAGGTAGATTTTTTTAAGAATATGGATAAGAAAAAAACGTCGATCATTGCCTGCGGCCTGGCGTTGTTAATTTTTGCGGCCATAAATTTGCGCCATGCGGAGAACTTCAGGAACAGACTTGCTTATTGGGAGAACTCCGCGGCTACTGCGCCGCATTCTTGGCTTACCCATCTGAAGCTTGGTTACATGTATTACGAAGCCGGCCTTCTTGATAAGGCTGAAGCCGAGTATCAAAAGGCCGTGAAACTGGAAAGGATACAGCCCGCTTCCTATGCTGGACTGGGTCATGTATTCCTGGCAAGAAATGAGTTAGAAAAGGCGGAGTTTGAGTTCAGGCGGGCGATAGCGGCATGCGATGCCAATTATCCGTCTTATGTAAGTCTCGGCACGGTCTACTATAGGCAGGGAAGGCTGAAAGAGGCCGCTCAAATGTGGATAAAAGCTATTAAGTTGAAGCCAGACGAAGTCACCGCCCTGCGTAACCTTGCTATATTCTGTGCAGAGCAGAGGGATTTTAAGGCGGCCCATTTCTATGTAGATAGGCTCAGGCAACTGGGCGTTGAGCCACCGGCTGAATTTTTGAAGGCAATAGGTGATATCGGTCTTGAAGAGAGGGGCAAGCCATGAGTTTCGGTGACGAGGCTATTTTTGATAAATTGTTCCTTAAGGGCATGCGTCCTTACTTGTGGATAGCGGCAGTTATCGTTATGCTTTACTCCAAATCTCTTTGGTACGGATACACCTATCTTGATGATAATATACTTATCATGAGAAATATCGAATTTCTCAAGGATCTATCGAATATATGGAGCGCTTTTTGGATTAAAGTTTTTCCTAAAAGTTATCTTCCTTACTATCGTCCCTTACTTACTATTTCGCTTATGTTAGATGCGCAGTTTGCGGAAAACTCGCTCTTATTTTATCACATTACGAATATCGCGATACACATCGCCGCATCCTGCCTCCTTTTTCTTTTTCTGAAGAATTTGGGCTACGGCAGGGAATTGTCCTTTTTCTTTAGTGTTATTTTCGCGGTCCATCCGGCCCTCTCGCAAGGTGTCGCCTGGCTTCCGGGGCGTAACGATACTATGTTGGCTGTTTTCGTTCTCGCCTCGACCATTTTTTTTATTGTGTTCCTGAGAAATAGGAAACAGGTATCATATGCGGCTCATATGTTTTTTTTCGCGCTCGCGCTTTTTACCAAAGAGACGGCCCTAGTGCTTGCGCCATTATCTCTTCTCTATATGCGGCTTGTTGCGAAGGAGTCGCTTTTTTCGCGCCGCACGGTCGCCCTCATAAGCGGCTGGACTGGCATAGGAATAGTATGGTTCCTGTTCAGAGAGCAGGCTGTGCAGAATTCAAAGGTTATGAATTTTTACGAGATGGGTTCTCTGATAGCGGCGTATCTTCCAGCGGTGCTTCAGTTCCTGGGCAAGGTATTTTTCCCATTCAATCTCTCAGTCTTTCCTATAATAGCAGATACGACTATGGCGTATGGGATAGCGGCCGCGGCGCTGCTAGCGGCCGCCGTTTTTATGAGCCGCCATGGCCGCAAGGATATGATGATATTCGGGGCGGCATGGGCGGTGATGTTCCTGCTACCTTCTTTGATAAGGGCGAATACAAGGCTTGTCGCTGATTTTCTGGAACACCGCCTGTATGTGCCTATTATAGGTTGCATAGTCATCTTGTGCGAGACAGACACCGTCGCTTTTCTTGATAAGCATAAGATGTTGATGCGATCATGCGCCTTGATCGTGATAGCGCTTTTCTCTTTTCTTACCTTCAGGCATATGGATAACTTTGCTGATAAGTTTGCTTTTTGGCGTAATGCTGTCCGCACCTCTCCTCGCTCCTCGTTTGCGCATCTGGCGCTTGCTATCGCGTATGCTGACGACGGCATGGGCGAGGAGGCAGAGTCAGAATACAGAAAATGCCTCCAGCTCGATCCGTTGGAACCAGGGGCTATATACGGTCTAGGTGCTATTTACTACTCCAAAGGCATGATTTCTGAAGCCGAAAGACAGATGAAGAAGACAATAGCGGCATATCCTGGCTACGACATCGCACATCTTGAGCTGGGCGTTATTTATTACAAGACCGGAAGATTAAAAGAGGCTGAAAATATGTGGAACAAAGCTGTGTCGATCAATCCGGCAAATGTGCACGCTTATAAAAACTTGGCTATCTATTATTATGAACAGAAGCGTTTTGACAAAGCGGCGTATTGTGTCAGGCGCCTTAAGGAGATGGGTTTTAGGGTTCCCAATAATTTTATAGAGTTGCTGGCGCAGGAAGGCGTGACAGGGCTGAAGTAAATTTTTCCTTCAAGGATGTTGATGGCTATGAAGAAGACAGGTATGAATAAAAGGCTCCACGCGTATTATTCGGGATGGGTACAAGGCGTCGGTTTCAGGTTTACGGCTGAGAGGATAGCCGGATCGCTGGGAATAGACGGCTGGGTCAAAAATCTCAAGGACGGCCGGGTCGAGATCCTGTGCGAGGGTAAGGAAGAGGTGCTTAAGGATTTTCTCGAAAAACTGGGCTCGATATTCAAGGCTTATATCAGAAATGTCGATATCGAATGGAGTGAGGCGTCAGGGGATTTTAGCGGCTTCGATATAAGGGTGGACTGATATATCGTGCGTTACGGTATTTTATCCGACATTCACAGTAATCTCGAAGCGTTTGACGCTGTATGCGCGGCTCTTACGAAGGAACGTCTGGATGCTTGTCTATTCATCGGTGATCTTGTGGGATACGGCGCCGATCCACACGAATGCATAATAAAGATGAAGTCCCTTGCTCCGAAAGTTCTAATAGCCGGAAACCACGATTGGGGCGTGCTGGGCCTTCTTGATATGGATTATTTCAACGAATATGCGGCCTCGGCCGTCGCTTGGACGGCCCGCATGCTTAAGCCCGCTGAGATGGATTATCTCAAATCATTTGTGTTATTTCACGAAGAAGGGAATTTTACCTTAGTGCACGGCTCTCTTAACCAGCCGGCGAAGTTTAACTATATCCTCGATGATGACGACGCATTCCTAAATATGAGACTTTCAAGGACACCGCTCTGTTTTGTGGGTCATTCCCATTATCCGGCTATATTTATACTTGAGAGCGACGGCGCAATCCGAGTTCCCGCCGTTAAAGTGAAGATAGAGGGCAACAAAAAGTATGTCGTTAACGTGGGCAGTGTCGGGCAGCCGCGCGATGGAGATCCCCGGGCTTCTTATGTCATCTACGACGATGAGGATAATACAGTTGAAATAAGAAGGATAATATACGATGTTGAAAGGGCGCAGGAAAAAATACTTAAAGCCGGCCTGCCGGCCTGGTTGGCAACAAGGCTTGCAGAGGGAAGATAACTATGGCGTCAAAGGATATGGACCAGCTCAGAAAAGAAATAGAAACGCTTAGGAACCAGATAACAAGGCATGACAGGCTTTATTATGTATTGAATAAACCAGAGATATCGGACGAGGAATATGACAGGCTTTATCAAAGACTCAAGAAGCTGGAGGAGGCGCACCCCGAACTCATAACCTCGGATTCACCCACCCAGAGGGTGGGTGGCGAGCTGACAAAAGGGTTCGCCGTCGTCAGGCATATTGCGCCAATGACGAGTCTGGATAATACGTATTCTGAGGATGAGCTAAGGCAGTTCGATGAGAGGGTAAAAAAGAACCTTAGAGGCCAGCAGGTCGAATATGTCGTGGAGCTTAAATTCGATGGAGTTAGCACCTCCTTATTATACGAGAAAGGCCGTTGGGTGCGGGGCGCCACGCGCGGGGACGGCTTAGCCGGCGATGACGTGACCGCGAATCTCAAGACCATCCGTTCTATACCGCTTCGTTTTAATGATGAAGTAAGACAGATTCCAGAAAGGATAGAGGTGCGCGGTGAGGTATACATGACCAGAAAGGTCTTTGAAGATATAAATCGTCAGAAAGAGGATGCCGGTGAAGAACCCTTCGCAAACCCTCGCAACGCCGCCGCCGGGTCTTTGAAACTTCTCGATCCAAAACTTGTCGCGGTAAGGCATCTTAACATATATATTTGGGGTATCGGCTATTGTGAAGGCGTGGCCTTTAAGACGCACGCAGAGGTGCTTGATTACCTTAAAAGATGTGGGTTCAGAGTAAATCCACATTACCGAATTTGCGGCAATATCGAAGAGGCGATAGATTACTGCAATTCCTGGGAAAAGAAGAGAAAAGACCTTGAGTTTGATGTCGATGGCATGGTAATTAAGGTCAACGATCTGCTTCAGCGCCAGAAGCTCGGTTTTACCGCCAAGAGTCCGCGCTGGGCGATTGCCTATAAATTCCCCGCCGAAAAGGCCCTTACGGAGGTGAAAAATATCATAGTCCAAGTTGGCAGAACTGGGGCCATAACACCCGTCGCTATACTTGAACCGGTGCGCTTATCAGGTACCACCGTCTCACGGGCGAGTCTGCACAATTTCGATGAGATATCAAGACTTGGGGTAAAGATAGGAGATAAGGTATATGTCGAGAAGTCCGGTGAGATAATACCGAAGGTGCTCAGCGTAGCGAAGGAAAAGAGGACCGGAAAAGAGAGGGCCTTCCGGGTTCCGGACAAATGCCCTGTATGCGGTTCAAGGCTTGTCCGATTTCCGGAGGAGGTGGCTTTGCGTTGCGAGAATGTCGGATGTCCCGCCCAGATAAAGGAGACGATTTTGCATTTTGCCTCAAGGGCAGCGATGGATATAGAAGGCATGGGCGAGGCGATAGTGGACCAGCTGGTCGACGGGAAGCTGGTTGCCGATTACGGCGATATATATTATCTTAAATATGAGAAGGTAAAAGAGCTTGAAAGAATGGCGGACAAGAGCGCGCGCAATCTAATCGAAGCCATTGAAAACTCGAAGAGTAGAGATCTGCATCGTCTCATATACGCCATAGGCATCCGTCATGTGGGAGAGCGCGCCGCCTGGCTACTTGCCCAGCATTTCAGGCATATGGATAAATTAAAAAATGCAACCATGGAAGAGCTCGAATCGATCCGTGAAATAGGTCCGGTGGTTGCGAATTCGATATACAAGTTTTTCCGCAACAAAGAGAATCTCAGGGTGCTCGAAAAATTGAAAAAGGCGGGGCTTAGAATGTCGGTGGGGGCGATGAAAGAGGGGGTAAGGCCGCTCGAAGGGAAAAATATCGTTGTTACAGGAACGCTCAGGAATTATAGCCGCCAGGAGATAGAAGAGCTCATAAGGAAGATGGGAGGTAACGCCGCCTCGAACGTGAGCAAAAAGACGGATTTTCTCGTATGCGGCGAAGATCCCGGTTCTAAGCTGGAGAGGGCCAAGGCATTGGGTGTGAAGGTGATTGGCGAAGAAGAGTTCAAGAAGATGGTATCGTAGCGGTGGTAACGCGGGAGAAAAAGAGATGGTTATGAAGAAAATAGCGTGTTTATTGGTAGCTTTTGCTTTGGTGGTTGGCATGACTGGTTGCGATGCGGTCCAGAGAAAATTTACGCGCAAGCCCAAGACGACTAAGATGCCGAGGATATATCAGGTAAAAAAATACGAGAAGACGCCGTCGCCGGAGCTCTACAGCAAACATTTCGCGTATTGGCAATCATGGCAGTCAGAGATAATACAGAGTTTGGGTGAAAATGCCAAGAAAGACAGAAGATGCATGGATGAGATACTGATGCAGTTGGGAGATATGCAGAATATGCTCGTTAAGGAAAAGGCCGATGAGCTCGGCAAGCATATCGCAAGGTTGCGACAGATTCGTGATACAATCTACCATCAACAGATAGACAGGTATAACAGGGGGCCGGTCTTGACGGAGCTTGAAAAGCAAGATCGTCTCATAAAAAAGGATTTTTCGGTTAGCAAGATAAAAAATTATCTGAAGAAGAGTTTTGATGAAGAACCGGCTGCCGAGGTCGAGGAAGGAAAATAAGGTGGTGGTCAAGACGCTTGTAGTAGGGCCGCTCGCGACAAACTGCTATATCGTTTCTGACCAAGCGACGGGCGAGACCTGCCTGATAGATCCGGGTTCTGACCCAAGCCGCATAAAAGAAGTACTGCGTAAGGATGGCCTGAAAGCGAAATTCATAATAAACACCCATGGCCATGGCGACCATATAGCGGCGAATGGCGCTTTCGGTATCCCTATATATATACACCGTCTCGACAGCGACTTTCTCGATAATCCGGACAAGAACCTTTCCAGGATGTTCTTCTTTGGTATAAAATCCCCAAAGGCCTCAAGACTTCTGGAAGACGGTGAAAGGATCGGGCTTGGAAATATTGAATTTGAGGTAATCCATACCCCCGGCCACACGCCCGGTTCTATATCATTAAAGGTAGACGACGTGGTCTTCACAGGCGATGCCCTTTTTGCCGGCTCTATAGGCAGGACGGATTTTGATTATGGTGACGAATCTCTTCTGATAAAGTCTATAAATGCCAGGCTTTTAACGTTGAGTGATGATACTGTGATATATCCCGGCCACGGTGAGCCATCGACTATAGGAAAGGAGAAAAACTCAAACCCATTTTTGATATGAAAGCGCTTATAGATGAGTTTCTGAACTATCTTTCTATAGAAAGGGGCCTCAGCAAGAATACCATATCCTCTTACGGGACGGACCTATCCCATTTCGCCGAGTACCTGGCGTCAAAAGGCAAAGATGATATAGACAATATCAGCCGGCAGGATATAACTTCTTATATGCTTGGCCTTAAGGATAAGGGCATATCCTCCAATTCCATCTCAAGGGCGCTAGTCGCGATAAAGATGTTTTATCGATTTCTCGTTCAGGAACGGCTTGTAAGGGATGACGTGGCCGGTGTCTTGGAGTCGCCAAAGCTGATAAGACCGCTGCCTAACGTTCTTGGTCCGGCTGAAGTGGAAAAGCTCCTGTCCGCGCCGGATTTAAGGGACTGGATGGGTATACGTGATAAGGCGGCCCTGGAGCTTATGTATGCTACAGGGATGAGAGTTTCCGAACTTGTGGATCTGACCATGGACGGGCTTAATCTCGACGTCGGTTTTATAAAATGCAAGGGAAAAGGCGACAAGGAACGGATAGTCCCTATCGGCAAGAAGGCCAAGGAGGCGCTTGAGCGCTATATAGAAAAAGTAAGACCGAAGCTTTTGAAAAAAGAAAGAAACGATCCACATATATTTCTTTCGAGGCTTGGCAGGAAGGTTTCGCGGGTGTCTTTCTGGAAAATGATAAAAAAGAACGCGAAACTCGCCCGTATCAAAAAGGATATAACGCCGCATACGTTGCGTCACAGTTTTGCTACGCACCTTCTTGAGCGAGGCGCGGATCTCAGGGTTGTGCAGGAGATGCTTGGGCACGCCGACATCTCGACCACCCAAGTCTATACTCACATCAACAAAGAAAGGCTCAAATCCATACATAAGCAATTCCATCCGAGGGCTTAAGATGGCGAAGCAGGTGATAACCAGAAGGCAGAAGGATGTATCGCGGCTTCTCAGGGAGAAGAAAGAGGTCTATCCGGACAGGCTGAAGGTGCGGAAGGCGAAAACATTTAAAAGGTGGTTTAAATAGTATAGTCAAGAATCGGCGCCGACTCTTGACTTCGAGCAGAACGATGGATCTAATAACTACGCATACCAATGCGGATTTTGATGCGCTAGGATCACTAGTGGCAGCCAAGAAGCTTTACCCTGATTCGCGGCTTCTGTTGCCGGGTTCCCAAGAGGAGGCGGTTAGGGATTTTCTCACTCTTGCCAAGGAGATTGTTGTCGTGGAGGGGGAAAAAGAATGTAGGCTTGACGACATCAAAAGGCTGATTCTCGTGGATACGCGTCACAAGCACAGAATAGGCATAGCGTCGGAACTTGTCGACAAAGATGTCGAAATTCATATCTATGATCACCATCCGCGGATGAAGGGCGACATAATCGCGGACCAAGATGTATATGAAGATGTGGGCGCGACCGTGACGATCCTGGCGGATATATTAAGAAAAAAAAAGATAAAGCTTACCCCTCTAGAAGCCACCGTAATGCTTCTCGGTATATATGAGGAGACGGGCTCTCTAACGTATCGTGCCACCACCAAACTCGACGTTGATATCGTAAGTTTTCTCTTATCACAAGGAGCGAGCCTGTCGGCTGTTTCCAGCTATCTTAACAGGGAGCTCGGGGAGAACGAACTCTCATTTCTTACCAGACTGATAAACTCCACAGAAAAGGTCTCGATAAAAGGCGTAAATGTTACCTTTATCGAGATCGATAGCGCTGAATATGTCGGGGAGCTCGGGGTGCTAATACATAAGCTCATGGACATAGAGAATATAGCAGCGCTCTTTGTTTTCGTTAAGACTCCTCACAAACGAATAGACATCATAGGTCGTTCCAAGATAGCTTCCATAGACGTTAATAAGGTGTTGTCTACATTCGGAGGAGGAGGCCACCCTGGTGCGGCCGCGGCAAAGATACCGGACAGGGATATCTCTGTTGTTAAAAAAGAGCTTATCGCAGCCCTAAAATCCTCTATAAAGGTCACTGTCACGGCAGCTGACATAATGGCTACACAACCTAAGACGATTGACGTCAATACGAAGGTCAGCCAGGCAAAGGAGTCCTTGATAGCGGATAAGCTCGGTGGCATGGCCGTTACCGATAAAGGAGTCCTCGTTGGCATCATAACCCTTGTGGGTCTGAACAAGGCGATAAAGAGGGGATTCGGGCACTCTTCTGTGAAGGGCTACATGTCGCGGCGAGTGGTAACTGTCAGACCAGACACGCCACTATACGCTATCCATAAGATAATGTCCGAAAAAGATGTCGGCGTTATTCCGGTTATGGACAGAGGCAGGATGGTTGGCATAGTTAACAGGACAGATGTTCTGAGGAATGTCCATGACAGCCTCTTCTTAAAGCCGCATCGGATAAAAAAGGATATTGTCCTTAACCTTTCAAAGAAGATGTCGGCTATACTGCCTGGCGACATCTTGAGGCTTTTGAAGAAGATTGGTAGAGAGGCCAACTTGTGTGGTTACGGCGCATTCGTTGTGGGCGGTCTTGTCAGGGACCTCATATTGGGGGTAAAAAACTTGGACCTCGATATAGTAGTTGAGGGCGATGCCATCGAATTAGGTGGCAGGCTTGCGAAGCTGCTCGGCGCCTCGATAGTGATCCACAGAAAGTTCGGCACGTGTTCGCTGGTGACAAAAGACAGATTAAAGATAGACCTTGCTACCGCCAGGAAGGAGATATATGAGAAACCGGCTGCTCTGCCTACGGTTGAGTTTAGTTCTCTGAAGGATGATCTTATCCGGAGGGATTTCACAATAAATGCGATGGCCGTCAGCATCAACAAGGCGAGCTTCGGCCAGCTCATAGACTTCTTCGGCGGAAGGCGCGATCTGGCCCACGGTTGTATAAAGGTCATGCACGACGGCTCTTTTATCGACGATCCGACCAGAATATTCAGAGCTGTAAGATTCGAGTCGCGATTTGGATTCACGATAGACGGCCATACTGAAGAACTCATAAAGAACGCTCTTGAACAGTCTATGTTCGACAAGGTGGAGCCGCAGAGGATACGAGACGAGCTCATACTGATATTGAAGGAGGCCGAGCCCCTCAAGGCTCTGCGGCGCATGTCGGAACTAGATGAGTTGCGTTTCATACATCCGGCGATAAAGCTGGATAGCGATATTATAAAACTGTGCGGCGCTGCCGATGAGGCCTGGCTGTGGTATGAGCGATCGCGTTTTAAGAAGAGGTCTGTGGAAAGATGGCTCCTCTATATAATGTCGCTTTTCGAGGGCTTGACTTACAATCAGGTTTCGGCTATATGTAATAGGTTCGTCTTTCGCGGATCAGATTCCTTAAGGATCGTTTCGTGCAAAAGATATTCCGAAAGGATAGCCCGCGCCTTGGCTGCGGGTGAAAGGCTTAAGCCCAGCAGGATATATAGGTTGCTTGAAGGGTTTGCTTTTGAAGTGACGTTATTCATAATGGCTAGAAGCGTTCTTATGCGGTCAAGCAAAAAAGCGGAGCTCGTCAGATCAAGAATAAAGGACTATTTCCAGAAGTATAATGGCACTCGCATAAAAATTAGAGGGGATGACATAAAGGCGATGGGGCTGAAGCCGTCGCCGGATTTCAAGGTTATACTTGAGAAAGTCCTTTATAACAAGCTTGATGGCAAATTGAGGACAAAGAGGGATGAGCTGGCGTACGTCAGAAAACTGGTGAAAAAAAATGTGGGTGGGAGCGCTTAAGGTAGAGCTTTTCATCTCAGACTCCAGATGCCTCAAAGACAAAAGGTCGGTAATAAAAGCTCTGAAGGACAGCCTTCGAAACAAGTTTAATATCGCCATCTCAGATGTGGACAGCCACGACAAATGGCAGAAGGCGGCCCTAGGCATCGCGACGGTTGGGCCGGATAAGGCGGCGGTGCAGAGCGCGCTGGACAAGGTCCTCGATGTCATAAGGCAGAACCCGTCGTCGCATATAACCGAGTATGAAATGGAGATATTATGAGCACTCAGAGGCCGGAGAGAGTTCGGGAAGCCATCAGACAAGAAGTATCCAAGATAGTCCACGATGAGATAAAGGATCCGCGGCTTGGTTTCATAACTATAACCGGAGTCGAGCTGACGAAGGATTTGAGATATGCCAGAATATATTTCAGCGTCTTGGGCGAGGAGAAGGATAAGCAGCTTGCGCTCAAAGGGTTGAAGAGCGCCAAAGGCTACATCAAGAGCCTTTTGGGCGATAGGATTAAGATTAAGTTCATGCCCGAAATAGAATTTAAGATAGATAAAACACTGGAGCGGACACAGCGCGTATATGATATACTAGATAAGATAAGGAAGGAGAGGCCCTATGCGGAAGGTGATAGCGGCGATAAAGAAACATAAGCGTTTTTTAGTCAGCGCCCACGTCAACCCCGAAGGAGATTCCCTCTGTAGCCAGCTTGCTATGAAAGAGCTCCTTATCGCACTCGGCAAGGAAGTGTTTCTCATAAACAGCGACGCCGTGCCGGAACATTATAAGTTTCTTCCCAAGATAACTGAAATATCGAACGATGTGGACGTCAGACCTGTCTTTGACGCGGCCCTCATACTTGATTGTCCGACCCTCAAGAGAATAGGTAACGTCGAAAAACTTATCTCGAGAGATAAGTTTATAATAAATATAGACCACCATATATCCAATGAGAACTTTGGGGACGTCAATTGGGTAGACCCCAACGCCAGCTCGACAGGAGAGATGGTTTACAGGCTATTTAAGGAAATGGGAGTTCCGCTTACAAGAGAGATAGCGTTATGTATTTACATAGCGATACTGACAGATACGGGCTCCTTCAACTACGATAATACCTCTACCGTGACCCATGAGATAGCGGGCGAGCTTTTAGGTTATGGTCTTGACCCCGCTTTAGTCTCGGAAAGCGTTTATGAAAGAAGGACTCTGGAGGACATAAAATTTCTGGGGCTGGTATTATCGACGCTTAAGGTAAATAAGACAGGGGAGGTTGCGTATTTGGAGATTACTCGGAAGATGCTTGAGGATACCGGCGCGGATATAACCAAATCCGAAGGTTTTATAAATTACGCAAGGTCGATAGAAGGCGTCAAGGTCGCGATATTGTTTAAGGAAAGCCTTAAGGACCGCAACAAGATAAATGTGAGTTTTCGCGCTAAGGGCGATGCCGATGCAAACAAGATAGCGGCCTATTTTGGCGGCGGTGGCCACATGAAGGCTTCGGGTTGCCTTGTGGCTGGCACGCTCGCTGAGGTTGAGCAGAAGGTCCTGGCGAAGGTTGAGGAGATTTTAGGCAAGGCGTAATTTTTCAGTTTCGCTAATGCGCCATTACCGTTGAATGGTCGAAAAATAGATGGCCCGGTTACGAGATAAAGAATCGAGTGGATGGTATGGACGGCATACTCATAGTAAATAAGCCGCAAGGGATGACAAGCCATGATGTGGTTGATTTTATGAGGCGGCGTTTCGGCTTTAAAAAAGTAGGGCACGCTGGAACCCTGGATCCGATGGCTACCGGTGTGCTTGTCATGCTCATCGGCAAAAGCACTAAACATTCGAACTCGCTGAGCAATGAGGAGAAAGAGTACGAGGCGACGATGACGCTCGGGGCCCGATCTGATACCGGCGATGCATGGGGGAAACTGGAGCCCTCAGGTAAGTTGCCCGATTTAAGGCGCGAAGATATTGAAAAAGTATTCGCAAAGTTTACCGGCGATATAGAACAGGTGCCTCCCATGTATTCGGCGATAAAGATGAATGGTAAAAAACTCTATGAGTTGGCGAGGAAGGGGCTGAGCGCCAATCCTAAGGCAAGAAAGATTCGTATAAAAGAGCTTGTGATAACCAGAATAGCTATGCCAGAGATATCTTTTCGTGTGGTATGCTCCAAAGGTACATATGTCCGCCAACTCTGTGTAGATATCGGCGAGGAATTCGGCTGCGGCGCCTATCTTTCCAAGCTGACCAGAACCCGATCCGGTAATTGCCGTATAGAAGAATCGATTTCAATGGATGAGCTTAAAGGTGCGGACATCGTTTTTTTAGGCAAGAAGCTGTTTATGTCATGAATATCATCAAGGGCCTCAATGCCCTGAAAAGACCACGCGCTGGTTCAGTGGTTACTATAGGTGTTTTTGACGGTGTCCACATCGGCCACGTTAAGGTGATAGGCGGTGTTGTCAAGGCCGCTAAAAAGCTTAAGGCAAAAAGCATTGTTTTTACCTTCGAACCACACCCTGCCAAAGTCCTGCATACCGAGGTTGATATACCTAGCCTCATGTCTCTGGCCCACAGGATAAGGCTTATCGGATCTCTCGGCGTGGATATCCTTGTCATCGTGAATTTTACGGACGCTGTTTCAGGCATGTCCGCCGTTGAGTTCATGGAGAATGTGCTGGTTAAGAAGGCAGGCGTCAAGGAAGTTCATGTTGGCGATAATTTTTATTTTGGCAGAGGCGCCTTGGCAGGAGTCGCGGTTCTAAAAGAGATTGCTCGCCAATTTTCCTTTAGAGTAAAGATTGTTAAGCCCGCAAAGGTGGCAGGTAGAATGGTGAGCTCAAGCCTCATAAGGTCTCTTATACTCTCCGGTGATATAAAAAATGCCGCGCGATTGTTGGGCAGGCCTGTTTCGATACTTGGAACCGTCGTAAGCGGGGCCCGACTGGCAAGAGAGCTTGGATACCCTACCGCAAATATCAACCCCCATCATGAGGTGATACCCCCTAGAGGTGTTTATGCGGTCTTAGTCCGGTTCAAGGGTAAATTGTATGAAGGGGTTCTAAATATAGGCTCAAGGCCGACATTTTATGCCCCCAGAGATCAAGAGCCCACCATCGAGGTCCATATATTTGGTTTTAAGGGAAGGATATACGGCATGGATATAGAGGTATTTTTCATAAAGAAGCTTCGAGAGGAGATGGCTTTCAGCAGCAAGGAAGACCTCGTGCGACAGATAGAGAAAGATTCGCGTGCCGCCAGAAAGGTGTTGCGGAGTGTCAGTAGGAAAAGGATAAAATCTTCTTGACATATTTATAATATTATTGTATAAATATCTCATACTTTTCGTAAAGGAGGGAAAGTGGGTTAAGGTTTTAACCCATTTTTTTTTCTCAAAACTGAGATAAAATGGAAGGCCATATGGATATAGTAGAGAAGGTGAAAGAGCTAGTAAGCGGATATCTTTCAGCTAACGAGATCGAGCTTGTTGATATAACTTATAGGCGGGAGCAGCCAGGCATGGTCTTGAGACTACTTGTAGATACGTCTTCCGGCATAAAGCTCAGTGAATGCGAAAGTCTTAATAATTATCTGAGCGAGCTCTTGGACAGAGAGGACATTATACAGGAGCATTATGTCCTTGAGGTATCCTCGCCTGGGTTAGACAGGCCTATAAAGACAGACAGAGATTTTGAGCGTTCGATCGGAAAAATGCTTGAGCTTACGACCTACGAGGCTATAGATGGTCGTAAGACTCATGAAGGCTTGTTGATAGGTATGAATAGGGATGAGATCGTAATCGAGTTTGGCGGTATAAGCACTTTAATCCCCCGCGCAAAGATTGCGATGGCGAGACTAAAAATAGAGTTTTAGAACGCGTCAGTGGTAATTGGTAATTAGTAGGCGGTAATAAAACGGCAAAAGACGAAAAAGAGGATGATTTTTAAGAATTGTTCATCACTCGTTACGTATTGCCGATTATGAAAATTTGAAATAACGGGGTGTTAGAATGAACGAAGAGTTGTTGTCAGTGCTGGAGCATATAGAGCGCGAGAAGGGCATAGATAAAGAATTCCTATTCAAGGCGATAGAGTCCGCCTTGGCGAGCGCGGCCAAGAAGATAATAGGCAACAAAGAGATAGAGGTGACGGCTGTAATCGACCGCTCTACGGGCGAGATAAAGATAATGAGTGAGGGCAAGGAGATAAAGTCAAAGGAGTTTGGGAGGATCGCTGCGCAGACCGCCAAGCAGGTTATAATCCAGAAGATTCGTGAAGCGGAGCGGGATATAGTATTTGACGATTATCAGAAACGTATTGGCACAATAACAAGCGGATTGGTGCACCGTTTTGAGAAAGGCGACATAATAGTAGATCTCGGAAAGACGGAGGCCATCATGCCGAGATCTCAACAGTCGCCCAAGGATCACTACAAACAGGGTGATAGGATCCGCGCCTACATACTCGAAGTCAGCAAGACCACACACGGCCCCCAAGTGATTCTTTCTAGGTCAGATGCCGCTTTTGTAAAGAAGCTTTTTGAGATAGAGGTGCCTGAAATAGCTGAAGGGATTGTTGAGGTGAAGGCCATATCGCGGGAAGCGGGCGAAAGAACGAAGATCGCCGTTTGGTCTAAGGATGAGAAAGTTGACGCTGTTGGCGCCTGCGTTGGCATGAGAGGTCAACGTGTCAAGGATATAGTAAGGGAACTGCAAGGGGAGCGAGTTGATATAATTCGTTGGTCGGATGATATAAGGGAATACGTAAAGGCCGCCCTTTCTCCTGTCGAGATAAGTGAAATAAGGATAGATAAAGAGGCGAAAAAAATAGAGGTTGTGGTGCCGGATGATCAACTTTCTATAGGAATAGGTAAGCATGGTCAAAACATACGGCTGGCTTCCAAGCTTATAGGATGGGAAATGGATATACGTGGTAAGGGAGAAAAGGCGAAGGAAGCTACGGAGGCAAAACCGGCGGAAGAGGTCCCTCAGGCTGTCGCGGCGGGTGAAGAGGTGACTGAAAAGACGGAGAGCGCCGGTAGGAAGATCAAGCTTACGGATCTCGATGGGGTAGGACCTAAGGTTGAGAAGGTGTTGATCGCTGCCGGTTATGATTCGGTAGAGAAGATAAAGACGCTAACAGCCGATGATCTTGCCACGCTTGACGGTATAGGAAAAAAGACAGCCGAAAAGATCATAAGGTCAGCGAAAGAATTGCAATGATGGCTAAAATCAAGACAAAAGAAACGAAAGAAAAGGCGAAAAAAACGGCGACAAAGGCCAAGAGCAGGATTAAAAAGGCCGTTTCCGAAAAGGCGGCCGGGGCAAAGAAGGCTGTCGCGAGGAAGGCCCCAGCAAAGAAAGAAAAGTTGCCTTTAAAAGAGCATGGAATACCTGCGGTCAAGGTCGCGCCCGAGCCAAAGGCCGATATTCAGAAACCCGCAGCATTAAAGACCCCTGCGCCGAAGAAAGAGCCTGAAGTAAACGTGGAGGTCGAGCCCATTCCAAAATCGGCGCCGAAGACCGAATCGCCGCCTGCTCCCAAGCCGGAGCCTAAACCTGTTTCAAAAGTAGAGCCCAAGCCGGTTGCGGAAGAAGAGCATATAAAGCCAGTCGAGCCCCCTAAACCAGCCGCGCCCAAGCCGCAAGTGGTCCAGCCGCCTACCAAGCCGCCCGCATCCGAAGAAAAGTCTGTTGTCGCGCCTGCGCCATCACCTAAAGAAGCAAAGCCGGTGCCTGAGCCGTCGGCGGCTGAGACAAAGCCGAAAATCCTCGAATTAGATACTCCCATAGCGCTAAAAGAACTTGCTAGTAAGATTAATGTCAAGCCGAACGAGATAATTCTAGAACTTATGTCAAAAAACATATTTGCCACTATAAACCAGTCTCTGGGAGAAGAGATAGTGGCCAGCATACTAAAGGCGCGCGGCATAGAATTCAGGAAACCCGCTAAGGTGACGGAGCAAGTCGCCAAGGAGCATATGGAGCTCGAGGCCAAACAGGATGCAAGACATTTGGTCGGCCGACCTCCGGTTGTCACATTCATGGGCCATGTCGATCATGGTAAGACGAGTCTTCTCGATTTTATACGTAAGACGCGAGTTGCTGACAAGGAAAAGGGCGGTATCACCCAGCATATAGGGGCTTATGAGGTAAAGCTCAAGAACGGTTCCGTGACGTTTCTCGACACGCCGGGTCACGAAGCGTTCACGGCGATGAGGGCAAGAGGCGCGAATGCTACCGATATAGTGGTTCTTGTCGTTGCCGCTGATGACGGCGTGATGCCGCAAACTAAAGAAGCTCTCGATCATGCGAGAGCCGCTGGCGTCACAATAGTGGTCGCTATTAACAAGTGCGATCTGCCTTCCGCCAACGTTGAAAAGGTGAAGGGTCAGCTTGCGCAGATAGGCCTTACCCCCGAGGACTGGGGAGGCAAGACGATAGCCGTTCCTGTCTCCGCGAAGACGGGCGAAGGCGTGGACCATCTTCTTGAGATGCTTCTTCTTGAAGCAGAGCTTCTGGAGCTTAAGGCCAATCCCGTCTTGAGAGCGCGCGGGATAGTGATAGAAGGAAAACTTTCCAGCGGTCAGGGGCCGGTGGCCACAGTGCTTGTGAAAAATGGTACCCTCAGGGTAGGCGATTTAATACTTACAGGTATGCATTACGGGCGCATAAAGGCGATGATGGATCATACTGGAAGCCGGGTGGAAGAAGCCCCGCCCTCAAAGCCTGTTACGGTGCTCGGTCTGTCCGGCGTGCCTATGGCTGGAGACGAATTCTTCGTAGTAAAGGACGAGAAGAAGGCCAGAACGCTTTCTCTTCTGAAACAGGATGAGGCGCGCTCGAGAAGACTTAAGATGTCGCAGCGAGTCACCCTTGAGGATTTCTACAGCAAGATGAAAGAAGGCGCAACGAAAGAACTTGTGATTCTGCTGAAAGGCGATGTCCAGGGCTCGGTAGAAGCGCTAAAGGCGTCGCTGCTTGAACTTAGCACAAAAGACGTGAAGGTCAGTATAATACATGCCGACGTTGGTAACATAAGCGAGTCCGACGTAATGCTTGCCGTCGCCTCTAACGCTGTGGTAATAGGTTTTAATGTCAAGGTTGATGATGGCGCCTCGGCGTTGGCGGCAAAGGAAGGCATTGAGATAAAGACCTACGGCATCATATACGAAGCGATAGAGGATGTAAAGGCTGCGATGGAAGGTTTGCTGGAACCTGTATCCAAAGAGGTCTTTGTGGGAAGGGCTATAGTTAAACAAATATTCAGGGTGACTAAGGCGGGGACGATAGCAGGCAGTCAGGTTGTTAGGGGAAAGATAGTCCGTACTGGTATAGCCAAGCTTGTCAGAGACAAAAATGTCGTGTATGAGGGCAAGATCGCATCGTTGAAGCGATTCAAGGACGATGTGCGCGAGGTTGCCGAAGGCTTCGAGTGTGGCATAGGACTGGCGGGCCATGATGACATAAAGGTTGGCGACTTGATTGAGGTGTATCAGATCGAGAAGATTGCAAGAAGGTTGGAGCATAGGAAGTGATTCGATAGAAACCAAAAAAGCGGTGTTGAAATCCATAAGTTTTAGTGGCAACTCTTTGCTAATTAGTGAGCGGATATGACTTCAAAAAAACGTGTCTTGAGCGGCATGAGGCCTACGGGCAGGCTCCACCTCGGCCATCTTGTGGGGGCCTTGAACAATTGGGTCAAACTGCAGCAGGAATACCAGTGTTTTTATATGATCGCCGACTGGCACGCGCTTATGAGCGAATATGAAGATCCAAAGGGCATGGCGGAGAACTCCATAGAGATGGCTATGGACTTTATCGCCGCGGGTATCGACCCTGACAAAAGCGTCCTCTTCGTGCAATCACATGTTCCGGAACATCTCGAGCTTGCAATGGTCTTTTCGGACATAACGCCGTTAGGATGGGTTGAAAGATGCCCTACGTACAAGGAGCAGCTGCGCGAAATAAAAGGAAGAGACCTTACAACATATGGGTTTCTCGGTTATCCAATTCTCCAAGCCGCGGACATAGCGCTCTATAAGGCTAATGCCGTGCCGGTAGGGGTGGATCAGCTTCCTCACCTAGAACTTACGCGGGAGATAGTTCGAAGGTTTAATGCGCTTTACGGCAAGGCTATCTTTCCCGAGCCGGAGCCCTTGCTTACCAAGACGCCGAAACTTGCCGGGCTCGACAACAGGAAGATGTCAAAGAGCTACGGTAATTTCATTGCGCTTTCAGATAAGCCCCATGAAATAGAGAAGAAGGTTAGCCAGATGATTACGGATCCGGCAAGGATTAAGCTCAAAGACAAAGGTCATCCAGAAGTATGCAATGTATTCAGTTACTACGCGATATTTGCTGAACCGCACCTTCTGGACAACGTTAGGGACTGGTGCGAGGGGGCAAAGCTTGGCTGCACAGAATGTAAAAAGAGCCTTGCAAAGATACTAGTGGGGTATCTTGAGCCTATGAGGCAGAAAAGGGCTAATATTTCCGAGGAAGACGTGAGAGATATCCTTAAAGAAGGCGCGAAGAAAGCTTCCCGCGCGGCTGCGGAAACGATGGCTCAGGTCAGGTCGCTTATCCACTTTGTGCAAATTTCATGACTTATAAAGTAAAGCTTGAAGTGTTTGAAGGGCCGCTTGATTTGCTCCTTTATCTGATCAAGAAGGAGGAGATCGATATATATGACATACCTATAGCGAAGATCACCGACCAATACCTTGAATATCTTGAACTTATGCAGCTTTTGGACCTTAACATAGCGGGTGAGTTTTTGGTTATGGCAGCAACTCTTATGCATATTAAGTCTAGGATGTTGTTGCCGCCGGATCAGGTCGAGGGCGAGGAGGCTGAGGAGGAGGACCCGCGGGCAGAACTCGTACGGAGACTGCTAGAATACAAAAAATTTAAGGAGGCGGCTAACGAACTGGCGCAGAAAGAGTCGCAACATAAACATTTCTTTGCCCGCGTGGGGCCCGGCGTGGATCTCGAAAATCTTCCCCCATCGGCGGAGGAGTTTTTTGAAGCGAGCCTCTTTGATCTAATAACCGCGTTTACGAAGGTCCTGAAGGATATTCCTAAGGAGGTCTTCCATAAGGTTGTAAAAGACGAATTTACGGTTTCCGAGAAGATACACGACATATTACATATGCTTGTTAACAGGCCGACCATTATGTTTACCGAGCTATTCAGGAACACAAAAAGCAAAGTCGAAATCATAACGACGTTTCTTGCGATTCTTGAGCTGATAAAGATACGGGAAATCATTGTACGGCAGCTTTCGCCCTTTGGCGATATAGAGGTAATAAAGAATACCGAAACGATAAAACCAGCAGGTGGTGAAGCGAATGGATAGGGAGGAAACCAAGAGGATATTAGAAGCGCTTCTGTTTGTAAGTGATAAACCCGTTTCTATAGATACTCTTAGAGATGTGATAAAAGAGGTCGAAGCCACGGAGGTGCGCTCGATAATAGAAGAGCTTAACAAGGAATACGCCTCTTCAGGGAGGAGTTTTCATATTAGGGAAATAGCGGGTGGTTTTCAGATGTTGACCGATCCGGTATACAGCCGCTGGATATCAGCCCTGTATAAGAAGACGCCCGATAGGCTTACCGGCCCTTCGCTTGAAACGCTGGCCATTATAGCGTATAAACAGCCAATAACCCGCGCCGATATTGAGGCTATAAGAGGCGTCAATGTGGACGGCGTGCTACGTACTCTTGAAGAGAGAGGATTGATAAGGACGAAAGGAAGACTTGATGCCCCGGGAAGGCCTATACTTTATGGCACAACGAACGAATTCTTGCAGCATTTTGGCTTGAGGTCACTTGATGAGCTTCCCAAGCTGAAAGAGTTTCAGGAAAGCGACCTTGATTTCACTAAAGAAAAATCGAAGACTGAGGTCGTTGATACTTCAACGGGGAAATTGTATATCCAGCAGACGGCTCCGGCAGATGTTGATACCGTGCCTTCCCAAAACGCTCCCACGCTCACGCCAGAAGCGGATGCGAATGCCGATGTCGCGGCAGCCGAAGGTGATATCAAGAAGGAGAATGTTAATGGATCTGAAGAAACTGCGGAAGAAAGTTGACGAGATAGACTCTCAGATACTTAAGCTTTTGAATAAGAGGGCTGGAATCATCCTTGATATAGGAAAAATCAAAAAACGATCTAAAGATTCCGCGTACGTTCCTGAAAGAGAGAAAGATGTCTATGAGAAGGCGGTGTCGAGAAATAAAGGGCCGCTTCCCAACGATTCCGTCAGAGCTATTTTTAGAGAGATCATGTCGGCTTCGTTACGGCTTGAGAAGCCTCTTAAGATAGCATATCTCGGGCCGGAGTTTACATTTACCCATCTTGCGAGCATGAAGAAATTCGGCTCAAGCGTTAGTTATACCAGCTGCGATACTATTACGGATGTTTTCAGCGAGGTCGAAAAGGGAAGAGCTGATTACGGTGTTGTGCCTATAGAAAATTCCATCGACGGCGCTATCACGCACACGCTCGACATGTTCATAGATTCGGACCTTAAGATATGTTCCGAGATTTATCTGGAAGTCTCCCATAATCTCTTGTCGCGTGAAACAGACAAGAGGAGAATAAAGCGAGTTTATTCCAAATCGCAGGTCTTTGGGCAATGCCGGCTATGGCTTGAAGCGAATCTGCCAAGGGTGGAGCTTGTTGAGGTGTCGAGCACAGCAAAAGCCGCCGAAATCGCCTCGAAGGAAGCCGGCGCGGCCTGTATAGCGAGCGAGCTTGCGGCAAAGAAGTATAATCTTAAGACGCTCTATCGTTCGATAGAGGACAGCGTTCACAACGTCACGCGTTTTCTTGTTATAGGCAAAACGGAGGCGCGGCCAACGAAACATGACAAGACATCCATAATGTTCTCTGTCAAGGACAGGGCTGGTGCTCTGCATGACATGCTTGTGCCGTTTAAAAGGCATGGTATAAACATGACCAAGATCGAGTCCAGACCATCTAGGATGAGGGCGTGGGAATATTATTTCTTTGTTGACCTGGAAGGCCATTATCATGACGCCAAAGTGGCAAAACCGCTCGCTGAGCTCAAGAAATCGGCGACGTACATGAAGATACTGGGTTCGTACCCCGTAGAAGACAGCATTTAAAATATGAAGAACCGTGTGAGACCGAACATATTGAAAGTTAACCAGTATGTTCCCGGAAAACCGATAGAAGAGGTTCAGAGACAGCTGGGTCTTAAAGAGGTTGTGAAGCTTGCCTCTAATGAGAATTGCCTCGGCCCATCACCAAAAGCCCTCGCGTCCATACGAAAGAGTCTCGTCAATATAAACCGCTATCCGGATACCTCTTGCTTTTACCTGCGTAAGAAATTGGCGAAAAAGCTTGGCGTGGACGAGGCCAGCCTTATATTTGGTAATGGCTCGGATGAGATCATCTGCATGGCGGTAAGAACATTTGTGGCGCCTGGCGACGAGGTTGTCATGGCAAAGCCTACTTTTCTGATATATGAGATAGTTTCACAGATTCAGGACGCGACAGTCAGATTCGTTCCTATTGACTCAAGCCTCAAGCATGACCTGCGTGCCATGAAGGACGCCGTCACTGAAAGGACCAAGATAGTCTTCATAGCGAATCCAGATAATCCCACTGGCACCTATGTTACTAAAAATGAACTTGAATCATTCCTCGAAGGCCTTCCTGACAAGGTCGTCGTATTTCTGGATGAGGCCTATTTTGAGTTCGCCAATTACATGTATAGGGATTATCCAAACGGTACGGATTATCTGGACAGACCAGGCGTTATTGTGGCTAGGTCCTTCTCCAAGGCGTACGGCCTGGCGGGTCTCAGGATAGGTTACGGCATATCGAGCCCTGAGGTTATCGGCTACATGGAGAGGACAAGGGAACCTTTTAACGTCAATCTGCTGGCCCAGGAAGCGGCGACGGCAGCCCTTGACGACAAGGCATTTCTTAAAAAGTCGCTCGAACACGTTGTCAGAGAAAAGGAATTTCTTTGTAGTTGGTTGCGCAAGCACAACGTCGATTACATTGAAAGCGCAACCAATTTCATTCTCGTGGACGTAAAAGCCGACTGCAAGCAGGTCTTTAACGCCCTTCTTAAAAAGGGTGTGATAGTCCGCGATATGAAGGCATGGGGTATGGACAGTTTCATACGCGTGACGGTAGGGACGCGGGCAGAGAATGAAAAGTTCTTAGAGTCTCTGAAAAGCGTAATACGTCGAGGGTGATGCGTAGTCTCAGAAGGAATTTATCAATGTGTGATTGGAAGACGTTGTCTTTGTATAATCTTAAAGCGGAGATATCATGATAATAGTACTTAGGCCTGACGCTACCAAGAAACAGACCGACCATATTATCGCTAAGATAAAGAAATTGGGGCTTACCCCATGGGTCTCGAAAGGTGTTGAGAGGACGATAATAGGCGTCATAGGTGAGGAAGATGTAATAAGGGTTCAACCTCTTGAGGTATTTCCTGGCGTCGAAAGGGTGCTTCAGATACTCAAGCCGTATAAACTCGCCTCGAGAGATTTTAAGAAAGAAGGCAGTGTAATAGATATAGGCGACGGCATAAAGATCGGCTCGAAGAAGCTGGTGATCATGGCCGGGCCGTGTTCAGTTGAGGACGAAAAACTTTTGATAAACATAGCCAAAAAGGTGAAATCTGCCGGTGCCACTGTTCTCAGGGGAGGAGCGTTTAAGCCCCGAACCTCACCTTACTCGTTTCAGGGTCTGGGTGAGAAAGGCCTAAAATATCTTGCCCAGGCAAGAAAAGAGACCGGTCTTAAGATAGTAACGGAACTTATGGATTTACGCGATACAGAACTTGTCGCTAAATACGCCGACATAATACAGATCGGCGCCAGGAATATGCAGAATTTTAACCTCTTGAAGGAGGTGGGCAAGACCCGCAAGCCGGTCCTGCTCAAGCGCGGCATGTCCAGCACCATAAAAGAGCTCCTGATGTCC
Organism: Candidatus Omnitrophota bacterium; assembly: GCA_023818895.1. Classification (GTDB taxonomy): domain Bacteria; phylum Omnitrophota; class Gorgyraeia; order 2-01-FULL-45-10; family 2-01-FULL-45-10; genus JAMWCX01. The sequence goes on along the minus strand of JAMWCX010000002.1, from coordinate 130,559 downwards.
GCCGAATATGTGCTCTCGGAAGGCAATTTCAATGTCATCCTCTGCGAGAGAGGTATCCGAACTTTTGAGGATGCCACTAGGTTTACGCTCGATATAAACGCGATAGCGGTAGTAAAGTCTCTGAGCCATCTTCCGATCATAGTAGATCCGTCGCATGCGACAGGTAAATGGGGACTGGTCGGGGCAGCTTCAAAAGCCGCGGTGGCTGCCGGCGCTGATGGCCTCATAATAGAGGTGCATCCAAATCCGGAAGAAGCTTTTTCAGACGGAGAACAGTCCCTGTATCCTGAAAACTTTGCGAAGCTCATGAAAGAGGTCAAGAAAATAGCGGAGGCGGTGGGTAGGGAGGTTTAAATATCGTCGCTATATTCGGGTTGAAATATGAAGCGATTTAAGAGAATCACGATTATCGGTGTTGGCCTGATCGGCGGATCTATAGGACTTGCGGCAAAGAATAGACGGCTGGCCGAGGAGGTGGTGGGTGTTTTTAGGCACCGCTCCACGCTCAATAGGGCGCTAAGGCACAAGGCGGTAGATAAAGGGTTTATGACCATCGAGGAAGGCGTAAGAGACGCCGACCTTATAATATTGGCTACACCCGTTCATTCTATACCGGTTCTCGTCAGGGAAGCCGTAAATTTTGCAAAAAAAGGCGCGATTATCACAGATGCCGGAAGCACGAAGGGATGGATTGTGGCTAAGTGCGAAAATGCGCTTGGTCGCCACTCACAGGTATCTTTTGTGGGTTCGCATCCGATGGCTGGTTCCGAACATACAGGCGTAGAATTCGCAAAGGCAGATCTTTTCGAGGGGTCTTTATGCATAGTTACACGAACGGTCTCTACCGATAAACGAGCTCTTGGAGTTGTGTCCGGTTTCTGGAGGTCTCTGGGCGCTAAGGTCAAAATAATGAGCCCTTCGGAACATGACAGGACAGTCGCCTTGGTAAGCCACCTGCCGCATGTTGTTGCTTTCAGTCTTGCTGGTGCTGTCCCCGGCAGGGAGATGGAGTGTTCGGCGGAGGGTTTTAGAGATACCACAAGGATAGCTTCGAGCGACCCTGAGTTGTGGGCTGATATATTCCTGACAAATAAAAAGGCTTTGCTTGAGGCCGCGAGGATGTTTGAAAGCTATTATGGAAAGGTCATTAAAGCCATAGCCGGCGGCCAATATTTGGCTACGGTGAAGATGCTGGGCAAAGCCAAGGCGAAGCGTGACAAATTTCTATATGGCAAAAGACGTTGAACACTTAGTTGTCGCGATAGACGGTCCTGCCGGCAGCGGGAAGAGCACTGTATCAAAATTGGTAGCCAAGTCGCTGGGTCTTTTATATATAGATACCGGTGCAATGTACAGAGCGCTTACGCTAAAAGCGTTAAGAAGCGGTATTGACCTAGATGATGCCGATGCTGTCACCGCGCTTGCCCGCTCCACGAGGATAGACCTCAAGGAGGAGGGAGGATCGCTTAGAGTGTACCTGGATGGCGAGGACGTGAGTTTGGATATTCGAACGCCGGAGCTCACGAACAAGGTAAAACATGTGGCTCGTATACCAAGTGTTAGGGCCGAGATGGTGAAGCAGCAGCGTGCTATTGGCGAACGTAGTGGCGCTGTGCTTGAAGGCAGGGATATCGGCACTGTGGTCTTTCCTGACGCCAAGTTTAAATTTTACCTTGACGCGGATGTCGAGGAAAGAGCGAGGCGGCGATATAAGGAGCTTGTAGAAGCAAATCAAAAGGTCGAGTTTGAAGACATCAAAAAGGACGTTTTATTACGTGACGAGTCGGACATGAAAAGGGACGTCGGCGCGCTTAAGAAAGCGGCCGACGCGATATTCGTTGATACGACTCACCTCTCCGTGGAGGAGGTCGTGAATAGATTACTTTCATATATCCGGTAGGATGTGGTATTTCATAGGTTGGCTTTTTTTTCTAATAGTTTTTAAGCTTTATCTGGGCGTAAAGGTGGTAGGTCGCGAAAATGTGCCGGCAAAGGGTGCATTCATATTTGCGTCCAATCATACGAGTTATCTCGATCCCATACTCCTGGGTATATCAATTTACAGGAGCCTAAATTACATGGCTCGCGAGGACCTTTTCAAGGAAGGTTTCCTCGGATGGGCGCTTCCAAAGGTGCAAGCCTTCCCTGTAAGACGAGGTGAAGGCGATGTGGGTGCCCTGCGACAGGCATTAAGGCTTCTTAAGACCAACAAGGGATTGGTAATATTCCCAGAAGGTACGCGGAGCGAGGATGCTCAGCTTAAAAGGGCCAAGCCAGGCATAGGTTTCATAGCGGCAAAATCCGGTGTGCCGGTGATCCCAGCTTACATAGAAGGCTCTTTTGAGGCTTTGCCCCGCGGTGTTAAAACATTGAAGAGACATCCGGTAAAAATCTACATTGGCAGGCCTCTTCATTTTGCCGACGACGTTTCTAATAAAAACGATAGGCTGGTATATCAAAAGATAAGTGACGAGATAATGTCTGCCATAGCAGATCTTAAATATGAATGCGAGAGATCGAGCGCAAGCGATGCGCAGAAGCGATTCGAAAAGGTGGTCACTGGGTGAAGGTCATACTTGCCAAAAGGATAGGTTTCTGTTTCGGCGTAAAGCGCGCAGTCAGGATGGCTGAAGAGGCGCTTAAGAGAAATAAGCGGATATATTCTCTTGGTTCTATAATTCACAATAGACAAGTGGTGGAATGTCTTTCACGTAAAGGGCTCAAGGCGGTAAAAACGATCGGCCAAATAAAGGACGGTCCCGTGCTGATATCGTCGCATGGTATAAGCCCTAAGGTCATAGCCGCCATAAATAAAAAGGGGTTGCAGGTCATCGATACGACGTGTCCATTCGTTCTGAAGGCGCAGAAGGTTGCAAGGCGTCTTAAAGAGGAGGGCTATCAAGTAGTCATAGTGGGGGATGCCGATCATCCTGAGGTCAGGGCGCTTGTTGACTATGCCGCTCCGAACGTGTCTGTCATAAAGAATAGAAAAGAAGCGTGCGCCCTGAAGATCAAGGAAGATTCCAAGGTGAGCGTCTTGTCGCAGACCACGCAATCAGCTGCCAATTTCCTTGATACTGTCAATGGAATACTGGAAAAGAAACCCAAAGAATTGAGGGTATTCAATACGATATGCCACGATGCCGACCAGCGGCAGACCATGGCAAGCGATCTTGCCGCTAATGTTGACCTTATGCTTATAATCGGCGGCCGCAATAGCGCCAACACAAGGAGGCTCTTTGACGTATGCAGAAAATTGCAGAAGAATTCGCGCCTTATCGAAAACGATAGTGAGTTGAGAGAGGCGTGGTTTAACAACAAGGTCAGGGTAGTCGGAGTGGCAAGCGGCGCTTCTACGCCTGGCCAAGCAGTACAAAGTGTGGTAAATAAAATCCATAGGAAAGGGGTTGTGTAACAGATGGTGGAAAATAATGGTTTAAAAGAAACGGAAAACGTTGAGAAGGGAGGTGAGGGCTCTGAGGACTTTGCCAAGCTTTATCAGGATAGTATAGTATCCATAAAGGAAGGGCAGGTCCTGAAAGGGCGTATCCTGAGCATCAACGCAAAGGATGTGCTCGTAGATATAGGATACAAGTCAGAGGGTATAATACCAATAAGCGAGTTCTCAGACCCTGAATCGATTAAAGTTGGCGATGAGATAGACGTATATCTTGAGTCCAAAGAAGACGACAATGGTATGGTAGTGCTTTCGAAACAGAAGGCTGAACGCGCCGTGGGGTGGGAGACCGTTATATCGAAATACGGCGAAGGAGATACGGTCGAAGGCAAGGTCTCTAAAAAGGTCAAGGGCGGTTTCATGGTCAATATAGGAGTTGAGGCCTTTTTGCCGGCAAGCCTCGCTGGCTCTAAAACCTTCAGTAATCTTAACCAGCTCATGGGGCAGGTGTTTCCATTTAAGATAGTGAAGATAAATAAAGCCCGCAGAAATATTGTGGTATCACGCAAGGACGCCATGATTCAGCAGAGAGAAGAGGACCGAAAAAAACTGTTCGAAACCCTCCAGAAAGGTTCGATAGTCTCCGGCATCGTACGGAACATCACCGATTTCGGCGCCTTCGTCGAAATAGAGGGCGGCATAATCGGCCTTTTGCATATAACCGATATGAGCTGGGGCAGGATTTCCCATCCGAGCGAGGTTCTTGCGATAGGAGACAAGATCGAGGTCGTCGTACTCGATTTTGACGCGAACACATCAAGGATCTCCTTAGGCCTTAAGCAGAAGACGCAGAATCCATGGGAGAGTGTTGAAACTAAGTACCCTGTAGGAAGCAAGGTCAAAGGTACCGTAGTAAACCTCGTACCTTACGGCGCTTTCGTTGAGCTCGAGAAGGGTGTGGAGGGGTTGCTGCATATCTCGGAGTTGTCTTGGACCAAAAAGTATACAAACCCAAACGAGCTTTTGGCTATCGGTGACAGGATAGAGGTTCAGGTGCTGGACACCGACAAGCAGAATAAGAAGATCTCGTTAGGCTTGAAGCAGCTTGAGTCGAATCCGTGGCTTGAGGTCGAAAAGAAATACTCAGTCGGCCAGAAAGTCAAGGGGAAGGTGAGGAACCTTACTGATTATGGAGCATTCGTGGAGCTGGAGGATGGTATCGATGGCCTGGTTCATGTTTCCGACATATCGTGGACCAAACGCATCGGTCATCCTAAGGATGTATTCAAGAAGGGCGAGAAGATAGAGGCAGTTGTCCTTGCGGTTGACGCAGCCAATAGGAGGATATCTCTTGGCATAAAACAGCTGACAGCCGATCCGTGGGATGATATAGCTGCGAAGTTTCCGCCAGAAACATTAGTTCAGGGCAGGGTGACAAAGGTCGCAAACTTCGGGTTGTTTATAGAAATAGATAAGGACCTCGAAGGACTTGCGCACATATCTGAAATACCTCTTGGCGAGGGGGAGAGCCTTGAGACAAAGTTCAAGGTTGGCGACGAGCTTAAAGCCAGAGTGATAAAGGTTGATTCGCTGCAGCATAAGATCGCCTTGAGCCTGAAGTGACCGGCTGTCAATAATCTTAGAAAAAAAGTCCGCAAAAACGCAAAATACATATTTTGCTTTTTTGCGGACTTCTTGTGATTTTTCAGTTTTATTTTCTGTCGAAAAACGGGTTCTTGCCGGTTACGCTTAACGGTATTCCGAGGGCCTGCTGAACATCCGCGCCGAGAAGCCCAAGATCAAGGCACGCTCTGCCAATCGAATACATCAATCTGTTGTCGATATGAAATGACGAGGCGATCATGACCGCTGAAGCTGCAGCTATTCCGAGATCAATGGAATTAAAAGAACATATTCCATTTGTCTTACCAAGTTCTGCGCATGCGGCGTAGCCGCAGAAGCCGCAATTCAAGCCGGCAGGATTAGCCTTGACGCCTATGGCTATGATGACTGGAGATGCAGCGATAGATTGAGCGTCGCGCTCGAAACTAGACCGATTCTCAGCTTTAGCAATATCCCTCATTTTGCTGATTATCTTTGCCCTTGTAATTTCATCGTCGATGGATATTACCTGGATATTGTCGATGCCTCTTGTCTTGGGAGCGGTCCTTGCCGCGGCGGCCATAAGGGCCGCTATGTTGAGCGCCGCGTCCTTTTCAAGCTGGTCGGAATTTTTCATTTTTTATTTCTGCTTTCAAATAAAGGATACCACGTTTGAGGCGGCGCGGTCAACTCCATTTTTAGCCATATCTGATAGGGTTTTTGCGGTTGTATCAGAGGCCATTATATTCTTGGATTTAGCTGACATTTAAAAATAAACTCTTTACTTTTATAATCGGCTATGTTAGTATAATCAAAAATGATAAAGAGGGAAAAGAGATGGCATTAGTGAAAGAGAAGAAGAAAGAGATAATAAAGTCCTTTAAGGCAAGCGAGAAGGATACCGGTTCGCCGAGCGTCCAGATAGCCCTGCTTACCGAAAGGATAAACTCTCTTTCGTCGCATTTCAAGGAGCACAAGCGCGATCATCATTCCAGGCAGGGGCTTCTGCGCATGGTGTCGATACGCAGAAGGCTCCTCGAATATCTGAAGAAGAAGGACCTGAAGGAATACCAGGGGCTTCTTAAGAAATTAGATCTTAGGAAATAATAAGCCTGCTCCAAGAGCAGGCTCGATTATGCGCACGAACGGAGAGTTCATCGTTGGCGCATTTTTTTATGCGCGAAAAGGAAGACATGATAAAAAGATACGAAACTAAATTAGGCGGTGGCAATATTATAATAGAGACAGGCCGTATGGCCAAACAAGCGGATGGAGCGGTCACTGTCCAGCTTGGCGGTACGGTAGTGCTTGTCACGGCGGTATGTTCAAAGGATCTCAGGGAAGGCATTGATTTTTTCCCTTTGACAGTAGAATATCAGGAGAAGACCTACGCGGCAGGCAAGATTCCGGGAGGTTGGTTCAAGCGCGAAGGCAGGCCTACCGAAAAGGAGATACTTACATCCAGACTCATAGATAGGCCCATAAGGCCTTTATTCCCCAAAGGTTTTATGAATGACGTGCAGATAGTCGCTATGGTCCTGTCCAGTGACGGAGAAAATGACTCCGACATTCTGGCGATGATTGGAGCTTCGACGGCTTTATCGATATCCGATATACCATTCGGTGGTCCTATAGGGGCTCTGAGAGTTGGCAGGATAGGCGGAAAATTCATTATAAATCCCACGTTCAAGGAGCTTGAAACAAGCGACTTGGATCTGGTGGTTGCTGGTACCCGGTCAAATGTAATAATGATAGAATCTGGCTCTAAAGAGTTGGGCGAGGATATAATCGCGGAGGCTATCGCGTTTGGCCAGAAAGAGCTCCAGCCTATTATAGAGCTGCAGGAGCGTATGGCGCGAGAACTTGATGTGAAGAAGAGGAATTATAAGGTGTACAAGGTTGACGAGGGGCTGCTTGCCAAAGTAAAAGAGGCTTCCAGCGCAAGGCTTGATGAGATAAATAGGCTCAGCACCAAGGAGCAGAGGGAAGAGGCTATGGACCTTCTCTCGAAGGAACTGATAGCCCAGCTGGTGAGTGAAGGATCAGGTGTCACCGAAAAAGATGTCAAAAACGCTCTTATTGAGGTGGAAGATGAGAATGTAAGGCGTTTTATAATAGACAAGAAGAGACGCGTAGACGGTAGAAGATTCGATGAAATACGGCAGATAACCTGCGAAGTAGGGGTGCTTCCAAGGACACACGGATCCGGTCTTTTTACACGCGGCCAGACACAGAGTCTTTCTGTGACAACACTCGGCACAAGCGCGGATGAGCAGATAATCGAGGCTCTCGAAGGCGAGTTTCAGAAGAGCTTTATGCTTCATTACAATTTCCCGCCATTCTCGGTCGGAGAGGCTAGGCCGATGAGGGGCCCAGGAAGACGTGAGATAGGTCACGGTGCGCTTGCTGAAAGGGCGCTTAAACCGGTAATGCCGAGCAAGGAGAAATTCCCATACACCATCAGGGTTGTTTCGGATATCCTTGAGTCCAACGGTTCTTCCAGCATGGCCACTGTGTGCGCGAGCTCTCTTTCTCTCATGGATGCCGGTGTGCCTATCTCGAAACCCGTCAGCGGCATAGCGATGGGGCTGATTAAAGAAGGGGATCAGGAGATAATACTGACAGATATAGGCGGCGTTGAGGACCATTATGGCGATATGGATTTCAAGGTCGCAGGGACGGTCGACGGTATAACGGCTGTCCAAATGGACCTGAAGATTCAAGGCATATCGGTGGATCTTATCAAGAGGGCGTTAGCGGATGCCCGCGCAGCCCGGCTTTTCATTATGGATAAGATGATGCAGGCCATCGCCAAACCTAAAGACAAGATATCTGAGTTTGCCCCGCATATCGAAACTTTCAAGATAAGCCAGGATAAGATAGGTACCGTGATAGGGCCGGGCGGGAAAAATATAAAGAAGATAATAGCGGACACCGGATGTACCATAGATATTGATGATGAGGGAGTGGTTCAGGTTGCTTCTCAGGACGGTTCGGCGATCGCGAAGGCGGTGGCCGCCATAAAAGGCATGGTTGAGGAGGCGGAGGTCGGGAAGATTTACAGCGGTAAGATAACCAGGCTCATGAACTTTGGAGCATTCTGCGAGATTTTGCCCGGCAAGGAAGGCCTTATCCATGTGTCCGAACTTGCTCCGAGATTTGTGAAGAATGTGGAAGAGGTTGTTAAGGTAGGCGATGTCGTTACCGTTAAGTGCATCGAAATAGACGAACAGGGGCGCATCAATTTGTCTATAAAGCAGGCCGATCCCAATTACGTGCCGACGACAAAAGCAGAGAGTGGCGGCTCGGAGCCAAGGCGCGAGAGACCTCACAAACGGGAGCATAGAAGTTAAGGCGATGACAGAACTATCCGCATCGCCGCAAAATCGCAAAGGCGCAGAGCAACTGATGACATTTTGCGTTTTTGCGAATTTTTTGCGTCCCGGCGGAATCAGTCAAATCAAGCGAGAATATTTACAGGAAAAGTGAAACGCGCGAAGATTTGTCTTAAAGTAAAAAAAGGGTGCGAAGACCTGCCGCTTCCACGTTACACCACCTCCGGCTCAAGCGGTATGGACCTTTACGCTGATGTTGATGGGGAAATCACCTTGTTGCCAGGCGAGACAAAGCTTGTTTCGGCTGGCATTTATTTGAGCATACCGGAAGGTTATGAAGCCGAAATAAGACCCAGAAGCGGACTTGCGTTAAAACATGGAATAAGCCTTGTGAATACACCTGGGACTATAGACTCTGATTACAGGGGCTTGGTGGGCCTCATAATGATAAACCACGGTAAAGAGGCTTTCAGGATAAGGCGCGGTGACCGCATAGCGCAAATGGTGATAAAAGAGGTTATCAGGGCCGATATAGAATTGGTTGAGGAGCTTGATAGCACATTAAGATCCGCCGGCGGTTTCGGTCATACGGGGAGATGATAATGGCTCCTTTTGAGGCTGTGGTATTGGGTGTCTTGCAGGGGCTGACGGAATTTTTTCCTGTGTCCAGCTCCGGGCATCTTGTGATATGTCAGGCGCTCTTCGGGTTGAAGGAACCTCAGCTGGCATTCGATATATTCCTTCATCTTGGCACGCTAATCTCAGTTATTGTATATTTTCGCCGTGACATATATTGGCTTTTCGGCAAAGATAAAAAAACCGTTCTCTGCATATTAATAGCATCGCTGCCGACCTTCATAATAGGGTTCTTTTTTAAAGAACCAGTGGAGCATTTTTTCGGAATGCCAAAACTGTCTGGGGCCATGATGTTGGTGACGGGGGCTATTCTCATCTTTACAAGCCTTTATTCGCATTTTAAAAGGCACAATTCCGATAAGAAACTAGGAGCGTTAAATTCTGTCGTAATAGGTATTGCGCAAGGCATAGCGATAGTTCCGGGCATATCGAGAAGCGGCCTTACTATATCGACAGGTATACTGGCAGGGCTTAATCATCATACCGCTTTTAGATTTTCATTTCTTCTTTCGGTACCAGCCATCTTGGGCGCCACCTTCTTAAAGGCCTATAGGATCGGCCATAACCTTCTTTCGGGCGATGCTGCTTCATTCCTTGCGGGTGGTTTCGTCGCAATGGTGGTGGGCTTATTTGCTATAGATGTCCTTTTAAGAGTGGTAAAGGATAATAAACTTTATGTCTTCGGAATATATTGCATTTTAGTTGGTGCGCTCGTTATAATAATAACATAGCCATGCCGAAAAATCATATAAGACTTGACAATAGAAGCGAGGAAAAATCTGCCAGCAAGAGGTGGAATGAGATACAGGCGGTAATACTTTTCGCGCTTGCCTTACTCATCCTTATAAGTTTAGCCTCATTCAGCTTTTCGGATTTGAAGATGTTCACCTCCTCGCCGAACTTGCCCCTTAGGAATTTCGCCGGTATATTCGGAATGTACGTTGGAGGGGCGCTCTTTTTCCTTATGGGGCTGAGCTCTTACGTGATCCCGCTACTTGTTATTTCTTGGGCGATAGCCAGACTTTATGGTGTGACCCCTCAAAAAATCCTCTTCAAAATATCTGGCACCTTTTTTCTGATACTTGCCTCAAGTTCCATATTTGCGATGATCGGAAGCGGCGACAACTCTTTTCGTTTCAGCCTGGGCGGGGTCGTTGGCTTGGTATTTTCTGATTTTTTAATAAAATATCTTGGCAGAGGAGGCGCGCTTGTTGTGATAGCGGTCCTTTTCCTTTTATCGCTTCTTCTGGCCACAGAATTTCTTTTATTACCTTTTCTTTCGGGCTTGTTCCGTCGTTTTTTGGTTATGCCTTCAGACCTAAAAGAGAGTCTTACGCGGAAGGAAGAGGCGCCAACTTTTACGGTGAAGAGGAAACCCGTTATAAATATTGCCCAGCCGCAGAAGAGCGCTATGGTTAAGGAGGTAGCCGAAAAATCCAGGGATATGCTTGAGAGCATAAAGACTTCTCTTGGCGTAAAGCCGCCGAAAGAAGCGGTGACGAGGATAAAGGTCGCGCCGGTGGCGAAAAAAGAACCTGCGCAATCGGCAACTGATGGAGCATCAAAGTCCATGCCGGCTGCCGCGTCTCAGGCCGTCCAGAGTCGATCAGGTTATAAGCTTCCCTCGCTGGATCTTCTCGAATCTCCGCCGGCGGTAGAGGCACGCAAGGTTAAGGAGGATTTTGAGAACGTTGCGCGCATACTTGAAGATACTCTAAAAGATTTCGATATAGAGGGGAAGGTCGTTGAGATTAACAAGGGGCCGGTGATAACCAGATATGAGCTGGAACCCGCTCCCGGTGTGAAAGTGCATAGGATAACAAGCTTAAGTGATAACATAGCCCTTGCCATGAAGGCGCAGTCCGTCAGGATAGTAGCGCCCATCCCAGGCAAGGGGACTATAGGTTTTGAGGTGCCCAACCCTCAGAGCACGCTCGTTTACCTCAGCGAAGTCCTCGACTCAGACGAGTATCGGAAGATGAGGTCAAAGCTCAAGATCGCTCTTGGCAAGGATATAGCAGGAACCCCTGTCGTAGCGGATCTCTCCAAAATGCCGCATCTTCTGATAGCCGGCGCTACAGGATCGGGTAAGACGGTATGCGTAAATACCATCATCACAAGCCTCTTATTCAATGCCAGCCCTGACGATTTAAAGTTTATAATGGTTGATCCGAAAAGGGTTGAGCTTATTCCTTTCAATGACCTCCCGCATCTGCTTACGCCTGTGGTTACCGACGTTAAGCGTGTAGCCAGCACACTCGGCTGGGTTGTAAACGAGATGGATTCGCGCTACGAGCTCTTTGCCAAAGTTGGGGTGCGAAATATAGACGCTTATAATGAGCGGTACGGCAGCAATGGCTCTAGGCCAACGGAAGGTCAGGATTTGGGTAAGTTGCCTTACATAGTAGTGGTCATAGATGAGCTGGCGGACCTTATGATGGTTGCCAGGGATGATGTCGAGAGCACCATAACGCGTCTTGCGCAGCTTTCCAGAGCGGTTGGAATACATATGATAATAGCTACGCAAAGGCCATCGGTTGATGTGATCACGGGCGTCATAAAGGCTAACTTTCCGGCGAGAATATCTTTCAAGGTGGCCTCGAAGGTTGATTCGCGCACAGTGTTGGACGCCAATGGAGCAGACGAACTTCTTGGCAGGGGTGACATGCTTTTCATTGACCCCGGCGCGCCGGATCCTGTCAGAGCCCAGTGCAGTTTGATATCAGATAAGGAAATAGAGAGAATAACGTCATTTATCAAGGCCCAGCGTTCTCCCGAATACATAACAGAGATATCCGAAAGCCAGAAGAAAGGTGGATTTAAGAAGTTTGACAAAGATGAGGTCTACGAAGAGGCGGTCAGGCTGGTACTTGAGACAAAACAGGCGTCGGTATCAGTCCTGCAGAGAAGGCTTGGCCTCGGCTACACACGCGCCGCCAGGCTCATAGACATGATGGAAGATGAAGGGATAGTCGGGCCGTATCAAGGTTCCAAGCCCCGTGATATACTTATCACCTTAGAGGAGTATCAAGCGAAAAATGGTCCAAGCGAGCAATCAACACAATAAGGCAACTATAACGGGTATCGGCGAAGCGCTTAGAGCGGCGCGCGAAAAAAAATCTCTTTCCATAGACCAGGTGCAGCGCCACACGCGTATAAATTCTACCGTAATAAAGGCCTTGGAAGAAGGCCGTTGCGATGAGATGCTGAATCCGACCTATGTAAAAAGTTTCCTGAAAAAGTACGCTGAATATCTCGGCCTCGATTCCCGCCACCTGATCGACCAATATAGCGCGCTCTGTCCGCTTTGCGGACTAACAGCAAAGACGGAAGGCCGGCCATCTATACCTCTCGCAGCTGAAAACAGAAGGTTCTTGTTATCACCGGCCGTTATTTCCACCGTAAAATTCATAGCTATAGGGATAGCTGCCATATCAGTAGTTATATTTCTTGGTGTTAAGATGAAAAGCTTCCTTGGAGGGAAGGCTCTTTCTTCGCGCGCTGCTATGGAGTCGAAGGCCGCTCCAGTAAAGGGTAAGAGTCTGAAAAAGACCTCTGAAAAGGCGATCGCCCAGAAAATATCAATACCTCGAAATGTTCCTTTAAAGCTCCTCCTTAAGGTGAATCAGCGCGTATTTGTCAAGCTAAAGACCGACCGCAACTTGCTTTTCGAAAGGGTGCTGGATAAGGGTACAGCCGAAGAATTTACCGCCGAGAATGTAATCAACATCTACGTTGCCAAAGGAGAAGCCATAGAGCTTGTCCTGAACGGCAAATCACTCGGTTCTCCAGGTACCGGCCTAATGAAAAATATCGAGATCACAAGAAGCGGTGTTAAGGTGAAATAAGCAGCGCGGAAAAACGGCTTAGCAATTAGTAATTAGTAATAAAAAGCGCGGAAAACCTCAAAAATTACTAATTACTGACTCAAATGAAAACCTTCTCAATAATCAGCCTCGGTTGCCCCAGAAACCTTGTCGATTCCGAAATCATGGCTGGTTCCCTGAAAAAAGCCGGATTTAGTTATATGAAGACAGAGGGCAATACCGACCTGTGCATCGTGAACACATGCGCCTTTACCTCTTCAGCCAGGGAAGAGTCAGTGGACGCGATATTGGAGATCGGGCGTCTGAAAAAACAGGGCAAAATAAAGTGTCTTGTGATTGCCGGTTGCCTGCCTCAGTTTTACAAAGGTAAGCTTTTGGCGGAGTTGCCGGAGGCGGATCTCGTTATAGGGACAAGCGATTTTCCGGATATAGCACGCCTTGTCGTCAAATGCGGACACGGCAAGAGACGTCTTGAAGTATCATCACCTTTAAACTATATATATGATGATAGCTCTCCGCGTCTTTTTCTTACCCCCAAGCATTACAGATATATCAAGATATCGGAAGGATGCAGTAATTACTGCAGTTACTGTGTAATCTCTCGCCTGCGCGGCCGGTTTCGCTCACGAAAAATCACGAGCATTGTCAGAGAAGTAAAAAATCTTTCGTCTGGTGGCCATTTAAGGGAGATAAATATAATCGGTCAGGACACAACACTCTTCGGCATAGATCAGTATGGAAAACCGGCGTTGCCATATCTTCTGGCGAATTTGTGCGCTATCGAAAAAGGCCCTCGCTGGATAAGGATTCTCTATACGCATCCTGCGCATTATACAGACGAGCTCATAGATGTCATTCGAAGTCAAGATCGTATATGTAAGTATCTCGACCTGCCGGTGCAGCACATAAGCGATAAAATCCTAAAAAGGATGAACAGGAAAACCAGAAAGAGTGATATAATAAACCTTATACATAAGTTAAGGCGGAAAATTCCGGGAATTTCTTTAAGGACCTCTTTGATAGTCGGCTTCCCTGGCGAGTCTGATAAGGATTTCAAAGAACTTACAGATTTTGTGCGCCAGACGCGTTTTGAAAAACTCGGCGTTTTTACTTATTCCCGCGAAGCGACTAGCCCAGCGTATAAATTTAAGGGGCACATACCGGAGAGCGTCAAGAAGCAAAGGTTCGATGCCATTATGAGGCTTCAGCAGGCCATATCGCTTGATATTAATAAATCTTTAGTTGGTAAGACCATCGATGTCTTGATCGACGAGAAAGTTGCTGGCGAGGAGACATCATTTATCGGCCGCACTGAGGGAGACGCTCCGGATATAGACGGGGTGGTGTACGTTTCCGGTAATAATTTAAAAGCGGGTGAATTTTACAAGGTCAAGGTAACGGACGCGATGGAATACGATTTGGTAGGAAAGGCGCTGTAAAATAAAGCCATGAATCTACCGAACAAGCTCACAGTATTAAGACTATTTTTGGCTTTCATATTCATTGTGCTGCTTTTACTGCCCGGCCTTCTAACAAAAACACTCGCTCTTTTGACCTTCATCGCCGCGTCATTGACCGACTACATGGATGGCTATCTCGCAAAAAAACATAACCAGATAACTGATTTTGGAAAGCTGATGGACCCGATCGCCGACAAGGTTTTGGTCTTGTCCGCCTTCCTGGCATTCGTGCAGATGCAGCTCGTGCCGGCATGGATGGTTGTGATAATAATTTTCAGGGAACTTGCCATCACGGGCCTTAGGGCTCTTGCGCTTGCCAATGGTAAAGTGGTTGAGGCGGATCTTGGAGGCAAACATAAGACAGCCTGTCAGGCGCTGTCTATATTTATAATTCTTATCTTCATTATATTTAAAGAGGTTGCGCCGACAGCCTCTTCCGGCCGGACCGGCGATCTTTACAAAAACGCCATATTTTTTCTAATGCTTATCACAGTTACACTGACTTTAATGAGCGGGCTTTCCTACCTTGTAAAGAACAGGGGGGTTTACGCAAATGCGAAAAAAAGTTAAGATGGTTACAAGTTTCTTTTATCTTGGCCATTCACCATTTATGCCGGGCACGATGGGTTCTTTAGGAGGTCTTATAGTATATTTTTTGGTCAGGGAAAACGATATCTTGTACGCGTTTTCGATACTTTTTCTGTTTACCATGGGTGTTCTGTTTGCGGGGGAGGCGGAAAAGATATATAAGAGAAAAGATCCAGCTATGATAGTAATAGATGAAGCGTGTGGAATGCTTCTCGCCCTGTTTTTTGTGCCGTTTAACCTCTACTCGGTGATAGTCGGATTTTTCATGTTCAGGATTTTTGATATTTTGAAACCGCCACCGGCTAAAAGACTCGAACACCTTACAGGATCTCTCGGTATAATGTTTGACGATATAATAGCCGCACTGTATACTAATATTCTCCTTCAGGTCATCTTTCGGGCCTTTCCAATAGCACAATAAAATAGATTTTAGGATTTATATAGCAAGATATCCGTTAGGATATAAAATAGGTAGGTATTAACTATTGACAAATTTTTATTATATGATATCCTATATCTACATGATTTCTCGAATTTCAATTTTTAGCTTATTAGAATTGTGGCTATTAATTTTAGTTGTTGTTATATAAATAAACATTTAGATTAAATATTTTAACTAATCGCCTTTAATTTAATTAAAACATTTATTTTTTTGTAATATCGGTTAATTTAATAGATAGTAAGAAAAAATTGTACGCATTTAACCAAAATAAGCCCACTAAGTTCCATCCATTAATTAAGTTAATCTCCGCCATATTAATAATAACTTTTATTTTCCAGGATATAGTATGGGCACATCCTGATAAACTTGCCCCTGAATTTTTCCTGCGAAATGCTCAGTCTCATATCCGCGCGGTAGCTAAATTTATAGAGATATCCATAGAAAAGAACGGGCATATCAACAGCGGAGATGTCGCAATTGAAAGCATAGATCGCATACTTCGGCATCATAAGAAGTGGCTTAACGAAAACGGAGTCGTATATAGTGTTGCCGATAATTTTAGTGAAGCCCTGATAAGTTTTCCATCCGACTACGCGCTAAGATATTTCGACCCGAATATCGCTTTGCGGAATGTTGAAGGATACAGTGAGGAAGCTTTTGGCCGGCTTGGGTCGGTTTGTAAACAGGTTTTAAGAAAATCCGATACGGCTGGCAACACACAGACGCCTGAAGGGGCTGCCGCGGAACCCCAAAAGATAAGGATGGCGGCGCTGATAGGCGTAATAAGCACCCTTTTGCTCATTTCTGTAACATCCGTCCATCAAAGCATTTTCTCGGTAGCCTTGTCTATATTCTATGTTTTATTCATGAGCCTATTGCCCGTTTTCACCGCCTATTTTATGGAAGACGCCCTTTCCTTTCGCCATGCGAGAAAAGACCATGGGCTCATCAAGCCCTTTGACAGAGCAGAGAATATACGCGTGTTAGACGCCGTGACAGACAATAGCGTGCGCGCAGACGCCAAGGGCAAGCTGTCCTATTTTTCCTTCACCGTAGAAAAAATGCTGAAGAACGGCCAGATGACTCGTATCAATAGCGCCCTCTTCGCGGATAAGGATGCCTTAAGGCGAATGCCACTCTTCTTCCAGTGGGTCGTATATCTACATGAATGGGTACATAGCAACGCAATATTTGGCGGGATGTTCAGGGTAAAGATAGAGCTTTCGGCCGTCCCTCTTACATTCTGCCTGCCATGGCTTACGATTAACTTCGTTTCGTTGGCGGCTTTCGGCTGGTTCTTGCCGATGAGCGATATCGTATTTGGGTTTTCTCTGGCAATATATAATATTCTTATCCCAATAGCTTGCCGATATATGGCCATCGCGCTCGGCATTTCCAAAAGTCCTGCCGGTCACTGGCTGCTTGACCAGAAGTCATGGGAGCATTTAAGTGATGAGGAAATAGATAGCCTCATAGCGGCATACGCTCATAACAACACGAAGGATGAGAGAACGGGTGAGATGATATATTGGCGTGACTGGCTTAAGGGGAAGGCTCTCAGCGAAAATGTGGAGTTGATAGAATGTCCGAACAGGCCTGACGATATACTCGTTATCAAGTCTGCCTATTCTGCCGGGGCAAAATACAATATAGAAATTTTGAAGAACAGGATAGAAAGCTCCACGAAGCGTTCTTTCGCGCTCATAATAGCTGACGACGGCCCTGGAAGTGTCAGTGAAGATGAGAGGAAGAAAAGGATAGAACGTATTATAGAGGAAGTGAATAGAGCTCTGGCTTTAACGGGCTCCAAGAAGATATTGGGGTTTTTGCCATTATGCAGGCTCGTGAAAGTGGATGTGCGTTCCACTGTATATGACATCACTCGCCTTAAAAGTCTGATGAAATTTAACAGAAGGCGGTTAGAGCACATAAGAACAGCCGATGTTGAGCGCGAAGCGGTAGTCTCTGAGGTTCACGGAAATGTTGTAAGGCTGAAGGTGGTTCTCGACTGGCTTCATAAAAATGGCTACAGAACTCTTCAGTTTATAGGTGATTATATAGGGCGCACCAAGGAAGAATATGGCCTTGAGGCCATAGATCTCCTAAGGGAACACATCGATTCTGGCAAGCTGCCGCGCCTATCGATGATAATGGGTAAGACCGAGCATATTTTCCTGCAGGCCATGCTCGGTGACGATAGATTAACTTTTACGTGGCTTTCGAATCCGATCCTGGGTGGGCCTAACGTTTTAAAATCCCTTAAGGCCCTGGCGAGAATGACGGTGGACGACAACACGCCTCCCAGGCTGCGAAAAGATATAGAGGAGGCCAAGCATTTTGAAGATATGCTGATAAAGATGTCTAATAGACATTCAACGACCATCGACAGTCAGTGGCAGCTTTGGTATCGTTTTCACCCGAAGCTATTGGATACGGCGGAATTTATAGTTGAGAATATGAGGTTCGTGTACGCGGAAGATAAGCACCATAATATTTATATAGCGGGAGCTGTTCCGGAGAACCTGAAATGGCGCGGCCTTAGAGGGATAGAGGCGCTTGATGCCATGGAGAATGAATTCAGGCAGAAGACTCTCTTGGGCTTATGGCTTTTGAAGCTTATGAAAGAGATTTGGCTTCTTATGGAGACAGCTGGTGAGGATAATGGTGTAAAAAGAGAGGACCGCATAAATGCCATAAGGGCCATTGTGCAAAGAGAAAGGGATGCTGATAAAATAAAAAAGAGTAACGGTATAAATGGTTTTGGCGAAAAGATTACTAAGCAAAAGATTTTAAATAACATCGAAGAATTGTTAAATACAGGGCCCGATGAGCCGCTTGATGTGGTGTTTGAGCATCTTTCGCAAAGGCTTAAAGAGGATACACGGCCGCTTCCTAAGATATTCGGTTTGTTGAATCCTCGTACCAAAGAAGAGTGGGCTATAACACCTTTTGGCACACCAGAGCTCGGCGGTATAGCCGTTGCGGAAGGTGGTGATAAAGAGAGGCAGTTAAGGCGCATAGAGCTGGGGGTGAATACGGTGATATCGCTTTCCAGTTTTACCAAAGATTCGCAACGTTTAGGCCAGATCAGGATACTTGACAAGGAAGGCAACCTTCTTTTGCTTTCGGTAGATGCGATTGGCCGGTTTGGTTTTGATCCTGAACCTGAGACGGTCCTCGTAGCCAGGACTGAAAACGAGAAAACAAAAGGCATGTCTTTGGAGAGCGTGACGAGAAGAAAGCTATACGGAGAAAAGTCCATAGAGGTCAGAGGCGTTGAGGAGATAGTGGACGATTATGATAAGCTGCTTTCCGGCTTCAGAGAGAGATGGTACACTAAAATTTTGAACGACTTGTGGTATCTATTGGCCTCTCCGCTTTTCGAAAAAGAGAAGCGCTTGACTATAGAGAGGCTGAAGGAGTGGGCGGGCCGTCTTAAGAAAGGTTGTCTGGAACTTAAGGCCATGTGGGAGGCATTCCCAAAGCCGATCACCCCCTCGGATTATGAGAAGATATTGAGCAAGGTAAACGATATATCTGAAACTTGCGATGAGTTAATGTCGGTAGGACTTTCGGAAAACGAGCTGAATGCCGTAATTCAGGATATAAGAAACCTAAGCACAGTTTTTAGTATTTTCAAGGATCGCGGTATGTTGAACGTTGCGGAACAAGATGTGATCTCCAGCAGTATCAAATTCGCGATCTCAAGAGCGGAGCAATATGCCCGAATAAACAAAATAGTATATCACAAGGTCCATAATCGCTTTATACTTGACTGGGAAGCTTCCATAGAGCCTTCGGATGAGCCTCGAAAAATAGCGTTGGATTCCCGCAAAGATGGATTTTCAGATAACATATCATTTATGTTGATCCTCGGAGCGGCCACATCGACCGTCGCCTTTATTATAGCGCCTCTCTTTTTGAAAGCCGGCCTTACTATAAGCCTGCTTGATAGTTGGAGTGTTTTCGCCATATCCGCGTTGGGAATGGCTCTCCTTTCAAGGGAGGATGAGGAAGGCGGTGAGAAAGCACAGGATAGGTGGTACCGAGTCTTACCCGATTTTAGCGGGTCGCAGCCCATTAGGGCAGGATCAAATAATAAGACGGTGATAAATATATCAAGAGGCCTTTCGGATTATCAAAGTTTCCTCGCCCAGATGTCTATGGTAGAGGTTTTTTCTCAGGTGATGTCGGGCGGGCTGGTTTATATCGACGCCGGATGCGGCATAGGCAGGGCGGCTGTTGAGGCCTCATGGATAAATCCGCATCTTAAGTCATACGGTATAGATATAAATAGGTGGGATAGAAAAGATTCTTCTTTGGACGAAGAGGAATGGCGCTCTTTTTCCGAGAAAAGAAATACCCTGGAGAAGGAAGGCAGGTATAAGTTTATAAATGGAGATGTATGCGACCCCGCCGTTTTCAGGCCTCTTGAGAAAGCGGATCTTATAACATCTTTCTTTACTCTTCAGTATGCTGATGACCCTATACGCGCCATCGCCAATTTTTATAACCAGCTAAAAACAGGCGGCGCCCTTATTGCGACCATAATGGTACCAAAAACAGGCGATCTATTAAGCCATTATCACAATATAATAGAAAAGCTTAATAGAAGCGGCATGGCGGTCTCATCGCTCACTCCTTTTACTAATGTCGCATCAGATGATATATCAATGTACCTTATAACTGTCAGGAAGCTGAGAGACGATGAGCTTGTTCCGAGTTCAGCGCTTGCGGGAACCGACCGCAGGGAAGTGACCATAAATGGTGAAAGATTTGTTGTAAGCATACCAATTTATAAAACCGCTGACTACGGCCAGATTGCGCGGGGAGATCCAAAGGCCCTTTACGAAGCGCTAATCACCAGCCCCCAACAAAAGTTGCCTTCCGCCAGTTTTCGTACACAATTTTCCGAAAGGATAAAAGGCATATTGAAGAGGATAGAAAGTTCGAACCTACCTTTAAGTCTCAGGAAAGAGTTGTCGAACCGTATAAAAGAAGCTGGAGACATGGACGTGGTAAAATTTAGGGCTGTGGTGCTATCGGGTCCGGCCTACAGAGAGGGCGGGAAGGGATGGCTGCTCGGATTTAACACAATGCCGAGGGCGCCCGATAAAGTTGTTAACGATGCCTGCCTGAACAACCTCCAGCAACTGCTCAGAGAAAGATATCCCAGAACTATAGGTCTTGCAATAGAAGTCCTTAATGTACTAGAGAAAAGCGATTCTTGCCTCGAGGAGTATCTCTTCCATGAAATCATCTGTCCGCATGTCGGCCATGAGAAGGCGCGAATGATACAGGAGGCCATATTTGCGGAAAACTACCCGTCGTATTTGAGGAATGAAAAACGTCCCGGTCACTTTGATGGACTTTTGTCATCTAAACTGAAGCAGGTGATAGAAGAAATAGGCGAAGAGGGCGTGGAATCGGAAGAGGAGACCGAAGTATTGGCTGAAAGCGGTGACAGTCTCGAAGATGATGCTGAGGAAGAAGAGATCAGCCAGGACGAGCTCTTGGCGGAGATAGACAATGCCTTGCAGGTCGCGGAGGCAAGGATAGATGACGCAGAGAGGGCAAAGGACCCTCAAAGGATACGGTGGGCCATACGGGACGATGTAAGGCCCGTTTTGATAGCCATACGTCTGATGATATATAAAATAGATGACGATAAGATGAGGGAATTTTATCATGAGCAGTATCTTGATGTGGCCAAAGATGCCGCGGGTGCCTTCTGGGAAGCCACGGAAAACTTTGTCAACGAAAATCTGGAAAAAGCCCATAGTATGGGCGAGAGGTTGGTTTTGGTAAGAAAGTTACTCAGGCTTTCGGAGAAAGATATAAGTGATAGACTCGGATTGGATGAAAATATTTGGCGGGCATATGAGGACGGTAAGAATGAGGATGTCCCACAGCATATCCTCAGACGCATTGAAGGACTGGCAGCCTTGCCAGCCGGTACCCTCTCAAAGTCAGATACTGAAAAGGAACGTCCCAACAAGTTCTGGGGACCAGGTACGCCGCATATAACGCAACCACCCGATGAAGAATTAGGCCGACCATCTGTCACATTCGAGGAAAAAGTTAGCGCAGAATCTATTTACAAGGACTATTTCGAGACTCTCTTTGAAGCCAACTTAAGACTTTTGGTGCTGCTGGCGAAGAGGATGAAGGCAAAAAGGCATTCCGATAAAGATGCGTTAGTATCTGCGAAAATCGAGACGTTAAATTATGTGGATGGATTGTTGAAAGAAATAAAGGTATTTGAAGAACGCCTTAAGGCGCTGCCATCTGATATACGTATGGCAGAGTACCATCGCCGCGTGAAGGAAGAATTCGATAAAGCCCTGGCTATGATATCGAAAGACAATGAGCCTGCCGCAAACGCCGCCCTTGTAGGAGCCATGAATGCGGTGTCAGGCGCCCGTGAAGAAATATTGAAAAAGAGGATCATTTCTGGAAAGCATAAGGTAAGGTTTTATGAGAAAGATGGCAAGATTGTAATACAGCAGCATAGTTACATACGCGCGGGCGAGGAGGCGAAGACATTGGTGCCGATATATATCGATAAAAAGTTCGATTTACGCTGGCAGGTAGGTCGGTCGCTGGATGATCAGATAGAAAGCTTGCTTGATGAAAGAGATGTTATGTCCGGTTACATAGATATGGTTACGAAAGAGATTGCCGTCACCGCTTCAGACGCATCAGCGGTGAATACAGGAAATATAAGCCATATCCTATACGGGCTGGCCGGTGTTATTGTGGAGGAAAAGCGACTCGCTCGCATAACGCTTGAAACAGCCATAGACCTTATCGATTTGGAAGATACCGCAAGCTTAAAGCACCTTTTACCCATAGCCAAAAGATATTTGGGCCTTAGGGTGGAGAATATCGATAGCATGCTGCATTACCTAAAGACCGGTCGAGTGGAACCTTATCGGGATATGGTGGCTCTCCATAATAAGGAGCTTGTATCAAGGATGAATAAGATAAATATATTACTTGATAAGGGAGATTATCGCTCTGCCCGCAATAATGCATATGGTCTGTACAGGAGGATCAAGTCGCAGCTAAATGAGCCAGACCTGGAGGGTTTGGATTCGATTCTGTGGCCGCTTATACGTGAAACGGAAGGCGTCCTGAATGCTTCGGCAGAAAAGGAAAAGTCCGTCCACATCAGCAGGGCTAAGTTCTGGGCGGGGATACTAAAGGATAAGATAGGGGAAGCGGCGCTTCTGGCCGAATTTATGGAATCGTTCAGGGATAAATATGAAACCGAAAGGCTCGCCGGCGGCAATAGGCGCTACCTCAAGGAAGACACATTTATCGAGACCTTTGAGTCGTTCATCAAGGCCAAGCAGCTTATACGCGGTTCGCCGCGCGCCACTTCTTTTAAGATGTTATGTTATCTAGCAGCGTTTGTGTCGATGGAAAAGAGCGCTTTCAAGGCCATAAGCACGCTCCGTCTCATAGCGGCAGTAGACGACATAAAACGTGTCCTCAGGATGAATAGATTAAAAGACCTGTCCGCCACCATGGCTGTATTGAATAAATACTCGAATAGAGAATACATAAGGCGCTTGGATAAGATCGCACGGACAGAGCTTGTCAGGGCGCTGGCCTCTGACTTTGGTCTCGACGAGGCTGGCCGGTTTGAAGTTGCTAAGGCGTTTGCCATAAACAGGGCAAATCTGCATAGGTGTTTTGAGGAGGAGGCCTTATACGTTGCATTTCGGCGATTCGCGAAGATATGCAGGGACAAGATTAATCTGATCAGGGCTTATATAGAGAGAGGGGATATCAGCGGAGCGCATTCCCATGCTGTGAATATAATAGCCAGCATTAATGAAGAGTTCGATGGAATAGCGACCGATGAATTTATTGATCTTGTCAGGGATTCTATGACCGGTCTCATCGCGATAATATATCATACCGATAGCGCCTCTGTAGACAAGAAAGAAATGCTGAAATGTCTGGAAGGATCTGAAAAGTCGCTTAATGAGCTGGAGAAACTCTGTGAGGCAGGACGGTTGCTTGATGCTGTTGGTGCATGGGTAAAGAGCGGTTATCTTGATTCTTCGCTGGTGATAGGGAAGTCAATGCCCGTAAGAAACCCCGGCTGGGGCCCCGGCACCCCGCACATAACGCAGCCGCCAGACAAAGACGGCTCGGCGCTTATAATGGAATACGCGATTAGAAGAGCTCAAGAGGAGTGTTATAGTTGGGATGTACGCCTCATTGAGAATGCCTGCGTTGATAAAGATCTGGGGGACAAACATGATTCAGAAAAACACGGCATATTTTTGTGGACCCCCGCTAGCATAGCTTTGCAGATAATACATTACATAAAGCTGATTAACCCTTCCGCTAATATATGCGACTTGGGCAGCGGAAATGGCATGTTTTGTTTCTTGGCCTCGAAGCATTTTAAGGATGTTTCAGGCATCGAATGGAATGAGAACCTTCACAGGGCTGCGCTTTCACATCAGAAGGATCTTGGGCTGGTGAAGCGTGCCCGAAACGTTAGGTTCATTAAAGGCGATTTTCTCGCAGAAGACACCGACCTATCCGGATATGATGTGCTGTATTTCTTCTATACTTGCCCTGCCGGCGTGGATTCGGCTAAATGGCATGATGCCCTGCGCAAAAAAATGGTGAGTAAAAATGGTATGCGGGATGGAGCCAAGCTTATTATATTCGGCGATTTGGACCGCATATCGGATGAAGGGCTTTTGTATGAGAGGGTGCCGCTTAAAAGCGGTTATCTCAACGTTTATACCAGAAAAGGGTCTGTGGTCGGCGCCAAAGAGCCGATAATTTTAGATGGTACAGCGAAGCGCTTGCCGGATGCGCAACAGAACAGCATTGCGGTAAAGGAATCCTCATTCCCCGAGCCCATTTTAATCAGATGCCTTATAAGATCTCTGGAGCATTATTTCACAAACGCCCTCGAAGGCGCCAGAATCGCACAGATTATGCTTGCCGACAATGTTTGGACACCCGAAAAAGCCGCGCTAGCCGAATCATCATTAATGAGAATTCAGAAATTCATAAACATGCTTTTGGCAGATCGTGTAGAGGTCGCGCTTGATGGTAAAGGAAACCCAGATTGCATATATCTGGGCGACGAAGGCGGAGTTGGCGCGCATGGAAAGCTCGCTGTGCCGCCTCAAGAATGGAGTTCCTTAAAAGATAATCTGCTGCTGAAAGAATTGTTTGAAAAAGAGCGCTTATTGGCGGAGGAACAGCGCCGTCTCATAACCCAGTATGACGGCGAAAAGCGCGATGATATTATCAGGAACAGCGAGGCTCTTATTAACGGCTATCGAGCAATTAGGGAGAAGTTGGTTGCGGGAAAATCAAACCAGCAGCTAACACAAAAAAGTTTGTCTGAGTCGCCCTTATCATCGGTAGTGGAGACGGCTGATATCAAAGCGGCCATAGAGGAGATAGCCAGGATATCCGGAGATAATTTCTTCACGGAGAATATGAAAAAACATATTTTGAAGAAGGTGGCCAATATGGGCCTCAAGAAAGGCGAAAGGGTTCTTGTGGTAGGACCAGGGAACCTTGACTATCTTCCGGTGCTTCTCGCCAAGATAGGCATGAGGACAACCGTCATCGATACCGGCGCCAAAAGCCTTTATTCTCAGGAGCGTTTACATAGGAACTTTGGGCTGGACAAAGAGATAGAGGCGTTTAGTTCATACGACGCTATCTCTGATAGGGTTTTTGACGATATAGTGATGCTGGCGGTCCTGCATACAGCTGTAGATCCTGTTTCCGATACTATAGCGTTAGATTTCTTTAAGCAATCGCAAATAGCACACTCAGATGCTGACAAGATAAAAAAGGTGGAGATGGCAGCAGAGGATTATTTCGTGAGAAAAATATATAAGATTATGGAGCCTATACTGCGAAATCTGAGTAAGAACGGCGGCCGCCTGTTTGTAAACGATGTCACGCCCTACAGTGCCGAAGAATGTAGGAATAATCCAGTAGGAATTATGTTCGTCAAGCGCCAATTGCAGTATTTGGACGAAGTTTTGAATATCGCGGGGAGGAAGAGTGGTATTTCTTACGTAAGACAGAATATAGATATCGATGATTTTTCCATGTATCCGGGTACAGGCGGTGAGAGGCGAAGAGGCGTTGTGTATAGGGCTGAGCCGATCATTTCTGGAGAAGGCGATATACTTGTAAAGATACGTTCTCTGTTCGAAAGCGGCCTCAATGGAAAGCTTACTGCTGACGGAAGCAAGATACTTTTGTCTGAGAACCTTTTTGTGAGAGATGGCGATGAGACAGAGCTCGTTCAGATAAGACTGGCTCTTGCGCCGCTTTTCGAGGGAGGGGGTGTGGCGATAATGAAACCGGACGAAATACGCAGGGCAGTGACAAACAAAGGAGCCTCCAAGGACAAGCTGGTCGCGGTGCTTGCGAAAGAGGATTTCGAGGATAAAAATATCTGGAACGGTTCGGATAAAGAAACGGCGCTTCGCTCAAGCCTGCTTATACTCGACGATAAGCTTGTTGGGGTTAATTATCTTTATTTGGAAGGAGTCATAGGATTAGCCAGAGCCGTTATGGCTAATAACAGACAGGCCATAGCCTCTTATTATAAGTTGATGTCCGGAGTTGCCATAGATGACGAGATACTGGCGCTTATCAAGGATGACGCTCAGAACAATATGGCGTTTGCGATGAGGGCTATACTCAGGTTCAAGCCGCTGGTCAGGATTGACGTTGATGAGCTTGATCGCTTCAGGATAAAGATGGAGAACTTCCTGATTGCAGCCTAAGAAAGGGTAAAAGCGCATCAAGCGGTGGCGCCATGAATAAAAACCCGGGTCAAGCTGGGGTGAGGGGGCTTCCCCCGAGTTGGCCCATCCTCTCCCCAGCCCGGGTTTTATTATGTTTGTCGGGAAATCTTTTCGGCCCAGCTCAGCTTGTCGTAATGCGTCTATTTGGCGCCATGTATCTTTGATGCCAAAAATTTTCGCTATTTGATTAAGAGGGCGGATGGTATAATGATTTCATATGAAAGCGGAAATCATATCTATAGGCACGGAGTTGCTTCTCGGCCGCATTGTGAATACCAACGCTGCCTATCTTTCCCAGAGACTCGCCGAACTTGGAATAGACGTCTATTACCAGACCACCGTTGGCGATAACCCCCACAGGCTTGCGCAGCTTGTCCGCAAGGCCCTCATAAGATCAGATATTGTGATGTTGACTGGCGGACTCGGCCCTACCGTTGATGACATAACGATAAGGACCCTAGCGGCTATGCTGGGTAAGAAACTTGTGCTCAAGAGGTCAATCCTTAAAAATATAAAAAGACACTTCAAGGCTCGCCACTTGGCGGTACCGGATGGTAATGAGAGGCAGGCGTATATACCCCAAGGCGCCAAATGGGTCGCCAACAGAGTTGGCACCGCTCCCGGTATTATCATCGAGCATCGCGATAAAGTGTTGATTTGCCTTCCAGGTCCTCCCAGAGAGTTGCAACCCATATTCGAGAAAGGGATTGTCCCATATCTTAAGAAAAACTTCAGGTCCGGATATGTTTTCAGGACAAGGACAATTAAGACGACAGGCCTTCCTGAATCGCAGATCAATATTATGGTAAAGGACCTTCTTGAGCTCAAGCCGCCTACTACAGTCGGAATATACGCGAAGCTTGGAGAGGTTGACCTGACGATAATGGCGAAAGCCAAAAACAGAATCGCTGCCGAAAAGGCCATCGCGGTTATTGAAAATAAAATCCGCTCAAGGCTTGATAAATATATTTTCGGCTATGACGAGGAGACGCTCGAACAAGCGGCAGGGCATAGGCTTATTGCAGAGAACAAGACCATAGCTGTCGCTGAGTCTTGTACCGGAGGACTTATTTCCAGCAGACTGACGGATGTCAGCGGAAGTTCCAGGTATTTTATCAGGGGGGCCGTTCCTTACGCGAACGAAGTGAAGGTCAAGCACGTCGGAGTTTCTGCGGAGACGCTGAAGAGGTATGGTGCGGTTTCAAAACAAGTCGCTCTAGAAATGGCAAGGGGTATAAAATCGATTATGCATGTGGATGTTGGGCTTGGGGTAACAGGCATCGCCGGTCCGACCGGCGGCACCAAGAGTAAACCCGTGGGCTTGGTCTATATCGCTTTGGTTACTGATGAGGTAAGCATGGTTAAAGAATTTCACTTTGTTGGTTCTCGCGCTGATATAAAATGGCAGACGTCGCAAGCGGCTTTAGATATGATAAGAACCGGCATCTGATTATGAGGACATTTATTGCTATAGAAGTTTCGGATGAAATCAAGAAAATCCTTGGTCAGATAGAGTCCCATCTTAAATACTCCGGTGCTGATGTAAAGTGGGTTAGGCCCGAGATAATTCATGTCACGATGAAATTCCTTGGTGAGGTATCTGAGACGAAAGTTTCGGAAGTAAAAAGCGCACTTGATGCTGTCGCTGCCTCGACAAAGAAATTTGATATCACGTTGAAAGATATAGGCGCTTTCCCAAAGATAGATTATCCACGTGTTATATGGGTGGGCCTTGGGAAAGGAGTCGGAGAGGCTTTGGAATTGGCCTCCTCGATAGATGAAGCGCTTTCTAAGATAGGCTTTGCGAAAGAAGACAGGCCCTTTAGCCCGCACCTTACAATCGGCCGCGTCAGATCTTCGGTTAACAGATCAAAGCTTAAAGAAAAGATGGCGTCGGTAGAGGCGAATTTCAATCTCTCCGCGGTGCCTTCGCACCGCGTCGAATCTGTTGTCCTCTTTCAGAGTACCTTGACCTCGCAGGGT
Organism: Candidatus Omnitrophota bacterium; assembly: GCA_023818895.1. GTDB lineage: Bacteria > Omnitrophota > Gorgyraeia > 2-01-FULL-45-10 > 2-01-FULL-45-10 > JAMWCX01. The sequence goes on along the minus strand of JAMWCX010000002.1, from coordinate 102,469 downwards.
TCCATTTACACCAAACTCCACGAATCTTATCTCCAAGCATAAAATTTTTAATACTTTCTATCGCCCATATGCCGGCAGGGCGATCGGCGTAGAAACAGTAACTATCGCAAGAATTTTGAGATTTCCTGCAATATTTTTAATCGATTTTGCATCTTATATAGTGGAGGGGAAATGACTTTACAAGAAGGAGGTGATGCCTGTATAATATATTTCCCTAAATAGAATATAATTATAATAAATAGATTACAAACCACTATAAAGTATAAGGAGAGGAAGGAAATGGTAAAGACCAAGGTAAAAGAGGGTCACGGCACTAAAGAAGTATTACGAGAAGAGAAGAGGGATACTACGCAGGCTGAGAAGAGTCAGGAACAGAAGATGAAGGCGCTTGATTTGGCTATGGAGCATATAGAGAAACAGTTTGGCAAAGGGTCGATCATGAAGCTCGGCCAGGACTTCAAGCTGGATGTCCCCGCAATACCGACTGGATCTGTTGCGTTGGATGTGGCGCTCGGAGTCGGTGGTGTGCCGCGCGGCAGGGTGGTGGAGATATTCGGACCGGAGTCCAGCGGCAAGACGACGCTCACCTTGAGCATAATCGCAAACGCCCAGAAGGCAGGCGGCACAGCGGCGTTCATAGATGCCGAGCACGCTTTTGATCCGGCATATGCTAAGCTGCTGGGAGTTAATCTCGACAATCTGCTGATGTCTCAACCCGATACAGGAGAACAGGCGCTTGATATAGCCGAAACACTTGTCAGATCGAACGCCATAGACGTCATAGTCATTGACTCGGTTGCCGCGCTGACCCCTAAGGCCGAAATAGATGGTGAAATGGGCCAATCACATGTGGGGCTACAGGCCCGTCTTATGAGCCACGCGCTAAGGAAGCTGTCAGGCGCTATATCGAAATCGAAGACATGCGTTATATTCATAAACCAGATACGCGAAAAGATAGGCGTCATGTTCGGCAACCCCGAGACGACGCCGGGAGGAAGAGCGCTTAAATTCTATGCCTCCGTCCGGATAGATCTGCGCAGAATAGCGTCGCTTAAGAAAGGTGAGGAGGCGGTCGGCAACCGCGTCAGGGCGTCTATCGCGAAGAACAAGGTGGCGCCACCTTTCAGAAAGGCCGAATTTGACATAATGTTCGATGAGGGCATTTCAAGGGCGGGCAGCGTAATCGATATGGGTGAGTCTCTGGGCATATTGAAAAAGAGCGGTTCATGGCTTGTTTACGGTGAGGAGAAGATCGGGCAAGGCAAGGAGAATGCCAGGCTGTATCTTAAGCAAAACCCCAAGCTGATAGCCAAGATAGAGAAAGAAATTCTTGAGAAGGCGATCAGGTAAGAGCTGAATCCAGATATCGAGATTTCAACGCAGTTTGTAACTTTGAGATAAACATTCAGTTGGCGTTTCATATTCATAATTTAGGATTTTCCTACGTTGCGATCTGACGATAGAATATTGAGACGGGCCCGGAATAATGCCTATAGCCTATTGCGTTCAAGGCCCCGAAGCGAAGCCGAGATCCGCGCCAGGCTCAAGCTTAAAGGATACGGCCCTTCTGTTATAGAGGACACCGTAGGTTTTTTAAAAAGATGTGGCGAAATCGATGATGCAAAGTTTGCTCGCCTATGGGTTGAATCTCGTATGCGCTTTAACCCGATGGGAAAGATGGTCCTGCGCCGAGAGCTGAAAGAAAAAGGCATAAGTGACAGTATAATAGAAGCCACCTTAGCGGAGAAGGACGCTGATTATGACGAATATAAGGTGGCTTTTAGTATGGCAAAGGAGAAGTTTGGGCGGCTTGCGAAGATAGAAAGCAAGAAAGCGCTTAAGAGATTGCATGATTTTCTTGCGAGGCGTGGATTTGCTTATGATATTATCCAAAGGATAATAGATGGCATAATCGATGAGAACGGATGAGATAAGAAGTTTATTTTTGGAATTCTTCAGATCGAAGGGTCATGAAATAGTCCCGAGCGACTCCCTGGTGCCAAAGGACGATCCGACCCTCCTCTTTACAGGCGCCGGCATGAATCAGTTCAAGGAAAAGTTTCTCGGCCGCAACGTTACATACACCCGTGCCGCATCAAGCCAGAAGTGCCTCAGGACAGGCGACCTTGAGAATGTTGGAAGGACCGCGGGCCACCATACTTTCTTTGAAATGCTCGGTAATTTTTCCTTCGGAGACTACTTCAAGCAAGAGGCTATCCAGTGGGCTTGGGAATTTTTTACAATAGTGCTTAAGATACCTTCCGACAGGCTGTGGGTATCGGTTTATAATGACGATGACGAGGCTTACAACATCTGGGAAAAAAAGATAAAAGTGCCGGCATACAAGATAATGAAATTTGGCGCCAAAGAAAATTTCTGGCCTTCAGAAGCGCCAACGAAGGGGCCAAACGGTCCATGCGGGCCGTGCTCCGAGATATTCTATGATTACGGAAGCGGTGTAGGATGCCAAAAAGAGACCTGCACCCCAGCGTGTGATTGCGGCAGGTTTGTTGAAGTCTGGAACCTGGTATTTACGCAGTTTGATAGGCAGCCCGACGGAAGCCTGAAGCCGCTTCCTAAAAAAAATATCGATACCGGAATGGGCATTGAACGCATAGCATCTGTCTTGCAAGGTGTGCGTACAAATTTTGATATCGACATATTTGTGCCTATAGTGAAAGAGATAGAAACCCTGGCGGGGCGTCATGACTTTAGGCAAGCAAAGACAATTACATGTGATGCGCAGAACCTCAGATTCAGGATAAACGCGATGGCGGATCACGTCAGGGCTGTCGTATTTTGCATAGCCGACGGGGTTATGCCCTCCAACGAAGAGCGCGGTTACGTTGTGCGCAAGCTTATAAGGCGCGCCATGCTCCACGGTCGGGAAATAGGAATAAAGGAGCCGGCTTTATATAAGCTCGTAAGTGTTATCGCAGATGTGATGAAAGCTCCTTATCCCGAATTGAGGGTCAGGCGCGATGATATAGCGCAGATTGTAAAAAGAGAGGAGGAGAATTTTCTCTTCATCTTGCAGAATCACCTGCCAAAGGTCGAAGCGGCTTTCGAGGATTTCAGGAGGACTGAGGCCCCGGATAGGCTGGCCGAGATAGCTTTTAACTTTTACGATACTTACGGCATGCCTTATGAGATGCTTGAGGATATCGCAGAAAGATACGGCCTGAAAATAGACAGGAATGCGTTTGATAGGTTTTTGGACAAACAGAGGGAGCTGTCGCGCTCAAGAACGAAGATAAAAGGCGAGATATTCAGTGAGACATTCGCCAAGAAGGTCGAAGCCCTGCGTCTGAAGACGGAATTCGTTGGGTACGAAAAAACGCACGCCGAAGCTAAGGTTCTGGCCGTTCTCGAAGACGGTGAAGTGATCCTGGATAAGACTCCCTTTTACGGTGAGTCAGGCGGTCAGGTGGGCGACCGAGGCAGGATAGAGACTTCCTCCGGCGCGATGGAGGTTGAGGATGCCAAAAAGATAGGGGATACGATAGTCCATATAGGCAGTATGCTCAAAGGAACGATAGCGGTCGGGGAGATCGCCAAAGTCTCCATCGATGAAAGCGCCAGAAATAAGATTATGGCCAACCATACGGCCACTCACCTTCTGCAGGCCGCGCTTAAAAAAGTTTTGGGAGACCATGTCAGGCAGACGGGCTCTCTTGTTGATAGTCAGCATTTGCGTTTTGACTTTACTCACATGAAGAAGATGAACGAAAGGGAGTTAAGCCGTGTCGAGGAGATCGTCAATGATAATATCAAGAAGGCCATACCGGTGAAAAAGGAGATAAAAGATATTGAGACTGCAAGGAGAGAGGGCGCTACAGCCCTTTTCGGTGAGAAGTATGACAATATGGTCAGGGTAGTTACGGTGGAAGGCGTGTCCAAGGAGCTGTGCGGCGGCACCCATCTGGATAATACCAAAGATATCGGTATTTTCAAGATAACGAGCGAAAGCTCCATAGCCTCGGGAGTCAGGCGCATAGAGGCCGTAACAGGTCGAGCGGCGGAAGAATGGCTGGAGGGAAGAAAGAGGGCGGCGGAGGCCAAAAAAAAGGCCGAGGCGCATAAAGAAGAGGAGAAGAAATTTTACGCGAAAAGACTTGAGGAAGAGGCCGAGCGCATAGAATTATTTTTGTCACGCGCTAAAAATGTTGCCGATACCAAAGTTATTATTGAAAATATAGGTGACATAAGCATAGATGGGCTGAGGGCTCTTGCGGACAGGATAAGGCAGAGGGAAAAAGACGCCATAGTTCTTCTAGGTACCAGGCTTGCGGATAAGGTATCTTTTGTGGTGTCCGTCCCGGAGAAGGCGGTAAAAAAAGGTATCAGCGCGAACTCCATAGCGAAAGAAGCGGCGGTGATACTTGATGGTTCTGGCGGCGGGAGGGATAATTTTGCTCAGGGTGGTGGTAAAGCCGCCGCAAGATTGGAGGAGGCATTTAATAAAGCGTTACATACCATAAGGGAGAGATTAGGATGAAGCTGGTCAGGGTTGGCAGCAAACAATTCCGAAAACTTTGTGAACGAAACTCGGGAAGGAGCAAGCGCGTAAGCGAAAGCGTTAGGGGCATTCTCGAGAATGTCAAACTTTACGGAGATGAAGCTGTGCTAAAGTACACGCGCAAGTTCGACAAGGTAAGGCTTTCTGTAAAGGACCTGAAAGTATCCGAGGGCGAGGTGTCAGGAGCTTACCAGGACATCAAGCCAGAATTTGTGTCTACGCTTAAGATAGTCATGGAGAATATAAATAAATTCTACAGAAAGCAGCTCAAGAGATCCTGGAAGATAAAGGACGCGGATGGTGTTCTACTCGGCGAAAAGATCATGCCCCTTGATACTGTCGGCGTGTATGTTCCCAGCGGGACCGTGCCGCTGGTCTCAAGCGTCTATATGACAGTTATCCCGGCGAAGATGGCTGGCGTAAAAAAGATCGTGCTTGTTACCCCGCCTAACGCATATAAGTCGGTGGATCCACATATACTCGTGGTAGCCGATCTGCTTAAGGTGGACGAGATATACAAGGTGGGAGGAGCTCAGGCTATAGCGGCGCTCGCTTATGGCACAAGAACCATACCGAAAGTCGACAAGATCGTAGGACCCGGCAACGCCTATGTGACGGAAGCCAAGCGCCAAGTCTTTGGCTATTGCGATATAGATATGCTCGCTGGCCCTACAGAGGTGGTCATTATAGCTAACCAGCTTTCAAACATAAATTTCATAAAGGCCGATCTGGAGGCCCAGGCCGAGCATTTCATGGGGTTGTCAATATTGATAACGAACTCTAAAAAACTGGCGCGGACATTCAAGGATGAGAACATCAAAGGTTATATCATACTTGTTAAAAATATGGATGAGGCCGCTGAGGTGGCGAACATGCTGGCGGCAGAGCACCTGCAGATATTGACAAACAATCCGAAAAAGATAGCTAATAAGATAAGCCATGCCGGCGCTATATTTTTAGGCCCATATACGCCGGTGGCTGTCGGGGATTACGTTGCCGGCCCGAGCCACGTACTGCCGACAGGCGGAAGTGTCCGTTTCTTTTCAGGGCTCGGCGTTTCTGATTTTTACAAAAGCTCTCATATATTGTCCTACACCAAGAAGGCTTTGGAAAAGATACGTGAACCGCTTGAGAAGATAGCGGGGATAGAAGGGCTTCAGAAGCATCTTGATTCTATAAAGGCAAGGTTTGAGTAATAAGGAGATCCTATGGCATCAAAAGCGCGCAACGCTCTTATTAAACGCAAGACTACGGAGACTGATATATCCGGTAAACTCGTGATTGACGGGAAAGGCGTATCCGATATAAAGACGGGCATAGGCTTCCTGGACCACATGCTTACACTGTTCGCTTTTCACGGTCTTTTCGACCTTATGCTTAAAGCAAAAGGCGACCTTAATGTTGATATACATCACACCAATGAGGATGTGGCTATATGCTTGGGCAAAGCTTTCAGGGAGGCGCTGGGTGAGTGCAGAGGCATAAGAAGATACGGTTCAAAGGAGGTGCCCATGGATATGGCGGCCGCGAAGGTGATGATAGATATTGGAGGAAGGTACGCTTTTTCCTGGAGAGCGCCAAAATATGACAATACCCTGCAACCGGCGGAGAATTATTCGATAGAGGACGGCAGGGATTTTCTTGACACGTTTGCGAAGAACGCGAACATTAATCTGCATGTGGATATATATGCCGGCCATGATACGCACCATGTGCTTGAAGCGGTATTCAAGGCCTTCGGCATAGCTCTCGATGAGGCTACGCAGATAGATGCGCGGCGTAAAGGCATTCCATCGACCAAAGGGACGATCGATTGAAAAAACTAAGTATTTGTAGCTAGTAATTTGTAAATCCTAAACGGCATCGCCTTAGGCGACTCGTATGTCTAAGGTCCGCAGGACTTAATTTACTGCTTACGAATTACAGGAGTTTATGATGATCGCGGTTATAGATTATGGCATGGGAAATATCCGCAGCGTCCAGAAGGCGCTGGAGGTTTCCGGTGCACGGACAAAGATTGCCTCTTATGCCGAGGACCTTGCGGGATGCGAGAAGATAGTATTGCCGGGCGTCGGCGCCTTCGGAGATGCTATGAAAGAGCTTAGGCGTCGTGGGCTGGAGAGGGCTATCAGGGCTGCGATTGCCGAGGGAAGGCTTTTTCTTGGGCTGTGTCTCGGTTTGCAGATTCTTTTCGAAGAAAGCGAAGAGGCGCCGGGTGTTAAGGGGCTATCTGTGCTGAAAGGCTCGGTAAAGAAGTTTCGATTTAGCGACAACACCCTAAAAGTGCCGCATATGGGGTGGAATAATATAACCTTTAAGGATCACAATTCAAAAACCAGGCTTAAAAAGACTATTTTGGATGGAATAAAGGATGGCTCGTATGTATATTTCGTCCATTCGTATTATGTTAAGCCGGCTGATAGAACGCTTACGCTGACAACGACCAACTACGGAGTCGATTTCGTGTCTGGTGTGCACAAGGATAATGTGTATGGCTTGCAGTTTCATCCTGAAAAAAGTCAGTCTGTTGGGCTATCTATCCTTAAGAATTTTATCGGATTAAAATGATAGTCGTACCGGCTATTGACATAAAAGATGGCAAGGTTATCAGGCTTGCGCAAGGCGAGTTTTCGCGTCAGACTGTATATGCGGATTCACCCGTTGAGATGGCGAAAAAGTGGGCCTCATACGGGGTGGAAATGATTCATATCGTGGATCTCGACGGTGCTCGGGAAGGATGCCTTAAGAACCTTGCTTCTGTTAAAGAGATTATTCACGCGATCAAGGTTGACGTGGAGCTTGGCGGGGGTATGCGCGATGAGGGGTCCATCCGGCAGGCATTGGATGCCGGCGTTTCCAAGGTAGTGATAGGGACCAGAGCTCTCGATGAGCGTTTTCTCCGGAAAATTACCGCCAAGTTCGGTGAAAAGATCGTCGTGGGTATAGACGCCAACGAAGGCGTGGTTCATACAAGAGGATGGCTTTTCAAGACTGACATTAAGGCGGTGGGCCTTGCCAAGAAGATGGAGACGCTTGGGGTCAAGACCATAAACTACACGGATATCTCGAGAGACGGGATGCTTGAAGGGCCGAATATAGACAGTCTGCGCGAAATTCTGAGGGTGACAAAGCTTGACGTCATAGCCGCCGGCGGCGTCTCTACCATTGGCGACATAAAGAGGCTGAAGAAACTTGAGCCGGAAGGCCTCAAAGGCGTGATAATAGGTAAGGCCCTTTATGAGGGTAGAATAGACCTGAAGGAAGCCATAGAGGCATGCTTACTAAAAGAATAATACCCTGTCTTGACATAAAAGACGGCCGTGTTGTCAAGGGCGTAAATTTCATAAACCTTAAGGATGCCGGTGATCCCGTCCAGAATGCCGCTTTTTATGATAGCCAGGGCGCAGACGAAATAGTCTTTCTTGATATAACCGCAAGTTACGAAAAGCGGAAGACCACGCTGGAGCTTGTCAGGAATGTTGCCGAAACGATATTCCTGCCATTCACGGTGGGCGGTGGCATTCGCACGATAGAAGATATAAGAGCGCTTCTCAACGCTGGCTGCGACAAAGTATCCATAAACACGGCCGCCGTAAAGGATCCTTTGTTTGTCAAGAAGGCGTCATCGAGGTTTGGAAGCCAGTGCATAGTGGTGGCCATCGATGCTAAGTGCACCTTAAAGACAAGGACCTCTCAGCGCTGGGAGGTATTTATAAATGGGGGAAGAACAGCTACCGGCATAGACGCCCTTATATGGGCACGCCGAATGGAGCGCTTCGGCGCAGGCGAAATACTTTTAACAAGCATGGATTATGACGGCACGAAAGAAGGTTATGACATAGAACTGACCAGGAGGGTCAGCGAGTCTGTCCGCATTCCTGTTATAGCTTCCGGCGGGGCGGGGAATTTGGATCATCTATATGACGCGCTGACTGAAGGGAAAGCTGACGCGGTACTCGCGGCCTCTATATTTCATTTTCGTCAGTACTCTGTCAACGAGGCAAAAAGATATCTTAAGAAAAAGAATGTCGCTGTTAGATTATAATAATCGAGGGGCGGTATGGGCAAATTGATCTCTTTATTAAAATTCAATGATAAAGGCCTTATCCCAGCAATAATACAGGATGAGAGGTCATTGCAGGTTCTGACGCTTTGCTACATGAACGAAGAGGCGCTTAAAAAGACATTGCAAGAAGGGTTCGTGTACGTCTTTAGGCGTTCTAAGGGAAAACTTATGAAGAAGGGTGATACAAGCGGCTGCACGCAAGCGGTAAGGTCAATCTGCGTGGATTGCGAGGGTAACTCTATCCTTATAAAAGTGGACCAGAAACTCGCTGGCTGTCACGAAGGGTATTTTACTTGCTATTTCCGACAAGTCGACAAGGACGGAAATATCAAGATACTGGGCGATCGTTTGTTTGATCCGGGAAAGGTCTATAAATAATGCTTTATCCGACGAAAGAAGAGTTCGTAAAATTGGCCCAGAGGGGTAATCTGATCCCCGTGTATCGGGAGGTTGTCGCTGATTTCGACACCCCAATATCGGCCTATACGAAGATCGACGCCGGTGATTATTCCTTTCTGCTTGAATCGGTCGAGGGGGGCGAAAGGCTTGCCAGATATTCTTTTCTTGGCAGTAAGCCGTCGCTTGTTTTTTCAAGCAAGGGCAGAAAGGTGACGCTACATGAGGCAGGCAGGACAAAGGTATTCGAAACCGACGATCCTATAGGCGAGCTGAAGAAGATACTATCCAGATATTCTTTCGTCAGCGTCGCCGGGCTGCCCAGATTTACCGGTGGCCTGGTAGGATTTTTCGGTTACGATATGGTGCGTTTCATCGAGAAGATACCGGACAAGAATCCAGACGGTCTCGAAATACCTGATGCCACCTTCATGCTCGCTGATACGCTACTTGTATTCGACCATGTCGATCATAAGATAAAGATAGTATGTAATGCCTATGTCAGCGAACGGCCTGAGACAGCTTACGAGGAGGCTTCGCGTAAAATAAATACTATCGCCAATCGTCTTAAGGCGCCTATAAAGGACATCCCGACTTTCATGTTAAAAAATGCCGCCGCGGCGCCTGTCCTTAAATCTAACCTTGATAAAAGAATGTTTGAGGATATAGTGACCAAGGCTAAAGAATATATAAGAAAAGGCGATATGATACAGGTGGTGCTTTCGCAAAGATTTCGGACGCCTGTCTCATGCCACCCCTTTCAGATTTACAGGGCTTTGCGCTCTGTGAACCCGTCTCCCTACATGTATTATCTTAAGCTAAAGGATTTTTATCTTGTGGGATCATCGCCTGAGATCATGGTTAGATGTGAGGATGGCATTGTTGAGGTGCGCCCCATAGCCGGCACCAGGCCCAGGGGCGCTTCCGATAAAGAAGACGAAGCCCTTATGAAGGAGCTTCTGGCGGATCCCAAGGAGAGGGCTGAGCATATAATGCTTGTGGATCTCGGTCGCAACGATATAGGGAGGGTCTGTGATTTCAATTCAGTGAAGGTATCGGAGCTCATGACGATCGAGAAGTATTCGCATGTAATGCATATCGTAACGGATGTTTCCGGTCGTCTCAGAAAGGACAAAGACATATTTGACGTTTTAAGGGCAACGTTCCCAGCGGGCACAGTTACCGGCGCTCCAAAGGTACGGGCAATGGAGATAATAGAGGAGCTCGAGAACGTAAGGCGCTCGGCCTATGCCGGCTGTGTAGGATATTTCAGCTTTTCGGGTAACCTGGACTGTTGCATAACCATACGGACGATAGTGATAAAGAACAAGGTGGCCTATATACAGGCAGGGGCTGGTATCGTGGCCGATTCCCAACCGGAAAAGGAATATCAGGAGACTGTGAACAAGGCGAAGGCTTTGGTCAGGGCGATAGAGATAGCGGAAAAGGGGTTGGAATGATCCTAATAATCGATAATTACGATTCTTTCACTTACAATCTTGTCCAATATCTAGGCGAGCTTGGTGCGGAGATATCAGTCTACAGGAATGACAGGATCACCATAGATGAGATAAAAAATATAGCCCCGGCAAGGATAGTGATCTCACCCGGCCCGGGTCAGCCGAAGGATGCGGGAATATCAGAAGAAGTCATCAGGATCTTTGGCAAGAGCACTCCTATTCTTGGGGTATGCCTAGGCCATCAGGCCATAGGGGAGGTTTTTGGAGGCAAGATAGTCGGCGCGAAGGCCCTTATGCACGGCAAGACCTCTCAGATATACCATGACGGAAAAGGCATATTTACCGGCGTCAGCAATCCCTTTGAGGCTACGAGGTATCACTCGCTGGTGGTAGAAAGAGAAAGCTTTCCCAAAGACCTTATTATAACGGCCGAAACGTCTGATAAAGAGATAATGGGCCTTAAGCACACGGAATATCCAATATACGGTGTTCAGTTTCATCCCGAGTCGATATTAACTTTGGAAGGCAAGAAGATATTAGATAACTTCCTGAAACTGTAGGTGGTTGTGAATATGATAAAAGAGGCCATAGAGAAGGCGGTTAAGCATATCAATTTAAGCGAACACGAGATGCGCCAAGTATTTGAGGAGATCATGTCGGGGAAGGCCACATATGCCCAGATAGGTGCTTTTGTGACAGCCCTTCGCATGAAGGGCGAAACTGTCGAGGAGATAACCGGCGCAGCGAAGGTGATGCGCGAGAAGTCCATCCACATCGCCTGCGGCGGCGGGACGGTGGACATAGATCGTGATGATATAAATATAGATGAGGAGACCATAATAGATACCTGCGGTACCGGCGGAAGTGGCACAAATACGTTTAACATATCCACAACAGTGGCTTTTGTCGTTGCCGGATGCGGCCTCAAAGTAGCCAAGCACGGCAACCGTGCAGCATCCAGCCAGTGTGGATCGGCGGATGTTCTCGAGCGGCTCGGCGTTAAGATTGATGTGAGCGCTGAGATAACCCGTAAGTGTATTATTGAGATAGGAATAGGCTTTCTATACGCGCCGCTTTTCCACAATGCGATGAAATATGCCATAGAACCGAGAAGACAGATAGGAATAAGGACTATATTCAATCTCTTGGGGCCTCTCTCGAACCCCGCTAATGCAACGAGCCAGGTCTTGGGGGTTTATGAAGGCAGGTTGACGGAGATAATAGCGCGTGTTCTGAAGAATCTTGGGTCCAGGAGGGCCTTTGTCGTCTATGGTATGGATACGCTCGATGAGATTACCATTACCGGAAGAACAAAGGTCTCTGAGCTTAAAGGCGGTAGGATAAGTAATTATTATATAACACCCGAAGAATTCGGCATAAAGAGGGCCAGGCTAACTGACATAGAAGGCGGCAGCGCCGATGATAACGCCAGGATAGTTATGTCGGTTCTTAAGGGTGAGCGCGGCCCTAGGAGGGACGTGGTGCTTCTTAACGCGGCCGCCGCTTGTGTAGCAGGATACAAAGCGCGAAACATGAGCTCAGGCATACGGCTGGCGGCCGAGTCGATAGATTCGGGCAGAGCCCTTGCCAAACTAATGAAACTGGTGGAGATGACAAACAGTTGATACTTTCAAGGATTATCGAAGAAAAAAGGCGCGTCGTCGAAGCGGCCAAGCTCGCCAAGCCGCAGGCTGAGCTTGTGAAAGAGACAAAGAACCTATACGTTTCCAGCTCTTTTAAGAAGAATATCGCCAGGCCTCACAATGTCAACTTAATAGCCGAGATTAAAAAGGCCTCTCCATCCAAGGGCATATTGAGGGGTGATTTTAACCCTGTCAAGATTGCCATGACATATCAGGCGCATGGCGCCTCAGCGATATCTATTCTTACCGATGAGCGTTTCTTTGAGGGAAAGCTCGAATATATCAAATTGGTGAAAGATAGCGTGTCGCTTCCAGTCTTGAGAAAAGACTTCATTATAGACGAATACCAAATATACGAATCAGCCTTGGCTGGCGCCGACGCGATACTCCTAATAGCGGATATTTTGTCGACAAACGAAATGAGAGGTTTTGCCGAGATTGCTTCTTCGCTCGGCCTTGACGTGATGCTCGAGGTACACAATGAAGAAGACGTTGAAAAAGCCCTAGCCGTCGACTCGCCCATAATAGGCATAAATAACAGGGACCTACATACTTTCAAAGTCGATTTGGGTGTCACGGCTAAGCTTATAAGGCTTTTACCGCAGAGCAAGATAAAGGTTTCGGAGAGCGGAATAAAAAGCTATGAGGATGTCATGTTCCTTAAGTCACTCGGGGTGAACGCCGTGTTGATAGGCGAGGCTTTCATGGAGTCGACGGATATAGCGGCAAAGATGCACGATATAATGAGATTCTGATGACGCGAATAAAGATATGCGGTATTACTAACAAGGCTGATGCGGTTGCCGCTGCCGACTTGGGGGTAGATATGCTCGGTTTCATATTTTATCCGAAGTCCCCACGCTATGTGGATCCGGCGACAGCCGAGGACATAGTAAACGCGCTTCCTGACGATGTGGTGAAAGTGGGTGTCTTCGTGGATGAAAAGGAAAAGCGCGTAGTTCAGATAGCCCAGGATGTTCAACTTGATACCTTGCAGTTCCATGGCGCGGAAACACCCGAATACTGCGCTTCTTTTAAAGAGGGGTACAGGGTTATCAAGGCATTCAGGCTCAGAGATAAAAGCGACCTGGTAGCTGTAAATGGTTATGACGTGGATTACTATCTTCTTGATACATATGAAATCGGATCCTGCGGCGGTACGGGGAAGGTTTTTGACTGGAAAATGCTAAAGGATTTTGAATTTCTCAAGCCGGTAATACTTTCAGGCGGTCTGAACAGCTCGAACGTCGGGAAGGCTATCGCCGAAGTCGCGCCATACGGAGTGGATGTCGCCTCAGGAGTGGAGAAATCACCAGGAAAAAAGGATATCGAGCTTATGAGGAAATTTGTCGCGGAAGTGAGAAAGGCTTAAGACAATGTTGCCAGATAAAAGAGGATATTTCGGTGCTTTCGGTGGGAAATTCGTGCCAGAGACGCTTATGGCGGCACTGGACGATCTCGAGGCTGAATACTCCAAAGCCAAGCGTGACAGGTTGTTTGCAAAAGAACTCGATTTCTATCTTAAAGAATACGCTGGCCGGCCGACGCCGCTATATCTGGCAAAGCGGCTTACCAAATTTTGCGGAGGCTCGCGGATATACCTTAAGAGGGAAGACCTGCTTCATACCGGCGCGCATAAAATAAATAACACGTTGGGCCAGATACTCCTTGCTTTGCGAATGGGGAAAAAGCGTATAATCGCCGAGACTGGCGCAGGCCAGCATGGTGTCGCAACGGCCACAGTTTCCGCGCTATTCGGTTTGAAATGTGAGATATTTATGGGTGACGAGGATATAAAGAGGCAGTCGGTCAATGTATTCAAGATGAGGCTTCTGGGAGCTAGGGTCACGCCGGTTCACAGCGGCTCCAGAACGCTAAAGGACGCGATGAATGAGGCTATACGCGACTGGGTCACCAATGTCCGCACCACTTTTTACGTTATAGGATCTGTCGCAGGACCGCATCCATATCCGATGATGGTCAGGGATTTTCAGTCTGTCATAGGCAGAGAAGCAAGGGCCCAGGTGCTGCGGATGACCGGCCGGTTGCCGGATTATGTTGTCGCCTGCGTAGGGGGCGGCTCTAACGCGATGGGTATATTTTATGAAATGCTCAAAGACAGCGTAAAGATGATTGGCGTTGAGGCGGCGGGCCTTGGCCTGAAGACAGGACGCCATGCAGCCACTTTGTGCGATGGATCGATCGGCGTCCTTCATGGCTCTAAGAGTTATATACTCCAGGATGACGATGGTCAGATTAGGATTGCTCATTCAATCTCGGCCGGGCTCGATTATCCGGGTGTGGGGCCGGAGCACTCGTATCTTAAAGAGATTGGGAGGGTGAAATATGTCGCTGTTACCGATAAGCAGGCTCTCGAGGCGTTTAAGGCGCTTACAGAAACCGAAGGGATAATTCCGGCGCTCGAATCATCGCATGCGGTATATTACGCTATGAAGCTTGCGCGCCGACTGCCGAGATCTAAGAACATTGTCATATGCCTTTCCGGCAGGGGTGATAAAGATATTGATATAGTGAGAGGAGCCCTTTAACATACTGCGACTCAGCAATCTCTTTGCGGTTTTTTATAAGCATAAGAAAGAAGGTGCGGCATGAATATTAAGCCGAATCTGCAATTTTCCGTATTGTGCGATGATGTAAGGCGCGAGGATAACGGTAAGTTTATACTAATAGGTTTATTTGAGGCTATAAACGCGCGGAAATTTCCAGCGACACATCCTACGCTTTTTGTGGTCAATAGGTGGTGCAAGGGAGAAGGACAGTTTTCCCAGAGGATACGCATCGTAAGCTCGATTGACAGGTCCATAGCCTTTCAGACCGATGAACAGCGCTTCGAGCTCAAGGATATAGATGGGCACCATACGCTTATATCCAAGGTGAATAATATTACTTTCCGCTCAGCCGGAAAATACTGGGTCGAGATACTGCTAGACGGCGATCTGGTTCTTAATTACCCAATAATGCTCAAGGAGGAACCAGGTTTTGCCAAAGATGGGGGTCGGGAGAAAGAGGGGCAGAGGTGAACCGTATAGAGAGTAAATTTAACGAACTGAAGACCAAAAATAAAAAAGCATTCATAGCCTATATTACTGCCGGTGATCCCGACTTGGCCACGACTCAAAAAATAGCTCTTGCACTTGAAAAAGCCGGCGTCGATATTATCGAGCTTGGTGTGCCTTTTTCCGATCCGCTCGCTGATGGGCCGGTGATCCAAGCGGCGTCCCAGCGGGCCCTGGCGAAGAAAGTAACGATGCGGAAGATATTTGCCATGAGCGCCTCTTTGAGGAAAAAGACTGAGATTCCTCTGGTATTCATGACATACTATAATCCGGTTCTCAGATATGGTCTTAAAAATTTCTTCTATAGCTGCCGGAAAAGCGGCGTTGACGGGGTTATAGTCCCAGATCTTCCGCATGAGGAAGCGGGCGAACTTATAAAGCGCGGCCATGCCGAGAACGTAGCGACGATATTTTTGGTCGCGCCGACTTCTACTAAAAAGAGAGTAAAGGACATTGTCAGAAGTTCTAAGGGTTTTGTCTATTATGTTTCTTTAACTGGCGTCACGGGCGCAAGAAAAAAGCTTCCGCAGGATGTGGCGGCAAAGATAAGGGTTGTAAAATCAGTTTCGGATAAACCTCTGGCCGTTGGATTCGGTGTATCAACCCCCAAGCAAGCGGCGATGCTAGCAAAGATCGCAGACGGCGTGATCGTTGGAAGCGCTATAGTGAAAATGGTTGGGGACAGAAATGCCTTGTCAAAAGTGTCGAGATTTGTCCGGCAGCTATCGAGAGCCATCCATGAGGCATAAATATTTAGCACCTGATGATATGCGAGCGCGAGGTACCCTATATTCCGTTGTGCTGGTCGGCGGCAAGGGCAAGCGCTTGAGGCCGCTATCATCCGACCTAAGGCCAAAATCATTTCTCTCGGTTACCAGAAACCGTAAGACGATGTTCAGAAACACCATCGACAGGATACGCCGGATGGTGCCGGACGCCAATATCATCGTCTCAGCAAACAGGTTGCATGAGAAGCTGGTCAGGGCTGATGTGCCCGCGCTCAAGGCTTCAAATCTTATTTTAGAACCTGTCTGCCGCAACACGGCTCCCGCTATCGCTCTTGCCTCGGGCGCTATTTTGAAACGCGATTCCAATGCCATAATAATGGTTCTTCCTACCGATCATTATATATCTGATGATGACAGACAGCTCGCCTGTCTGAAAAAGGGCGTGGATTTCATACGAAAAAGAGGTGCTGGAATAGTGGTGATCGGTATAAAGCCCCGCCATCCGTCTACGGAGTTTGGGTATATAAAAATCGGTAGGAGTGTTAGGCGGAATGCAGAGATATTCGTAGTTGAAAGATTTGTGGAGAAACCGCCTCTCAAGACGGCGGAAAGGTATTTTAGAAGAGGGGGCTATCTCTGGAATAGCGGTATATTTATATTCGGCGGTCGGTATTTCATGAAAATGGTTCAAAAATGCGCCCCTGAGATATTCCGTGTTGCAAATGAATGCAATGCCTCCGATTTGGCGTATGAGCGGCTTCCGGATATATCAATTGATTATGCAATCATGGAAAAGGCGAAGCATGTCTACTGCGTAAAGGCTTCGTACGGGTGGGATGACATGGGAACTTTCCGGGCCCTTAAGAATGTGCTTAAGCGGGAGGGTCGGCAGTTCGTGGAAAAGGGCGGGAAGATTGTAAAGATATTATGACGTTACGCCTATTATTTTGGAAACGGCCTCGGGAAGAAGACGCAGAATGAGAATAATAGCTATAGATTTCGGCGCAAAACGGATAGGCATCGCGATAAGCGATGAGCTTCTACTCGCCTCGCATGGCATGGAAACTATAGAACACACGGATAACGCTTCTGATATAGAAAGGATTGTCAAAATAGTCGCAGAGCATGATGTTTCCGAAGTGGTAGTAGGCCTTCCGCTTAATATGAACGGAACACATAGCCAGAAGACTGAAGAGGTGCTTGCATTTGCGAAAGAGCTTTCAAACGCGCTCCGAATTCCGGTAAGGACTTGGGATGAGCGCCTGACTACCATGCAGGCTGAAAGGACGCTTCTTGAGGCCGACGTAAGCAGGTTAAAGCGAAGAAGACTTGCAGACAAGCTTGCGGCTCAGCTTATCCTGCAGTCGTATCTTGATTTCAGAAGAAGATGATTAGACTGAATTTCTTTCGACGCATAAGATCAGAATCGGTTTTCCGCGGAATAGTTTCGTCGTATTTTGAAAATATGGAACCTTCGCTTACGAGGAAGGGGGTCTAGGGTGTATAAGATGAAAGTTCTTGAAAACGGTCTTAAGGTAATGGCTGAGCCCATGGCCCATATGGAGTCTGTCTCGATTGGTATATGGTTGCGTGTCGGCGGCAGGTATGAGAATAAGTATATAAGTGGTATAAGCCATCTTCTGGAGCATCTTCTTTTTAAAGGAACTTTGAAACGCGACATGATGACGATAAAGCAGGAGATAGAGGGCCGTGGCGGGAGTTTCAACGGCTTCACTTCCGAGGAGCATACCTGTTATCTTGTCAAGGTTTTAGCCAAGGATGCGGAGCTGGGGGTTGATATATTGAGCGATATGGTGCTTAATGCGAAACTGGATAACTCCGAGATTGATAAAGAGAAGAACGTTATTATAGAAGAGATTAATATGTACAAGGATATCCCCGCTCATTATGTGCACGAAATTCTGGCGGAAATGATGTGGCCGGGTCAGCCTCTGGGCCAGCCACTTGCCGGTACCGTCGAGTCGGTCAAGGCCATTAGTCGGGACGACATAGTCGCATATAAAAACTGTTATTATAATCCTTCAAATATGCTTCTGATCGGTGCTGGTCGCATAACCGCTGAAGAGCTTGAAGAACATGTGGTGAAATATCTTCTTAAAGCGCCGAAAGGCTTGCCTTCAAGATATGAGAAGGTGGCGCTGAGACATGACAGACCATGCCTCAGAATCAATGTAAAACAGACCGAACAGACTCATATAGCTATCGGCTTGCATGCCCTTGACAGGTTCAGTCCTGACAGGTATGCGATGAGCCTTCTGAACATAATACTGGGCGCGAATATGTCGTCGAGGCTTTTCCATATTGTAAGGGATGAGATGGGGTTGTGTTACGAAATATCTTCCAGCGTCAGAAGGTATGAAGATTGTGGGGCGTTTGTGATAAGCGCCGGCGTGGAGGAAAAGAAGCTTGTAAGCGCGCTGGAAGTTATCCTGAAGGAGCTGACGCGGGTGAGTAGAGAAGCAGTATCGGCTGAAGAGATGCGCCGCGCGAAGGAATATTACAAAGGACAGCTTCTCTTCGCGTTGGAGGATACCATGAGTCACATGCTCTGGCTTGGCGAAAAACTTATCGCGGGTGAAAAGGATATAAGCGTCAAGGACATCCTTGACAGGGTGGAGAAGGTAACCCAAGATGACCTGATGAGAATCGCGCAGGAAATTTTCAGGGACGCTAATTTGAATCTGGCCGCCATCGGTCCAATAAAGGACGACTCAAAAATAAAAAACGCGCTGCATTTCTAACTTCACTGCTTGCACCTTTACCAAAGGTCTGTTATTGCGAGGGTGAATTTTGGGATTGATGTTAGGGGAGATATAAAAGGGTGAGAGGATCAATAAGGCTTTTTAAGATTTTTGGCATCTCGATAAATGTGCACATAACATTTTTCCTGCTGCTAGTTCTTGTTCTTTCGGGCGGGGTACGCTGGCTCTTTCTAGTGGGCGCGGTATTTTTTTTCGTGACTCTGCATGAGATCTGCCACAGCTTGGCCGCCAGGCGTTTCGGAATAAAGGTGCGCGAGATAACGCTTTTTCCGATCGGCGGGATAGCATCGATAGCAAAGGTACCGGAAAAACCGGCCCAGGAGCTTTTTATATCTTTGGCAGGTCCCGCATTTAACATACTCGTAATCTTGGTCTTTTTCTTTCCGGCAAAGATTATTCTGGGGCCGGAAGTGCTTTTTCACCCACTTTCTACTGACAGCTGGCCGCTTACAGTCGCGTATGTCTACTGGATAAACCTCGTGCTTGCTGTATTCAATCTTCTGCCGGCATTTCCGATGGACGGAGGCAGGGTGCTGAGGGCGCTCTTAGCAACCCGTCTGGGATATCAGAAGGCCACCAAGATCGCGGTTGCCCTTGGCCATGTCTTCGCGCTGGTTTTTGCTTACATAGGCATAGTCAGATTTAATGTTATCCTTATCGTGATATCCGTCTTCATATACATGGCGGCCTCAAATGAGGAATTGCAGGTTGACATAAAAGAAACCTTGAAAAAGTTCAAAGTTTGCGATATACTGCCTCGCGATTTTTTGACCGTAACGCCCGATGTTTCCTTATCCAAGGTACTCGAGCTCGTGTTTCATTCCCATCAGGAAGATTTTCCGGTTCTCGAGGATGGTGAGCTCATCGGGTTTATTTCCAGGCAGGACATAATGAAGGCTGTGCACCGCCACGGGACAGCCGTCAAAGTAAGTGAAATCATGCGCCGGAAGTTTCCCGTGGCCAAGGATACGGATTCGCTCATGAAAGTGCATAACCTAATGCGCGACTCAAGTACCCGCGCCATGCCTGTGATGAAGGGGCCGAGAGTAGTAGGGGTGGTGACGCTTGAGGATATAAGCAGGGTATATGCGATGGTCTCGCATGCGGCGTGAGGCGATGTGAGAAGATTCGAAACAGTGAACTCTAAACGCGAAACAAATTTGGGGCCGGAATGCGTAATTGGTTTAAGATTTAAGCGCTCATATTCAGTGTTTTTGTGAGGGATAAGATGAATAAGGTTTTGATAGCTCCTAGCATACTCTCGGCCGACTTTTCAAAACTTGGCCAGGAGATAAAAGACGTTGAGAGATCGGGCGCTGACTGGATACATATAGATGTGATGGACGGGCATTTTGTGCCCAATATAACGGTAGGGCCGGTCGTGGTCAGGTCAATAAGGCCTCTTACAAAACTTCCTTTTGACGTTCATCTGATGATCGCCAAACCGGAGGCCTATATCGAGAGTTTCGCGAAGGCCGGTAGCGACATCATTACTTTTCATGCCGAGGTGGAGGAGCATCCCAAAGAGGTCATAAAGCTTATCAAGTATTTTAAAAAGAAGGTTGGCGTCTCCATAAGACCGAAAACACCGGTAAAACTGATTGAAGGTATATTGCAGATGGTTGATATGGTGCTTGTCATGACGGTGGAGCCTGGTTTTGCGGGCCAGGAGTTTATGCCTGAATGTCTGCCCAAGATAGAAGAGCTCCGCAAGGTCTTTAGAAAGGACATACAGGTTGATGGGGGCATTAATGAGTCCACAGCGCCTGAAGTCATCAAAGCCGGCGCCAATGTTATAGTGGCTGGCACATCGGTATTTGGCGCCAAGAATTATAAAGAGGCTATCAGTAAGCTAAAGGGGCAAACCTACCCCTGTAGAGGAGGAGGTAGATGAGCGTCATTAAGTTCGGTACGGATGGCTGGCGAGCCGTCATAAGCGAGGATTTCACTTTTGAAAATGTTAAGACGGTAGCCCAGGCTATAGCCGATTATGTCAAGAACGACTGCAGGCGCCTGAAGGTAAGAGATCGGAGGATCGTCATAGGATATGATACGCGGTTTCTTTCAGACAAATATGCTGAGATTGTATCCTGTGTATTGGCCGCCAACGGCATAAAGGTAATGCTTTCCGACCGGCCCACGCCTACACCGTCAGTAAGTTTTGCTATAAAAGATCGCTCTATGATCGGCGGAGTCATGGTGACCGCAAGCCATAACCCTCCAAGGTATAACGGGATAAAATACAAGGATTATTACGGCGGTTCTGCCAGACGCGAGGTCACAAAGAAACTTGAGACTTACTTAGGAGAAAGTCCCGTTCAATATGCTTCACTGGAAAATTTGAAGTCTAGAGGCCTTATAGCCGAGGCCGATATAATTTCCGGCCACCTCGCATTCATAAAGCGTTATGCGAATATCCCACTTATAAAAAAATCTAAGCTGAAAGTACTGGTCGACTCTATGTATGGCACAGGTGATGGACACATAGCAAAACTTCTCGAAGGTGGTAACTGTAAAGTGCATACCATTCACAATGAGATAAATCCCGGTTTCGGCGGGATAAATCCCGAGCCCATAATGCCTAATCTCAAGGAGCTTGCATATAAGACAAAGTCTGGAAATTACGATGTGGGCCTTGCGACCGATGGCGACGCCGACAGGCTAGGTGTAGCCGATCCGTTATCGGGCAAGTTGCTTACGGGACATAAGGTTATGGTGCTTCTTTTATTGCACCTGCTTGAGGATAAGAAGATGAGAGGCGGTGTGATACAGACTATTTGCGGCACCGCTCTTATAAATAAGATATGCGATAAATACGGCCTAAAGATGTATGAAACGCCGGTAGGCTTCAAGCACATAAGCGAGCTTATGGTGAAAGAGGACATACTGATAGGAGGCGAAGAGACCGGCGGTGTGGCGTTTAAGAATTCTATCCCAGAGAGGGACGGCATACTTTCAGGACTCCTCATACTTGAGATGATAGCCATGCGCCGTAAAAGACTCTCGGAGATACTCCGCGATATTGACAGGGAATATGGCACCTATGAATATCGCAGGCTGGACATGAAATATCCGGACGAGAAGAAACAGAGGCTTATGGAGCGTCTTAAGTCGGATCCGCCGAAAAAGGTACTCGATATACGCGTTATTCAGGTGAATACAAGAGACGGGTATAAGTTCATATGCGAAGATTCATCATGGCTCATGATCAGGCTTTCCGGCACCGAACCGATTCTCAGAGTATACGCTGAAGCGCCAACCGAGAAGAAGGCGCTCGCGATCCTAGAATTCGGCAAGAAACTGGCGTATAGTGTTTAGATCAAAGATCAAAATCCAAAAATCGAAATAACCATCCAAAATACAAAAATTCTAAATTTTGAAAAATGTCATTTTTAGATCGGATTCTTGGCGTTTGGCTTAAAAATGGATAAGTCGCTGATTCGTAACTTCTCGATAATAGCCCATATTGACCATGGTAAGTCCACCCTTGCCGACAGGATACTCCAGTTTACCGGCGCGATAAGCGAAAGGGAGTTCCATGACCAGCTCTTGGATGATATGGACCTCGAAAGGGAGCGCGGCATTACCATAAAGGCGAGCGCAGTTAGGATAAACTACAAAGCCAGAGATGGGCGCCAATATGAGCTGAACCTCATCGACACTCCCGGCCATGTCGATTTCACCTACGAAGTCTCAAAATCAATCGCCGCTTGCGAAGGAGCGCTTCTGGTTGTCGACGCCGCGCAAGGTGTTGAGGCGCAGACCGTCGCGAATCTCTATCTTGCTATGGAGCACAATCTTGTCATCATACCAGTCATAAACAAGATAGATCTTGCCAATGCCGAGATAGAGAGAACTCGCCAACAGATATCGGATATACTGGGACTTGATAAGACCGAGGTCATCCTTGCCAGCGCTAAGCTCGGGAAGGGTACCGAAGATATCTTGGAGGCCGTAATACAGAGAATACCACCACCTAGCGGAGAGGTGTCCAATCCGCTTCAGGCGCTTATTTTTGATTCACGGTTTGATGTGTATAAAGGAGTGGTTATACACCTTCGTCTAATGAATGGCATGCTGCGCAAGGGCATGAAGATAATGACAATGTCAAACAGGAATATCTACGAGGTCCAGGAGGTAGGTGTCTACGATCCGCGGGAAAAACATGTCGATACCCTCTCGTGCGGTGAGGTCGGTTATATCACGTGCAATATAAGGGAGGCGCGCGAAGTTACGATCGGCGACACGGTGACGGATGCTGAACAGCCAGCAGCGTCGCCTCTTCCGGGATACAAGAAAGTGCGCCCTATGGTCTTCAGCGGCATATACCCTGCCAACAGCGCCGACTTTCCGGCGCTCAAAGAGGCGATCGAAAAGCTGCGCCTTTCTGACGCATCGTTTGTCTTTGAGCCGGAAAAGTCCGCCTCTTTAGGCATGGGGTTCAGGTGCGGTTTCCTCGGACTTCTGCATATGGAGATAGTCGAATCACGCCTTGAAAGAGAATTTGACCTTAACTTGGTTGTCACTACGCCGAGCGTGGTATACAGGGTGCTGAAAAAAGACGGTTCCATAGAAGAGGTGGATAATCCGATGAAACTACCCAATCCCGGAGAGATCGAAGAGGTCGAAGAACCTTATGTGAGGGCTTTTATATTGACCCCAAAGGAATCCATAGGCGCTATGTTGGAGCTGGCGGAGTCGCGTCGCGGATCCTACGTATCGACAGAGTATCTCGACGAGACCAGGGCTAGGATAGTCTACGACATCCCTCTTTCCGAGGTTATCGTGGATTTTTATGACAGAATAAAATCGGTCACGCGCGGCTACGGCTCTCTCGATTATGAGTTCCTTGATTACCGGCCCACAAACATAGTAAAACTCGACATACTTATCAACGGGGAGGTTTATGACGCTTTTTCCTCCCTTGTGTTTAAAGATAGGGCCTACTCTAAAGGAAAGGCTATTATCGAGAAGCTGAAAGAGACAATACCCCGCCACCTTTTCCAGATAGTCCTACAGGCCGCTATAGGAGGGCAGGTGATAGCTCGCGAAACCATAAAGGCTATCGGCAAGAACGTCACCGCAAAGTGTTACGGAGGTGATATCACCAGGAAGAGGAAGCTCTGGGAAAAGCAGAAGGCGGGCAAGAAGAAGATGAAGCAGTTTGGCAAGGTTGAAATACCGCAGGAAGCGTTTTTTGCGGCGCTCAAAGCTCAATAGAAAGGCATCGTTAATCATGGCAGAGAAGAAGGTAAAATCTCAGTTAAGAGAGTGGGTGGAGTCCATACTTATAGCTCTGGTAATAGCCGTTTTCATACAGACCTTCATCATACAGGCGTTTAAAATACCATCGGGATCGATGGTGCCGACCTTTAAGATAGGTGACAGGATATTTGTATATAAATTCCTTTACAGCGCCAGAGTGCCTTTCATTAACCTCCGACTTCCCATACTTGATATAAAACAACCCAAGAGGGGGGATATAATAGTATTTGCGTCTCCAGAAGATCCGAAAAAAGATTTCGTTAAAAGGTTGATCGCCCTTGGTGGCGAGACGGTGGAAATAAAGGATGGGAAGATATTTATAAACGGAAAAGAGCTCACCTCGCCTGAGTCCATAGCCTCCGTCTATTATTACAATGCCGGTGATTATGGCAGGGAGGGAACGGCCGTAACTGTGCCGCAAGATTGTTATTTTACTTTAGGGGATAACAGCGCTAATTCGAGAGATTCGCGATACTGGGGATTTGTTCCCAAGAAGAACCTTATAGGCAAGGCGGTATTCATATACTGGCCTCTATACAGGATGAAGATTATAAAAGAGTAGGGCAAAACGCCATGGCAGCGATGAACATACCGAACAAGATATCGATAGGCAGGATAATACTGATACCATTTTTCATAACCGCGGTTGCGTATTCAAGGTTAGATATTGCCCTCATAGTTTTCCTCATCGCCACTGTTTCCGACGGCATTGATGGTATGCTGGCCCGTGCGCTAAAACAGAAGACGGAATTGGGGACGATACTGGACCCGATGGCTGACAAGTTGCTTTTGGTAAGCGCCTATATATGTCTGGCGGTGGCGGGAAACATACCAGCCTACCTGCGCATGCCGCCCTATGTTCCAATAATAATTATATCGCGAGATGTTATAATAGTCCTTGGCTCAGTGATAATATATCTTATTAGGGGCAAGCTTAATGTTGCTCCGAGCGTAATGGGAAAGATAACGACATTTTTCCAGATGATTACGATAGTGAGCATACTGGCTCGTTTTGAATATTCATATGTTATGTGGAGTTTCACGGTCCTTATGACTATCGCTTCAGGCATAGATTACGTGATAAAAGGGAGCAGGGCCTTAAGTGAAAACAACGGCATAAGAAAGGTATCCTGAATATGCTGCCAATGATGTCGTTATTTGGTTCCGTGTTACTTGCTTACCTCATAGGGTCTTTTCCCACAAGCTACCTTCTGACGAAAGCGTTAAAAGGGATCGATATCCGCCAGGTCGGTTCAAAGAACGCAGGCGCCACAAATGTTCTGCGGACAGTCGGCAAACTTCCGGCGCTATTTACGCTCTCGATTGATATAATTAAAGGCGTGATCGTTGTTACTGCAGTGGCAGATTTCTTCTATCAACGAGATATAGATCTTGACTCATATTTTTACAGGGGACTTATGGGGCTTGTGGCGGTATGCGGCCACGTATGGCCGGTATTTCTAAAATTCAAAGGTGGCAAAGGAGTCGCTACTACTCTTGGTGTGGCATTGGGATTAACCCCACTGGCGTTAATACCGTCTTTTATAATATGGGTGCTCGTATTTTACCTTACTAATTATGTATCATTAGCCTCGATTATGTCGCTACTTTTATTTCCGATCGTAGCCTGCATACTTGACTATCCGTTTTATACAATTATTTTCAGCGTTGTTATATGCAGCCTGTCCATATATAAACACAAGGAGAATATCAGAAGACTTCTAAAGGGCGATGAAAATAAGACTTATATATTCCGTAAAAAATAGTTATTTATTTAAGAGTTAGTATTTAAAAAAGTATGATTTCGCTACTTGACACTACAATATTCACAATGTATACTTGTTGTGGAGATTAAAAGTAATCATTTTTTTTAATAATCAAGTAAAAAGATTTAAAAAGTATAACTAATGGTGCGCCAAAATGAGAGAAGTCGTATTTAAAAACCTTACCTCGGTTAATTCGCGCAAAAAAGACATATTTCTACAAGAGGTCTTCGAGAAAGATGGTGTGCTTGCCAGGACCGAGAGGAGATGTTTTTATTATATCAAGGACATCACCCACCTAGAAAACCAGGACGACCTTCAGAAATGGCTTGAGGTGCAAAACAAGGCCGGCAATATAAGCAAGAGGCAGTTTTATATTTACAAAGAACATAGCGATAGCCTTGGTGAGGACAAACTGTTATGCAAGATATTGGGTACTTTTTACGCGATAATAGACCAATGCGTTTATACGATCGTTTTTTTGCATTCTTTCAGGGTGCGATTTACGAAGAGCACCCTGGCGAAATAAGGGAGGTGTGAGTATGCCATATATAGCAACACGGAGGCTTTACAATGTAGTGGGCAGAAAGATGTCGAAATATTTTAACTACAGGAGGGCAAAGAGGTTATATAACGAAATAAACCGCGAAATGTCATTTTTTGAGAACAGGTTTATAAAGTCGAGGCTTTATCACACATAAGATAAGCCTTGATAGAGAAAGGGGTTCTTGCCAAAAAGGGGGGAATATGCAAGGGCCCTTTTTATTTTGTCTTTTACCCGCCTTGACAACAATAATATTATATGATATACTTCCTCTTTACTAAAAATAGCCGGCCGATATATGGAAATATTTACAAAACTAAACTGGGTAGATGTACTTATCATAATTGTAATGCTGAGAATAAGTTACGTTGCTTTGCAGGATGGCTTAAGCCACGAGATATTTCCTCTTATAGGCACCATCGGAACCGCAGTTATAGCTCTTCATTATTATCATAAAATAGCAGTTTTTATATCAAAAAATGTAATAAGCCTGCCAGTAGCGTTTCTCGATTTCCTGACTTTTCTTGTCCTGGTAGTAGCTTTCGGTTTTATATTCAAATTTTTAAGAATTATCGTTGATAAGCTTATAAAAGTCACTTGGCATCCGTTGGCTGAAAAATTCGGCGGCCTCATTTGCGGCATATTGAGAGCCTCAGTTGTTACGAGCGTGATCCTTATCGTGCTGGCACTTATGCCGCTGCCATATCTTCAATGGTCCATAAGAGATCGCTCGCTTTCCGGAATGTATTTCCTGAGGATAGCGCCAACCGTTCACAGCAAGCTGTCCTGGGTTTTACCAACCATCCGGCTTGGCGAGGGCTCGGTAGGCGGAGAAGGCATGGTGCAGGAGATCGTCTCCGAAAAGTCATTAGCCCAGAAGAAGTAAAATACCATAAGAGATGACAGGTCCCTGGAATGCCTTAGAGCGGCGTTCTCGGGACTAATTTTTCTGAATGAAAAAATTTAAGAAAGGCTTAAAAATGAAACTTATTGATCTATATCAGCTTGTAGTTAAGAAGGGTATCGCGAAAGATCCCCGCCCTAAGGCAGAGATAAAAGATGAGCTTAAGAAGGCAGGTTTGGAATTCCGGAAAGCGAAGGGCGCGGACAAAAAGACATTTGATAGAGAAAGGCTTTCTAACCCGTACGCGGATACTAGAATACTATACGGTGATATTAGCAGGGATATAAGGACTATCATGGTCGGAATAGATATGGAAGGGCCTGAACTTTTGGCGGCAGACAGACTTAATGAGAAAGGCGCTAATATAGATCTCGTGATGGCTCATCATCCTGAAGGGCCGGCTTGGGCACGGTTTTACGATGTTATGAAACTTCAGATAGCGATTCTCAAGCGGTTGGGTCTCGCCAAAGAAGTCGCGGAAGGTCTTCTTAAAGATAGGATGCAGGAGGTCGAAAGGGCGGTTGCGCCGGCTAATCATACCAGGTCAGTCGATATTGCCAGGCTCATCGATATGCCTTACATGTGCGTGCATACACCAGCCGATAACCACGTCACGTATTATCTGCAGAAGGTATTTGACAAAAAGAAACCTCGCGATCTCGGTCAGGTGCTTAAAATCTTAAAGAATATACCTGAATATGCTGACGGTTTGAAAAAGAACGCCGGGCCGAGAATACTTATAGGTGATCCAAAGAAGAAGGCGGGAAAGATATTTGTTGATATGACAGGGGGCACGGAAGGCCCCAGAAAGGTATTCTCGAGGCTTTCTCAGGCAGGCGTCGGCACAATAGTTGCAATGCACCTGAGCGAGGAGCACTTTAAGCATGCCAAGGAGGAGTTCATAAACGTCATAATAGCGGGCCATATAGCCAGCGACACCCTGGGCCTTAACCTTCTCCTCGACGAGATAGAGAAAGTGGAAGATATCAAAGTGATCCCGTGCTCGGGATTTGTTCGGGTAAAAAGGTAATGGCTATACCTGATGGCATAATAGACCAGGTTCAGCAAAACACCGACATAGTCGATGTTATATCGCGCTATGTCACGCTCACAAAAGCGGGGCGTAATTATAAAGCTCCCTGCCCGTTTCATCATGAGAAGACGCCGTCGTTTATCGTAAGCCCCGACAAACAGATATACCATTGCTTTGGCTGTGGGGCTGGCGGGAATGTCTTCTCCTTTCTCATGAGACACGAGAATATGCAGTTTCCTGAAACGGTAGAGATGCTCGCCGAGAAAGCGGGGATAACGCTTCCTAAGGGTATCGCGCGGTCGGATAAGGCGGGCGAAGTGGAGAATAAGCTTTTTTCAGTCAACGAGCTTGCCGCTAATTTCTTTGCTTCAAACCTGGCAGGTAGCAGGACAGCGCGTGAATATCTTGCCTCGAGGGGAGTTGCGGACGCCGCCATAAAAAAATTCCGCATAGGGTACGCCCAGGACGCGTGGGAGTCGCTTTCTAATTTCTGCAAGTCGAAGGGCGTCAGCATGGATATACTGGAGCAGGCCGGTCTCGTTATATCGAGCGAGAAGGGCGGCTATTACGACCGTTTTAGGAACAGGATCATGTTTCCGATCATGGATCTCAAGAACAGAATTCTGGGATTCGGCGGTCGAGTTCTGGACTCGAGCCTTCCGAAGTATATGAATTCTCCCGAAACTGCCATATATTCAAAAGGGCGTAATCTCTATGGTCTTAACTTCAGCAAAGAGGTTATAAAGAAAAAAGGTCATGCCCTTATTGTCGAGGGATATCTTGATTTCCTCGTGCCTTATCAGGCCGGCATCCAGAACATCTTGGCTACGCTCGGAACCGCCCTTACCGTTGACCAGGTTAAACTGCTTAAACGTTTCGCAAAGACAGTCGTGATAGTATACGACCCTGACGAGGCGGGCGAGTCAGCCAGCTTGCGAGGTCTCGATCTTTTCATAAGCGAGGATGTGAACGTTTATATAGCCGAACTTCCCAAAGGATTCGACCCCGACAGTTTCATACGCAAGTATGGTGTTGATGATTTTCTAAAGCTTGTAAAGTCGAGCAAAAACCTCTTTGACTACAAGTTTGCTAAACTTGCCGGCCGTTTCAGTACGGCCACTGTACATGGCAAGGCGTCAATAGTCGGCGAGATGTTGCCAACTATTGCCAAGATATCAAATGCCGTTACGAAGTCGGAGATGATAAAGAAACTGGCCGCGAAGCTCTCCGTGGATGAGGAGGCGGTAAAGACAGAGCTTAAGAAGTTAAAGGGGGATTATGCGGCACGCCGGCATACGATAGCTCCTGCCGAGGTGAAGCGCGATACCAGAAAGGCGGAGATCGTACTGCTTGCGCTTTTGCTTGAGGGCGGTCCTTACGTCGACAGGGTCAGTCACGCCCTTTCCCTGGAGGAGTTTAAGGATTCGTCGATAAGGGATGTTGTGAGTGCGATATTCACTCTTCATAAGGCGAACAAGCAGATAAGCCCGGCACGGCTCATAAACGTCTTCAGTTCAGAGGGCGAGGCTACGATGCTCATATCCGAGGCGGTGAATATTCTTGATATGATCTCGGACAAGGATAGGGCGCTGGAAGATTGTATCACGAGGATAAGACAGGATAATGTGAAAGAGCGGTTGGCTATGCTTCAGGAGGCCATAAAATTAGCCCATGATAGAAATGACGGCGATCAGGTCAAGAGCCTTGTTGCAGAATATGGTAATTTGGTAAGGATGAATAAGACATAGCGTATGGCGCTAAAAAAGAAGAAAAAAATTTTAAGAAAGAAAAAGCCGCGGAAGAAAATTGTCTCAAGACGTCACTCTGCGCGCTTGCGTAAGGGTGCGAGGAGACACGCTGCGAGGAAGGTCTCGAATGCCGCTAAAGCGATATCGAGCGATGCCTCCTCTGGTTCTACAGCGACGAGCTCTGGAAGAAAGAAGAGAGTGAAAGGGCTTTCGGAGCTGATAGCTCTCGGGAAGGAGAAAGGACACCTTACCTTTGAAGAGGTGAATAACCTGCTTCCCGTTGACATAGTCTCGTCTGAAGAGATAGATGAGATACTCGGCATACTCGGCGAGGAGAACATAAAGCTGGTAGATAACGAAGAGGAAGTTTCTAAGGAAGAGGTGGAAGTCGAAGAGGCGGCGGAAGAGAAGAAAGAGGAAGTCGAGAAGGAGGAAGTTGAAACAAGGCTGACCCATATAGACGATCCCGTAAAGATGTATCTGCGGCAGATGGGGCAGATTCCGCTTCTTACCCGCAAGGAGGAGATAGAGATAGCGGAACGGATAAAGGAAGCGGAGGCAAGGTTCAGAGAAGCGGTTTTAGCGGTAAAAATGTCCAAGTATAAGGCGCTGGAGGTTGCTGTCAAGATACTCAATAAGGAGATAAACCCGGAAGAGTTTATAAATATAGATTCGCGGCTTAAGGGGACAAGGCTTAACAAGAAGCTTGCCAAACTAGTCCAAAAACTCAAGATGAGCAGGAACAAGGCCGAGATCAGCCAGGCTATAAGCGAGATGAACCTTGTGATGTCGGTTATAGAAGACGCCGCCAGAAGCATTGAGGACAAGCTGGAAGAACATGCCAAGGTCGATACCTCTTTGGCCAGGGCCCGAGAAAAGGGCAAGAGGGATGAGGTAAAGAGGCTCGTGAAACGCAAGAGGTCTATAGAGAGGGAGTTTGGCGAGCCGATAGATAATATAAAAGAACAGTTTAAGTTGATAAAGTCAGCTGAGCTCAAGTTCAATAAGGCCAAGAAAGAGCTCGTCGCGGCAAACCTGAGACTGGTGGTCAGCATAGCGAAAAAGTACACCAATAGGGGACTTTCATTCTTAGACCTTATTCAGGAAGGCAATATCGGACTCATGAAAGCCGTTGATAAGTTCGAATATAAACGGGGCTATAAATTTTCTACATATGCGACATGGTGGATAAGACAAGCTATCACGCGATCGATAGCCGATCAGTCAAGGACTATTAGGATCCCTGTTCATATGACCGAGACTATAAATAAGCTCATAAAGGTATCGCGGACATTAGTCCAGCAGAACGGCAAGGAGCCGACTCCGGAGGAGATAGCCCATAAGATGAGGATGCCGGTTGACAAAGTCAGGGGGATACTGAAGATTGCCCAGGAGCCGATAAGCTTGCAGACTCCGATAGGAGATGAAGGCGATACGCACTTCGGCGATTTTATCGAAGATAAGCGCGCCGTATCGCCTGCGAACGCCACCGCTTATTCGATGCTTAAAGAGCAGATGGATGATGTGTTAGATACGCTGACGGATCGCGAGAAGAAGGTTTTGAGGCTTAGATTTGGCATAGGTGATGGTTATCCAAGAACGCTCGAAGAGGTCGGTGCCGTGTTCAAAGTTACCAGGGAGCGCGTGAGGCAGATCGAAGCTAAGGCGTTGCGGAAACTTCGCCACCCTACTCGTTCAAGAAAGCTTAAAAACTTCCTTGCAATCGGCGCAGGAGAATAGATGAGAAAAAAGACTGTATTCTTGCTTTCACTTGTTGCGGTCGGGATGTTCCTTTTATCGTACATTGCTAATATATATGGCAAGTCGGCCGAAGAGTATTATATAGAAGGGGTTAAATATTATGATAGAGACAAGTTTGGAGACGCCGCGTCGGAATTTAACAAGGCTATAAAGGTCGACCCAAAATATGCGCCCGCATATTACAAGCTAGGCTGTATACATATAGTCATTAATCAATACCTTAAAGCCATAGAATATTTTGAAAAAGCTATTACCCTGAATCCAGAATTTGCGGCTTCATATTACAGTATGGGAGAGGCCTATTATCTATTGGGAAAAGAGGAGGAGGCAGTCAGGTATTGGAATAAGGCTATCTCCGTGGACGAGAAATTCTTCTCTCCTTATAACGCGCTCGGTGATTTTTACATGTCAAAAGCAAAGATCGACGAGGCGATAAACTACTACCAGAAAGCCCTAAATATAAATCCTGGCGATTATCATGCCAATTATAGTATGGGACTGGCATACCTCAAGCTTAATCAGCTGGAGCAGGCTCTCGAGTATTTCAAGAGGACGGCCCGTATAAACCCAAAATATGCGGAGACTTATTATAAGATAGGGATTGTTTACAGCATGATGGGCGACGATGCTCAGGCAGCGTCATATTATGAAAGGGCCATAAAAGAGGACGCGCATTTTGCCGACGCTTATTATGCAGCCGGCATGATATATAATAAACTGGGAAAGACAAAAGACGCCGAAGAATATATCAGCAAGGCGAAGGAGTTGTACAAAACCGGCACCAAGCCGAACAAATCAAAAAGGCCAAAAATGCCATAAATAGGCAAACAGCGAAATAGAACGCGCTATCATCGATAGAATCATCTTTACAGTCCTTTGAGTATTAAGTATAATATTTTCCCAATTCGCCATTTTTTCAAATAGTAGGCGCGTCCTTCCTCGCCCTTTACCGAGCAATAGCTTGTATGGATTTGGAAGGACGGTGCTTTCGGCGTTAACAGCATGGGCCTGTAGCTCAGTCTGGCAGAGCAGGAGACTCATAATCTCTTGGTCCAAGGTTCAAATCCTTGCGGGCCCACCATTCTTCACCTCGATCGGTTAGGTTTTTCAGTGAAGCAGGTTTCGGATGGCAGGCCATTTATTGCGCGCTATTTGCCACCAAGGGCACTTAGCTCAGCTGGTTAGAGCGCTGCGCTCACATCGCAGAGGTCAGAGGTTCGAGTCCCCTAGTGCCCACCATATTGCTTGAACTAGCGAGTGTTTTATAAGATTCCATGAAAGAACTCGAAAAGTATTTGCGCTGATCAGAGGGAAGAATCAAGCCTCTTACCGACAGCAAATTGGTTGGCCGAAAGAGAGGTCTGTGAGCTTAAGACCGAGTTTCCGCGCCACCTATATAAATGTAAGGCTGAATCTATTTATACTTAACGTTTACCATGTTAAATCTTGAAGAACAAATAAAAATACTTGTTGAGCTGCAGGGCCTTGATACCAATATACTCAGGCTTAACGATGAACTCGATTCGATACCGGAAAAGATAAAAGTTATGGAAGGCGCTTTCCAGCAGAAGGCTCAAAATCTGAAGAGGCATGAAGAAAATATAAAATCGCTGCAGGTCAGACGGAAAGAGAAAGAGGTTGAACTTCAGGGCAAGGAGGACACTATAAAGAAATATACGACGCAGATGTATCAGGTCAAGACGAATAAGGAGTACACAGCGCTCCAGGAAGAGATAGCCAGAATAAAAGCTGACAACTCACTTATAGAAGAGGAGATAATAAAGATACTGGATGAGATGGATGCCGAGAACGCCGAGATTGCCAAAGAGAAAGATTTTCTTAAGAAAGAAGAAATAGCGTTATCGGAAGAGAAGAAGAAGCTCGAGGTGGAAGCCGGCCGCCTTAAAGAAGAACTTGCGGCTCTCCAGAAACAGCGCTCGGAGCTGGCGCTCAAGGTGGACAAGGCTATACTTTCGAAGTACGAGAGAATATTGTCGAGCAAGGACGGCCTGGCAGTCGTGCCGGTATTGCAGGACTCATGCCAGGGGTGCTTCAGAATACTTCCTCCGCAGGTTATAAACGAGATAAAGATGAAGTCAGAACTAGTCGTGTGCGAGAACTGCGCCAGGATACTTTACATTGAAGAATAAAAAATTGTTCATCTATACCGATGGTGGTAGCAGGGGTAACCCCGGCCCGTCCGGGATAGGCGTGGTAGTACTGGATTCAAGAAGAAAGAAGATAAAGGAGATTTGCAAGTATATTGGTCAGACGACGAACAACATCGCTGAATATAACGCCCTTCTTAGCGGCCTGGAAGAGGCTGCGGCGCTCGGCGCAAGCGAAGTGGTCATATATCTGGATAGCGAGCTACTGGCCAAGCAGCTTAACGGTGAATACAGGGTCAAGGATGATGGCATAAGACCACTCTTTGAAAATGCGTTAGGGTTGCTGAAGGCCTTCAAATCCTTCGAAATAAAACATATAGACCGTGATAAGAATAAAGAAGCGGATAAGCTTGTAAATAAAGCTATAAATCTAGCAGCCCTTTATTAGTAAGGCAAGATTTACTTCATGAATTTCGCAGGCCGGGCGCTCGCTTCCGCAGTAACTGGCGGGAGAGGAAAGTCCGGGCTCCTAATCTTCCTTTGTTCAAATATTTTTACATTTGAGCATCGGAGGACCTTCCGAATCAAGGCATCTGCGGTCAGCAGAGGCCGCGACGGAGGGGAGCAGCGTAGCGGCTAACGGCCGCCCGTCGAAAGGCGAGGATAAGCCCTGAACAAGAACTTCGTTCGGTTTGGGGTTGCCTTAAACCGATCTTTGATCTGGTTTATGGTAGAGCCACAGAGACGAGTCTACTATGTTAGATCGGTTGGACCAGTTGGTATGCGGCTTTTCGGGTCAAGGCCACTGAAAAGGCTTGGCCAGAGGCTTGTGGACCAATTTCATCCCGGCCTATCTAACGGAGTAGGGTGAAACGAGGCAATCTCTACGCGGAGCAAGACCAAATAGGTTCCGATTAAGGAGTTGCTCGCTCCTACTGTAAATATATCAGTATCGGAACGGGTAAGGTCGCTAGATCCCGGCAGTAATGCCTGGACAAGATAGATGAGCGCCTCGTCCCGAGAGGGATAAGACAGAACCCGGCTTACAGGCCTGCGTGCTATTAGAAAGGCGGCAGAAATTTTCTGCCGCCTTCTTTATCTACTCATAGACCATTGCTTTTTGAGCTGTTAAGGTTGTCCAAGGCGGGTTAGGTATCTATATCCAATTTCGTTGACTTTTGGCAATCTTTGTGTTATTTTATCCTGTCCATTTGCTTATGATAGCAGATAATATAAAAAACGTAACACAAAGAATAGCAAGGTGTTGTGAAAAAAGCGGCAGGCTGGTAGATGATGTCCAGCTTGTGTGTGTGACGAAGGAGGCCTCAGTCGAAGAAATAGATCAAGCTATCGAGGCTGGTATTCGAATAGTAGGCGAGAGCAGAATCCAGGATGCCATGGCAAAGCACCGTATCATCGGCGATAGGGTAACATGGCACCTAATCGGCCATCTTCAGACTAATAAGGTCAAAGACGCGGTAAAAATGTTCTCGCTCATACATTCCCTGGACAGCTTGCGTCTGGCGAAAGAGATCAATAAGGAAGCGGAGAAGCTCGGTAAGGTACAGGATGTTCTTGTGCAAGTCAATATATCCGGTGAAGAGACGAAATTCGGCATAGCGCCTGGGGGGATAGTCGAATTTTTAAAACAGCTATCCTCATATCGCAATATTAACATAAAAGGCCTCATGACGATAGCGCCTGAAGTTGATGACGCGGAAAAGGTGAGACCTTACTTTCGTGCTCTTCGTCAACTGCGCGATAAAATCAACGCTATGCATCTTGCCTCCTGCGAATTAAGCATTCTTTCGATGGGCATGACAAATGACTTCGAGGTAGCCATTGAAGAAGGCGCTAATATGGTAAGGATTGGGCGCGCGATCTTTCGGTGAGCAGGATAGCTTGAGAGGATTCCATATGGAGTCAGCCATGTTCAATAAGAAGATCGGTATAATCGGTTGCGGCAATATGGGGGAGGCCATATTTAGCCGCCTGGCAAGGGTCATGGAAAAGAGCACATCTCTTATGGTGAGCGAGATAGACGCTGTTAGGAGAGATGTCATACAGTCAAAATATAAGATAATAGTTGAGATAGACAACAATTATCTCGTCAAGTTCTCGGATGTTATCATTATAGCCGTCAAGCCGCAGGATTTTGATAAAGTTCTCAATCAAGAGGTTTGCTGCGGTGTTTCGAAGGATAAGCTGGTGATCTCAATAGCCGCCGGCATCACAATAAAACATATTGAAGGGGTTTTGGGCGTTGATGTTCCGGTGATTCGGGTTATGCCAAACATGCCAGCCATGATCGGAGAGGCCATCTCCGCCTTAAGCGCAGGTACCACTGCCACCAAAGAGCATATGGATATAGCGAAGTTAATATTTTCCACAATAGGCGAAGTTATCGAGGTGGACGAAAAGCTCATTGACGCGGTGACAGCGATAAGCGGCAGCGGGCCGGCCTATTTCTTTTATTTGGCGGAAGCCCTTCACCAGGCCGCAGTGAAGCTGGGTCTCGATGAGGAAGTGGCCAAGAGGCTGGTTTTCAGGACAGCCGTTGGCACAGCAAAGCTATGGGAATATCTGAAAGATGAGCCTGCTCGCATACGACAGAAGGTCACCTCTAAAGGCGGCACCACGGAAGCCGCTATAAATGTCTTTGAGGCAAAGCATCTTAAAAAAATCATATCACAAGGGGTTGCGGCCGCCGCGAGGCGTTCAAAAGAGCTTTCCAGGAGGTAAAGGTGTTCGTCTTAAGTAATTTCGTATATGCCGTTGCTACGATAATAGATTACGGATTAACGATAGCTATCTGGCTCATCATAATCAGGGCGCTTATAAGCTGGGTGAATCCGGATCCATATAATATCATTGTCCATTTTTTGTACAGAACAACCGAGCCTATTCTGGCGCCCTTTCGCAGGCTTTTGCCCGCTTATACGATAGGAATCGATTTTTCGCCGATATTAGCGCTAATCGCGATATGGTTTTTAAAGCTTTTTCTGGTTAAGACACTTCTGGATGTGGCAACTAGGATAAGATAGGGAGGGGCGGTTATAATGAAAGGGAGGGTAGGCATAATAGGAGGAAGCGGTTTTTACGAAATGGAAGGCATGAAAAGGCTTAAGAAGGTCAAGGTGACGACGCCCTTCGGGAAGCCGTCCGATGATTTCGTGACAGGAGTCCTTGAAGGAAAAGAGGTAGTGTTCCTGGCGCGGCATGGCAAGGGCCACAGCATACTTCCCAGTGAGATAAATTATCGGGCGAATATATGGGGAATGAAGAAGCTTGGCGTAGACCGAATCATATCAATATCTGCCTGCGGGAGCCTGCGGAAGGACATCAAGCCGCTCGATATCGTGGTGCCCGATCAGTATGTTGATAGAACTAATCAGGCGCGACGGATGACATTCTTCGGGGAAGGGGTCGTAGCTCACGTGACCTTCGCAGATCCTGTCTGCGGGCATCTTTCCAAGATCCTTTATGAATCCGGTTGCTCTCTGGGAGTATCAATGCACCAGGCAGGTACCTATATAAACATGGAAGGGCCGGAGTTCTCGACTAGGGCCGAGTCAGAGCTATACCGCTCGTGGGGCATGGATATAATAGCCATGAGCAATATGGCTGAGGCGAAGCTTGCGCGTGAGGCCGAGATATGTTTCGCTACGCTGGCGTGCGTAACAGATTATGACTGTTGGTATCTGGAGGCCGATACGGAATCGGTAACGGTTGAGCTTATAATCCAGAATCTTGCCAAGAATGTGGAGAACGCGAAGAACATTGTGCGCCATGCGTTGCGAAAGATAGGAGAGGAGAGGCCATGCGCATGCGGTACCGCACTTAAGAACGCTATAATCACAAACCCTAAGTTTATACCCGCTAAGACGAAGAAGAAGCTTGAGCTTTTGATAGGAAAATATATAAAATAAAAATGGAATATAAGAATACGCTTAATCTTCCTAAAACAGAATTTTCTATGAAGGCCGACCTGCCGAATAGAGAGCCTCATATCATCAAGCGCTGGGAAGAAAAAGATCTTTACGGTAAGATAAGGAAGAAGCGTAAAGGATCACCCAAATTCATCTTGCACGACGGCCCGCCATACGCGAATGGTTCCATTCATATGGGCCATGCCCTTAACAAGATACTTAAGGATATCGTGATAAGGTACAAAACTATGCGGGGCTTTGATTCGCCGTACGTACCGGGATGGGATTGCCACGGCCTTCCGGTGGAACACCAGCTCTTCAAGGAGCTTAAATTGACAAAGTACGATATAGACCAGGTAAGGTTTAGAAAAAAGGCCCACGATTACGCTATGAAATATGTGGATATACAGCGCCGGGAATTTAAGAGGCTGGGGATAATGGGAAATTGGGAAAAGCCTTATCTTACGCTAGCCAAAAATTATGAGGCGCAAATAGTGAGATCCTTTGGGAAATTGGTTGAGAAAGGTTATATTTACAAAGACCTTAAGCCTGTTAATTGGTGCGCGACGTGTGAGACGGCTCTCGCGGAAGCTGAGGTCGAGTATGAGGACAAGACTTCTCCCTCGATTTATGTGAAGTTCGACTTATCAGGAAGCGGAAAGCCGGATCTCGATTTTCCGGCCAGGACTTCCTTCGTCATCTGGACTACGACGCCGTGGACGCTTGTCGCCAATGTCGCCATAGCGGTCCATCCCGATTTCGAGTACGCGCTTATCGAGATAGGCGACGGAGCTTTCAAGGGCGAGAACTTCATAATGGCAAAGGGCCTCGTAGACAGAACGATGGAGGCGTCGGGCATCAAGGAGTACAGGGTCTCGAGGTCTTTTGCGGGCAAAGAACTGGAGGGTCTTGAGGCAAAGCATCCTTTCATAAACAGGGTATCAACAGTGGTGCTCGCTTCATATGTAACGATGGAAGACGGCACAGGTTGCGTCCATACAGCGCCGGGCCACGGTCAAGAGGATTATCTTACAGGAAGGAAGTACGGTCTTCCTACGATAATGCCGGTGGACCAAAAGGGAAGATTTGACGCAACGGCCGGTGAATTCAGCGGCATTATGGTTTATGACGCGAACAAGGCTATTATTGAGAAACTGATATCCGTTGGTAAACTACTCCGGCAGGGAGAGGTCCGCCATTCGTATCCGCATTGCTGGAGATGCAAGAAACCTATTATATTCAGGGCGACCGAGCAGTATTTTATGCGCATAGACCATGAGGGCTTGAGGTCTAAGATGCTTGACGCGATAGATTCAAAGATACAATGGATACCGGAGGCTGGCCGCGCGCGCATATCCGCTATGGTCAAGAACAGGCCTGACTGGTGCCTTTCGAGGCAGCGTTATTGGGGAGTTCCGATAACGGCGTTTTACTGCAAAAGTTGTAAAGATCTTCTTCTGGACGCCAAGATCATAGAGCACATCGCCTCAATTGTCGAAAAAGATGGCGCTGATGTATGGTTTGCCAAGAACGAAACGGAGCTGTTGCCGAAGGGAACCGTTTGCAGGAAATGCGGCAACGCCGAGTTTGTTAAGGAGACCGATATTATTGACGTCTGGTTTGACTCCGGAGTTAGCCATCAAGCCGTGCTTAAAACCGACAGCTCTCTCGATTATCCGTGCGAACTTTATCTTGAAGGCTCGGATCAGCACAGGGGATGGTTCCAGTCTGCCCTTATAACTGGGATGGCCATAGATGATATCTCGCCGTATAAAAATGTCCTTACCCACGGCTTTGTCGTGGACGGAGAGGGCAAGAAGATGTCGAAGTCTCTCGGAAATGTTATAACGCCGGAACAGGTCATGAGAAAGTACGGCGCGGATATTCTTCGGCTCTGGGTTGCCTCCAGCGATTACTCGGAAGATGTGCGGCTTTCTGACGAAATATTGAATAGGCTGGCGGACGCCTACAGGAAGATTCGCAATACTTACAGGTATTTATTGAGCAACCTTTATGATTTTGATCCTTCCAAAGATTCCGTAGCTCATTTAAATATGCTTGAGCCAGACAAGTGGATCTTATCCCGGCTTTCGGCCCTAATAAAAGACGCCGAGACAAACTATGACGCATACGCTTTTCATAAGGTTTACCGCGATGTGTATAATTTTTGTGTTTATGAGGTGTCATCGGTATATCTTGACATATTGAAGGACAGGATGTACACTTTCAGGGCTGACTCGATCGAGCGCAGGTCAGGCCAGACGGCTATGTTCCTGATGAGCTTAGCGCTGCTGAAGATAATGGCTCCGATCTTGGCCATTACCACGGATGAAGCCTGGGAGCATCTGAGTTTCAGCGGTAAGTCGGATTCCATACATCTTGAGGATTGGCCCGAAGCTAATTACAAGCAGTGGCATGATGTCGCGCTTGATGAGAAGTGGTCTCGCTTAATATCGGTGAGGGAGGCGGTACTCAAGAAGCTGGAAGAGGCAAGATCCTCAGGTTTGATAGGGTCCAGCCTGGAGGCGAGGGTAACGATAGCCGCGGTAGAGGACAATTATAAGAAGCTTCTGGCAGATAATAGCGGCCTTCTTAGGTATCTTTTTATAGTTTCGCAAGTGGAGATCAAAGATTCGCTTTCCGAAAAAAGCGATGTCGAAAGCGGCTTACCGGTTGTAATTTGTGTTGAAAAAGCCAAGGGTGTTAAATGCCAGAGGTGCTGGAACTACAGCGAGCTTGTCGGCTCCGATAAGGTTCATCCAACTCTGTGCGAAAGATGCGTAAAGGCTGTTTTAAAAGGAGAGGAAAGATAATGACGAAAGCAAAAAAGAAGAAAACGGCTAAAAAGAAACAGAATATCGCAAGGAAATCGCCCGTTAAGAGGATGTCAAAGACCGAGCTTAAAAAATACAAGGAGATACTGCTTAGAGAGAGGGAGAAGGTGGGCGGCGACCTATCCCACATAGCTGAGAATACGCTCAATAAATCGCAGCGAGACGCGTCGGGAGACCTTTCCGGATATTCTTATCATATGGCCGATATGGCGAGCGATGACTATGAAAGAGATTTTTCTCTTGGGAGAGCGACGGACGAGCAGAAGAGGCTCTATCTTATCGACGAGGCCATCAAGCGCATTGAGGAAGGCACTTATGGTTTATGTCTGCAGTGCGGTAAGATGATAGCGAAGAAACGTCTTAGCGCGCTTCCGTACACGGAAATGTGCATAGACTGCCAGAAGAAAAAAGAGGGCTGATGAACCGCCGCTCGGCGCAAATCTGGATATATTTTATCTCATTTCTGATTTTTGCCGCTGACCGCGTCTCGAAGTATTTCATAACACACAACCTTCCCGCGGCAAAATCTGTCAGCGTAATACCCAATTTTTTTCATTTAACACTGGTGACTAACAAGGGCGCCGCCTTTGGTATCCTGAAAGATATCTCAGGCCTTTCTATTATTATGACCATTCTAGCCATAGCGCTTATCATCTTATATGTATACAGGTCTAGATCCGTCACTATCGCGGTAGCCTCGGCTCTTGGCCTTATTCTCGGTGGTGCGATGGGCAATCTCGCCGATAGGGTGAGGTTCGGTTATGTAATAGATTTCCTTGATTTTCGCATCTGGCCGGTATTCAACATAGCAGATTCGGCGATCTCAGCCGGAGCGGCCATACTTATCCTGAGTATTTTTTCGAATGTCAAAGCGAAATCCGGGACAAGTTCAAATATCAAAAAGCAGATATCGAGATAAGAGGCCAAAATCAAAAATTTGTGTTTAATACGTGATTTGATATTGGGATTTGGCGGTAAGGCTGGTTATTTCTATGCATCCTATCCTGTTTAAGTTGGGTCCCATCAGCGTATACTCCTATGGCGTTATGGTCGCGCTTGGTTTCGCTGTTTCGTTAGGTCTAATCTGGCATCGTGCGCCGACATTTGGACTTGACAGAGATAAGGTTATAGATTATGCCATCTTAGTTCTTATAACAGGAGTGGCCGGCGCAAGGATTTTGTATGTTTTGCTAAACCTGGAATACTATGTAGCCAGGCCGCTTGAGGTGGTAAATCTTTCTAAAGGAGGGCTGGTCTGGTATGGAGGGTTTGCCCTCGCCCTAACGGCCTCGCTATTGTTTGTCAGGATTAAAAGGCTTGATTTCTGGGCGATGTCCGATCTTGTCGCGCCTTACCTGGCACTTGCTCAAGCTTTCGGCAGAGTGGGATGCTTTTTTAATGGGTGCTGTTACGGAGTAGAGGTCAGGCAAGATTTTCCTTTGGGCGCGGTCCTTGCTCCGGACGGGATATCGCGCTTTCCGGCGCAGCTATATTCGGCTTTTCTACTCATCGCTATATTCGCGTTGCTCAGGTTTTGGCAGGATCGAAAGCATTTTAACGGAGAGATTTTTCTGGGGTATTGTATGTTATACGCTGATAAGAGATTTTTCATGGAATTTTTACGCGGTGACAATCCTAAGATACTGATGGGATTGACGCTATCGCAACTTATAAGCATATCGGTTTTCATGGTCGCCTCAGCGCTTTTCGTATATATGTTGGAAAGATGGAAGAAAGGGATATCTTCAGCATAGAGGTTGGCGAGGAGGACGCTGGGAAAAGGTTGGATAAATTCCTTGCGGAAAAAATGCAGAACCGTTTTTCCCGCGCATTTCTCCAGAGGCTTATAAGAGACGGAAACGTCCTTGTCGACGGCAGCTCCCGAAAGAATCATTACACCATAGAGGCAGGCGAGCGCATAGAGGTTGTTGTAACATCGCCCTCGGAATCCGACGTGATGGCTGAAAATATACCTTTGGACATCGTGTATGAGGACGCTGATCTGTTGGTGGTGAACAAGGCAGCCGACATGGTGGTGCACCCAGCCCCGGGCAATTACAGCGGAACACTTGTTAATGCCCTTCTTGCCCATTGCAGAAACCTTTCAGGCATAGGCGGCGTCGTCAAACCAGGTATCGTTCATCGTCTGGATAAAGGCACGTCGGGCCTTTTGGTGGTTGCCAAGTCTGATATGTCGCACCGAAACCTCTCTAAGCAGTTCAAGGCAAAGGCGGCCAAAAGGGTGTATGTAGCCCTTGTGAAGGGAGTTGTCAGATTCGACAATGGTATAATTGAGGCGCCGCTCGCAAGGGACAGGCGCGATAGAAAAAAGATGGCTGTAGATTTCGAGGGAGAAAAATCGCGCCGAGCCATTACGCGCTATCATGTGTTGGAGCGCTTTAAGGATTCCACTCTTCTAGAGATTGTGCTCGGCACCGGTAGGACCCATCAAGTAAGGGTTCACATGGCGCATATTGGTTATCCTGTGCTTGGCGACGCGACCTACGGCGGCGGTTCGGACGGCCTTAAAAGGCCAATGCTTCACGCCAAGACATTAGGCTTCGTTCATCCTGCTACAGCCAAATATATGGAGTTTACTTCCAGCCTGCCCCGTGACATGGAAGAATTGATAGAGAAGAAAAAACGGCTGTGATATAATTACTAATATGGCAAAAAAGACTATCAGGCCTGCAAAGAAGCTCTCCGGCACGATAACCCTTCCTGGAGACAAATCGATCTCGCACCGCGCCATAATGCTCGGCGCCATAGCCGACGGTACTACCGTCGCCAGAGGCGTCCTCGACTGCGATGATTGCAATTACACGATACATGCTTTCAGAGAGATGGGTGTAAGGATCGCTAAGGAGGGCGGTTCCACCGTTATGCATGGCGCAGGCCTTAACGGACTTAAGAGACCGGCCGGATCTATTTATGTCGGAGAATCCGGTACGACTATGCGTCTTCTCGCCGGTATACTCGCGGGTCAGAAATTTGAATCCGTGTTGGAGGGCGATCTTTCGCTTTCAAAGAGGCCTATGCAGAGGATTATCGAACCTCTTGGCCTAATGGGGGCAAAGATAAGGTCGGCGAGCGGCGGCTACCCGCCTCTGCGCATAAAGGCCGGCAAGCTAAAACCAATAGATTATAAAATGAAAGTAGCTAGCGCTCAGGTGAAATCGGCGATACTATTTGCCGGTCTATACACCACCGGCATTACCAAGGTAAGGGAAAAGGTTAAGTCGCGTGACCATACCGAAAGGATGATGAGATATTTCGGCGCTGATATCAAATATGACGGCCTTACGGTAGCGCTGAGGGGCGGCAGGCGGCTTTTTGGCCAAGCGTTGGAGGTGCCTGGGGATATATCCAGTGCCGCTTTCTTCATGGTAGCCGCAACCCTCATTAAGGGTTCCAAGATAAGGATAAACAGGGTTAGCATAAATCCAACACGTGCTGGAATACTAGATGTGCTTCAGAGGATGGGCTCGAACGTAAAGATAATTAATAAGGTTGAGGCCTTCGAGCCTTTTGCCGATATAGAGGTCTCGTCAGCTGTCACAAAGGGCACTGTTATAAAAGAGGAGGAGATTCCGCGCCTGATTGATGAGCTTCCTGTGATATTTGTGCTCGCGGCTTTATCAAGCGGCAGGACGATTGTGAGAGGAGC
This sequence comes from Candidatus Omnitrophota bacterium, assembly GCA_023818895.1. Classification (GTDB taxonomy): domain Bacteria; phylum Omnitrophota; class Gorgyraeia; order 2-01-FULL-45-10; family 2-01-FULL-45-10; genus JAMWCX01. Next base: position 58,241 of record JAMWCX010000002.1, on the reverse strand, counting down.
ATCCGAGTTGAGAGTGAAAGAGACTGACAGGATACGTTCGATGCAGGATAACCTTTCTTCGATGGGGGCCAAGATCTCGGTCTGTAAGGGCTCACTCGTCATAGAGGGGAGAAGGTATCTTGATGGCGCGCCCCTCAAAAGTTTTGGAGATCACCGGACATGTATGGCGATGACGGTGGCCGCGCTCGCCGCAAAGGGGGCCAGCGCCATAGATGACGTGGCATGTGTCAGTAAATCTTTTCCCGAATTTTTCGATGTCATGGAAGGCCTCAAATGATATTTGGGATGGACTCAGCTTTTTTTCATTTCATAAACAAGACGATCGCAAATCCTTTCTTCGATTTCATTATGCCTCCTATAAGCTGGATGGCTTCAGGCGAGGCTCTATTTATCTTGGCCATTCTGCTAATAATTTTTTGCAAAAAAGAAAATAAGCGTTCGGGCATACTGGTGCTCGCAGGCCTTACCATTATGTATTATACGATTTTTTTCCTGAAGGATATTGTTGGCAGACCGAGGCCATGCCTTGTTCTTTCCGATGTAAGGCTGCTTGAAGCGTCCGCTAGGGCGTCTTCTTTTCCTTCCGGCCATGCGGCAAGGGCATTCCTGGCCGCCGTTATCTTATCAAGATTCTTTGGTAGGAATGCCGCGTGGTTCTTCTTGGCAGGCATCATATGTTTTTCGAGGGTCTATGTAGGCGCGCATTATTTATCTGACGTGCTTGTTGGCGCGGTAGTCGGCGCTTGTGGGGCATGGGGTCTGGTAAAGCTCGCTGACCACATTGATACGGGCTAATTATATTTGACATAATGACTCTTTTTTGTTAATATCGCAAGACAAGGAGAGCTTATGAATATCAAGAAGATGTGGAGTTTCGGCAACAAACTGTACAATGATACCCTTGGCATGTTTTCCAACGACATGGGCATCGATCTCGGCACAGCCACCACGCTCGTTTACCTTAAGAATCAAGGGATAGTCCTTTGCGAGCCTTCCGTAGTCGCGGTACAGGCCGGAACGACCAATGTACTCGCCGTAGGCGAAGAGGCCAAGAGGATGCTAGGTAGAACGCCCGGCAACATCGTGGCCATACGCCCGATGAGGCATGGCGTAATAACCGACTTTGAAATCTCGGAAGCGATGCTTCGCTATTTTATCAAGAAGGTCAACAAATCCAAACCGCTCGTCAGGCCACGCATAGTCATAGCGATACCTTCAGGGATAACGGAAGTCGAGAAACGCGCGGTGAAGGATTCCGCCCTCCATGCTGGCGCCAGGGAGGTTTTTATGATAGAAGAGCCGATGGCCGCCGCTATAGGAGTAGGGTTGCCGATACAGGAGCCTTCCGGCAACATGATTATCGATATAGGCGGCGGTACGACCGAGATGGCTGTCATATCGCTTGCGGGAGTGGTCTTCTCCAAATCTGTGAGGGTCGGAGGTGATGAGCTGGACGAAGCCATCATCAATTACATAAAGAAAAATTATAACCTTATGATAGGCGAGAGGACCGCCGAAGAGATAAAGATCAAAATAGGCTCGGTATATCCGCTCGAAGAAGAGCTCAAGATGGATGTTAAGGGGCGCGATTTGGTGGCGGGGCTTCCCAAGACCATCACTATAACGAGCGAAGAGATCAGGGAGGCGATGGCTGAGCCGATAGCGCAGATATTGGAAGCTGTCCGGATAACGCTTGAAAGGACCCCGCCTGAACTCTCATCTGACCTTATCGAAAAGGGCATAGTGCTTGCCGGCGGTGGTTCCATGTTGAGGGGGATAGACAAGCTTATTTCAGAAGAGACCGGCCTTCCTGTTCATCTTTCGGAGGATCCGATGACTGCCGTCGCTTTAGGCACCGGAAAGGTCCTTAGCGAGATAAAATATCTAAAGAAAGTGACCGTTTCCCCGCGTCTTGAGAGATAGCGTTTCAAACGCCCGCCTTTTTTGATTAAAGGGACCGGTCGGGCCAAGTAAATGTGCGCAGCCAGAAGAATAAGATATTCAGAGCTCTCCTATTAGCGATTTTATTCGCCTTCCTTCTAATAAATTCACGGACCATATACAATCCAATAAGGACCGCTTTTTCGGACATTAGCGCCGCGCCACTTCGGGCGCTGAATGACTTTAAATCAGCCTTAAGAAGGATGCTGCCTTTTGCTTCCTTGCGAGAAGAGAATAGGATTTTAAGAGAGAGGATAGAGCTTCTCAACCGCCGGATAGAAGAGGCGAAATTCATAGCGGAGGAAAATAACAGGCTGAAGGACCTTCTTGCTTTTAGAAAAGAGGTTCCATATTCAACTGTGGCCGCCCAAGTCATAGGCAGGGATCCGACAAATTGGTCAAATTCCATAATAATAGATAAGGGCGCGAGGCACGGTGTCCAGAAGGGCAAGGCCGTGTTGTCGACAAGAGGGCTTGTCGGCAGGGTTCTCGAGATAGGCAGGTACTCAGCGAAGGTTCTGCTTGTAACCGATCCCAACTCAAAGGTGGGCGTTTTGATACAGCGCACTCGCGAGGGCGGGATACTTGTTGGTAGGTCCGATGGCACCTGTAAGATGGTATATATAACACCCGATTCTGACGTAAAAAATGGCGATCGGGTAATCACGGCGGGGTTAGGCACAACATTTCCGAAAGGCATATTGGTCGGCGAGGTGATGGAGACTGGGAAGGAGCCAGGAAGGCTCTACAAATATGCCATAGTCAAGACATCACAGAATATGTCCAAACTTGAGGAGGTCCTTTGTATAAGATAGGAAGGGCCAAGATCTACTTTGTTCTGCTGGCGGCAGTTTTTATACACCTGACGATACTGGACCATGCGAGGATAGCCGGAGTTAAGCCGGACATCGTTCTAATCTGTGTTGCGTTCTTTGGATTGTTTCTTGGGCCGGCCGCTGGCAGCGAGGCAGGACTATTTGCCGGTCTCCTTGAGGACATATTCTCGCTTAATTATTTCGGTATAAATACGTTTGTCTTGGCCTTGGCGGGATTTTTTGCCGGTTCCTTAAGCACTAAGTTTTCAAGAGAGTCGAAGAGAAGCCGATTTGCACTTGTTCTGTTGCTTGGTATCTGCGCAATGTCGCTTTATTTTGTTTTGGTATCGGCTTTCTCCAAGTCTTTGAGCCTGACTTTTGCGGAATATTTTGCTCATTCTATACTTCCTGTGAGCCTGTACACTTCTTTCGTATCGGTGCCAATTTTTTTGAAGTTTATCGGCATGTATGGCTTAAGTGACGACCAAGAGTACCTATGATTTTAGCCATAAATCTTGATGCGGTGGGATTGGGAGATTTGTAGCGGATGAGGGATAGAGCGTTAATAGCAGTCGTATCAGCCCTCTTCATACTCGTCGGCATAGGGCTTTTTTATAATCAGATTCTGAAACACGGCTACTATTTCAAACTTTCGCGCAACAACTCTATTAGGATAGTTCCTATAGACGGGCCGCGCGGTAGCATATTTGACAGAACAGGTAAGGCGCTTGTTACGAATCGGATGTCGTTTGATGTAAAGCTGGTTTATCAGGAGATAAACGATCGTCGCAAGCTCGCAGGTATCTTGCGAGACATTCTGGGGATGCCATCCGAGAAGATAGTGGAGTCTTTGGAGAAGGCTGGCGCGAGGCCTTACGCGGGGGTGACGATAGCGGAGGATATACCGAAAGAAAAGGCTTTTGTGCTTGAGGAGGCAAGTTGCGAGGTCAGCGGCCTTCATATCGAGACCAGATCTAAGCGTGATTATATATTGGGAATGTTCGGCAGCCATTTATTCGGATACCTCAGTGCGATAACGGAAGAGGAACTTGAGCGGCTGAAAGACGAAGGGTACCGCATAACGGATCTTGTTGGGAGGGGAGGCCTGGAAAAATACTACGAGAGAGAACTGAAGGGCGTGGATGGCGGCACTCAGATCGAGGTCGACAGCCGCGGCCGGCAAACCCGCGTTTTGGGCGTAAAGGAGCCGGAGGCAGGTAAGGACCTGCAGATTACCATTGACGCTTCGCTACAGGTTGCCGCGGATAAGCTTCTAGGTGACCGTAAGGGCGCCATCATAGCCATGGACCCCTCCAACGGCGAGATTCTTGCTATTGCCAGCCATCCCTCGTTCGATCCTAATATTTTCGTGCGGCCGGGAACGTCCCGCGAAAGACTGCAGCTTCTTAACGATAAGAAGGGTCGTCCTATGTCCAATAAGGCGATATCCGGAATATATCCGCCGGGTTCTGTCTTCAAGGTGGTAGTCGCGTCTGCCGCGCTTGATACTAAAAAGATAGATGCGCATTCCAGTTTCTTCTGCTCCGGAACCTATAATCTGGGACGAGCCTCATTTGATTGTTGGAAGGCCGAGGGTCACGGCTGGCAGGATGTCATAAGGGCCCTTATGAACTCATGCAATATATTCTTCTATAATACGGGCAGGATCGTTGGGCCGGATAGCATAGAATCCTACGCCCAGCGGTTTGGTTTTGGCGCTCTTACTGGTATAGACTTACCGGATGAGGTCAGGGGTCTGGTCCCAGGTAGGGCCTGGAAGCGCGCTCATAGGAAAATTCCTTGGTATGAAGGCGACACGCTAAATTATTCTATCGGACAGGGTTATCTTCTGGTTACACCTATACAGGTGTTGAATATGATAGCTGTTGTGGCAAATAACGGCAATCTCGTCAGGCCCCATATTGTCAGGCGGGTAGGAGGGGAAGAGATGCCTTTAGTGAAGAGTAGGCCCGTAGGGCTTGATGGTAATGTCATTAAGATTGTGCGCGAAGGGCTTTTTGAGGTTGTGAATAATGATGCGGGAACTGGTAAGAGGGCTAAGGTAAAGGGAGTCGCTGTAGCGGGGAAGACGGGCACCGCCCAGAACCCACAAGGCCGCACTCACGCGTGGTTTTGCGGTTTTGCGCCGTTTGAACGAGCTAAGATATGCCTTGTTGTCTTACTGGAACACGGTGGCAAAGGCGGCGTGGAACCGGCCCAAATAGGGCAGGGCTTCTTCGAGGAGGCAAAACGGCTGGGATATCTATAGCTTGGTATTAACCGATTCTCAATGGAATGATCATCGACAATAAGAAGAAAAGAAATTTAGACGCTATACTTCTTGGCATGACAATAGCTATATTCATCATAGGGATGCTTGCCATATACAGCGCCACTCAGGCCAGGGCTCTTTCTTTTCGCGAAAGCTATGTATTCAGACAGGCCATATGGTTTGCCATAGGGACGATATTCCTTTTTTCGTCGGTTCGGATCTCTTATCAGAAGTTTATAGACGCCTCTTATATCTTGTATGGTATTAACGTATCGCTTCTTGTTCTTGTGCTTGTCCTTGGGCATGTAAGACTTGGGGCGCAGAGATGGTTTGCTATAGGGAATTTTGCTTTTCAGCCGTCGGAGTTCATGAAACTAAGCCTTATATTAGCGCTATCGGCCTATATCGGTCAGAGAAAAGACACGATGCAAAGTCTCGCCAGTCTCATAATGCCCTGCGTTATCATGGCAATACCTTTTGTGCTTGTTCTTGCACAACCTGACTTGGGCACCGCCCTCACTCTACTTCCGATATTTTTCTCAATACTACTTATAGGGGGCGCGAGGCTCAAGCATCTTGGGTGGATGACCGCTATAGGCATTTTGTGCGCGCCTTTTTTCTGGCATTGTTTGCGGGGTTATCAGAAGCAGAGGCTTATGGTTTTTTTAAACCCGAATATCGACCCCCTCGGCGCTGGTTATACGATAATACAATCCAAAATAGCCATTGGCTCGGGAGGCCTTTTGGGCAAAGGATGGCTTAACGGCACGCAGAACCAGCTCAACTTTACTCCAGAGCGGCATACCGATTTCATATTCTCGGTTATAGGAGAGGAATGGGGTTTTTTTGGGTCTATCGCACTGCTTCTTTTGTATTTCATGATAATACAAAGGGCTTTTAGTATCGCGAGCCAGACGAGTGATAGGTACGGGCGGTGTATCGCGACAGGTATCGCCGTGCTGTTAAGTACGCAGGTGATAGTCAATATCAGTATGACCATCGGCCTAATGCCCGTTGTGGGAATACCTCTGCCCTTGGTCAGCTACGGCGGATCGAGCCTTCTTACAACACTGGTCGCGGTGGGGCTTTTGCTCAATGTAGGTATGAGGCGGTCAACTTTTTAATTATCGCTGTGCGTAAGTAGCGTCTAACGTGGCGGGCGAAAAGTTGTTATTGGACCGATGAAATTTTAGGTAAGCGTGAAACTAGAAGACTTTGATTATAAACTTCCGAAAGATCTAATCGCGCAATATCCTATTAAGGAGCGTGATAAATGCCGGCTCATGGTGCTTAACCGTAAGACACACCAAGTTGAGCATAAGAAGTTTGAAGATATCGCGGGCTATTTCAGCGAAGGCGACTGCCTTGTGCTTAACGACACCAAGGTTATCCCTGCGCGCCTTTTCGGCAGGCGAAAAACCGGCGGGAAGGTAGAGCTATTTCTTATTGAGATTAAGGATACCATGGGTGAAGCGTTATTGAGGCCTTCGGCGCGGCTTAAGGAAGGGGAGGAGATAATACTCGAGTCCGGTGACAAGGTAGAGGTACTGGGTCGTGCCGCTGTTGGCCGATTTGTGAAATTTCCGCGAAGTATAAGTGACATCATAGCGGATGTCGGCCATGTCCCCCTGCCGCCTTATATTGACAGGGAAGACGACGACGCGGATAAAGAGAATTACCAAACCGTTTACGCGTCAAAAGAAGGCGCTACCGCCAGTCCTACGGCAGGATTGCATTTTACAAATGAACTTCTGGATAGGATAAAAGCCAAGGGCGTGCGTGTCGCTTATGTTACTCTTCACACCAACTATGGAACGTTCGCGCCAGTTAAGGCCGACAATGTTGAAAATCACGCGATGCATCATGAGTATTTCGAACTGCCTTCAGAGACAGAAAAGGCCATTATTCACTCCAAAGGCGCTGGCGGCCGGCTCTTTGCGGTCGGGACTACGACCACGCGTGTCCTCGAACATTGTGCTTCTCATATTCGTAATTCCTTTGAACCGAACAGATCAGCATCGCGTAGTGGATATACAGACTTATTCATATATCCGGGTTATAGATTCAAAATGGTTGACTGCCTCATAACTAATTTCCATTTGCCGAAATCCACGCTTTTAATTCTTGTTTCGGCATTCGCAGGCCACGATTTCATAAAAGGCGCGTATCGCCAGGCTATCGAAGCAGGTTATCGTTTCTTCAGCTATGGTGACGCGATGCTTATACTATGAGTTTCAGGTTGTTGTATCAAGATAAAGATTCCAGGGCGCGTCTAGGGGTGTTGACAACCCCTCACGGGGAGGTCAATACGCCGATTTTCATGCCCGTTGGCACCCAAGGCACCGTCAAGACGCTTTCCGGTGATGAGCTGAAAACCAGCGGCGTGGAGATAATACTCGGCAATGCCTATCATCTTTACCTCAGACCAGGGCTTGATATAATTCGTCAGGCAGGCGGCTTACATAAGTTCATGGGATGGGACCATCCGATACTTACAGACAGCGGTGGATACCAGGTCTTCAGTCTTGCGAAGCTGCGGAAGCTAAGCGAAAACGGCGCCGAGTTCTCGTCCCACATAGATGGATCAAAGCATCTGCTTACTCCCGAGAAGGTCATAGATATACAAAAGATACTAGGAAGCGATATAATGATGACATTTGACGAGTGTGTGCATTATCCGGCCGCGCGCGATTATGTGGAACAATCAGTGGAATTAACCACGAAATGGGCCAGGCGTTCCAAGATCTATTTTGACCAGCAATCTGAGGACAGCGGTAGGCGGCAGCTTCTGTTCGGTATTGTGCAGGGGTCCACATATCTCGACCTGCGTAAAAAAGCCGTCGAAGAGCTCTTGTCAATCGGATTTGACGGCTATGCGATCGGCGGCGTTTCCGTAGGCGAGCCGCAGGATCTTATATATGAGATAGCCCAATATACGGCGTCCCTTCTTCCTGAAAACAAGCCAAGGTACCTGATGGGTGTCGGGACCCCGCCTGATGTTTTGGAGGCCATAGCCGATGGCTGTGATATGTTCGACTGCGTCGTACCGACCCGAAACGGCCGCAACGGCCAGGCGTTTACATCGCAGGGAGAGCTGCAACTTCGGAACGCCGAGTTCAAGGGAGACTTTCGGCCAATAGAGGAGGGCTGTGATTGTTTTGCATGCAGGACACATACGCGGGCCTACATAAGGCACCTTTTCAACGCTGAGGAACTTCTGGGGCTTAAGCTTGTATCATTGCATAATGTCCGTTTTTATGTTAGACTTATAGAATTATCGCGCGAGGCGATACGGGGAGGTCGTTTCAATGCCTTTAGGAAATCGATTATGGCTAATTACAATAAAAGGAGTGGCTAATGGGACAGAGCGCAAATCCTATATTTAGTTTTTTGCCGATCATTCTCATATTTATTGTCTTCTATTTCCTTCTTATAAGGCCCCAGAAAAAAGCTCAGGACGAGCACAAGAAGATGATTGCTGCCTTGAAAAAAAATGATGAGGTAATTACGGCCGGCGGAATACACGGCACCATAGCGAATGTAAAAGATACGACAGTCACGCTCAAAGTGGATGATAATGTGAAAATAGAGGTTCAGAAATCGAGTATCAGTTCGATAAAGCGAAAGGCCTCAGAGTAACAAGGATAGCGATTTCAAGGGAGGAATGATGAACAAGTCTCTTCAATGGAAAGTGCTGGCGATCATAGCGCTGACCGCCGTCTGCGTCTGGATTATATATCCACCTTTTGCGGTAAAAGATAAGGACGGCACCGTAGCGCAGAAGGGCAAGATCAACCTTGGTCTTGACCTACAAGGTGGCATGCATGTTGTGCTCAGGGTCGATACATCGAAGCTCGCGATTGAGGCCAGGAAGGATGCAGTTGAGCGAGCGATGGAGGTCATACGTAACAGGATAGACCAGTTCGGCGTGGGCGAGATGTCCATACAGCGGCAGGGCAGGGATAATATAATAGTCCAGCTTCCTGGAATTACCGATAGAGAAAGGGCGCTTGACATAATTGGCAAGACCGCGCACCTGGAGTTTAAACTTGTTTCAGATAACGTCGAAGACCTCAAGAAAGCACTCAACAACGAGCCCGTGGAAGGCTACGAGGTTAAATACCTCGACAACGAACGGGGTGGCCGCGAACCGCTTCTTGTGGAAAGCCGAGCCAGCCTTACAGGCGACCTTCTGGTCAACGCCAAAACGGAATTTAGCGCGCGCGGCTTTGGCGAACCCTATGTTTCTCTTACCCTTAATTCTAAAGGCGCCGAGATATTCGGAAACGTTACAGCCGCCAATGTCGGAAGGCGTCTTGCGATAGTGCTTGACGGCAAGGTGGTCTCAGCGCCTGTCATACGAGAGGCAATACCTTCGGGGCAAGCCCAGATAACCGGCAACTTTTCCGTAAACGAGGCCAACGATCTATCGGTGATACTGCGTGCTGGCGCGTTGCCTGCTCCTGTTGTTGTTGAAGAGGAAAGGACCGTTGGACCACTTCTCGGAGCGGATTCGATCCGGAGCGGCCTGCGTGCGACTCTTATAGGAGCGCTCCTGGTATTTGGTTTTATGGTCTTTTACTACCGGCTGGCGGGTATCGTCGCCAACATCGCGCTCATACTTAACCTTCTTCTAATCCTTGCGTGCTTGGTGCTTTTTAAAGGTACACTGACCTTACCCGGCATCGCGGGCTTGATCCTTACTATAGGCATGTCCGTAGACGCCAACGTCCTGATATATGAAAGAATACGTGAGGAGCTGAGCCTCGGCAAGTCATTACGCGCAGCTATAGCGTCAGGTTACCACAGGGCGTTTTCCGCGATACTTGATTCTAACGTTACTACCATAGTTGCGGCGGCTCTGATATTCAAATTCGGCAGCGGCCCTATAAGGGGTTTTGCCGTGACTCTTACAATAGGTCTGGTGGCGAACCTTTTTACAGCGGTGTGGTGCACGCGCGTTATATTCGAACTGTTATCGGAACAATTTGACCTTGCGAAACTGAAATTCATGCAGTTGATACCACAGACCAATATAGATTTCATAGGAAAAAGGAGGATCTGTTACGCCATATCTGCCATGATAATAGCGGCGGGCCTTGCTGTATTTGCCGTGCGCGGCGAGCGCAATTACGGCGTAGATTTTTCAGGCGGCACATTGCAGCAATATATGTTCGAAAAAGACATCAAGGTGGATCAAATACGCGCTGCCCTTAAAGATATAGGCATGGGCGGAGCTTCTATACAGCAATACGGTAACCCGAAAGAGGTGATAATCAGAACGCAGGAAGACGCTTCCAGGAAGATAGGCGCGGCTTTCAAGGAAGCTCTTAAAGACAATCCTTTTGAGGTTCTCAAGGTGGAGACCGTTGGGCCCGCTGTGGGCAAGAACCTTCGCTATAACGCTACGATAAGTCTCGTTCTTGGCCTTATCGGTATCCTGGTGTATATAATGTTCAGGTTCAACCTTAAGTACGCGATCGCAGGTGTCGTGGCGCTTTTTCACGACGTGTTCATAGCGGTGGGCGCGATGGCCATCACAGGAAGGCAGTTTGACCTGACCATTGTCGCGGCGCTCCTGACTATCGCCGGTTATTCGATAAACGACACCATAGTTATATATGATAGGATACGCGAAAACCTGAGAGCTGTTAAGAAGGGCTCCCTTGCCGATGTGGTAAACCTCAGTCTTAATCAGACGCTTGGCAGGACGTTGCTTACAACCGGCGTGACGATGCTTGTCGTCGTGGCGCTGCTTCTATTCGGCGGCGAGGTATTGAATAATTTCGCGTTCTGCCTTTGTGTAGGATTCGTATCGGGAGTATATTCGACCGTATATATCGCAAGCCCCCTTATACTTTCGTGGCACAAAAAAGTGACGCATAAAAAATAGGAATAGGTTTTGTCAGTCCAACAGAGTTACAGAAGCGCCGAGAAAGGGTCTCTGGTAAGCCTTGCCGTTAACGGCGCGCTCTTCGTATTCAAGATGTTTGCCGGCATAGCCGGAAACTCTAATGCTATGATAGCCGACGCTCTCGATACGCTCGGTGATTCTATGACATCAACCGGCATGCTTGTAGGATTTAAGATAGCGAAGCGGCCGGCGGACGCGGACCATCCCTACGGCCATGGCAAAGCCGAGTCTATAATAGCAAAGCTTTTAGCCATCTTCCTTATAGTTCTCGGCGTGCAAATGGCGGCAAGATCCATTCATATATTCATCTCGCATACCATCTATATCCCAAGTGTCCTTGCCCTGGTCGCGGCGGTCGTGTCTATCATGGTCAAGATAGGCCTTTTCCAGTATACAAATGTTCTGGGTAGAAAGATCTCCTCGACTGCCATGACCGTATATTCGTGGAACATAGCCGCGGACGTATTCTCGTCGACGGCCGCGCTTATCGGTATAGCCGGCGCCAGGATGGGTTGGCCACTTTTGGATCCGATAGCAGCGTTTATAATATCCCTTCTTGTGATAAGGACAGGTTTTGAAGGTTTTCATAGGGCATATGACGAACTGATGGATGGGGCTCCTTCGAGCTCCACTATCGAGGGGATTAAGAAGATTGCCGTCAAGAATAAGGATATCAAAAAAATAAAAGATATAAAGGTCAGGAAGATGGGGCTGGACCTGATTATCGATATGACCATAGCCGTCAATAAGGACATGACAGTAGAGAAAGGCCACGATATAACAGACGTTGTAAGAGCAGATATTATAAAGAAGATACCTTCCGCAAAGGAAGTATTCATACACGTCGAACCGTTTTAAATAGCGTATAGCGTGAGGCAAAGTTAAGTTTTATGCGAAAGATTTGGAGAATAAAAGAACAGAATCCCGCCCTTCGTGATAATTTGGCCTCAGCGCTTAAGGTATCAAAAATAACAGCACAGCTTCTGGCAAACCGCGGCCTAAGGGACGCTGACTCCGCCTCTAAGTTTATCACATGTTCGCTCTCAGCCTGCCACGATCCATTCCTCCTAAAAGATATGGATAAGGCCGTTGCCAGGATAAAGAAAGCCATATCAAATAAAGAAAATATCCTTATATACGGCGACTACGATGTTGATGGCATGACTGCGGTAACTATTGTCTATCATGCCCTTAAAGGTTTAGGCGCCTCCGTCGAGACGTACATTCCGAACAGGATAGAAGAAGGGTATGGCCTTAATCTCGCCGCGATTAAAAAGGCGCATAAGAATGGCGTGTCGCTAATAATAACAGTTGATTGTGGCATTACATCTTTTAAAGAGATAGAGCAAGCAGCTGCCGCCGGCATAGATGTCATAGTGACGGATCACCATGAAATATTTGAGTCGTGTGTGCCTAAGGCATTTGCAGTCATAAATCCTCTCCAGAGCGATTGTAAATATCCTTTCAAGCATCTTGCCGGTGTCGGTCTTGCCTATAAACTTGTAAAGGCTCTGTATGAAGGCACCTCCAGCTTTGCGGAAGACTATCTAGATTTGGTAAGCCTCGGTACCGTAGCGGACATAGCGCCGCTTCTGGGTGAGAACAGAATACTGACAAAGCATGGGCTTGATGAACTTAATAGACGCGGCCGCGTGGGCTTGAGGGCGCTTATGGAAGTATCGGGACTGAACGGCAGGGACATCTCCAGCGGCCACATAGGGTTTGTGCTGGGACCGAGGATAAACGCGATGGGCAGGGTTGGCTCGCCACAGAAAGCTTTGGAGCTTCTTCTCAATGAGGACATGAACGAGTCGCTGAAACTTGCCAAGGCCTTGGATACGGAGAATCGGAACAGGCAGAAGATAGAGTCAAGGATACTCGAGGAGGCGCTCGCAAAGGTAGAGCGCGAGGTCAACTTCAAGCATCATCGCGTCATAGTCCTTGCGGGCGAGAACTGGCATCCCGGCGTGATTGGAATCGTCGCCTCGCGCCTTGCCGATCGTTTCTACAGGCCGACTATAATGATATCGCTCGATGGCAAACTTGGCAAGGGTTCTGGCCGATCTATAGAGAATTTCCATCTTTTTGACTATCTGCTGAGGTGCAAGGATTTTTTGGTGGGTTTCGGCGGCCATGAGGCGGCGTGCGGGATAACGATAGAAAAGGATCGCATAGAAGATTTCAGGAAAAGGATAAACGAGGAAGCCGCAAAAGATGTCGATGAGAGCGTCTTTTGCGAAAAACTTGATATAGAGATGGACATTCCGCTTCATTCTTTGAGTCAGTCTATTATAGAGGAAATAGAGATGCTGTCGCCATTCGGGACGGAGAACCCCAAGCCGGTGCTTTCATCGCGTAATTTGATAGTAAAAGACGGGCCACGTCAGATAGGAAAGAACGGGTTCAAGATGTGGGTGACAGACAATAAGATAACCTGCGAGGCGGTAGCATTCGGAAAAGACCGCTTGGCTATCCCTAAAACAGGCGCCACAGTAGATCTCGCATACACTCCTTCCATGAATGACTGGCAGGGCGTTCAGTCAATACAGCTAGAGCTTTTGGACATAAAGTAGTTAAGATATTAAAAAGTAACAAATATCTTGTTGCCAAAATATTAAGTATTAGGTAATCTTATAGTAGAGGCCACAAAAAGGCAAATAGCAAATCTGGAAAGGAAAATTTTTTTGCCTATTTACTAATCACATTTAAGAAGTGCCAAACTTGCGGAGGAAAATAAAATGAAAGCAAAAATAATAATACTGATATTATTAACAATGCTTGTTCCATCGGCAATGGCTATTCTCAATGCTCAGGAAAATGATGAATGGTGGCTTTCGTCTGTAGAGGAAGCGATGAGACAGAGAATGTCAAAGATTCTTTTAAATGTCAACTACTACACCGATGAGAAGGGTAACCGAGTCTTGATCGACATCAAAATATTCGACGACATCGCATTGGATGAGCAGGGTAGAGTGATAAGCCAGAAGATCACCACCCTCAATAATAGGGCGGAGGCTATGGGCACCAACGTGGAGTCCGTCAAATACGACTTCTTCGGAAGAGTCCTGGAAAAAACCATTGCCGATTATACCCCTGAAGGCGAGCTTCTTGAAAGGAGGCTCATCACCTACGACTCCTATGATGAATACGGAAGGCCAACCCGGATGACAGTTCTTTCTTATGCAGCAGACGGCGAGCTTCTTAAGGAGAAGCAGGTTATCTCAAATGACTACACGCACTACGGCTATAATGAGCTTGCGTCCCTTGACCAGATTCAGGTTGTATACACATACGACGCTGAAGGAAACCTCGCCCAAAAAATCCAGACCGAGAACCTGGCCGTCGACGAATACGGCAGGGTGACCCAGCAGAAAGTCTCGACCTACGATGCGGCCGGCGACCTTCTTATTATCCAGAATATCACCAACGAGGCCTTCGGTATTGCAGGAAACCCCACGCGGATGACCATCTTAACCTACGACTCAAGCGGTGGCGTGATAGATCGCCAGCAGATCGTTTATGAGGGTATTGAAGATGTGCCAAGCGCGCCAACGCTTGCTCCAGCTGCACAGAGGGTAATTAATGCCGATTTAGAAGGCGCTATGGCTGTGCAAGATACTGTTACCACTCAAGCGAACCAGGTACCAACCAATGTCGCTGTAACGGCTACTATGGCAGAGCAGCCGAAACCTTTGAGAGAGGATCAACAGCAGAAATAAAGACAGGTTCCAAGCAAGAATGGAGACGGCTTCCAGTGCGTGTTGGAAGCCGTCTTTTTTAATATTAGTTAGGCAGAGAAAAATCAGGAAAAAAATTGACACCATTATAAATATTATGATATACTTACGTAACTTACCAGCCAAAAATGTAATAGCTACTATTATATGGAGGTATTCACCAATGCTAAAACGTATAGCATTTGTGACAATCGGCTTTTCGGTAATAATAGCTCTGCAATTGAACCTTATTGTTGGTGCGCAGGAAAATGAGAAGTCAAATCCTGTCCTTGAAAAGGCGATAGGTCAATATAAGCACGAAAACTATGAAGAGGCCCTCGCGCTTTTAAAGAAAGTCAGGCAGGAACAGCCCCGTTCTACGATCGCCGCTTATTATACAGGCCTAACCTATAAAAAAATGCAGGATTATAAGTCCGCGATACCAAATTTGCGGGACGCCGTGACATACTCGCCCAAGATCAAAGGTGCGCTTGTAGAGCTCATAGACTGCCTCGGCCAGGCTGGCGATTTCGAGGAGGCCTACAAATGGATAGCCGAAGCCGAAGCTCAAGACATCCGGCCTGCGCAGGTCGCATTCCTTAAAGGACTGATCCTGATGAAAAGCGACAAGCCAGCTGAAGCGATCGAATCCTTTAGAAAGGCTGAGCGGATAGATCCGTCGATGAGCCAGGCTTGTAGTTATCAGATCGGAATGGCCAATATCCGGCTTAAGAAATTCAGCGAGGCACGTGAGGTGTTCAAGCAGGTCATAATAACTGACCCCAATTCCACTATGGCGAATTACGCCAATGAATACATAAACGCCATAGCCAGAACCGAAGAAGTAACAAGGCCATTGAAGATTCAGGCCGGCATAGCGTGGGAGTATGATGACAATGTAGTCCTGATGCCGAACGAGGATACTCTGGCGGTCGGCATTTCCGATAAGGCCGACTCCCGCGAGGTCACGACCGCGCAGGCGGAATATACGTGGCGCGCCAACGACGTGTTCAGCCTGAGGGGGCAGTATTCATTCTACTGGGCGAAGCAGAACGACCTCGGATTCTACGATACCGTCGTCAATTCCTTCATCGCCCAGCCGACATTTACTCGCGAAAGACACATGTTGTCATTTCCACTCGGCTACAACCATTACCTTGTAAATGACAAGGCATATCTTTCCATGCCTTCGGCTGCCGGCGTTTATAACTATATGCTGAACGACTGGAATATGGGGCAACTTACAATGCTTTACCAGTATAAGGATTACCTGTGGGGGCCGAGCATACCGCAGGAGAACCGCACATCGAATTATCTCGGGGGTACGCTTGCATGGTACATGTTTTTCGACAAGAATAGGGGTTTCTTCAACGTGCGTTATGGTCTTAATCGTGAATGGACCGAAGGAAATAACTGGAACTATATCGGCAACAGGGCGACCGTTGTCCTTCTTATTCCTTCCTCACTAATTCTGCCAAAATTTGACAAGCTAAACCTCACCGTTTCAGGTGATATGTTTTTCGAGAACTTCACAAGGACCAATTCTGTTTACGGTGTTTACAGACATGACCAGGTCTATACCTTATCGGCTCTTGCCGCATATAAATTTTACAAGGACTCCGAGATCAGGCTTCAATATACCCATGTGCAGGACGATTCCAACATAAGCGTCTATGAATACACGCGCAACATTTACAGCGCAGGCGTCAATTTCAAATTTTAGGAGGTTTAAAATGCGGACACTTCTCATTTATGTTTTTATCGTCGCCCTTGCTTCAGCTGCAATGGCTGCTGAAGTTGGTAAGATTACCTATACGGAAGGCAGGGTCGATATATTTACCTCAGGTTCCGATAAAGGTACTCCCGCAGTTGATGGTGCACTCATCAATGTGGGTGATTCCATCAGGACCAAGTCCAATTCCAAGGCGGAAGTGATTTTTGCGGATAGAACGGTTATGAGGATAGCGCAGAATTCGAAAGTCGATATATTGGATTATACTCTCGACCAGCATAATAATAGGAAGAGCGCGGAATTAAGGCTTGAAAGGGGCAAATTCAGAACCATCATAGCCAAGATGAAAGACTCTTCTGAGTTCAGGATATCGACGCCTAATTCCACCGGTGTCGTTAAAGGGTCGGACATATTCGCATACTATCAGGCCGGAAACAGCGGCATGCTGGTCGAAGAAGGGATCCTTTCTGTGTCCAATAATTTAAAGCCGCAGGAAGTTGTCAGCGTCCCCGCCGGAAGCGCGGTTGTTATCCCGCTTGAAGACGCGCCGAAGGGGCCACGCAGATACATGGACATGGAACTTAAGTTTCACGAGCAGGACACAAATATACCGGAGACTATAGCGGCAAGGAAAGGCGCATCTTCCATAAAGGGAACCATCACGAAACTGACCGGCGATGTCAAGGTTACTAGCAGGGGTGTAGCAGAGCCTCACCAGGCCAGACAGGGCGAGGTTCTGGGCGAGGGTGATAAGGTTACAACTGGCTCGAATGGGATTGTCGAGATAGCCTTCGATAACGGCAATGCCCTTTACCTTAAGCCCGACACACATATTACGATATTGAAGCTCGTCGTCGATTCTAAAACCGGCGAGTTTGAGAATTTGTTTGAGGCGGAGCGCGGCGGAGTTAAGGCTCGAATAGAAGGGCTTAAAGGAAAATCAAAATTCGAGGTCAAGACCCCGACGGCCATCTGTGGCGCGCGCGGGACCATCATGCTGGTACATATAGCGGCGAATGGTGCGACAAGCTCATTTTTCGAAGGTGGTAACGGTTATGCAACCAGCCTCGTCACAGGCGAAACTATGGAGGTCGGTGCCGGCGGTGGCACAACCGTCGATTCTACCGGTTCTATAACGCAGACTGAGGCACCGAGCGAAGAAGACCGCGCTGCTATGGACGAAGGGTTCGATCCGAGCGGCGGGACCAGTGATGCTGACGGGGGAACGGATGGTAGCGCACTGGCGGATGCGGGTCTTGCCGGAGGTGT
Source organism: Candidatus Omnitrophota bacterium (assembly GCA_023818895.1). GTDB lineage: Bacteria > Omnitrophota > Gorgyraeia > 2-01-FULL-45-10 > 2-01-FULL-45-10 > JAMWCX01. The sequence continues at coordinate 40,582 of JAMWCX010000002.1, read as the reverse complement.
GGCAAGCGAGATTGCCAGTTTAACCGATACAGTTGACACTTCTGAGTCCGATACCGTTGATACCGATGTGGTTAACGTCCCTATCACGGAGGCCGATTCGAGCATATTAGATCAGGTTACAGATGAGGTTCAGCACATCGACAAAGTTGGTGACTTTTTTTACGCATCACTCGATGCCCAAGGTGACCCTTACCTTGTCAACGACGGTGGCGGCATGTATGACTTCAGCGCGGAAGGTCCCGACATAAACGACCCTAACGATTATACTTTATTATGGACGGCTACCTCGGAATATTATCCGGTTGAGGTCATGTTGTCAGGAAATTATGATGCCGCCGATAGTAGCGGGCAATATCACATATGGACGACGGATGACCTTTTTAGCTATGATAGCAACACGGCGGCATATACAACTTCTGACGGCGGAGCATATTATTGTGTTATGGGAGGAACGATAGACGGAGGTGTTGGCGGCCTTATAAAAATGCTGGCAATAGGACTATATGTGGATTCGGCTGGCAATGCGGGGACGCTCTTCGGCAAGGCGGAAGGTGATAATACAACCGCTTTTACGCTGGATCAGGGCTCATCTTTCTGGGTCCATCAGGTCTATTCAACGGCTTCACATAGCGGTGATCCTTTTGGTATATTGCCGGAAGAGCTTTATACATCTATAAAAGACAACGGCAGTCTCTCTGGTAAAGGATATGCTGATCTTGGCGACGGTTCTGAGGTGACAGCCAGACTGGTTGATGGTTTTGCGGCCTCGTTCGATCTTTCACCGGAGCCGGGATGGGGTATTTGGGCATCGCGTTTTGCTGGTTCGTATAGAGATGTTTTAGGCGGATGGGTGATGCAGTTGGCAGGGACTAGTGAAGACGACGAGTTTAAAGACGGCGTATGGATGCAGTATCTTTCAATCGCTAATTGGGGCGCTAACGGGCTTAGTGGCGAGAGTGAAGGTTTTTCTCTTTCCCTTTCGGAGGACGGCTGTATTAAGGTCTTCGCTCTGCGAGAAGGAAGGGTCCTTGGAAATTACGTAGATGTGGATCCCGGCCAAACAGGCACATGGCAAGCGGTCGGTTGCGGCGAATGGGCTGAGGTATATGATAATACGGTCATTCAGGACATGGCTACGATAACATCCCAGGTGCAGAATGTATACAATAACGGTTGGATCTCGGTCCCCATAACAGAGGCGGCAAGCATATCATTGACAGGAAACGGCTATTTCAGCGGAGGAGCCGGCAGTATTACAAACGTCTTCATGGACATGCGCCTTTATGAGACGATCGCAGGTGCATCTAACGGTGTCTGGGCAGCCCATATATCCGGAGATTTCTCTGGAGGCGGGGCTCTGTGGTCAGTAGTTGTGGAAAATCTGTTAACAAATCCGGCTTCCTCCATTACGCTGACCGGCACACAATGGGATGGCAATACTTGGCAGGCAAACGTTAGCGGAACCGTGGTCGATGCCGATCTTGTTTCTAGAAATATAACGGGTGTAGCATCGGGTGTGATTAATACCATCGATAACGTTACGCCTTCTGGCACCTTTGAGGGTTCAGCTATCGGAACATGGAGTAGGGAGTGACGACGGTCAGTTTATGACGGCGCTGCCGCATAAATGAAAAAATTACTAACAGTTTCCTTTATTGCGATCCTTGGGGCATCTCTTTGTTCGGAGATCATTTATTCCTACCAATCCTCAAAGGCTTTGCCCCGTGTTGCAAGCTACTGGAATATTGTAAAAGGCAAGATAGTCCAATGCATCCTGTGTCCCCGCCGGTGTGTGCTCGCGCCCAGTCAGAGGGGGATATGTACAGTCCGCGAAAACCGTGACGGGCTTCTCTATACGCTCGGATACGGAAATCCGGTGGCGGTTCACGTTGATCCCATCGAAAAGAAGCCTTTCTTTCACGTCTATCCCGGCACAACTGCATTTTCAATCGCTACCGCAGGTTGCAATATGCGATGCCTATTTTGCCAGAACTGGCAGATATCACAGGCACGGCCGGATGACGTTGCTGCCTACGATCTTCCTCCTGAAAAAGTTGTGGAAGACGCTATAAAGGCAGCCTCTCCGTTTATATCCTATACATATACCGAGCCAACCGTCTTTTATGAATACATGCTCGATACGGCGAAGCTCGCCAGGCAAGGCGGCCTTAAGAACTGCATGCACACCTGTGGGTACATAAATCCCGAGCCTCTCAGAGAACTCCTCAAGTACATGGACGCCGTGAATGTCGACCTGAAAAGCTTCAATCCGGAATTTTACAGGAGGATGAACGCGGATGCAGAGCTTCAGCCTGTCCTCGATACGCTTAAAATTGTAAAGGAGGAAGGCGTCTGGCTTGAGATAACCAACCTCCTGATCCCGGGCCAGAACGATAGTCCGGAAGAGATAAGGAAGATGTGCAGATGGATAAAGGATAATCTCGGAGAAGACGTGCCCCTCCATTTCAGCCGTTTCATGCCCGCATTCAGGCTTCAGAACCTTCCTCCTACGCCGGCGGAGAAACTCGAAGAGGCGTATAAAATAGCCAAAGATGCCGGATTGAATTACGTTTACATAGGCAATGTTCCCGGCAATCCACATGAAAACACATACTGCCCGAATTGTGGTAAGATGGTAATAGAGCGGCTCGGCTATACCACGCGGCCGAATGGCCTTAAAGATGGCAAGTGCGCATATTGTGGGTATAAAATCGCCGGTATATGGGAAAAGTAGATAAGGAAAATAGCGCCGCAGAGGTGTAATATACCCCCACATCCAAAAATTATGCATAACTTTTTGCGTCGTATTCGTTCCGTTCCGTTAAATATTATAAAGGAAAATGTTTAACACCCTCATTACTCACCTCCAGATTTTCGGCATTGGCTTCAGTTTCGGGGTAGTTGGCCCATGCTTTTTGGTCTGTGCGCCTATCCTGGTTACGTATATTCTTGGAAAAAGGGAGCAATGGCACCGGACATTAATAGATATTCTCATATTCCTGACCGGTAGGTTATCCGCCTATGTAATACTTGGCGCAATCGCTGGGGCTTCAGGCGCCTTATTGAGAAAATTTACACAGTCAAATCTTGACTATGTATTTAAATCTATTGCGGGTGTTGTAAGTATAGTACTTGGCATTACTATTCTGGTCCGCAAGCCGTCATCCTCGCAATGCGCATTCGGCGCCGCCTATACTAAGGTCTCTGGTTTTGGGGGGCTGTTGGCTTTGGGCTTTCTGATCGGCATTAGTCCTTGCGTTCCGCTCGCCGCGCTTCTATTTGAAATCGCCCTTATGTCAAAAGGTTCATATGACGGCGCTCTGTATGCATTATCTTTCGGCCTCGGCACTTTCCTATCAGGTCTTATAACGGTTGGCGCTATCGTTGGCATTCTTAAAGAAGTGATCCAGAAGACCATCAGATCTCAAATTGTCTTGACCTTCTTCAAGGTAATGTGCGCTATTCTTTTAATGTTGCTAGGGGTTGGGATTATTTTCAGCCGTTACGGAACATAGAAAGCGAAGCATAATCAATGACCGATAAAAAGCGCTTCGAGAAGAGCTCGATCCTATCTATAATACTTATCGGCTTTATTGCGATGGCATCACAGATAGTGCTGATGCGCGAGTTCCTTTTGGTTTTTTACGGTAACGAACTCTCCATCGCTTTCATACTGGCAGGTTGGCTTATAACAGGCGCCATAGGAAGTGCCCTTCTTGGCCGGCTATCAGACCGCATTAGACATAAGGCTTTTATCTTTTCATTATGCCAGCTTGCCCTCGCCGCGGCTCTTCCTTTTGCTGTCTTCTTTATAAGGTCGCTGAAGACTTTTCTCGGAGTAAATCCGGGCGAAACCATCCCACTTTTTCCTGTGATGATAATGTCCTTCCTCATCCTTGCGCCGATCTGCATGCTTTTGGGCTTCATGTTTGCTTTGGCGTGTCGTCTTTATGGGTCACTGCGCCCAAGCGGGGCGATTGCCTCAGGCGCTGTGTATGTTCTTGAGGCGATAGGAGCTATGGTCGGCGGCCTCGTCACAAGCTTTTTTTTAATTCCCATGATGGTTTCGATGCAGATAATGGCTGTCTTAAGCCTGCTTTTGGTGGGCGCGGCAATCGCCCTGATTTTGTCCTCGAAAGAGGAAAAATTTCGCATATACGTGGCATTGCCGGCACTTGTTTTCCTTATCTTTATCATTATCGCGTTTGTTTATGATGGCTTCTCTCATGTTGACTTGTACCTTTCAAAGGCCCAGTGGCCCGGTTACGAGCTAATTTCGTCCAAAAACTCTATCTATGGCAATGTCGCTATTGTAAAAAGAGGCAACCAGCTTTCCTTTTTCAACAACGGCCTTCATCTTTATACAGTGCCGGACAAACAGGCTTCGGAAGAGGCTGCTCACTTTGCGCTTTTAGAGCATCCAGCTCCTCAAGTGGTCCTCCTTATAGGCGGAGGGGTGGGGGGCCTATTGGAGGAGATAGCGCGTCACTCCCTGGCGAAGATCGATTACATAGAGTTAGACCCTCTTATCGTTAAGTTGGCCCAGCAACATCTCCCCGTCGAATATAAAAAAGCGCTCGATGACGAAAGAGTGTCAACGATATTCATGGACGCGAGATATTACATAAAGACCACATCTGCAGCAAGATACGACGTAATTATCGTGAACCTTGGCGCCCCCTCTACCGCTCAGATAAACAGGTTCTATACACTTGAGTTTTTCAAGGAGGCAAAGGCCGTCATGAAGAAAGGAGGGCTTTTATCCTTAGGCCTTTCCTCATCCGAAAGCTATATAGGCAGGGAACTTGCCGAGTTTCTCGGTTCCATATATGCCACTCTGAAGTCGGTTTTCGGCGAAGTGAAGGTATTGCCAGGAGAGACTTCCTACTTCCTGGCATCTGACGATAATAGCAGCCTTACCTATGACTTCAATATTCTCATGCAGAGGGCTAAATTAAGAAACCTTGACCTTAAGTATGTGAGGGAATACTACCTTTTTTCGAGGTTGTCGCCGCAGAATATCTCTTATACGGATAACACAATAAAGTCCGCCTCTTTGGGCAGCCGTATAAACTCGGATTTTTATCCTATCTCATACTATTACGATATATTGTTCTGGACTACGCGGTTTAAAGGTTCGCTATTCAGCGCTTTCCTCAAAGCGATTACGGCAAAGTTTATATGGCTTTTTGCAATATGTGGTTGCTGTTTGATATTGGTCTTTGGATTGGTGGGGACAAGAAAAAAAGAAGACTTTGCAAGGAGCGTGATTCCTACCGTGGCAGTTAACGGTTTTAGCCAGATGACCTTTCAGATAATAATACTGCTTGCCTTCCAGATTCTTTACGGCTACCTATTCTATAAATTGGGGATTATAATTACCGCCTATATGACAGGTCTTGCTACAGGAGGATGGCTTGGGACGCGAGTCACGCCGAAGCTACGAAGTGGAGAAAATGCCCTGATGGTGGTGCCGGCCTTGCTATTTTTATTCGCTTTGCTTTTGCCGTGGCTTTTTGGGCACCTGACGACTGCCATTGGGAATATTTCATCATGGGTTGGGACGGATATTGTATTTACGATTCTACCTTTTTTGTCTGGCGCTATCGGCGGATTCCTCTTTCCGGTCGCGAACAATATACTACTTGATAAGGAATCGTCCGTAGGCCGTGTCGCCGGTATGACATACGGAATGGAGCTGGCGGGTTCATGTATTGGGGCGCTTATAACAGGCACATTATTGATACCTATTATAGGTATTCCTAGCACATGCTTCATGTTGGCCATACTCAATGTGACGATTCTAGCAGTCCTTGCTATGAGCGCTAAGACCAGAAGAGCGGCATTATGAATTTGAATGTATTCATTGCTAAAAGTGGTTTATGCTCGCGCAGGGATGCCGCTTTACTTGTGAAAGAAGGCGCTGTTACGGTAAACGGAAAGGTTGTAACCGAGCCTTGGTTCAGAGTCGGAACCGACGATACAGTGAAAGCGAGGGGCAGGATTTTACGCCTGGAAAAAAGCGTGTATCTGGTCTTTAATAAGCCTAAAGGGGTTACCGTTACGCTTGAGGACCAGTTTGCCGAGTCCAAGATAGTAGATTTTATACCGAAAAGATTCGGAAGGGTTTATCCTGTAGGCAGGCTCGATAAGCCTTCACGTGGCCTTATAATACTTACTAACGACGGTGAGGCCTGTTACCGCCTCACGCATCCAAAATTCGAAGTCGAAAAAGAGTATCTTGTTAGCGTTAAGGGCTTCGTTGATGATAAGGGTCTGGCGGCAATTAGGCGAGGCGTGAGGGAGGGCGATGATTTTTTGAAGGTAAAGCAGGCTTATATAGAGCATGCCGATAAAGCGATATCGAAGATAAGAGTGATAGTATGCGAGGGTAAGAAGAGGCATTTAAGGAGGCTTTTTGAGGAACTTGGATTTGATGTTGTGGATCTATTACGTATAAGAATAGGGGCTTTGACTTTGGAAGGCCTTAAAGAAGGGCGCTTCAGGGTCGTGGATAAAGATGAGATTTATGCGGCTATATCCGGCCGCAGGATAAGGAGAAAGATGAGATGAACAAGAAGGTGCTGGTAATAGACGATGAATTTGATTTTGTAGATGCCATAAAGATGAGACTTGAGGCAAATGGATACGAGGTTATATCCGCTCATAATGGCAATGATGGAATAGAGAAAGCAGCCAAGGAAGCGCCAGCTCTTATATTTTTGGATCTGGTGATGCCTAAGCTGAATGGCTTCGAGGCTCTTTCGCGGCTTAAGACCGACCCGAGGTTGTCGCACATACCGGTAATAATAATTACCGCGAAAAGCGATACCGAGTATGCCTTTGACGCAGGGAAGCTAGGCGCTGATGACTATATCATAAAACCTGTAAGTATGGAAGGCGTGTTGGGTTTAGTCAAAAAATATATCGGATGACCAGAGGCCCGTTAGAGATAAAAAACTAGGAAATGAAGCCTTGTCGATGGTAGCATAATATGATATATTAATATGGTAAGCAAACAGACACGAAGAATATATGCCTGGCGGCTTGCCAGGCATTTTTAATTTGTGATCGAAGAAGGTGGTAAAGATGGTTGAAAGAAGACGGTTTCCAAGATACCCAATATATTGCCCTATCGAATATAGATGTGAAAATGACGCCCCGGCGGGCAGCTCCATAACACTGAATCTGTGCGAGGGCGGCGCACTAATCTCGACCGACAAGCGGTTGGAAACAGGATCAAGGCTTATAATAAAGATATCTATGAAAGGGGAGATTTTCTTTCTGAGGGCAAGAGTGGTGCACGTAGAACACGACGATACAATAGGTGTATATACAATAGGGGTGGAGTTTCTCCATAGCCCATTAGATTTTGCTCGTAAGTTTTACGATGAGCTTGAGGCTATAATGCTTTATAGGCGCCAGTTTGCAAAAGAGTCCGGAAGGCCGATATCCCTTGCCGAGGCTTCTATAAACTGGTATAATCTCCCTCGATAAGACAGGAAAGATTTTATTGAAAAGGACCTTGACGGGTCTTTTTTTATATGGTATATTTAACAATGTAAATATTTAATATTATTAAACATAAGGAGGCTTAACAATGACCTACCTAGATATATCTGAATTTGCAGATGCCGTTATGGAGATAATGCCTGCCCTCATGAAAGAATACATGAGGAGGCATGTCGGAAATTTTTACAAGATGAAAATTACAATGCCGCAGTTTTTTGTCCTCGAGTTTCTCAGCAGGCGGGATGAGTCCAAGATGTCAGACATAGCTGAATTTATGGATGTGTCAACCGCTGCAGTAACGGGCATAGTGGATAGACTTGTGAGGGACGGCTATATAGTGCGTACCAGCGACCCAAGAGATCGGCGGGTGGTAATGGTGAAACTAACAGCGAAAGGGATATCTACCGTAAAGGATATTATGGAAGCGCGTAAACAGGCCACCATAAAGATATTCAGTGGTATATCGCAGAGAGAGCGTGAGGAATACCTTAAAATACTAACCCATATAAAAGAGCATGTGGAAGGTCAAGAGGAAAGCGCAAAATGAAAAGGGCATTAGGATTTCTCATCATCATTATATTTATATTTCCGGCACTTGCGGCTGCTGAAGAGATGCGGCCTTTTGGCCCTTTGGCGCTATCTTGTTGTGAGCGCGAAAGAGGAGGGGTTGGGGAGGGGTTTGACAAAGGCGCATATATAGCCTCAATGGAAAAAACTAAAATCCTCAGAATAGCAATGGTAGATTGTGTTGCCATGGCTCTTAAAAATAATTCCGAAATCTTAATAAGGAGTATCGCCCCTAAGATAGAGGATGCTAACGTTAAGACGGCATCGGGTAAGTTCGATCCAAGCTTTTCGTTTGATTTTGAGATGGAGGATAATACCGATAACAGTGACCGGCCGCTTTTCGGTCCGAATCCGACCAAGGTCAGGACCAGCGTAATAAACTTCGGATACGATCAAGCGCTTATAAGCGGAACTAAAATAGCTCTCGATTTCAATACCACAAGAACCCGTTCCAATTATGATCCTTTCTTTCAGGCTATAAATCCAACCTTCGACTCTTTTGCGGCGGTAACGGTTACACAGCCCCTTATGAGAGGAGGCGGCATAGTTGTAACTCAGGCGGACTTTTTGATCGCGAAGAACAATAAGCTAAAATCTATCCAGGAATTCAAGAAAGATGTCATGAAGACGCTTACAGACGTGAAGAAGGCCTATTATGATTTCCAGTACAGCCGTGCGCAGTACCAGACGGCTGTGGTTTCGCTCAAGCGCGTTGAGGACCTGTATAATATCAACAAGGAAAAATATGCCAAAGGAATAGCATCGAATGTGGATCTCTTGCAATCCGAAGCGGAAGTCGCCCGTTTCGAAAAAGCGGTCGCGGGCGCCGAAGGAGTTATGAAACTTGCTGAGGATAACCTTAAATTCATCACAAACCTTGTCAATGATGTGGAATTGTGGAGCGCCAATATTGAGCCCTTAGATGCGCTTGCGTATGAGAAGAAAGAGCTTGATAGTATAGACTCACTTGATAAGGCCTTCAGCCACAGGCCGGACTACGAGGCGGCGAAGATAGACTTGAAGAACAAGGATATCACCGTTATCTACAATAAGAACGGCATGCTTCCGATCGTAGATTTAGTCGGAAGTTGGGGCTATAACGGCCTGGCTAAGAACTTTGAGAAAGACATGGGCATACTGGGTAGCGGTATGTATAATGACTGGAAGGTAGGCGTAAGCGTTACGGTGCCGCTTGGAAATGATGATGCCAAGGGTAAGTATCAGAAATCTAAGCTTGAGAAACAGCAGGCGCTGCTTGCTTTCAAGAGGATGGAGCAGAAGATAATACTTGAAGTGAGGAGCGCCGTGCGCGAAGTTGATATTAGATACAGGATGCTTGAGGCAAGCATCAAGAACAGGGATGCCGAACAGAAGAATTACGAGGCGCAAGAAGCGAGATTCAGAGCGGGGCTTGTTTCCACGCACGACATAATAGATTATCAGGAGAAGTTGGCGCGAGCAGAGGTTAGCTATGCCGAGGCCGTCATAGAATACAATAAGGCCATCGCCGAACTTGCCTTGGCCGAAGGCATGACTCTAATATACGACAATATAAAGATAGAGTAGGAGAAATGTTATGAAGCGGAAGCGCAGTATCGTTTATATAATATGCTTATGCATAATAGCGGTTGGTACAAGCGGTTGCGAAAAAGGACGGCAGACTAAAGCTGGCAATGAGGCCATGCCGGTAAAGGTTATGAAGGTGTCGCTGGAAGACGTTTCGAGAACACTTGAGTACGTTGGCGATATAAAGGGGCAGGATGAGGCTATTGTATATCCTAAGGTGACCGGAAAAATAATAGAAAAAGTCAAAGAGGAAGGCGATACTGTTGCTAAAGGCGATCCGATAGCGTATATCGACCGGGATGAGGTTGGCTTGAAATTCGAAAAGGCACCTGTTGAGGCGCCGCTTAGCGGCAGGATAGGACGTATATACGTCGATATCGGATCAAGTGTAACGATGCAGACACCTATAGCGCTCGTTGCTGATATGGACAAGGCGGAGATATATCTTAAAGTGCCGGAGACCTATCTTCCCAGCATACGGATAGGACAGAAAGCGATAGTCAGAGTTGACGCCTATCCAAAAGAAGAGTTTCTCGGATATGTTCAAAATATAAGCCCTGTGATTGATTTGCAGACGCGCAGCGCCCCTATCGAGATAGTCATCGATAATCCGGACCACCGGCTTCAGTCCGGCATGTTCGCGAAAGTTAGTCTTATCATCGAGGAACACAGGCAGAATCCAGCCATCCTCAAAGAGGCCGTGATTGGGCGCATCGAGCCTTTTTATGTTTATGTGGTGGAGGACGGCAAGGCGCGTTTACGGCAGGTAAGGCTTGGCGCGCGTCGGGGGGCCTATGTCGAGGTCATAGATGGTCTTAAAGTCGGAGAGTCGGTTGTAATTATGGGCCAGCAGAAGCTGCGCGATGGGGCATCTGTGACGGCGGAGGAATAGCCCAACATTTTTGATCAACGTGGTAAAGATTGTAGTGGGCATGGGAAAGCGCTGAGATTAAGGTCGTTTTATATAATAATAGCGTGAAAGAATCTGCAATATGAATTTACCGCAATTCGGCGTAAAAAGGCCTGTTACTAACCTTATGATCTTCTCAGCGATCATCATCATCGCTTTGTACAGCCTTTCGCGGTTGGGCATAGACATGATGCCGGAAATAGAACCGCCCGCGATAACGGTTATAGCCAATTATCCGGGCGCGAGCGCCGAAGATGTTGAAGTGCGGGTGACCGAGCCTTTAGAGAATCAACTTGCTACCACGCCCGGTCTTGACAAGATAACCTCTCGTTCTTCAGAAGGTTCGTCTCGGATAACGCTCAAGTTTGATTGGGGCACAAACCTCGACGAGGCTTCGAACGATATCCGCGACAGGATCGACCTTGCCAAAAGGTTCCTGCCTGACATACCTGACGAGATGGACAATCCCTTCATATTCAAATTCAACACTGCCATGATACCGATAATATTCCTAGGGGTCACCGCCGAACAGAGCTACCCCGAACTCTATGATATGATCGACAAGCGAGTCGGAGATCCGCTGCGCCAGATACCTGGGGTAGGCACCGTGCAGCTCATAGGCGGTCTGGAGCGGCAGATAAATGTATGGATCGACAGAGAAAAGCTCGAGGGTTACGGTTTTTCGATATTGGATATACGCGATGCGCTGAAGCGGGCGAACATTACTCAGCCCGTTGGTAATATCAAGACAGGTCTTACCGAATACCTGGTCAGGCTGCCGGGGGAATTTGCCAGCCCCGATGAGATTAATCTGGTTATCCTTGGTAAGCGCGAAGGAAAGTATGTCTACTTAAAGGATGTCGCGAGAGTCGAGGATGGCTTCCGTGAGGTTACCACCATACTCAGGTTTAACAAGAAGCCGGCGCTCATGCTTATGGTGCAGAAACAGACAGGTACTAACACCGTTGAGGTTGCTGAGACAGTGAAGAAAAAACTCGAGCAGATTTCGAAGACCCTGCCAGCCGACATAAGCATGCATATCCTATTCGATACATCGCAGGATATCGTTAACACGCTCCATTCGCTCAAGTCAACGCTGTTTATAGGAATTACGGCGGTTATATTGGTTGTGTGGTTTTTCCTACGGCAGTTCAAGCCGAGCATAATAATCGCGCTTACTTTACCGTTTTCGCTTCTTATAGCTTTCATTTACCTCTTTCTTGGGGGTAAGACCATTAATGTTATAAGCCTGTTCTCGCTCGCCATAGCCTGTGGCATGGTGGTTGACAATGCTATAGTGGTTGTGGATAACACCGTGCGGCATATAGAGCGTGGCCAGCGGCCGCAGGAAGCCGCGATCTTCGGCACGTCCGAGATGTTCCTGTCCATAGCCGCCTCGACGCTCACGACGGTCGTCGTGTTTTTGCCCATGCTTCTTATCCCGGGAGTGGTAGGCATCATGTTTGGCGAACTTGCCATGGTTATTACTATCACCTTAACGGCGTCGCTTTTCACCGCCGCGACCTTCAGCCCAATGCTGTGCTCAAAATGGCTTACCGCAAGTCAGCAAGGTGAGAAGGTGCGCTTCAAGCAGAGGTGGCTGGTTGCGTTTTATGATGCCTCAGAGAAGTGGTTCGGCAGGATGGAAGAGCGTTACTCGCGTGCGCTGGCCTGGTGTTTGGGTCGCAAAAAAACGGTTATTATCGGTTTTTTGTTGGTTTTTATGGCGAGTTTTTTCCTGACAGGTTTTGTAGGAAACGAATTTATTCCGGAAGAGGACACCGGAGACATTAGGATTACAGTGGAGCTTGCGCTTGGTACAAGGGTTGAGGAGACGGACAAGGTGGCACGGCGCATCGAGGAGATATTTGCGATGAAGGTACCTGAGGCAAAGACCTTCTACGTTCGTAGCGGGGAGACAATGCGCGGAGGCCCCAGGATAGTTGGCGGTCCCTCTGGAAGCCATGTGGTTGCCGCTGGGCTTAAGCTTGTCTCAAAGACAGAAAGGAAGGCTTCAGTTGAAGAAGTAGGGCAGAGGATACGTAGGGAAATAGCTAAGATACCGGGGGCGCTTAAAGTCGACATTTCTACTGGAAACCCCATAGGGAGGGCCATAACCGGCATGGGCGGCAAGGCCATACAGATAGAGGTCATAGGCCATTCGTTTGAGGAAACTGACCGCGTGGCCAAAATTATACAGGATATAATGGAGAAGACTCCTGGCGCAGTTGACGTGAGCATTTCCAGAGAGATAAACAGGCCGGAGTTGAGGATAGAGGTTGATCGCGAAAAGGCGGCCGTTCTCGGCATAGACATGGGCACGATAGCAGATACGGCCAAGACGTTCATCGAGGGATCCACAGCAACACGTTACCGCGAAAAAGGGGAAACTTATGATATATATGTGAGACTTGAGGAATCTTCCCGCGCGAAACCCGAAGATATAGAGAACTTGTTTGTGGTCTCGCCTCTAAGCGGTGAGAAGATACGGCTCGGCAATATCATCAAGGTTCGCGAGCTCAGCGGACCTGTTTCTATTGAGAGGCAGAATCGCGAGCGTGTGGTTACCGTATCGTGCAATGCTTTCAGGCGCTCGCCTGGAAAGATAGTTGAGGACCTGAAATCGCGCATATCGAAAATTGTGCTTCCAGCTGATATAATGATAAATGTCGGAGGGGAGGCGGAAGAGCAGCAGAAGGCATTTAGAGACCTTTTTCTCCTTTTGATACTGGGAATCATACTTGTCTATATGGTTATGGCCGCGCAGTTTGAGTCACTCATTGATCCGTTTATTGTTATGTTCGCGGTGCCGTTCACCTTCACCGGCGTTATCCTTGCTTTTGTGCTTACAAGAACAACGCTTAGCGTGCTCACCTTTCTCGGTATAGTCATGCTCATGGGCATCGTTGTCAATAACGCGATCGTCCTGGTGAGCTATATCGGAATATTGCGCGCGCGCGGCTATTCCATGCTAGAGGCGGTTACCGAGGGTGGGAGGCAGCGCCTCAGGCCGGTCCTCATGACGACGTTTACGACGCTAGCAGGTCTTCTGCCTATGGCGTTTTCACGGGGTGAGGGCTCAGAGATGTGGCAGCCGCTTGGCATTACCATGCTCGGGGGGCTTTCGGTATCCACGTTCGTCACAATGCTTTTTGTGCCTACGCTATATGCGGCGGTAGAATCGCGTTTAAAGAAGGATCGGCGGAAGAGGGTAGGAGGCGCGCTATGAAGATGGTGATGATAGCTTATAATATGGCGATCGACGAAGAAGTGATGGAAGTATTGACTAACTGCGCTCTTAAGAGTTATACTAAGTTCACAAGCGTTTACGGCAAGGGCGAATCTTCGGGTACCCATCTCGGAAATGATATATGGCCCGGCCTTAACAATGTTATGTATGTTTCATGCACCGATACCGACGCTAAACAGCTTATTAGCTGTATAGGAAAGTTGCGTAGCGTGCTGGGCAAGGAAGGTATCAAGGCGTTTGTTTGGGATTTGACGGAGGTCACTTAGGATCTTCACATACGCGAGCCTAAGACTGACAGAAAGGAAGGTATGAAGACAAAGGTTTTCAAAATAAAGAATAGGCGCGGTTATGCCGCCCTCTGTTGCGGATGTCTTACTGAGGGTAAAACGCCCGAACAAGCAAAGGCTAGGATGGAGAAGGCGCTAAGGAGGATAACAAAACGTAAAGGCTGCTGCAAGTAAAATTCTAAAAATGAAAATACGGCCCTGCAGTAGAAGGAGGGCCTATTTTTTTATAAATAAATTTGATAAATTAGCAAAAAATAATTGACTAAAATTTAAATAATTGTATAATAGAATAAACCGCTGACGGCCCAAATCCTGTTAGATTTTAGTTAAAACTGAGGGAGAACAAGATGAAGACACGAATTGTCTTAGTAATAATCCAAACATTGCTTTTGCCCGCGATAACGGCCTATTCACAGGAGCTTTTTGCGGATAAAGGCGGAGCTATCCGCGATATCGGCGCGCGTTCGATAGTCGCTGACGGCGGTCAGGTTTTTCTTGCGACGCGCTCAGAGGTATACAGGGCCACAAAGGATAACTGGCAAACCGTTTTTACGCTGCCTCCAGGAGGAAATGAGATCAACTTTATGCTTGGATGTAACGGCAAGATCTTTGTGGGCACAAAAAGAGGCCTTTTTAGGTCTCAGGACTCAGGAAGAAGCTGGAGGAATGTATTCAAAACGATAATCCCGGAAAAAAGCGATATACTATGCATAGATATGTCCAAACATGGCGCCAGTAGGCTGATTATTGGTGCTCGCAGAGGCGTTTTCCTGAGCGAGAATGGTGGGATAAGCTGGCAAGACATAAGCGGGGTCCTGAAGAACAGAGCTGTGAATTGTATCGCCATAAACCAGGGGCATATATATGCGTCCAGTGATGGCGGCTTATACATATCGAAAGACGGACCTTATGCCTGGGATAGGATCTATGTGCGCGTCTGCGCAAATGAGGCAGCCGGAATAGAGGAGGATGCTGATATTCCGGAAGATGGCGAAGATCAGGCATCAAGCGTCAGCTGCCTTGCTATTAAAAACAATAGGGTCTATGCGTCTATTGGCGAAAAGGTGCTGTATTCGGACGATCTCGGCAAGACATGGGGCTTTCTTCCAAGCGCCGGTCTCGCTGGCCACATAAACCATATGCTAGTTTCTTCTATATCCGATAAGATATTCTGCGCTACGTCTAAAGGGGTTTTCGGGTATTGCCCTGCGAAGAGTAAATGGATTGAGCTGTATAAGGGGACAGATAGATCAGTAAGCGCAAGAATCGTGGTATTTGATGGGAAAGATGAAAAGTCGGTATTGGCATTAACTGATAAGGGCTTTTACAGAGTAGAGGACCCGGAGATTATTTACGATAGTCACGTCAACATCGAGACAAATTTAAGTTCGTTGAGTATACTCTATGACGGGGAGCCGTCGTTCGCTGAACTGCAGAAGGCGGCCATTGAATATAACGAGGTCAGCCCGGAAAAAATAAAGAAATGGAGAGGCGAGGCCCGGCTAAAGGCCCTTATGCCTAAAGTCAGTTTCGGCATGGATATTGACATGTCTAATACCTATGAGATATACACTAGCGCGACGAAGGACTATGTAGTTGCCGGGCCTGACGATATCTCCAAAGGGTGGGATGTCTCGGTTTCCTGGGATCTCGCAGACCTAATATGGTCGACTGATCAGACGAGTATCGATGTAAGGTCTAGGCTAAATACACAGTTGCGAAATGACATACTCGATGACCTGCGCAGGGCTTATTACGAGAGAAAAAGACTGCAGTTTGAGCTGATGTCATCGCCTCCTAAAGATAGCCGGTTGCGTTTTGAGAAGGAGTTAAGGGTAAAAGAACTGGCTCAGGCTATTGATGACCTAACTGGCAATTACCTATCTGAATTTTCAAAGTTAAATAAAAAAAAGTAAGCTATATAAACTTGACAGAGCTAAATGTCTATGTTATACTTCTTTCACCTAAATGTTAGGAGTAGAAAAATAAAGAACGTGATAAATAGGTGTAAGCACAAAAGAAAGTCTGAACAACTATTTTTTGTTGTAGCCGGGCTGATGGCAAGAATGTTAGCCTGGCTTTTTTATTTAAAGATATAATAACTTGTTAGACCAAAGAACAGAGGAGAGATTTTTATGATTTATAGCATGAAAAAATATTTGTGGTTCAAATCGATATCGATCTTGTTGGTAATCTCATTTCTTGCGCTTGATGTAGCGTGGGCCAATCCTCCGGAAAATCCATCAGCCCCATCGTGTCTTGCTACCCATTCGATATTTCAGGACCCCTCGGCTACAGAGGCAGTAAAGAAGGCCTGCAGCCTTTTTATTCTTTCCCTCGATATAGCCAAATACGCTTTCGGAGATAAGAATGTCGGCATAGGTCCTTTGCCTATGAGGCTTATGGAAGAAGTATTAAAAAATCCGATATACGGGGTAGCTGACAAGATCGGAGACATAGACCTTTCAAAAGTAACGCTTGTTGACGGTAAGGAGAGAAACACGCCCCTTTCGGATATACGTCTTGACAAAAATGGCGTGTTGCTAATACCGTTCGAGCGAAACGGCCATCGATATATTATTCAAGTTACACCTAAGACTAATCCTTTATCCGCGGCTCTTAAAGGCCATGAGATAAAGGGGCTGTCGGACACCTTTGTAATAAAGGTAGTAAGGGACGATTACAGGAAAGAACCTGCATCCGCATCTCAAGAGCGGTTGAAAGATATTTCTGAAGGCCTGAAAGCGGTTTCCGAATCATCCACGCCCCGCAACGCCGTAACGGAACAGGCGGGGGAGGATGGATCCCAAAAGCGGGGAGAACCAGAGGGTTCCCGCGATGCCAAGCCGTCCGCCAGGCTTTCTCGAGGCGAAAATAGGCCCGGTTCTCCCGCCACCGGCTCCGGCGTTTTTCATTCGTTCGGCCTTTTAAACGGGATGATTATGCTGGCCACAGTAGGTGGGAATGAGTTGGAATCGCTAATCACATCTTCGTTATATTACATAGGAGTGATATTGGTCGTAGTCTTTGTAATAGATTTCCTCATTGACAGGAATGCGCCTGAGGCTGTCAAGGCAAGGATAGAAAAGCGCAGAGCAGCAAGAATAGACAAAGCAATTCTTTCGCAGGACCCGCAAATTAAGGATGAGATCAAATCTCTCGTATTAAATTTGGCCGACAGCGATGAGGGTGTCCGGCGACATGCGGCAACAATACTTTTGAAATTGAAAAATTTGCCCCTCCCAATACCTCTGAGTGGGTATTTTTTGACAGTGGCGGTTAGTCGTTACGATCCTTTGTACTATGTGCCACTGACGAGGCGGGAGGCCGCTTTTATAGCTCAATGTCTTGTAGAAGGAAAATCTTTCCAGGTAAAATATAGCCGACCCCTGACACATGATGAGAGGGTAACAGATTTTTGGGAGACTACATATTGGTATGAGGAAAAATTGGATCAACCGGGCCGGTTGGAGGTTGCCATAGAAGGTGAATTTGTAGATCAGTTGCCCGGCAGCGATGATGGGGCCGAGCAAGCCAAAAAAGCTGCGTCCGCAGAATCCCGCGAGAAGGTCGTAAACCCTGCGGCGATGCTAAAGCTTATAAAAGACCTGGCTGACGACGAGAGGGATGTCCGCTATAATGCCGCGCAAGATCTTGCGCGTCTACTTATACATGATAAGCGGTTAGCGCCTCTGCGCTATTATTTAACTTTACTTACCCATGAGCCTATGCCGGGTTATCCGCCGTTCGATTGTCATACTTCCTTAACAGAGAGGCAGGCAGAGATTATAGCTCAATGTATAGCGGAAGGAAAAGATTATTCTGTGATATACACCCCGCCCTACGTGCATCACGAATATAAGCCTAATAAGCGTACTCACCGGTGGGAGGTACAGACTTCAGTCGCGGTTCCGGGGAAATTAATCGTCAGAGGAAAAGGGGATGTTGCCGCAGAGAGTGGTCAAAAAGAATCCTCCATAAGCGAAACGGCCGGGAATATAAAGAATATTACCCCCGTCCTTTTAATGCTGATAGCTCCCTTCCTCTCCGGCTACGCTACAGTTTATTCGCAGTCCGGTCAACAGTCCGCGACCGAACAATCGAGCTATTGGCAAAGGAACGCAAACAGGCCTCTTATACCGCCGGTTTTGAAAAAATCGGCCGGAATCGCTTTCCTTTTGCTGGTGCCGGCGTTGGCGTTCGGGGGGACTTTTACAGAGCCTCTGGCATTGGTATCGTCCGCCGGAGCCTATAGCACCATCGCAGCGATAGCCGCCTTGGTTTTAAGCGCCTGCGCATATTTGGGCTGGCGGAATATAAAAAAGCCGCGAAGCCAAATGGTTGCAGCGGAAGAGAAGTCTGCGCTGGAAAAACATAAGGCATATTCATTGGATGCCTTTGCTGTGAGCGGCTTGCTTGCAATGCCGGCATTATTGTATTACGGGTTGATCACCGTCATCTCGTTTGTCTTGGGGAAGATGTTCCTCGGCATAGCCCACCGAACGGTAATGAAAAACGCGAGTGATTACCCGTCTTTGATGATACGCATAGCGCTTATAAACACGGCAATCGCACAGCTGGTCTTGCCGCTTACCTGCGTTGCGGGCGGTATCTATGCCATAGTGACGGCGCAGGCGCCGTTATTGGCGGCATGCGCGTTTTTCTTGGGCGGGGCGACGGCGATAGCAGGGTATCCTTTCAAGAAATTAACGGAGATAAACAAGTTTACGCGCGCAGCAGACGGTTTTGTGTCGCCTGAATTATACAGCAAGGCACTCTATCTTGAAACCATGCGCCTTAAGCATATATTGAAGAATACATATCCCGCATCTTTTATCAAGGCGGTATCGGAGGATATCTATCCAACAGAATCATCTGTGCTGATGCGCAGGTATATCATGGATATAGCGGCCGATGATCTAGATAGCTCTTGCGTTCCCTATCTGGAAAAGATGAAGGATTGCGAGGTATCAAACGCCGATGACAGGGTGATACTCAGGAGTATTATCAAGGCGGCCCGCCAGCGGGCGCCCTCCGGCAGGGAAAGGCTTTTTTCCATAGACTTCATCGCGATCACAGGCTTGGCAGGGATGGCGACCGCCTTTCTTTCAGCCGGCTTAGTTTCGGTGGTTGCGCTGGCCGGAAGCGTGTTCTTCATCGGCGCCATATCCTATATTTTATGGCGTCACTTTACGAGATTGAAAGAGCGTTTTGCCAGCCTTCACGATAAGGTTCTGCGAGTTGGGGATGTTCTCCCCGACGACGCGGCGGTAGGTGCCATTGATTCTAATAAGATACAGCTCATCATTACCGACCTTGTCGGAAAGGATTATCGCAAGGTAGAGGACGCGAGGCAGGCGCTTTTGAAGATGGGCGAGAAGGCGCTGCCGTACCTGAAGGAGGCGCAAAAAGACAAAAAACAGATGAACAGAGTCCGCATCTCCGACGTGATCGAGGAGATAGAGAAGGGGGTTGACTCGGCGGGCGAAATAGCCGATGCGCAGAAGCCGGGGCAGTTCGGAAGAGAAGGTCAGCGTGACGATAGTAGTGGTTTTGATAAGTCGAAAGAACAGTTGCGCAAGGATTTTGGACTGGATAAAGCGACGATGATGCTGGGCGCGGACATGATGGATTTATTAAAAGGATGGGTCGATATTGCGCCTGACAGCAGTAGATTTATCAGCGATAAAGACGTTATTGTCAAAGAAAAGATGGTGGGTGATATTGTCCTTCGCGTCTATGCAAGCCCCAAGACGAAGAACTGGGGTGTTCAATGCTGGTTGGCGACGGATAAAAACCGGTATGACGTTGACGCGCTTTTCAACCTGAGATGGTTTGATTACCACCAGCAGTGGGCGTGGAATAGCACGTTTATGAAGACATCGCGCCATCCGCAAGCGGAACTATACTTCGATGAAAGTGCGGGCATTATTCACATCATGCTGGATCCTGTGGACATCGAGGAGCTCAACGAATTGGGGGTTTCGAATCATGCGCGAATACTGATTGAATCACGCGCTCAAAGTAGCAAACTCGATCAGTCCGAAGGTGGTACTGAACAAGGAAAGGTTGAAGCGCCCATTCACGATAGTCAGAAGCCGGACGCTTCTTTAGCTAATCCGTCACTAACATCGCCTACGACATCAGAGCTGGCGACGATAACATCCGAGGCCAAGAAGAAGCTCGAGAAGTATACAAGCATTTCTCATATTGAGGCCTTTGAGATAGTGGAGTCCAGCGTCCCGAAGGAGATGAAGGCGCTCAGGGCCGCGCTCCGGAAGGTAAAACCGCTCGCTGAGTCCGAGATTCCGGCGGATGTGATCGCCAAGAATATAGAGAGGGCGCAGAAGAAGTATAAGCTTTCCGAAGAGCAGACTCGCATCCTGCGGCTTGCGCTTCTCTGGCCGGGACAGGGGATGGGTGAGGCCGCGGCGGAGAAAAAGACATCAGCCATTAACGCGGACCCTGAAGTAGCGCGGCTTTTCGAGATAGTCGAAGGGACCGTTAATAACGAACGGGCAAGAATGATAACGAACGGTAATCTTCTACGGGTGCTTGTTGACAAGCATAAGGTCATTCCTTCCGCGCCGGGCGAAATAGCCCTTCATACGGGCATGGCCACCTCCGAGATAAAAGAGAGGCTGCAAACCCTTCTCGGATCTCTTGACAGTATGCCGGAAGATTCCGTGCCAGCCGATATAAAGGGCTTGTCAAACAGGCTGAAGGCCGGTCTGACCCGGCTTGAGGCCGACTCGATAGTCGCCTCAGTTATAGCTATCGCCAGACGCGCAAAATACAATGACCAGAAGTTGATAATAGGCCTCGAGACCGATTGGATACCGGGATATGAGGAAAAAGGGTCGCTTCAGCGTAATGCCATCAACTCTCTTGTCAAGGAGATAGAATCTCTGGGGGACACATTACGGTCGTTGGGGCTTGATAACGTCATCGTGGTTCACCGCCCAGCCAACGAACTGGCCGATGTCATTATTAAGGAGGCGGAGAGGACGAATACGAAGTTGTCGAATGTAGTGGTGCTGGGTTCCAACACCACGCTTGAGTCGGATAGCTTCATTCCCTTAAGGAGCACGGATAATGATGAGCGGGCATTTCTTGCCTGCGTGGATCCTTCAGAGCTGAAGAGATTCAGCGATGAGCATACGGCATCCTTAGAACAACTTAATATAAGGATTATGGAGATGCTTTGCCTTGCCCTTGAGCTTGCGGCAGGAAAGGAGCCGCCGAAACTGCCGCTCATCGCTTCTTACGATAAGGTAAAGAGGCTAGTCGTATTCCTCCCGAAGGCGGAACCGGTCGATTATGAAAAACTCAAGGATATATATAAGGCTCAGGCGAAGGCGCTCCAGGCGGCGTAGTGTAGGTGGGGGTGGCGGAATTTAGGAGGTGGTACTCAGAACAGACCGATACAGTTCGCAGGTTTGTTTCGCTACCGCCGGCCAGCTGAAATGTTCCAAAGCCCTCTTGCGGCCGGCCTTTCCCATCTTATCGCGCAATCTCTTATTTTTCATAAGTTCGTTTATCTTCCGGGCAAGCTCTTTTTCGAACTTTACTGGATCCTCAAGCTCGAAGGAACCATCTTTCAGCTTTCCGGTGTTCACGAGAAAACCGGTTTTGCCCTCGACAACCACTTCTTTTATTCCCCCGACAGCGCTTGCCACAACAGCGGTTTCGCAGGCCATCGCTTCAAGGTTTATTATCCCGAAAGGTTCATATATCGAAGGACAGCAAAAGACATCGGCATGGGAATAGAGGGCGACCTTGGAGGGAAGGTCTAACATCTGGTGTATCCATATGATGCCGTTTCGTTTTTTCTGCATGGCCGCCACGCGATCTTTCATCTCTTTTCCTATCTCTTCTGTATCGGGTGCTCCGGCGCACAGAACGACCTGAAAGCCACCATCCAGGTATTTTATGGCGTTTACCAGGTGTATGATTCCCTTCTGCCGGGTGATTCTGCCCACAAATAGTAGATATGGTTTTTGAGGGTCTATGCCGAAACGCTTGAGGAGTTGGGGAGCTTTCACAGGACGGTATTCATTGAGGTCTATGCCGTTATGTATGACATGGATTTTGGAAGGGCGGATCTTGAAGAATTTCAGAATGTCTTTTTTCGCCTCAGCCGAGACAGCGATTACAGCGTTGGCCATTTCTATAGCTGTTTTCTCGATCCACAAGCTGCAGTTGTAGCCGCCGGCAAGCTGTTCCCGTTTCCAGGGCCGCAGAGGCTCTAATGAATGGGTGGTCACAACCAGCGGAATGGAATAATTGAGTTTGGCGAGGACGCCGCCGAGGTGAGTGTACCACGTGTGGACATGGACGATATCGGCGTCTATATTCGTGGCATTAAAATCAATGCAACGCTGCATGGCTCCGAATACCTGCTGAAGCGGCTTCGGGGCGGTATAGCGGCTGTCATCAACCGGAAAGCCCGTTACCGTGAGATTGCCTTTACGTATGTTGTGGTTTCCGAAGGTACGCACTTCTACCTTGCATAGCTTTGAGAGCTCGCGGCTTAAGTAGCCAACGTGTATGCCGGCCCCTCCGTATATTGACGGCGGGTATTCGTTTGTAAGAAGCAGAACTTTCATAATCCAATACTATAATCCAAGAACGCAAAATTCGCAAGTGGATTATGGTCATTTTTTCATTTGTAATTACAACCTTTAATGATAAAATACAAAAAGATATGGCAAAGAAGGTTGAGGCGAAAAAAATTCCGGCGAGCTCAAGGATAGTCATCGAGCATGTATCTCCCCAGATCGATGGCGGCGCGTTTCCCATAAAGCGCGTTGTCGGCGAGCAGGTGGTTGTGCGGGCCGACGTTTACGCCGACGGCCATGATGAAACAGCCGCGTTTCTCCTTTATCGCGAATTCGGCAAGAAGGAATGGAATGAGCTTCCGATGAGGCCTTTGGGAAACGACGCCTGGGCGGGTTCCTTTACCATCGAAACCGAAAATGACTATGTCTATTCCGTGCGGGGATACATAGACGAATTTTCCTCGTGGTGCCACGACCTCAAAAAAAGAGTGGACGCGGGAAGAGATATTTCTGTGGATCTCAAGATAGGCGCGGCGATAATACGCCAGACGGCGTTGCGTTGCGGCAAGGCGGAAGCGTCCTTGCTTAATAAAAGGTCCCGCGACATGCTCGGAGCGCGGAGCCCTAAAGCCGCTCTCGCGCTGGCGATGGATGAGGAGCTTAACGCGATAATGAGGGCTAATCTCGATAAGGCCAAGAGCTCGACCTATTCTCCTGAGCTGAAGGTGATGGTAGAGCGTAGGCGCGCTATATTCAGCAGCTGGTATGAGGTATTCCCGCGCTCTTGCAGCCCGGAGGCGGGGAAACACGGAACATTTAAGGACTGCGAACGCATACTTCCTGATATAGCCGCTATGGGTTTCAATATAGTGTACCTTCCTCCTATTCATCCAATCGGCAAGAAGTTTCGCAAAGGAAAGAATAACTCCGTCAAATGTATGCCCGGTGATCCAGGATCACCATGGGCCATCGGCTCATCTGAAGGGGGCCATAAATCAATTCATCCCCAGTTAGGGACATTGAATGACTTCAAGTCTTTTGTGGCTTCCGCCGCAAAGAATAGGCTTGAGGTGGCGCTCGATATCGCTCTACAGTGTTCGCCGGATCATCCTTATCTGAAGAGCCATCCCCAGTGGTTCAAATGGAGACCCGACGGCACCGTTCAATATGCTGAAAATCCTCCCAAGAAATATGAAGACATTGTGCCGTTTAATTTTGATACCGTTGATAGGGAAGGCCTTTGGAAAGAGCTCAAAAGCATCTTCGTCTTCTGGATGGATCAGGGGGTTAAGATATTCAGAGTGGATAACCCTCATACAAAGCCGTTTGCGTTCTGGGACTGGCTGATCCCCGAACTGAGAAAAAAAGACCGCCGCGTTATATTGCTTTCCGAGGCATTCACAAGGCCTAAAATAATGTACCGGCTGGCAAAGTCGGGATTTAGCCAGTCGTACACATATTTTACCTGGCGAAACACCAAGCAGGAGCTGAAAGACTACCTGACCGAACTTACCCAGACTGACGTCGCCGAGTATTTCCGGCCGAACTTCTGGCCCAATACCCCTGATATATTGCCGGAGCACCTGCAGATAGGCGGCAGGCCTGCCTTTGCCATTCGCGCGGTGATGGCCGCGACCATGTCGTCGAATTATGGCATATACGGGCCGGCTTTTGAGTTGTGCGTCAATACACCGCTTCCGGGAAGGGAAGAATATCTGGACTCCGAAAAATACGAGATAAAGCATTGGGACCGAAACCGTCCGGGAAACATAAAGGATCTTCTTACAAAACTTAACACCATCCGTCGCGAAAATCCATGCCTTCAGATGACCCGCAATATCCGTTTCTGCAACATAGACAACGAAAATCTACTGGCTTACTACAAGGCTACAGGAGATTATTCTGACATAATCATAGTGGTAGTCAACCTTGACCCTTTTCATGTCCAGTCAGGATTGCTGCATGTCCCATTAGAGGATCTTGGTATAGATAAAGAGTCCCCCTACATGGCCCATGATCTATTGAACGACCAGAAGTTCATATGGCAGGGACACACAAGTTACATAGAGCTTGATCCCCAGAAGGCGCCGGCTCACGTTATAAGGGTGGCTAAACAGCTTCATAAAGAGCGGGATTTCGATTATTTTATGTAAAAGGATTATTTTTATTGACAAATCCGACGTAATTTGTATAATTAATATCAATATTGACAATTCTTAATTCCTCTCTAAAGAGTGGCCAATTTCCGAGAGATTAATCCCTAGATAGAAATAAAATAGCGATAAATGTCAAATTCATCCTTCTGTATCTTTACCTCATGATAAGGCTCGCCGTGTAATGTCTGGGAAGAAAAGATTATTCCTTATTGACGGAAACTCGTTCTGTTACAGGGCATATTACGCCATAAGGCCGCTTTCGAACTCAAAAGGCCAGCCGACGAATGCTGTCTATGGGTTCGTTACCATGCTCCATAAGATAATAAAGGATAACTCTCCGGACATGCTGGCCGTTGCTTTCGACCTTAAAGGCCCTACCTTCAGGCACGAAAAATTCGGTGAGTATAAGATACACCGTAAGCCGATGCCGAATGAGATGGTAAGCCAGATGCCCTATATAAAGCGCTTTGTTCAGGCATCGAATATACCGATATTCGAGGTTCAGGGTTATGAGGCCGATGATGTGCTGGCCACAATCGCTAAAAAGGCGGAATCCCACGGCATAGAAACTTATATAGTTACAGGCGATAAAGATGCCTTGCAACTAGTAAACGACCATATTAAAGTCTTTAGTACCCATAAGGACGGTCTCATATATGACAAGGCGAAGGTAAGGGAGGCCTACGGAGTAGGGCCGGAAAAGATACCGGATATAATGGCGCTTATGGGAGACGCTAGCGATAATATTCCAGGCGTGCGCGGTATAGGAGAGAAAACCGCGATAGAGCTTATCGGCGAATTCGGCTCGCTCGATCATCTTCTTGCGAACATATCTAAGGTGAAGGGCGAGGCCCGACAGAAGATGCTGCGAGAAGGGCAGGATATGGCCCGCCTCAGCAAGGAGCTTGCTCTTTTGGATAAGGATGTGCCGCTAAAAGTGGATTTTAAACAACTTGAACTTAAGGAACCGGATCAGGCTTCTTTGCTTGAGCTTTATAAGGAGCTCGAATTCAAGTCTTTTATAAAAGACTTGACTCCTAAGGAGACGCTCAGATCTACGTATGAACTGATCGATAGCCAAAAAAAACTTGAAAAACTTGTTTCTGAGCTGGGAAAGATAGACGAATTTGCTTTCGATTTCGAGACTACGAATGAGGATCCTATGGTTGCCGCGCCTGTTGGCGTATCATTTTCTTGGAAGATAGGGCATGCCTGCTATGTGCCGATGAATAAGCATTTTGACGCTAACACGGTGCTTTCAGCTCTTAAACGTGTATTTGAGAATCGTAAGGTATTGAAGATAGGCCAAAATATAAAATATGAATATATGATACTCGCGAAGCGGGGTATACGGCTTGGCGGTGAGCTTTTTGACACGATGGTCGCCTCTTACGTTCTTAATCCCTCGAAGCTTAATCACAATCTTGAGGACATATCAATCGAATACCTTAATCATAAGATGACCACACCTATAGATGATCTTATAGGCAAGGGCAAGAAGGCGATAACCATGGCCGAAGTCGACGTAGAAAAGGTATGCGCCTATTGCTGCGAGGATTCAGATGTGACATTAAGGCTCAAGAAGATACTCGAGAAAGAGATATCGGCCAAGGGTCTCGAGGAACTATTTTATAAAGTGGAGATGCCGCTGGTAAAAGTGCTTGCGCGGATGGAGATTAACGGCGTATCGATAGATACGGATTATCTGGCCGAGCTTTCTGGCCAGATGGATAGAAAGCTTCAGGGCCTTACTAAGAAGATATACGAGATGGCAGGCGAGGAATTCAATATAAATTCACCAAGGCAGCTTTCCATGGTGCTTTTTGAAAAATTGAAGCTTCCAGTGATAAAGAGGACCAAGACAGGCGTCTCTACCGACGAAGAGGTGCTCACGAAGCTCGCCGCTAAACACGACCTGCCGCGCGCGCTTCTCGAATATCGCGAACTCTCGAAGCTGAAATCAACATATGTGGATTCTCTGCCTGGCTTAATAAACCCGTATACCGGCAAGATACACACCTCTTTTAACCAGACCGTGACAGCAACCGGAAGGCTTTCATCGAGTGACCCGAACCTGCAGAATATACCCATCAAGACCGAAGAGGGACGGAAGATCCGCAAGGCTTTCATACCGTCCTCGAAAGACCATCTCCTGCTCTCGGCCGACTATTCGCAGATAGAGCTGCGGATACTGGCGCATCTATCCGGCGACAGCAATCTGATAGAGGCGTTCAAAGATGGCGCCGACATTCATGCCTTCACGGCAAGTCTCGTTTTTGGCGTGAAGGAAAAGGACGTTACGGCCGAGATGCGAGGCATGGCTAAGACCGTCAACTTTGGCATAGTCTATGGCATGAGCCCCTACGGCCTTTCACAGTCGCTAGGCATAGAGGTGGACAAGGCCAAAGAGTTCATCGACGCGTATTTCGAGCGATACCCCAGCGTTCGGCAGTATCTTGAGAGCCTCATAGCCGACGCAAGAAAAAAGGGTTATGTTACAACAATACTTGGCAGGCGGCGGTATATACCTGAGATAAATAGCCAAGATATGCGGATAAGACAGTTTGCGGAAAGGACCGCCATAAATACCCCCATACAGGGTTCAGCCGCCGACATTATAAAAGTGGCAATGATATCCATCGATGAGACGCTGGCTAAGAAAAATCTCGACACAAAAATGACTCTCCAAGTGCATGACGAACTCGTATTTGATGTGCCGAAGAATGAGCTCAAAGAAAGCTGCCGCATAGTCCGGGACGGTATGGAGAATGTTATAAAACTTAAGGTGCCGATTGAGGCGCACATAGAAGTAGGAAAAAACTGGTTAGAACAGGAAAAATACGAACTTTAACATTTGTGTTTAATAAAGGCTTTTGCGGGACCGTTTGCGCAAAAAAGTTATGTTTAGACAAGACAAGTAGCGCGTAACCATCGAATATAAGTGTATTAAAAATCGGAGCCTGAAGTGGAAAAACTGAAAGTACTATTCGCGTCAGCGGAGGCCGTGCCGTTCGCCAAGACAGGGGGCCTGGCTGACGTAGCGGGGAGCCTGCCGCTTGCCCTGGCGGACCTGGGCGCGGATGTGAGGCTTATCATGCCTAAATATCATTCTGTAAAAGTTGAAGGCGATCGGACGGCGATGGATAAGAACGTGGAGGTATGGTTTGTCGAGAACGATGACTATTTTGACAGAACTCATTTGTATGGTGACAGGTACGGTGATTATGCTGATAACCTCGACCGTTTCTCGTTTTTTTCACGGCAGGTGTTGGAGAGGTGTCTTAAGGAAAATTTCAAGCCGGACATCATACACTGCAACGACTGGCACACGGCACTTGTGCCGGTATACCTTAACACCTTGTTCAAATATGATCCCTTCTTCTCGAAGACCAGAACCCTTTTTACGATACATAATATAGCGTATCAGGGTCTCTTCGCGAAAGAAGAATTCCCGAAGATAGGATTGGACTGGGCGCTCTTCCATATACACTATTTTGAATTTTACGGCAAGGTTAACCTTATGAAGGCAGGTATAGTGTATTCCGACGCTGTGAGCACTGTCAGTCCCTCATACGCAAAAGAGATATTAACGCCGGAATACGGCTGCGGCCTTGAAGGGGTTCTTAAGACGAGAGCGGACTCGCTCTTCGGAATATTAAACGGCATAGACTATAGTACCTGGAATCCGGCGACCGATAAAGACATTGCGAAAAATTATTCAGTCGAAAACCTCGACGATAAATACCTAAATAAAGAGGACCTGCAGAAGCAGCTTGGCCTTAAGGTCGATGCTGATATACCGATGATAGGTATGATATCACGGCTCGCGGACCAGAAGGGCATGGACATTTTTGCCAGGATTATAGGGGATGTTCTCAATAAAAAAGTACAGCTTGTAATGCTGGGCAGTGGTGACCAGAAGTACCACGTCCTTTTGGAGAAGATGGCAAGAGCCCATCCTAGAAACGCGTCTATAAACCTGAGGTTTGACATGCTGCCGGCGGGGAAGATATATGCGGCTTCCGACATCTTTCTGATACCATCGAGATACGAGCCGTGCGGTTTAAACCAAATGATAGGTTTTAAGTATGGCGCTATCCCTGTGGCCAGAAAAACAGGGGGTCTCAAGGACACCATACATGAATTTGATCCGAAGACGAGGAAAGGGTCCGGCTTCCTGTTCGTCGATTACAAGCCTGAGGCCCTGCTCGATGCCATAAACAAGGCGCTGGCGACCTATCAGCGCAGGGAGCTATGGCGGGCGCTCGTCAAAAACGTGATGGAGCTGGATTTTTCCTGGAAGGTGTCGGCCAGGGAGTACATAAGATTATACCAGAAGATAGTGAAGAGGCCACCGCTGCCGTGAAGGTAATAGGTCTTACAGGGTCTTTCGGAACGGGCAAAACTTTTGTCGCATCCCTTTTTAAGTCTAAAGGGGCCAAAGTATTAGATGCCGACGCTATAGCGCATGAATGCATAACGAAAGGAACCCCTGTCTTTAAAAAGATTGTCAGGGCTTTCGGTAAGAGAGTTCTTAGGCCAAGAGGCGAGATCGATAGAAAAAAGCTCGCGAAGATAGTGTTCGGTAATAAGAAGGCGCTCGCCAGGCTTAATAGCTTAGTGCATCCGGAGGTTATTCAGAAATTAAGAGCCCGGATCAGAAGATGCGGGCCTGAAGATATAGTGGTAATAGATGCGCCGCTTCTAATCGAGGCGGGCGCCAAGGAGCTTGTGGATAAGCTGATAGTTGTGACATGTCCTAAAAAGAGGCAGATAGAAAGATGCGTAAAAAAATTCCGGATCAAAAGGCAAGAGGTGATGAAGAGGATCGCGAGCCAGATCCCCTTAAAGAGGAAGATAAAAATAGCGGACTTCGTGATAGACAACGGAAAGACGAAGAACGCGACGAAGAGACAAGTAGAAAAATTGTGGAAGGAGATCGCATGGAAATAGCAGAACTTAAGACTATGTCGATCGCGGCGCTGACGAAGCTCGCCAAGGAACTGAACGTCAACGGCGTAAGCGGCCTAAAAAAACAGGATCTTATATTCAAGATCCTGCAAGCCAAGACCGAGAAGGAAGGTCTGATATTCGGGGAGGGTGTCCTCGAGATATTGCCTGACGGTTTCGGTTTTCTGAGGAGTCCCGACTACAACTACCTGCCGGGTCCCGATGATATTTATGTATCGCCTTCACAGATAAGGCGGTTCAGCCTACAGACCGGAGATACGGTGAGCGGCCAGATAAGGCCGCCGAAAGAGGGCGAGAGATATTTTGCGCTGCTTAAAGTTGAGGCAGTTAATCTCGGCAATCCCGACGAAATGAAAGACAAGACACTCTTCGACAACCTGACTCCGCTTTATCCTAATAAAAGATACTTGCTTGAGCATGATCCTAAGGACATATCCATGAGGATTATGGACCTTCTCACGCCGGTAGGCAAGGGCCAGAGAGGGCTTATCGTGGCCCCCCCGTACAGCGGCAAAACGGTGCTCCTACAGAAGTTTGCCAACGCCATTACAGCGAACTACCCGGAAGTGGTGCTCATAGTGCTCCTTATAGACGAGCGCCCTGAGGAGGTTACCGATATGCAGCGCTCGGTGAAGGGCGAGGTCATAAGTTCTACCTTCGATGAACCGGCGGAGCGCCATATACAGGTTGCCGAGGTGGTTCTTGAGAAGGCGAAAAGGCTCGTTGAGTGCAAAAAGGATGTCGTTATACTCCTTGACTCTATAACGCGGCTTGCGCGCGCATACAATTCGTGTGTTCCTCACTCCGGCAAGATCCTCTCAGGAGGCGTTGACTCGAACGCGCTTCAGAAGCCTAAGCGCTTCTTCGGCGCCGCGCGCAATATTGAGGAGGGCGGTAGTCTAACGATAATAGCGACGGCGCTAATCGATACAGGGTCCAGGATGGACGAAGTCATATTCGAAGAGTTCAAGGGTACGGGTAATATGGAACTTCAGCTGGACCGAACTCTCTTCCAGAAGAGGATATATCCAGCCATCGACATAAAGCGCTCTAACACAAGAAAGGAGGAGCTTTTAGTGCATCCAGATGAGCTTAAACGTATCTGGCTTATGCGAAAAGTGCTTAATGAACTGAATACCGATGAGGCGATGCAACTACTTATAGAGAAACTTTCCAAGACCAAGACGAACGCGGAGTTCCTGATGTCGATGAATCAGTAATATAAATCCAAATATTGAATATCGAACATCAAAGCGGCAAGATTAAAATTCAAAAAATTTTAACTCCGAAATACTTGATTTTGTTTTGAAATAAACGAGGAGGAGAGCATGAAAGACAAGATACACCCTGAATACAAGGAGACGACGATAGTCTGTGTCTGCGGAGAAGTGATTCGCACGCGCTCGACGAAGCAGAATATCCATGTGGATCTCTGCTCGAAGTGCCACCCCTTCTTTACTGGAAAGCAGAAGCTGGTTGACTCCGCAGGCCGCGTTGAGAAGTTCTCGAAAAGATACGCAGGCAAAGTTAAGAGCGCTAAGAAGCAAAAAGAAGAAACCCCGGCTAAAGACGTTCCTGAACAGGAAGGTCCGAAAGCCTGAACAAGTTCGATATAGAACATGATAGAAAGAATAGCCCAGGAGAAGAAGAGGCGCTACGAAGAGCTGCAACTGCTTCTGGCCGACCCCAACGTTATCTCAAACAAAGCGGAGTACCAGGCCTATGCCAAGGAGCTCGCCTCGCTTACGCCGATTGTAAACGAGTATAATAATTACCTTAAGATTACGCGCGACCTTCAGGATCTGGAGAATGTGCTCGGTGACAAATCGCATGACAATGATTTTCTCGTCATGGCCGAAGAGGAGAAGCACAGGCTCGAAAAAGCTCTTAAAGACGCCTCCTCGCGGATTGAGGATCTTGTTATTGAAGAGGAGTCAGGCGGCGAGAGAAACGTCATCGTCGAGATACGCGCGGGTACCGGCGGGCTTGAGGCAAGCCTTTTTGCCGCGGATCTTTTGCGTATGTATTCAAAATACGCCGCGAAGAAAGGCTGGAAACTTGAGCTTATCGATTCTAGCATGACTGAAAAAGGCGGCTACAAGGAAGTCATTTGCTCGATATCCGGCAGCGGTGTCTACAGCAGGATGAAATTTGAAAGCGGCACCCATCGTGTTCAGCGCGTGCCCGAAACCGAGGCAAGCGGAAGAATACACACCTCCGCCGCTACGGTAGCGGTGCTTCCTGAGGCCGAAGAGGTGGACGTTGTCATAAAACCCGAAGACCTCAAGGTGGATGTGTTCAGGTCCGGAGGCGCCGGCGGCCAAGGTGTAAACCGAACCGATTCGGCGGTGCGCCTGACGCATCTTCCCACAGGAATGGTCGTTACTTGTCAGGACGAGCGTTCACAGCTTAAGAATAAGGCCAAGGCGCTGAAGGTATTGCGAGCGAGGCTTTTCGATATCAAGCAGCGGGAACAGGCCGAGAAGATCGCCCGATCGCGGCGCGCGCAGGTGGGCACGGGGGACCGCTCAGAAAAGATAAGGACCTATAATTTTCCGGACAGGCGCGTCACGGACCATAGGATAGGATTTACCACTCACAACCTTGAGGGTATTCTCGAAGGCGAGCTGGACGAGATCATAGACGCACTTAAAGAGAAAGAAAGAAAATTGCGATTAGAACAGATAAGGTGAGCGCGGCATGCGACTCAAAAACTATAGATTCAAAACACAGGAATCGGAGACAAATGGAAAATTCTAATTTTTCCTTTGTTCAGTATCCGGTGTTTCTGATTTTCGGTTTTGACCTATGATTCAGACGATAGAGCCACATACTCCTATACAATATATCATCGGTAAGACCGAATTCTGCGGCCTGGAATTCGAAGTCGATGAGAGAGTTTTCATTCCTAGGCCGGAGACAGAGATACTGGTGGAGATCGCGTCTAAGTTAGCCAGTGGCGGCACTTCGGCTGGACGGAGCGTAAGGATTTTAGATCTTTGCACAGGGTCAGGATGTATCGCGATATCGCTTGCTTGTAGATTGACAAAAGCCATAACTAATTGTAAAATAATCGCTTCCGATATATCTGAAGCAGCGCTTTGTGTGGCAAGGAGCAACGCGGCTTATCATGGCGTTTTAGAAAATATCGATTTTATTGAAAGCGACGTTTTCGGCAAAATTGAAGGCCGATTTGATATAATAATATCTAACCCTCCCTACATAGCAAGGCATGAATTTGCCGTGCTTCAGAAAGAGGTTCTTAAGGAGCCCGCTATCGCGCTTGACGGTGGAGAAGACGGCCTCGATTTTTACAGGAGAATTATTCATTTATCGCCGTTTTACCTAAAAAAAGACGGCTATATCCTTATGGAGATTGGTTACGGGCAGAGGAAGGCTATAGAAGAGATTGTGAAGTCTTTTGGTTTGCTCCGCGTTGTTGAGGTAAAAACGGACCATAATGGCATCGAAAGGGTGCTTGTAGCCCGATGGATAAGTTAGTAATAGAAGGCATCGGAAGGCTTGAGGGCACAGTTACTATAAGCGGCGCGAAGAACGCCTCGCTTCCCATACTTGCCGCCACGCTACTTTCAGATGAAAAGTCGGTCATAAGGAATGTCCCCATGTTGAGGGATATATCGACGATGCTCAAGATATTTAAGTGTCTTGATGTCAAAGCCCGCCAAGATGGCGATACGGTGGTCGTGGATCCGAAGGGATACAAGAAGTGCATGGCGCCGTATGAACTCGTCAGTACTATGCGCGCATCTATATGTGTTCTCGGCCCGCTTCTTGCGAAGCAGAAGTTTGCGCAGGTGTCGTATCCTGGGGGGTGCGTAATAGGGCCGCGGCCTATAGATCTGCATCTCAAAGGGCTTGAGGCGCTCGGAGCGGGGATAAAGGTTGAGAAAGGTTATATAGTCGCTGACGGAAGGCGTATGCGAGGAGGCCATGTATACCTCGGTGGGCACTTCGGTTCCAGTGTACTTGCCACCGCGAATGTCATGATGGCCGCAGTGCTGACGAAAGGGGTTACCATCATAGAGAACGCCGCCTGCGAGCCCGAAGTGGTGGACCTTACATCGTTTTTGATGAAGATGGGCGCCAAAATAAAAGGGCATGGAACTCACCGGCTTATAATCGAAGGCGTCAGGCGGCTGCATGGGGCCGACCACCGTGTAATTCCGGACAGGATAGAGGCCGGTACTTACGCGATAGCGGCCGCCATAACAAAAGGTGACGTGACACTTAGAAACGCGAAGCTGGAGCATATGGTTGCCCTGGTCGACAAGCTTATCGAATCGGGCCTGCATATCAGGAAGGTGCCGAACGGCTTCAGGGTCAAATACGTGAAGAAGCTTAAGCCTATAGACGTGACGACGCTTCCATATCCCGGCTTTCCGACGGATATGCAGGCACAAGTGATGAGTCTCATGGCTGTTACCGAAGGTATCAGTGTTATCACCGAGAAGATCTACCCGGATCGGTTCACTCATATCATGGAATTAAACAGGATGGGGGCCGATATAAGACTAGAAGGGCCGAGCGCGATAATAAAAGGTGTCCAGGGATTAAGCGGTGCGCCGGTTATGGCTTCTGACTTGAGGGCTTCAGCGGCGCTTGTGCTGGCCGGGCTTGTGGCAAAGGGCAGGACAGAGGTCAAAAGGATTTACCATCTGGATCGCGGGTATGAGAAGATTGAAGAGAAATTGGCGGCATTGGGTGCTAGTGTCTGGAGAGAGAAGGAGAAATAAAGTCAAAGATCAAAACGCAAAGATCGAAATTGCCGCCTCTGGCGTGGCGGGGATAGGTATACGAAGTCGGCGAAGCGGCGGCATTAATTTTAGAAATTTGAGTTTTGAGTTAAGAGGCGGTTAGCAAGGAGGATAAGATGCCAGCAGTTATAAGACTTACGAGGATGGGAACTCTGAAAAAACCTGTTCACAGGATCGTCGTGATGGACAGGCGTAGCGCAAGGGATGGAAAACCGATAGAGATACTTGGATTCTACGATCCCAAGACTGACCCGGCAAGCGTGAAAGTTAAAAAAGACCGCGCAGAGTACTGGATCGGAGTGGGCGCTACCCCATCCGCTATCGTGCGGACGCTTTTCAAGAAACAGGGGATCAAGGTTAGGGCTTAGGACAAAGGTAGGGAAGCCTTAGCCTAAAGCTCGATCTTAACCTGAGTCCATGCGTATAGACATTCTCACGTTATTTCCGGCAATGTTCGATAGTGTTCTGGGCGAATCGATATTGAAGCGCGCCCAGGCGAAAAAACTTATCGAGATTAAAATCCACAACCTGCGTGATTGGACGTTTGATAATCATCGCACCGCCGACGATAAGCCGTTCGGCGGCGGGCCGGGGATGGTGATGAAAATAGAGCCTGTCTGGTTGGCTCTCTGCCAACTGGGCGTCTTGCGAAAAGATCTCGGTTTAAAGCGCGGCGCCCGGCGGGAGACGAGAGCCCGCCGTAGAAGGGCGAAGACCATACTTCTTACGCCGCAAGGAAGGAGGTTAGACCAAAAACTTGCGAAAGAACTCGCCCGGGAAAAATCGCTAGTTCTTATCTGCGGACACTATGAGGGCGTTGACGAAAGGATAAGAGAGCTTGTAGATGAGGAAATATCTATCGGCGATTATATCCTTACCTGTGGCGAGATACCGGCGATGGTTCTTATAGATTGCGTGGTCAGGCTTCTTCCCGGAGTGTTGGGGGATGCGGATTCTCTATTGTCTGAATCATTCGAAAATGGTCTTTTGGAATATCCGCAGTATACAAGGCCGGCGGAATTCAAGGGAATGAAGGTGCCATCGGTGCTTTTGAGCGGTGATCATAGGAAAATAAAAGAATGGAGAAGAGCCGAGGCCTTGAAGAGGACGATAAAGAAGCGGCCGGATTTAATAGGTAAACAGTAAGCGGTAAAGAGTTATAACGCAAAGGAGAAAAGATGGAACATATAATAAAGTCGGTCGAAGCGAAGTTCATAAAGAAAGATATCCCAAAATTCAATATCGGCGATACCGTTGACGTCCAGCTAAAGATAGTTGAAGAGGGAAAGTCGCGCATCCAGACTTTCGAAGGCACCGTGATTGCGAGAGCCGGCTCGGGTTTGCGCGAAACATTCACTGTTCGCAAGATATCTTATGGCGAAGGTGTCGAGATGGTATTTCCTCTACACTCCCCATTCATTGACAAAATAAAAGTTGTCAAGAGGGGTGATGTGAAGAGGGCAAAACTCTATTATCTAAAGAGAAAGGTCGGCAAAGCGACGAGGGTTGATGAAAAGATTGAGCACTCCTCGAATAAGGGTTCGGGACCATCGGTATCTGAAGACCAGACTTCTGCGGCACGAGAAGAGGCTAAGTAGAAGAGGTTACTCGCTGATAGCCGGTGTCGATGAGGCCGGCCGCGGCCCGTTAGCCGGACCCGTGGTTGCCAGCGCCGTTATCCTAAAAAATTACGATTTCGAGTGCCAGATCGACGATTCCAAAAAACTCACCGCGAAGAAGCGTGAAAAAGCCTATGACGAAATAATGGAAAAAGCTATCGTCGGCGTTGGGATTGTGGACGAAAAAACTATAGACGAGATAAATATTTATCACGCCGCTGTCAAGGCAATGCAGATGGCTATATCCAACCTCCGTATTCCGCCAGATTATGTTATTGTCGATGGGAGGATAAAATTGCCCATCGAATGCCCGGTAAGAAGCATAGTAAGGGGCGACTCACAGAGCATGTCCATCGCGGCGGCCTCCATCATAGCAAAGGTTACCCGGGACCGTATCATGCTTGAATATGACAAGATATTTCCGCAATACGGATTCGCAAGGCATAAAGGCTACCCGACCAAATCACATAAAGAAGCCATAAAAAAATACGGAATCATTCCTATACACAGGCGTAGTTTTAAGCCGGTATTAGATTACTTGCCCGATTCCCCTTATCGGCAAGCCCGAAAAACATCCAAAAAACACAACCAAAAATTCAAAAACCAGTTACTACGAGTGGGGAATAGAATGCTATTGTCCTATCTCCCCGATGAGTAGACTAAAGTAGATACACCTCTCCCGCGGCAAAGATCCCGTATCTTTTTTTGCAGCTAATACTTTATCTCAACGATATTAGAGTTCTCGCGTATATCAAAGAACGCATGCGCCGGGGACCGATAGCCTCTCTCTACCAGTTTGTAGCCCGTATGCATCCTCTTGAAGTTGTATTCTCTCATGAACTTCTGCAGGTCCTCATTTAGCTGTGCAAGTGTTGCATAAGGTCTGGGCAGCATGCATAGGTAGAATTCCTGCCATATTGTCTGGTTCAATCTCTCGGCATAGCCGTTGGTCCACAGATGGGCTCTTTTGGTAACCGTGTGTTCAACTCCGCATCGATTTATCATGGGCCTGAAGTAGCTATAGTCGTTCTTATGACGCGCATAATAGAACTCAACTGCCTGGTCCGTGATAACGCCTCTTATCTTGAAAGGAGGGGTATTGTTGAATATATGGTTCACAAAGAAGTCGACCTTTATCTTTTGATCCCACGCAAGATAGTGGGCGAGGAGGGGTACTTTACGGATCTTGTCCTTGAGCCCATCATCGCCATATTTCAAGAACCTAGACCTGAACTTATAGAACCACGCTTTGCTTAGCCCATAGCGTGCCTTGACTTCCTGCCATGTCAGTCTCTTCGATCGCCATTCATAGAATATTATCTTCCGCAACCTAAAAGCCATATCTCTCGAATCTTCACCCATACACACCCCTCTATAAACAACAAAAATATACCACAAAAGCAGAACAAAAGAAGCCCCTGCAGTCTACTTCAGTCTACACGAGAGGGTGACAGATGACTAAAGTTAAGTAATAAAAAAGTTACATATACGTACTTGACAATAATTAGTTATATGATATATTATATTGTAGCCGAACAACTTGAAAAGAGTAGGAGTTGAGTTTTTTTGATTAATTATTTTTAAGATTATATAAGTTTTAAAAAAGTAGTTATTATATATTCTTTATTTTTTAATCAAAAAGCGGGTGATTCAAATGATTGAATATTATTCTCCTGGCAAAATAATTTTTATGAAATCCGTCGCCACGGTCTTGGTCGTTATGTTTGTCTGGTACGACATCGCGTGGGCAGGCGATATGTTCTATTTCCAGGATCCCTATAAAAATATATTAGCTCATACAGAAGCTTATGATAATCAAAGCAGCATCCCGCAGGCAAAGCTGGGTCCGGAAAATTCTTCCCGTAGCGAAGAGGTCACGAATTACGATTCCCTGTACTACAAGCGCCGCGAATCCACAGCCGAAAAACTCCTGCCTTCACCCCGGGATAAGGAACAGTCGTACAAGTTCGCTCCCGGCTATCTCATGAACCAGCAGGAAAAACACGAGGACATAATCAAACAGAGGCAGGCGCAATAAGAGAGAAAGTTAAAAATTCACCCGAAGCCAGGGAAATCAAGTCTCTGACGACCGGCCTGCCGGGCCCAGGCGAGAAGACGGCGCCTATACCGACTGTCAGGATAGACGGCATCAAAGTGGACGGCAAGTCTCTCGAAATGACGAAATTGGCCGTGCGGGACACAGTAAACAAGATGTCCGTACATACGATAATACTTAACGAGGCGAAGTCGATAATGGATTCATCGCTCGTCGGTAAGAAAGGCGTCTTCGCCAGGGCTGCCGAAAAGATAAAGGAGTTCCTTGGCATGAAGCGCACGGATATGGCGAAGCTTGCCGACCAGGCCGTAAACCGCGCCACCGAAAACTTAAGAGGCCGGATAGGCGAGTTCCTGAAGAAGGCTGAAGTAGCCGGAGAGTCCAAGTACGACTTCCTGGAGAAGAACGAAGCGGGCGATCTCGTTATCAACGTCGCAAAAGTCGACAAGGCGAGCCAGGAGACGGCCAGGGCCATCAATAATCTCCTTAGCGTATTCGGCGACATCTTCGGCGTGCGCTTAAGGGAGCAGATGTCCTCCAATGGCGCGATAAACCAGCTTGAGATGGTGCTCGGTCTTATATCCAAAGGTTTAAACAAGGAGAATATAAAGAACCTGAGGGACGAGGCCGCTTTAGACAAGGCCTCTGCCGAGACCAAACAGATAGGCACAGGCGCAGGCAAGACCTACGCGATATTGAACGCCTACATGTACCTGACGCGTGCGCTCTTCTCCCAGACTACGGATAAGTCGATACTTACCCTGCCTCCGGCACTACTTGCTGGAAGCTATGACGCCAATTCATTCCCGGATGCGGTTAGGAAGTTCGGCGCACTGGGTTACAAGTTCGACCTCTTGGGAGATAGCGAAGTGATCGGATTTAACGCCGCCAAGGCCCTTAATTCCGGAGATCTTACGCAGCTGACAACCCTGCAGAACAGGGCGAAGAATGCGGATATAATCGTAACTGTAGATTCGGTCCTGCAGCAGTCTCTTATGAACTGCCTCAACCAGACCTCGATAAATAAGGCCCCGTCGGTTAGGGCTCTCGAGGTTAGTATATATAAGACCTTGACCTCGCGGGTCGAGCTTGCCATAGACGAGGCGCATTTCCTGGCAAACACAGTCCCTCTTATCATGTCGATGAGGGCCGGCGGTACAGTCGATGCCGACGTAGTCAAGACGTCAATGGACGTCTTCTTCGCGGCGAAATCGGTCAGGGAGTCTACGAACAGGTCGTGGAGCGACGTTGCCTGGGAGTCGCCTGTTACACACGACGTAAGGATAAAGGCCGACTTTGTCCGCGAAGTCGCCAAGAAACTCGGCAAGACCGCGGAGACCCTTACCGCTGAAGAGAAGACCGCGTTAATGACGCTTGCAAGGATAGCCACGACCAAGTTCCACGAGAAGATGGACGGCTTCGGATGGGAGTTCGATAAAGAGCTGGGCTTCGAGAGGGCATGCCCGTACGGGACGAAAGCTGAGATAGAGAGGATATACTCGAGCCAGTGGGAAGAGGTCTTAACGAACCTCCATGCGCGCGAAGTGCTCGGTAAAGACCTTGGTAACAGGAGCGCCCTTGCCAAGCAGCTGGGCAGGCTGCGCACGAGCGGAGACTCGGTCAAGGCCGAGATGCAGCAGGTCATAATGGACATCTTTAAGAACGGCGGAAACGTCGTGGGAGTCACCGGTACTCTTGCCGCAGTAAAAAGCGTGTTTAAATTCGGGTATGGCTTAAAAGTTGACGCCAAGCAGGAGAACGCTTATCTGCCCGCAGATATGGGGGGCACCGGCCAGAGGAAAGAACACGTCCGTTCATATAACAGTGTCGATTCTGTGCGTAACCTCGCTAAGAGCGTTACCGATAGATGTGTCGACTTAAGCGGCAGGGACTACCTCGTATTCGCCGCCGAGGCGCGTACCGTGCACGGCGTCGATATGGTCGCTGCCTTTAAAAATATCTGCGCCGCAAAGGGGTTCGAGAGGATAATAATCCCGGACAGCCACGGCAACTTCATGGAGCTTAAGCTGAAAAGCGGGCAGTGGGAGGCCGGCAAGCAGAACTTAAGCAAGAAAGCCCTCTGCGAGCAATTCTACACCCAAGGCAAGGACGGAAGGTTCGTAGAGAACGGTGCCAACAAGAAGACCGGCATATTCCTAGGGGCTGAAGATATCACCGGAACCGATATAAAGGTAGGCGAGAAGGTCGGATTCGTCGGAGTCTTTGATAGAAAGACGACCTATGACAGGGCAAACCAGACTCTCGGCCGCAACAGAGGGTTTGCCAATGACGGCACCAAGTTTAACCGATGGGATGTTTTCGTTCTCGACAAATCCTTCGAGGGCGGCAATG